>NZ_JBFOCI010000002.1:836557-991370 GCF_040813675.1 Mesorhizobium marinum | reverse complement strand
CGGCGCCGGCCGCGCGTTTCGGCGCGGCCGGCGGACGTGCCCGTCAGCCTCCGTAGATGTCGAAGGTGAAGTACTTCTTGGTGATCTCTTCGTACTTGCCGTTGTCGCGGATCGCCTTGATGGCCGCGTTGATCCGGTCCTTGGTCGCGGTGTCGCCCTGGCGCACGCCGGCGCCGACGCCCGGCCCGAGGATCGCCAGGTCTTCCGCGACGTTGCCCTTCAGGTCGCAGCACGCCTTGCCCTGGTCCGACTGCAGGAAGGCGTCGAGCGCGATCGAATCGGCCTGCGTGGCGTCGATGCGGCCGGCGGCCAGATCCTGGTTGGCTTCATCCTGGGTCTGGTACTCCTTGATCTCGGCAGCGTCCGTGAAATGCTTCTTCACATAGTCGGCGTGGACCGTGGAAACCTGCACGCCGATGATCTTGCCCTTCAGCCCCTCCGGCGTGGCGTCGAAGATCTCGCCCTTCGGCCCGATCACGGCGGTCGGCGTGTTGTAGTACTTGTCGGAGAAGTCGATGGTCTTCTTGCGCTCGTCGGTGATCGACATCGAATTCATGATGGCGTCGATCTTCTTGGTGGTGAGTGCCGGGATCAGGCCGTCCCACGGGATCGGCACCAGCTCGCATTCGTACTTCGCCTCCGCGCAGATCGCGTTGACGATCTCGACTTCCCAGCCGGTCCAGTTGCCCGAGGCGTCGGCCTCGTAGAAGGGCGGGTAGGCTTCCGGCGAGAAGCCTACCTTGAGCGGCTCGGCGTTCGCGGCCGCCACGCCCGACGCGGCGATCACCATTGCCGCCGCGGTCATCTTGAATGTCTTCAACATCGTTGTTCTCCCAGTTTCTTGTTGGTCGTTCCCGCTTCCGGTTCTTGGTTCGCCCTAGTGGACGTTGTGAAGGAACTGTTTCAGCCGTTCCGCTTTCGGTTCGCCGAATATCTGGTCGGGCGGGCCTTCCTCCTCGACCAGCCCGTTGTAGAGATAGACGACATGCGTCGCGACCTTGCGCGCGAACTTCATCTCGTGCGTGACCAGGATCATGGTGCGGCCCTCCTGAGCGAGGTCGCCGATCACCTTCAGCACCTCGCCGACCAGTTCCGGGTCGAGCGCCGAGGTCGGCTCGTCGAACAGCATCACCCTGGGGTCGATGGCCAATGCCCTGGCGATCGCGCCGCGCTGCTGCTGGCCGCCCGACAGGAAGGCGGGGTAGACGTCGCGCTTCTCGGCCAGTCCGACCCGCGCAAGCAGGCGCTCGGCATTGGCGACCGCCTCGTCTCGATTGACGCCGAGCACATGGATCGGCACCTCGATGACGTTCTCGATCAGCGTCATGTGGCTCCACAGGTTGAAGCTCTGGAACACCATGCCGAGGCGCGAGCGGATGCGCTCGATCTGGCGCCGGTCCGCCGGCGCTGTATGGCCGTGGCTGTCGGCCTTCAGCTTGATTTCCTCGCCGTTCACGCGGATCAGGCCGCTGGTCGGGTTCTCGAGGCAGTTGATGCAGCGCAGGAGGGTGGACTTGCCGGAGCCGGAGCCGCCGATGATGGCGACCACGTCGCCGTCCTTCGCCGACAGCGAGACGCCCTTCAGCACCTCGAGGTTGCCGAAGCGCTTGTGCAGGTTCTCGATATGGATGGCTTCGGCCGCGCCTGATTGCGAAACCGTTTCCGGTCCGGCATTGGCAGCGCCCCGCGTCACTGGCGGCACCCGGCGCTTTCGGCAACTCTACGCAATCCCTGACCCATCACCCGTCACAAATCGTGCCCTCGGCGTCAGGATGGACCGGGCCGCTTGCCTCCGTCAACCCGGCTTCTGTGGCCCTTGCGGGTGCCGGTAGGGCATGTTTAGTGGCCGTAACCGGGGAAAATTGCAGGGAGCCGGCATGACCGTTCAGATGACGCAGCGTTACGGGTCGCAGTCCATGGCCGCGAAGCTTAGGCGCGTGCTGATGCGCTCGGCGGCCAGCGCCATGCGCCACGCCAAGCCGGCAGAATGGCACTACGGCCCCGGCTTCGACGCAGCGCGCGCCGCCCGACAGCACCAAGCCTTCGCCGAGCTGGTCGCGGCATCCGGCGCCGAGGTCGAATGGCTGACCGACGACGACGACGGCCTCGCCGATTCCGTGTTCACCCACGACCCGTCGCTGGTGACGGAGCAGGGCGCAATCATCCTTGCCATGGGCAAGGCGCTCAGGCGCTCCGAACCGGCCCTGCACGAAAGCGCTTACGCCCGCATGGGCGTCCCGATCCTCGGTCGGATCGAATTCCCCGGCTCCGTGGAAGGCGGCGACTGCGTCTGGGTCGATCGGCAAACCCTGGCCATCGGGCGCGGGGTCAGGACGAACGAAGCCGGCATCGGCCAGATGGCGGACCTGCTGCGGCCGCTCGGCGTCGACGTGTTCGGCTACGACCTGCCGCTCTGGCATGGCGAGGATGCCTGCCTGCACCTGATGTCGGTCATCAGCCCGCTCGCCGACGATCTCGCGCTCGTCCATGCGCCGTTGCTGCCGACGGCCTTCTACCAGATGCTGCGGCGGCGCGGCATCACCCTGATCGAAGGCGACGCCGATGAGTTCCGCGACAGTTTCGGGCTGAGCCTCAACGTGCTGCCGACCGCGCCGCGCGAAGTGATCGCGGTCGCCGGCTTCCCGAAGACGGCGGCGGCCATGGAGGCGGCCGGATGCCGGGTGCAGACCTTCGAGGCGGACGCGCTCTGCATCGCCTGCGAGGGCGGCCCGACCTGCCTGACCAGGCCGGTGCTGCGGGCCTAGCACCAGGGGAGATGCGACGATGACCGGCAAGACGACCCTCGGCGAAGCGCTGATCCACCTGCTCGAGGCGCACGGCGTCGATACCGTGTTCGGCATCCCGGGCGTGCATACGGTCGAGCTCTATCGCGGGCTTGCCCGCTCGAAAATCCGCCATGTCACGCCGCGCCACGAACAGGGCGCGGGCTTCATGGCCGATGGCTATGCCCGCGCTTCGGGCAGGCCGGGAGTGGCCTTCGTCATCACCGGCCCTGGCCTGACCAATGCGATCACCGCGATGGGGCAGGCGCGCGCCGATTCCGTGCCGATGCTGGTGATTTCCGGCGTCAACGCGACCGACACGCTCGGCCGCGGGCTCGGCCATCTCCACGAACTCCCCGACCAGGCCGGCCTTGCCGGGAAGGTCGCCCTGGCCACCCACCACGTCACCCGTGCGGAACAACTGCCGCGCGCCCTCGCCGACGCCTTCCATTTGTTCGCCAGCGCGCGGCCGGGCCCGGTCCATATCGAGATCCCGATCGACGTGATGACGAAGGCGGCCGACGGGCTGTCGCCGCTTCTGGTCAACGCCGCGCCGCCTGTGCCCGACGCCGGAGGGATCGCCGGCGCGGCGCGGCTGGTCGAAGCAGCCGACCGCCCGCTCATCCTGGCCGGCGGCGGCGCCAAGGCCGCCGAGGCGTCGCTCCGGCGTCTCGCCGAGCTGCTCGACGCGCCGGTCGTGCTGACGGCCAATGCGCGCGGCCTGCTGCACGGCCACCCGCTGGTGGTGCCGGCCAGCCCTAGCCTTGGGCCGGTGCGAAGGCTGATGGCCGAGGCCGACGTCACCATCGCCGTCGGAACGGAATTCGGCCCGACCGACTACGACATGTATGGCGACGGCGGCTTCCAGCCGCCGCGCAACCTGGTGCGGATCGACATCGACGCCGAGCAGCTGGCGCGCCATCCGGCCGCGATCGCCATCCAGGCCGACGCCGGCGCGGCGCTCGACGCCCTGCTTGCAGCGCTTCCGGGCCGCGTCGGGCAGGCCGACGGGGCAGGCCGCGCCACGGCAGCGCGGGCCGGCGCGCGCGCCGATCTGCCGCCCGCCCTTGTCGACAAGCTCGCCGCTGTCGAGATGATCCGGGACACGCTGCCCGGCGCGATCATCGTCGGCGATTCCACGCAGCCAATCTACGCCGCCAACCTCTACTATGACCACGACCGGCCGGGCGGCTGGTTCAATGCGGCGACAGGCTACGGCACGCTCGGCTACGGCCCGCCCGCCGCCATCGGCGCCGCGCTGGCCGCGCCGAGAGCAACGGTGGTGTGCATCTGCGGCGACGGCGGCTTCCAGTTCACGCTACCGGAGCTCGGCGTCGCCGCCGACGTCGGCGCACCCGTCATCTTCGTCATCTGGAACAACCGCGGCTACCGCGAGATCGAGACGTCGATGCGCGACGTCGGTGTCGAACCGGTCGGGGTGTCGCCGGTTCCACCGGATTTCTGCCGGATCGCCGAGGCCTACGGCATCCCGGCCGAACGCCTTTCGTCGCCGGCCGACCTGCCAGCGGCGCTGTCGCGGGCCAAGGCGGCAAGCGGACCCTATCTGGTCGAAATCACGGTGGACTGAACGATGGCCGGGCTGTTCGAGGGCAGGACGGTCGTGGTCACGGGCGGAACCGGCGCGCTCGGCGGCGCCGTGCTGGCGCGGCTCGTCGCGGACGGTGCGCGCTGCCGCGTGCCGACGGCGAAAGCCGCCATGCCCGAGGATTTCGCGCTGGCCAAGCACCCGCGGGTCGTTGTCGTGCCGGGCGTCGATCTCGGCGACATCGCCTCGGTCGACACACTCTACCGTGAAGTGCCGAATCTCTGGGCATCGATCCACCTCGCCGGGGGTTTCGCGATGTCGCCGGTCGCCGATCCCGACGACGGTTCCGACGTCTTTGCCGAAATGATGGACGCCAACGCCCGAACCGCCTTCCTGTGCTCCCGTGCGGCGGCGCGCGCCATGCTGGCGGCCGGCACTGCCGGGCGCATCCTCAATGTCGCCGCCCGGCCCGGGCTCGATCCGCGCAAAGGCGCGGGCATGTCCGCCTACGCGGCCAGCAAGGCGGCCGTCGCGGCACTGTCGGTCGCGCTTGCCGAAGAGTTGAAAGGCGCCGGCATCCTGGTCGACGCGGTCGCACCCTCGACACTCGACACGCCGGCCAACCGCAGGGCCATGCCGAAGGCGGACTTCTCGAAATGGGTGAGCCTGGAGGCCGCCGCCGAGGCGATCGTGCACCTCGCCGCGCCGGAGAACAGCGCCGTCAGCGGCGCGCTGGTCCCGATCTACGGCCGCGCCTGAATCCCGGCTCGGAAAGGGGCCGCCGCTAGGACGAGCCGTGAATGTCCATCATCGGCTTCAACTGGTCCTGGGATGCGGACCAGTCGGTCGGCCGTTCGATCATGCGACGCACCTTGATCGGCTCCGTGCCGCTGTGCAGCCGGCGCAGCGTGTCGCCGACGACGGCGTCCGAATGGGTGGCGCGCATGTTGTGGCGCACATATTCGTGCCAGGTCGGCGTGTGGTAGGTCTCGGTCCAGATCTCGGGGTTCTCCAGGTCGCGCGCGAGCGCCCATTGCCGAGCCCCGTCGCGCCGGCGTATGCGCCGCCGTTCCGCCATGGCGTCGAGGAACTCGTGCAGGTCGCTCTCGCGGATCACGTATTCGATCGAGATGACGATCGGCCCGGAGCGCGGCTTGAGGTCGAGCGCCACGCTCGGTTCGCGCCAGCGGTTCAGCGGATCGAGGTTGAGGGCGGCGTGGTCGGGCAGCTTGAACACGAAGCCGATGGCGACCCCGGCCAGCATCAGCACGGCCGACGCCAGCAGCGCCTCGGCCGGGCCGTAGTTCTCCGCGACGGTGCCCCAGACCCAGCTGCCCAGCGCCATGCCCCCGAAGGTGGCCATCTGGTAGAGCGACATGGCGCGGCCGACCACCCAGCGCGGCGTCGACAGCTGCACGGTCACGTTGAAGAGCGACAGCGTCAGCACCCAGCTCGCGCCCCCGACAACCAGACCGATGCAGCTCAGCCAGGCGACGGTCGACAGCGCCTGGATGGTGGCCGAGGCGGCGAAGGCGAGGAAGCCGATGCGCACGATCCACTCGTTGGCGATGACGCCGCGCAGCCGCCCGCCGAGCAGCGCGCCGCCGATCGCGCCGACGCCGTACGCTCCGAGCAGCACGCCGTAGAGCAGCGGCCCGCCGACGATGATGTCGCGCGCCACCAGCGGCAGCAGCGCCAGCGTCGAGATCGCCGTCAGGCCGAAGATGAACCCGCGCAGCAGAACCTTCTCGATGTTGGGCGACATCGCGACGTAGCGAAGTCCCGCCGAGATGGCGAGGCCGAGGCGTTCGCGCGGTAGCGTGGACGCCGGCGTCTCGAGCTTCCAGCGTAGCAGCACCAGGATCAGCGCCACATAGCTCACCGCATTGGCGGCGAAGGCCGCCGCCGCGCCCGCCGCGGCGACGATCGCGCCGCCGATCGCCGGGCCGACGCTGCGCGTCAGGTTGAAGCTCATCGAATTCAGCGCCACCGCGGCAGGCACGTCGCTGCGCGGCACCATGTCGCCGACCGCGGCCTGCCACGAGGGATTGTGCAGCGCCGTCCCGCAGCCGATCAGGAAGGTGAACGACAGCAGCAGCCACGGCGTCATGACGCCGGCATAGGCGGCCAGCGCGAGCGCCGCCGACACCACGAGCATGAAGCACTGGGCGACCAGCATGACGGTGCGGCGATTGAAGTTGTCGGCGAGCGCGCCCGACACCAGCGAAAACAGCATGATCGGCAGCGTGGTCGACGCCTGGACCAGCGCCACGAGATCGTCGGAATGGGAGATCTGGGTCATCATCCAGGCCGCGCCGACACCCTGGATCAGCGAACCGAGATTCGATCCGAGCGTCGCGAACCAGACATTGCGGAAGATGGCCGACCTGAAGGGGGCAAGGGCGCCCTGGCGTGCGGGAAGGGGTTGATCAGGCATGCGGCCGGCGTCCGGCTCTTGAATTCGACATCGGTGTCGGCGGGCCGGCCACGGACGGTCCCGGCATCGCCGCCAGCCGCACTATTCCAGTTGGCGGCGCAGGCTGCAACGCCCGGCCTCCCACCTGGGACAAAAAAGAAGCCCGCCGGACGATCCGGCGGGCTTCTGTTCGTGTCGGCTGAGCCGTCGGGGACGGCGCAGCGAATGCCTGAGGCTTACTTGTCGCCCTGCTTCTTCAGCGCGGCGCCCAGGATGTCGCCGAGCGAGGCGCCGGAGTCGGTCGAGCCGTACTGGGCGACCGCTTCCTTCTCCTCGGCGATCTCGAGCGCCTTGATGGAGACCTGCAGCTTGCGCGTCTTCTTGTCGAAGGAAATCACGCGCGCATCGACCTTCTGGCCGACGGCGAAGCGCTCGGGGCGCTGCTCGTCGCGATCGCGGCTGAGGTCGGAACGCTTGATGAAGGTCTCGACGCCATGGTCGACCAGACGCACGTCCAGGCCGCCATCCTTGATGCCGATGACCTCGCAGGTGACGACCGCGTTCTTGCGCAGTTCGCCCGAGCTGGCGGCCTCGCCGACGGCGTCGCGTGCAAGCTGCTTGACGCCGAGCGAGATGCGCTCCTTCTCGACGTCGACGTCGAGAACCTGCGCCTTGACCATGTCGCCGCGGTTGTACTCCTCGATGACCTGCTCGCCCGGACGGTTCCAGTCGAGGTCGGAGAGGTGCACCATGCCGTCGACATCGCCCTCGAGGCCGATGAACAGGCCGAACTCGGTCTTGTTCTTGACCTCGCCCTCGACCACCGAGCCGACCGGGTGGTCGCGGCGGAAGGCCTCCCACGGGTTCTCGAGCGTCTGCTTGAGACCGAGCGAGATGCGGCGCTTGGCCGGATCGACCTCGAGCACCACCACGTCGACCTGCTGGGTCGTCGACAGGATCTTGCCGGGGTGCACGTTCTTCTTGGTCCAGCTCATCTCGGAAACGTGGATGAGGCCCTCGATGCCCGGCTCCAGCTCGACGAACGCGCCGTAGTCGGTGATGTTGGTGACCGTGCCTGTGATCTTCTTGCCGATCGGGAACTTGGTGCCGATGTCGCCCCACGGATCAGCCTCGAGCTGCTTCATGCCGAGCGAGATGCGGTGGGTTTCCTGGTTGATGCGGATGATCTGCACCTTGACCGTCTGGCCGATGTTGAGGATCTCAGTCGGATGGTTGACGCGGCGCCATGCCATGTCGGTGACGTGCAGCAGGCCGTCGATGCCGCCGAGGTCGACGAACGCACCGTAGTCGGTGATGTTCTTGACGACGCCTTCGACCACCTGGCCCTCTTCGAGGTTCTGGACGATCTCCGAGCGCTGCTCGGCGCGGCTCTCCTCGAGAACGGTGCGGCGCGACACGACGATGTTGCCGCGGCGGCGATCCATCTTGAGGATCTCGAAGGGCTGCGGGTTGTGCATCAGCGGGGTGACGTCGCGGATCGGACGGATGTCGACCTGCGAACGCGGCAGGAAGGCCACGGCGCCGTCGAGATCGACGGTGAAGCCGCCCTTGACCTGGTTGAAGATGACGCCTTCGACGCGCTCGCCCTTCGAGAACTTCTCCTCGAGGCGGACCCAGCTCTCTTCACGGCGGGCCTTGTCGCGCGACAGCATGGCTTCGCCAAGCGCGTTCTCGATGCGCTCGACATAGACCTCGACGGTGTCGCCGACCTTCAGCGTGGAGTCCTTGCCCTTGGCGCCGAACTCCTTCAGCGGCACGCGACCTTCGACCTTCAGGCCGACGTCGATGATGGCCATGTCCTTTTCGATCGCCGTGACGAGGCCCCTGACGACCTGGCCTTCGCCCGAATGTCCGTCCGAGAACGACTCTTCGAGAAGCGACGCGAAATCGTCGCGGGTGGGATTAGCTACAGACATATTTTCTCCTGGAAAGCCCCGGTCTTGCGGGGCTGGCGCCGTGGTTCGCGTTGCGTTGGCCTGCCGGCGTTCCGGGCCCTGGGGCCCTGATGCCGCTGTCGCGGCGAAACCGGCGCATGAGAATGCTGGCAGGCTGGTTCGGGTATTCTGGCCCGGCGGGCATGCTGGCGCTTCCGCGAGCCGGAAGCCAGGACCTTTCAGGCGCCGTTCCGCTTGGCGAGGACAGCGTCGATCACCGTCCGGGCCGCCTGGAACGCGGCTTCTATAGACATTTCCGTGGTGTCGAGCAAGTGCGCGTCCGCCGCCGGCCTGAGCGGCGAGTCCTCGCGGCCCATGTCGCGCTCGTCGCGGCGCACGATGTCGGCCAGGATTTCGCTGAGGTCGGCGTGGCCGCCTCTGGACTCGATATCGCGCAGGCGGCGGCCGGCGCGCACCTCGGGACTGGCCGTCACGTAGAGCTTCACGTCGGCGTCGGGGCATACCACCGTGCCGATGTCGCGCCCGTCGAGCACCGCCCCGCCCGGTTGCGCCGCGAAGGCGCGTTGCTTGTCGACGAGCATCTTCCTGACCGTCGGGAACACCGCGACCCTGGACGCCGCTTCGCCGACCTCATGGGCCGACAGCGCCTCGCGGTCGAGATTGCCCAGATCCACCTGCCGGGCCGCCGTCTCGGCAGCCGAGACGTTGTCCAGAGGCAGCCCGTGGATGATGAGCGCATGGCCGACGGCCCGGTAGGTCAGGCCGGTGTCGAGATGCGGCAGGTGGTAGTAGTCCGCCAGGCGGCGCGCCAGCGTGCCCTTGCCGGAGGCGGCTGGACCGTCGATCGCAATCGTCAGGGGAAGCGGCTTGCCGTTCACGCAGTCTCTCGCGCCAGCGTTGCTCGGAGGGGTTCGCGGCTGGCTTAGCGTGCTTCGCCCCCGGAGTCGCGCCCTATTTGGCCGGCCGCCTCAGGCGATCTGCTCGACCTGCTGGACCTCCGGCACGAAATGGCGCAGCAGGTTCTGGATGCCGTGCTTCAGCGTCGCCGTCGACGACGGGCAGCCGGCGCAGGCGCCCTTCATGTGCAGGAACACCGTGCCGTTCTCGTAGCCGCGGAAGGTGATGTCGCCGCCGTCCTGCGCCACCGCCGGGCGCACGCGCGTCTCCAGCAGTTCCTTGATGGTGACGACGATCTCCTCGTCGGCCTTGTCGTAGAACTCGGCGGCGCGCTCGGCATCGTCGGCGACGTCGCGGTCGCCCGACGACATCACCGGCGCGCCGGACAGGAAATGCTCCATGATGGCGCCCAGGATGGCGGGCTTCAGGTGCTGCCATTCATGGCCGTCGCCCTTGGTCACGGTGACGAAGTCGTAGCCGAAGAACACGCCTGTCACACCGGGAACGGAAAACAGCTTGCCGGCGAGCGGCGAGGCCGCGCCGGCGCTTTCGGCGTCACGGAAGTCGGCGGTGCCCTCGCGCAGCACTTCCTTGCCGGGCAGGAACTTCAGGGTCGCCGGGTTCGGCGTCGCCTCGGTCTGGATGAACATGGTCTTCTCCATGGCCGCCCGGTCTCCGGCGGCCGCTTCTTTGGAATGGTTCTAAATAGGCCTGTTTCCGCGCGCATTCAAGCGAAAGCGATGCCGCTTTCGCGCCCGCAGGGGATTGTTTTTCCCGCCACGGCTCCGCGCCTAGGCCAGGCTGTCGATGTCTTCGTCCGACAGGTTCTGCGGCACGACGGTGACCGGAATGGGGAAGGCGGCGCCCTTGCCGGCGATCGAGGCCACCAGCGGCCCCGGCCCTTCCTTGCCGGCGCCCGCCGCCAGCACCAGGATTGCGATGTCCTGGTCGTCCTCGATCAGCTTGTGGATCTCCTCCGCCGGCTTGCCTTCCTTGACGACCAGCTCCGGCTCGATGCCGACCTGCTCGCGCGCCTTGGTCGCGTGGACGTCGAGCGCGGCGCCGGCCGCCTGCATGGCTTCCTCGCGCATGATCTTCTCGACCCCCAGCCAGTGCTGGAAGTCACCGGGTTCGATGACGTAGAGAAGCACGAGCACGCCGCCCGTGCTCTTGGCGCGCTTGGAGGCATAGGCCACGGCGCGCTCGCATTCGGGCGTCTCGTCGATGATCGCCAGGAACTTGCGGCGGTGCCCGGCCTCGCGGCTCAGACGTTTCGAGACCATCAGCTACTCCCTCAAGGCGGCAACGGTCGGGCGCGCAATCTGCCATCCGGCGTGACGCCGGGCAAGCCGGCGCGGCTTGACGCCGCGTCGGCTCCTGCCATCCGGGCTCAGTCGCCGAGCAGCCCGATGATCTCGCGCACCTTCTTCATGGTGCCTTCGGCAATCACGCGGGCCCGGTTGCCGCCGTCGCGCAGCACGCTGTCGATATAGGCCGGGTCGGCCATCAGCCGGCGCATCTCGCCGGCGACCGGGGCCATCTTCTCCACCGCGAGGTCGGCCAGGGCCGGCTTGAACACCGAGAACTGCTGGCCGCCGAACTCGCTGAGCACCGCCTCCTTCGACATGTCGGCGAGGCCGGCGTAGATGCCGACCAGGTTTTCCGCCTCGGGGCGTCCCTCCAGTCCCTCGACCTCGCCGGGCAGGGCGTCGGGGTCGGTCTTGGCCTTCTTGATCTTCTTCGAGATCGTGTCGGCATCGTCGGTCAGGTTGATGCGCGAGAGATCGGACGGGTCCGACTTCGACATCTTCTTGGAGCCGTCGCGCAGGCTCATGATGCGCGCCGCCGGGCCGCCGATCACCGGCTCGGTGATCGGGAAGAAGCCGTTCACCGTCTCCTCGCCGACCTTCATCTCGACGCCGACGCCGAGCTCCGCGATGCGTGCCGAAAAATCGTTGTTGAACTTCTGCGCGATATCGCGGGTCAGCTCCAGATGCTGCTTCTGGTCCTCGCCGACCGGCACGTGGGTGGCGCGGTAGACCAGGATGTCGGCCGCCATCAGGCTCGGATAGGCGAGCAGGCCGAGCGAGGCGTTCTCGCGATCCTTGCCGGCCTTGTCCTTGAACTGCGTCATGCGGTTCATCCAGCCGATGCGCGCCACGCAGTTGAAGATCCAGGCAAGCTCGGCGTGCTGCATCACCCGCGCCTGGTTGAACACGATGTGCTTCTTCGGGTCGATGCCGGACGCCAGGAAGGCGGCGGTGATCGAGCGTGTCTGTTCGCCGAGGTCCTGGTGGACGAGCTGCGCCGTCAGCGAATGCAGGTCGACGACGCAATAGATGCAGTCATTGGTGTCCTGCAGGGCCACGAACTTCTTGATGGCGCCGAGATAGTTGCCGAGATGCAGGTTTCCGGTCGGCTGGACGCCGGAGAAGACGAGGGGCTTGAAGGCGGTCATGGATTGATCCCGTGGCTTGTGGAGGGCCGTTTCGCGCGCGGCGAAATGCGAGCGGCGCTTATGGACGATGGCACGGCGCCTATCAAGAGGGACGCCAGCTCCTGACCCTCCACTTGATGCGCCGCCCGAGACGCTTGGCGCCGCCGGCAATGCGCCGGGCGATCGGGTCGGTCGGCGCGGTCCAGCCCTTGTGCGCCCTGCGGATGGCCGCCTCGAGCTGCCTGCGCAGTTCGGGCTCGGCTCGGCGCTCGAACAGGTCGCGCAGCTCTTCCTCACGTTCGGCCGCCGTCCAGCCGGTACGCAGCGGCGAGGCGACATGGATCGACGTAGCCGCCAGCCCGGTACCGAAACGCAGGCCCGGCTGGCTGAGGAACTTGCGCCACATGAACTGGTCGGTCGCCACGGAAGGCGGCGCCGGGCTCCAGCCGACCGGCAGTTCGCGATACGCCTTCATGCGGTGGCCGCCCACCGTCAGGCCGAAGAAGCCCGTCTCGCCATCGCGCACCTTGCGCCAGCAGTTGGGCGCCGCGAAATCACCGCCATAGACGACAAACTCGTTGCGGCCGTGGACATTGATCTGCACCATGTGTCCGAAGTCAAAGCGTTCGAGAAGTCGCGCGAGGCTTGCAAGATGGTCCGGCAGCCAGAGGTCGTCGTCGCCGCAATAGGCCACGATCGCGCCGCGCGCCTCCCGCAGCACGAGATGCCTGTGCGCCTCGCCGTGACGCTCGCCCTTCGAGAAATCGTAGTAGCGGATGCGCGGGTCGCCGATGGCGAGCGCCTCGACGACGGCCCGTGTCGCTGCCGAGGCGCCGTCGCCGACGATCAGCAGTTCGAAATCCCGGTACGTCTGGTCAAGGATACTGCGCACGGCATAACCGATCAGATGCGCATGATCGTGCGTCGGCATCAGGACCGTGGCGAACGGCTTGTCCTTCACGCGAGCAGCCCCGCCATGCGCCTGATCTCGCAGACACGTTCAACGACCAGCGCCCCCTCCTCGACCGAACTCATCGGCGCAGGCCCGCCGCGCAGATGGCGAAGGAACGCCGCGAGTTCGGCCTTCAAAGGCATTTCGTTTTCAAAAAACACCTTGATTTCCGGTGCGTCGAGATCGTCGGGGGTTCCCTGCCGAAGGATCAGATGATCGTCGAGGCTGCCGTTCAACGTCACCGTGCCGGCGGTGCATGCCAGGATCACCGATCGCCGATTGACCGGATGATGGGCCGAGGTCTCGATCACCACGCGCGGCCCGCCGCGGCGTCCGAGCATCGCGACAAGGCCGCTCGATGCCGGGCCAAGCGCGTCCGAAAACGCGGCATCGACCGGCGGCACCTCGCCGAGAATGTGCAGGCAGATCGACAGGTCGTGCGGCAGCAGGTTCCAGATCGGGTCGACCTCGTTGTGGGTCATCGACCAGCCGAGCCGAAAAAGTCTCAACCCCAGCACATCGCCGATCTCGCCGCTTCTTGCATAGCGCGCGATGCGATCGATGCCGGCGTGGTAGCGCCATTTGTCCATGACGAAGATGCGGCCCGACGCCATGGTCGCCAGCCGCTGCGCGCTGGCGAGATCGGATGTCAGCGGCTTCTCGACGAAAAGCGGGACGTTGCGGGGCAACAGGCCGAGCAACACCTCGCCATGGCTGTCGCTTGGCGTGGCGACGACCGCGCCGTCGACCGCAGGAAGCTCGGCCACCGACGACACGATGACATCCGCGCCGTGCGCCCTGGCGTTGGCGCGTGACGTTTCACCCGGCGCCACGCAGGTGACGGTGGCGCCAAGCGCCTTGAGGTCGCGCAGGATCAGCTTGCCCCAGCCGCCGCAGCCGATCAGCCCGACATGCGGCGCTTCATTCACGGCCTGTTCTCAGCTGCTCGCGCACGGCCAGGTACTGTCTCGTCATCTCGGCAGCGCTGCCGGCGGTCGTGTCGCGCGGCGAAAGCTCCGGGTCGCTGACCTGCCAGTCGAGACCGAGCGCGGGGTCGTCCCAGCGGCAGCCGATCTCGTCGATCACGTTCCAGTAATGCGACACCGAATAGCAAAGGCTGGAAGGCTCCGGAAAATGGAAGCCGTGGGCGACCCCGGGCGGGATCAGCGCCGCCTGCATCGACGACCCCTTGAGCGCGATCGTCGTCGCAAGCCCGCGCGTCGGCGATTCCGGACGAATGTCCGAAAGCGCGAGCACCAGCGTTCCCTCGAGGCAGACAAGATAGTCGGAGTGGATGACATGGACATGGACCCCGCGCAGCACATTGGCCGTGCTGCGCACGAAGTTCCATTGCACCGGCTCGATGCCGGCGCCCCATTCGAGCCGGAATATCTCCGTGAGGTTCCCGCGCTCATCACCGTGGGTGGTCAGATCGCGAATTGTGCAGCCATGCGGTAGCTTCACCCCGGATTTCCCCCTCTCGAAAAGCGCGAGTCGTGGGCTTGCTCAAGCCATCGCGCAAACTACGGCATCTTATCGGCCCGCCCCTCGTCAAAGGCAATGATGCCCCCCCCCCCCCGCAGCGGATCGCGGTCGTCAACGCTCACGATGGCCTCGGGTCAACGCGGCCGCTCAATCCGGATCGGCCGGGGCGGCGCTGGCGTCGCCCTTGCGCCTGACGTTCCTGCGGATCATGCCGAGATCGGCGCCGCCGAGCCCGAAGGCCGCTCCGAAATAGATCACCATCGCCCCGACAACGACCGCGGCGAGCGCGCTCGCCTGGACGTAGATCGGCGACTGCGGCGCGAACTGAGGCTCCAGCCAGGTCACCGCGAGGTGGATCGCGCCGGCCATCAGGGCGCAGGCGACGAGCAGCCGCGGCGTCCTCCTCAGCAGGCCGGCGTCTCCCGACCAGTGGCCGCGCGCGATCAGAACGCCTAGCAGCAGGCCGCTGTTGACCCAGCCGGCGACCGCCGCGGCCGTCGCGATGCCAGGCGCGCCCATCGTCGGGAACAGCCACAGCGCGGTGGAGATGTTCACCGCCACCGAGACCGCCGCGAACATCATCGGCGTGCGCGTGTCCTCCCGCGCGAAGTAGCCCGGCGTGAACGCCTTGACCAGGACGAAGGCGGGCAGGCCGACGCCGAAGATGGAGAGCACCTGCGCGACCAGCGCGGTGTCTTGCGGCGTGAAGGCGCCGCGCTCGTAGAGCACGCGCACGATCGGCTCGGCCATGGTCAGGAGCGCCGCTGCCGCCGGCAGCGTCAGGAACAGGGTGAACTCGACCGAACGGTTCTGCAGGTTCGCCGCCTCGATGTTGTTGCCCGCCCGCAGCGCGCGCGCCAATTCCGGCAGCAGGACGACGCCCACCGCGACGCCGACGACGCCAAGCGGCAGCTGGTAGACGCGGTCGGCAAGGTTGAGCGACGGCACCGCGCCCGGCAGCCCCGAGGCGATGGCGGTGCCGACCAGCGTGTTGATCTGGGTGATGCCGCCCGTGATTGCGGCCGGCAGCGCCAGCCACAGGAGCCGCCTGACATTCTTGGTCAGGCGCGGCCGCCGGAAGCCGATCGACACGCCGGCGCGGCGCACCGCGAAGAAGACGATGGCGAGTTGCACGATGCCGGCCGTCAGCACGCCCCAGCCGAGCGCCCAGCCCACCTCGCGGCCGTCATAGCCGCCGTACCAGGCGACGACCAGGATGCCGACCAGGATGATGTTCAGGAATACCGGGGCGATCGCCGCCGCGAAGTAGCGGTGGAGCGAGTTGAGCATGCCGGCCATCATCGCGCCGAGCGACATGCAGATCAGGTAGGGGAACATGATCGCCGCGAGTTCGACGGTCAGCAGCAGCTTGGCCGGGTCTTCCGCGAAACCCGGCGCGATGCCGTAGCGGATGACGAACGGCATCGCCAGTTCCATGGCGATGGTCAGCACCAGCAGGATGCTGAACAGCACGCCGAACACCTCCTCGGAGAACTTCTTCGCGCCGGCGACGCCGCCGGCCTCGATCTCGCGCGCGAACAGCGGCACGAAGGCCGCGTTGAAGGCGCCCTCCGCAAACAGCCGCCGGAACGTGTTGGGAAACTGGAACGCCGCGTAGAAGGCCTCGGCCACCGGCCCGGTGCCAAGCGCGGCGGCCATCATCATCTCGCGCGCGAAACCGAACAGCCGGCTGAGCATGGTGCCCGAACCGACGGTTGCGAACTTCTTGACCAGGCTCATGGCGCAAGCCCGCGAAGGTTTTTGTCCACCCGTCCTGGCATCCTGTCTGCAGCCCCTCCGTCGCGGCTATTCGGCCGCGGCCTTGGCCCTTGCGGGCCGCTCCTGAACGCCGGTCAGCGTGGCCGTCAGGCGCTTGCTGACCGCCTCCTGCCGCGTCGGGTTCTCGATCTTCGCGCCGGTCAGGTCGGTCACGTAGAACGTGTCGATGACTTTCTCGCCGAACGTCGTGATGTGCGCGGAGGCGATGTCGAGCGAGAGGTCGGAGAGCGTCCCGGTGATTTCCGACAGCAGGCCTGGCCTGTCGAGACCCTCGACCTCGATGACCGAAAATCGGTTCGACAGCGTGTTGCGGATGTCCACCCTGGGCTCGATCCTGAAAGCCTTCGCGCCGCGCCGCGGCTTGGCCCGCTTGGCGATCATCTCCGGCAGCCAGGCTTTGCCGGACAGCACGTCCTCGATCAGCCCGCCGACGCGTTCGGCGCGCCGGCGCTCGTCCTCGTCGCGGTCGAATTCGCGGCCGATCAGGATGGTGTCCAGCGCCCGGCCGTCCGATGTCGTGAATATCTGCGCGTCGACGATGTTGCCGCCCGCCGCGGCGCAGGCGCCGGCGATCACCGACAGCAGGCGGGGATGGTCCTGCGCCAGCACGGTGATCTCGGTGACCGCCTCGAACTCGTGCGTCTTGACCATCGTCGCCAGCTTCTTCTTCGCGGCGTCGGCGTCGCGGATGAATTCGGCGTGGCGCAGCTGGTCGTCGAGCGCCACCGTCAGCAGGTAGTTCTCGTAGTGCAGCTTCACATATTTGCGGCGCGCCTTCTCGGGCCAGTCGGCGAGCCCGTCAGCCAGGCGCTCGCGCGCCTCGGCCGCCCGCTCGGCGCGCGTCACCTCCGAGAAGCCACCGGTCAGCAGCAGCTCCGTCTCGTAGTAGAGCGTGCGCAGCAACTGGCCCTTCCAGCCGTTCCAGACGCCCGGTCCGACCCCGCGGATGTCGCAGACCGTCAGCACCAGCAGCAGCTTCAGTCGCTCGACCGACTGAACCAGCGAGGCGAAGTCATCGATCGTCTTGCGGTCGTTCAGGTCGCGCGTCTGCGCCGTCATCGACATGACGAGGTGGTTCTCGACCAGCCAGGCGACGGTTTCCGTGTCTGCCGGCGACAGCCCCATATGCGGGCAGATGCGGCGCGCGATCCTGGCGCCGGCCACCGAATGGTCCTCTGGCCTGCCCTTGGCGATGTCGTGCAGCAGCACCGCGACGTAGAGCACTTCGCGATACTTCCTCAGGTCCGGCATCAAGGCGTGCGACAACGGGTGGACCTTCTCGCCGCCGCCGCGTTCGATCTCGGCCAGCACGCCGATGCAGCGGATCAAGTGCTCGTCCACCGTGTAGTGGTGGTACATCGAGAACTGCATCATCGCGACGATCTTGCCGAAATCCGGGATCAGCCGGCCGAGCAGCCCGGCCTCGTTCATGCGCCTGACATTGAGTTCGGCGTAGCGGTCGGATGTCAGAAGGTCGAGGAACAGCCGGTTCGCCTCGGCGTCGCGGCGCAGGCTCTTGTCGACGAGGCCGAGCGAGCGGGTCAGAAGCTTCAGCGCGTCCGGATGGTATTCCAGCCCGTGCTTGTCGGCGAACCAGAACAGCCTGAGCATGTTCACCGGGTCGCGCTCGAACACCTTGTCGTCCGCGACATTGATACGGTGGTTGTCGACGATGAAGTCGCTGGTGCCGGCAAGCTTGCGCTTGCGCCTCTGGAAGGTGAGGAAGATGCGGTTGAAGCCCGGCACATGCTTGGCCTGCTCCTCCTCGAGCGCGGCGCAGAAGATGCGCGTGAGGTCGCCGACGGTCTTGGCGATCAGGAAGTAGTGCTTCATGAAGCGCTCGACCGCCGAAAGCCCGGGATGGCTGGTATAGCCGAGCCGCTCGGCGATATCGCGCTGGATGTCGAAGTGCAGCCGTTCCTCGGCCCGGCCGGTCAGGAAGTGCATCTGGCAGCGCACCGCCCAGAGGAAATCGTCGGCCTTGCGGAACTGGTCGAACTCAGCTTGCGTGAAGACGCCCTTCTCGACCAGTTCGGCGGCGGCGCGCACCCGGTAGAAGTACTTGCCGATCCAGAACAGCGTCTGCAGGTCGCGCAGGCCCCCCTTGCCGTCCTTGACGTTGGGCTCGACCAGGTAGCGCGTGTCGCCCGACTTGGCGTGGCGCTCGTCGCGCTCGGCGAGCTTGGCCTGCACGTATTCCGCGCCGGTGCCCTTCACCACGTCCCGGTCGAAGCGCTCCATCAGCTCGTCGAAAAGCGCCTGGTCGCCCCACAGGAAGCGCGCCTCGAGCACGGAAGTCCGGATGGTGAAGTCGGCGCGCGCCTGTCGGATGCATTCGTCGACGTCGCGCGTCGCATGGCCGACCTTCAGGCCCATGTCCCACAGCATGTAGAGCATGTATTCGACCGCCGCCGCGCCGGCCGGCGTCTGCTTTGCCGGCAGCAGGAAGAGCAGGTCGATGTCGGAGCCCGGCGCCAGCGTGCCGCGGCCGTAGCCGCCGGTCGCCACGACCGCCATGCGGGGGCCGGCCTTGGCCGTCCCCGGCTGGGCCGAGGCCGCAAAGTCGTGCAGGGCCCGGATGATCTCGTCCATGAGATGCGACAATCGCGTCGCGCAGGCGGTGCCGCCGCCGTCCTCGCGCAGCATCGCCTCGGCCGCCGCCCGGCCAGAAGCGAGCGCGCTCTTGAAGACGCCGAGCGCCCGCGCACGCCGGTCGGCTGGCTTGCCGGCCAGGGAATCGAGCTCGCGGCGCAGCGCAGCGCCGTCGACTATCTCATCAAGCCTGTGGGGAATTTTCGCCATTGAGCCTCGCGGTCCCGGCGGCGTCTATAGAGCAATTCCGGCAAAAGTGGAATCCGGCCGTCGCGGCCCGGCCGGGGTCGCAGGCCTACGACGCCCGGGCAAGCTTGTGGGCGCGCGCGAACGCGACGAACTCCTCGGCGCTCATCGCCCGCGCGAAGGCGAACCCCTGCAGGGCGCTGCAGCCGAGCGACTTCAGCACCCGTGCGTGCCGCAGCGTCTCGACGCCTTCGGCCAGCACCTCGATGCCGAGCGACCGGCCGATCTCGATGATGGAACCCACCAGCTGGCGCTGCGCCGGCGACTTCAGGATCGGCGTGACGAGCTGCCGGTCGATCTTCAGCCTGCGCGGCTTCAGCTTGAGCAGGCTGACGATCGAGGCGTAGCCGGTTCCGAAGTCGTCGATCTCGATGTCGATGCCGAGCCCCTTGATCTGCTCGACGTTCCAGGTGACCAGCTCGTCGCTTTCGTCGAGGAAGATCGATTCCACCAGCTCGAATGCGATGGTGCCAGGCGCGATCCCGAGCTCCGCGAGGCCGCCGATCAGCTCCTCGTCGTGCAGCCGCCGCGCCGACACGTTGACCGACGCCTTCGGCACCTCGATGCCGGCATCCTCCCAGGCCTTCAGGTCGCGCAGCGTCTGCTCGAGGATCATCCGGTCGATCGTGGCGACGACGTTCAGTTCCTCGGCGATGCCGATGAAGTCGTCCGGCGAAAGCAGCCCGGCTGTCGGATGGTTCCAGCGGGCAAGCGCCTCCACGCCGACGATCGCATGCGTCGTGGCATCGAACTGCGGCTGGTAGTGGGCGACGAACTCGCAGCGCTCGAGGCCCGACAGCAGGTCATCGGCGACGCGCTTGGTTTCGCTGATCTCGGCCTGCAGCGCGTCGTTGAAGAAGTGGTAGCGGTTGCGCCCTCGGTTCTTGGCCCGGTAGAGCGCGAGGTCCGCATTGACCAGCAGCCGGCGCGGGTCGACCACCGGGTCGAGGTCGCAGGCGATGCCGATCGACACGCCGAAGCGGCATTCATGCCCCTGGTAGACGATCGGCTGGTGCATTTCCTCGACGATCCGCGCGGCGAGGCCGGCCAGGATCTCCTCCCAGCGCCCCCGATCCGGTCCCTCGATCTTGCAGACGACGACGAACTCGTCGCCGCCCACCCGGGCCACGAAGTCGCCGCGCCGCAGGTTGGATTTCAGGATGCGCGCGGCATGCGCCAGCACGGCGTCGCCGGCCGCATGGCCAAGCGTGTCGTTGATCTGCTTGAGGCGATCGAGATCGAGATGCAGCAGGCCGGCGCGCTCGTCCTCGCCGGAGAACGCTTCGATGTGCCGTGACATCACCTCGTCGAGATAGCGCCGATTGGGCAGCCCCGTCAGCGAATCGTGCAGCGCGTTGAACTCGATCCTCTCCTTGGCCGTCTCCAGCTCGACGTTGCGCGCTTCGGTCAGCATGTTGGCGATCTTCAGCTTCTCGCTGAGCTCGACGTCGGCCGTCACGTCCCAGTTCACGCCGACCAGCCGCAGCACCCCGTTGCCGTCGGTATAGGCCTTGGCGCTCTCGCGCACGTGCCGGATCTCGCCATCGGGGAGCACCACGCGATACTGCGTCTGGAACGCCTCGCCGCTCTCGGCGACGTGCTTTGTCTCCTCGAGCACGCGCGCGCGATCCTCGGGGTGCACCCGCCGCTCCCAGTCGGCGTAGCTGCGCAGCCGCCCGTCGGCTTCGTAGCCGTAGATCTGGCTGACGCGGGCGTCCCAGAACAGTTCGTCGGTCTCGGTGTCCAGGTCCCAGACGCCGAACTGCGAGCTGTCGAGCGCCAGTTTCAGGCGCAGCGACAGGCTTTCGAGTTCCCCTTCGCGCCGGCGCAGTTCGTCGACGTTCTTCAAGCGCTCGCCGATCAATCGGCCGGTGGCGACCGCCGGGATCATGATCAGCACGCCGCCGGCGAAGATCAGCAGCCGCAGCATCCAGGCGTTGGGTGGGGCCTGGTGCCAGCCGCCCTTCGGCACGGCGGCCACCTGCCAGGTGCCGGCCGGCAGGACGACGTCGGATGTCACCGGCTGGTCTGCGGTGACCGCGGCGTCGCCGAAGAAGGGCTCCCCGCCGGCGCCGGAACCATCGCGCCCGGCAATCGCTACGTCGATGGGCAGGTCGCCGTCGAGAAGGCCGCTGTCCTCGAATATCCTGTCGACGTCAAGCACCGCAGAGACGATGCCCCAGAAGCGCCTGCCGCCGTTGCCATCGCCGACGAATACAGGGAAGCGCCCGACGAAGCCGCGGCCGCCCTGGACGAGGTCGATGGGACCGGCCAGCACCAGCTCGCCGCTGTCGCGGGCGCGCAGCGCGGCGGCGCGCTGCGCCTCGTTTACGTTGTAGTCCAGCCCGAGCGCCTGCCGGTTGCCCTCGACCGGATGGATCATCGAGACCACCAGGTCCGGCGCACCGGCGACGAGCTTGAGGTGCGAGCGGCCGTCGAGCAGGTTCGCGGCCAGTTCGGAGAAGCGGGCCTGGCTCATCGCCGGCTCGGTCGACAGCGTCGCCACCAGTCCGCGCACCAGCTGGATGTTGCCGTTGACGGTGCCTTCGAGCTTGGCGCGGATCAGGCTGACATGGCCGAGCACCTCCGTGCGCAACCGCTCCTCGTGCAGGCGGCGGTTCTGGTACTCGGCAAGCAGGCCCACCGAGGCAATCGCCAGCAGCGCGAGCGCGGCGGGCACGTTCGTCGGCTTCCAGATCAGGCGCAGCAAGCTGCGCAGCGAATGGGTCTCTTCTCCCAAGAACAATGCCTGCGCGTCGTTTCGGCTCAATCCGCCGCGACGCTAAGCTCAATCATTAAATAGGGCCTTAAAAATTCCCGGCGTTTCAAGGAAAGAGCAGCCCGTCCACTTACGCAGCGGCAGACGACAGAAGCAGTCGGAAGGTGCCCGCGAGTATTGCGTATCCGCGCCGGGGCGGGTGATGCTGCATCTTGCGCGCGGCGCCGTTTCCTCCGAAAGATGCTGCCGGTCCTGGGTCATCGAGGGGGTATTGCAGATGTCCGTTTGGCGCGGTCGGAACGGGCCGACATGAGCACCACCCGTGCGAACGATGCCGGGATGGCGCGGCGCACGGCGGCCGGCGCCTTCGCTTTTGTCGTCACGCTGTTCGCCCGCTTCGTCACGGCGGTGCACGGCACCTGGGTTGGCAACGAACCGTCGCGCAGGCGGCGGATCTATTTCGCCAACCACGCCAGCCATGGCGACTTCATCCTGATCTGGATCGTGCTGCCGCCGCGCCTTCGCCGCAAGACGCGGCCGGTCGCCGGCTCCGACTACTGGCTGAAGTCGCCGCTGAAGCGCTTCATCGGCCGCGACGTGTTCAACGCCGTGCTGATCGACCGCAACCGCGAGACGCGCACCGGCGACCCCATCGCGATCATGCAGGACGCCGTCGATCGGGGCGCTTCGCTGATCCTGTTCCCCGAGGGCACGCGCAACGAGACCGAAGAGCCGCTGCTGCCGTTCAAGGCCGGCCTCTACCACCTCGCCCGCTCGCGCCCGCAGATCGAACTTGTGCCGGTCTGGATCGACAATCTGAACCGGGTCATGCCGAAGGGCGAGTTCATCCCTGTTCCGCTGATGTGCAGCGTCACCTTCGGCCCGGCCCTCCAGGTCGCCGACGCCGAGGGCGCCGACGCCTTCCTCGATCGCGCGCGCTCGGCGCTGCTCGCCTTGAGGCCCACGCGCAACGGGAGCCCCGCATGACCATCCATCCGGACCTGCTCCAGCTTCTCGTCGGCGTCGGCGCGATTCTCGTCGTCGCCTCGGCGGTCGGCTATGTCCTGCAGCGGCGCTTCTCGCCGGACGGCGCCAACCAGGCGATCGAGAACCTCAACGATCGCATCCGCGCGTGGTGGGTGATGGCGACGCTGCTCGCCATCGCCTTCATCGGCGGGCGCACCGGGGTCATCCTGCTGTTCGGCTTCTGCTCCTTCGCGGCGCTGCGCGAATTCCTGACGCTTACCAATGTGCGCCGCGCCGACCACTGGTCGCTGGTCACCGCCTTCTTCGTCGTCCTGCCCTACCAGTACTATCTCATCTGGATCGACTGGTACGGGCTCTACGCGATCTTCATCCCGGTCTACGTCTTCCTGCTCCTGCCCATCGTCTCGGCGCTGCGCGGCGAGGCCGAAAACTACCTCGTGCGCATCGCCGAACTGCAGTGGGCGTTGATGATCGCGGTGTTCTGCGCCTCGCACGTGCCGGCGCTGCTCAACCTGAAAATCCCCGGCTATGAAGGGCGCAACGTCCTGCTCATCGCCTTCCTCATCGTCGTCGTGCAGCTTTCCGACGTGCTGCAATATGTCTGGGGCAAGCTCATCGGCAAGCGCAAGATCGCGCCGCGGTTGTCGCCTTCCAAGACCGTCGAGGGCTTTGCCGGCGGCATCCTGTCGGCGACCGCCGTCGGCGCCGGCCTCTGGTGGATGACGCCTTTCACCGTGTGGCAGGCCGGCCTGCTCGCCTTCCTCATCGCCATCCTCGGCTTCTTCGGCGGCCTCGTGATGTCGGCCATCAAGCGCGACCGCGGCGTCAAGGACTGGGGCCATGTCATCGCCGGCCATGGCGGCTTCATCGACCGGCTTGATTCCGTCGTCTTCTCCGCGCCGATCTTCTTCCACGTCGTGCGCTACTGGTGGACGGGAAGCTGAGCGTGAAGGCGCTCGCGCAAAACGCGTTCGTGCATGTCGCGGTCGCTTTCCTGGCGATGGGCGGCTGGGCGGTGTTCGCCAATCGCGCGCACCCCCTGCCGGAACCGCTCGTTGCGGGCCTCGTGCAGGGTGCGCTGTCCGGGGCGATCACCCTGGCGCTGAAACGCATGATCGAGGCGCTCGCGGCCCGGCTTTCCGGCCTCGCCGCGCTGCTGGCGCCGCCGGCCGCCGCGGTGCTGCTTTCGATCGCCGTGCTGACGACCATTCATGCGCTGGCCGGCACACCGGAAATCGCGACGACCATCGCACTGCCGACCAGCGTCACCGCGCTCTATTCGGCGCTCTACGCCGCCGCGCTGTTCCGCGCCCGAAAGGTAAGTCATGACTAACGCAAATCCGACCGGTCCCGACAACCGCCGCCCGCTCGCCAGCCGCCAGACTGGATGGGCGGCGGCGCTGACGCACATGCTCGCGAAGACCAGCATCACGCCGAACCAGATCTCGGTCGCCAGCATGGTCGCCGCGGCCGCCGCAGGCGCCGCCTTGTGGAGCGCCGGGCTCGCCGACGACGCGTTTCAGCGGGCGATCCTGCTGGTCGCTGCGGCTTTGTTCTGCCAGCTCAGGCTGCTCTGCAACCTGCTCGACGGCATGGTCGCGATCGAGGCCGGCAAGAGCGCGTCCGACGGCGCGTTCTGGAACGAGATGCCGGACCGCGTGTCCGATCTCCTCATCCTCGCCGGTCTCGGCTACGGCGTCGGCCAGCCGGCGCTCGGCTGGGCCGCCGTGGCGCTCGCCATCTTCACCGCCTATGTGCGCGAGCTCGGCCGCGCCTGCGGGCTGTCCGCCGACTTCTCGGGGCCGATGGCCAAGCCGCACCGCATGGCGCTGGTCACCGCTGCGGCGCTCGCCTCGGTGCTCGAGCCGCTGTGGAACGGCCACAACGAGCTTCTCCTGGCGGCGCTCTGGCTGGTCGCGGTCGGCGCGGGCGTCACCGTCGTCAGAAGGGCTGCGCGGCTGGTGCGGGGGTTGCGGGCGCGGCAGCCGTAGCCTCCGGCTGGAGGGCGCCGGCGATCGTCGCCTGGTCGACGGCGCGCAGCCGCTTGGCCAACGCCTGCAGCAGCTTCCAGCCGATCGTGCCGTTCCTTTCGATCAGAGGACGGAATTCCCAGAAAGTGAGCCCGTAGCAGACCATGTTGGTCGTCGCGGTGACGGTCGCCGAACGCGGCCCGCCGTCGATCAGGGCGATCTCTCCGAAATAGTCGCCGGGACCAAGCGTCGCCAGGGTGACGCCCTTGCTCGATACGGTCGCTTCGCCGGATTCGATGATGAAGAACGCCGCGCCCCCCGTGCCCTCCACGATGACGGTCTCGCCCTTCGCGAAAGGACGTTCTTTCAGCAACCTTGCGATCTGCTCGGCCTGCCGGCGGTCCATGTCCGCGAACAGTTCGACGCGCCGCAGAGCCGCAACGGGATCGCGGGGCGGAGCCGCCGGCGCCTGGCCCGCCGACTTTCCCGTCGTGACGGCGCGGCACTGCAGCAGATAGAGCGTTCCGTCCTGGTAGGCCCATTCGATGTCGCGGCGCGGCCCGTAGACCTTTTCGCACTGCAGCGCGAGCTCGCCGAGGGCAGCCAGTTCCGCGTCCCCGAGGCAGAGCTCGCTTGCCCGCGCCGGCGCCACCTGCTCCTCGAACGTGCCGCCGTTGGGAAGCGGCCGCACCGCGATGCGCTTGCGTCCTGGCCTGCGTTCCAGCACCTGGCCGGAGCGGTCGAGGCGAAAGTGGTCGGGCACCACGAGGCCCGCGACGACGGCTTCGCCGAGCCCCCAGCTCGCCTCGACCAGGCGCTCGTCGACGCCGGTGACCGGGTGCTCGGTGAACATCACGCCGGCGACGGCCGGGTCGAGCAGCGTCTGGACGACGACGCCGACGCTCGGGCGGGTGAACAGCCCGACGCGCTGCCGGTAAGTGATGGCCGCGTCGGAGTTGGCCGACCACCAGACTTCGCGGATCGCGCCGGGCACGTCGTCGGCCGAATGCACGTTGAGCACGGTGATGTGCTGGCCGGCGAAGCTCGCGGCCGCGCCGTCCTCGTCGGCGGCCGACGAACGGACGGCAAAGGGCGGCGACAGGCCGGCGATCGCCTTCGTCACCTTCTCGATGCAGGCGTCGTCGCCCGCCGCGACCGCCTCGACGAGATCGCCGGAAAGCGCCACGCCGGGCGGTACCGGCAGGCCGTGGCGCGCGGCGTCGCCGAGACCGACGGCCTTGGAACCGTAGAGCGACGTATCCTGCGCCTTGGCGAAGGGAACGACCTTCTTCACGAAAGCACCGTCACTTCGCCGGCATCCCCGTCGACCCGCACGACCATGCCGTCGGCGATGCGTTCGGTCGCCTCGCGGGTGCCGACGACGCCCGGGATGCCGTATTCGCGCGAGACGATGGCCGCATGCGACAGCAGGCCGCCATTGTCGGTGACGATGCCGCCGAGCAGCGGCAGCAGGATGTTGAACGCCTCGGTGGTCGATTCGGTCACCAGCACGTCGCCCTTGGCGATGCGGCCGAATTCGGCGGGGCTCGATATGCGGCGCGCCGGGCCTTCGTAGACGCCCTTGCTCGCGGCCAGGCCATAAAGCACCGCCTGGTCGTTCTGCGCCTGCGAGCTGCCGAAGATGTGGCCGATCGCGATGAAGGTCGCGCGCATGACCCGGGCGGCCGCCGGCGGCAGCGCGGAAAGGTCGGGCTTGGGCGGTGGCGGGGGGCCCAGCGTGGGCGGCGCCTCCTTGGCGGTGTGGCCGGCGCGGTAGGCCGCGCGGGCGGCAAGCTCGTCGCCGGACGGGCCGCCCTTGTCCTCCACCAGAGCGCACATCTCGTCGAGGCTGGCGTCGAGCATGTGCTCCACCGCCGCGATCCGCCCGCGGGCCGCGATGCGGCTGCCGGCGGCGAGCGCCGCGCGGCGCATCAGTCCCGACGCCCAGATATCGCTGTAGACGCCGCGCTCGTCGCGCAGACGGTAGGTGAGACGCGCTTCGCCGAGCAGTTCGTCGAAGGCGCCGCGATGGGCGTCGGGAACCATCGCGCGGACGTCGGCGATACGGTCGGCGACATGCGAGCCGTCTTCGTCCTCCTCCGAGACTGCCGCGTGGATCGCGCGCACCAGCGCATCTGGCAGTTCCAGCGCCGATGGCTGGCTGATGTCGAACCCGTCGATGATCCGGTTGCCGACCAGGTCGAGATAGCCGGCGACGGCCGCGCCGGTATCGCCGCCGAGCGAGCGCAGGCCCTCAAGCACCGCGGCCGGATCGCCGCCCGAGGCAAGCAGCCTGCCCGCCGCCGGGTCGGCTGCGAACGCCCGCTTCAGGCGCGCCATCTCGTCGGACCCGCCCGAGGACACCTCGGCGGAACCGCGCATCAGTCCGAGAAGGTCGGACTGCGGCAGGCCGGTCCACTCGGCCGCATGCGCGAGGAAGTCGCCGGTCGGCAGCACCGCGGCGGCGGTAAAGCGCATGTGCTGGGTGATCATCGCGGAATGATGGTCCGCGCATCGCCTGACATAGGCCGCAAGTCCGGCGTCGGGCAGCGCCGCGGGATCGATGGCCTGCAGCTCCCGGTGCGTCGCGATGGTGGCCGGCTTGCGCCGTTCGTCCCATTCGCGCAGCTGCTCGCGCCAGAGCTTGCCGGCGAACACCTCTTCGGCGCGGCGCAGGCGCGCCGGGATTTCCGCGTCGGGGGCCGGCACCACCTGATTGTAGCCGAAGCCGTTGACATAGGCGATCTGCAGCCCGTCGATCAGCATCCCGTAGAAGCGGGCGAAGTCGCCGGTACCCTTGCGAAACGCCGGCGGATGCATGTCCTGGAAATAGCGCGTCATCGGCCGGGGGAAATGCACCGGGTCCTGTTCCCAGGAACCCGGCCCCGGCGGGTCGAAGACAAGAGGGGTTGCGGCACGTGACATGGTCAGGCCCTCCCAAGCCCGGCCGGCCACCTGCCCAGCAGGCGTGGGTCTTGCCCGATGCCGGCCTCTTGCGCGGGATCATGCGCCCGCGCACGCCACCCTGCAAGCCGCTAGCGTTCCGGCGTCCTACCCGCCATGAGCAGGCGGATGATGCCCCTGTTCGTCCATCATCACCACGCCGTCGAATGCTGAGAACCTCGCGACCAGGGCTGGATCGAGCCGCGCCTCGGCCTCGACCACCGCCCTGGCCATGGCCTCCGCTTCCGCAGGGGTGAGGCCGAAATGGCGCAGCGCCTTCGCCTCCCTGAGGGCGTCGCCGCTGCACAGCGCCAAGGCCCACGCCGCGTCCTTGCGGCGCAGCAAGGCCCGGCCGCCCGTTTCTCCCTGCGCCCAGCCGGCGACGGCGACATCGCCGGCGACAGTGATAGGCCCGACTGTCAGTGGCGCTTCGGGCTTGTCGAAAGTGGCCATCATCAGGTGGCGGATCGCAGTTGCATCGACGGCGTCCTCGGCCAGCGCCGGAAAGCAGGCGACCGCCGCGCCGAATGCGATGGCCGAAATCAGGGACAACATGGTTCTCATCGGTAGTGCTCCTCTTTTTCTTGGGACCGGCTTCACGGCGCGATCCTGACCTGGCCTTCGAGCCGGACGATCTCGAAATCGCTTACCAGCACGTCGACGCGGACGCGCCACAAGCCGGCGATGGGGATGTCGACGTCGGCGCGCCAGTTGGCCTCGCCCCGCCTTGCCAGCGCGCGCTTGAACGGCTCGATGCCGACCTTCGGATTGGACAGGACAAGGGTCACCTCCTTGGCGTCGAGCTTCTCGAAATCGCCGGTCAGGATGTTGACCGACGCGTCCACCCTGCCAGCACGGCCGGGCGCGAACTGGATGTAGGCCAGCGCCTTTTCGGTATGGATGTACTCGGTGACCGGCGCGGCGGCTTGCGCGAAAAGCACCCGCGGCGGCGGCGTGAAGCGCCAAGCGGCCACCGCGGCCAACACCACCAGAACGAGCAGCGTTTCGGCGACGATCGAGGCCACCAGCCGGCGCTCCGTCACCGCCTCGCCGGCCCCGGCACGCCGGGTCAGCGACCAGCGGTTCACGGCGGCGAGCGAAAACAGGCCCGCGAGCAGCAGGAGCTTCGCGCACAGCACCGCGCCGTAGTCCGTCTCGAACAGCGCCGCCAAGCGCTCCACCTGAACCAACGCAAGGACGAGGCCGGCGACCGCCAGCACGCCGACAACGGCGGGTATCGTTCGCGAGAAGCGCGCGAGCGCAACCGCGCGTCCAGGCTCCCGCCGCAGGAAAGCGAGCCCCAGCGGGGCCAGCGCGCCGGCCCATGCGGCGACAGCCGCAGCGTGCAGAAACACCATAGGGCGCATCAGCCATTGCGGCGATGCGGCGCTCGCATGACCGCTCAGGGCCAGTGACAATCCCGCGCCGAGCAGCGCAAGCGACGCCGCCACCGTCGCCGCCGGGCCGGACCGGGCCAGCGCGAGCGCGGCAAGCCCGCTCGCGGCCAGGGCCGCCAGCACCGTGTCGCCGTAGCTGGTGCCGAAGCCCGTCGACCAGACGAGGCGCTCGCCGAGCCTGGAGATCGGCGCGCCCAGCGCATCGAGGCCCTGGAAGCCTGCCGAAAGGAACGCGCCGACGATGCCGACCGCCAGCGCGGCGCCGGCCACATTTCGCCCGCTTGCTATGCCAGGCATCAGCACGCGCAGCGAAAACACGCCGCCGATGCCGAGCAACAGCCCGACGTACAGGGCGATCCTGGAGGCCCAAAGGGCAAACCGTACCATCCAGTCCACGCTGTCATCGACCATCGGCGCTTCCGCGCTGGCCTCGCCGATCGAGAACACCACCGCGCCGCCGACCGGATGGCCGTCCGCCGACACCACGCGCCAGCTCAGCACATGCGTTCCCTGTCCGAGGTCGTCGGGCGTCGCGATCTCGACCGACCTGTCGCGCAGCGCAAAGCCGGTCAGCGCAATCGAGGAGCCGTCCGGCCTGACCAGCGTCAACGACAGCGGCGAGACGGGTTCGCTGAATGTCAGCAACAGGCTTTTCGGGGCGGCTTCCACCACCGCGCCGTCCGGGGGGTCGGACGCGTTGAGCGAAGCATGCGCCGCAGCAGGCCCCGCGCCCGCGGCCAGAGCCAGCAGCAGCATCGCCAACAGACCGAATGCTCTCAAGTTTGAGAAGACATATCGCATGAAATTCCTCCCGGGTCGGCCGCGGTGCGCTTGTGGCGCAGCTGCGGCTTCCCTCCGGTCAATGACCGCCGGTCTTTTCCAGAAGCCGGATTCCCGGGGCCGGCATTTCGAGGTCGTCGCTCGTCTTGCCGGCGGCAGGGATTTCGATCCAGCGCTCCGCCGCGCCGTCCGGGCACTCCTGGACGACGAGGAAGTAGAGCATTTCCCCAACCGGCAGGTCGCCGGTCAGGTAGCCGCGCAGCACGAACTCGTCATACTCGTCGTCGCCGAGATTGCCGCCGCTCCAAACGATCTCCTTCACGCCTTCCGACATCGGCGTGCCGTAGTAGTCGTAGGATTTCGCGTAGGCTCCGCGCACCTTCTCCAGCGTCCAGCCTGGCTTCGGCTGCGGCTTGACGGAGATGACCCCCTCCGGGATCTGGACACGGACGACGTTGGTCGGCTTGCCCTCGCAGCCATGCGGCACGCGCAGCACCGCCTTGTAGGTCGAGCCGACAGGGGCCTCGCCCTTCTCCAGCGTCACATGGGCGAAAGCGGGGCTCGCGGCAAGGGCGAGGACCGCGAGCGCGGACAAATGGGTTTTCATCGGAATTTTCCTTGGGTCTGCCGGCGCGCGCCGGCCTTGTCTCTGAACAGGATCGCGGCGCAACGCTTGCCCGACCGGCCAGCCGGACGAGGCGACGCCGCCTTGCGTTTCGGCCCAGGCTGCCACGAAGAAAATGCCGGGCGTCGCCCGGCGGCCCTAGATCGACCGTGGGGGAGCGCGCGGACTGCCCGGGTTGTGCCCGGCAGGCTTCAAGACTATCGGCTCACTCGCCGAGGCGGCGACAGCCCGCGGCAGGAGCGGATGGGCAAGCGCGTCGCCTGCGCCAGGCGGCGCGGCCAGCGCGTGAGCGGCGCCGGCGCAACCGAGCGTGCAGCAGTCAGGAAAGCTGGAATGATCGCGGGCGGGACTCGGCGCATGGCCGTCCGCGCTGGTGATGCAGAGCGGATTTCCGAAGGCGTCGACAAGCGTTCCTTGCGGCGCGGCATAAGCCCAGGGCGACAGCAGCGCATTCAGCACGAGCACCGCGGCCGCGACAAGCGCGAGCGGCAAGCGTCGTTGCTGCTTGGTTGCGTTCAATCCGCACCTCCGTGACGTTCCGTTAGCACGGCCGCCGTGGCGAGAGAACCCGCATTTCACGCGACAAAGAGGCTGCAAGGAAATCCCGGCGGATCATGGCGGAACTGCGGGCACCAGCCCCGCTCACTCACATGTGTTCGCCGCCGTCAGCGCCTTGTCCCGCTCGGCCGGGTCCAGCACTCCGAGATGCCGGACTGCCGCGTAGAAGCGCGGATAGTCGCCCGAGCACAGGCTATACAGGCGCAGGAACGCCGGAACCTTGTCGCCGTAGACGGAAACCGCGGCCAGCTTGGCGTTGTCGATCGGCCCGTCGAACCAGCCGTCGTAGCCGCTGTAGCCGCCCCAGCGTTCCTCGCGCATGCGGCGATAGCGCGCGCGCAGCCGCTCGATCGCCGCCGCCTTTGCCGCACGCTTCCGTTCCGCGCCCGCCGAGCCGGCATAGATTTGCGCCAGTTCGTCCCGGGCCTGCGTTATCAGCGCGAAAAAGTCGGTCTCGCGCTTGCGCTCGGCCTCGTAGCCGCGAAGTTCGGCCGGATTGTCGGTCGCGCGCAGCCACTTCTCGACGCCGGTGGTCTCGACGGCGACGGCGAACGCCTCGTTGAATGCGGAATCGCCCTTCACATAGACGCGTTGGTGCGCCAGTTCGTGAAACACCACGCCGGCCAGCCAGGTTTCGCCCTGCCGCAGCATCGTGCTCAGGAGCGGGTCGCTCGACAGGCCGAGCGTCGAATAGGCGGTGACGCCCGAGACGTAGATTTCGTATCCCTGCCGCTGCAGTTCGGCCGCCTGGCCCGCCGCGGCCTTTTCGGAAAAGTAGCCGCGATAGGGAACGCAGCCATAGACCGGGACGCACCAGATGCGTGGCGCCAGCGAGAACTCCGGCGCGGCGAAGACGGCCCAGGTCACGTAGTCGCGGTCGATGTCGACATAGCTGCGGTAGCTGCTGTTGTCGGGCAGCGCCAGTTGTTCGCTCGCGAACTGGCGGATGGCGCTCGCCGTCGCCAGTCGGGCGCGCAACGCCTCGGGCGTCGATGGATCGTCGATCAGCCTTGCGACGTTCCTGCGCGCCGCCAGGATCTCGGCATGCCCCTTCAGCGACTGCGCGTAGTAGCCAGCGCAGCCGGTCAAGGCGCACAGCACGACCGCCGCCGCAAGCAGCCGGAACAACGTTCGCCTCACGCCCTGCCATCCATGGCTCGGATTTAGCCCGCCCGCGCAGCGGCGGGCAAGCGGGCGGTGCGGTTGAGGCGGGTCGCAACCGCCACGCCGAGACTGGAAAGGCCTGAAAAATTAGAAATTGCCAACAAGAAGAACTGGGCAGATAGTCTTGCCGGGGACTTGGGCAGTTGTCGGGAGGCAACGGCTATGGCCAAGGCTCGAGGCAAGACACCCGAAATCTCCGTCCACCCCTTTTTTGAAAGCGCGAACAGGCAGGAGGCTACCGACTCGGTGACCTTCATGGGCTATTGCGGCCCATCCACCGGCAACGGATCGATGGTCCTCTACGCAAGCCTAAACGAACTGGCGGATTGCATCGAAGTTCCCTCCGAGGACGTGCTCCACGTCGAGGACGTGCCGGAGGCGGTGTTGCCGTTCGGAGCAAAGCGCATCTGGATCAGGAGCAAGGCAAAGATTACCAGGCGCCGCACCGGCGACGCGGAGGACATGACACCCGCCCTGGGAAACAGAAAGCTCGTGGCGATCAGCAAGGGGCGATTGAAGATGCTGACGCGCATCCGCAGCGCCCGGGACGATGCCTGTGGCAACTGTATCAGCATGTGCAGCCTTTGCATCAGTCCGTGCAACTGCAGGGAGTGCAGTTCCGAGTGCAAAGCGCTTGAGGAGTGACGGCAGCGGCCGGCATCCGCATATGGCCCAAGCAACCGACGAATCCACGAAAGATGGGGCAGGCGGCGCTCCAAGCCCGCTTGCCGCTCTCGGCTTCGAAGCGCCCTATCTTGTCGAAAGGCTTGTCAAACATCAGCTCGCCGCCTCGGTCGATGAGGCAGACGCGCTGTTCGACGAGGTCAAGAAGTATCTCGTCCTTGCCGCAACCGACAAAAGCCGGGTCTGGGACATGTATTCCCTTCGAGTCGACGAGGTCTGGCACCAGTTTATTCTATATACCGCGCAATACAGCCGGTTCTGCCAAAGCTACTTTGGCCACTATGTTCACCACGCGCCGAACAATGCGCCGCGATCCGGCGCCGGAAGCGCCGCGCCGGTCGCTTCGTTTGCGGAATTTTGCGTTCGGTACCGCCAACTCTTCGGCCAGTCTCTGCCGGACGTCTGGTACGATGAGCGAAGCCTGGCGCCCGACCGCCGCCTGCGGAACGCTTTGGCGGGAAAGCTGACGATCAGGCGGCAGGGCGAGACGCTGGATCTTGTCGCGGACACCGGCGACATCCTCCTGACGATCAACGACATCGCCGGCGATGCGCTGGCCTTCATCGCCAGGAGCCCGGCGTTCTACGTTCGTGAACTGCCGGGCGGTCTCGACGACGAGGAAAAGGTCGGGCTGGCCGCCGCACTTGTCGAAAGTGGCGTCCTGCGGGTGGCCGGCTGAATGGTTCGCCTCGACTCCAAGCCGTCACATCCAGGACTTTCGGTTGCCGGCTTGGCGCGGACGCCGCATCCGCTGGTGCTGGAGGCATTGTCGCTACGCCCGCCGACAGGCGGACGCGCACTTGATCTTGGCGCCGGTGCCCTCAACGAAACGCGTCTTCTGCTGGGTCATGGCTTTTTCGTCGATGCCGTCGATAGCGATCCGGCCGTGGCTTCCGACGCGGCGGCGATCGGCGATCCGCGTCTTCGCCTGTTTGAGCGCGATATCCGCGACTTCGTGATCGCCCCGGACGCCTACGACCTGATCGTTGCGATCCACGTGCTGCCGTTCCTTTCTCGCGCCGAGTTGCGGAGTGTGACGGCTGCCGCCATCGCTGGCCTGACATCGGGAGGTCTGCTGTGCTGCACGCTGTTCGGATGCCAGGACGAGTGGGCGGGCACGAAACCCCGGCTGATCTTCCTTGAAAGGAAGGAAGTCGCGGCGGGCTTGGCGCAACTCCAGCAACTTGTCCTGCGGGAACGGAAGTTCATGGGCGCAGATGCGAAAGGCCGACCGAAGAGGTGGCACGTCTATCAGTGCATATGCCGAAAGCCGGACGTGTGAAGGCCGCGACTGAGCGAATTTATCTTCCCAGCCCCTTCAACCGGTAGAGCGCTTCCAGCGCTTCCCTCGGCGTCAATTCGTCCGGATTGATCGCGGCGAGCGCGTCGGCCACCGGATCGGCCTTCGCGACGGCCGGCGTCTCGCGCCGGACGGCGGCCGAAAACAGCGGCAGGTCGTCGATCAGTTTTTCCGCCTTGTTGGCGGTCTCGCCGCTCTCGAGCTGCGCCAGCACGTCTTTCGCCCGCGCCACCACGGCGGCCGGCAGGCCGGCGAGCCGCGCCACCTGTACGCCGTAGCTGCGGTCGGCCGCGCCCTTGGCCACCTCGTGCAGGAAGACGACGTCGCCTTCCCATTCCTTGACCCGCATGGTGACGTTGTGAAGCCGGCTCAATTTCCCCGACAGCGCGGTCATCTCGTGGAAATGGGTGGCGAAGATCGCGCGCGCGCGGTTCTGCTCGTGCAGGTATTCCACCGCCGCCCAGGCGATCGACAGGCCGTCGAAGGTCGCCGTGCCGCGGCCGATCTCGTCGAGGATGACGAGGCTCCGCTCGCCGGCCTGGTTGAGGATCGCGGCGGTCTCCACCATCTCGACCATGAAGGTCGAGCGTCCGCGCGCCAGGTCGTCGGATGCGCCGACGCGGGAGAACAGCCGGTCGACAACGCCGACATGGGCTGAGCGCGCGGGCACGTAGCTGCCCGTCTGCGCGAGGATGGCGATCAGCGCGTTCTGCCTGAGGAAGGTCGACTTGCCGCCCATGTTCGGACCGGTCAGAAGCCAGATCGCGCCGTTCCTGGCGCCGTCCTCGGGCGACAGGTCGCAGTCGTTGGCGACGAACGGCGCCGCCGCCTGGCGGCGCAGAGCCTGCTCGACCACCGGGTGCCGCCCTGCCTCGACCGCGAAGGCGAGGCTGTCGTCCACCTGCGGGCGGCAATAGTCCTGCGACGCCGCCAGGGCTGCCAGCGCCGACGACACGTCGAGCACGGCAAGCGCCTGCGCGCCGGCGCGGATCGCGTCGGCGGCCTCGACCGCTTCGGCCGCCAGCCGGTCGAAGGCGGCGAGCTCGATGGTCAGCGCGCGGTCGGCCGCGTTGGCGATTTTCGTCTCCAGCCCGGCCAGTTCGGTGGTGGTGAAGCGCATGGCGTTCGCCATCGTCTGGCGGTGGATGAAGCGGCCCTTCAGTTCGTCGGTGCCGTTCATCGCGGCCTGATGATTGGCCGTCACCTCGATGTAGTAGCCGAGCACGTTGTTGTGGCGGATCTTCAGCGAGCGGATGCCCGTCTGATCCTGCAGGTCGCGCTCCATGCCGAGGATGATTTTTCGCGACTCGTCGCGCAGCCCGCGCGCCTCGTCGAGGCCGCCGTCATAGCCCTCGCGCAAGAAGCCGCCGTCGCGCTTCAGGAGCGGAAGTTCGTCGGCGAGCGCCTCTTCCAGGTGCCCGGCGAAACCGGCGGGCAAGGCGGAGATCGCCCGCATCGCCTCGGCCAGTTCGTCCGGCAGCGGCGCGCTGCGGAACTGCGCGGCGATCTCGCCCGCCGCCGCAAAGCCGGCGCGCAGCGCGCCGAGGTCGCGCGGGCCGCCGCGGTTGAGCGCCAGCCGGGTCAGCGCACGCGGCATGTCGGCGACGCCCTTCAGCGACGCGCGCAGCGCCTCGCCGAGCCGCGCCTCGCTGCGGAAGAAGGAGACCGAATCCAGCCGCCGGTTGATCGCCCCGGGGTCGGTCAGCGGCGCGGTCAGGCGGTCGGCCAGCAGCCGCGCGCCGCCGCCCGTCACCGTGCGGTCGATCGCCTTGAACAGCGAGCCGTCGCGGCTGCCCGACAGCGTGCGCATCAGCTCGAGGTTGGCGCGCGTCGCCGGGTCGATGAACAGCGTCGCGCCGTTCTCCTCGCGCTCGGGCAGGTCGAGCGGCGGCCGCTCGGCGATCTGCGTCTTCTCGACATAGGCGATGACCGCCGAGATCGCCGACAGCTCGGCGCGGCTGAACGTGCCGAAACTGTCCGGCGTCGCCACGCCGTAGAAGCGCGCGACGCGGCCCGCCGCGGCGGAACTGTCGAAGAGCTGTGCCGGCTGGGGGTTTGCCACCCGTCCCAGCACGTCGAAGACGGGGCGCAACTCCTCGTCGTAAAACACGCTGTCGGCGACGATCAGCTCTTTCGGGTCGACCCGCAGCACGTCCGACAGCAGCCGCTCGGCATTGGTCTCGGCCACCTTGAAGGCGCCGGTCGAGATCTCCGTCCAGGCCAGCGCATAGGCGTTGTCGCCGCTGCCCTTGACCCGTCCGAGCGCCATCAGGAAACTCGATTCCGAGGGCGCCAGCAGTTTTTCCTCGGTGATGGTGCCCGGCGTGACCAGCCGGACGACATCGCGCTTCACCACCGATTTCGAGCCGCGCTTCCTGGCCTCGGCAGGGTCCTCGACCTGCTCGCACACGGCGACCCGGAACCCCAGCGCGATCAGCTTCTGCAGGTAGTCGTCGGCGGCGTGCACCGGCACGCCGCACATCGGGATATCCTCGCCGAGATGCTTGCCGCGCTTGGTGAGCACGATGCCGAGCGCGCGGCTCGCCTCCTCGGCGTCGCCGAAGAACAGCTCGTAGAAATCGCCCATGCGGTAGAACAGCAGCGAATCCGGGTTCGCCGCCTTGATCTCCACATACTGCTCCATCATCGGCGTGGCGGCCGGCTGGGCAGTCTCGCGCTTGATCGGCGTCTCGTCGTTCACCACGTCTTCCGTTGCGGCCGATTGTCGGGATGGGCCATCTGTTTGGCCCTTTACGGCTTTCGAGTGTAGCCTTAATCCCGAACGCTCCACAAAAACAAAGCTGCAGTCCACAGACAGCATCCCTGGGAGGGGACATCGGCATGGCCAGGAAACCGGAAAACGCAGGCCCGTCCGTCAGCCCGGAGGAGGCGCTGCATTTCCATGCGATGGGCCGCCCGGGCAAGCTGGAGATCGTGCCGACCAAGCCGATGGCCACCCAGCGCGACCTCAGCCTCGCCTATTCGCCGGGCGTCGCGGTGCCGGTCAAGGCCATCGCCGACGATCCGTCAAAAGCCTTCGACTACACCACCCGGGGCAACATGGTGGCCGTCATCTCCAACGGCACCGCCATCCTCGGCCTCGGCAATCTCGGCGCGCTCGCCTCGAAGCCGGTGATGGAAGGTAAGTCGGTGCTGTTCAAGCGCTTCGCCGACGTCGATTCCATCGACCTCGAGGTCGACACCGAGGACGCCGAAGCCTTCATCAACTGCGTGCGCTATCTCGGCCCGTCCTTCGGCGGCATCAACCTCGAGGACATCAAGGCGCCCGACTGCTTCATCATCGAGCAGAAGCTGCGCGAGCTGATGGACATCCCGGTCTTCCACGACGACCAGCACGGCACCGCCATCATCGCGGCGGCCGGGCTGATCAACGCGCTGCACCTCACGGGACGCGACATGAAGACGGCGAAGCTCGTCTGCAACGGCGCCGGCTCGGCCGGCATCGCCTGCATCGAGCTGATCAAGTCGATGGGCTTTTCGCCCGAAAATATCATCCTGTGCGACACCAAGGGCGTGGTCTGGCAGGGCCGCACCGAGGGCATGAACCAGTGGAAGTCGGCGCATGCCGCGAAGACCGACGCGCGTTCGCTCGCCGACGCGCTCGACGGCGCCGACATCGTCTTCGGCCTCTCCGCCAAGGGTGCCTTCACCGAGGACATGATCCGCTCGATGGCTGAGAATCCGATCATCTTCGCCATGGCCAACCCCGATCCCGAGATCACGCCGGAGGAGGTCGCAGCGATCCGCGCCGACGCGATCATGGCGACCGGCCGCTCGGACTATCCGAACCAGGTCAACAACGTTCTGGGCTTCCCCTACATCTTCCGCGGCGCGCTCGACGTGCGCGCCACCACCATCAACGACGCCATGAAGGTCGCCGCGGCGGAAGCGCTCGCCGAGCTCGCACGCCAGGACGTGCCCGACGACGTCGCCGCCGCCTACCAGGGCAACCGGCCGAAGTTCGGCCCGCAATACATCATCCCCGTGCCCTTCGACCCTCGGCTCATCTCGGCGATCCCGATGGCGGTGGCCAAGGCGGCGATCGAAAGCGGCGTCGCCCGCAAGCCGATCCAGGACTTCGACAAATACGCGCTCGAACTGTCGGCGCGGCGCGACCCGATCGCCTCGACGCTCAGCCGCATCTACGACCGCGTGCGCCGCAAGCCGCAGCGCGTCGTCTTCGCCGAGGGCGAGGAGGAGCAGGTCATGCGCGCCGCCGCCTCCTATGCGCAGCAGCGGCTGGGCACCGCCATCCTGGTCGGGCGCGAGGAGATCGTGCGCGAGAACGCGCGCGCCGCCGGCGTCGACCTCGACCGTCCGGGCATCGAGATCATCAACGCCCGCCTGTCGCGCCGCAACGGCGTCTATGCCGACTTCCTCTATGAGCGCCTGCAGCGCAAGGGCTACCTGTTCCGCGACGCGCAGCGGCTGATCAACAACGACCGCAACCATTTCGCGGCCTGCATGGTGGCGCAGGGCGACGCCGACGCGATGGTGACCGGCGTCACCCGCAACTATTCGACCGCGCTCGACGACATCAGGCGCGTCATCGACGCGCGGCCCGGCCACCGCGTCATCGGCGTGTCGATCGCGCTGTGCCGGGGTCGCACGGTGATCGTCGCCGACACCGCCGTGCACGACATGCCGAACGCGCTGGAAATCGCCGACATCGCCGAGGAGACCGCCGGCTTCGCCCGCCGGATGGGTTATGAACCGCGCGTCGCCATGCTCGCCTATTCCACCTTCGGCCACCCCGCCGGCGAGCGCTCCGAGCGTGTCCAGGAGGCGGTCAAGATCCTCGACAAGCGGCGCGTCGACTTCGAATATGACGGCGAGATGGCCGCCGACGTGGCGCTCAACCCCGAGGTGATGAAGCGCTATCCGTTCTGCCGCCTGTCCGGCCCGGCCAACGTGCTCGTCATGCCCGCCTTCCACTCGGCCTCGATCTCGACAAAGATGCTCCAGGAACTCGGCGGCTCCACCGTCATCGGCCCGCTCTTGGTCGGCCTCAACAAGCCGGTGCAGATCGTCCCGCTGAGCGCGAAGGACAGCGACATCGTCAACATGGCCGCGATCGCGGCGTACAGCGCGGGCGTCTAGCGCCAGCCTTATCTCCCCCCTTGCGGGGGAGAAAGCAAATTCCTGGGCTTGGCGCAGCCAAGTCCTTGGGGTTTGCAAGAGAGGGGGGAAGTCTGTCGTGAACCGCTCCCCTCACTTGCGATTTCTGACACTTAGCCGGCGCTTCTCCAAAAAATCTCCCGACATTTTAGTCCACCCTCTTCCCACTGCCCCCATACTCCACCTCGCTCCTCCCGAGGGAACGCCGGTCGCGACGGTGGTCAGGTGGGGAGGAGACGGCGCCTCCGGCGTGGGCCAACGTAGCCCGCGCCCGGGGAGGCCGCGTCCAGGGGTCCCTGCCGCCACTACGGGCGGCGCGCGCCGGACGAGGCACACAGGCGGAGCTGGCGAAGGCTCGCGAAAGCGAGACGCGGCGGTGGAGCGGCGAAAATGCCCGACATCGCCAGAACCGGCGCAGCGGAACGGACGCGGACGGAAATCGCCGGCGGGGCGCGGAAGCCGCGCCACGTTACCAGACTAGGAAGGCGCAGGCCCCGTGCCCCGCTTCCCGACTTCTCCTCCCGCGGCGAGGAGCGTTCTTTGACAAAGGCCAGACTGCGGAGGCAGGGCGTGGCGAGGGCGAAACGCGCTCGCCGCCGGAAGCCCCGCCCGGCACGGCGATGGCGCGCACTAGGCGCAGGCGCTGCCGCGGCGTAAGCTCATGTGCCGCCACGGACAGGGCGGCGAAAGTCCCGCGGCCGTCTTCAAACGAGGAGGTATCTCCGATGACGACATATGGGAAAACCCTGGTTCTGGCGCTCGCGATCACCGGCTGGGCCGACGGCGGCATCGCCCAGGAGGCCGGCACCGTCGTTCCCGAGGGGGAGATGACCATGTTCTGCCAGAAGGCGGCGGCGGCGCGCTTCGAGGTGCAGCCCGACGCCATCACCACCGACCCGCCGGTGCGGCGCGAGGGCAAGCTCGTCGTGATGGGCACGGTGGACGACGAGGGCACCGACCGCGACGCCGGCTTCGACTGCCGCTTCGAGGAGAACGGCGCCTATATCGGCATCATCGGCGCGCCCGGCGACTGACGCCGGCTCCCCGGCGGCCCCTCCGGGCACACCCTTCCGGCCGCATTTGCCGGCGGGGCATCCCCTCCCATCGTCGTAGCGGTTAGCGGGTTGGCAAATCGCGCGCGGCGTCTAAACTCGCCGCTCCGACGCATCCAGGGAGGAACAGATGCCGCGATCCGCAACCCGCCTCGCCGCCGCCGCCGTGTTCGCGGCAGCGCTCGCCGCCGTGCCGGCCAAGGCGCAGGACTTCATCAACGTGCTGACCGGCGGCACGTCAGGCGTCTATTATCCGCTCGGCGTGGCGCTGTCGGAGATCTACGGCAAGACCATCGAGGGCGCGCGCACCCAGGTGCAGTCCACCAAGGCCTCGGTCGAGAACCTCAACCTGTTGCAGCAGGGCAAGGGCGAGATCGGCTTCGCGCTCGGCGATTCCGTCAAGGCGGCGGCCGAGGGCAACGCCGAGGCCGGCTTCGCCAAGCCGCTCGACAAGCTGCGCGCCATCGCCGCCATCTACCCCAACTACGTGCAGATCGTCGCCAGTAAGGAATCCGGCATCGCCGCCTTCGCCGACCTCAAGGGCAAGAGCCTGTCGGTCGGCGCGCCGAAATCGGGCACCGAGCTCAACGCCCGCGCCATCTTCGGCGCGCTCGGCATGAGCTATGACGACCTCGCCAGGACCGAATACCTGCCGTTCGGCGAATCGGTCGAGCTGATCAAGAACCGCCAGCTCGACGCGACGCTGCAGTCGGCCGGCCTCGGCGTCGCCTCGATCAAGGATCTCGCGACGTCGCTGCCGATATCCGTGGTGGCGGTGCCGGCCGAGGTCGCCGAAAAACTCGGCGCGCCGTTCCAGGCGGCGACCATTCCCGCCGGCACCTACGAGGGCCAGGCGGAAGACGTGCCGACGCTGGCGATCACCAACATCCTGGTCACCCATTCGGGCCTCTCGGACGACCAGGCCTACCAGATGACCAAGCAGCTCTTCGAGAACCTCGACCAGATGGTCGCCGCGCACAACGCGGCCAAGGCGATCTCGCTGGAGAACGCGGTCAAGGGCCTGCCGATCCCACTGCATCCGGGCGCCGAGCGCTACTACAAGGAAAAGGGCCTGATGTAGCCGGACGCCGGGCGGGGCCAGCCCCGCCGGCACAACCGTTCGGAGGCAGGCATGGCCAACAGCGCGGAGCCGGGCGCGCCGACCGCGGCGGGCGACGCCCACGACCCGACCGGCGGCGGCTTCGCCGCCGGCGCCGAGGGGCGGCTGCTGTTCTGGATCGCGGTGGCGTTCTCGGCGTTCCAGATCGCCACCGCCGCGCATGTGCTCAGCGTGCCGAGCCAGATCCTCAGGGCCGACCATGTCGGCTTCCTGATGCTGCTCGCCTTTCCCCTCGTCGCCTCGGCGCGCGGCAGCGGGCCGACCGGCAAGGCGCTCGCCTGGGGGCTGGCGCTGGCCGGCGTCGCCGTCGCCGTCTACCAGTATGTCGAATACGAGCCGCTGATCCTGCGCGCCGGCGACCTCAACAGTCTCGACCTCGTCTTCGGCGTGGTCGCGCTGGCCACCGTGTTCCTCGCGGCCTACTGGATGATGGGGTCGGCGCTGCCGATCATCTCCGGCGCCTTCCTGCTCTACGCGCTGTTCGGCGAGTACCTGCCTGCCCCGCTGGACCACCGCGGCTACGACTTCGCGCAGGTCATCGACCAGATGGCCTACGGCACCGAGGGCATCTACGGCATCCCGGTCTACGTCTCGGCGACCTACATCTTCCTGTTCATCCTGTTCGGCTCGTTCCTCGAGCGCGCCGGCATGATCCGGCTGTTCACCGACGTCTCGCTCGGTTTCGTCGGCCATGCGCGCGGCGGCGCCGCCAAGGTGTCGGTCATCGCCTCCGGGCTGATGGGCACGATTTCCGGCTCGGGCGTCGCCAACGTCGTCACCACCGGCCAGTTCACAATCCCGCTGATGAAGCGCTTCGGCTATCGGTCGGCCTTCGCCGGTGGCGTCGAGGCAACCGCCTCGATGGGCGGTCAGATCATGCCGCCGGTGATGGGCGCGGTCGCCTTCATCATGGCCGAGACGCTGGGCGTCGAATATTACGAGGTGGTCAAGGCGGCGCTCATCCCGGCGCTGCTCTATTTCGCCTCCGCCTTCTGGATGGTGCATCTCGAGGCCGGCAAGCACAACCTGCTCGGCCTCTCCAGGGCCGAACTGCCGTCGCCGCTGAAGGCGCTGCGCAACGGGTGGTTCCTGATCCTGCCGCTCGCCGTCCTCGTCTACCTGCTGTTCTCCGGCTACACGCCGCTCTACGCCGGCACCATCGGGCTGGCGATGACGGTGCTGCTGATCCTCGGCGGGTCGGTGGCGCTCGGCCTGCCGTCGACGGTGCTGCGCGTCGTCTTCTGGATCGGGCTCGGCGTCGTGGCCGCCAGCTTCTTCCGCATCGGCATCAACGCCATCCTGGCGGCGGCGGCCGTGCTGGTGGTCGCCAACATCTTCGTCAGCGGCGGCCGCGACACGCTGGCCGCCTGCCGCGACTCGCTGGCCGAGGGCGCGAGGACGGCGCTGCCGGTCGGCGTCGCCTGCGCCGTGGTGGGCGTCATCATCGGCACCATGACGCTGACCGGCGTGGCGACCACCTTCGGCCAGTTCATCGTCTCGGTCGGCGAGTCCAGCCTGCTGCTGTCGCTGGTGCTCACCATGGTCACCTGCATCATCCTCGGCATGGGCATCCCGACCATCCCGAACTACATCATCACCTCGTCCATCGCCGGGCCGGCGCTGCTCGAACTCGGCGTGCCGCTGCTGGTCAGCCACATGTTCGTCTTCTATTTCGGCATCCTCGCCGACCTGACGCCGCCGGTGGCGCTTGCCTGTTTCGCGGCGGCGCCGATCGCACGCGAGAGCGGGCTGAAGATCTCGCTGGAGGCCATCAAGGTCGCCGCCGCCGGCTTCGTCATCCCGTTCATGGCCGTCTACACCCCGGCGCTGATGCTGCAGGACGGCGGCCCCCTCGCCGCCGCGATCGGCTATCTGCCGGCGGTCGCCTACATCGTCGTCAAGGCGGCGCTGGCGATCGCGCTGTGGGGCGCCGCGGTGATCGGGTTCCTGCGTGCGCCGCTGGTAGCGTGGGAACGACTGCTCGCCGCCGCCGCCGCATTCACCCTCGTCGCCGCGCTGCCGATGACCGACGAGATCGGCTTTGCGCTGGCGGCCCTGATGGTCGGCCAGCACTGGCTGCGCACGCGCGCAAGCCGACCGGCCGGGCCGCCGGGCAGCGCCTCGCCTCCATGAGCCTCTGCATCCTCGCCGCAGGCAAGACGACGGTGCTCGCCGCAACGGCCTTCACGCTGTCCTGGAGCCATTCCGTCGAGAAGACGCGCTGGGAGGAGGACTGGCGGGTGACGCCCGCCGGCCTGGAGATCGTCGAGGCGCGCGTCGAAGGGTCGGGCGCGGGCATGGAGCCGGCCGAGGGCGCGGTGCTCAGGGACGGCTGGTGGGTCTATACGCCCGGGATCGGCCCGCGTGCGGAACTCGTGCTTGCGGCGTCCGGCGCAACCGGCGGCGGCTGGCGGCTCTGCGCCGGCACCGATTGCATCACGCTTGGCGCCGAGGCCGGCACGACGGCGACGCTTCGTCCCTGCGCCGACGGCGTCAGCCGCTGAGCGCATCGTCGCGCCGGGCCGCCTCGTTCCTCCGGCGCTTCAGGAAGGCGCGCACTGCAAGATCGGTCTCGAGGCCTATGGCCAGCACATAGGCGCGGTCAGCCGCCTCCTTGTCGCCGACCAGCGACAGCAGGTCGGCGCGCGCCGCCCAGTATGGCTGGTACTGGTCGAGCCGCGCGTCGCCGATGGCCTCGAGCAGGGCAAGCCCTTCCGCCGGCGCGCCGGCATAGGCGACCGCCACCGCACGGTTGACGGCGGCGACCGGCGACGCCGTCACGGAGACAAGCGCCTCGTAGAGCGTCGCGATCGCCGCCCAGTCGGTGCGGCCGAGGAAGCGGCGCGCCGCGTGCGCCGACTGGATCGCCGCCTCGAGCTGGTAGCGGCCGATGGCGCTGAACGCGCCGGCCCGCACGAGCAGGGCGTCAGCTTCCGCAAGCAGATCAGCGTCCCACAGGCGCGTGTCCTGTTCGCTGAGCGGCACGAACTCCCCCTCGACGCCGCGCCGGGCGGCGCGGCGCGCCTCGGCATGCAGCATCAGCGACAGCAGGCCGAGCGATTCCGGTTCGCGCGGCATGAGTTCGACCACGAGCCGGCCGAGCCAGATGGCCTCGGAGGCGAGATTGCGGCGGCGCGACTCCGCGCCGCTCGCATCGGCCCAGCCCTCCGAAAAGGCGGCGTAGACCGCTTCCAGGACAGCCCCGAGCCGGTCGCCCAGTTCGGCGGTACCGGGAATGCGAAACGGGATTCCGGCCTGCTTGATGCGCGCCTTCGCCCGCACCAGGCGCTGGCCCATCGCGGCCGGCGACACCAGGAAGGCAGAGGCTATCGTCGCGGCGTCGAAGCCGAGCACGGTCTGCAGGATCAGCGGCGCGCGCACACCGGTCTCGATGGCCGGGTGAGCGCAGGCGAAGATCAGGCCTAGCCGGTCGTCGGGCAGCTTCTCCAGCGCCATCTCCTGCTCCAGTTCTTCGCCGATCAGGCGAAGGTGGGCCTGCGCCGCCTCGCCGGCGATGCGCCGCCGCTGCTGGTCGACCGAGCGGCGCCGCGCAACTGTCAGCAGCCAGGCCTCGGGATGGTCGGGCACGCCGGTTTCGGGCCACCTTGCCAGCGCCGCGGCGAAGGCGTCGGCAAGCGCATCCTCGGCGCCGGCGACGTCGCGGGTGCGCGCGACCAGGTAGGCGACCAGCCTGCCGTAGCTCTGGCGGGCAGCGGCCTCGGCCGCCGCCCGCGCCGGTTGCGTCCCGGCGGCCATGTCGTTCAGCGGGTCGGCCAGATCGGCCGCACCTCGACAGTGCCGAAGCCCGCGCTCGGACAGCGGGCCGCCCAGGCGATCGCCGCGTCGAGGTCTGGCGCCTCGATGATGTAGAAGCCGCCGAGTTGTTCCTTGGTGGCGGAGAAGGGACCGTCCAGCACCTCGGTCTTGTCGTTGCGCACGCGAACGACGGTGGCGGCGGAAGCCGGCCGCAGGCGTTCGCCGGAGACCATCGCGCCGGCTTTGATGAGCGCCTCGTTGTAGGCCATGTACGGCGCGCTCATCTTCTCCTGTTCTTCCGGAGAGGCCGACGTGAACGGCGTGTCGTCATGATGAAGCAGAAGCATGTACTGCATGGGTCGTCTCCTGTTGGCTTTTCAGGCCGCGTCAGCGCGGGCCGAACGGAAGTCGCGCGACCGAACGGGATTTCGACAACTCAGCAGATTTTTTTGCAGCAGGCGAGGAGCGGCGCGCTCCCGCGCCCAGCTTTCGGCGACGCGATGAGGGGCGTGTGGGGCGGAACCCGGCCTGGTGCCGGCCCGGATAGGACGGTCGCTGCGGCTGGCCGCCGGTCAGTGGAGGGTGATGCCCAACGACGTGGTGCGGCGCGCGCAAGCCGGGCCGGGGCCGCGCATGTAATGGCGCTCGGGGCGATAGGTCGGCGCCACGAATTCGCGCACGGCGAACGCAAAATGCGAAATGTGGTTCCAGATCGTCATCGTAACCCGTCCTGTCCCTCGGATGTCCCTTCCGATTGCAGACATGTTTACGCGTCCAGTCGTGAATCTTCGGTGAACGCGATGTTAATCTTCACACTGGATCGGTCCCGAGCGTGGCCGAATCACGGCGGTTTGGCGGCGGTTCTCCGGCCAGCCGTCAAACCTTCCGGCCTGTGCCTTTTCCGACACAGCCGTTTCGCGTCGATGCCGCCTGCGGCATTGACTGTTTCAGTCGTGTCGCAAACGCGCGCGGCTAGGGCGTGGACTCAACTGAACGCATCCAGAGTCTAGCCGAAGCGAGTGCGACAGCGGCGAGGAAGTTCGTGGCGTGCTTTTCGAAGCGAGTGGCGATGCGCCGGAACTGCTTGATCTTGCAGAAGAAGCGCTCGACCAGGTTGCGGCGTCTGTAGAGTTCGTGATCGACGGAGCGTTGGGCCTTGACGCGGCTCTGGGTCGGGATATGGGCCTCACCGCCTGCCCTGCGGACGAGATCGATGATGGCGCGGCTGTCGTAGCCACGGTCGGCGACGAGCGCCCGAGCTGGCGGCAATCCCGCCAGAAGATCTGGCACGGCGGTCTTGTCTGACGCCTGCCCAGGCGTGATCAACAACCGGACCGGCAGTCCGTCTTGATCGACGACGGCATGGATCTTGGTGCTCAGTCCGCCACGAGAACGGCCGATGGCGTGATCCGGACCCCCTTTTTTCCACCGGCTGCGTGCTGGTGGGCCCGCACGATCGACGAGTCGATCAGGTGAAGAGACTGCGGCGACTGGGCCGCCAGGGCCTCGAACAGGCCGAGCCATACCCCCTTCTTGGCCCAACGATTGAAGCGGTTGTAGACCGTCGTGTATGGCCCATACCGTTCCGGCAGATCACGCCACGGCGATCCTGTCCTCAGCACATAGAAGATGCCGTTGACCACCCGACGGTCGTCAACCCGACGCTTACCCTTGCCAGCCGCAGGAAGTAGCGGCTCGACAATCCGCCACTCCGCCTCGTTCAGATCGTATCGCGCCATTTCAAGGCCTCCTTCCGGAACCCTTGAATCAACACCGCGACCAATCAGCAAGGCCTATTGAGTACGCGCCCTAGGCGTTGCCGATAATCACGCCGGCAGCAAGGACGAGGCTGCCGCCCAACACGACCTGGAGAACGGCGCGGAAGAAAGGCGTCTCCATGTAGCGGTTCTGGATGAAGGCGATCGCCCACAGCTCGACGAACACCACCGCGATGGCGATCGCCGTCGCTGTCCAGAAATGCGGGATGAGATAGGGCAGCGCGTGGCCGAGGCCGCCGACCGCGGTCATGATGCCGGACGCCAGGCCGCGCTTCACCGGCGACCCGCGCCCAGACAGCTTGCCGTCGTCGTGGGCGGCCTCGGTGAAGCCCATCGAGATGCCCGCGCCGACCGAGGCCGACAGGCCGACGAGAAACGTCTGCCAGGTGTCGCCGGTGGCGAAGGCGGCGGCGAAGATCGGCGCAAGCGTCGACACGGAACCGTCCATCAGGCCGGCCAGCCCTGGCTGGACGTAGGTGAGGATGAACTGGCGGCGCTCGGCCGTCCTTTCCTCCTCGCGCACGTCTTCCGGCACGTGCTGGAGGCCGAGCCGCCGCGCCAGCGACTCGTGTCCCTTTTCGGCGGCGGCCAGGTCGCCCAGAAGCTTGCGCGTCGATGCGTCGGCGGTCCGCTTGGCGGCCTCGACATAGAAGAGATGCGCCTGGCGCTCCATCTCTTCCGCCTGGTCGCGCACGCGGTCGATGCCGAGCGGCCGCACGAGCCAGTCGGGCTTGCGCTCGTAGTAGCCCTTCACATGTTCGCGCCGGATCAGCGGAATGCGTTCGCCGAACCGCTGGCGGTGCAGTTCGATCAACGCGCCGCGGTGGCCGTCCTCCTCAGCGGCCATCTCGTCGAACACGCGGGCCGAGTTCGGATAGGTATCCGCCAGCCCGTCGGCATAGGCGCGGTAGATCCGGGCGTCGTCCTCCTCCGACGAGATGGCAAGCGCGAGAATCTCCTGTTCCGAAAGGCTTTCGAAGGAGCGGCGGCCGAAGCCGAAAACGCGGGACAGCATTGCGGGGTTTCCAGTTTAGAATGATTCTAATCTAGACGCCCGTCGGGCTATGGTCAATGTGCGCACGGCTCCTTGAACCGCGCCTCCGGGGGTGCCCGGCCGGCGGCACATCTTGTTATAGGGCAATGTTAGGCTATATAAGCTATTCTGACCCGATAGGAAAAGCCGCCATGGCGAAGAAGCAGCACGCGCATCACGTCGACCCCAAGCCGCTTATCGAGCTGATCGCCAGCATCGAGGCGGACCTGCAGAGGCTCAAGGGCATGCTTGAGCCGCTGCCCGAAAAATTCGACCCGGCAAACCCGCACAACAAGACCTGCGACGGCAAGCTGACGCCCGACGGCGTCGAATGCTGCTACCGCATGTTCGACGACGGTGCGAGCCGCTACTCGGTCGCGCGCGCGATGAAGATTTCGTTTGCCGCCGCCACCCATCGCTTCAACGCGTGGCGCAAGGCCGGCGGCGAAAAGCGCGTCCGCGCCCTGATGGGCTAGCAACCCCGGGCAGCGACCAGACGGCGGGTTCGCCGCTAGGGCTGGCCGTTGCCCGACAGCACCTTTGCCGCCCCCTGGACGCCATTGCGGAAGGCATCGTCGAAACCGACGCCCCGCACCTGCCAGCGCCGTTCGACACCTTCGGCCGCGATGCGCCAGTCGGCGATCCAGCCGAGCGCCGCGTCGCTCCAGGCAAGCGCGCCCGATAGCGCGAGATCGGCGCCCGTCGAACGCGCCAGGCTGCCGAGGCGGATATCGTCGGCCACAGGCCCTTCGGCGGCCAAGCCGATATCCGACAATTGCTCCATCGCCGGCAGGACAAGCGGCAGCGCGATGGCCTCGGCGGCAGCCGCCAGCGACGCGCGCATGTCGTCGGCGCGCGCTCCGTCGCTGTTGCTGGCAAGCATCGATCGTTCCCCCTTGATGCCGCGCACCGAGATGACGGCGGCAAGGCGCGGGCGCGCCAGCCAGGGCTTGCGGCCAAGCCGCTCCAGGAGCGCGTCCACCTTGCCTGGATCGAAAACACAGGTCAGATCGTGCGGCCGGTCGTAGCTGCCCTGCTCGTCATGGATGGGAATGCCGGCCAGCCGGTCGCCAAAACTGAAGCGGGCGATGAGACCGGCCGCGTCCGTCGCCCGGACAAGCGGGTTCGCGTCGAGGCCCGGGTCGCCCGACACCCTGACGAGCACCCGGCGCAGGCACGCGGCGAAGCCGATCGACCGGCGCGGTTCAGCAGTGCCGCTGGTGACGGTCTCTGCCGTGTAGAGGCCCGAGGCACGCAATGATCCGGTGCCCGCGACCAGCGCCGCAAGCGTCAGGAACCAAAGCCGGCAAAGGACAGCAGCAAGCGACATGACTGGACGTCCCGGAGCGCGCAAGGCTAGCAGAGGCGGGCGGGCCGAAGAAGCTCAGTCCAGCGTGCGGCGGAACCGGAGCAGCGCCACCGCGGCGAAGATGACGACGAACAGCCCCAGTACGGCGACCTCGCCGGCGATCGCGGGAAACTCGGCACCCTTCAGCATGACCGCTCGGGTGATGCGCAGGAAATGCGTCAACGGGAAGATCTCGCCGAACACCTGCGCCCAGTCGGGCATGCCGCGATAGGGGAACATGAAGCCCGACAGCAGGATCGACGGCAGGAAGAAGAAGAAGGTGAGCTGCAACGCCTGCATCTGTGTCCGCGCCACGGTGGAAATGCTGTAGCCGAGCAGGACCAGCGCGAGCACGAAGACCAGGATGGCGGACAGGAGCAGCGTCAGCGAACCCTGGAAGGGGATCGCAAACAGCAGCTTGGAGGCGACCAGCACGACCACCACCTGGACCGCCCCGACGACGAGATAGGGAAGCACTTTGCCGAGCATGATCTCGACCGGCGATGCCGGCATGGCGAGCAGGTTTTCCATCGTGCCGCGCTCCGTCTCGCGCGTCAGCGCGATGGAGGTCATCATCACCATCGTCATCTGCAGGATGACGCCAAGCAGGCCGGGCACGATGTTGTACTGCGAAATACCCTCAGGATTGTAGCGGCGGTGCACGACGACATCGAGCTCGGCCCTGGAGCGGTTGGCGGCCTCGGCCTGCTTCCCCTGCTCGCGCAGCAGCGCGCGCTGCGCGACGGTGCCCAGCGTCGAGATCGCCCCGCTCGCCACGGCCGGATCGGTCGCATCCGCTTCGATCAGGATCTGCGGATTGTCGCCGCTCTCGACGCGGCGCGCGAAATCGGCGGGAATGGTCACCAGGAAGGCCACCTTTCCGCTGGCGATCAGCGCCTCGGCCTCGGCTTCGCTGCTCACCACGTGGTCGAACCGGTAGTAGCCGGTCATCTGCAGCGCCGTGACCATGGCGCGCGTGTAGTGATCGTTGCTGGTGGCGACCAGCGCCGCCGGCAGGCTCTTCGGATCGTTGTTGATGGCGTAGCCGAACAGGACCAGCTGCATCAGCGGCACGCCCAGCATCATGGCGAAGGTGATGCGGTCGCGCCGCATCTGGATGAATTCCTTGATCAACAGCGCGCCAAGCCGCGCGAAGGAGAAGACCGTGTTCATGCCATGTTGTCCCGCGACGAAGACATGAACTGGATGAAAACGTCTTCTAGGCTGGTCTCGCCCGGCGTGACGGTCACGCCGTCGCGCTCCCGGATGTCGCCCAGCGCCGCATCGAGAAGCGCCTTGTCGGAGCCTACGACGTGCAGCGTCGTGCCGAACGGCGCCACCTGCTCGACCCCCGGCCTGCCTTCGAGCAGCGCCGCGACCTGGTCGAGCCGCGGACCGGCCACCACGAAAGTCGTCAGGCCGGCGTTGTGCACGACCTCGTCGACGGTGCCGGTGGCCAGCATGCGGCCATAGGAAATGTAGCTGATGCGGTGGCAGCGCTCGGCCTCGTCCATGTAGTGGGTCGAGACCAGGACGGTGAGGCCGCCCCGCGCAAGGTGGTGGATCTCGTCCCAGAACTCGCGGCGCGCCTTCGGGTCGACGCCGGCCGTCGGCTCGTCGAGCAGCAGCAGCCTTGGCTTGTGCATGATGCAGGCGGCCAGCGCGAGCCGCTGCTTCCAGCCGCCCGACAGCGTGCCGGCGAGCTGGTTGCGGCGGGTCGCAAGGCCAAGCTCTTCGAGCGTGCGCGTGACGTGGTCGGCGACCGGCTTCAGCTGGTAGAGCCGCGCCACGAACTCCAGGTTCTCGGCGATGGTGAGGTCCTCGTAGAATGAGAACTTCTGCGTCATGTAGCCGACTTCGCGCTTGATCTTCAGGCTTTCGGTGCGCAGGTCGTAGCCCAGCACCTGGCCCTCCCCCTCGTCGGGCGTCAGGAGCCCGCACATGATGCGGATGGTGGTCGTCTTGCCGGAGCCGTTCGGCCCCAGGAAGCCGACGATCTCACCCTCGGCGACGCGCATGGTGACATGGTCGACGACCGTCTTGTCGCCGAAGCGCTTCACCAGCCCGGTTACGTTGATGGCGTCCATGCTGTCTCCGGCAGGGTGCGAGGTGAGCAGGGGGAAGATGTCCGTGCAGCCGGCCGCCCTACTCCCCTATTCCCCCAACTCCACATCCACGATCTGGCCCGGCTGCAGCGGCGAGGCGTCGCCCACGGGCCTTGCCTCCACGAGGTAGACCAGCTTCTGGCGCGTCTCGAGCGAATAGATGACCGGCGGCGTGAACTCCGGATCTGGCGAGACATAGCTGATGCGCGCCTCGAGCCCGTCCGGGCAGCCGTCGCAGCGCACCTTGAGGAGCGCGCCCACCGAGACGCTGGAGAGGGACCGTTCCGGCACGAACACCGAGAGTTTCACCGCGCCGTCCGGCAGCATCGAGACGACTGGCGCGGACGGGCCGGCGATATCGCCGGGATTGCGGATGACGTCGTCGACGCGCCCGGCCGAGGGCGCGGTCAGCGAACGCTTGGACAGCCGCCAGCGCGCCTGTTCGAGCGCCGTCTGCGCCTGCTTCACCTGGTTCTCGGCGGCCTTGATTTCCTCCGGGCGCGCCGGAAGCTTGGCGACCGCCAGGTTGGCCTGCGACTGGTTTATCCTGGCCTCGGCGACCTCGACGGCGGTCTGCGCCTCGTCGAATTCTGCCTGGGTGACGATGCCGCGGTCGAGCAGGCCGGTGGCGCGTGCCAGCACGCGGCGCTTCTCCTCCGCCTCGGCCTCGGACGAGCGCACCATGGCATCCAGCACGGCGATCTCCTCGGGGCGCCTGCCGAGGCGCAGGTCGGCGAGTTGCGCCGTCGCCTGACCTAGCGCGGCCTCGGCCTGGGCGACCGCGATGCTGGCGTCGTCTGCCTCCATCTCGGCGACTGCGCGGCCTGCTTCGATGCGATCGCCTCGCTTGACTGCGATCGACTTGACCTGGGCGACCTCGATCGGCGCCAGCAGCACGAAATCGCCCTCGACATAACCGACTGCGAGCGTCGAGCCGCCGGCGCAGGCCGAGAACAGCGAGGCGACGATGGGGATCGAGCAGAAAAGGCTCATGGTCGGTCGCCCTTACGGCCGGCCAGGATGGCGGCGAGATTGTCCTTCACCACGGAACCGATATCGGCGGCCTGATTCGGGCCGAGGTCGTCCCAGCCCATGCGCCGCATCACCGCGGCGCGCGCGATCCGGAAATAGACGACCTGTCCGATCAGGGTGAACACGGTGAGGCGGGCGCGCTCGCTCTCGGCGTCCTCGCCGCTTGCCTCCGCCCAGATGCGGCAGAGCTGGCGGTGGACCGGCTCGAACACGCCGTCATAGATGATGTCCAGCGCCTCGCTCGGTCGCGACATCTCGCGCAGGACGAACTGCACGACTTCGCCGGCTTCGGGACGGGTCGTTATGAAGCCGACCATGGTTTCCAGCACCGCGTCGAGCCGCGCCTTGGCCGCGTCCGGACCGTCGGCCTTTGCCGTGGCCTCGGCCATCGCCGCGCCCGCAACGCCGCCGATCGTCTCCACGATGTAGTGGGCGCAGGCGGCGCGAAGGCCCTCCTTGCCGCCGAAGTGATAGGCGATCGAGCCGATGTTGGCCTTGGCCAGCGCGGCGATCTCTCGCGTCGACGTTCCCTCGAAGCCCTGGCTGCCGAACAGGCGCAGCGCCGCCCGGACGAGCGCGATGCGGGTCTGGTCGGCGGGCGACGGCGGCGCGCCGCGTGGCTGCACGGTGACGGGCGTTCTGGTCATGGCCCATTTTAATCAATCGAATGATTAACGTCAACGCTTCTTGCCTTCGCCTGCCGGTCGCGCTTTATGGGCCGGAAATGGCCAAGGAAATCGAACGGAAATTCCTGGTTGCGGATGACGCCTGGCGCAGCCAGGTCGAGGCCGAAATCCGTATCCGCCAGTTCTATCTCGCGGTCGGACCCGACCGGACAATCCGCATCCGCATCAGCGACGACGCAGACGCCGCCCTCACGCTGAAGTTCTCGGGACAGGGGCCCGGACGCGACGAATTCACCTGTCCGGTGCCGCTCGACCAGGCCGACGAGATGCAGTCCTTCGCGCTTGGCCGCGTGATCGAAAAGTGCCGCCATCACGTGCGCCATGACGGCTACCTCTATGAGATCGACGTGTTTTCAGGCGCGCTCGACGGGCTCGTCATCGCGGAACTCGAGACCCCGGACGCTGTTCCGGCGGAAAGGCTGCCGTCCTGGCTCGGCCGCGAGGTGACCGACGACGTGCGCTACTACAACGCGCAGCTGGCGCTCGGCCGGGCTCCGGATCGCGTGCCGTGAGCGAGCGCATCGATCCCGAAGCGCCGCTCGCCGGCGAGATCCGGCGCATCGCGGCCAAGGAGATCGAGGCCGCGCTCGGCTGCCTGGCCGACGTCGACGGCAATACCGACAAGGCCCTGCACGAGACCCGCAAGCGGCTGAAAAGCCTGCGCGCGCTGCTTCGCCTCATGCGCGCCGGCGACGACGCTTTCGCCCGCGCCGAAAACGCCCGCTACCGCGACGCGGCGCGGCTCTTGGCAGGCCCACGCGAGGCCGGAGCGCTGATCGAGACGCTCGACCGCCTCGAGCAGGAGTTCCCGGCGAAGACCGAAGGCGGCGCGCTCGACCCGGTGCGCGCGGCACTCGACCGGCGCCGCGAGAACGCCCTCGGCCAGGATCTCGGCCCTGCGGTCGCGGCAGCGGTCGACGCCTGCCGCGCGGGCCTGGCCCAAATCGAGACCCTGACCTTCGACAGCGCGCGTGACGCCGCCATCCTCGGCGCCGGCGTGCGCGACGCGAAGCGGCAGGCGCGCAAGGCGCTCGGCAGGGCGGCCAAGCGGGGAACCGCGGCCGATTTCCACGGCCTGCGCAAGGCGACCAAGATCTACGCCAGGTATCTCTCCCTTCTCGGCGGTCACTGGCCGACGCCGGTCAAGGCCCGGCGTAAATCCTTCGACGCCCTGAACGAGCGGCTTGGCGAACTGCACGACATCTTCGTCCTGCGCGGCCTGCTGCGCACCGAGCCGGCTATGCTGGACGACCCCGGCGACGCCGAGCTTCTCGATCGCCTCTGCACACGCTCGGAACGCAGGCTCAGCAAGGCGTGCCTCGGCAAGGCGGCCAAGCTGCTGCGCCCCGATCCAAGGACGTCCGCCAAGGCGCTCGCGCGCGCCGTGCGCCGGTCCAGGCAGGCCGCATGACTGCGCAGAGCGACACCTTCCTCGATCGGTTCGGGCGCTTCATCGCCGGGCGGCTGCAGGTCGAATCCTCGGGCTACCAGCCCTACACGCCGTCAGATCCGGAGACGCTGCTGCGCGTGCTCGTGCCCGGCGACATCCTGCTGATCGAGGGCAACCAGCGCATCTCGGCGACGATCAAGTACCTGACGCAGTCGACCTGGTCGCACTCAGCGCTCTATGTCGGCGACGCGCTGCCGGAACCCGAGGACGGCTCCGAGCGGCCGCGCCTGATCGAGGTCAATCTCGGCGAGGGCTGCGTGGCCGTGCCGCTGTCGAAGTACCGGACCTACAACACGCGCATCTGCCGGGCGAACGGCCTCTCGCCCTCCGACCGCGACCAGGTGGTCGGCTTCATGGTCGAGCGGCTCGGGCTGAAATACGACATGAAGAACATCTTCGACATGCTGCGCTATCTGTTCCCGGTGCCGATGCCGGTTCGCTGGCGACGCCGCGCCATCGCCTTCGGTTCCGGCGACCCGACGCGGGCCATCTGCTCTTCGCTGATCGCCCAGGCCTACGAACGCATCAACTACCCGATCCTGCCCGAGGTGACGCTCGCACCCGGCCGCGCCTCGGCGCAGTCCACCTATTCCAGGCAGGAAATCCTGCACATCCGCCACCACTCGCTCTACACGCCGCGCGACTTCGACCTCTCGCCCTATTTCCGCATCGTCAAGCCGACGCTCGAATACGGCTTCGACTACAAGAGCGTGGTCTGGGCGCACCAGGCCTAGGACACGCCGTCGATCCGCACCTGCTTCAGCGCCCTCTCGACGCTCGCCTTGTAGCGCACCAGCGGCGGCCGCACCCCATGCGCGAACAGCATGCGGCGCACTGCCGGCGAGGCCCCGGCGATGAACAGGCGCACGCCGGAACGCTGCGCCTTGTGCGCGGCCCCCTCGATGACGTTGGCCGCCGTCGAATCGAGGAACGGCACGCCGGAGCAATCGATCACGAAGGTCTTGCGCTGGCCGGCCAGGCGGTCGAGTACCGTCGCCACCGTCGAGGCCGATCCGAAGAAGAAGGCCCCGCTGATGCGGTAGACGACTGTATCGGGATCCGTCGCCTCCGACGCGTCGTAGCTCTGTCTCGGCCCGCCTGCGGCGTCCGCGACGTCGGGCTGCACGACGGCCCGGCGGGTTTCCACGGCGATCGCCCGCGACATGCGCTCGATGAACAGCACCGCGCTCAGCGCGAAGCCGACGACGATGCCTTCGGTGAGGTCGCGGAAGATGACCAGCAGGAAGGTGACGAGCAGCACCGACGCATCGCCCCAGGAGGAGCGCACGAGCGCCGCGAACGCCGTCTTCTCGACCATGTTCCAGGCGACGACCGCAAGCACGCCGGCAAGCGCCGCGAGCGGGATGTAGCTCGCAAGCGGCGCGGCCACGAGGATGAAGGCCAGGAGGAAGCCCGAATGCAGCATGCCGGCGATCGGGCCGTGCGCGCCGGCGCGCACGTTGGTCGCGGTGCGGGCGATGGTGCCGGTCACGCAGATGCCGCCGAACAGCGCCGAGCCGATATTGGCGAAACCCTGCGCGACCAGTTCGCAGTTCGAGCGGTGACGGCGTCCGGTCATGCCGTCGGCGACGACCGCCGAGAGCAGCGATTCGATGGCGCCGAGCAGCGTGAAGGCGATCGCGTCAGGCAGCACGGCCTGCATCAGGGCGAGGTCGGGGGTTGGCAGCGCCGGCAGGGGCAGAGCGCGCGGTATGCCGCCAAAACGCGTGCCGATCGTCTCGACCGGCAGGCCCGCCGCCACCGCGATGGTGGACGCTGCGGCGACGGCGACCAGCATGCCGGGCCAGGATGGCCGCCAACGCCTGAGGCCGGCGATGATCGCGATGGTCAGCACGGTCACCGCGACCGCCGCCGGGTTGAACGTCCCCCACGCGGCGGCGAGCGCCTGCAGCTTGGGGATCAGTTCGCCAGGCTCCTTGCCGTCGAGCGACAGGCCGAACAGTTCGCTGAGCTGGCTGGCGAAGATGATGACGGCGATGCCGGCGGTGAAGCCCACCGTCACCGGATAGGGAATGAACTTGATGTAGGTACCGAGCCTCAGATAGCCGACGGCGAGCAGGAATACGCCCGACATCATGGTCGCCAGGATCAGCCCGTCGACGCCGTGGCGGGCAACCGTCGAGGCCACCAGCACGATGAACGCCCCGGCCGGGCCGCCGATCTGGAACCGGCTGCCGCCGAGCGCCGAGACCAGGAAGCCGCCGATGATCGCGGTGTACAGTCCGCGCTCCGGCGAGACGCCCGACGCGATGGCGATGGCCATCGACAGCGGCAGAGCAACGATGGCGACCGTCAGGCCGGCCAGCGCATCGGCCTGGAGTTGCCGCAGCCCGTAGCCGTCGCGCAGCACGGTGACCAGCTTGGGCGTGAACAGCTCGCCGAAACTCGGCTGGCGGCGGGTTTCCCCGATTTCGGTTGCTGCGCTCATGACGGCCGTTCCGATGCTCGGTCAAGGAGCGGCGGGATCGTCGGCAATGGTGTCGGCGGTCGCGTCGCGACTGGCTACGGAGCGGAATGGCCACGCCCTTGAGGCGAGGCGCTCCGCCCGCGGCTTCAGCCGGTCATGCCCTCGTCCGGCGCCTTGAGGCGGACGCCCCGGCCGCCGACGGCGCTGGCCTGATTGGCGCCGATCAGTTCGACGCCGGCTTCATCCAGTGCGCGGATCACCTTGACCAGCGTATCGACGACGCCCCGTACGACACCCTCGCTCGCTTCCATCCGCTGGATGGTCGGCAGCGACACTCCGGCCCGCTCCGCGAGGGTCTTCTGGTCGATGCCGGCGAGCGCTCGCGCGGCGCGCATCTGCTGGGCGGTGATCACGAAGCGTGCTCCTGCCTGAGTCCGCAAGATGGACATCTAATGCATTCTTGATGATGTTTCAAGCATCAACTCTTAGGCCAAATGCCTCACTGATCCGCGGCGCCGGAACCGGCGTCGCGGCGCAACAGATTGCGGGCGACGAGCCAGCAAAGCATCGCCCAGGCAAACCCGGCGCACCAGCCGGCCAGCACGTCGGACGGCCAGTGCACGCCGAGGTAGACGCGCGAGGCGCCGACCATAAGCGTCACCAGCACGGCGAGCCCGAGCACATAGACCCGGATCGCCGTGCCCTTGACGGTGCCGGCCAGCATCGAGCCGAGCGTCAGGTAGGTCACGGCCGCCATCATCGCGTGCCCGCTCGGAAAGGACAGCGTCTGCACCTCGACCAGATGCGGCACCAGGTGCGGGCGCGGCCTGTCGATGCCGAGCTTGAGCAGGCTCGACAGGATTTGCCCGCCGCCGACCGCCACAAGGACCAGCAGCGCCTGCCGCCGCCTGCCGACCAGCAGGAGGTAGACGATCGCCGCGGCGGTCGCCATGACAAGGACTATCATCGAGCCGAGCCCGGTGATGTCGCGCACCGCCTCTTCCAGCCAGGCCGGCCCGATCGGATCGGCCGGGTTCCCGGCCTCGCGCAGCAATAGCAGGATCTCGGTGTCGAGCCCGTGCGCGGGCGCTGCGCGCGCCACTTCCGCCAGTTCGACGAAGCCCCAGAGACCACCGGCGACGACGATACCCGCCAGCAGCACGGAGAACTCGATACGGTCGGGGAGAAGCCGCTTCAGCACGGGCGAACCTCAGCGGCCGCCGGGTACCGGGCCGAGCGTGATCATCGCAACGGCGACGACGGCGAGCACCACGCCGGCGCTCTGCACCGCGCCCAGCCGCTCGCCGAACCAGGCGATGGCGATCAGGTTGACCGCTACAAGCTGGATGATCGCCGACAGGCTGAAGGCGGACGCCATGCCGAAGTCGCGCACCAGCTTCAGCATGACCAGGTTGCCGGCCGAATAGAGCGCAAGCGCAAGCACGATCTTGCCGACATGCGGGGCGATGGCCCATTGCTTGGCGACGGTCGCGGCAAGCAGGAAGATGACGGTCGCGACAGCGAGCTGAAGCAATCCCCAGATGCTCATGTTCGGTACCCCAGATTGCGCCAGCGGCGTTCGCCGTCAGCTTGTCGGGGCAAGTGCGGTCGCCGTCAAGCGGCCAGCGCAGCGCCCGTCGTCACGCCACCGGCCAAACGCGAGGTCAGACCGCCCGCGCGCGCTGCGCGCCGCGAAAACTGTCCCTGAGATAGCCGAGCGTCGCGTCGGCGTTGGCTGGCCGGCCGAACAGGAAGCCCTGGCCGCCGGCGCAGCCGAACTGGACAAGGCGCTCGGCCTGCGCCTCCTCCTCGATGCCCTCGGCCACGACATCCATGCCCAGCCCCTCGCACATCGCCAGGATGGCGCGGATGATGTGCTCGGCCGGCCGGTCGTCGAGGATCGAGGCGACGAAAGTGCGGTCGATCTTGAGCTTGTCGAAATGGAATTCGCGCAGCCTGCCGAGCGAAGACTGGCCGGTGCCGAAATCGTCGAGCGAGACGCGGATGCCGCAGCGGCGCAGGTCCTGGACGATCTTCTCGGCGGAGGCGGGATCGGACATCAGGCCGGTCTCGGTGATCTCGATCTCCAGCCGGCGCGGATCGAAGCCGGTGCGCTCGAGGATCGCCAGGATGTGCAGGCCGGTGTTCTGGTCGACCAGTTGCGAGGGCGACAGGTTGAACGACAGGAACAGGTCCTCCGGCCAGTCGCGCGCGGCTTCCGTCGCCTTGCGCAGGACCAGCTGCGACATCTGGCCGATGATGCCGCGCTCCTCGGCGATCGGGATGAACACGACCGGCGACACCGGGCCGAGGTCGCGGTCCGTCCAGCGGGCAAGCGTCTCGAAGCCCACCGTGCGCCGCGTCTTCAAGTCGACGATCGGCTGGAAATGCGGCTCCACCTCGCCCGCCGACACGGCGCGCCGGAGCGCCTGCTCGATGCGGGTGACGCGCTTGGCCGCCTCCTCCATCTCGCGTGTATAGACGACGACACGGCCACGGCCGGAGCGCTTCGCCTGGTAGAGCGCCGTCTCGGCCTTGTTGATCAGGATGTCGGTCGTCTCGTCTCCGAGATGGAAGAGCGAACATCCGACGGACGCGGACAGGCGCGCGGTGCGCTCGCCGACGTCGTAGGGCGCCGACAGGATCTCGATCAGCATGCGGGCGCGCTCGGCGACGGCCTCCTCGCTGAAGACGAGCGGGTAGAGGAAGGCGAATTCGTCGGCGCCGATGCGCGTCACCGTCGAATGGGCGTCCATGGATGCCCGCAGCCGCATCGCCACCTGGACGAGGATGTCGTCGCCGGCGCGACCGCCGAACAGGTCGTTGATCGGCTTGAAGCCGTCGAGGTCGAGGATGCCGATCGCGAAGGGGGCGGGATCGTCGGCGCGGTCGCTGATCAGGCGGTCGACCTTGTCGTAAAACCGGCGATGATTGCCAAGGCCGGTGAGGATGTCCGTGAAGGCGAGCTCCGGGCTCTCCCTGCCGGCATAGCCGTTCGCAAACACGGTCTGCATTGCTGTCCTGCTTGTTGTTGGTGGTCTTTTGGCGGCAGTCTGCCTTCAAACCGTTTAGGAAAGGTGTCTTGAACCGGTTCAAGCCGCGGAAATGCGCGGCAGGCCCGAAAACCCCGCGTCAGCCTCCGGGCAGTGAGACACGGTAGAGTTCGAGCGGTTGGCCGGCGCTTTCCGGGACGATCTCCAGCCAGTCGGGCCTCTCGCCCGCAAGCATGCCGGCGAGCATGCCGTCGGGTGCGCGCCTGGCGAGGAAGTTTGTCTCCGGGTTTCCGCGGCAGATCGCAACCAGCCCGACGCCGTTGTCGCGCACCACGCCGGCAGCCAGTTCAGGAGAGCCCGTGAAGGCGCTCAGCGCGGCGAGGTTGCCGGCGACGTTGCGGTGGTACGGCCCCGCCAGCACGCGCTGCGGCGTATAGCGCAGCATCGGTGCGCCGAGATTGGAGATGACCAGGACTTCCGTCGGCGGCAACGCGGCGAGCAGCGCGTGATCGGCCGGCTTGAGGCAGGCCTCCGCCGTCGGCTTGCTGGTGCTGCCGGCCGGCGCAAGCAGCGTCCAGAGGCCGAGCGAGGCGAGAATCCAGGTGACGTGGAAAGAGGCCAGCCAGGCGCCGGCCAGGCTGAGCGACGATGCGGCGCCGGGCGTTGCCTGAGCGCGGATGCGCAGGCTACCGACCCACATGGCCAGCGGAAGGCAGGCGAGCGGCAGCGAGAAGCGCGATCCCCTGACCTGCCAGATGCTGACCAGGAGCGCGACGACCAGCATGGCCGCGACAAGGCTTTCGCCGCGCCGGACGCCGGTCCTGCGCATGTGCCGCGCGAAGATGACCAGGGCGAGCAGCACCGTCACATAGTGGCCCGCCGTCGCCTCTGGTTCGTTGGCGAGCATGGTCAGGATCGACTGCGCCTCGCCGATCCCGTCGAGCCAGTAGTGCTGCATCATCGGCGGCAGGTTGGCATAGGGACCACTCAGGCATTGCGGGTAGAAGGCGACGGCAAGCACGGCCACGACGGCGCCGAGCGCGGCAAGCGATCCCGCCCGCCGCCAGGGGCTGGCGCTCAGTACCGAAGACGCGGCGACCAGCGCGAGGCCCAGGCCGGCAACCATGCCGATAGTCAGCTGGACAACGGAGAAGGCGTCGCAATAGGCGGCGCCCCATTGCGCCGCGGGCACCGTTGCGACGAAGACCGCGCCCGAAGCCGCGGCGAAGGCGGTGCCGAAGCCGGCCGTGGCGCCGCGCGCTTTCTCGCCGCGCAGCAGGTACCAGCCGGAGACAAAAAGGCCGCCCACCGCCACATAGGGCACGGTCTCCATGCCGACCGCCAGCATCAGCACGGCGGCGACGCCAGCCGCCACGCCCGCGCCCGTTCCCGGGCTGAGCAGGAACACCATCATGGCCAGCATCAGGACGAGTTGCAGATTGTGGTGGTCGATGGCGCCGGGCGCGAAGATGCCGACATAATAGAGCGTCGCCGCGCCGAGGATCGTCAGCGGAAACAGCGCTTCCTCGGGCAGCAATTCGCGGCCGATGCGGAGCAGCAGGTAGAGCGCGGCGGCGAAGAGCAGAAGCGGCCAGGCGATGAGCGCCACCGTCTCGCCGGCGGCCGGCGACCCGGTGACGGCGGTAGCCACCAGCATGATCGCGGCGATCGGCGCGTCCACCAGCCGGGACCAGTGCATCAGCAGTCCGCCTTCCGCGCCCATTCGGTACTGGTGCAGGTCGAACCAGCCCTGCCCGGCGACGAGGTCGCGCACCTGGACCAGCCGGAGCATGCTGTCGTTGTCGGCGGTGCCGGAGAGCTTGCCGAAGCCGCCCGCCGCAGCGATGGCGCCGACCACCAGCATGGCTGCCAACGCCCTGAAAGCATCGCCCTGCCAGAACGATTCCTTGCCCGGCCGAGCGCCGACCATCGTCATCTCACTAGCCATTCGATCTTCCGGAAGACAATCCGCACCCGGCTAAACCTAGCCTTAACCGCTTCAATAAATAGTAAAGCGCCGCATACCGGGGCCCGCGCGGGGACTTGACCGGAGCGGCGAGGCGGGAGCGGGAGTCAATCGATGCGCCACAGCAGCCTGGACGATCTTTCGATCGCGATCCTGATCCCCTGCTACAATGAGGAACAGACGATCGGCGACGTCGTGACGCGCTTCCGCGCGACGCTGCCGTCCGCCTCGGTCTATGTCTATGACAACAACTCCAGCGATCTCACCGCGTTGCGGGCGCGCGCCTCCGGCGCGATCGTCGTGCGCGAGCCGCGCCAGGGCAAGGGCAACGTGGTCAGGCGGATGTTCGCCGACATCGAGGCCGATATCTACGTCATGGTCGACGGCGACGGCACCTATGCGCCCGAGGATGCGCCGCAGCTCATCAACACGCTCCTGACGGGCCACTCGGACATGTCGGTCGGCACCAGGCGCGGCGTAACCGACGATGCCGGCCGCGCCGGCCACGCCTTCGGCAACCGTCTCTTCAACGCGCTCTACAAGCGCATGTTCGGCCGCGACTTCACCGACATCTTCTCCGGCTACCGCGCATTCACGCGCCGTTTCGTCAAGAGTTTCCCGGCCGTCTCGGGCGGCTTCGAGATCGAGACCGAGATGTCGGTGCACGCCTCGCAGCTGAAGCTGCCGGTGAGCGAGATCGCGCTCGACTACGGACGCCGGCCGGAAGGCTCGGCCTCGAAGCTGTCGACCTACAAGGACGGCGCGAAAATCCTCTGGATGTTCGCCATGCTGGCCAAGGAGACGCGGCCGATGCGCTTCTTCGGCGTCATCGCGGCGCTGTTCGCGGCGTCCAGCCTCGTCCTGATGACGCCGATCCTGATCGAATATGCCGCGACCGGGCTGGTTCCGCGCATGCCGACCTGGGTTCTGTCGCTCGGCCTCCTGATGTTCGCCGCGATGATGGTGGTCACCGGCCTTATCCTGGATTCGGTGTCGCGCGGCCGCGCCGAACAGAAGCGCATCTTCTATCTCAGCATCCCCGGCCGCCCGGCCAGGCAGGAGGCGCATTCGCTTGCGCGGCCCGCGACCAAGCGCGGATCGTCCCGCGCCGCATGAGCCGCATCCTGCGCTTCGCCTTCGTCGGCGGCCTCGGCTTCGTCGCCGACGCCGGCATGCTCTTGCTGCTGCTCGCGGTCTCGCCGCTCGGCCCGTTCTCGGCGCGGCTGGTCTCGGTCAGCTTCGCGATGACCGTCACCTGGCTCTGCAACCGCACGCTGACCTTCGCGCCGTCCGGTCGAGGCGTCGTGCAGGAGGGCGCGCGCTACGGCTCGGTCGCCGTCGGCATCGCCTGTTTCAACTACCTTCTCTACAGCGGCCTTCTGCTCGCCATACCCGCCCTGCCGCCGCTCGCCGCGCTGGTGATCGCGGCAGCCGCGGCGATGGCGCTCTCCTATCTCGGCTACTCCAGGCTGGTCTTCGACCGCTGAGCGGCGCGCCTGCGCCAAAGGTTGGCGGCCTGGCCCGATTGGCAGACGCCCCGCTCTTGCCTATATCGCAGACGACACCAACCGCCGGAGCATGCAATGCCGCTGAACATCGCCGTGCAGATGGACCATATTTCGACGGTGTCGATAGCGGGCGACACCAGCTTCGCGCTTTCGCTGGAGGCGCAGCGGCGCGGCCACCGGCTTTTCCACTACACGCCCGACCGCCTGTCGATGCTCGGCGGCAAGGTGTTCGCGCGGATCGAGGAAATGACGGTGCGCGACGATAAGGGCGATCACTTCACGCTCGGCGAGCCGGTGCGCACCGACCTGCAGGAGATGAACGTCGTCCTGCTCAGGCAGGACCCGCCCTTCGACATGAACTACATCACCACCACGCATATCCTGGAGCGCATCCATCCGAAGACGCTCGTGGTCAACGATCCTGTCTGGGTGCGCAACAGCCCGGAGAAGATCTTCGTCGCCGAGTTCCCCGACCTGATGCCCGAGACGCTGATCACCCGCGATCCGGCCGAAGTGGCGGCGTTCCGCAGGGAACACGGCGACATCATCATCAAGCCGCTCTACGGCAATGGCGGCGCCGGCATCTTCCATCTCAGGGATGACGACCGCAACCTCGCCTCGCTACTCGAGATGTTCGGCCAGATGTTCCGCGAGCCGTTCATCGTGCAGCGCTACCTCAAGGACGTCCGCAAGGGCGACAAGCGCATCATCCTGATCGAGGGCGAGCCCGTCGGCGCCATCAACCGCGTGCCGGCCGAGCACGATTCGCGCTCCAACATGCATGTCGGCGGCCGCGCCGAGAAGACCGAGTTGACGGAGCGGGAACGCGAAATCTGCGCACGCATCGGCCCGGCGCTCAGGCAGCGCGGCTTCGTGCTGGTCGGCATCGACGTGATCGGCGACTGGATGACCGAAATCAACGTGACGTCGCCGACAGGGGTGCGCGAGGTCCGTCGGTTCGGCGGCGCCGACATCGCGGCGCTGTTCTGGGACGCCGTGGAGGCGCGCAGGGCATAGCCGCCGGGCGGCTCAAACAGGCCGTCGCCCGTCCCGCTACGCGCCCGGTTTGTTCCGGCCTCGCAACCGGCCGCAACCTGGCTGCAGCCTGCGCTGCATGTTTGTTCCCTTCCTGTTCTTGCTTTATCCTAAAAAGCGTGCTTTGCTGACGTAAAGGTCATTTCCGTTGCGGGCAGCGGCTCCGCCATCGGACGATCCGGAGGGGCGGCATGGTTTCGCGCGTGCGCACGGTCGCGTTCCAGGGCATCGAGGCGGTGCCGGTGGACGTCCAGGTGATGATCGCCCCGGGGAAGGTCAACATCCACATCGTCGGCCTGCCGGACAAGGCGGTGGCCGAAAGCCGCGAGCGGGTGCAGGCGGCGCTGCATGCGTCGGGCCTGTCGATGCCGGCCAAGAAGGTCACCGTCAATCTCGCGCCGGCCGACCTTCCGAAGGAGGGCAGCCACTACGACCTGCCGATCGCGCTCGGCCTGATGGCCGCGCTCGGCGCGATTCCGGCCGACGCGCTGGCCGCCTATGTGGTGCTCGGCGAACTGTCGCTCGACGGCACCATCGCGCCGGTAGCCGGCGCGCTGCCGGCGGCCATCGGCGCTAACGCGCAGGGCAAGGGTCTGATCTGCCCGCACGCCTCCGGGCCCGAGGCGGCCTGGGCAGGGGCTGACATCGACATCCTGGCCCCACGCAGCCTGATCGCGATCGCCAACCATTTTCGGGGAACGCAGGTGCTGGCGCGGCCCGAGGCCAGCGTGCACGCGCCGGCCAGCGACCTGCCCGACCTCGCCGACATAAAGGGCCAGGAAAGCGCGCGGCGCGCACTCGAGGTGGCGGCGGCAGGCGGCCACAACCTGCTGATGATCGGTCCGCCGGGCTCCGGCAAGTCGATGCTCGCCCAGCGCCTGCCCTCCATCCTGCCGCGGCTGCAGCCGCAGGAACTGCTGGAAGTCTCGATGATCGCGTCGATGGCGGGCGAGCTTGCCGGCGGCAAGCTGACCGACCGGCGTCCGTTCCGCGCGCCGCATCATTCCGCGTCAATGGCCGCGCTTGTCGGCGGCGGCCTGCGCGCGCGGCCGGGCGAGGTCTCGCTTGCCCACAACGGCGTGCTGTTCCTCGACGAATTCCCGGAGTTCCCGCCGCAGGCGCTCGACGCGCTGCGACAGCCGCTGGAAACCGGCGAATGCATGATCGCGCGCGTCAACCACCGCATCGCCTATCCGGCGCGCATCCAGCTGGTCGCGGCGATGAACCCGTGCCGGTGCGGCATGGCGGGGGAACCCGGCTTCCGCTGCGCGCGCGGGCCGCGCTGCCAAGGCGACTACCAGGCGCGCATCTCGGGTCCGCTGCTCGACCGCATCGATCTGAGGATCGAGGCGCCGGCGGTCTCGGCCGGCGATCTGATCCGGCCCGGCCGCGCCGAGCCGAGCGCGGCAGTCGCGGCGCGTGTTCTGGCGGCGAGGCAGGCGCAGCAGGCACGACTCGGCCGCCTCGGCCTGTCGGCGACGACGAATGCGCATTGCCCGGCCGCGCTCATCGAGGAGATCGCCTCGCCCGATGCCGCCGGCCTGTCGCTGCTGCACGACGCCAGCGAGAAGCTCGGCTTCTCGGCGCGCGCCTACCACCGCGTGCTGCGCGTGGCGCGCACGCTTGCCGACCTCGACCAGTCCGAGAAGGTCGGACGCATCCACCTCGCCGAGGCGATTTCCTATCGCATCAACGCGGAGCGCATGGCGCAGGCAGCTTAGCCGCTTCACCGTCGGTGCGGACAGGGCATCGCGCCAGCGTCGGTCGTCGGCGGGGAGAAAGAGGGTGCGGCCGGAGCGCCGCTACCGGACCGAGCCGACGAGCGGCGCCGCCGGCTGGGCCTCGCGGATGGTCACCCAGCGGCCGGTATGGTTGGTCGCCTGCCGCTTCAGGAAGCGGTAGCCGGTCTGGTCCCAGAGGCGCACCGAGTCGGTCAGGTTGTCGAGCACGAAGTCGCCCTTGTCGGTGCGCACGGTCAGGACAACGTGGCCCTCGCCGTCGGGCTTTCGCACGACCGTGATAAGCAGGTTGGAGAGCGACAGCCCCTGCCGCATCAGGTCGCGCCGCTTCTCGAGCACATAGTCCTCGCAGTCGCCGACCTCGCCGGGATAGGCCCAGACTTCGTCCTTGCCGTAGATGTCGATGTCGTTCATCGGCCTGACGGCCGCGTTGACGCCGACATTCACGGCGACGATTTCCTTCCAAAGGGCGCCGCTCATATGCTCGGGTCCGGGATCGCGCAGCCGGATGTTGCACTCCACCGGATTGGCCTTGCAGAACTCGTAGTGGCCGATGGGCTGCGAGGTCAGGCCGCCAGTCTGCATGGGCTGCGACGCCGACGCAGGCGTCGCCAGCAGGGCGGCGACCAGCGCCGAACCTGCCGCAGCGATGAGGCGCTTTCGCGCCTGCCTCGTTCCCCGTGAGGTCGCCATCCGATCCCGGCCCGCCGTTTTTCCGTTTCTTAACGAAAGGTTAAGGGCGATCGTTCGGGACTGTCAATTCGATTGGCCGGCAGATTGCCGAGATGGTTACCGGCGCGCCCGGCATTGCGACCAATATGCAACAATGAGGCCACACACGCGCGTCTTCAGCCCTTGGCGGCCTTGCCGACCTTCGGCCGGGCGGCCGGCGCGCGCCCGTAGCTGGCGATGAAATCGACGATCCGCGGCACGATCTCCGCCCGGAAGCGGGAGCCGTTGAAGACGCCGTAGTGGCCGACCGCCGGCTGCACGTAGTGCACGCGCCGGTCGGCGGGGATGTTGACGCAGAGATCGTGCGCCGCCTCGGTCTGGCCCAGGCCCGAAATGTCGTCGTTCTCGCCTTCGATGGTCAGCAGCGCGGTGTTGCGGATCGCCTTCGGGTCCACCGCCGCGCGGCGATGCATCATCTCGCCCTTCGGCAGCGCGTGGCGGATGAAAACGGTATCGACCGTCTGCAGGTAGAATTCCGCCGTCAGGTCCATGACCGCGAGATACTCGTCGTAGAAGTCGCGGTGCTTGTCCGCGCCGTCGCCGTCGTTCTTCACGAGGTGCATGAAGAACTCCTTGTGCGCCGTGATGTGGCGGTCGAGGTTCATGCTCATGAAGCCGGACAGTTGCAGGAAGCCCGGATAGACGTCGCGGGTGAAGCCCGGCTCGGGCCACGGCACCTGCATGATGACGTTGTCGCGGAACCAGGCCATGCCCTTTTCCTCGGCAAGCAGGTTCACCGCCGTCGGGTTGCGCCGCGTGTCGATCGGCCCGCCCATCAGCGTCATGGTCGACGGGGCCGAACGATCGCCCCGCGCCTCCATCAGGGCGACGGCGGCAAGCACCGGCACGGAAGGCTGGCAGACCGCCATCACATGGGTGTCCGGCCCCAATTCGTGGAACATGTCGATGATGTAGTCGATGTAGTCGTCGAGGTCGAAGCGGCCTTCGCCGACCGGCACCATGCGCGCGTCGACCCAATCGGTGATGTAGACGTCCGCATGCGGAAGCATCGCCTCGACCGTGCCGCGCAGCAGCGTCGCATAGTGGCCCGACATCGGCGCGACGATAAGCAGCTTGGGATCCGGCCGGCGTCCGGCGGGCAGGTCGCGCTCGAAACGAATCAGGTTGCAGAACGACCGCGACCAGACCACCCGCTCCTTGACGGCGACCGTCTTCCAGTCGACCACGGTCTTCTCCCGGCCGAATTCCGGCTTGCCGTAGCGGCGCGTGGTGCGTTCGAAAAGCTCGGCGGCAGCGGCGACCGTCCGCCCGAACGGCGTGTGCGACACCGGGTTGAGCGGGTTCGAATAGAGCAGCCGCATGGCGTCGGCATAGGCTCGGAATGGCTGCACCGCCGCGTGGTTCAGTTCGTAGAGCTGGTAGAACAAATCAAACCCCGTTCCGACGGGTCACGCCCGCTGCCGCCCATTCTTAGGCAACGAAGTTAGCGATGTTCTGCTGCGATGCAATACGTAACGCGGCGTGAGCGCTTGGCCCAAACCGGGTCACGCGCAGAAAACTCTGCAATTTCAGACAGTTCAGTCGTCCATTCCCTCGACGAGAACCATTTCCGCATCCGCGAACTTGTGGCGGATTGCGCGGGCCGCCGTGTATTCGGGCGAGTGATAACAGTCATGCGCCGCCTGCAGCGACGGGAACTCGATCACGACGTTGCGCGCCCGGCCGCGTCCCTCGGTCGCCTCGTAGGCCCCGCCACGCGCCAGGAAGCGAGCGCCGTGCTTCTCGAAGGCGGGCACGGCGGCTGCCACGTAGTCCTTGTAGCCTTCGGCGTCCCTGACATCGACATGGGCGATCCAGTATCCTTTCGGCATGCTCTCCTCCCTTTGGCTCTTCAGGCCGCTTTCATCTCGGCCAGTATGGCCTCGGCGGCCGCGCGCCGGTCCGGCGCCTTGACGATCGGGCGCGCCACGACGAGATGGCTGGCGCCGGAGCGTATCGCGTCGGCCGGCGTCATCACCCGCTTCTGGTCGCCGCGCTCGGCGCCCGCCGGACGGATGCCGGGCGTCACCACGGCCATCTCCGGGCCGACGATCCTGCGCACGGCGGCGGCTTCGTCGGCCGAACAGACGACGCCGCCCATGCCGGCGGCAAGCGCCTGCTCGGCGCGGCGCAGGACCAGCGTGTGCGGATCGTATTCGTAGCCGGCGTCGATCAGGTCGCCCTCGTCCATCGAGGTCAGCACGGTGACGCCGAGCAGGCAGAGGCTAGACCCCCTGGCCGCGTCGACCGCCGCGCGCATCGCCTTGGGATAGGCATGCAGCGTCAGCATCGACACGCCCATCCTGGCGATGTTCTCGACGCCCTTCGCCACCGTGTTGTCGATGTCGAGCAGCTTCATGTCGAGGAAGACCCGGGCGCCGGACGATACGAGGTCGCGGGCGAAATCGAGGCCGCCGGCGAAGGCGAGCTGGTAGCCGATCTTGTAGAACGAGATGACGCCGTCGAGGTCGCGCACGACCGCCTCGGCCTCGCCCAGCGTCGGCACGTCCAGCCCCACGATCAATCTGTCCTGCATCGCTACTCCTTTCGCTCGCCGCTACGGTTCCACGCGCGTCGACATCATGGCGGCGCGATCGATCAGCGTCCGGCACACGGTCGTCATCTGGTGGCGCAGGCGCTCTTCGCGGAACTGGCCGTCCTCGTCGAACGCCTCCGATGCGCGGGCGACCGAACACTGCGGGGAGATCACCTCGACATGGCAGGCCATCAGCACGGCGCGCAGGTGATAGAGCCCGCGAACGCCCGCGAACGCCCCGTCGGACGACGAGCACAGCGCCGCCACCTTGCCCTCGAACGGCTTGAACGGGCGGCCGCCGTCGCGGCGGACGCGGCTCGTCCAGTCGATCGCGTTCTTCAGGAGCGGCGGGATCGAGGCGTTGTATTCCGGGCTGGCGATCATCAGTCCATCATGCGCGGCGATCTGGCGCGCCAGCTTCAGCGCGTTCTCCGGCACGCCCTTTTCCGCCTCGAGGTCCTGGTCCATCAGCGGCAGGGCGTAGTCGCCGAGCGATATGCGGGTGATGTCGGCGCCCTGCAGGGCCAGTTCCTTCATCGCCGCGTCGGCGGTTCTGGCGCTGTAGGCGCCGGTGCGCAGCGAGCCTGCGAAGACGAGTATCCTTGGAATCAAGGTCTTTGAGCTCCCGATGCAACGGCAGCTATAGGCGATGCCGCCCCCGAATCAAGTCGAGGACGCCGTTCAGTTGCGCGCGGCGCGGCGATAGAGCCAGAGCTGCGTCGGCGGAATGTTGCGCAAGATGAAATGGAAATGCTCGACCGTGTAGTCGCCGAAGCCGGGCGGCACCGGCGACTTCGGCCCGTATGTGATCTGCACGACGGGGCGGCCGCAGGGGATGCGCTTAAGCAGGCCGTCCAGATAGGCGACGCGGCGGGCGATCGGGAAGTTGAGCAGCGGCACGCCAGAAACGACGCAATCGAACCGGGCGTCGCGCATGTCGCCGAGCGCCTCGTCGAGGTTGAAGCCGTCGCCCTCGATCACGTTGACGCCGGGATAGTTGCGCCTGAGATGCATGACGAAGTCATGCGAGTACTCGACGGTGTAGAGATCGGACGGCTTGACGCCCTGGCGCAGGATCGCCTTGGTGATGACGCCGGTGCCCGGCCCGACTTCCAGCACCGGCAGCCCGGACGCCGTGTCGACGATCGAGGCCATCCGCCGCGCGGTTACCGAACTGGTGGGGATGATCGAGCCGACGGCCTTCGGCTTGTCGATCCAGCCCTTGAAGAACTTGAGCTCGTCGTCGAATTTTTCGGCAAACCTGCGCAGTCCCGGAGCAGCCATCCACGGTCTCCATCACTCGGTTGGCGGACACATAGCAGCCCGCGTCGCCAACGCAAGCGCTGACGTCGCGTTCTCAACGACTTTTGTCGCTTTCCGATCAGGCGGCGGCTTTGGCCTACTGCTCGCCGAAGGATTCGAAGAAGTCCTTCATGCGCGTGAAGAAGCCGCTCGACTGCGGCGAGTTCTCCTTGGACGACAACGTCTCGAACTCCTGCAGCAGTTCGCGCTGCCGCTTCGACAGGTTCTGCGGCGTCTCGACAGCCGTCTGGATGTAGAGGTCGCCCACCTGCGGCTGGCGCAGCACCGGCATGCCCTTGCCCTTGAGCCGGAACTGGCGGCCGTTCTGCGTGCCTTCCGGCACCTTCACGCGGGTCTGCGTTCCGTCGAGCGTGGCCACCTCGAAAGCGCCGCCGAGCGCCGCCTGCGTCATCGAGATCGGCACCTTGCAGTAGAGGTCGGCGCCGTCGCGCTGGAAGAACTCGTGCGGCTTGACCGACAGGAAGATGTAGAGGTCGCCGGGCGGCCCGCCGCGCAGGCCGGCCTCGCCCTCGTTGGCGAGGCGGATGCGCGTGCCGTCCTCGATGCCGGCGGGGATGTTCACCGACAGCGAGCGCTCCTCGACGACGCGCCCCTGGCCCGAACATTTCGTGCAGGGGTCGTTGATGGTCTGGCCGCGTCCGTGGCAGGTCGGGCAGGTCCGCTCGATGGAGAAGAAGCCCTGGGTCGCGCGCACCTTGCCGTGGCCCTGGCACATGGTGCAGGTCACCGGCTGGGTGCCCGGCTTCGCGCCGCTGCCGGAACAGTCCGTGCACGCCACCGACGCCGGCACGTGGATCTGGGCTGTCTTGCCGGTGTAGGCCTCCTCGAGCGTGATCTCCATATTGTAGCGGAGATCGGCGCCGCGTTCGCGGCCGCCCGACGAGCGGCGGCGGCCGCCGCCCATCATGTCGCCGAAGATGTCCTCGAAAATGTCGGCGAAACCGCCGGCCCCGAAGCCGTGGCCGCCACCGTTCATGCCGCCGTTCTCGAAGGCGGCGTGCCCGAAACGGTCGTAGGCCGCCCGCTTCTGCGGGTCCTTCAGCGTTTCGTAGGCCTCGTTGATTTCCTTGAACTTGTGTTCGCAGGCGTGGTCGCCGGGATTGCGGTCGGGGTGGAACTGCATGGCGAGCTTGCGGAAGGCCGCCTTCAGCGCCTTCTCGTCGGCGCCCTTCTGCACACCCAGCGTTTCGTAGAAATCAGCCTTCATCGCTACCGCGCTCTTGTCCTTGTCGCCGTCACCGCCGGGAAGCCCCTTGCCTGGCGCGCGATGAGCCCCACCGGAGCCGTCCCGCTCTAGCATCTGTGACCCGATTTAGTAAGCCGCGACCCGCAATGCCAGAGTTTGCCGCGCGTTCTCCGCACATTTTGGACCCGCGCGTCCGTTCCTGCATCGCCCGGGCTTGGCCGCCCGGTCTTGCCGGCCTACGAAAAAGGGCCCGGCGCGAACGCCGGGCCCCTGCATGTCCTGATGTCGGTCAGGCCGACTTCTTCTTGTCGTCGTCCTCGTCGATCTCCTCGAAGTCGGCGTCGACCACGTCGCCGTCCTTGGCCGCGTCGGCCTTGGCGTCGGCTTCGGCCGCTTCCTTCTGCGAGGCTTCGTACATCGCCTGGCCGAGTTTCATCGACACTTCCGCGAGCGTCTGCGTCGCCGCGTTGATCGCGTCGGCGTCTTCGCCCTCGGCAGCCGTCTTCAGCGCGGCGATCGCATCCGAGATCGCGGTGCGGTCTTCCTCGGAGACCTTGTCGCCATAGTCCTTAAGCGACTTCTCGCTCGAATGGACGAGGCTCTCGGCCTGGTTGCGCGCCTCGACCAGTGCCCGGCGCTTCTTGTCCGCGTCGGCATTGGCCTCGGCGTCCTTCACCATCTTCTCGATGTCGGCGTCCGACAGGCCGCCCGACGCCTGGATGCGGATCTGGTGCTCCTTGCCGGTGCCCTTGTCCTTGGCCGAGACGTTGACGATGCCGTTGGCGTCGATGTCGAAGGTGACCTCGATCTGCGGCACGCCGCGCGGCGCCGGCGGGATGCCGACCAGGTCGAACTGGCCGAGCGCCTTGTTGTCGGCGGCCATCTCGCGCTCGCCCTGGAAGACCCGGATCGTCACCGCGGACTGGCTGTCCTCGGCGGTCGAGAAGACCTGGCTCTTCTTGGTCGGGATGGTGGTGTTGCGCTCGATGAGGCGCGTGAACACGCCGCCCAGCGTCTCGATGCCCAGCGACAGCGGGGTCACGTCGAGCAGCAGGACGTCCTTGACGTCGCCCTGCAGAACGCCGGCCTGGATCGCCGCGCCCAGTGCAACAACCTCGTCGGGGTTGACGCCCTTGTGCGGCTCCTTGCCGAAGAACTGCTTCACGACTTCCTGGACCTTCGGCATGCGCGTCATGCCGCCGACCAGGACCACTTCGTCGATCTCGCCCGACTTCAGGCCGGCATCCTTCAGCGCCGCCTTGCAGGGCTCGATCGTGCGCTGCACGAGGTCGTCGACCAGCTGCTCGAACTTGGCGCGCGTCAGCTTCAGCGTCAGGTGCTTCGGACCGGTCTGGTCGGCCGTGATGAACGGCAGGTTGATCTCGGTCTGCTGCGAGGACGACAGCTCGATCTTGGCCTTTTCGGCAGCTTCCTTGAGGCGCTGCAGGGCCAGCTTGTCGTTCTTCAGGTCGATGCCCTGTTCCTTCTTGAACTCGGCCGCCAGGTACTCGACCAGGCGCATGTCGAAGTCCTCGCCGCCGAGGAAGGTGTCGCCGTTGGTCGACTTCACCTCGAACACGCCGTCGCCGATCTCCAGCACCGAGATGTCGAAGGTGCCGCCGCCGAGGTCGTAGACGGCGATCGTCTTGCCGTCCTTCTTGTCGAGGCCGTAGGCGAGCGCGGCCGCGGTCGGCTCGTTGATGATGCGCAGCACTTCCAGGCCGGCGATCTTGCCGGCGTCCTTGGTGGCCTGGCGCTGGGCGTCGTTGAAGTAGGCCGGAACGGTGATGACCGCCTTCTCGACCTTCTCGCCGAGGTAGGCCTCCGCCGTTTCCTTCATCTTCTGCAGGATCATCGCCGAGATCTGGCTGGGCGACTGCTTCTTGCCGCCGGCCTCGACCCAGGCATCGCCGTTGTCGCCCTTCACGATGTGGTAGGGGACCAGCTTCTTGTCCTTCTCGGTGACCGGATCGTCGTAGCGGCGGCCGATCAGGCGCTTGACGGCGAAGATGGTGTTTTCGGGATTGGTGACCGCCTGGCGCTTGGCCGGCTGGCCGACGAGGCGCTCGCCGTCGCCGGTGAAGGCGACGATGGAGGGCGTGGTGCGCGCGCCTTCCGCATTCTCGATCACCTTGGCGTCCTTGCCGTCCATGACGGCGACGCAGGAATTGGTGGTTCCGAGGTCGATGCCGATTACTTTAGCCATTTTTCTAGTCTCTCCTTCAAGCAGGCCGTCAGGACCCTATGAGGCGTTCCGCGACGGCCCCTGTTCACTGGAAATTCCGCGCCGGGATGCAGGGCGATTTTGCCCGCCCGCGCGGTTGCCGCGTATATAAGAACAGGCATTTTGCTGCGCAAGCCGGATCAGGAATGGTTTTCCCGCTCGTCGAGGTCCGGCTGCGCCAGTTGCGACCGCTCGAAGCCGAACAGGATGCCGACGCCGATCAGGAAGGGAATGATCAGGTAGAAGCCCCGGAACACGAGCAACGCCGCCAGAACGTCGGCGGGGTCCATCTCCGGCAGCGCCATGATGAACACCAGTTCCAGCACGCCGACCCCGCCCGGCGCATGGGACATCAGTGCGACCGAGAAGGAAATCAGGAAGATGCCGAGGATGACGAGGTAGCCGGGATTTCCGGCCTCCGGCAGCGCGAAATAGACGATGCCGGCAGCCGCCAGCAGTTCGACCGGGCCGATCAGCAGCTGTCGCGCGACGATCGGCAGGCGCGGATAGTGCAGGACGACCGAGCCAATCTTGAGCGGCTTCAACCCGAGCCAGCTGCCCAGCACGTAGAAGCCGACCAGCGCAAGCAGCAGGTAGCCGGTGGCGGTCGACAGGCCTTCAGGCAGCAGTTCGTCGATGCGCTCGATGATCTCGGGTTCGACGATCAGCACCAACCCGGTCAGCAGCACGACGCCGAGCACGAAGGTGAACGAGCAGAAGGCGACGAGCACGCCGATCTCCTGCGGCGTCAGCCCGCGCGAGGAATAGGCGCGGTAGCGGATGACGGCGCCCGAGACGATCGATGCGCCGATCGTGTGGGCGATGGCATAGGTGGTGAAGGAGCATGCCGCGATGAAGAGCCAGGAGACCTTGCGCCCGAGATGCATCAGCGCGATGCGGTCGTAGCCGGCCAGGGCGGCATAGGCGGCAAGCGTGCAAAGGGCCGCGAGCACCCATCCCCTCGCCGGGATCGCCGCGAAGCTGTCGCCGAGGTCGGCGAGCGAAAGCCCCCGCAGTTCGCGATAGAGGAGCCAGACCGAGAACACGATGGCCAGCGTACCGACAACCGGCCAGAAATACCGCTTCAGTGTCATTCGTCTCCGATGCTTGCGGACCGGCGCGCGCCGGTCCGGTTCTCATGCCGGGGCCGCCGGCATGAATCGTCGCCTAGGTGACTAAACAAATCCGCATCGGAAGGGAACGTCGAGGTGGCAATTCGACGTAGGCGGCCGCCCGGATCGTCCGGCGGCGCTTACGGCAGGGTCAGGGCAGACGCTCGAGCGCCGCCACGTTCATGCGCGTGCGCAGCGCAAAGCCGATCTTTTCGTAGAGCGCGATCGCCGTCGCGTTGGCGGCGTAGGTGTGCAGGAACGGGATTTCGCCCATCGCGCTGACCCGCCCCGCGACGTAAAGCGTCAGCAGGCGGCCGAGGCCCTGGCCCCGGAAATCCGGATGCGTGCAGACGCCGCTGACTTCCGTCAGCCCGTCCATCTTCAGCCGCTCTCCGGCCATGGCGATCAGCCTGCCGTCCTCCCTGACGCCCCAGAAGCCGCCGAGGGCCTGCGCCTTCAAGGTGAAGGGTCCCGGCTTGGTCAGCGTGGCGAGTTCCAGCATCTCCGCTGCGTCGGCCTCGCCGAGTTGCTCGATCCTGGGGTCGTCGACCTCGGCCATGTCGCGGGTGGCGACCATTTGTACCGCGTCCGCCGTCATCGACACCGCGAAGCCGGGCGGCGCAACGAAGGCGTCGGCCTGCAGGATGATCAGCGTCTCGCCCGACGACGCGAGCCCGGCGAGCCCGGCGAGGCTTTCGCGACTGTCGTCGACAGTGGCGGCAAACGGATGGATGGGAGAACGGTAGCGCCTGGCCGGTCCGCTGCCGGTTGCAAGCGCCGCATGCCTGGACGCCAGCGCGCTCCAGACCGGCCGGTCGAGAACATGGTTCATGGCTTGCCCTCCCGCTTGGCGGCGCGCCGGTCGAGCGGCGCAGCTGCAAGTCCGTCCTCGATCGCCGCCAGCTGGTCGAGCAGCGGACCGTCGAGGCCCGCGCACAGATCGGCGACGGCGCCCCTGACGCGCGGCCAGATCTCCGCCTTCGCCGTGGCCACCAGCTGTTCGCCCCGCGGCGTCAGCGAGACGATCCGCCGGCGCTGGTCGCCGGACACCTGCGCGGTTTGCAGGAGACCGCCGGCGACCAGCTGCGCTACCGTCCTGGTGACTCCGGGCTGGGTGATGCCGACCGCTTCGGACAGCTCGCCGATGGTCAGCGGGCCGGAGCGGTCGACAGCGGCGAGAAAGGTATACTGGCTGGCCTGGACCGGCGCGCCCGATTCCTCGATGATTTTCTGGGTATCGGCCTGGAGCCGCTCGCCAATGCGCTTCATGCGCGTCCCGAGCGTCAGGTAGCCGTATGAGCGGACCACATCCTCGACCATGGCAACCTCACTTTAGATTACCACTTATATAACGTGTTATATTTATTGTCAAGCCGATGCCGGCGTGGCAGCCGGCAGGGCGCTCCAGGGGAGGTGGGGTCAGACCTTCTCCCAGCCGCCGCTCGCGCCGGCCCGGAAGATCGCGTCGATAACCTTCTGGTTCTTGACGGAGTTTTCCAGCGTGAAGACCGGGTCCTTGGATCCTTTCGCGGCCCGCGCGAAAGCCTCGACCTGCAGCCGATACTGCGAGGCGCCGGGGAAGCGGAACAGCGTCTCTTCGGTGTGATCCTGGTTGTGCAGGGAAACGCGATGGTGGTCGTAGAGCCCCGCGTTGAACGGTCCATGCACCTCGATGAAGCCCTTGTCGCCGTGGAACACCATGAGCTGGCGGGCAGCGAGCTGCGTCGACAGATAGAACGACAGCTCGAAGTCTCCGAAGTCGGCGCGTACCGACGAATAGGTGTCCGTCTTGAACTTCTTGTCGCGCTCGATCGTCGCCTGCACGCGCTTCGGTTCCTTGCCGGTGACGAAGCGCGTCGAGACCGTCGGATAGACGCCGATGTCGGGCAGCGCGCCGCCACCCAGCGCCAGGATGTTGCGCATGTTCTTGGGATCGAGATTGTAGTAGCTGAACGCGCCCTGGACATGCTTGAGGGTGCCGATTGCGCCGGAAGCGACGAGGTCGCGCACCTTGATCCACTGTGGGTGGTAGGTGACCATGAAGGCTTCGCAGATCAGCACCTTCTTCCGGTCGCGCAGCCGGATCAGCTTGCCGATGTCCTTGGCGTCAAGCGCCAGCGGCTTTTCCACCAGCACATGCTTGCCGGCCTCGGCGGCCTTCTGCGCCCACTCGACATGCTGCGAGGTCGGAAGCGGGATATAGACGCCGTCGATCTTGTCCGAGGCGAGCATCTCCTCGTAGGAGCCGAAGGCATGCGTTGCGCCGAAGCGCTGCGCCAGCGCCTTTGCCTTCTTCAGGTCGCGGCTGGCGATCGCCGACAGCACGCCGTTGTCGGCATCGACGATCGCGGGGATGAGTTGCTCGCGCGCGATCTTGGCCGTCGACAGAATTCCCCAGCGAAACATGTGCTCTCCTCCTCGCGCGTTTCTCAAGGCAAGTCGTGAGCTTTGCCCGAAAATGCGCGCCCTGCCAAGTTGCGCCGGGCGCCGCATCTGTTCGGCCGCGCTTCGGCGTCCTAGATAGGAGGCGAAGGAGACCCGCGATGAAATCCAGGAAGCTCGGCGCGCATCTCGATGTCTTTCCCGTCGGCCTCGGCTGCATGGGCATGAGCCACGGCTATGGCGGGCAGGCGGAGGCGGACGCCATCCGCACCCTGCACCGGGCCGTCGACCTTGGCGTCACCCTGTTCGACACCGCCGAGGTCTACGGGCCGTTCACCAACGAGGTGCTCGTCGGCAAGGCGCTGGGGCCGCTGCGCGACAAGGTGAAGATCGCCACCAAATTCGGCTTCAATATCGCCGAGACCATCGACGGGCCGAAGCAGCAGCCCGGCCTGAACAGCCGGCCCGAGCATGTCAGGGCCGTCGCCGAGGCTTCGCTCAGGCGGATGGGGATCGACGTCATCGACCTCTACTACCAGCACCGCGTCGATCCCGACGTGCCCATCGAAGACACGGTCGGCGCGATGGCCGAGCGCGTGCGCGAGGGCAAGGTGCGCGCGCTCGGCCTCTCGGAAGCCGGCGTCGCCACCATCCGCCGCGCCCATGCCGTGCATCCGATCGCCGCCGTGCAGAGCGAATATTCGCTGTGGACGCGCGACCCCGAGAACGGGGTGCTCGACGCCTGCCGCGAACTCGGCATCGGCTTCGTCCCGTTCAGCCCGCTCGGCCGCGGCTTCCTGGCCGGCGCGATCCGTTCGGCCGACCAACTCGGCAAGGACGATTTCAGGCGCGGCCTGCCGCGCTTCGACGAGGACAACATCAAGCGCAATCTCGCCGTCGTCGCCAGGCTTGAGGAACTGGCCGCGGCAAAGGGCAGGACGGCCGCGCAACTGGCGCTCGCCTGGGTGCTCGCAAAGGGCGATTTCATCGTGCCGATCCCAGGCTCGCGCAAGATCGCCAACCTCGAGGCCAATGTGGAAACCGCCGGCATCGAGCTCAGCGCCGCCGAGGTCATCGAGATCGGCGCCCTCGTCACGCCGGACCAGGTCTCCGGCCAGCGCTACGGGGAAGCCGCGATGGCGCAGACGAACGGGTAGGCGGCGCTCAGCCGCGCAGGACCCCGCCCGTCTGCTTGCGGACATTCTCGACGATCCTGCCGGCGAGCGCCTCGAAATCCTCGTCGGTGAGCGTCTTCTCGACCGGCTGGATCGACACCTCGATGGCGATCGACTTCTTGTCGGGACCGATCGCGGCGCCCTCGAACACGTCGAACACAGAGACGGCGGCGATCAGCTTCCTGTCGGCGGCCAGCGCGGCTTTGGTCAGCGCGCCCGCCTCGACCGTCCGGTCGACCACGAAGGCGAAGTCGCGCGTCACCCGCTGGAAGGCCGAGAGGTCGAGCCGCGGCTTGGTGCGGGTCGGCTTGGCCTTCGGCTCCGGCACGGCGTCTATGAACACCTCGAAGCCGGCGAGCGGGCCGGACACGTCGAGCGCTTCCAGCGTCTTGGGATGGAACTCGCCGAAGGTCCCGAGCACGGTCTTCGGGCCGAGCTTGATCACGCCCGAGCGTCCCGGATGATACCAGGACGGGCCGACCGCCTCGACCTGCAGACGGTCGACCGGCGCGCCGCAGGCTTCGAGCGCGGCGATTGCGTCGGCCTTGGCGTCGAACACGCCGACGGCGGCGGCATTGCCCGACCAGTGCCGGCCCGCCCCGCCGAGGGTCGCGGTGCCGCGCCGCACGCCGGCGGCGACGCGCCGCTGGTTCTCCGGCTGGTCGCCTTCATAGGTCCCCGAAACCTCGAACAGCGCGACGTCGGAAAGACCGCGGTCGGCGTTGCGCTGGGCGGCGGCGATCAGGCCGGGCAGCAGCGAGGGCCGCATGTCCGACATGTCAGCGGCGATCGGGTTTGCGAGCTTCAGCGCCGGCTGCCCGCCGCCGAACAGCTCGGCATGTCTTGCCGGGATGAACGACCACGTCACCGCCTCCATCATGTCGCGCACGGCGAGCGCGCGCTTGGCGGCGCGGGTGCGCACCTGCAGCGTCGTCAGGATCTTGCCGTTGACCGCGTCATGGCTGCCGAGCGGCTGCGGCGCGATCTTGTCGACGCCGTGGATGCGCATGATCTCTTCGACCAAGTCGGCCTTGCCGTCGATGTCGGGCCGCCAGGACGGCACCGCGACGTCGACAACGTCGCCGTCGCCCGCGGGCGCGAAGCCGAGGCGCTTCAGGATGTCCAGGCTCTCGGCCTTCGGCACGTCGATGCCGGTCAGCCGCCGGACCTCCGTCAGCGGGAAGGCGATCGCCTTCGGCGTATGGCCGGCATAGCCGACCACCTCGGTCTCGCTCGGCTGGCCGCCGCAGAGGTCGAGCACCATCCTGGTCGCCAGTTCGACGCCGGGCGCCATGAACTCGGGATCGACGCCGCGCTCGAAGCGGTAGCGCGCGTCGGTGATGATGCCGAGTTCGCGCCCGGTGCGGGCGACATTTAGCGGCGCCCACAGCGCCGACTCGATCAGCACGTCGGTGGTGTTCTCGTCGCAGCCCGAATGCTCGCCGCCCATCACGCCGGCGATCGATTCCACGCCGTTGCCGTCGGCGATCACGCACATCTCCTGTGACAGCGTGTATTCGCGGCCGTCGAGCGCCAGCACCGTCTCGCCTTCCCTGGCGCGGCGCACGACGAGGTCGCCCTTGACCTTGCCCGCGTCGAACACGTGCAGCGGGCGTCCGCGGTCGAAGGTGATGTAGTTGGTGATGTCGACCAGCGCGTTGATGGGGCGCAGCCCGATCGCGATCAGCCGCTGCTGCAGCCATTTCGGCGACGGGCCGTTCTTGACACCGCGCACCAGCCGCAGCGCGAAGCCGGGGCATAGCTCGGGCGCCTCGATCGTCACCTTGACCGGGCAGGCGCCGCTGCCCGCGACCGGCGCGACCGAACCGTCCTTCAGCGTACCCAGCCCGGCCGCCGCGAGGTCGCGCGCGATGCCATGCACGCCGGTGGCGTCCGGGCGGTTCGGCGTCAGCCCGATCTCGATCACCGGATCGTCGAGCTTGGCCCAGGCGGCGAAGCTGGTGCCGACAGGCGCGTCGTCAGGCAGGTCGATGATGCCGTCATGCTCGTCGGAGAGTTCGAGCTCGCGCTCCGAGCACATCATGCCGTGGCTCTCGACGCCGCGGATCTTGCCGACCGACAGCGTCACGTCGATGCCGGGCACGTAGGTCCCCGGCGCGGCGAAGGCGCCGACAAGGCCGGCGCGCGCGTTCGGCGCGCCGCACACCACCTGGATCGGCTTGCCGTCGCCGGCGTCCACGGTCAGCACGCGCAGCCGGTCGGCGTCGGGATGCTGCACCGCCGTCAGCACTTTCGCGATGACGAAGGGCTTCAGCCCCGCCTTGTCGTCGACCGCCTCGACCTCGAGGCCGATCGACGTCAGGCCCTCGACGATCTCGTCCAGGGTGGCGTCGGTCTCGAGGTGGTCCTTGAGCCAGGAGAGTGTGAGTTTCATGGTCTATGTCTCTTGCGATCTCGACACGCTGGACCCGACATGGCGCGGCAGCCCGTCCGGCATGTGCAGGTAGGGCAGCTGCTCGCGCACATAGGCGTGCAGCGTCGGCTTGTATGTCCCGGGCGCGTCCATCGCGCCGAGCATGAAATAGAGCGTCCCGCCGATGCGCTCGTCGGCATAGGCGATCGGCGAACCGCAGGCGCCGCAGAAGCTGCGCGTCACTGCGCCGTTGTCGAAGCTGCGCAGCGCCTCGCCCTCGATCGCCACCTGGTCGGCGGCAAATCCGACGAAGGCCGAAACCGGCGCGCCGGTCGCCGATCGGCAGTCGGCGCAGTGGCAGTAGCTGACATGCGTCGGTTCGGCCGAGGCCGAGAAGCGCACCGCGCCGCAGCGGCAGCCGCCGGTGTGCTCGGTCACGAACTCAGCCCTCCGAACAGCGTCGGCATGTCGAGCGGGCGGAAGCCGTAGTGCTCGAGCCAGCGCACGTCGGCGTCGAAGAAGGCGCGCAGGTCCGGCATGCCATATTTCAGCATGGCGATGCGGTCGATGCCCATGCCCCAAGCAAAGCCCTGGTACTCGTCGGGGTCCAGCCCGCCATGGCGCAGCACGTTCGGGTGCACCATGCCGCAGCCGAGGATCTCCATCCAGTCGTCGCCCTCGCCGAAGCGCACCTCGCCCGGCCGCGAGCGGTCGCACTGGATGTCGACCTCGAGCGACGGCTCGGTGAACGGGAAGTAGCTCGGCCGGAACCGCATCTTGAGCTGCGGCACCTCGAAGAACGCCTTGCAGAATTCCTCAAGCACCCAGCGCATGTTGGCGACGTTGGCCGTCTTGTCGATCACCAGCCCCTCGAGCTGGTGGAACATCGGCGTGTGGGTGGCGTCGGAATCCATGCGGTAGGTCTTGCCGGGGATGACGATGCGGATCGGCGGCTTCTGCGCCTCCATCGTGCGGATCTGCACCGGCGACGTGTGGGTGCGCAGGAGCCTGGGCGCGTTGCCCTCGACGCCGTTCAGGAAGAACGTGTCGTGCATTTCGCGCGCCGGGTGTCCCTCCGGGAAATTCAGCGCGGTGAAGTTGTAGTAGTCGGTCTCGATGTCCGGCCCTTCGGCGATGGCGAAGCCGAGGTCGCCGAATATCGCGGCGATCTCGTCGATCACCTGGCTGATCGGGTGGATGCGGCCGCGCTCGGCCGGCGACGGCCGGACCGGCAGCGTCACGTCCACCGTTTCGGCGGCCAGCCGGCGGATGATCGCGGCGTCCTTGAGTTCCGCCTTGCGCGCGCCGAGCGCCTCGGTGACACGGTTCTTCAGACCGTTGATGGCGGGGCCCCGGGTCTGGCGCTCCTCCGGCGTCATCGAGCCGAGCGTCTTCAGCAGTTCGGAGACCGAGCCCTTCTTGCCGAGCGCGGAGACACGCACCGCCTCGATTGCCGCTTCGTCGGAAGCGGCGGCGATCTCGGCCATCAGTGAATTTTCTAGAGTTTCCATTTCGCTCATGTTCCGGACCCGCCAGGGGAAGCTCGCTCAAAGAAAAACCCGCGCCGGCCCAGCCAGCGCGGGTTTCCCAAATCAGAATTCCTCGTGCTTGGGAAGGCGCTGGCTAGGCTACAGCGCTTTCAAAAGCATTCGGGGTGGTATTCTTCAGGTATTCCAGCGCGACCTTGGCCTTGCCGACCAGCGCTGCGAACGCCTGCGGCTCGTGGATCGCCAGGTCCGACAGGACCTTGCGGTCGATCTCGATGCCGGCCTTGTTCAGGCCGTCGATGAAGCGGCCATAGGTCAGGCCGTGCTCGCGGGTCGCGGCGTTGATGCGCTGGACCCAGAGCGCGCGGAAGTTGCGCTTGCGAGCCTTGCGGTCGCGATAGGCATACTGCAGCGACTTGTCGACCGCGGCCTTGGCCGTGCGGATCGTGTTCTTGCGGCGGCCGTAGAAACCCTTGGCGGCTTTCAGGACCTTCTTGTGCTTGGCGTGGGCGGTAACGCCTCTCTTTACGCGTGCCATGTCATGATCTCCTTAAATTGCGTCCAGCCGGCTCAGATGCCGCCGCCGTTGGGCAGGAAGTTCTTGATGACCTTCTCGCCGTCGGGCTTGGCGAGGACCATGGTCCCGCGCGCGTCGCGAATGAACTTGTTGGAACGCTTGATCATGCCGTGGCGCTTGCCGGCCGCAGCCGACAGGACTTTGCCCGTGCCTGTGATCTTGAACCGCTTCTTGGCGGCCGATTTGGTCTTCATCTTGGGCATTTTGCTACTCCTTGCGGGGCTTGTCCGCCCCTGTTGTTGTTCCCGGACCGACCAAAGCCCGGAAGCATGAAAACCGCCACGGCATGCCCTGCCGGACGGTTATGGACGCGGGCTCATAGCAGCGGTGGGGCAAAAGCGCAACCGTGCGGTCACTCGCGCGATGCGCCGCCCCTGCCCTCGCCGCGCCCGACGGCGGCCGCAAGCACAGGCAGCGCCAGCGAAAGTCCGGTGCCGATGAGCGCCGACAGCACGGTGACCAGATGCGCGTTGATGCCCGCCTTGGCGAGCGCCGACATCGACGCGGCGTCCTTCTCGGCGCCGAAGGCGACCGCGCCGGCGACGATGCCGGCCGGATAGGTGCCGACGCCACCGGGTGCGTGCAGCGGCAGGACCGACGAGAGTTCGCCGCCGAGCGCGCCGCCGAAGCAGGCGGCCAACGGTCCGACGCCCATCAGGCCGAGGATCCAGGCCAGTGCCATGACCTTGACGCCCCAATTGAGCACGGTGAGCAGCCAGGCGCGCAGGAAACGGGCGAGGTCGCGCGGGATGCCGTCCTCGATCTCGTCGACATATTTCCGCGCCCGCGCGGGCAGGCCTTGCCGGGCGGCGTTCAGCGCCGCCGCGCGGAACGGGAACGCGGCCAGCGGCAGGATCAGGAACAGCGCCCACAGAAGCACGGCCGGAAGGGTGAACCCGGCATCGGCGACGAGACCGATCCCGGCAGCAGCGGCCAGCGCATGCAGGTCGAGCAGCCGGAGCACGAGCAGCGCCGACGCGCCATGCGCGAGCGGGACGCCGAATTCCGAGCGCATCAGCAGCGGAAAGCTGGTCTCGCCGGTCCTGAACGGCAGCATGATGTTGAGGATGTTGTGGACCTGCGTGACGCGGAACAAGCGAAGGAAGCGGCCCGCCGTGCGCTTCTGGAAATAGTCGGCGATGCGGTGCGCGCGCACCAGATAGGTCGCGACCAGCAGCGCGAGCGCCGCGAACAACCGCGGCGCGCCGATGTCGCGCCAGGCCGCCAGGATCGACGACCACCCCCAGGCCCATTGCACGAAAGCGGTGTAGGCCAGCACCATCACCGAGGCCAGCAGGGTTGTCCGGTTTCTGGCCGCCCAGCTCAGCATCTCGGTGTCCTTGGCCATCATGATGTCCGGAATTGTCTAGAAGGATCGGCTCATGTAACAGGGCGTCTGGGAGCAGGGCCCGTCGGGAGATCTCGTGCTGCAATCACAACCGTATCCGCCTGCCGTCGACCATGACGACAGCGCAATCGAACTTTCCGTCGTCGTTCCGATGCGCAACGAGGAGGAGAGCATCGGGCCGCTGGTCGAGCGTATCTGCGGGGCTCTTAAGGGTTTCGGCAAGCCGTGGGAACTGATTATCGTCGACGACGGATCGACCGACGCGACGCTCGCCAACGCACGCAAGGAGTTCTCCCGCGAAGGGCTCGACCTCAGGATCGTCGAGCTGCAGCGCAATTTCGGGCAGGCTGCGGGGCTGCAGGCAGGCATTGACGCGGCGCGCGGCCGGCTCCTGGCGACGCTCGATGGCGACCTGCAGAACGATCCCTACGATATTCCCGGGATGATCGCCGTTCTCGAGGAGCGACAGCTCGACCTTCTGTGCGGCTGGCGCAAGGACCGGCACGACGGCCTGGTGCTGCGGCTGATCCCGTCCTGGATCGCCAACGCGCTGATCCGCAAGGTAACGGGCGTCAGGATCCACGACTACGGATGCGGGCTGAAGCTCTATCGCACCCGCGTCCTCAAGCAGATCAGGATCATGGGCGACATGCACCGCTTCATCCCCGCGCTCATCGCCAGCGTCGCGCCCACCTCGCGCATCGACGAGATGGTGGTCGCCCACAACGCACGGCGCTACGGCCAGTCGAAATACGGCCTGTCGCGAACCTTCCGCGTGGTGCTCGACCTCCTGTCAGTCGCCTTCTTCATGAGCTTCCGCTACCGGCCGGGCCACTTCTTCGGCGTCATCGGCCTCGCCTTCGGCACGGTCAGCGCGCTCATCTTCCTCTATCTGTTCTTCGTCAAGTTCCTGCTCGGCGAGGACATCGGCACGCGTCCCCTTCTGATCGTCGCCGTCATGCTGTTCGTCGCCTCGGTGCAGATGATCAGCACCGGCATCCTCGGGGAGATCCTGGCGCGTCCCGACGGGGAGACCCGGAACTACTTCGTCCGCAACATCCACGTTCGCGACGCATGATCGGCCGGCTGGCCATGCGCGACGGCGCTGTCTACGCGGCGCTGGCCGCCTATTTCGCGATCAACGTCCTAGTCAGGCTTGCCGGCCCGGACTCGCTCGAGCTCGACGAGGGCCAGCAGCTCTTCTTCGCGCAGTGGCTGGCGCCGGGATACGATTCGCAGCCGCCCTTCTACAACTGGCTGCAATATGGCGTCGTCCAGTTGCTGGGCAGCAACATGCTCGCCATTTCCCTGCTCAAGAACCTGATGCTGTTCCTGAGCTACCTGTTCTTCGGCCTGACGGCCCATATCATCATACGCGACCGTGTGCTGGCGGTGATCGCCACGCTCGGGCTAATCACCTTCCCGCAGGTCGGATACGAGGCGCAGCGCGACCTCACCCACACCGTGGCGGTGCTGTTCAGCGCCTGCCTGTTCGGCTACGTCTTCGTGCGGACACTGGAGACGCCGACAGCCGTCAACTATGCGCTCGTCGGCGCGTCGGTCGGCTTCGGCGTCCTGTCGAAGTACAACTTCGCGCTGCTGCCGCTGGTCGCGGCGCTGGCCGTCCTGCCCGATCCCCAGCTGCGCCGGCGCCTGTTCGACCCGCGCATGCTGATCGCGATCGCGGTCGCCTTTGTGATCGTCCTGCCGCACGCGCTCTGGTTCCTAGGCCACTTCGACGCCGCGACCAGCCGCACGCTCGAAAAGCTGACCGATGGCGGCGATGTCAGCCGCGCCGGCCAGATCGCCAGCGGTGTGGCGTCGCTCGTCGGCGCGTTCGCCGCCTTCGTGCTGCCGACGGCGCTGGTCTTCCTCATTGCCTTCGGAATGTCGCTGCCTCGGGCATGGCGGGCCGAGACCCAGTGGACCCGACTGATCGGACGGATGTTCGCCATCGCGCTCGGCCTGCTTCTGCTGGTGGTGATCCTGGGCGCCAGCGACATCAAGGACCGCTGGCTGGTCCCGATCTTCCTGCTGCTGCCGATCTATCTTGCAGCCAAGCTCGACGCGTCGGGCCAGCCCCTGGGGTCCGCGCCAGCGCGTTTCGGCGCCGTCGTCGCGGCGATCATGGTGGTCGTGCCGCTCGCCCTCTTCATGCGTCCCTATCTCGCCGGCTGGACTGCACATTACGGCAAGCAGAACGTTCCCTACGGCCAGGCGACCGCCGAGATTCTCGCATCCGGCCAGCATCGCCCGTCGGTGATCCTGACGCTCGACCACCAGCTCGCCGGCAACCTGCGCCTGCATGCTCCCGACATCGCCGTGGCCGTCCCGGGTTACGCGCACGGAGTGCCGTTCGCCTTCGACGCCACGCATCCCGTGCTTGCCGTCTGGCGCAGGCGGGACGGCGGCGCGACGCTCAACCCGAGCGAGGAGATGTGGCGCTGGTTGAACCAGAACGACGCCCTGGCCGGCCGGCCGCTCGAAGCGAAGGACGCGGCCTTCCCCTACCACTACGGCAGGGATGGCGACGTCTACCATTTCGGCTATGCGTGGATCTATCCGGCGGCGCAGGGCGGCTGAGCGTCCGTCCCGCGGTCAAGGCACCCTGAACAGCACCGGCAGGGTGCCGGAGAGCTGCGCCGCGTCGATGATCTCGAAAAGCGGCATTGCCACCAGGAACACCAGCCCGTCGATCAGCGTCGTCAGCAGGAGCTGCGGCTTGAAGCCGGTGGCGTCGCCTTCGCGGTAGAGCGCCGGATTCGGCAGGAAGCGCGGAACGGTGGCGATGTAGTCCGTGTACTCCGCGCCGAGCTTGGTCGTCAGGAAGCGCTCCTCGCGCAGGATGACGACGTGGAACGCCGCCGCGCATGCGAGGCCGAAGCCGATGGCAACCGTGATCGAGCCCATCTGCGCGCCCACGCCCATGGCGGCGACCGAGGAGAACACGTAGAGCGGATTGCGCGTGATCGAGTAGGGGCCGTCGGTCACGACGGCCGCGGCCTTGCGCCCGCCGATGTAGAGCGTCGACCAGAGCCGCCCGGCGATGCCGATCACGATCAGCACGATGCCGCTCATCTCGATCGCCTCGTGAACGACCGTCTCGGGCGGGAAGACCGACTGGCCGAACAGCAGCACGAAGAAGACGAGCGCCAGCAACGCCGCCAGCGTCAGCCGTCGCAGCCGCTGGTAGGAACGGAGGTTGGTCGTCAGGGCGTCGTCAGTCATCGGAACGGCAGGCGCGGCGCTCAGCGCGGCGCCAGCACCATCATCATCTGCCGGCCCTCGAGCTTCGGCTCCGCCTCGACCTTTGCGATCGTGGCGACTTCCTCGCGAACCTTGTTCAGCAGCTGCATGCCGAGTTCCATATGCGCCATCTCGCGGCCGCGGAAGCGCAGGGTCAGCTTGACCTTGTCGCCTTCCTCGAAGAACCGCCTGACGGCCTTCATCTTGGTCTCGTAGTCATGCGAGTCGATGTTCGGGCGCATCTTGATCTCCTTGATCTCGATGACCTTCTGGTTCTTGCGCGCCTCGGCGGCCTTCTTCTGGTTGGCGTATTTCAGCTTGCCGAGGTCGAGAATCTTGGTAACCGGCGGGTTGGCGTTCGGCGATATCTCAACGAGATCGAGCCCCGCCTCTTCGGCGAGCGACAGTGCGTCGTTGATGGAAACTTCGCCACGGTTCTGGCCGTCGGCATCGATGAGCTGGACCCGGGGCACCCGGATGTCGCGGTTTGAGCGCGGGCCCTCTTTGGTGGGCGCCGCTGCCTTGAAAGGTCTGCGAATGGTAGTCGTCTCCTCATGCGGTTGACGTTCTGGATTTGCGGATTTCGCCTATGTCGCGCCGAAACCTGCGGAGTCAATAGCACGGCGCGAACAATAAATCACCACCGTCTGGACGCACGCCGCCGCGACAGCGACGCTTCGGCTGCCGCGCTTCACCTCCCGGCGCGCCTGTGCCAAAAGCCTCGGCCTGAGACAAGGGGACCCGACATGGCAGAGCCGCAATTCCTCGAGGTCGGCAAGACGCCGATCGCCTATCGCCGCCGCGAAGGCCGGGCGCCGGGTCTCGTCTGGCTCGGCGGCTACCGCTCCGACATGCTGGGCACGAAGGCCGAAACGTTGTCGGACTGGGCGGCGGCCGCCGGCCATGCCTTCCTGCGCTTCGACTATTCCGGCCACGGCGAATCCGGCGGCGCCTTTGTCGACGGCACAATCTCGACATGGCTGGGCGAGAGCCTGGCCGCTTTCCGCCAGCTTACCGAGGGTCCGCAGGTCCTGGTCGGGTCGTCGATGGGTGGCTGGATCGCGCTCCGCCTCGTCCAGGAACTGCGCAAGGCCGGCGAGGGCGGGCGCGTGGCCGGCATGGTGCTGCTCGCGCCGGCGCCCGACTTCACCGCCGAGCTGATCGAACCGGCGCTGACCAGGAAGCAGACCCGCGAACTGGCAGAGCGGGGCTATTTCGAGGAGAAGTCCGCCTATTCGCCCGAGCCCAACATCTACACGAGCGCGCTGATCGAGGACGGCCGCGCCAACCGCGTCATGACCGGGCCGATCGACACGCACTGCCCGGTCCACGTCCTCCAGGGCATGGCCGATCCCGACGTGCCGCACACCCACGCGCTCAAGCTTGTCAGCCTGCTGCCGGCCGACGACGTGACGCTGTCGCTGATCCCCGACGGCGACCACCGGCTGTCGCGGCCGCAGGATCTGGAGCTTCTGGTCCGCGCCGTGGAAGGCGTGATCGCCCAGTCCGGGGCGCACGCCCCGTAACCCTCCCGCTTGCCTGACGCCCGATCCTGCCGCAAGAAGGCGGCGCCCCTTTCGCCACCGGTTTCGACCATGCGCCTTTCCATCCCCGCTTCGGCCTTCGTGGCTGCGATCGTCGGCTTCGGCGGCACGCTGGTGCTGATCATCGCCGCCTCCGACGCCGTCGGCGCCACCCAGGCGCAGACCGCCAGCGCGGTGACGGCGCTCTGCCTCGCCATGGCGGTGGAGAGCCTCTATCTGTCATGGCGCACGAAAATGCCGGTCATCAGCGCCTGGTCAACGCCGGGCGCGGCGCTGATCGGCGCCTCAAGCGGCTTCTCCGTCGAGGAGGCGGTCGCCGCCTTCATCATCACCGCGCTTCTGCTCGTCGCCACCGGCCTGTTCCGGCCACTGACGCGGCTGATCGCGAAAATCCCGGCCTCGGTAGCATCGGGCATGCTCGCCGGCATCGTCGTCTCCTTCGCCATCAACGCGGTGAAGACGATCCCAGACGACCCCTGGCTGATCCTGCCGCTGATCGCCGCCTTCTTCGTGTTCCGGCTCTTCAATCCGGCGCTGTCGGTGCTCGCGGTGCTGGTCGGCGGCGGGCTGGCGGCCTTCCTGACCGGCCGCGTCGGCGGCCTGCCGGCACCCGAACTCTCGACGCTGACGCTGATCGTGCCCGACTTCTCGCTGTCCTCGGCCGTCAGCCTGGCGCTTCCGCTCTATCTGGTCACCATGGCGTCGCAGAACCTCTCCGGCCTCGCCGTGCTGCGCGCCGCCGGCTACCATCCCGAACCCGGGCCGCTGATCACCGTCACCGGGCTTGTATCGCTTTTGACCGCGCCCTTCGGCGCGCTGACATCCAACCTCGCCGCCATCTCGGCCGCCATCTGCACCGGCCCTGACGTCCATCCCGACCCCGCCGAGCGCTGGAAGACCGGCCCCTTCTACGCGCTGTTCTACCTGATCTTCGCCATCTTCGGCGCGTCGCTGGTCGCCATCTTCGCCGTCCTGCCGCAGAGCCTCATCCTGCTGGTGGCCGGCCTCGGGCTGATGGGGCCGCTCGCCAATGCACTGGCGATCGCGCTGAAGGACGAATCCGAGCGCATGGCCGCCACCGTGGCCTTTGCGGTGACCGCTTCTGGGCTCAGCCTCCTGGGCATCGGCTCGGCGTTCTGGGGCCTTCTGGCGGGGCTCGCCGTCCTTACGCTCGATTCCTTCAAAAAAGGCAAGTGATTTCAATCTATTGTCCGGTTTGATCCCGGCCGTTCTTGAATCGCCCCCCGGCTTTCCCCATTTCGAAATCAGCAGCCTGTCCGGCTGCCTCGAACCGAAGGAACGGGAGTGAAATGAACACGACTGCACTGATCCGCCCGGCCTGGACGCCGGCGACCATCGCGCTGATGGTGATCGGCTTCATGGTGTTCTGGCCGCTCGGCCTCGCCATGCTTGCTTATATCATCTGGGGCGACCGGCTTGACGGCTTCAAGCGCGACGTCAACCGCGCAACGGACGGCGTGTTCGCCGGCTGCCGCAGAAGCGCCGACAAGGCGCACCGCTGGGGCTACGGCGCTTCCCGCGGCCCGCGCACCGGCAACGTCGCCTTCGACGACTGGCGCGACAAGGAACTGGAGCGCCTCGCCGAGGAGCGCCGCAAGCTCGACGACATGCTCGCCGAGTTCGACGAATATGCGCGCGAGCTGCGCCGTGCAAAGGACCAGGAGGAATTCGACCGCTTCATGGCGAATCGCAACCGGTCCTCCGCGCCGGCCAGGCCGGAACGGCCCGGCGGTGACGCCAGCCGCGACAACGGCACGAATCTGCTCGACGATTGAGCAGTCCGGGCGGCCGTCGCCGCAATTCGATGCACGGAAACGGCGCCGTCGACCGACGGCGCCGTTTTTCTTTTCCGCAGCCCGGCTCCCACCTATCCAACAAAAAAGAATCGGCTATCGTCAGTGCATGCCCATCGCGCTGTTCAAGGCAACGACCGTCAGGAAAAGGAACACTGGCCGCTCGCTGGTCAAGGAGTGCCTGCACGAGGTCGCGGGCCGGACCTTGCCGCTCAGGATCGTCGAAAACGGCCGCGCCAGGCAGCTGACACTGAGAATCGACGCCGGTGGACGCTCGCTCAGCGTCACCATCCCGCCGGGGCTGGCCCGGGGCGAGGTCAATCGTTTCCTGAAGCGCCAGCAAGACTGGCTGGAAGAACGGCTTTCCAAGCTTCCCAAGCGCCCGCTGGTACGCCCAGGTATCAGGATACCGCTTCGCGGCATTCCACATGCCATCGTCCACGTGCCGGAGCGGCGCGGCACCGTGACCATCGGCAGGAAGGATGACGGCACGCCGGCCCTTTTCGTGCACGGCGAACGCGAGCACCTGCCGCGGCGGCTCGCCGATTTCCTGAAAAAGCAGGCGAAAAAGGACATCGAGGCGCTGGTGATGAAGCATACCGCCGCCATCAACAAGCGCGCCAAGTCGATCCGCTTCCGCGACACGTCGAGCCGCTGGGGCTCCTGCACCTCGGACGGAAAGCTGTCCTTCTCCTGGCGCATCATGATGGCGCCAAAGCCGATCATCAACTACCTCGTCGCCCACGAGGTCGCGCATCTCAAGCAGATGAACCACGGGCCCAAGTTCTGGAAACTGTGCGAGGAACTCTGCCCGGACACCGAGCGCTGCAAGGATTGGCTGAAGCGCAACGGCACCGCCCTGCAGGCGATCCAGTTCGAGTAGCGCCGCCGCCGGACGCCATGGGGTCAGGCGGGGCCGGAGCGGCCTCCCGCATACTCCAAAGACCGATGGAGTTCGTGCCGCCGGCGGCAGGCACTCCCAACCTTGGACGCTGACTTGATTTCTCGACTTTTGCGCCATTTCGTGCGACGTCGCGCGCCATGACGCTCGACGTGAAGATCTGCGGCCTGACGAAGCCGGACGCGCTGGAGGCGGCGCTCCGCAACGGCGCATCGCATGTCGGCTTCATCTTTTTCGGCAAGAGCCCGCGCAACGTCGCGCCCGCCGAGGCCGGCCGGCTTCGCACACTGGCGACCGGCCGGGCCAGGGCCGTCGCCGTGACCGTCGATGCGGACGACGCGACCCTCGACGCCATGGTCGCTGCCATGTCCCCCGACATGCTGCAGCTTCACGGCCATGAGCCGCCGGAGCGCGTCGCCGCGGTCAAGGCGCGCCACGGCCTGCCTGTGATCAAGGCCTTTTCCATCCGCGACGCCGGCGACCTCGCGGCGATCGCGCCCTATCGCGGCGTCGCCGACCGTTTCCTCTTCGACGCCAAACCGCCGAAGGGCGCGGAACTGCCGGGAGGCAACGGCGTGCCGTTCGACTGGCGGGTGCTCGCCGCGCTCGATCCCGATGTCGACTACATGCTGTCCGGCGGGCTCAATTCCCGGAACATCGGCGAGGCGCTGCGCCTGGTGCGGCCGGCCGGCATCGACGTCTCCTCCGGCGTCGAAAGTGCGCCTGGCGTCAAGGACGTCGGCCTGATCGACGCCTTCTTCGAGGCCGTGCGCGCCGCCGGCGAGAGGAGCGCGGCCTGACGCGGCTGTTGCCTTCGGGTCGCCGAAAAGGCTAAGCGAAGCCGACCGGCCGCCGACAAGACCGCCGCCCCCAAACGGAAACCGTCATGAACCAGCCGCCCGAGCCCAACTCCTTCCGCACCGGACCCGACGAACAGGGCATGTTCGGCACGTTCGGCGGCCGTTTCGTCGCCGAGACCCTGATGCCGCTCATTCTCGACCTAGAGCGCGAATGGAACGCGGCCAAGAACGACCCCGCCTTCAAGGCCGAGCTGACCGCGCTTTCGACCCACTATGCCGGGCGGCCGTCAAAGCTCTATTTCGCCGAAGGGCTGACGAAACATCTCGGCGGCGCAAAAATCTATTTCAAGCGCGAGGACCTGAACCACACCGGCTCGCACAAGATCAACAACTGCCTGGGACAGATCCTGCTCGCCAAGCGCATGGGCAAGAAGCGCATCATCGCCGAGACGGGCGCCGGCCAGCACGGCGTCGCCTCGGCGACGGTGTCGGCGCGCTTCGGCTACCCTTGCGTCGTCTACATGGGCGCCACCGACGTCGAGCGCCAGAAGCCCAACGTGTTCCGCATGAAGCTCCTGGGCGCCGAGGTCCGTCCCGTCAGCGCCGGCCACGGCACGCTGAAGGACGCCATGAACGAAGCTCTGAGGGATTGGGTCACCAATGTCGAGGACACCTACTACCTGATCGGCACCGCCGCCGGCCCGCATCCCTATCCGGAGCTCGTGCGCGACTTCCAGTCGGTGATCGGCGCGGAGGCGCGCGCCCAGATTCTCGAACAGGAAGGACGCCTGCCCGACGTGGTGATCGCCGCGGTCGGGGGCGGCTCCAACGCCATCGGCATGTTCCATCCCTTCCTCGACGACCGGTCGGTCCGCATCATCGGCATCGAGGCGGGCGGGCGCGGCCTCGAGGGCGTCGAGCATTGCGCCTCGATGAATGCCGGCCGGCCGGGCGTCCTGCACGGCAACCGCACCTACCTGCTGCAGAACGACGACGGCCAGATCCTCGACGGCCATTCGATCTCGGCGGGCCTCGACTACCCGGGCGTCGGCCCCGAGCACAGCTGGCTGAGGGATTCCGGCCGCGTCGAATATGTGCCCATCCTCGACGACGAGGCGCTGGAGGCATTCCAGCTGACCACCAAGGTCGAGGGCATCATCCCGGCGCTGGAGTCCGCCCACGCGGTGGCGCATGCGATGAAGCTCGCGCCGACGCTTCCCAAGGACCAGATCGTCATCGTCAACCTGTCCGGTCGCGGCGACAAGGACGTCCACACCGTCGCCAAGATGATGGGCATGGAGATCTGAGTATGACCACCCGCATCGACCGTCGCATGGCGAAGCTGAAGTCCGAGGGCCGGCCGGCGCTCGTCACCTATTTCATGGGCGGCGATCCCGACTACGCCACCTCGCTCAAGATCATGAAGGCGCTGCCCAAAGCCGGCAGCGACGTCATCGAGCTCGGCATGCCCTTCTCCGACCCGATGGCCGACGGCCCGGCGATCCAGGCGGCCGGACTGCGTGCGCTCAAGGCCGGCCAGACGCTGGCCAAGACGCTCGACATGGCGCGCGACTTCCGGGCCGGCGACGACGACACGCCGATCGTGCTGATGGGTTACTACAACCCGATCTACATCTATGGCGTCGAGCGTTTCCTCGCCGATGCGAAGCAGGCCGGCATCGACGGCCTGATCGTCGTCGACCTGCCGCCGGAGATGGACGCCGAACTCTGCATCCCGGCCCTCAAGGCCGGCATCAACTTCATCCGCCTCGCAACGCCGACCACCGACGACCGCCGGCTGCCCAAGGTGCTGCAGAACACGTCGGGCTTCGTCTACTACGTGTCGATGACCGGCATCACCGGCTCGGCGCTCGCCGACACGGCCAAGGTCGCGACCGCCGTGCAGCGCATCAAGGGCCATACCGACCTGCCGGTCTGCGTCGGCTTCGGCGTCAAGACCGCCGAGCAGGCGCGCACCATCGGCGCCTCGGCCGACGGCGTCGTGGTCGGCACGGCGATCGTCAACGCGGTCGCCAACGTCATCGACCCGAAGGGCGGGCTGACGGCTGACCCGGCGGAAGCGGTCGCCACGCTGGTCAGCGGGCTCGCGCAGGGCGTGCGCGCCTCGCGCCTTGCTCCCGCCGAATAGCATTCCCATCTTTCCCCAGGAACGGGAACCTTCGCCATGAACTGGATCACCAATTTCGTCCGTCCGAAGATCAATTCGATGCTCGGACGCCGGGACATTCCCGAAAATCTCTGGATCAAGGATCCCGAGAGCGGCGAGATGGTGTTCCACAAGGACCTCGAGGAGAACCAGTACGTCATCCCCTCGTCGGGCCACCACATGAAGATTTCGGCGAAGGAGCGGCTGAAGTTCTTCTTCGACGGCGGCGCCTACACGCTCATCGAGAACCCGAAAGTCTTCGTTGACCCGCTGAAATTCCGCGACGAGAAGCGCTACACCGACCGCCTCAGGGACGCCAAGGCCAAGACGGGGCTGGAGGACGCGATCCTCAACGCGTCGGGCGAGATCGAGGGGCTGCCCATCATCGCCACCGTGCAGGACTTCGCCTTCATGGGCGGTTCGCTCGGCATGGCCGCCGGCGAAGCTATCGCCAATGCCTTCGAAACCGCGCTCGTCATGAAGCGGCCGCTGGTGCTGTTCGCAGCCTCGGGCGGCGCGCGCATGCAGGAGGGCATCCTGTCGCTGATGCAGCTGCCGCGCACCACCGTCGGCGTCGACCGCCTGAAGGAAGCCGGGCTGCCCTACATCGTCGTGCTCACCAACCCGACGACCGGCGGCGTCACCGCGTCCTACGCCATGCTGGGCGATGTCCATATCGCCGAACCCGGCGCGTTGATCGGCTTTGCCGGCCCGCGCGTCATCGAGCAGACCATCCGCGAGAAGCTGCCCGAAGGGTTCCAGCGCTCCGAGTACCTGATGGAGCACGGCATGGTCGACATGGTCGTCTCCCGCCTCGAGATGAAGTCGACCGTCGCGCGGCTCCTGAAGATCCTGCTCAAGAGCCCGGCAGCGAGCGCCGGCGAGCCCGAAATGCTGCCGCCTGCGCTGGCGGCGCCGGAAGCCCGGCCCGGCGCATAAACGACGCGCCGCGCCGCGGCGCTTCATTGTGCGCGCCGGCGGCCGGGGTCTATTCTCGAGCCGGCATGGCGCGCCAGACCCTGCCTTTGGGGCATTGATGACCGCTCTACTCGCCGACCGTGAAATCGAACGCCTGCTGGCGCTGCACCCAAAGGGCTACGACCTGTCGCTCGATCGTGTCCGGCGCCTTCTCGAGCGGCTCGGCAACCCGCAGCTCAGGCTTCCCCCCGTGATCCACATCGCCGGCACCAACGGCAAGGGATCGGCGGCGGCCTTCGCGCGCGCCCTCCTGGAGGAGGCCGGCTACCGCGTGCATGTGCATACCTCGCCGCACCTGGTGAACTGGCACGAGCGCTACCGCCTTGCCGCCGAGGGCGGCGGCAGGCTTGTCGACGACGCACTGCTCGCCAGCACCATCGGCCGCGTCGCCGAAGCCAACCAGGGCGAGACGATCACGGTCTTCGAGATCCTGACCGCCGCTACCTTCCTGCTGTTCTCGGAACATCCCGCCGATGCGGCGATCATCGAGGTCGGGCTTGGCGGACGCTTCGACGCCACCAACGTGATCCCGGACCCCGCGGTCTCTCTGATCATGCCTGTCTCGCTCGACCACGAAGCCTATCTCGGCGACCGCGTCGAACTGATCGCGGCCGAGAAGGCCGGCATCATCAAGCCCGGCCATCCCGTGGTCGTCGGCGCGCAGGAGGCCGAGGCCGCACAAACCGTGCTCGTGGAGACGGCCGAGCGGCTCGGCAGTCCGGTCACGGTCTACGGGCAGGACTTCCTCGCCTATGAGGAAAACGGCCGCATGGTCTACCAGGACGGCGACGGGCTGATGGACCTGCCGCCGCCGATCCTGCCGGGGCGGCATCAATACGCCAATGCCGCAGCTGCCATCGCGGCGGTGCGCGCCGCCGGCTTCGAGATCGACGCCGACGCGGCCGGCCGCGCCATGCGCAATGTCTACTGGCCGGGCCGCATGCAGCGGCTGCAGAAGGGCCGGCTTGCCGAACTCGCACCCGAAGGGGCCGAAATCTGGCTCGACGGCGGCCACAACCCCGGCGCTGGACTGGTCGTCGCCGAGGCGCTGGTCGAACAGGAGGAACGGCAGCCGAGGCCGCTGTTCCTGATCTCGGGGATGATCAACACGAAAGACCAGACGGGCTATTTCAAGGCTTTCGTGGGCATGGCGCGCCACGTCTTCGCGGTGCCGGTCAGCCTGTCCGACGCCGGCGTGCCGAACACGGAACTGGCGATCCGCGCCCAGGAGGCCGGCCTGTCGGCGGAGCCGGTGGCATCGGTCGCCAATGCGCTCATGCTGCTGCGCGACACCTGGGACGAGAGAGAGCCGGCGCCGCGCATCCTGATCGGCGGCTCGCTCTACCTGGCGGGAGCGGTGCTGGCCGACAACGGCACGCCGCCGACCTGACCGGTTTGGGGCCTAGACGGAAAAACTCGTCCCGCAGCCGCAGGCGGCGACCGCGTTCGGGTTCCTGATCTGGAAGGACTGGCCCATCAGGTCGTCGACGAAGTCGATCACCGAGCCGCCCATATAGACCATGGACAGGTCGTCGATCAGCACGGTGGCGCCGTTCTTCTCGATGGCCACGTCGTCCTCGTTCCTGGCGTCGACGAGGTCGAACTTGTAGGAGAAGCCGGAGCAGCCGCCACCCTCGACCGAGACCCGCAGCGCTATCTTGCCGGGCTCGCCGGCCAGAATCCTGGCCACGCGGTTGGCTGCGGCGTCGGTCACGTCGACCTTCATCGTGGTCTTTGCATCAGCGCCCATGTGGCGTCACCTTGCTTTGGCGTTCGCATGATAGGTATGAACGGGCGTAGGGCAAGTCAACGGGCGCGCATTCGGCCATGGGCAAGGAGCTTGGCGAGATCGGTTTCGGCTATCGCCCCCGCGCGCCCTACGCCTGCGATCCCGATCATGCGCGCGGACGCTTCAAGGCCGAGCCGGAAAGCCCGACCCGCACGCCGTTCCAGCGCGACCGCGACCGCATCGTCCACTCGACCGCCTTCCGCCGGCTGAAGCACAAGACGCAGGTGTTCGTCGCGCACGAGGGCGATCACTACCGCACCAGGCTCACCCATACGATCGAGGTCGCGCAGATTGCCCGCGCGCTCGCCCGGGCGCTGCGCTGCGACGAGGATCTCGCCGAGGCGATCGCGCTGGTGCACGATTTCGGCCACACGCCCTTCGGCCACACCGGCGAAGACGCGCTCAATGCGAAGATGGCGGCATGGGGCGGCTTCGACCACAACGCCCAGTCGCTGCGCATCGTCACCCGTCTGGAGCGGCGCTACGCCGAGTTCGACGGGCTGAACCTCACCTGGGAGACGCTGGAGGGCCTGGTCAAGCACAACGGCCCGCTCACGGACGCCGCCGGAAACGGGCTGAAAGGGCCGGTGCCGCAGGCCATCCGCGACTTCAACGAACTCTTCGACCTGTGGCTCGACAAGCATGCCGGCCTGGAAGCGCAGTGCGCGGCCATCGCCGACGACATCGCCTACAACACGCATGACATAGACGACGGGCTGCGCGCCGGCCTGCTGACCCTCGACATGCTCGACGCCGCCACCCTGCCGCGCGGCATCCTGGCAGGCGTGCGCGAACGCTACCCGCGCCTCGATGCTGTCCGCACCGGCCACGAGCTCATGCGCCGCCAGATCACCATCATGGTCGAGGACGTGATTTCTACGGCCATGGCCCGCCTCGAACGGCTGAAGCCGCAAAGCGCCGACGACATCCGCAACGCCGGCGAGACTATGGTCGTCTTCTCCGACGAGCTTGCCGCGCAGGAGCGCGAACTGAAGGCGTTCCTCTACAAGCACATCTATCGCGCCGACGAGGTGATGCGCGTCAGGGCGGACGCCGAACGGGTCGTCAAGGAGCTTTTCGACGCCTATTTCGCCGATCCCAGGTTGATGCCCGAGGGCTGGCGCGAGGGGCTCGACCTCGCCCCGGACCGCATCAAGGCGCGCGACGTCGCCGATTTCCTCGCCGGCATGACCGACACCTATGCCCTCAAGGAACACCGCCGCCTGTTTGACCATACGCCCGATTTGGGCTAGGGCGGCTGCGATTTTGCGGCATTCTTCCGCATATTCGCCGAACATCCAGAGACCGACATGAACATCTTCGCCGATTTCAACGCGCGGGTCGTCAAGGCCGTCGAGGCGCTTGGCCTGACCGACAAGGACGGCGCGCCGCTCGATCTTTCGCGCGTGACCGTCGAGCCGCCGCGCGACGCCAGCCATGGCGACCTCGCCACCAACGCGGCCATGGTGCTGGCGAAGCCCGCCGGCCAGAATCCGCGCGCGCTGGCCGAAACCATCGCCGCAGCACTGCGCGCCGACGGCGACGTGGTGGGCGTGGACGTCGCCGGTCCCGGCTTCGTCAACATGAAGCTCTCCGACGCGTTCTGGCAGGCGCAACTCGCCTCGATGCTGGCCGCCGGCACCGATTTCGGCCGCTCGACCATCGGCGCCGGGACAAAGACGAATGTCGAATATGTCTCGGCCAACCCGACCGGCCCGATGCATGTCGGCCATTGCCGCGGCGCGGTGGTCGGCGACGCTCTTGCCAACCTGCTCGCCTTCGCCGGCTACGAGGTGACCAAGGAATATGTCATCAACGACGCCGGCTCGCAGATCGACGTGCTCGGCCGCTCGGCCTTCCTGCGCTACCGCGAGGCACTGGGCGAAACCATCGGAGAGATTCCGCCCGGCCTCTACCCGGGCGACTACCTGATCCCTGTCGGCCGGGCGCTCGCCGCCGATTTCGGGCGCGGCCTGCTGCAGATGCCCGAGGACGAGGCGCTCGCCATCGTCAAGGACCGCACGGTCGACGCCATGATGGGCATGATCAAGGAGGACCTGGCGCTCCTCAATGTGCATCACGACGTGTTCTTCTCCGAGCGCACGCTGCATGCCGACGGCGCCAGGGCGATCCGCGCGGCGATCAACGACCTGACGCTCAAGGGCCACATCTACAAGGGCAAGCTGCCGCCGCCCAAGGGCGAGAAGCCGGACGACTGGGAAGACCGCGAGCAGACGCTGTTCCGCTCGACCGAGGTCGGCGACGACATGGACCGGCCGCTGGTCAAGTCGGACGGCTCATTCACCTATTTCGCCGCGGACGTTGCCTACCTCAAGGACAAGGTGGATCGCGGCTTCGACGAACTGATCTACGTGCTGGGCGCGGACCACGGCGGCTACGTCAAGCGGCTGGAAGCGCTCGCCAAGGCCGTCACCAACGGCCGCGTGACGCTTACGGTGCTGCTCTGCCAGCTTGTGAAGCTCTACCGCGGCGGCGAGCCTGTGCGCATGTCGAAGCGCTCGGGCGACTTCGTCACGCTGCGCGAAGTGGTGGAGGAGGTCGGCCGCGACCCGATCCGCTTCATGATGCTCTACCGCAAGAACGATGCGCCGCTCGACTTCGACTTCGCGAAGGTCACCGAGCAGTCGAAGGACAACCCGGTGTTCTACGTGCAGTACGCTTCCGCGCGCTGCCATTCGGTCTTCCGCCAGGCGCGCGAGCAGTTCCCTGACATGGCGTTCGGCCGCGAAGCGCTGGCCGCGACCGGGCATCTGCTAACCGACGAGGGCGAACTCGGCCTGATACGCAAGCTCGCCGAGTATCCGCGCATGATCGAAGCCGCAGCGCTGGCGCACGAGCCGCACCGCATGGCCTTCTATCTGTACGACCTCGCCAGCGCGCTGCATGCGCACTGGAACCGGGGCGCCGACAACGACGACTTACGTTTTGTTAAGGTTAACGATCCAATATTGACGTCTGCCAGACTCGGGCTGGTGCAGGCTGTTTCGGATGTGTTGACTTCCGGCCTGGCGTTGATCGGAGCGGACGCGCCGAAAGAGATGCGCTAGGTCGAACAGGGCCAGAACCGAACAAGAACCTGTCACCTTTTGCCCACATTGCGCTGGTAGGGACCAACCCTGCGCGACGTCAAGGCGTCCGAATGTGTGCGAGTTCGGGAAACGATGGCAGACAAGAACCAGCTGAAAATCGCCGATCAGGTCGACCTTGCGGACGACGATCCCTTTGCGGAACTAACCAGGATCATGGGCTTCGACCCGCGGCAGCCTGCCAGGCAGCCCGCGCCGGAGCCGCTGCCCGAGCCTGCCGCGGCGGAACCGGCTTCGGCCGAGGACGATTTCAGCCTCGACCTCGAGAAGGAACTGCTCGGCAGCTTCGACCTCGAGGACGACCACACCGACACGGCGGCCGAACCCGCATTTGAGCCGGAGGCTGCCAGCGGCCCGGAAATCGCCGAACCGCGCCTTCCCGAAACCGATTTCGACTTCTCGAGCACTTTCGAGGCTGCGATGGCCGCGCCGGACGAGGCCTATGAGCCCGTGGGCGAAGCGCAGCTCGACGCGTCGCCCGCCATCGCCGAGGCGGCATTCGACACCCCCGAGACGCGTGACGTCGATTTCGACTTTTCCGGCGAGTTCGAGGCGGCGATGGCCGCCCCCGAAGCGTTCGACGAACAGAATCCCGTCCAGCAGGAACCCGAATTCGATGGCGAGTTCGAGGCGGCGTTCGCCGCAGCGGGGGGCCCGCTCGAGGACCCGCTTCCGGCAAACGACGAGCCGGTATTCGACCTCGGCCTGACGGAAGAGGACATGCACGGGCTTGACGAGAGCCTGCGCGCGCCTGCCCTGCCGACAACGCCGGAGGCGGTTGCCCAGGACGCCGCCCTCGAAGACAATCTCGACGCGGCGATGGCCGATTTCATGGCCGACGAGCCGGCGTTCGAGGCGGCACCGTCCGATCAGCCCGGCGCCGAGGCACCCGTTGCAGCCTCCACCGCCATCGAGGCGGACGGCGTCGACCTCGCGCTGTTCGACGAAAGCGACTTCACCCTCGAAGAAGAGGAACCGGCCCTGGCCGGCAGTCCGGTGGACCAGCCCGAGGCTGTCGAGAGCCCGCCCGAGATCGACGAGAGCGCATTCCAGTTCAGCGCCGACGACCTCGATATCACCGCCGAGCCTCCGGTCGCCGCAACTGACGAGACCCAGCCGGCGCCGGAGCCGTTCTCCTTCGACGACCTCGACTTCACGGTCACCGAGGAACCCTCAGGCGACGCGGCGCAAGCCGAACCCGTTGCCGCATTTACCCCCGACGTCGAGATCGCAACCGAGGCGGTGTCCGCGGAAACCTACAGCCTGCCTTCCACGCCCGCCGACGCCTTTCCAGCGCTGCAGGCGGCGGCCCCGCGCAAGCTGCCGACCTCGCCGATGGACGTCGCCGCCGAGGAATTCCGCCAGCGCGAGGCGACTGCGGCGCCGGCGCAGCCCCAATTCAACCTCGAGGACGAACTCAACGCCCTGCTCGGCAACCTGAAGTCCGTAGCCCAGCCTGACGCCAAGCCGACCGTGGCGAGCGCCCCGGCAACGCCTCCGCAGGCCTTCGAAGCGCCCGCTTTCGAGCCGTCCCCCTATGTGCCGCCGGCCTATGAGCCGCGGAGCCAGGGTGTTTTCGGTTCGACCGGGGCAGCCGACTACGCCGAGCCCGGGCACGACGCCTATGCTCCCGTCGGCGTCGATGCGCCCGAGCATCCCGTCGACATCGACGACAACCTGAACTGGGAACTCGAGGAAGCCTTCACCGAGGCCGCGCCGGAGGAAGACGCCATGTCGGCCTACGAAGCCCCCTCGTACCCTGCGGAACACGACCGTTACGGCGGAGGCTATTCTCCGGAACCTCTGCCCGGCTATGCGGCGCGCCCCGACAACTGGGACGAGCCGGCGCCGGTCGACCTGGAAGACATGTTCGCGGAACTGGCGGACGCGGCCGTTCCGGAGAAGGAAGCGTCGTACCCTGGCGGCGCGCTTGCGGCGGCAGCGGCGGCCGGCCTCGGGTCGCGTGCCTTCGAGCCCGCCGCCCGGTTCGCGCAGCCCCGCCAGCCGGCGGCGAGCAGCGATGCCCGGCGCGACAGCCCGCATCGCGACCCGGTGGTGCGCGGAAATCCGATGAAGGAAGACCCGCTCGACATCATCACGCAGCTTGCCGAGAAATATTCGCGCAAGGAGCCGGAGACCCCCTACGGCCGCGCGATGAGCGTCGCCGCGGGCACCGCGCCCGCCGGCTACTACGATCAATACGACGATGGCGGGGACGTCGACATCGCCGACGCCTTCGAGGAGCCGCCGGAAGTCGAGACGATCGAGGTGGGCGACCATGCGATCGCGCTGGCCGACGATCTCGACATCCCCGAACTCCCCGAGGAGGACGACCTTCCTCCGGTGGCGGCCTATGACGATCTCGATAGCGAGTTCTCGTCGCTGCTGAGCGAGATGAACGCCGAGCAGGCCGAGCTCCCCGAGGAGGAAGACCCTCTGCTCGGCGGTTTCAGCGCCCGGCCCTACGAGACAAAAGTCGCGGCCGCGGTCCACGGCGCGCAGCCGGCCCGGTCCAGGGCCTACGACGACATCGACCAGGACGCGTTCGGCTTCGACGCCCGCGACCTGCCCGGCAACGCCGTCCAGCCGGACGCGCGCTTCGCCGCCGACGACTACCAGTACGATCCCGACCTCGACCAGGACATCGCAGCGGCGCACCCGGTGGCGGCGCAGACCCGCGGTACGCGCTCGCGCGGCCTGATGGTGGCCGGGCTCGTCGGCGGCGTCGCGCTGATCGGCGCGATCGGGGCCTTCGCCCTTTCCTTCGGCGGCGGAGACGACGCGCCGGCAATCGTCAGGGCGGACGACGATCCGGTAAAGGTCCGGCCGGAAAACCCGGGCGGCGCCACCGTGCCGAACCAGGACAGCAAGGTCTACGAAACCGTCGCCGGGGACAGCGAAGCCGGCAGCGCGACGCAGCAGGAAAAGCTGGTGAGCACCACCGAGGAGCCGGTGGACGTGATGCCGTCGGCCGCCGAAGACACGGCGAACGCGTCCGGCAAGAGCGAGGATCGCATCGAGCAGATCCTCGAGGATGCGGAAAACAAGACCGATGCGGAACTCGTGGCCGTCGCGCCGCGCAAGGTGCGCACCATGGTGGTGAAGCCCGACGGCACGCTTGTGCCGCGCGAGGACGAGCCTGAGACCGCGGCCGCGGAGCCGACCCAGGCGATCGCCGCGGCGACGCCTGAGGCTGCCCCGGCACCCGCCATTCCGCAGCCCGACGCCGTCGAATCGACCGGCGCGCTGCCCGAGGCGCAGACCGCACCGGAGGAGACCACCGCGGCCGAAGCCGAACTGCCGGCGGCCGACGAGGGCGTCGACGACGTCGCGTCCATGCCCGACACGGTGCCGATCGCGCCGCTGCGTCCCGCCGACCAGCCGATCGACGTCGTCGGCGAGGTGCAGCCGGACCAGGTCGCCGCGGCGACCGCGACGGCGGCGGCGAGCTCGGGCTGGGCCATGCAGATCGCGTCCCAGCCCAGCCAGGAGGCGGCGCAGGCGTCCTACCAGAACCTGCTTCGCCGCTACGGCGCCGTGCTTGAAGGCCGCGAAGTCAACATCGTGAAGGCCGAGATTTCGGGCAAGGGCACGTTCTGGCGGGTCCGCGTGCCGGCGAACAGCCGCAACGAGGCGATCGGGCTCTGCGAGAACTACAAGGCTGCAGGCGGCAACTGCTTCGTCTCGAGGTAGTCGCCCAAAAGCATCCGGGACACGGAAGAACGGCGCGGCCCAGCCGCGCCGTTTCCTTTGTTTCCGGGCGATGCCGGGCCGGCCGGTGGTGCGCGGGGCGCCAGTTGGAGTAAAATAACGCGATGACCGAATCAAAAGCCATGGTCCTCGGGTGCCAGGGCAGAACGCTGAGCCGCGAGGAAGTCCGGTTCTACCGGGGCGAATGCCCATGGGGCTTCATCCTGTTCGCGCGCAACATCAGCGAGACCGAGCAGATCCGCGATCTTGTCGCCGAAATGCGCGACTGCGTCGGACGCGACGATGCGCCGGTGTTCATCGACCAGGAGGGCGGCCGCGTGCAGCGCATCCGCCCGCCGCTCGCGCCGAACTATCCGGCCGGCGCCGCGCTTGGGGCGCTCTGGCAGGACGATCACGACGAAGGCGAGCGGGCGGCCTGGCTGCTGGCGCGCCTGCACGCCTTCGACCTGCGCCGTTACGGCATCACCGTCGACTGCCTGCCGGTACTCGACGTGCCGGTCGACGGCGCCAGCGACGCCATAGGATCACGCGCCTACGGCAACAGGCCCGAAATCGTCGCCGCACTCGGGCGGGCGACAGCCGACGGGCTGATGGCGGGCGGCGTCCTGCCGGTCATGAAGCACATGCCCGGACACGGCCGGGCGCTGGCGGACACGCATTTCGAGCTTCCCACGGTGACGGCAAGCCTCGGCGAGCTGCAGCGGCACGATTTCGCGCCCTTCCGCGAACTGGCCGACCTGCCGATCGGCATGACCGCGCATGTCGTCTTCAGCGCGATCGACCCGGTCAATCCCGCCACCACCTCGGGCAAGGTCATCGACCAGGTCATCCGCGGCGAGATCGGGTTCGACGGGCTGCTGATCAGCGACGACACCTCTATGAAGGCGCTTTCTGGGGATTTCCCGTCGAAAGCCGCCGCGATCCTTGCCGCGGGCTGCGATATCGTCCTTCACTGCAACGGAGACATGGGGGAAATGGCGGGCATCGCCTCGCGGACGCGGGGGCTCGAAGGAACCTCGCTGGAACGCGCGAAACGGGCGCTTGCCCGGATCAGCGACCTGGACGCGGCCGACGAAGCGGAAGTCCGCGCGGAATTTGCGTCCTATTTCGAAGCGACGGCCGTCGCGTAGGAGAAGAAGGGAAGGCCTTGGCGGAAGCTGCGGAAAGCAAGGCTGGAAAAGCGGCGCCCATGGACCGACTGTGGGCGGACAACGACGAGTCGCGCACCTCCGACGACCCGGCGCTGGTGGTTGATGTCGCCGGCTTCGAGGGACCGCTCGACCTGCTGCTCCACCTGGCGCGCAACCAGAAGGTCGATCTCGCCCGCATCTCCGTGCTGGCGCTCGCCGAACAGTACCTCATCTTCATCGAGACCGCGCGCAAGCTGCGCCTCGAACTCGCCGCCGACTACCTCGTGATGGCGGCCTGGCTCGCCTTCCTGAAGTCGAAGCTGCTGATCCCGAAGCAGCCCGGCGACGAGGGCGAATCGGGCGAGGAACTCGCGGCGGTGCTGCAGTTCCGCCTGAAGCGCCTCGAAGCCATGCGCGACGCGGCCGCGCGCCTCGTCAACCGCAACCGGCTCGGCCGCGACGTCTTCCGGCGCGGCATGCCGGAACTGGTCATCATCGAGAAGCGCAACGAATGGTCGGCAACGCTCTACGACCTGCTCAGCGCCTATGCGATCCAGCGCCAGCGGCAGGCGATCGACCGCGTCAATATCGCCAAGCGCGGCGTCTGGTCCTTGAAGGATGCGCGCGAGGTGCTTACCCGACTGATCGGCGAACTCGGCGACTGGACGGCGCTCGACCAGTTCCTGATCAAGTACCTGACCACGCCGGAGGACCGGGCGACGGCGATCGCAAGTTCCTTCGCCGCGAGCCTGGAGCTCATCCGCGAAGGCACGCTCGAAGCGCGCCAGGAGCAGGCTTTTGCGCCGCTCTACCTGCGCGGCCGCCAGCAACCCGCCAAGAAGCCCATCGAGGTGGTGACATGACCGAAAGCGCAAACGCTTCCGTCGTTCCTTTTCCGGCCGTCGAGGCGCCTGCCGCCGAGCCGGGCGACACCGACACCGCGCTTCGCAACCCTGCCGAACGGCTGCAGATCGCCGAGGCGGTGCGCATGGCCGAAGCCATCGTGTTCGCCAGCGCCGAGCCTGTCGCGGAGAAGCAGATCGCGCAGCGCCTGCCCGACGGGCTTGATATCCCGGCGGTGATGCAGGAACTGCAGGAGATCTATGCGCGCCGCGGCGTCAACCTGGTGCGCGTTGGCGACGCCTGGGCCTTCCGGACGGCCGGCGACCTGGCCTTCCTGATGAGCCGAGACACGGTGCAGCAGAAGAAGCTGTCGCGCGCCGCGCTGGAGGTGCTCGCGATCATCGCCTATCACCAGCCGGTGACCCGCGCCGAAATCGAGGACATCCGCGGCGTCGAGACCTCCAAGGGGACGCTCGACACGCTGATGGAGACGGATTGGATCCGCATGCGCGGGCGGCGGCGGACGCCGGGCCGCCCGGTCACCTACGGCACGACCGACAATTTCCTCGACCATTTCGCGCTCGAGGAAATCCGCGACCTGCCCGGCATGGAAGAACTGAAGGGCGCCGGGCTGCTGGCGGCCCGCATGCCTGCCAATTTCTCGATGCCGGTACCACCGTCTGATCCCGATCTCCTGACCGAGGACGAGGACCCACTGACTGACGTGGACCTCGAGGAACTCGGCCTGTTGACACCCAGGGTGACAGATGATTGACCCGCAGGCGGAAGCGTAGCCCTGCTTCCGCCGCACCGGAGTTGGTCGTTGAGGTCGCAGGACTCTCCCAGAGAAGCGCAGGTCGCAGCACGCGTCACGGCCGGCGTCACCTTCGCGGCCAGGCTCGCTTTCGAAAACGTCAGCCACGCCTTCACAGCGGACCGCCGGACGCTTGACGGCATCAGCCTCCAGGCGGAGCCGGGCGAAGTGCTCTGCCTGCTCGGCCCCTCGGGGTCGGGCAAGACGACCCTGCTCAGGATTGCCGCGGGCATCGAGCCGCAGACTTCGGGCCGCGTGCTCTTGAACGAGCGCGAGATCGCCGGCCCCGCCGTCTTCCTGCCGCCGGAGCAGCGCTCGATCGGGCTCGTCTTCCAGGATTTCGCGCTTTTCCCGCACCTTACCATCCTGGACAACGTCCGCTTCGGCCTGACCGCCCTTTCGCGCGAGGAAGCGCGCCGCGAAGCGCATATCGCGCTTGCCCGCGTCGGCCTCGAACATCATGCCCTTTCCTTCCCGCACGTCCTCTCCGGCGGCGAGCAGCAGCGCGTCGCGCTGGCGCGGGCGCTGGCGCCCCGGCCCGCCGTTCTCCTGATGGACGAGCCCTTTTCGGGCCTCGATTCGCGCCTGAAGGACAGCGTGCGCGCCGAAACGCTTGCCATCCTGCGCGAAAGCCGCGCCACGGCGATCGTCGTCACCCACGATGCGGAAGAGGCGATGCGCCTCGGCGACCGCATCGCGCTGCTGAAGGACGGCCGGTTGGTGCAGCACGGCCGCGCCGAGGAAATCTATCTCAACCCGGCCAACCTGTTCGCCGCCGGCTTCTTCTCCGAACTCAACCTGTTTTCCGCCCGGGTGGCCGGCGGTCATGCCGAGACGGCGGTGGGCAGGGTCGAGGCGCGGGGCCTGGCCGACGGCGCGCTCGCGACCGTGGCCGTGCGCCTGTCGGGCTTCGACATCGGTTCGGTCGAAGGCGCATTCGAGGCGCGCGTGCTGTCGCGTCGCTATCTCGGGGTCGTCGAACTCATCGAATTCGCCGTGCCGGGCGCCGAAAGGCCCGTCCGCGCGCGCATCCGCTGCGGCGCATTGTCCCCGGATGCACGAGATATCTGGCTTTCGCTGCGAAACTCTGACGTACTTGTGTTTGAAACCGGCGCAGAAAACGCATAGATCGTAGCCAGAGAACAACATGGGAAGAGAGTAGCAATGGGTTCCTTTTCAATCTGGCACTGGCTGATCGTGCTGGTCGTCGTGCTTCTGGTGTTCGGCCGCGGCAAGATTCCCGAGCTGATGGGCGACATGGCCAAGGGCATCAAGAGCTTCAAGAAGGGCATGGCCGACGACGACACGGCCGAAGACGCCAAGACCGTCGAGCATCGCGCCGACGAGGCGCTGAACACCGCAGGCAAGGAAAAGGCTTCCAAGAGCTGACGCTCGGCAACGGGTGATCCCAAGGGAGCTGGGCGCAGGCCATGTTCGACATCGGCTGGACCGAGATGTTGGTGATCGCGGTCATCCTGATCGTGGTCGTCGGACCGAAAGATCTGCCGAAGATGCTGCGCACCTTCGGCAGATCGACGGCGAAGCTGCGCTCGATGGCCAACGACTTCCAGAAGCAGTTCAACGAGGCGCTTAAGGAAGCAGAGCTCGACGACGTCAAGAAGTCGGTCGACACGCTCAGAAGCCTGAACCCGACCCACGAGATCAAGAAGCAGCTCAATCCGTTCGAGAAGGCTGCGGCAGACGTCCGCGCCGGCCTCGACACGCTGAAGCCCAAGCCGCCTGAACCGGCGTCGGCGACCGCAACGGCGGCCGAACCTCTGAAGGGCGGCGCCACCGCCATGCCCGGGGAACCGGCGGCCGCCACGCCAGCGGCCCCCTTGCCGTCCAGCCCGCCCGCCGACCTCGCCGCGGCGCAGCCGGCCGCCAAACCCGCGAAGCCCAAGGCTGCGAAGAAGCCAGCCGGCGCCGCGACGGCCGCCAAGCCCAGGGCTTCCCGCGCCAAGAAGAAAACCGAAAGCAGCCCGACGTGAGCACCAACGACCAGGACGAGGTCGACAAGTCGTCGGCGCCGCTCATCGAACACCTGATCGAGCTGCGCTCGCGGCTGATGTGGTCGCTGGGCGGCTTCTTCATCGCCTTCCTGGTCTGCTTCTTCTTCGCCAAGCAGCTGTTCAACCTGCTCGTCATCCCGTTCCAGTGGGCGGTCTCCTGGGCCGATCTGGCCAACCAAAAAGTCGAGCTGATCTACACGGCGCCGCAGGAATTCTTTTTCACGCAGATCAAGCTCGCCATGTTCGGCGGCCTGGTGATCGCCTTCCCGGTGATCGCGGCGCAGATCTACAAGTTCGTCGCGCCCGGCCTCTACAAGAACGAGCGCAGCGCCTTCCTGCCCTTCCTCATCGCCTCGCCGATCCTGTTCCTGACCGGCGCGGCCCTTGTCTACTTCTTCTTCACCCCGATGGTGATGTGGTTCTTCCTGGCCATGCAGCAGACCGGAGCCGATGGCGAGGTCGAGATATCGCTGCTGCCGAAGGTGTCGGAGTATCTCAGCCTCATCATGACGCTGATCTTCTCCTTCGGTCTGGTGTTCCAGCTGCCGGTGGTGACCACGCTGATGGCGCGCGTCGGGCTCCTGTCCTCCGAGGCGCTGGCCGACAAGCGCAAATGGGCGATCGTGATCGCCTTCGTCGTGGCCGCCGTGCTTACCCCGCCCGATCCGGTCAGCCAGATCGGGTTGGCAGTGCCGACCATCATCCTCTACGAGGTTTCGATCTGGGCCGCGCGGTGGGTCGAGCGCAAGCGCGAGGCCGAAAGGCTGGCGCGCGAGAAAGAGGAAGCCGCCGACGCGGCCTCGACCGCCGGCAGCGGCGCATCGCCGGCCGAATAGGTCACTCCGTCAGGCACGGGCATTGCCAAAGGCGCTGGACCGAAAAGGCGGCGACAAGGCCGCCGCCTTTGTGTCCGTTCAGGCTTCTCGACTTCGCGAAGGGCCGCTCAGGCCTTGCGCGGCGGTCCTTCCCGTTCCGCGGACTTCGCCCACAGATTGACGTTCGCCTCGCGGGCGTAGCGGTCGATCTCGCCGAGCTCGGCATCGCTGAAGTCCAGATTGCCCAGGGCGCCGACGCAGTCCTCGACCTGGCTGACCCGGCTGGCGCCGATGAGGGCGGAGGTCACCCGCCCGCCGCGCAGCACCCAGGCAAGCGCCATCTGCGCCAGCGTCTGCCCGCGCTTCTGCGCGATGTCGTTCAGCGCCCTGATGTTGGCGAGCGTCTGCTCGTTCAGGAACGACTGCCGCAGCGACTTGCCCTGGGCGGCGCGGCTGTCATCGGGAACGCCGCCGAGATATTTGCCGGTGAGCATGCCCTGGGCGAGCGGCGAAAACACGATGGAACCGACGCCGAGGCCGTCCAGCGTGTCGAGCAGGCCGTCCTCCTCGACCCAGCGGTTGATCATCGAATAGCTGGGCTGGTGGATGATGAAGGGCGTTCCCATGGAACGCAGGATCGAGGCGGCCTCGCGGCTGCGCTGCGAATTGTAGGAGGAAATGCCCACATAGAGCGCCTTGCCCGACCTGACGGCGGTATCGAGCGCGCCCATCGTCTCCTCGAGTGGCGTGTCGGGATCGAAGCGGTGGGAATAGAAGATGTCGACATAGTCGAGCCCCATGCGCTTCAGGCTCTGGTCGAGGCTGGCGAGCAGATATTTGCGGCTGCCCCATTCGCCGTAGGGACCCGGCCACATCTCGTAGCCCGCCTTCGACGAGATGACCAGTTCGTCGCGATAGCCCGCGAAGTCGGTGCGCAGGATGTCGCCGAAGGCCGTTTCGGCGGAGCCGGGGGGCGGACCGTAGTTGTTGGCGAGGTCGAAATGGGTGATGCCGAGGTCGAAGGCCTTGCGGCAGATCGCGCGCTTGACCTGGTGCGGCGTGTCGTCGCCGAAATTGTGCCACAGGCCGAGCGAGATCGCCGGCAGCTTGAGGCCCGAATTGCCGCAGCGGTTGTAGATCATCGCCTCATAACGATTGTCGGCGGGTTGCCAGCTCATTGTTCAATTCCTCTTGGTTTGGTCGGGTTCAGGCAGCGCCGCTGCCCCAGGGTCCGTGGTGCGCACCGGACGAATCAATGCGCTCGAACCCATGCGCGCCGAAGAAGTCGCGTTGTGCCTGGATCAGGTTGGAGGTGCCGCGGCCGAGCCGGTAGCTGTCAAAATAGCCGAGCGCCGACGACAGCGCAGGCACCGGCAGGCCGGCCTCGGCCGAGCGGGCGACGATCCGTCGTAGCGCCGGGTTCGCCTCCTGCATCATCTGCACGAAGGCCGGCGTCATCAGCAGGTTGGCGACCGGGCCGCCGGAGAAGGCCTTCGCCAGCGTGCCCAGGAACTGCGAGCGGATGATGCAGCCGGCGCGCCAGATTTTCGCGATGGTCGGCAGCGGCAGGTTCCAGCCGAACGCCCGGCTTGCCTCGGCCATGACGGCGAACCCCTGGGCATAGGCGGCGACCTTGCCGGCGAACAGCGCAAGCTCGAGATCGGCGAGCACCTCGTCCCTGCCGCCGGGAAATGGCGCGACGCCGCCGCCGTAGACCGCCTGTGCCGCAACCCGCTCGTCCTTCAGCGAGGAGAGGACGCGGGCGGCGACCGCCGCCTCGATGGTCGTTGCCGGAACGCCGAGTTGCTGCGCCTCGATCACCGACCACTTGCCGGTGCCCTTCTGGCCGGCGCGGTCGAGGATCATGTCGACCATCGGTTTGCCGGTCTCGGGATCGTCGGCCTCGAGGACCCTTGCGGTGATCTCGATGAGATAGGAATCGAGCCGCCCCTCGTTCCACCGCGCGAAGACTTGGCCGATCTCCTTCGGCGCCATGCCCAGCCCGTCGCGCAGGATGCCGTAGATTTCGGCGATCATCTGCATGTCGGCATATTCGATGCCGTTGTGGATCGTCTTGACGAAGTGGCCGGCGCCGTCCGGGCCGAGCCACGCCGCGCACGGCTCGCCTTCATATTTCGCGGCAATCGCCGTCAGCACCTTTTCGACCCGCTTCCAGGAGGCCTCGGCGCCGCCGACCATGATCGACGGGCCGTGGCGGGCGCCTTCCTCGCCGCCCGACACGCCCATGCCGATGAAGGTCAGGCCCGATCCCTCGAGTTCGCCGAAGCGGCGCATGGTGTCACGGAAATTGGCGTTGCCGGCGTCGATCATGATGTCGTTTGCCGAGAGCACCCCGCGCAAATGCGCGATCTGCTCGTCGACGGCCGCGCCGGCCTGCACCATGATGATGACGGGGCGCGGCGGGCGGATGGCCGCTGCCAGCGCCTCGATCGTGTCGCAGGGAACGATCCTGTCCCTCAGCGGGCCGGCATCCTGGTGGAACTCGTGGGTCTTCGAGGCGGTTCGGTTGAAGACGGCGATGCGGTTGCCCTTTTCGGCGATGTTCAGCGCCAGGTTGGATCCCATCACGCCGAGGCCAATCAGTCCGATTTCGGCATCCGCCATCATTCCATTCCTCCATACGCCGCGAACCATGTTTCGGGCAGAACTCCGGGGCGCGATGTTTGACGCCGGGCCCGAGCTTCGTCAACACGCACGGCCGATCAGCCTGCGCGACGCTTTCGTCCGTACAGTTCCAGCCGGTGATGCACGATGTCGTAGCCGAGCGATTTCGCGATCTCGTCCTGCAACTGCTCGATGCGATCCGACTTGAACTCGATGACGTCGCCGGTCTCGATGTCGATCAGATGATCGTGATGTTCACCGGACGCATGTTCGAAGCGCGATGGGCCGCCCTCGAAGGCGTGGCGGTGGATGGCGCCCATGTCGCCCAGCAGCTTCATCGTGCGGTAGACGGTGGAAAGCGAGATGGAGGGATCGACCGCCACCGCGCGGCGAAAGATTTCGAGCGCGTCGGGATGGTCTTCTGTCTGCGACAGGATGCCGAGAATGGTCCGGCGCGGGCGCGTGATGCGCACGCCCGCCCTGCGCAGCTCCTTCTCGTAGTCGAGCCGTTTCTGAGGCCGTTTCTTCATCGCCGCACTATGCGCCAGATGACACCCAGTTGCAAAAGGCAACAGGTTGGCTTCACGACTTTTCGCCGAGTTTCTTGCAAACGATTTGCAATTGCATTGACCGAACGCGGCGATCTTGCTATGGAACATGGCGCTCCGATCCATCGCCCCCCGACATGAGGATGCCATGAGACTGCTGACGACCGCCCTCGCCCTTGCGGCCGCAATGGCCATGGCCGGTCCGGCCGCCGCGCAGGAGAAGTTCAAGGCCGTCACCACCTTCACCGTGATCGCCGACATTGCGCAGAACGTCGCGGGCGATGCCGCCACCGTCGAATCGATCACCAAGCCGAACGCCGAGATCCACAACTACCAGCCGACGCCGGGCGATATCCTGCGGGCGCAGGACGCCCAGCTGATCTTCTGGAACGGGCTCAACCTGGAACTCTGGTTCGAGCGCTTCTTCAACAATCTGAGCGACGTGCCGAGCGTTGTGGTGTCCGACGGCGTCGAGCCGATGGGGATCGCCGAGGGGCCCTATACCGGCAAGCCCAATCCGCATGCCTGGATGTCTCCAGACGCGGCGCTGATCTATGTCGAGAACATCCGCAAGGCGCTGGCCGAGCACGACCCCGGGAACGCCGAGACCTACAACCGCAACGCCGCCGACTATTCGGAGAAGATCAAGGCCGAGGTCGAACCGATCCGCAAGGCGCTGGCCGACATTCCCGAGGACCGGCGCTGGCTGGTCTCGAGCGAAGGCGCCTTCAGCTACCTGGCGCGGGACTTCGGCCTGAAGGAACTCTATATCTGGCCGATCAATGCCGACCAGCAGGGCACGCCGCAGCAGGTGCGCAAGGTCATCGACGCGATCCGCGCCAACAACATCCCCGCCGTCTTCAGCGAGAGTACGGTTTCAGCCAATCCGGCCAAGCAGATCGCGCGCGAGACCGGGGCGAAATACGGCGGCGTGCTCTACGTCGATTCGCTGAGCGACGCGGACGGCCCGGTTCCGACCTATCTCGACCTGCTGACGGTGACCGCCCAGACCATCGCGAAAGGCCTGCAGGAATGACAGCCCCCATCAGGGTCGAACCGGAAGGCGGCGGCGGGCTCCAGGCCGAGCACGTGACGGTCACCTATCGCAACGGCCACACCGCCCTGCGCGACGCGTCCTTCGCCATTCCGCGCGGCACGATCACGGCGCTGGTCGGGGTCAACGGGTCGGGCAAGTCGACGCTGTTCAAGGCGATCATGGGTTTCGTGCCGCTGGCGGCCGGTTCGGTCACCGTGCTCGGGATGCCGGCTCCAGAGGCGCTGAAACGCAATATCGTCGCCTACGTCCCGCAGAGCGAGGACGTCGACTGGAACTTCCCGGTGCTGGTCGAAGACGTCGTGATGATGGGCCGGTACGGCCACATGAACATGCTGCGCATCGCGCGAAGCCGCGACCGCGAGGCGGTCGACCAGGCGCTGGAGCGCGTCGGCATGGCGGCCTTCCGCAAGCGCCAGATCGGCGAACTCTCCGGCGGACAGAAGAAGCGCGTCTTCCTGGCGCGCGCACTGGCGCAGGACGGCAAGGTCATCCTGCTCGACGAACCCTTCACCGGCGTCGACGTTCGCACCGAGGAGGCGATCATCGCGCTCCTCCAGTCGCTGCGCGACGAGGGGCGAGTGATGCTGGTGTCCACCCACAATCTCGGCAGCGTGCCGCGCTTCTGCGACCGCGCCATCCTGATCAACCGCACGGTGCTCTGCCACGGCCCGACCGCAGACGTGTTCACCCAGGCCAACCTCGAACAGGCTTTCGGCGGTGTGCTGAGGGAGTTCACGCTCGGCGGCGCCGACCTGCACGAGGACGACGACCGCCGCACGGTGACCGTGCTGACCGACGACGAACGGCCGCTCGTCATCTACGACACGGGCGAGGAAAAGGCCGCAGGCGATCCCGGCGAGCGCGCGAAATGACCGACCTCCTCTGGGAGCCGTTCACCTATGGCTACATGGTCAACGCCATGTGGGTGTCGGCGCTGGTGGGCGGCGTATGCGCCTTCCTTTCGGCCTATCTGATGCTGAAGGGCTGGTCGCTGATCGGCGACGCGCTGTCCCATTCCATCGTGCCGGGCGTTGCAGGAGCCTACATGCTCGGCCTCCCCTTCGCCTTCGGCGCGTTCATCTCGGGCGGGCTGGCGGCGGGCGCGATGCTGTTCCTCAACCAGCGAACCAAGCTCCGGGAAGACGCCATCATCGGACTGATCTTCACCTCGTTCTTCGGGCTCGGCCTGTTCATGATCTCACTGTCGCCGGCATCCGTGAACATCCAGACGATCGTTCTCGGCAACATCCTCGCGGTGACGCCGGCCGACACGCTGCAGCTCGTCATCATCGGCGGCGTGTCGCTGGCGGTGCTGCTGGTCAAGTGGAAGGACCTGATGGTCGCCTTCTTCGACGAGAACCACGCCCGCTCCATCGGCCTCAACCCGGACCGCCTCAAGGTGATGTTCTTCACGCTGCTGGCGGCCTCGACCGTGGCGGCGCTGCAGACGGTCGGCGCGTTCCTGGTGATCGCGATGGTGGTGACGCCCGGGGCGACCGCCTATCTGCTGAGCGACCGCTTCCCGCGGCTGATCGTCATCTCGGTGGCGATCGGCGCAACGACCAGCTTCGTCGGCGCCTATGCAAGCTATTTCCTCGACGGCGCAACGGGCGGCATCATCGTTGTGGCGCAGACGCTGATCTTCCTCGTCGCCTTCGTCTTTGCCCCCAAGCACGGCCTGCTCGCGTCGCGGCGGCGGGCGCGGCTGGAGCTGGACGCGGGCGCATAGGGACAGGCAGATGATCGAAACGCTCACCCTTCCTTTCGCCTTTCCGTTCATGCAGCAGGCCTTCGCCATCGCGCTGCTGGTCGCGGTGCCGGCCGCCCTGCTCTCCTGCTTCCTGGTGCTCAAAGGCTGGTCGCTGATGGGCGACGCCGTCAGCCATGCCGTGCTTCCAGGCGTGGTGCTCGCCTACATCGCCGGCATCCCGCTCGCCATCGGCGCCTTCGCAGCCGGCATGTTCTGTGCGCTGGCGACCGGCTATCTGAAGGAGAACAGCCGGATCAAGGAGGACACCGTCATGGGCGTGGTGTTCTCGGGCATGTTCGGGCTCGGCATCGTGCTCTACACGAAAATCCAGACCGAGGTGCATCTCGACCACATCCTGTTCGGCGACATGCTCGGGGTATCCTGGAGCGACGTCGGCCAGACGGCGCTGATCGCCGTCATCTGCGTCGCGGCGATCGGCATTTTCCGGCGCGACCTCCTGCTGCACGCCTTCGACCCCCAGCATGCGCGCGCCATCGGCCTTCCGGTCCGGCTGCTCCACTACGGACTGCTCTCGGTGCTGTCGCTGACCATCGTCGGCGCGCTGAAGGCGGTCGGCATCATCCTGGCGGTCGCGCTGCTGATCGCGCCGGGCGCGGTCGCCTTTCTCCTGACGACACGCTTCGAGCGCATGCTGGCGGTGTCGGTGATCGTGGCGGTGACGGCATCGCTCGCCGGCATCTATCTCAGCTTCTTTATCGACAGCGCACCGGCCCCGACCATCGTGCTCCTGCTCAGCGCCTGCTTCGCAGCCGCCTTCCTGGTCTCGCGGCGGCGGGCCGCGAGCCGCGATCGCACCGAAGTCCCGGTCTAGCCAGTCCCCCGCGGGGGCTTGCAATTCGCCGGCGCGTGACGACATTGACGGCATGGATTCGAATGAACCGGTGCGGTTTGTCCGCCCCGCAGACAGGCGCCACCGCATTCCGGTCGCGGTGATCATCGCGGTCAGCTTCGCGACGCTGGTGTTGCTCTCCGTCGGCGGCGTGCTCGCGCTGACGGTCGGGGCCAACGTCCGCAACACGCTTGACCTGCTCGGCGGGCAGACGACCCTACTCGTTGATGCCATGGAGGATTCGCTGCGCTCGGAAATGGCGCAGGCCGAAAGCGCCGTGACCGGCGTGTCGCAGCTCTACGCGCAGTCGGAATTTCAGATCGACGACAGCGAAGCGATGTCGGCGGCGCTTGCAGGCGCGCTTTCGGCGGCGCCCCAAGCGACCGCGATGATGATCTGCACGCCCGACATGACCTGCAGGGGCGTCGCGCGGGACACCGACGGGCGGATCGTACTGATGCCGCCGACGGTCGAGAAGTCCGCCCAGGTCCTGGCCGCGCTGGCGGAGCGCCGCCATTACAACCGGCTGCTGTGGGGCTCGTTCGTCGCCAACGAGCACGGGCTGTTCGCCAATGTGTCGATGCCGCTTTCGCGCGGCGGCGGGGCGCCGCAGGGATGGGCGATAGCTGCCGTCGAACTGAAGCGGCTTTCCGAGATCGCGCGCGACCTCTCCAAGCGCTTCGGCACGCATGCCTTCATCCTCGACGGCGAGGACCGCGTCATCGCCGACGAGCGGCTGGCGGAGCCCGATGCCCGCTCCAAAGGACTGGCGCCGCTGACGCCGCTCGCCGCTTTCGGCGACCCGGTGCTGGCGGCCTACTCGTCGCGCAAGGTGGACAACGAATTCGGCGGAAGGCGCGCCCGCAACGTCGAATTCGCGGAGATCAAGCTCGGTGACGGCGAAGACGACTGGTGGGACGAAAATTCCTATGTCGCGATGAGCCGCAAGATAACCGGCTTCGGCGAGCAGCCCTGGACGATCGGGGCCTATTTCAGGGGCAGCCAGATCAGCGGCGAGATCGAGCGCGTCATCGGATCGGCCATGCTCGGGCTGGCCGCCATGGTGGTCGCGGTGCTCGTCGCCATCCTGCTCGGCAAGCGCCTGTCGCGACCGGTCCAGGCGATCGCCGGACAGGCGAAGCGGATCGCGGATTTCGACCTCGACGACGTGACGCCGCTGCCGCGAAGCCGCATCAAGGAACTGGACGAACACGCCTCGGCCTTCAACGCCATGCTCGTCGGTCTGCGCGCCTTCTCCACCTACATTCCACGCTCGCTCGTCGCGAAGCTGGTGCGCACCGGCGAAATCGGCATCGCCGAACCGCGCGAGACCATCGTCACGGTCATGTTCACCGACATTGCCGATTTCACCAGCCTGTCCGAGCAGATGGACGCCGCGGAATCGGCGCGGCTCCTGAACCGGCATTTCGCCATCCTCTGCCGCGCGGTCGATGCGCATGGCGGCACGGTCGACAAGTTCCTCGGCGACGGCATGATGGCGTTCTTCGGCGCGCCGGACCGGCTGAAGGGGCATGCCGCCGCCGCGGTGCGGGCAGCCGCGCAGATCCGCGAGGACCTCGCCGCCGACAACCGGACGGCGGAAGCCGAGGGACGTGCAGTGTTCCGGGTGCGGATCGGCATCCATACCGGCCCGGTGATCGTCGGCAATATCGGCGCTTCGGACCGCGTGAACTACACGATCATCGGCGACACGGTGAATGTCAGCCAACGGCTGCAGGGCCTGGGCAAGGTGATTGCGCCCGACGCCGCGACGATCATCGCTGTCTCGGCCGAGACCGCGGCGCGGCTCGACGGGCGCTTCGAGACCATCCCCTCGGGGCGACACCGCCTTCGCGGCCGCGGCGAGGCCATCGACGTCTACGTGATCGGCGAGGTCGCCGACATATCGGACCAGCAGCAGGCGGGGGCGGCCTGATCGTGCCCGGGCACCGCCCTGGCAAAGGCAGGCGGGCCCCCTCGCGGGAGCCCGCCCACAAAGCGCCCGACGGGAGGATAGGTCAGGCGGCTTTGGCGGCTGTCTGCTCGCGCGAGAAAGAGCGTCCGTCGGCGTTGAAGATGTGCAGCGTGCCGGGGTCCGCCTCCACCTTGAGGGTCTGGCCGCGCTTGACGTCGGCATTCCCGGGCAGCTTGACGACGATCGGCTCGTCGGGCCGGCCGACATCCAGATAGACGAGCTTCACCTCGCCCAGCTGCTCGATATAGTCGACGCGCCCCTCAAACAGCACCGGGCCGCCGGCGGCGACACGCAGGTCCTCCGGGCGCACGCCGAAGCTGATAGACACGCCGGCGGCGTCGGCCGGGGTGGCGACCGGTACGTCGGCCTTCAGCCCCCCTGATATCGCGATCGATGTCGTCGGTCCCGCCTTCTCGATGGTCGCCGGCACGATGTTCATGGCCGGCGAGCCGATGAATTGCGCGACGAACAAATTGCCCGGGTGGTGGTAGAGCTCCATCGGCGTGCCGACCTGCTCGATGCGGCCGTCCTTGAGGACGACGATTCGGTCGGCGAGCGTCATCGCCTCGACCTGGTCGTGGGTGACGTAGATCATCGTGGTCTCGGGCATCGATTCCTTGAGTTTCGCGATTTCGATGCGGGTGGCGACGCGCAGCGCTGCGTCGAGGTTGGACAGCGGCTCGTCGAACAGAAACACCTTCGGATTGCGGACGATGGCGCGGCCGATGGCGACGCGCTGTCGCTGGCCGCCGGACATCGCCTTGGGCAGGCGGTCGAGGTACTTCGTCAACTGCAGGATCTCGGCTGCGGCGCGCACGCGCCTGTCGATCTCGGCCTTGTTCTCCCGGGCGATCTTCATGCCGAAGGCCATGTTGTCGTAGACCGTCATGTGCGGGTAGAGCGCGTAGGACTGGAAAACCATGGCGATGCCGCGCTTGGAGGGCGGCACGTCGTTGACCACCTCGCCGGCTATCTTCAGTTCGCCCGCGGTGATCTCCTCGAGGCCGGCGATGGTCCTGAGCAGGGTCGACTTGCCGCAACCGGACGGCCCGACGAAGACGATGAACTCGCCCGAGCTGATGTCGAGATCGATACCGTGAAGGATGTTCAGGCTGCCGTAGGCCTTCTTGACCTGCCTGAGGGTGAGATCTGCCATCGTCTTCTCCCTGGTTCCAGTTCCTGCACGCTGGCCGGCGACTAGGCGAGCCGGCCGAACCACGCCCCGTAGCCCGGCAGCGCGATCCCGTTTCCTTCCATTGTCCCCTGCAGACCGTGTCCGCCGAGCGCCTGTCCGCTCCGTCCATCGCCGAGCGCCAGCGCCGCCGGCGCGCTGCCGAGATTGAAGGCGCATACGATCCGCTCGTTGCCCTGGCGGCGCGCGAAGGCGACCGCGTCTCCCTCGACGGCGAGAAACTCGATCTCGCCCTTGACCAGCGCGGGGTGCCCCTGCCGGAAAGCCAGGAAGCGTCGGTAGTGCTCGAGCAGCGAGGCCGGATCGCCCTGCTGCCTGTTCACCGCCAGCGGAAGGTGCTCGCGCGCAACCGGGAGCCAGGGCCGGGCCGTGGAGAAGCCCCCGCTCGGCTCCTCGTCGTCCCAGACCATCGGCGTGCGGCATCCGTCGCGTCCCTTGAATTCGGGCCAGAAGCGGATGCCGTAGGGATCCTGCAGATCCTCGAACGACAGCTCTGCCTCGCCGAGGCCGAGCTCCTCGCCCTGATAGAGGCAGACCGAGCCGCGCAGCGACATGAGCAGCGCCGAAACGACCTTCAGATAGGCAAGCCGGTCGGGCTCGTTCGCAGCCCAGCGCGAGGCATGGCGCATGACGTCGTGGTTCGAGAAGGCCCAGCATGACCAGCCGTCGCTGGCGACGCTGCCGAACGCCTCGAGCACGGCGCGCACCCGGGCTGCGCTGATCTTCTCCGGCGCCAGGAAATCGAAGGCGTAGCACATCTGGATGCGGGACTCGCCGGCGGTGTAGGCGGCGACGACCTCGAGGCCGCGCTGGGAATCGCCGACCTCGCCGACCGCGGCGGCTGCCGGATATTCGTCGAGCAGCGCGCGGAACCGCTCCAGGAAGGCGAGATTCTCGGGCCGGCTCTTGTCGTACAGGTGGTCCTGGTAGTTGTAGGGGTTCACCGCCGGCGCGGTCTGGTCGTTGCGCTGGTCGGGCGGCAGCGCAGGGTTGTCCTCCAGCCCGCGGCTGTGGAAGTAGAAATTGATCGTGTCGAGGCGAAAGCCGTCGACGCCGCGGTCGAGCCAGAAGCGCGTGACGTCGAGCAGCGCCTCCTGCACCTCGGCGTTGTGGAAGTTGAGGTCCGGCTGCTCGGCCAGGAAGTTGTGCAGGTAGTATTGCTGGCGGCGGGTGTCCCACTGCCACGCCGAGCCCCCGAAGATAGACAGCCAGTTGCTGGGCGGCGTGCCGTCGGGCCGTGCATCGGCCCAGACGTACCAGTCGGCCTTCGGGTTGTCGCGGCTCGACCGGCTTTCCTTGAACCACGGATGGATGTCGGAGGTGTGCGAGATCACCTCGTCGATCATGACGCGCAGCCCGAGCCGGTGCGCCTCCTCCACCAGCGCGTCGAAGTCGGCGAGCGTGCCGAACATCGGATCGACGTCGCAATAGTCCGAGACGTCGTAGCCGAAGTCCTTCATCGGCGACTTGAAGAAGGGCGAGATCCAGATCGCGTCGACGCCGAGCGCGGCGATGTAGGCGAGCCGGCCCATGATGCCCTTGAGATCGCCGATGCCGTCGCCGTTGGAGTCCTGGAAGCTGCGCGGATAGATCTGGTAGATCACCGCGCCGCGCCACCAGTCCCGGTCGGGGGCGGGTTCGGGTTGCGCCAGGTTGCGTGCCGCAGCCTGCATGGCTTCAGCCTCCCTTCACCGAGCCGGCCAGCAGCCCACGCACGAAGTAGCGCTGCAGCGAGAAGAACACGATCAGCGGCACGATGATGGTGACGAAGGCCGATGTGGTCAGGATCTCCCAGTCGCCGCCGCGCGATCCGAGCAGCGCGTTGAGCTTACCGGTGAGAACCAGCTGGTCCGAGCCGGAGCCCAGGAACACCATGGCGACCAGAAGGTCGTTCCAGACCCAGAGGAACTGGAAGATCGCGAACGACGCCAGCACCGGGAACGACAGCGGCAGGACGATCTTCAGGAAAATCTCGAAGTCGCTGGCCCCGTCGATGCGGGCCGATTCCATCAATTCTCGCGGCAGGCCGGCCATGTAGCTGCGCAGCAGGTAGATGGCGAAGGGCAGGCCGAAGCCGGTGTGCGCCAGCCAGATGCCGAGATAGGTCTTGGACGGCACGCCGAAGAACAGGGCGACGCCGTTGTAGAGTTGCAGCAGCGGGATCAGCGCCATCTGCAGCGGCACGACCAAGAGCCCGATGATGGTGGCGATGATCAGCGCGCGCCCCGGAAACCGCATCCAGGCGAGCGCATAGGCGGCAAATGCCGCGATCATGATGGGGATTATCGTCGCGGGGACCGTGACCGTCAGCGAGTTGATGAAGGAGCGGCCGATGCCCTCGGAGAACAGCACCGTCTCGTAGTTTTCCGTGGTGAAGCGCGGCGGCGCCGAGGAGGCGTAGTAGACGCGCTGGCCGCGCGCGCCCTCGAAGGCGATCGGCGACGACAGGATGGCGCCGCCATCCTCGTTCACCTGCAGGGTCACGCCGTCGCCGAGATCGGCGACCTCGCCGACCGCGTACTGCGTCGGCGCCGCCGAGCGCACGCCGAAGGCGCTGACCTGGCGGACCGGGCCGTCGCCGAAGACGTTGCCCTCGATGACGAACCTGCCGTCCTTTTCCACCTGTTCGGAGGGTGGCGGAAGGCGCCCGGCCTCGGTCTGGGTCGAACTGGAGAAGGAATTCCACCAGCCCGACACGATGATCTGGTCCTTGTCGCGCAGGGACGACACCAGGATGCCGAGCGTCGGGATGGTCCAGATGGTGACAAGGATCAGGACGGCGATATGAACCCCGAACCGTCCAAAGAAGGACTTGCCTGCGGAATTGCCGCTTGCCTGCGCCATGTCAGAGCCCTCCTTCCCTGTTGGCCTGGCGAATGTTCCAGATCATGATCGGCAGCACCGCCAGCATGATGATGATGGCGATCGTCGCGCCGCGGCCGAAATCGCCGCCGCCGCGAAACATCCAGTCGAACATGAGGTTTGCCAGAACCTGGCTGTTCCACTGGCCGTTGGTCATCGTCAGGACGATGTCGAACACCTTGAGGACCAGGATGGTGATGGTCGTCCAGACGACGGCGATGGTGCTCCAGATCTGCGGGATCATGATCTTCCAGAAGATCTGGAAGGGGCTGGCGCCGTCGATGACGGCCGCCTCGATGGTCTCCTCGGGTATGCCGCGCAGCGCCGCCGACAGGATGACCATGGCGAAGCCCGTCTGGATCCAGATCAGGATGACCATCAGGAAGAAGTTGTTCCAGAAGGGCAGCGATATCCACACCTGGGGATTGCCGCCGAGGTACTGGACGATGGCGTTGAGCAATCCGATCTGGACCTGCCCGTCGCCACGGTATTCGTAGATGAACTTCCAGATCACGCTGGCGCCGACGAAGGAGATGGCGAGCGGCAGGAAGATCAGGCTCTTGGCGATCGTGCCCCACCAGATCTTGTCGGTCAGCACGGCGATGACGAGACCGAGGAAGGTGCAGGCGGCAGGCACGACGGCGAGCCAGAGCAGGTTGTTGAAGATCGAGTTCCTGAACTCGCGGTCGCCGAACGCCCAGGCGTAGTTTGCGCCGCCGACGAAGTTTTCGCCGGCCCGGTCGTGGAACGACAGATAGACCGTCTGCACCACCGGATAGATCAGGTAGACGATCATGATGATCAGCGCCGGGCCGATGAACAGCCACGGGCGGATGACGCCCTGGCGGCGCAGATTGTCGACAGCCGCCATGCCGGCCACGCCGCGCGACGGGAACACCAGGTCGAGCAGCTTGTTGGCGCCCCAGAAATAGGCGATGGCGCCGCCGACGCCGACGATGATGGTGATGATGGCAGAGAGAATCTGAGCAGCCACGGGTCCCTCCGGTGCTTGTGGCAGTCGGGTATGGGCAGTCGATCGTGCGGCCTACAGGATAGCAGGTTCCGAGCGCCGGCAGGGCCTGTCCGGCGCCTTCCGACCGCTGGAACCGTGGGGACAGGCCGGCGGCCCGTCCCCACCGCGCCTTACTTGATCGCGTCCCAGCTCTTCTGGATGTCGGTGGCGACGTCCTCGGCGGACTTGCCGCCGACGAGGTCGATCATGCCGGTCCAGAAGGCGCCCGCCCCGATCTTGCCGGGCATCAGGTCGGATCCGTCGAAGCGGAAAGTCGACGCGTTGACCAGGATGTCGCCCTGCTTCTTGAGCTGGTCATTGGCATAGGCTTCCTGGTTGACCGTCTTCAGCGGGGTCAGCAGGCCGGACTGCGCCATCCAGACCTCGTGGGCCAGCGGCATTTCGAGGAAGTCGATGAACGCCCGCGCCGCCTTGGAATCCTTGGTGATCGCGACGAGCGTGCCGGCGCCGAGCACGGGGTTGCCGAGTTCCGGCTTGGAGGCCATCGGCGGCAGGTAGAAGAAGTCGGCATCGACGCCAAGCTTGGTGCCTTCCGGGAAGAAGGACGAGATGAACGACGCCTGGCGGTGCAGGTAGCACTTCGGCGGCAGGCCGAAGAGCCCCTTCGGGCTGTCGCGGAAGTCGGTGGCGGCGACCGCGGCCTTGCCGCCATCGACATATTTGTCGTTGGTGGCGATGTCGGCGAAGATCTGCAGCGCATTGACCACGGCCGGGTCATTGAACGGGATCTCGTTGGTCGTCCACTTGTCGTAGGTCTCGGGCGGCGCGGTGCGCAGCATGATGTCCTCGACCCAGTCAGTCGCCGGCCAGCCGGTGGCGCCGCCCGAGCCGAGCCCGATGCACCACGGCACGCCGCCGTCCTCGACGATCTTGTCGGTCAGGGCCTGCAGCTCCTCCCAGGTCTTCGGCACCTCATAGCCGGCTTCCTCGAAATTCTCCGGCACGTACCATACCAGCGACTTCAGGTCGGCCTTGTAGGGGAAGGCAAAGAACTTCTCGGCGCCGTCCTTGTCCTTGTAGGTGCCAAGGTCGACCCAGGACTGGCCCGCGCCGTAATTGTCCTTGACGAAGTTGGCGACGTCGTCGCCGAGCGGCACCAGCAGGCCCTTCGACGCGAGATCCTGCAGCAGGCCCGGCTGGGGCAGGATGGCGATGTTCGGCGGGCTGCCTGCCTGGGTATCGATGACGATCTGCTGTTCGTAGTTCTCGGACGAGGAATAGTTGATGGTGACGCCGGTGGCCTCGATGAAGTAGTCGAGCATGGAGCGAACCAGCGCCTCGTCCTCGCCGCGCCAGGGTCCGAAAATGCTCAGCGTCTCCCCCTTTAAGTCGACCTTCTTCAGTTCCTCGAAGTTCTCCCAATGGAACCTCGAGTCTTCGCCAGGCTTGAATTTCAGTTCGGCCGCGGCAGGCGCGGCGCAAGCGAGCGCGGCAATCGCGGCGCCCAGCAAAAGGGTCTTTTTCATCGACAGTCCTCCCTGTGGATCACGTGACACGGGACGGAACCTCCAATTCCGCCCTGCCGACCCCGCAATGAAGCTTGCCTCAGGACCACACCAACCGCAACTGATCCAAAAGTATCTTCAAAGCGCTTTGGCTGCCGGAATATCGACATTGATCGCCCGGCAAGTCAAGCGAAATGTGGTCTAGTCGTTTTACGCGCATGAAGGTGTCCTGCCGCATTGCATCATATTTTGCAGCCTTTTGGCTCCCGTTGCGGTTTTCTCCGCCGTCCAATGGCGATATGATCAAAGCACTTCACCGGCGCACGGCTTGCCCGGCCACCGGAGAAATCGGTTTGAAAGCGCTTTGGCGAACGGAGTCGACGTGAACCTCAAACAGCTATCCAACATGCTGGCGCTGTCGCAGACGACGGTCAGCCGCGCGCTGAACGGCTATCCGGAGGTGAGCGAGGAGACCCGCCGGCGCGTGGCCGATGCCGCCAAGCGGCACGGCTATCGCCCGAACCCGAGCGCGCGGCGACTGGCGACCGGCAAGGCCGGCATGATCGGCTACGTGATGCCGACCGGCGCATCGGTCGACATCGACCCGCATTTCGTCGAGTTCCTGTCCGGCCTCGGCGACTACGCGCGCGGCCACGAGCTCGACCTCGTGCTGTCGCCGACGGCGGCGGACGACGAAGAAACCACCTATCGGCGGATCGTCGCCAACAAGCAGGTCGACGCCGTCTACGTCTCCTCGCCCCGTCCGGCGGATCGTCGCATCGCGCTTCTCAACCAGCTTGGCCTGCCGTTCATCGTGCACGGACGCAGCGAGGGCCTGGGCTTCGACTACCCCCACCTGGACATCGACAACGAGGCCGGCTTCCACGATGCGGCCCGTCTGCTCCTGCAACTCGGCCACACGCGCGTCGCGCTGATCAACGGCGACACCAGCCAGACTTTCGCGATCTTCCGCGAACGCGGCGTGCGACGCGCGCTCGCCGCCAGCGGCCTTGCCCTGCCGCCTGCCCGGATCCGGTCCGCGGCCATGACCGAGGAGGAGGGGTTTCGCGCGGCGATGAGCCTGCTCCGGGGCAACGAACCGCCGACAGCCATTCTCTGCTCCAGCCTGATGATGGCGCTCGGCATCGTGCGCGCCATCCGCGACCTGGGGCTCGCGGTGCCCGCCGACGTGTCGCTGGTCGCGCATGACGATGTGTTCCCATGGCTGAAGCCCGAGAATTTCTCGGTGCCGCTGACGACCACCCGCTCATCGATCCGCGCAGCCGGCCAGCGGGTCGCCGAAAGGCTGGCTACCAGGCTCTCAGGCCAGGAGACCGAACCGCTCGGCGAAATCTGGCCTGTCGACTTGGTGGTGCGGGCGTCGATCGCGGCGGCCAAAACTTAGCCGGCTATTCGATTGAATTGGCCGCAGCAGCGTCGATCAACCCGAAACCAAAGTCGGAGTCGCGCCCAGTGGTCCCGAGATCCCTGGCCGTCGACGACAAGGCCGCCTCGATCCAGTCGGCCGAGCGATCGGGCTCGGCGTGGATAAGATTGGCGATGGCGCCGGACACAACTGCGGCGGCGAAGGAGGTTCCGGTGACGAAATCCTGCCCGCCGCCGACCGGCGCGATCACGTTGACGCCGGGCGCGGCCACGAACACGTAGGGGCCGCGGTTGGCCTGCGCCATCAGCCGGTCCTTTTCGTCCGTGGCGGTGACGGCTATGACCCCGTCATAGGCCGCCGGATAGCCGTAGGGGGCCCCGGGGCCGTTATTGCCGGCGGCGGCGACCAGCACGATGTCGCGGTCGCGCGCGGCGGCGCAGGCCGCCTCGAGCATCTCGTTGCTCGGCCCGACGAAACTCATGTTGACGATGCGGACATCCTGCCCGGCGGCCCAGTCGAGCGCCGACAGGATGATGTCCATGTTCGACTTGCCGCCTTCGAAGGCGCGCGCATGGAAGATCTTGGCGCCGGGCGCGATGCCGCGGAAAGCGCCGACGCCGGCGATAAGGCCGGCAACGGACGTGCCGTGGTCGCGGGCGGCGATCTCGATGCCGGGGAGCGCATCGAACTGGCCGGCGATGGCGTCCCTGATGGCCGGATGGGTCTCGTCGATCGCGGTGTCGATCACGGCGACGGCGACACCCTCGCCGCTGGCGCTGTCCGGCTGCAGGGCGATGCGCTGGAAGGCGTAGCTCACCGCTCCGGCCGCCTGCTGCAGGTCGTAGATGTGATTGGGCGCGCGGCGCGTCACGCGGCCGTCGCCGGCAAGCTGCGCGAGCACCAGGCCGACCGGCCGGCCGTCGGGGATGCCGTATCGCACCAGGGTCGAGCCCAGCAGGCCGGATGTGCGTTGAGAGCGCACCTCGAGGCCGAGGGCTGCGGCGATCTCGGCGACGGCCTGCGGATCGCCGTCGACCGTGACCAGCACCTCATCGGGCACGAACGCGCCCTGCACGGCCACCGGCGCGACGACCGGCGGCTGGGCCGCCAAGGAACCCGGAGGTTGGGCGGGTGGCGCCGGCGGGGCGGGCGTCGGCTCGGTTGTCGCCCTCGAGGCTGCAGGCCCAACAGGCTCGGCGGGCGGCGGATTTGGGAACAGATCGACGATCAAAGCCGGAAGCAGCACGACGCCACCCGGCGCCGCCGCATCGCTCGCGGAATCCGCGCCCGGCGCGCAATCAAGGCCGGCCGCCTGCCGCCGCAGGCAGTCGAGATCTTCGTCGGTCAGGCTCGGGTCATTGGTCTGTGCGGATGCTGCGAAGGCGGCGACAATCGTCGCCGCCGCAACCAAAAGGGCAATCGCCTTTCCCGCGCTAACCGCCATTATCCGGCTTCCTCCCGGTGATTGCAGTGTCGGCAAAGGGCTGGGCAGCAATAAGGCCGACGATGCGATCGTACTCCGCAACCGTGTCGGCGGGAATGACGACCTTGAAGACGCCACCCGGGGCCGGGCCCGACACGATGCTGGCGCCCTGCTCGGACAGGAACGCCGCGATGTCGGACATGCGCGCATCCGGCTTGAAGGTGACGAGCGCGAAAGGCTGCTCCGCCTGACCGGTGCCGGCGATTTCGACGGCGCCGCGCCCACCGGGCTCCATCACGGTCTGCACCAGGACGAGCGCAACCGCGGCAGCCGCCGCGGCCCAGGCGACACTCGCCGGAATCGACCAGAAGGCATCCCAGAGTTTCGCAAAGAGCGAGGGTTCGGCTGCGCGTTCCGGGCCCGCCTCTGCCTCGAGTGCCCTGGCGAAGCGGCTGAGCGCGTCCGGTGGCGGCCGTATCGCCTCGTTGGCCGCGGACGCGCCGGAGAACTCGAGTTCGGCCTCCGCCAGAGCGGCGGCGGCTTCCGCGTCGGTCGCCAGCCAGTGTTCGACGGCCGCGAGGTCGGAGCCTTCGAGCGTGCCGTTCAGGTAGAACGGCAGCAACGCTTCCAGTTCGTCGCGGCGTGACATGTCGGCGGACGCGCCGTTGTCGTCGATGCTCATGGCCATCCCCTTTCGAAGCCGGCCGCCTGGAGCGCCTCGCCAAGCTTCTTGCGGGCGTAGAACATGCGGGTCTTCACCGTGGCGACGGGGATCGAGAGAATCTCGGCCACCTCGGCCACCGATTTGGCGTGGTAGTAGGCAAGGTCGATGACGCTTCGATGCTCCTCGGGCAGGGCGTTGACCATGCGGCGCAGGGCGGAAGCCTTGTCGTCCTTCATGACCGCCACTTCAGGGGTGTCCGCGCTGTCGGGAATTGCCGCCGCATCCGCGTCGTCGAGCCATTCCTCCTTCTTCTTGCGCAGCGCCGACAGCGCCTTGAAGCGCGCGATGCCGAGCAGCCAGGTGGACACCTCGGAACGGCCCTCGAAGGCCGCTGCCTGCCGCCATACTTCCAGGAACACTTCGTTCGCGATGTCGTCTGCCATCATTTCCGATCCCGTCTGGCGCGCGACGAACCGGTAGACCCGGGCGTGGTGGCGCGTGAACAGGAGCCTTACGGCGGCGCGATCTCCCCCGGCGACCCGCGCTACCAGCTCGTGGTCGGACTGATGGCCGGGTGCTGTGGTTGTGGCAACCATGAGGCTCCTGCAGGCTCAGTCGCGGTTCGGCGGCAAAGGGTTCACCGGCCTCGCATCTTTTTTTGCGACTTCCGGCTTAACCGATGTGGAGCGCAGGAGAAAGGGCAACCTCCGCCTCGGGCCAGCGGGCTGGAGGCGAGAACCCGGCTCGAATGCCTGCCTTCAGACGGCCGGCGGCGGATACGGAGCGTCGCCCGCGCCGCGCACCTGCTGGTCGAAATCGATGATCGAGCCGGTCATCATGCCGCTTTCCGCACTCGACAGGTAGGCGATGGCGCGGGCGACCTCGCCGACCTCGAGAAGACGGCCGAACGGCTTGGTCTTCTCGGCATCGGCCAGCCAGCCGTCCTCCGCGCCGTGATAGGTCTTCATGATGCGGTCCTCGCCCGGCGTGTTCATGTGGCCTATCGTCAGGCCGTTGACGCGGATGCGGTGGTTCATCACGGAGTAGGCGACGTTGCGGGTCAGCGTGATCAGCGCGCCCTTCGACGCGCAGTAGGCCGTGATGAAGCTCTGGCCGCCGTGTCCCGACATCGAGATGATGTTGACGATCGAGCCCTCGATCTTCTCGCGTCGCATGATCTTGAGCGCATCCTGCATCAGGAACAATGGAGCGCGCACGTTGACCGCGAACATCGCGTCGAACAGGTCGGGGCTGGTGTCCCAGATCGTGCCGCGGTCGGTGATGCCGGCCGAATTGACGAGGATGTCGACCCGGCCGAACGCCCGGTCGGCCTCGGCCACGATCTTCCTCGTGCCGTCCATCGAGGCGAGGTCGGCGGCCACGAACACCGTCTTCACGCCCCTGGCTTCGAGGTCCGCCTTGACCCTGGCGCCGCGCTCGGCGCTGCGCCCGGTGATGACGAGGCCGGCTATGCCGCGGTCGGCGAAGAGATGCGCCGTCCCTTCGCCGAGGCCCTGGGTGGAACCGGTGACGATGGCGACCTTGCCTTCGAGCGAGGAATTCTTCAGCGAGCTTGCGTCAAACATGCTTGTCTCCCTCAGCCGATCTTGACGGGCTTGCCGGTTTCCCGCGACTTGGTCGCGGCGTCGGCCATCATCTGCGCCTTAAGCCCGTCGACGCCGTCAGGCTTCGGTTTCCTGCCGGTCACCAGCGCATCGATGAACGCATCGATTTCGTGGCGGTAGGCAGCAGCGTAGCGTTCGAGGAAGAAGTTCTGGACGGGGTCGGCGCTGATGCCCCTTTCGCCGGCGAAGGTTACCGTCGTCTCGTGCACGTTGCCGGCGGAGAGAAGCCCCTTCGAACCGTGCACCTCGATGCGCTGGTCGTAGCCGTAGGTGGCGCGGCGCGAGTTGGAGATCTGGCAGATCTTGCCGCTCGCAGTCTTCAGCACCACAGCTGCGGTGTCGACGTCGCCCGCCTTGCCGATCGCCGGATCGACCAGCGCGGACCCCAACGCAAAGACTTCCACCGCGTCCTCGCCGAGCAGGAAACGCGCCATGTCGAAGTCGTGGATCATCATGTCGCGGAACAGCCCGCCGGAACGCTCGATGTAGGAAACCGGCGGCGGGCCGGGATCGCGCGACAGGATGGTGACCAGCTCGACATTGCCGGCGGTGCCGTCGGCCAGCCTGCGCTGCAGGGCGGCGAAGTTCGGATCGAAGCGGCGATTGAAGCCGATCATCAGCGGAATGCCGGCCTTTTCGACGCGCTCCAGGGTCTTCCTGATGCGGGCAGAGTTCAAATCGACCGGCTTTTCGCAGAACACGGCCTTGCCGGATTTTGCGGCCTTGTCGATATAGTCGGCATGGGTATCGGTCGGCGTGCCGATCAGGATGGCGTCGATCGACGGATCGGCGAGGATCTCGTCCGGCGTCCTGACCGGCGCCCCGGTTGCCTCGGACAGCGACCGCGCCCCATCGGGCATCGGATCGGCGATCGCCACCAGCCTGGCGCGTGGCGATTGCGCTATGTTCCTGCCGTGAATCTGGCCGATGCGGCCCGCCCCGAGCAGCCCGATCGAAATCATGTCAGTTCCTTCCCTGAGGTCCGCTGGTGGATTCTACAAATAGAATAAATATTCCACATTGACTGTCAAATGGAATTTGTGTTTCAATTCCATCACTCCCAAAGCGAGCAGAACCATGTCCAGCCGAGAACCCGCCGCGACACGAGCAATGCAAGGGGACGCGCTCGACGTCATTGCGATCGGCCGCGCCTCGGTCGACCTCTATGGCCAGCAGATCGGCACCCGGCTCGAGGATATCGCCTCCTTTGCCAAGTCGGTCGGCGGCTGCCCGACCAACATCTCTGTCGGTACGGCGCGGCTCGGCTTGCGCTCGGCGCTTCTGACCCGCGTCGGCGACGAGCAGATGGGCCGCTTCATCCGGGAGCAGCTGGTCCGCGAAGGCGTGTCCGTCGAGGGCATCGTCACCGATCCGGAACGCCTGACCGCACTGGTGCTGCTGTCGGTGGAGGACGAGGGCGTCTCGCCGATGATCTTCGTGCGCACCGACTGCGCGGACATGGCGCTCTCGGAAGCGGATGTAGACGAGGCGTTCGTCGCGTCCGCCCGGGCAATCGTCGTCACGGGAACGCATTTTTCGCGGCCCAATACCGAGGCGGCCCAGTTGAAGGCGATCCGCATCGCCAGGCAGCATGGCCGCAAGGTGGTGTTCGACATCGACTACCGGCCGAACCTCTGGGGCCTGGCCGGCCATGCCGAAGGGTTCGAGCGCTACGTGAAGTCGGACTTCGTGTCGGCCAAGATGAGGCAGATCCTGCCCGACTGCGACCTGATCGTCGGCACCGAGGAAGAAATCAAGATTGCTTCGGGCGTCGACGATGTGTTCGGCGCGCTCAAGGCGATCCGCGCGGTTTCCAGCGCGGCGATCGTGCTGAAGCGCGGCGCCATGGGCTGCATCGTCTATGACGGGCCGGTCTCCGACGACCTAGAGGACGGCATCGTCGGAAAAGGGTTTCCGATCGAAATCTACAACGTGCTGGGCGCCGGCGACGCGTTCATGTCGGGCCTGCTGCGCGGCTGGCTCGGCGGCGAAAGCTTCGAAACCGCGGCGACCTGGGCCAACGCCTGCGGGGCGTTCGCCGTTTCGCGCCTGCTTTGCGCGCCGGAATATCCGACCTTCGAAGAGCTGCAGTTCTTCCTTGAGAACGGCAGCAAGTACCGGGCACTGCGCAAGGACGAGGCGATCAATCACATCCATTGGGCGACGACGCGCCGAAGCGACGTGCCCCTCCTGATGGCGTTCGCCTGCGACCACCGCGTGCAGCTCGATGAGATCGTCCGGCGCGTCGGCGCCGACGACAGGAAGATCGAAACCTTCAAGGTTCTTGCCGTCAAGGCTGCGGCCAGGGTCGCAGGCGGCCGCAGCGGATACGGCATGCTGCTCGACGAGAAATACGGCCGCAGCGCCATGTTCGAGTTTGCCCGGCACGATTTTACCTGGCTCGGCCGCCCGGTCGAACAGCCGGGATCGCGACCGCTGCGCTTCGAGTTCAGCCAGGACATCGGTTCGCAGCTTGTTGATTGGCCGGTCGACCACTGCATCAAGTGCCTGTGCTTCTACCATCCGGACGACCCCCCGGAGCTGAAGGCGGAGCAGCAGGAAAAGCTGCGGGCGCTGTTCGATGCGGCCCGCAAGGTCGGCCGGGAACTGCTGGTCGAGATCATCGCCGGCAAGCACGGCGCGCTCGACGACGGAACCATCGCACGTGCGCTGGAGGAGCTTTACGCGCTCGGCATCAAGCCCGACTGGTGGAAGCTCGAGCCGCAGGCCTCGACCGGCGCGTGGGCCGCGATCGAAGCTGTGATCACGAGGAACGATCCGCGGTGCCGGGGCGTCGTGATGCTCGGGCTCGATGCACCGGCGGACGAACTGCAGGCCGCCTTCCAGGCCACGGCGAACGTGCCGGTCGTCAAGGGCTTCGCAGTCGGGCGCACGATCTTCGGGAATGCCGCCGAGAAGTGGCTCGCCGGCGCGATGTCAGACGAACAGGCGGTCGCGGACATGGCCGAGCGCTTCAGGCAACTGACCGACGCCTGGCTTGCCGCGCATGGACGCAAGGCCGCATAACAATCGGTGGAACCGGGAGGCGGCGCCGGAACAGGCGCCCGCGCCAGGTGGAGGAGGAAACATGACGAAAACCATCCGCCTGACGATGGCGCAGGCGCTGATCCGCTTCATGACCCGCCAGATGACCGTCATCGACGGGGAGAAGCTGCCGATCTTCGGCGGCGTCTGGGCGATCTTCGGCCACGGCAACGTGGCCGGCGTCGGCGAGGCGCTTTACCAGGTGCGCGATGAACTGCCGACCTATCGGGCGCACAACGAGCAGGCGATGGCGCATGCCGCGATCGCCTTCGCAAAGGCAAGCTTCCGCCGACGCTTCATGGCCGCTACCTCATCCATCGGTCCGGGGGCGACCAACATGGTGACGGCCGCCGCGCTCGCCCATGTCAATCGCCTGCCGCTGCTGCTGTTGCCGGGCGACGTCTTCGCCAACCGGGCTCCCGACCCGGTCCTTCAGCAGGTCGAGAGCTTCGGCGACGGCACCGTCAGCGCCAACGACTGCTTCCGCCCGGTGTCGCGCTATTTCGACCGCATCACGCGCCCCGAGCAGATCATCCCGGCGCTCAGCCGCGCCATGCAGGTGCTGACCGATCCGGCCGAATGCGGGCCGGTCACACTGTCGCTTTGCCAGGACGTACAGGCCGAGGCCTTCGACTATCCGGAGAGCTTTTTCGCCGAGCGCGTCTGGACGCCGCGCCGGCCGCAACCCGATGCCGGCGAACTCGATGCGGCGGTGGCCGCACTGAAATCCGCGAAGAAGCCGGTCATCATTGCCGGCGGCGGCGTGCTCTATTCGGAGGCAACCGCCGCGCTGAAAGCCTTCGCCGAGAAGCGCGGCATTCCGGTCATGGAGACCCAGGCCGGCAAGTCGAGCCTGCCGCATGTTCATGCGCTCAACATGGGCTCGGTCGGCGTCACCGGCTCGTCAGCCTCCAACCTGCTGGCCGAACAGGCGGACGTCGTGCTGGCCATCGGCTCCCGGATGCAGGATTTCACAACCGGTTCCTGGGCGCTGTTCAAGGCCGATGGCGCCAGGATAGTCGGGCTGAACGTCCAGCTTTTCGACGCGGCCAAGCACAGCGCCCTGCCGCTGATCGCCGACGCCAGGGCCGGGCTCGAGGCGTTGGATTCAAAACTCGGTGGCTGGAAATCGCCGGCGTCCTGGGTGGCGACCGCCAAGGCCGCCAAGGCGGCGTGGCTGAAATCGGCCAGGGCCGCCACCGACCCGACCAATTCCCTGCCGTCGGACGCGCAGGCGATCGGCGCGGTGCATCGCGTGCGGGGATCGAAGGCCACGCTGGTCTGCGCATCGGGCGGACTGCCCGGCGAGTTGCACAAGCTGTGGCCGGCCGGCCGGCCGGGCAGCTACCATCTCGACTACGGCTATTCGACCATGGGCTACGAAATCGCCGGCGGGCTCGGCGTCAAGATCGCTCGACCGGACGACGACGTCATCGTCATGCTCGGCGACGGCAGCTACATGATGATGAATTCCGAGATCGCAACATCGGTGATGCTCGGCAAGAAGCTGACTATCGTCGTGCTCGACAACCGCGGTTTCGGCTGCATCAACCGGCTGCAGATGGCGACCGGCGGCGCCAACTTCAACAACCTGTTCCGAGACGCTTTGCGTGAGGTCATGCCGGAGATCGACTTCGTCGCGCACGCCGCCTCGATGGGCGCGGTCGCCCGCAAAGCCGCCTCGATCGCCGAACTGGAACGTGCGCTCAAAGAGGCCCGGAAGGACGAGCGCACCAGCGTCATCGTCATCGACACCGATCCGCTTGTCTCCACCGACGCCGGCGGCCACTGGTGGGATGTCGCGGTGCCCGAGGTTTCGGTGCGCCCGAGCGTCAGGAAGGCCCGCAAGGACTACGAGAAGAAGCGCAAGATGCAGCATCTTGTGAACTAGAAGTCTGCCCTCGCCGGCATGCAGGTGAGGGGCTTCACGCAACGCTCGCAGGAAAAATCGGAGCAACACCTTGAAAGCCAAACTGGGCATGTCCCCCATCGCATGGTGGAACGACGACCTGCTGGAACTCAGCGAAGACGTGTCTCTCGAGGAGTGCCTGCGCCAGTCGCGATCGGCCGGGTTCACGGGCATGGAGATGGGTCGCCGATTCCCGAACGACCCCGATGTCATGCTGCCGATCCTCAAGGCGGCCGATGTGACGCTCTGCGGCGGATGGTTCTCCGGAACGCTCGCCGCGGACGGCGATCTCGCTGCCAACAAGGACCGCATCCGGCCGATGATCGAGCTGTTCAAGGCGGTCGACGCCCCCTGCATCGTCTATGGCGAGGTCGGCCGTTCCATCCAGGGCGACCGCTCGATTCCGCTGGCGACCAAGGCGGTGTTGTCCGGCGACGAGATGAAGGCCTACGCGCGAAAGCTCACCGAATTCGGCGAATGGTGCGCCGAACAGGGCATGCCGCTCTCCTATCACCACCACATGGCCGCGGTCGTCCAGTTCGAGCACGAACTCGACGCCTTCATGAACCATTCCGGCGAGGGCATTCCGCTCCTGTTCGACGCCGGGCACATGGCTTTTGCCGGCGGCGACGTGCTGCGCGTGATCGACAAGCACCATGCCCGCATCAGCCACGTCCACACCAAGGACGTGCGCATGGCGGTCCTGGAAAGCCTGGACTGGAACCGGCATTCCTTCCTCGACGCCGTGGCGCTCGGCGCCTTCACCGTACCGGGCGACGGCTCGCTGGATTTCGGCGCCATCGTGCGCAAGCTGGCCGACCACGGCTACGAAGGCTGGTTCGTCGTCGAGGCCGAGCAGGATCCGAGGCAGAGCCCGCCGCTGAAAATGGCGCAGATCGGCTACAAGGAATTGATGCGCGTCCTCACTGCGGCGGGCTATAGTGTCGAGACGCAGGGTTTTCCGAAATCATGATCGAGGGCGAGCCGTCTTGAAGGACCACGAACATCCGTTTTTCCGACCTCTCTGGCGGCGCGTGGCCGTCGTCGCGGTCTGTGCCGCGTGGTCCATTTTTGAATTCGCCACGGGGGCGTCGATGTGGGGCACCATCGCGCTCGCCTTCACCGCCTATGCGGTCTGGCAGTTCTTCTTCCTCTACAAGGAGCCGGAGCCGGCGGGATCGGCCGATGACCAGTCCGGCCAATCCGGCGCGAAGGAGTAACCGGTGTCGAAGCTGCTGGTGAAGAAGACGCCCGGATCGGGGCGGGTGGCTCACGTCACGCCCGGGAGCGCCGGCTGGACCTATGTCGGCTTCGATCTTCACCGGATGAAGCCGGGCGACACCGTGTCGGAGCGGTCCGGCGGCCGCGAGGTCTGCCTGGTGCTGGTCACCGGCAAGGCGACGGTTTCCGCCGGTGGCGAGGATTTCGGCCTGATCGGCGAGCGCATGAGCCCATTCGAGGGCAAGCCGTGGTCGGTCTACGTACCCCAGGATTCCGACTGGTCCGTCACCGCCGACACGGATGCCGAGCTTGCCGTCTGCTCGGCTCCCGGCCTCGGCGGCGGCCTCAAGGCGCGTCTGATCGCACCTGATGGCCTCAGCCAGGAAGTGCGCGGCAAGGGCGCCAACACGCGCTATGTCACCAATATCCTGCCCGAGGGAGAGCCGGCGGATTCGCTGCTCGTTGTCGAGGTCATCACCCCGGCCGGCCACTCGTCCAGCTATCCGCCGCACAAGCACGACCGCGACGACCTGCCCCGGGAATCCTATCTTGAGGAGACCTACTACCACCGTCTCAACCCGCCGCAGGGCTTCGCCTTCCAGCGCGTCTACACCGATGCCGACGCCGAGGGAAAGCGCGAGTTGGACGAGGCGATGGCGATCGAGGACGGCGACGTCGTGCTGGTGCCCAGGGGCTACCACCCCTGCGCCGCCTGCCACGGCTACGACCTCTACTACCTGAACGTGATGGCTGGCCCCAGGCGCACCTGGAAGTTCCACAACGCGCCGGAACACGAGTGGCTCATGAAGGCATGAGCCACCGCATCGGCGTTTCTGGCCGATGACTTCGCCGGACGCCTCTGCTATCTGCACTTTCTTCAGCCGGCTTCGTCAATCCGTCATGCAAATCGCCTATGGGACGTGGCCGACGAGGACTTTTCGATGCGCTATGCCATCTATTTCACCCCGGGCCGCAACGACCCGCTGACGCGGATCGCCGCGAGCTGGCTCGGCCGCGACCCGTTCAGCGGGGGCCAGCCCGGCGCGCCGGCAGTGACCGGCCTGTCGCCGGCCGAGATCGCCTATCACACGGCGAGCGCCCGCCGCTACGGCTTCCATGCGACGCTCAAGGCCCCGTTCCGCCTTGCCGAGAATGCGACCGAGGCCGAGCTCGACCAGGCGATTGCCTCCTATGCCGCCAGCGCCGAGCCGATCCTGCTTTCGAAGCTGGTGCCGGCACGCATCGACGGCTTCCTGGCCCTGGTGCCGGGCAGCCCCGCCCCCGATCTCGATGCCTTTGCGGGCGACGTGGTGACCACGTTTGACCGGTTCCGCGCGCCATTGAGCGAAGCGGAGATCAAGCGGCGCAACCCGGACGCGCTGAGCCCCGAGGAGTTCCGCAACCTGATGCGGTGGGGCTACCCCTACGTGTTCGAGAGCTTCCGCTTCCACATGACGCTGACCGGTCGCGTTCCGGACGCCGACCTGCCGCGCGTGCGCGCCGCCATCGACGAGGTCTTCGCGGCTGCTCTCGAAGAGCCGGCCAGGATCGACGGGCTGGCGCTGTTCGTCGAGCCGGAACCCGGCGCGCCATTCGAGGTGAAGTCCTGGTACGGGCTTGGCCAGCACACCGCACGCAAGACCGCCTGACGAGCCATGACAATGACCGAAACCATACTCACCAACGCAAGGATCGTGCTCGTCGATGAGGTCGTGCCGGGCACGCTTGTCATCCGCGACGGCAAGATCGCCGACATTGCCGGAGGCGTGACCCGCGCCGGCGAGGACATGGAGGGCGATTTCGTCATTCCGGGCCTGGTCGAGCTGCATACCGACCATCTCGAGGGCCACTATGCGCCGCGCCCGAAGGTGCGCTGGAACCCCATCGCCTCCGTGCTGGCGCATGACGCCCAGGTGGCGACCGCCGGCATCACGACCGTGTTCGACGCCCTGCGCGTCGGAATGGACTTCGAGGCCGACCTGACGATGGAAGACATGCGCCGGCTCGCCGACGCCATCGAGGACAGCGTTCGCGAAAACCGCGTGCGCGCCGACCACTTCGTCCACCTGCGCTGTGAGGTCTCCGCCCCGGACTGCCTCGAGGCCTTCGCGCTGTTCGACGGCGACGACCGCGTGAAGATGGCGTCGCTGATGGACCACGCGCCGGGACAGCGCCAGTTCGCCAGCCTCGACGCCTATGCGATGTACTACATGGGCAAGCTCAAGATGTCGGAGGAGGCGTTCCGTGCCTATTGCGACAAGCGCATCGCACAGTCGCAAGAGAACTCCGCGCCGAACCGGATCGCCATCTCGCAGGCCTGCCGCGAGCGCGGCATCGTTCTTGCCAGCCATGACGACGCCACCGTCGAGCATGTCTCGGAAGCCATCGAGCAGGGCATTCGCGTCGCCGAGTTCCCGACCACGCAGGAAGCCGCCGCTGCGTCGAAGAATGCCGGGCTCGGCGTCCTGATGGGCGCCCCCAACGTCATGCGCGGCGGCTCCCATTCGGGCAACGTCTCGGCCAGGCAACTGGCCTCCGAGGGGCTGCTCGACATCCTGTCGTCCGACTACATTCCCTTCAGCCTCATCCAGTCGGCCTTCTTCATCGGCGAAGCCGTCGACAGCATCTCGCTTCCTGCGGCCGTCGCCATGGTGTCGAAGAACCCGGCCGAGGCGGTTGGCCTGACCGACCGGGGCGTCATCGAGCCTGGCCGGCGCGCCGATCTGGTGCGCGTCCGTGTCGATGACCACGTGCCCGTCGTGCGCACCGTCTGGCGCGAGGGACGCCGCGTCGCATGATGGCGTCCGCCTTCCTCGAGCGCGAAGCGGACGGGTCGCAGCCGATCCGCAACGGCGCCTTCGTCGCCATCGTCGGCCCGTCCGGCGCCGGCAAAGACACGCTGATCGCGCATGCACGCTCCGCGCTTGCGGACGAACCCCAGGTGGAGTTCGTGCGCCGCGTCATCACGCGGCCATGCGACGGCCAGACCGAAGTACACGATACGCTGGCCGACGACGCCTTCGTCGCGGCGCAGGCGAAAGGCGCGTTCGCGCTTGCCTGGGAGGCGCACGGACTGCGCTACGGACTGCCGGCGAGCGTCGATCGGGCGATCGACAACGGCCAGGTGGCGGTTGCCAACGTCTCGCGCGGCGCGCTGCCGGCGCTGCGCCGTCGCTACGCCAACGTCGCCGTGGTCGAGGTCACCGCCGATCCCGAAATCCTCGCGGCACGGCTCGCCGGCCGCGGCCGGGAATCACATGGCGAGATCCTCTCTCGCCTGGCCAGGACGGCCACCTGCGACACCACCGGCCCGGCCGTCGCGCTCGACAATAGCGGCGCGAAAGAGATCGCCGGCGACCGTCTGGTCGCGATCATCCGCAAGGCGATGGCGTTCGCGGACATGTCAGGCGCGGTCTGACACCCAATCGTAAGCGTCTGATTACGCTCCAAGCCAAACGACATGGTTGTCCCAGACGTGTTCGGCGTCCTTTGACACGCGCCCGGCCGGATCGACGATTTCGCCCGTTCCCGTCGTCGTCATGAAGCCAACGCCGTCCGGCGCGACGCCGCAGACCTCGGTGAGCCGCCGTGTCGCCACCACCTTGGCGGAAGCCGTTTCGATCACGGCGCACAGGTTGCCCTGCGGCGACGTGACGGCGATCGTGCCGGCCCGGCGGTTGGCCGCCACCGAACCGATGTAGTTGCGGAAGCCGGACAGGACGCCCGGCGGCAACGCGATCAATTCGAGTTCCTTGCCACGCGCCGCGCGGCCGACCAGCGCGGGACGCTCGTTGGACGGCCCCTCGTGCTGGCAGCCGAACCAGACGGCACCCTTGTCGTCGACGTCCATGTGGCGGATCGAGAGCTGATGGAGGTCGGGAGCAAGTTCGTACTTCTCGACCAGCGATCCGCTTTCGCGGTCGATCAGCACATAGGATGGTTTCATGGTTGTCAGGTTGAGCTTCGCCCTGCCGAAGTCGGGATGCGTTTCGATGCCGCCATTGGCCACCGCGATCGTCCGCCCGTCGCCAAGCAGCAGCAGTTCGTGGGGCCCGATCCCATGGGTCGGGAACTCGCCGACGCGTGCGAAACCGGAGGTCGCGTCGTAGACGCCGATCATGCCGGCCGCATTTTCGAAGTCGTTTTCGGTCGCATAGAGCAGCGCGCCGTCGGGCGAAAACACGCCGTGGCCGAAGAAGTGACGTCCGGGCGCGCTGGCGATCGTCTGCGGGGCTGAGCGGCCGCCATGATCCAGGACCACGAAGAAAGTACCGGGCTGGCGCGCGAAGACCGCCGACCGCCCGGATACCGGGTCGAAGGCGATGTCGTGGCCGCGCTCCGGCAATTCAACGTCCAGAAGAACTTTGCCGGCTTCCGACAGGACGGCGGCGCCATAGGCGCCGTCGCGGCGGCGATAGGCGGTGGCGAACACCGCATCGGCGGCCAGCGCCTCGGCGCGCGCGCCGGCGCCGAGCGACGACAGGAACGCCGCTCCGGCGGCCTTCAGGAAATCGCGGCGGTCGAGGAGCCCGGAGCGCTTGCCGATCATATCAGTCTCCATCCAGCGAGGAGAAGCCGGCGGTCAGGCCAAGCGCCCCCGACATGCGGGTTGCGAAGATGTCGGAAAGGCTCGACGTCACGAGGCCGAGATAGGCAAGCCTGGCGCGCCGGTCGCCATCGGCCAGGACGTCGGCAAGCGGCCCGGACGCGCCGGCGGCCGCGGTCGCAGCGTTGGAGAACTCAAACAGGGCTTCCCCGCCGATCCACGCCTGGTCGTCGGGAAGCGCGCCGGCGAGCCTCGACGCCTCGAGCAGGGCGCGCATGCCGTCGAGGTTTCCGGCAAGGGAATCGACCGTCTTGCCGGACCGCCAGAACAATGCCTGCCTGGGCTTGTCGCCACCCGGCTCCGCGCCAAGAAAGCCGCCGAGCCGCACGTCGCGCACCAGCTCGGTGCCGGTGACGAACACCTCCATAAGTTCGGTCACGGCCTCCGTTCCGTCGCGATAAAGAGGGTTTTCGTCCGAAGGCGTGGCCCATGTCCGGGCAAACCCGTCAGGGTCGGCCCAGGCTTCATCCAGTTCGGCGGCGATCGTCGCCAGATTTCCGGAGATCGACGTTCCATAGGCGCAGCGATAGGCGTCGCCTGCGGCGAGCGCTTCGGATCCGGTTCCATAGAGCACGAATTCGAGCGCGCCCAGGCCCTGCATCGCGACGCTCTTTCCGGCAAGCGTCGTGGCGTCTGTCGCCGAGGCATCCCGGTTGGCGAGCGCGGCCTGAACCTGCTTCAGCCCGGTTCCCTTTCGGTCGGGCCAGAACAGCATCCGTTCCAGGCGATTGTGCTCGGTCACCGGGCCGAAGCGGATGATCTCGATGCGCGACCAGGCATCGACGACCTGACCGAAGGACGCTCGCGCCGCAACCAGTGCAGCCTCGGAGGGTGCGGCGCAGAGCGCGTCCCCGGCTTGCGACAGGTTTACGGTCGCCATGCGCAATGCATGGTAGCCGGGCCGGATGAACCCTTCGATCGCATCGCCGACGATCCCGGAGGCGGTTGCCGCCCACGCCGGGGTCGCGGCAATCCACGCGGCGAGGACGATGTCCACCCGCAGGCGGAGGACCAAACGGACAGGGGGCGACGGTTGCGGCATCACAGCGACTCCAGAAACGCGATCAGCGCCGCACGATCGGCGGCCGGCAGCGCGGCGAAGCCGTCGCGGGCGGTCTCGGCCTCGCCGCCGTGCCAGAGGATCGCCTCCGCCAGGTTGCGGGCGCGCCCGTCGTGCAGGAAGAAGGTGTGCCCGCTGACGCGCTGCGTGAGCCCGATGCCCCACAGCGGCGGCGTGCGCCACTCCCTGCCGCCGGCATCGCCCACCTGCTGGCCGTCGGCGAGCCCTTCGCCCATGTCGTGCAGCAGGAAATCGGAATAGGGCCAGATCAGCTGGAAGGCCTGCGCCTTGTTGGGGGCGTCGCGCCGGGTCACGAACTTCGGCGTATGGCATGATGCGCAACCCAGACCATAGAAGGTCTGCTTTCCGCGGAGCACGATAGGCTCGCCGACATCGCGCCGGGCCGGCACGGCGAGGTTCTGCGAGTAGAAGGTGACAAGGTCGAGGACCGGGTCGGGGGCCTCGCTGTCGCCGAGCCGCTCCTGCACGCCCACCGGCATGGCGAGGCAGGCGGCCTGCGCTTCGGTGCAATCGCCCCACGGCTTGTTGACGTCTGGATTGGAGATGCCGATGTCGCCGACGAACGCCTCGGCCGATTGCTGCCGGATCGACCCGATGGATGCCTTCCATCCGAAGCGCCCCAACTGCAGTTCCCGGCTTCGCCCGTCGCGCACGACCGACGCCCGGCCCGAGATTCCGTCGCCGTCCGCATCATCGGGATCGGCGCGGGCGAGTATGTCGGCAGGGTGGATCTGCTCGACGAGGCCGAGCCCGATCATCTGCGGGGTCGCGCGCGGCGACAGCGTGGTCCGCGGATCGAGCGCCCCATAGGCGGGATCGGCGACCGCGTAGGACGGCTTGCGCAAGGAAACCGTGGCGCCGTCGGCCAGCGTCACCGGCTCTTCCTGGTAGCTGATCGACATACGGCCCTCGCCGGCGAGCCCGGGCACCGCAAAATCCTGCAACTGCCCGCCATAGACGGCATCGGGGAAATTCAAGACGGCGCGGTCGGCCACCAGATAGCGCTCCGCCGCGGTGTCCGCCGCGCGGGCAAGGCGCAGGAACATCGAGGTCGCATCGGCGGCGCCTTCCGGCGGATGGCCGCGCCCGTCCTTGAGGTGGCAACTCTGGCAGGCGCGCGCGTTGAACAGTGGGCCGAGCCCGTCAGAGGCCTGAGTCGACGACGGCGACGATACCCAGAGTTTCCGAAACAGCGCGTTGCCGAGCTTGAACGTCCCCTCCTCCTCGAAAGTGAGGTTGGCGGAACTCTGCGAGAACGCGTCCTGGTTTGGCCGCTTCCTCGACGTGCCGGCGCCGCCCTGCATCAGCTCGAACGGCTCGGGTTTGGAAAAGTCGTCGGTCGGCCTGGTGATCGCTTCGACGCGCGCGCGGTCGTGCGGCGTCAGGTCGTCACGCGTTGCGGCGAGACCAGCGCGATCGTCGCCGAGAGCCCCCGGGGCAACGGCAAGGAGGCCCAGCACCGCGCCGATAAGCGCAGCAGCACGAGCGGCATGCGGCGCGCGACGGGGAGAGGCTATGGCGCGCCGCACGATGCCATGGTCCTAGTGTTCCGAGCCCTCGGCAGCGTCGGCGGAATCGGCGTTGAGCTGGCCGTACTTGGCTTCGCCGAGCGACTTGAGCAGCTCGAGTTGAGTCTCGAGGAAGTCGATGTGCCCTTCTTCGTCGGCCAGAAGCTCCTCGAACAGCTTCATGCTCACATAGTCGCCGGCGTCGTGGCAGATTTCGCGGGACTTCTTGTAGGCGGTGCGGGCGTCGTATTCGCCGGCGAGGTCCGATTCCAGCACTTCCTTGACGTTCTGCCCGATGCGCAGGGGCGCGACCGACTGCAGGTTCGGATGGCCCTCGAGGAAGATGATGCGCGCGACCAGCCGGTCGGCATGGTGCATTTCCTCGATCGATTCAGCGCGTTCCTTCTTGGCCAGCTTCGTGTAGCCCCAGTCTTCCAGCAACCGGTAGTGAACCCAGTACTGGTTGACGGCTCCGAGCTCCAGGAACAGAGCTTCGTTAAGCCGCTCGATTACCTTCTTGTCGCCTTTCATGGCCTCTGCTCCCGAATTCGGACCGCAATCCGCGCACGCGATCCAGGTGTGAAACGACGTCCTCCCCGCCCGCTCCCGCGTGGGAGTGATAGTGTTCGGTGACCCGAATGATCGTTTCCACCACATTTGGGAAACAGCCGCAACAGCGGCCCCGCTTCTGCAGCGTGTGGTAAACCTTCGCCGGCACAATCAGGGTCCAGGGATCGCGCTCGAGAAGCTGGATGATCGCCTCCTCGATCTCCCTTTCCGTGATCACGTTGCAGTGACAGACAAGCATCCGAATTCCTGGGCTGGCTGGCAGCGCGGCAACCGCGCCGGCTGGCTGAAAACGTCGCGCCTACTGGAAGACCTGATCGGGCGAATCCAGGCTGTCGGAGCCTTCGAAGGCGATCGCGTCGAGCTTCAGCGCGGCGACGGCACGCTCGATCGACCGGGTCTGGTCGACGAGAGCGTCGATGGCCGCCTGCACGGCGGCGTTGCCTTCGGCATTGCCTTCAGCGATCTGCTGGTCGTAGGCCTCGCCGCCTTCGGCCCGCGCCTGGATCGCCTCCAACGCCGCCACCGTCGCGTCTAGCTTGCCCGACAGCTCGGCGTCGATCGCCTTGTCGGTCGCCTGAACGAGGTCGGAAACGGAGGGGCCTTCGACCTTCGAGCCGTCGATGCGCGTGTAGCTGCCCGAATAGACATTGCGGATGCCGACCGCATCGTAGAGATGCGAGACGTGCGTGTTGTCGGAGAAGCAGTCGTGCTCCTCCTCCGGGTCGTGCAGCAGAAGCCCGAGCTTCATGCGCTCGCCGGCAAGTTCGCCGTAGGACAGCGAACCCATGCCTGTCAGGATGGTGGAAAGGCCGGCCGTGGCATCGCGGTCCAGGAGTTCCTTGCGGGCCGCGCCGCCGACGCCCCAGTTCGCGACCATTTCCTCGAGGTCCGCGACCAGCAGTTCGGTGGCCGCCGCCAGATATTCTCCGCGGCGCCCGCAATTTCCGCCGGTGCAGTCGTCCTTGTCGAAATCGGTATGGGGGCGGTCGCCCGCGCCCGGGCCGGTGCCGTTCAGGTCCTGCCCCCAGAGCAGGAACTCGATCGCATGATAGCCGGTCGCCACATTCGCCTCGATGCCGCCGGCCTCCTGCAGCGTACCGGAGAGAAACGCCGGCGTTATGGCCGAGGCGTCGACCGCCTGTCCGTTGATCTGGATCGAAGGATTGGCGATGACATTGGCCGTGTAGAGCTTGTTTTCGTCGGATTCGACGCCGTAGGCCGGATCGACATAGTCGATCAGTCCCTCGTCCAGCGGCCAGGCGTTCACGCGCCCTTCCCAGTCGTCGACAATGGCGTTGCCGAAGCGATAGACCTCCGTCTGCTGATACGGGATGCGCGCGGCCTTCCAGGCGTCGCGCGCGGCGGCAAGCGTCTGTTCCGAAGGGTTGGCAACCAGCGTGTCGGTCGCCTCGTCGAGCGCCCTTGCCGTCGCCAGCGCGTCCTCGTAGCCGGCGAGCGCGATGTCGGCGTAGGTGGCGAGCACCGCGGCGGGATCGGTGTCGGCCGCCGCCGGCGAAACGGCCGCGATCGCAAACGCGCCTGCAGCCAGCGCTCTCTTCAGGCCATAGGATCGGCTCATCGTCATCTCCTCGTGCAGGCCCGGTCGGGCGTGCAGGTTCGCAGTCGGCAGGATCGGGGGATTCGGCGGCTTCGGCTGCGCCCGACCACGCGGGCCTCCGCGCCCACGCGCGGAACCGAAAATGACCACCAGAAAGCCTCCAATCGAAAGGGTTCAAGGCCCAGACATCAAAGGGTCGCCATCGCAAAGGCATCGGCCTGATACGCCCGCGCGCTGGGCCGAGTCAACAAATTTTCCTATAAAACGCTGTCTAATCAATAATTTAGAACTATTCTAAACTAGAATGGTCATGTTTATCGAGATCCCTTCGGCTTGACAGCCCTGCGTGGCGGATGCGACCCCAGCGCGTCTTTTCGCGCCGCTCCCGGGACAGCCCGGCTCCGCGGCGCAATGGTAGCCCTGTGTGAGAGCATGAAGAACGGCGTCGTCATCATCGGAGCAGGACACGGCGGCGTGCAGGCGGCGGCAAGCCTGCGCGAAGAAGGCTATGACGGACGCATCGTCCTGATCGGCGACGAGGCCGAGCTGCCCTACCACAAGCCGCCGCTCTCGAAGACCTTCATCAAGGATCCAGCCGCGCAGCCGCAGATCCTGCGCGCCGAGGCGTTTTTCGCCGGCGCATCCATCGAGCTGGCGCTTGGCGAGCGCGTTGCGAGCCTCGACCCGGCGGCCGGACGCGTGACGCTTGCCTCGGGAACCGACCTGCCCTTCGACAAGGCGGTGCTGGCCACCGGCTCGCGGCCGCGCACCCTGACGTTCGAAGGCGGACCGCTCGGCGGGGTCCTGTCGCTGCGCTCCATCGCCGACGCGCGCCTGATCCGCGACCTGGCAGCGCAAGTCGAGGACGTCGTCGTCCTCGGCGGCGGCTTCATCGGCCTCGAGATCGCCGCAACCCTTGCGGCGGGCGGACGCAACGTGACGGTCGTCGAGGCGCAGGATCGGCTGCTCGCGCGCGCCGTGGCGCCGGCGATCTCCGCCCATGTGGCGCAGCGGCTTTCCGAGGCCGGCGTACGAATACTCCTGCAGACGATGGTCGGGCAGCTCGAAGGCGAGAACGGCCATGTCAGCGCCGTGGTCACCTCCACCGGAGAGCGCGTCGCCGCAAGAATGCTCATCGTCGGCATCGGCGTGACGCCCAGTACGGAGCTGGCGGAGGCCGCGGGGATAACGATCGCCAACGGCATCCGGGTCGACCAGCAGATGCGGAGCTCGGCTCCCGACGTGCTCGCCATCGGCGACTGCGCCAGCTACCGTCACTGGCTGACCGGCGAAGACGTCCGCCTGGAATCGGTGCAGAACGCGACCGACCAGGCCAGGCTGGCCGCCAGGACGATCACCGGACATGCGGATGCCTATTCGGCTGTTCCCTGGTTCTGGTCGGACATCGGCGACATGAAGCTGCAGATGGTGGGCCTGACCGCCAGAAGCGACAGCCAGGTCGTATCCGGCGAGCCGGCAGACAACAGGTTCTCCGTGTTCCACTTCCGGGGCGGACGGCTGGCTGGCATCGAATCGGTGAACCGCCCGGCCGACCATATGCTCGGCCGCAAGATGATGGGGGCGGGCTTCTCGCCCGACGCCAAGTCGGTCGCCGAGGGCGCCGATGCACTCAAGGCCGCCTTCGCCGACTGGCAGTCCGCGCCCGCATGACGCGGCCGTCAACCCCGTCTTAAAGTCTTGCCGGCATGCTTGCGCCATGGCTTTGGCGCTTCCAAAACTGAGATGGCTGCTGATCGGCGCGGTCGCGGCCGGCGTATGGGTCCTGCGCGAGGACATGAAGGGTCCGAGACCGCCGGAAACCGTTCCAGCGTCCAGGAGCGAGCGCAGCGCGGCGGCGAAACCAAAACCCGCAACTTCTGCGCAGCCGAAGCGATCCAAGGTCGAGGCAGCGAAACCCGTCCCGCCAGAACCGGTCGGCGCCAGGCATGCGGATCGAAAGGTCGCCGCTGCGCGGGTCGAACCGAAGCCGCCGACGCTCGTCCTGCCGCAAACCGTCGCCCGCCCTCCGGAGAAGCCCCAGGACTTCGTCACCGCGTCGATCGGCCGGCCGGGCAAGCCCGTATTCGTGCAGACGACCGGAAAGGTGCACATGCGCGCCCAGGCAAGACCGGATGCCGTGGTCATCACGACGCTTACGCCCCGCACGGTCCTGCGCGAGGTCGCGCAATCCGGCCCCTGGCGGCTGGTGGTCGGCGACGGCCGCAAGGGATGGGTACACGTCGACTACCTGGCGAAGCCGCCGTTCGCGCCGCGCCGGCCCAAGCTGCCGCTTGAGGGCATCAGCGCGACCAAGGCCTCGGCCGGCGCGAAGCCAGCCACATAGCGGACCGCGGCACAGCAACGATTTCTTGAGCCGATTGGCCTAAAACGCCTTGAAGGTCAGCGTCGTCAGCGACCGCACGATGCCGGGCACATTGGCGACATGCTCGTTGATGAACTTGCCGATGTCGTCCTCGGTGTCGATATAGATCTTCATGAGAAGGTCGTACTCGCCGCTGGTCGAATAGAGTTCGGAGACGATTTCGCGCTCGAACAGTTCGCCGGCGACTTCATAGGTCTTGCCGGGCTGGCACTGGAGCTGCACGAAAACGGCTCTCATCGCGGTCTTTCCATTGTCGACGCGGGCCGCATTGCGGTTGCGCCGGTTTCCTCAGCGGCGGCCGGTTGCATCCGGCGCCTTCATGCCAGTCGATAACCCTTTCGCCCGTTCGGATCAATCCGCCAGCAGTTCGCGGGTCAAGGCGTGATCAGGATCGGTCAGCCCGTCGATGACGTTCATGTGGTGGCGGTCGGCCTCCTCGACGCAGGCAGTCGCCGCGCCCACCCCGACCCAGGCATGCGCCAGGAGCTTGCTCTGGCGGATGAATTCGGACCGTTCGCCGCCGCCGACCCAGCAGGTCACGCGCGCGCCCTCGACCGGCTGGAGGAAGAGCGGGCTTTGCGCCATCGCCTCGGCATGGTCGATCCTCAGCGTTTCGTTCATGGCCGTGCGCATCAACGGCCTGAGGTCGTGCAGGCCCGAGATGGAAACGATGTTGCGAAGCCTGTCGCGCACCGCCGCCGACAGGGGCGCGTCGGTGCAGGCGAGCCGCGTCACCAGATGGCCGCCAGCCGAGTGGCCGGCGAGGTGGATCGGTCCATCGACCATGCCGGCGATGCTGTTCGCCGCGGCGGCGACTTCGGCAACGATGCCCGATATGCGGATCTCAGGGCAGAGCGTATAGGTCGGCATGGCCACGGCGTAGCCGCGCGCGACCGGCCCGCCGGCCAGATGCGACCAGGCGCTCTGGTCGAAGCGCATCCAGTAGCCGCCATGGATGAAGATCACCAGCCCGGCCGGGGCGCCCTCGGGCAGGAAGAGGTCGAAGCGGTGGCGTTCGCCATCGCCATAGGCGAGGTCGACACGCGCACGGCCGGCGGCGACACGCTCGTCGCGATAGGCCTTGGCAGGACCGATCCAGGCATCGGGCCAGCGGTCTCCGCGCGCGATGTTCGCGCCATTGGCGTAGGCGTCGTCCCAGTCGGTGATACGGTGATGATACATTCAAGGCCTCCGCAGGTGCCGCTTCTTAGCCGCCGCGGCCGGACCTGTCACCAGACGAGGCGACGGCTGGCAATGGCGACCCGACCGTCATAGCATCGGCGCAATGCCATGATGCCTTGCCCCGCAGCGGGCGCTTGGATATTCTTGGCATTAAAATAATGTTCCGCTGATGCAAATCAGGATGTCCGGGCAAGGAACGCCATGCTGCACGTTCGTTATCCCGACGTAATCCCCGGCCCGCCACGGCCGAGCGCTATCATCACGCCGGGCCGGCTGTCGCTGCCACCGGGCACCGAACGCCATACGGTCCAGGGCGGCGGAGCGCTGCTCGTCGACGTCGAGGCGGGCGATGTGGTGACGCTGATCAATGCCGAGGGCGGGCAGGCCTGCGAGCTCGTGGCCTTCGACCAACAGGGCCGCAGCGACGCGACGATGCTGGGCGCGCCCGGCAACAGCAACGCTGCCGGGTTGAAGGCGCTCCTGCTTTCGGGCGAACAGAGCCTTGCGCAGTTCCGGCGCAAGATCGAGCGGCGCGGGCTCGACCTTGCCGGCGCGCAAGGCCTGCGCATCTTCGACATGGCGACGCCGGCGGGGACCGAGCAGAGCTTTACCGTCCAGCGGACGGGCGTGCTGATCGCAGCCGCGCCCGGCGGGCCGATGTCGCTCGAGGCGCAGGACACGGTGACCCCGCTGACGCTGACGATCCGCCGCGCTGCGATGAAGCCGGCGCGACGGTTCGAACTGCCCGACCCGCTCGCCGATCCGGTGCTGGACAGGCGGATAAGGTCAGCGACCGCGGAGGCCTACTTCGTCAAGGCCGGCGACTACATCCAGATCATCGACGTCGACGGCCGCCAGTGCACCGACTTCCAGTGCTTTTCGGCGCGCAAGCTGGACAAGGGCAAGGACCATCCACTCGACGTGACGACGACGCGCACGCTGATGGGGTCGAGCTATCCGATGCCGGGCCTGCACTCGAAATACTATGACCAGGACATGGAGCCGCTGGTCGAGGTGGTGCAGGACACCTGCGGCCGCCATGACGCGTTCGCGCTGGCCTGCGCGGCGAAATATTACGACGACATCGGCTATCCCGGCCACGCCAACTGCTCGACCAACTTCAACAATGCGCTGGCCGAGCACGGCGTGAACGCCCGCGCCGGCTGGATGGCGGTGAACTTCTTCTTCAACACCGCGATCGATGCGCACGGGCTGGTTGTTTCCGACGAGCCGTGGTCGCGGCCGGGCGACTACGTGCTGCTGCGGGCGCTGACCGACATCGTGTGCGTGTCCTCGGCATGCCCCGACGATACCACGCCGGCCAATGGCTGGGACCTCACCGACATCCATGTCCGCACCTACAGCGGGGCGGAAAAGTTCACGAGAGCGATCGCCAGAAGAATGAGCCCAGACGCCGAGCCCGTCATGACCCGCGAGACCGCCTTCCATTCGCGCTTCGCCCAGCACACGCGCGACTTCATCGAATACAAGGGCTATTGGCTTGCCAATTCCTTCGCCAAGGCCGGGCCGATCGAGGAATATTGGGCCTGCCGCGAGAAGGCGGTGGTGATGGACCTCTCGCCGCTCCGCAAGTTCGAAGTCACCGGACCGGACTCCGAAGCGCTCCTTCAATATGTGCTGACGCGCGACGTGAAGAAGCTCGGCGTCGGCCAGGTCGTCTATTCGGCCATGTGCTACGAACATGGCGGCATGATCGACGACGGCACGTTGCTCAGGCTCGGGCGCGACAATTTCCGCTGGATCGGCGGTGACGATTTTGGCGGCGCCTGGCTGCGCCAGCAGGCTGACGAACTCGGCCTGAAAGTCATGGTGCGCTCCTCGACCGACCAGTTGCACAACATCGCGGTGCAGGGCCCGAAGAGCCGCGACATCCTGAAGGAGATCGTCTGGACACCGCCGGTGCAGCCGGCGATCGGGGAACTCGAATGGTTCCGCTTCGCGGTCGGCCGGATCGGCGACGCGCAGGGCGTGCCGATCGTCGTCTCGCGCACCGGCTATACCGGCGAACTCGGCTACGAGATCTTCTGCCATCCGCGCGATGCGGAGACGGTGTTCGACGCGGTCTGGCAGGCCGGCCAGCCGCATGGGCTGAAGCCGATGGGCATGGCCGCGCTCGACATGGTGCGCATCGAGGCCGGGCTGATCTTCGCCAACTACGAGTTCTCCGACGAGACCGACCCGTTCGAGGCGGGCATCGGCTTCACCGTGCCGTTGAAAAGCAAGCAGGACGACTTTATCGGGCGCGCGGCGCTCATTCGACGCAAGGAGACCCCGGCCCGAAAGCTGGTCGGGCTGGAGATCGACGGCAACGTCAATGTCGGGCATGGCGACTGCGTGCATGTCGGACGCCCGCAGATCGGCGTCGTTACCTCGTCGATGCGCTCGCCAGTGCTCGGCAAGAACATCGCGCTCGCCCGCGTCGACGTCGCCCATGCGGAGATCGGCACGGCAGTCGAGATCGGCAAGCTCGACGGCCACCAGAAGCGCCTGCCCGCAACGATCGTCGCCTTCCCGCACTACGATCCGAAGAAGACCAAGCCGCGTTCGTGACTACTTGCGGGCGGCAAACACCCGGAAGCCGCCCTCGCTGCGCAGTTCCCTGACATCTTTGAACGCGTCCTTCAGGGGCTGCGCGTAAGGCAGCCCCCGGTTCGCCACCATCAGGAGCTGGCCGCCCGGCTTGAGCGCCAAGGCCGCCGCCTTGATCATCGCCTGGCCGATGCCGGGTTCGGACGCGCGTCCCTGGTGGAAGGGCGGGTTCATGACGATCAGGTCGTATCGTCGCTCCACCTTTTCGCTGGCCAGATCACACCAGAAGAAGTCGAAGGCGGGACGGGCGGCTAAAGCGTTGAGGTTGGCTTCGGCTGCCTGCAGCGATGCGCGGTCGGCTTCGTAGAGGTCGATCGAAGCCAGCCCGGCGGTATGCGCGGCGAGCTCCGCTGCGAGATAGCCCCAGCCCGAGCAGAAGTCAGCGGCGGCGCCCTTGGCCGCATCCGGCAGGCATTGTGCGAGGAGCCGCGAGCCCGCATCGACGCGGTCATGCGAGAACATGCCGGGCGCGGTCCGGAACCGGCCGTCGACCAGCGTCGGCGCAGGACGAAGCGCGACCAGCGCGGACGGGTCGTCCGGCCGCCGGAACCAGAATACGACGCCATGGTGCTTCGGCAGCGCGCCCTCGACGTCGACCAGCTTCGCCACCCGCTTGCGCAGGCTGCCAATGCCGTCGTCGGTGCTTCCGGCAACGACGATCAGCCCTCCGGGAACGGTGCTCTCGACCGCTTCGGCGATGCGGCCCTCGTTCTGCCCGCGATGCCGGCCGGCGAGCACGAGCGCCAGGTCGTAGCCGTCGCCTTCGACCTCATGCGTCACCCGGTGTCCGGCAGCTTCCAGCCCGAGGACATGCGGCCTAAAACCCTGTACCAGCGCCAATTGCGCGCCAAAACCTTCGGGCAGACGGAAACCCGGTTCGGCGCCCAGGAACAACGCCCGGGTGCCCTGACGCGGCAGGGCGAGGTCCCCTGTCTCGAAGGGGTGGAAGAGGGTGGCGAGCGGGCCTGGCTTCATCGGCGCTGAAGTCCTTCAAGGCTCGGAAGCGCCGGGGCGACGCTGTCCGGCCAAAATTCGGTCGACGCATACTGGCTTATCGCCCCCCTGGCGATGGCGCAGCGCTATCGCGGCGACCCGATGTAGACTGACTGGCGAACGGAGGGAACCATCATGTGGCGCGACCGTCGAATTCTCGACCTGTTCAGCATCGACCATCCGATCCTGCTGGCGCCGATGGCCGGGCCCGTTCTCTCCGACATGGCGATAGCCGTCGCCCGCGCCGGCGGACTGGGGGCGCTGCCGTCCGCCCTGCTCAGCCACGAGCAGACGCGTGCCGAAATGGCGAAAATCCGCGCCGCCACCGAGGCGCCGATCAACATGAACTTCTTCTGCCATGTTCCGCCCGCCTATGACGAAGGCCGGGAAGCGGCGTGGCGGGAGACGCTGAAACCCTACTATTCGGAACTCGGTGTCGATCCGGCGGAACCGATCCCGGTGTCGAACAGAACGCCCTTCGACGAGGCGCTTTGCCAGACCGTCGAGGAACTGCGGCCCGAGGTGGTCAGCTTCCACTTCGGCCTGCCGCCGGCGCCGCTCGTCGCCCGCGTGAAGGCCTCGGGCGCGAAGGTTATCGCATCGGCCACCACGGTGCGCGAGGCGATCTGGCTGGAAGAACGTGGCTGCGACGCGGTGATCGCGCAAGGCTTCGAAGCCGGCGGCCATCGCGGCATCTTCCTTTCAGAGCATGCGGACCAGCAGGTCGGGACGATGGCGCTGGTGCCACAGGTGGCCGACGCGGTGAACGTCCCGGTCATCGCCGCCGGCGGCATCGCCGACGGACGCGGCATCGCCGCCGCGCTGGCGCTCGGCGCATCCGCTGCGCAGATCGGAACGGCCTATTTGTTCTGCCCGGAGGCAAAGCTCGTCGCGCCGCATCGCGCAGCGCTGAAGGTTGCCTGGGACGACGACACGGTGCTGACGCGCGTCTTCACCGGCCGCCCGGCGCGCGGCATTGCCAACCGCGTCATCCGCGAGGTCGGCGCGATGTCCGACCTGCCGCCGCAATTCCCGCTGGCCGGCGGCGCGCTGATGCCGCTCCGGGGCAAGGCGGAGCCGGCCGGTTCGGGCGACTTCACGCCCATGTGGTCCGGACAGGCAATGCGGCTCGGTCGCGAAATGCCGGCAGCCGAACTGACGCGGACGCTGGTCGCCGAGACGCAGGAGCGGCTGCGGCAGATCGCCTGACCCACCATCCAACGCAAAGCGGGCGCGGCTT
>NZ_JBFOCI010000002.1:137500-836477 GCF_040813675.1 Mesorhizobium marinum | reverse complement strand
GCGGCTTGCGCCGCGCCCGCTTCAACTCGCAAGTACGCGAAGATCAGGCGGCGGTCTCTTCGCCTTCAGCCTTCTTCTCGCGGACGATCTCCTTGCCGGTCTCCTGGTCGACGACCTTCATCGACAGTCGGACCTTGCCGCGCTCGTCGAAGCCCATCAGCTTGACGTAGACCTTCTGGCCTTCCTTGACCACGTCGGTGGTCTTCTGGACGCGGGCGTCGGCCAGCTGGGAGATGTGGACGAGGCCGTCCTTCGGGCCGAAGAAGTTGACGAAGGCGCCGAAGTCGGCGGTCTTCACCACGGTGCCCTCGTATATCTCACCGACTTCCGGCTCGGCCACGATAGTGTGGATCCACTTCTTGGCGGCCTCGATCTCCTTGGCGTTCGAGGAGGCGATCTTCACCGTGCCGTCGTCCTCGATGTTGATCTTGGCGCCGGTCTTCTCGACGATCTCGCGGATGACCTTGCCGCCCGAGCCGATCACGTCGCGGATCTTGTCGGTCGGGATGTGCATGACCTCGATGCGCGGCGCGAACTCGCCGAGCTCGGCGCGGGCGCCGGACAGCGCATGCGCCATTTCGCCGAGGATGTGCTGGCGGCCGCCCTTGGCCTGGTCCAGCGCGACCTTCATGATCTCCTCGGTGATGCCGGAGATCTTGATGTCCATCTGCAGCGAGGTGACGCCATCACGGGTGCCGGCCACCTTGAAGTCCATGTCGCCGAGGTGGTCCTCGTCACCGAGGATGTCGGAGAGCACCGCGTAGCGCTCACCTTCCTTGATCAGGCCCATGGCGATGCCCGCTACCGGCTTGGCGAGCGGAACGCCCGCATCCATCAGCGCCAGCGAGGTGCCACAGACCGTCGCCATCGAGGACGAGCCGTTCGACTCGGTGATCTCGGAAACGACGCGCAGCGTGTAGGGGAACTGCTCGGCCGAAGGCAGCATCGGCCGGATAGCGCGCCAGGCGAGCTTGCCGTGGCCGATCTCGCGGCGGCCCGGCGAGCCCATGCGGCCGGTCTCGCCGACCGAGTAGGGCGGGAAGTTGTAGTGGAGGAGGAACTTCTCCTTGTACATGCCGGTCAGGCTGTCGACATACTGCTCGTCCTCGCCGGTGCCCAGCGTGGCGACGACCAGCGCCTGCGTCTCGCCGCGCGTGAACAGCGCCGAACCGTGGGTGCGCGGCAGCACGCCGACTTCCGACACGATCTTGCGGACCGTGCTGAGGTCGCGGCCGTCGATGCGGGACTGGGTATCGAGGATGTTCCAGCGCACGATCTTGGCCTGGAGCTCCTTGAACACGGCGCCGACCTGCTCCGCCGTCCACCTCGGGGCTTCCTCGCCGACCGGGGCGAACGCCGCCTTGACCTTGGCCTTGACCGCGTCAACCGCGGCGTAGCGCTTCTGCTTGTCGACGTTCTTGTAGGCGTCGCGCAGCTCGCCCTCGACGAGCTTCAGCATCTCGGCCTCGAGTTCGCTGTAGCTCGGCGGCGTGAAGTCGCGCGGCTCCTTGGCGGCGACCTCGGCGAGCTTGATGATCGCATCGATCACCGGCTGGAAGCCCTTGTGGCCGAACATCACGGCGCCGAGCATGACGTCCTCGGGCAGCTCCTGGGCTTCCGATTCCACCATCAGCACGGCCGAATCCGTTCCGGCCACGACGAGATCGAGCTTGGACTCGGGCATCTCGTCGACATGCGGGTTGAGCACGTATTCGCCGTTGACATAGCCGACGCGCGCGCCGCCGATCGGGCCCATGAAGGGAACGCCCGACAGGGTCAGAGCGGCCGAGGTGGCGACGATCGAGACGATGTCCGGATCGTTCTCGAGATCATGCTGCAGCACGGTGACGACGATCTGCGTGTCGTTCTTGTAGCCGTCGGCGAAGAGCGGGCGGATCGGACGGTCGATCAGGCGGGAAACCAGCGTCTCCTTCTCGGAGGGACGGCCTTCGCGCTTGAAGTAGCCGCCCGGGATCTTGCCGGCGGCAAACGTCTTTTCCTGGTAGTTCACGGTGAGCGGGAAGAAGTCGAAGCCCGGCTTCGGCTCCTTGGCCGAGACGACGGTGGCGAGAACGACGGTCTCGCCGTAGGTGGCGAGCACGGCGCCGTCGGCCTGGCGGGCGATCTTGCCGGTCTCGAGGATGAGCGGGCGGCCGCCCCATTCGATTTCGACTTTGTGGTGATTGAACATGTCGTGTCCTTCATATCGGGAGGCTCCGCGCGGTTCCTAAAGTCGCGCAAAAGCCGTCCCTGGCTTCGTTCGGGCGAGCCACGGGCAAGACAACGGGAAGCTCGAAGCGTGGGGCCTGAACGAAATGCCCGCAGCCCGAGCGTCCTGCAATCCTGCCCCATGACCGTCCATGGGGGTTCTCGCCGGACCCTTCCGGCCATTGAACCAGCGGGCAGCCTGGTTGGCCGCCCGAATGCGAAACCGGCGCGCCAAGGCGCGCCGGTCGGGTAGTTAGCGGCGCAGGCCGAGCTTCTCGATCAGGGCCGAGTAGCGGGCCTCATCCTTGCGCTTGAGATAGTCAAGCAGGCTGCGGCGCTGCGAGACCAGAGCGAGCAGGCCACGGCGGGAATGGTTGTCCTTCTTGTGGTCCTTGAAGTGCTCGGTCAGGTTCTTGATGCGTTCGGAAAGCACGGCAACCTGGACTTCGGGCGAACCGGTGTCGCCCTTGGCGGTTGCGAATTCGGCCATCAGGGCCTGCTTACGTTCAGCAGTGATCGACATCGGATTCTTCCTTTCTGATCTGAGGAACGGGGTCGCCCACAGCCGGGATGTCGTCCAGCAGGGGCCGGTGAACAAGGCGCCAAATTCAGGCAGAAACTGCCCGTCCTGCGCGATGTTGCGCGGCATATAGGCGAATTCCACGGAAAAAGCCAGAGAGCATTTGGCGACGCGGCCAGGCAAACATCGAAGGCATCATCCGGCGAAGACGCGCTTCGGCTTGAACATGCCGGCCTCGATGGCGCCGATGGCCACCAGCCGCCCGCGCGCCGTCGCGCAGGCTTCCTCGGCTTCGACGGGGGCGTCGCGACCGCGGATGATGACGGGATTGCCGAGCCTGATCCGGTGGGCAGCGTCGTCGGAGAGGGCGACCTGCGGCAGGCATTCGAGCGCGGCGCCCGTGTCGATCAGCAGATCGTCGATCGCGCCGAAGTCGAGGAGCGGCTTGCCCGCCTCTTCCCACGCCGCCTGGCCGGCTTCGCCGAAGCGCGCCAACTCGAGTTCCGGGACCGTGACGAAGTCTTCCGGCGTAAAGGGGTCGACCTCGGTGCGGCGCAGTTCCGCGATGTGGCCGTAGCAGCCGAGGTCTCGGCCCATGTCGCGCGCGAGGCTGCGCACATAGGTGCCCTTGCCGCATTCGATCTCGAAGACGGTGCTGCCGTCGGGACGCATCTCGAGCAGGTCGAAGCGGCCGATCTCCACCTCGCGCTCGGGGATGTCGACGACTTCGCCCGAACGGGCCATGTCGTAGGCGCGCTCGCCGGCGATCTTGATGGCGGAAAACTGCGGCGGCGCCTGCATGATGACGCCGGTGTATTTCGGAAGCAAAGCGCGGATATCGTCTTCGCCAGGCCGCTTGTCCGAGGTCCTGGTGACCGGACCCTCGAGGTCGTCGGTCGAACGCTCCTCGCCCCAGGCAACGGTGAACCGATAGACCTTGGCGCCGTCCTGGACATAGGGAACGGTCTTGGTCGCCTCGCCGAGCGCGATCGGCAGCATGCCGGACGCCAGCGGGTCGAGGGTGCCGGCGTGACCGGCCTTGTCGGCCTGGTACAGCCACTTCACCTTGGCGACGGCCTCGGTCGAGCCCATGCCGACCGGCTTGTCCAAGATCACCCAGCCGGAGACCGACCGGCCCTTCTTCTTGCCGCGACGGGCCATCAATCGTCCTTGTCGTTCGTGTCGTGATCGAGATCGCGCGCCACTTCGGGCGACTTCAGCAGATCGTCGATCCTCGAGAAATTGTCGAAGCTGGTGTCGAGCCTGAAGCGGAACTCGGGCATGTATTTCATCTGCCGAAGCGCATGCGTAACCCGGCCGCGAATGAATTTGGCGTGGCTGTTCAGCGCCTTGACCACTGCCAGGTGGTCGCCCGGGCCGAGCGGCGAGACGAAGGCCGTGGCGATCTTCAGGTCCGGCGACATCCGCACCTCGGAGATCGAGATAACGCTGCCTTCGATCAACGGATCGATGATTTCGCCGCGCCGCAATAGATCGGCGAGGGCATGGCGCACCTGTTCGCCGACGCGCAGCATGCGCTGGGAGGGGCCGGAGCCTGAGGATCTCGACATGGTTCCTATCTCGATCCGTGCGCGCGGAATGGGACCGCGGGCACGGTTCATGAATTCCGGGGCGGCGGCATCGCCGCCGCCGCAACTAAAGCCGGCGATACGCCCCTAGAGCGACCGCGTCACCATCTCGACGCGGAAGCACTCGATGATGTCGCCGACCTGAAGGTTCTCGAAGTTCTGGAAGGCCATGCCGCACTCCTGGCCGACCGGGACCTCGGGCACTTCGTCCTTGAAGCGCTTCAGCGTCTTCAGCGTGCCTTCGTGGATGACGACGTTGTCGCGGATCAGGCGCACGCCCGCGCCGCGCTCCACCTTGCCTTCGGTGACACGGCAGCCGGCGATCTTGCCGACCTTGGTGATGTCGAACACCTCCAGAATCTCGGCGTTGCCGAGGAAGGTCTCGCGGCGCTCCGGCGAGAGCAGGCCCGACATCGCCGCCTTCACGTCATCCACCAGGTTGTAGATGATGTTGTAGTAGCGGATCTCGATGCCGGCGGCCTCGGCGGCGGCCCGCGCCTGCGGATTTGCGCGAACGTTGAAGCCTATCATCGCCGCGCCCGACGTCTCCGCCAGCGACACGTCGCTCTCGGTGATGGCGCCGGCGCCGGAATGGACGATGCGGGCCCTGACTTCGTCGGTGCCCAGCTTCTCGAGGGCCGCGATGATCGCCTCGACCGAACCCTGCACGTCGCCCTTGATGACCAGTGGGAACTCCTTAAGCCCGCTGGTCTGGAGCTGCGACATCATCTGTTCGAGCGAACCGCGCTGGCCGGCATGCTTGGCGACGGCCTTGTCGCGCGCCAGCCGCTGGCGATACTCGGTGATCTCGCGCGCACGAGCCTCGCTGGCCACCGTCGCGAAACGGTCGCCGGCGCGGGGCGCGCCCTGCAGGCCGAGCACCTCGACCGGCGTCGAGGGGCCGGCTTCCTTGAGCTGCCCGCCGCGATCGTCGACGATCGCGCGCACGCGGCCCCATTCATTGCCGGCCACGACGATGTCGCCGATCATCAGGGTGCCGGTCTGGACCAGGACGGTCGCAACGGCGCCACGGCCCTTTTCAAGCTGCGCCTCGATGACCACGCCTTCGGACGTGCGGTCCGGATTGGCCTTCAGGTCGAGAAGCTCGGCCTGCAGCAGGATCGCCTCGAGAAGCTTGTCGAGGTTGGTCCCCTTGGTCGCGGACACTTCGACGTCGAGCACCTCGCCGCCCATCGATTCGACGAAAACCTCGTGCTGCAGCAGCTGCGTGCGCACCTTCTGCGGGTCGGCGCTCGGCTTGTCGATCTTGTTGATCGCAACGATGATCGGCACACCCGCCGCCTTCGCGTGGTTGATGGACTCGATCGTCTGCGGCATCACCGAATCGTCGGCCGCCACCACCAGAACCGCGATGTCCGTCGCCTGCGCGCCGCGGGCGCGCATGGCGGTGAACGCCGCGTGGCCGGGCGTGTCGATGAAGGTGATCTTGCTGCCGTTCTTCTCGACCTGATAGGCGCCGATATGCTGGGTGATGCCTCCGGCCTCGCCAGACACGACATTGGCGTTGCGGATGGCGTCGAGCAGCGACGTCTTGCCGTGGTCGACGTGACCCATGATGGTGACGACCGGCGGGCGCGGCTCCAGGTCTTCCGGCTTGTCCGGCTCCTTGAACACGCCTTCCTCGATGTCGGCTTCGGCGACGCGGCGCACGGTGTGGCCGAATTCGGAAGCCACCAGTTCGGCCGTGTCGGCGTCGATCACGTCGCCCGGCTTCAGGATCTGGCCCTGCTTCATGAAGAACTTCACGATATCGACCGCGCGCTCCGACATGCGGTTGGCGAGATCGGCGATGGTGATGGTCTCCGGCAGGACGACCTCGCGGACGATCTTCTCGCGCGGCTCCTGGTGGAGGGCGCGCTTGAACTTCTCCTGGCGGCGGCGCATCGACGACAGCGAGCGCGAGCGTGCGTCGTCGCCGGCAGTCGCCGAGTTCAGCGTCAGCTTGCCGCGGCGACGGTCGTCCTCGCCCTTGGTGCGCTGCGGGCGCTCGGGCTGGGCCGGCGCAAGGCGGCGCGGCGGCAGGCCGGCCGTGGCCGGACGGCGCGGCTTCGCCTCTTCCTCTTCTGGGGCGGCGTCGGCCGTCGGCGTGCGGCGGCGGGCCTCTTCCTCGGCGCGGCGGCGCGACTCGGCCTCGGCGAGCAGGCGGGCCTCTTCCTCGGCCTGACGGCGGGCGGATTCCTCGCGCTCGCGCTTGCGGCGCTCTTCTTCTTCCTGGCGACGCTTGGCGTCCTCGGCGGCGCGCTGGCGGTCCTCGATCTCACGCGCCTTGGAGCCTTCGAGCGCGCGGCGGCGGGCCTCGATCTCCTCGGCCGACAGGTCGTTGAGGACGAGGTTGGGCCGGTCGGGGGCCGGGGCCGCGGGCGCCGGCTTGGCTTCCTGTACCACGGGCGCGGGCTTTGCCGGGGCGGGCGGAGCCTTCGGCGTGAACACCGACTCCTGCTTCTCGCCCGGCTTGACGAACTTGCGCTTGGTCTCGACGACGACAGATTTCGTGCGCCCATGCGAGAAATTCTGCCGCACGGTCGACTGCTCGACGCCCGGACGCTTCAGCGTCAGCGTCTTCTTGGGATTGACGCTCAACGTCTTGTCGTCTCCGGTTTTCGTATCGCTCATTCCATATCCTCTGCGGCCACATTCCCGTCAGCAATCGCCGCAAACATCGCCAACTCGTCCGGAGAACCGCCCCGGTATCGGTCAAGCGCCACCGTGCGCTTTTCAGCCGCTCGCCCAGCGTCGCCCGCAAGAACGGCTGCATGTATCACATTTGTACCGCCCAATGCCAAACCCAATTCCTGTTCGGAAAAAAGTTTGTAGGCCATGATTTCCGGGCCTCCCGCGTGAACGGTCGCGCGACGCGCCTGGGCAATCTTGCGCTGGCCGTCCCCGGACGCCTCAGCGGCGTGCAGCACCAGGAGCGCCGTTCCGTTGCGCACCGACGCCTCGACTTTCGTCGCGCCGAGTGCAACGACGCCAGCCTTTCGCGCCAGCCCGAGCGCTCCGAGGGCGGACTTAGCCAGCAACCTGTCGACCATGTCGCCAAGGTCGGCGGGCACCGAAACCTCGGTCTTCAGCGCCCGCGCGAACAGGCCCTTCTTGACCGCCTTATCGACGTGCTCGCGGTCGCCGGTCACCCAGCATCCGCGTCCGGGCAGGTTTCTCTTCAGGTCCGGCACGACGGCCCGGTCCGGGCCGACGACGAACCGGATCAGTTCATCCGGCTCGGCCGGGCGGCGCGTGACGATGCAGGTGCGATCGTTCATCTCTGGCAAGGAACGCTCCGAGACCTTTTCCGCGCCGGCTCACGTCAGGCTTCCACGTCGACCGGAGCTTCGGCGTCGGCCGCCTCTTCCTCCGGTGCGATCCAGCCCGCCAGCTGGCGCGCGGCCAGCACCATCTGCTCAGCCTCGGCGCGCGACACGTTGTGGGCGGCGAGAACGCCCGGGAAGAACTTGGTCTCGCCGTCCTTGCGCTCCTTCCAGCCGACGAGGTCGTCGACCGCGTAGCCGGCAAAGTCCTCGATCGACTTCACGCCGTCCTCGCCGAGCACCACCATCATGGCGGTGGTCACGCCGGGAATCTCGCGAAGCTCGTCCAGGACGCCCAATTCCTTGCGCTTGGCGTCGTGCTCGGCCTCGATCTTCTCCAGATAGTCGCGGGCGCGCTGCTGGATCTCGCTTGCTGTATCCTCGTCGAAGCCGTCGATCGACGAAATCTCGTCGGGTTCGACATAGGCGACTTCCTCGACCGAGGTGAAGCCTTCGGACGCCAGGACCTGGCCGACCATCTCGTCGACGTCGAGCGCCTCCATGAACAGCGTCGAACGCTCGACGAACTCCTTCTGGCGCCGCTCGGACTCCTCCTGCTCGGTCAGGATGTCGATGTCCCAGCCGGTCAGCTGCGATGCAAGGCGGACGTTCTGGCCGCGGCGGCCGATGGCGAGCGAAAGCTGGTCGTCGGGGACAACCACCTCGATGCGCTCGGCCTCCTCGTCCAGCACCACCTTGGCGACTTCAGCCGGCTGCAGGGCATTGACGATGAAGGACGCGGCCGAGGGCGACCACGGGATGATGTCGATCTTCTCGCCCTGCAGTTCGCCGACGACGGCCTGGACCCTGGAGCCGCGCATGCCGACGCAGGCGCCAACCGGGTCGATCGAGGAGTCGCGCGAGACGACCGCGATCTTGGCGCGGCTGCCCGGATCGCGGGCGACCGACTTGATTTCGATGATGCCGTCGTAGATTTCCGGCACTTCCATGGTGAACAGCTTGGCCATGAACTGCGGGTGGGTACGCGACAGGAAGATCTGCGGGCCGCGCTGCTCGCGCCGGACGTCGTAGACATAGGCGCGCACGCGGTCGCCGTACTTGAAGTTCTCGCGCGGGATCAGCTCGTCGCGGCGAATGATCGCCTCGCCGCGGCCGAGGTCGACGATGACGTTGCCGTATTCGACGCGCTTCACGCTGCCGTTGACGATCTCGCCGATGCGATCCTTGTATTCATCGAACTGGCGGTCGCGCTCTGCCTCGCGCACTTTTTGAACAATGACTTGTTTAGCCGACTGGGCTGCAATGCGGCCGAAATCCATCGGCGGCAGCTGCTCGGCGATGAAGTCGCCGATCTCGGCGTCCGGATTGCGCTCCTGCGCGGACGACAGCGCGATCTGGCGGCCGTAGTCCTCGACGGTCTCGACGACTTCCATCAGGCGCTGCAGCTTCATCTCGCCGGTGTTCGGGTTGATGTCGGCGCGGATGTTGGTCTCCTGGCCGTAGCGCTGGCGCGCCGCCTTCTGGATGGCGTCGGCCATCGCGGCGATGACGATCGACTTGTCGATAGACTTTTCACGCGCAACCGCATCGGCGATCTGCAGCAGTTCGAGCCTGTTCGCACTGACTACCATTTCTGTCTCCCTGAACATGTCTCCCGGCCGGGGCCGGATGTCCGATCAAACGTCCGTTTCGTTGTCCGCGTCGGCGTCGTCCTGCCCGCCGCGGCGTTTCCTTGCTTCCTTGCGCGCCTTGTTGTCCTTGGACAGCGCGTCGCGGATGAGGTCATCCGTCAGCACCAGGCGCGCCTCGGCGATCGCCTCGTAGGGAACCCGGACGGCCGCCGAGTCGCCATAGGCCGGCACGTCGCGCTCGATCAGGACGTCGTCCTGGCCGGCTTCGGCGATCCTGCCCTTGAAGCGCTTGCGGTCGGCAACCAGGACCGACGTCTCCATTTTCACCTGGTGGCCGGACCAGGTCGCGAAATCCGACTTGCGCACCAGCGGGCGGTCGATGCCCGGCGACGAGACCTCCAGATGATAGGCCTTTTCGACGGGATCGGCGACGTCGAGCGCCGGCGAGACCGCGCGGCTTACTTCCTCGCAATCCTCGACGGTCATGGTGCCGTCGTCGCGCTCGGCCATGATCTGCAGCGTCAGCCCGTTCTGGCCGAGCAGGCGCACCCGCACCAGCCGGAAGCCCATTCCGCGAAGCACCGGCATGACGATGGCGGCAACGCGCGCATCGACGCCGCTTTCGCGGATGATGCGGTCATCCTCCATCGTATCGCCGGCAGTCGTCATCGGGTCTCCAGTTGCCAAGGTCCGGGCAACGCCCCGATCGGTAACAAAAAAGAGCGGGACCGGGTGGACCCACTCTTCGTCATACCGACCAAGAATTTCGGGCTGATATAGAGCCAATCGGCGCGATTTGCAAGCCACGGGCCCCTGCGGCCCTGGCCAGCGCCTCCGTGCCCATGCAGCCGGCGCATGGCTGCCCTGCCGCAGCAGCCCTGACCGAGGGTGTCCGTAGTTCCTAGTTTAGAGGTGGCGCCGCCCGCCGGCGTCGGAAAGCGAGTTAGCCATGACCACCCCCCGCAGCCGCCTTGGCGGCATCCTCACAGTCTTCGGCGACGCCATCGCCGCGGCCGCGGCCGTCAGCGAAGGCCGCCAGCCCAGGGCCAAGAACCTGCGCGGCCTCGGCATCGATCCGAGGCAGTTCCGCACGATCCGCCTCTAGGCCATCGGCCTGCGCGCCCGGCAAGCCGCCTGGCGCGCTCAGTCGGCGTCGGATGCGATCTGCGCCAGCACCTTGCTGCCGCGATAGCGCAGATAGAGCGGCAGGAAGACAGCCGTCAGCGCCAGCAGCCACAATCCGATGGCGATCCAGGAGTGAAACAGCGCCGTCGGATCGCCCTGGCTGATCTGCAGCGCCTGCCTGAGGCTCTTCTCCGCCATGGGACCGAGGATGAGGCCGACCACCACCGGCGCGATCGGATAGTGGAAGCGCCGCAGCGCGTAGCCCAGAATGCCGAACAGCATCAGCAGGCCAAGCCCGAACGAGATCGGGATTCCGAACAGCGAATAGGTCGAGCCGTCGGCGCCGATCGTGCCGAGCGTTGCAAAGACCAGGATGCCTCCGTAGAGCCATGGACGGGGAATGGTCAGCAGCCTGACCCACAGCCCGATCAGCGGCAGGTTCAGCACGAGCAGCATCAGGTTGGCGACGAGCAGGCTGGAGATCAGGCCCCAGACGAGCGGCGCGTTGGTGATGAAGAGCAGCGGGCCGGGCTGCAGGCCGAACTGCTGGAACCCGGCGAGCATGATGGCGGCGGTCGCCGTGGTCGGCAGGCCGAGCGTCAATAGCGGCACAAGCGTCCCGGCGGCCGACGCGTTGTTCGCCGCTTCCGGTCCGGCGACACCCTCGATCGCGCCGTGTCCGAACTCCTCCGGGTGTTTCGAGAAGTTGCGCTCGGCCGAATAGGACAGGAAGCTCGAGACGTCGGCGCCGCCGGCCGGCATCGCGCCGATCGGGAAACCGATGGCCGTGCCGCGCAGCCATGGCATCCAGGACCGCTTCCAGTCCTCGCGGGTCATCCAGACCGAGCCCTTGACCGCCTCGACCTTCTCCTCCGCGAGGTGCTTTGCCGACACCACGGCGAGCGTCTCGCCGATAGCGAACAGCGCGACCGCCAACGTCGTGACCGCGATGCCGTCGAACAGGTTGGGCAGGCCCATGGCCAACCGGGTCTGCCCGGTGAGCTGGTCGATGCCGATGAGGCCGAGCGCCAGCCCGATGAACAGGGACGTCAGTCCCCGCAGGGTCGAGTCGCCGAAGGCAGCCGAGACGGTCATGAAGGCGAGCAACATCAGGGCGAAATACTCGGCCGGCCCGAACGACAGCGCGAACTTGACCACCGTCGGGGCGATGAACGCCAGGCCAAGCGTCGCGATCAGACCGGCGACGAAGGAACCGATCGCGGCGGTGGCCAGGGCCGGTCCGCCGCGCCCCTGGCGCGCCATCTTGTTGCCTTCGAGCGCGGTGACGATGGATGCGCTCTCGCCTGGCGTGTTGAGCAGGATCGACGTGGTCGACCCGCCGTACATGCCGCCGTAGTAGATGCCGGCGAACATGATCAGGGAGCCGGCGGGATCGAGCTTGTAGGTCACCGGCAGCAGCAGCGCGACTGTGAGCGCCGGGCCGATGCCGGGCAGGACGCCGACGGCGGTGCCGAGCGTCACGCCGATCAGCGCATAGAGCAGGTGCGACCACTGCAGCGCGGTGAGAAGGCCCTGGCCGAGCAACTCGAAGGTATTCACGCTTCGGACCCCTCCGGATTCAGAAAAGTTGCTCCAGCGGCCCGGCCGGCAGGCTGAGCTGCAGTCCCTTGGCGAAGATGAACCAGACGATGAACGAGAAGACGATGCCGACCGGCACCGTCAGCCACAGCGGGCCGCGGCCGAACCCCTTGGCGGTGGCCGCGAACAGAACCCCGGTGGCGATCGAGAAGCCGAGCGTCTTCATGGTCAGCATCTGCAGCGCGAGCCCGCCGATGATCCACGCCATCGGCCCGAGCGCCTGTGTCTCGCGGTCGGGAAAGTCGCCGCGCCAGGCCTCGAGCGCGGTCAGCGCGCCGAGCCCGAACAGGCCTGCCGCCACGATATAGGGAAACGTCTTGGGGCCGACCGGGGAATAGACGGCGACGCCGCCCATTCCCGCAGTGCTCACGGCGATGGCCACCGCGACGAGCATCAGCAGAGCCGCGATGACCAGCGCCGCCTTGTCCGGTCCCCGACCGGATCGCCTGGGGCCGGCCTCGGTCATTGCACGAGGCCGATGTCCTTCAGGATCGCGGCGGTCGACTCATTGTCCTTCTTGAGCTGCTCGCCGAAGGCGTCGCCGGCGAGGTAGGTGTTGGCCCATCCCTTGTCGGCGAGGGTCTTCTGCCAGGTCGCGGAGTTCACCATCTTGTCGATATCCGCGACGATGGCCGCCTTCTGCTCATCGGTGATGCCGGGCGCGGCCGCCACCATGCGCCAGTTCTGGATGGAGACGTCGACTCCGGATTCCTTCAGCGTCGGCGCATCGACGCCGGCGATGCGCTCGTCGCTGGAGATGCCGATGATGCGCAGCGTGCCAGCCTTGATCTGCTCGGCGAACTCGCCATAGCCGGAGACGCCGACCGTCACCTGGTTGCCGAGGATCGCCGCGAGCGCCTCGCCGCCTCCGGAGAAGGCGATGTAGTTCACCTTGGTCGGATCGACGCCCACCGCCTTCGCGATCAGGCCGGCGGTGATGTGGTCGGTGCCGCCGGCGGAGCCGCCGCCCCAGGACACGGAGCCAGGGTCGGCCTTCAGCTTCTCGACGAGGCCAGCCATGTCCTTGATCTCGGAGGCGGCCGGCACGACGAGCGCCTCGAACTCGCCGGTCAGCCGGGCGATCGGCGTCACCTGGTCGAGCGTCACCGGCGACTTGTTGGTGAGGATAGCGCCGACCATGACATAGCCGCCGACGATCAGCTGCGTGGGATCGCCGCCGGCCTGGTTGACGAACTGGGCAAGGCCGATCGTACCGCCGGCGCCGGGCACGTTGACCACCTGAACGCTGTCGGAAATCTTTTCGTCCTGCAGGGCCGCCTGCATCGAGCGCGCCGTCTGGTCCCAGCCGCCGCCGGGCGAGGCCGGCGCCATGATCTTGTAGTCGCCGGCGATGGCGGGCATCGCCAGCACGCCGGCCAGCATTGCGGACAGTACGAAGCGCTTCATTTCAACTCCTCCCTTGAAAAGAACCGGCCAGGCGTCAGGCCCTGGCTCGTTTTGACGGTCATCTTGGCAGGTCGCCTTGACCGCTGCAAGGCGTGGCCTTCACCGCCGCCGGAACGTCAGATAGGCCGGCGTGCGGCCCTCGCGTAGCGCCTTCGCCTCGTAGCGCGTGCCGGGCCAGCCCCGATAAGGCGTTCGCCAGTCGCCGGCGTCGGCCGCCAGCCATTCGAAGCCGCCATGGGCGCCGCAATGGAGCAGCGTCCAGTTGACGTAGCTTTCGATGTCGGAGGCGAAGCGGAAGAGGCCGCCGGGCTTGAGCACGCGGTGGAAACGGTCGAGGTTGACGGGGCTGACGAAGCGCCGCTTCCAGTGCTTCTTCTTCGGCCAAGGGTCGGGGTAGAACAGGTCGATGCCGTCCAGCGACGCGTCCGGCAGCCAGTCGAGCAGGCGGGTCGCGTCGTCGTCGTAGACGCGCAGGTTGGCGAGACGGGCCTGCGCCTGCGCCGCCATCATCTTGGCCATCGAATTGACGAACGGCTCGACGCCGATGAAGCCGGCGGCCGGGTGACCGGTCGCCTCGTTCAGGAGGTGCTCGCCGCCGCCGAAGCCGATCTCGAGCCGTACCGCCGACACGTCGGCCTCGAACAGACCCCGGACATCGGCCGGTGCCGGCTGGCCGAGATCGAGCCCGTGGCGCTTCAGCCCCTCGACGAGCGCGGCCGCCTGCTGCGGACGCACCGGCTTGCCGCGCCGCCGCCCAAAAAAGGCTTCCGTCGAACGGCTTGCGCGGCCTTCGGTCATGGCGTTCGCGATGCGGCCCGCGGCTAGGCCGCCAGCCGCTCCTTCAGTTCCTTCGCAAGGTCCGTCTTCTCCCACGAGAAGGAACCGTCGCGGCCTGGCTTGCGGCCGAAATGCCCGTAGGACGACGTCTTGGCGTAGATCGGACGGTTGAGGTCCAGATGCTTGCGGATGCCGGACGGGGAAAGGTCCATGACCTCGCGCAGGACAGTCTCGAGCTTCGCTTCCTCGACCTTGCCGGTGCCGTGCAGGTCGACATAGACCGAAAGCGGCTGGGCCACGCCGATGGCGTAGGACAGCTGGATGGTGCAGCGATCGGCGAGCTTGGCCGCCACGACATTCTTGGCGAGGTAGCGCGCGGCATAGGCGGCCGAGCGGTCGACCTTGGTGGTGTCCTTGCCCGAAAACGCGCCGCCGCCATGGGGCGCCGCGCCGCCATAGGTGTCGACGATGATCTTGCGGCCGGTCAGGCCGGCATCGCCATCGGGCCCGCCGACAACGAACTTGCCGGTCGGGTTGATGTACCAGTTGCAGTCCTTGGCGATCTTCAGGTCGCCGAGCGCCTCGCGAATATAGGGCTCGACCACCTTGCGCACCTTCTTGGAATCCCAGCTGCCGTCGAGATGCTGGGTCGAGAGCACGATCGACGTGGCCTCGGCGGCCTTGCCGTCGACGTACTTGACCGTGACCTGGCTCTTGGCGTCCGGGCCGAGCTTGCCGGCGTCGCCCTTGCCGGCATGGCGGGCGGCCGAAAGCAGTTCGAGAATCTTGTGGCTGTAGTAGATCGGCGCCGGCATCAGGTCGGGCGTCTCGCGGCAGGCATAGCCGAACATGATGCCCTGGTCGCCCGCGCCTTCCTCGCCCTGGCGGTCGGCGGCGTTGTCCACGCCCTGGCCGATGTCCGGAGACTGGCCGTGCAGCAGCACGTCGATCTTGGCCGTCTTCCAGTGGAAGCCTTCCTGCTCGTAGCCGATCGCGCGGATCGCCTTCCTGGCGACCGACTTGAACTTCGACGGATTGACGACCTTGTTGCCGTGCTTGTCGACTTTCATCAGCGACTCCGGCACGCGCACCTCGCCGGCGATGATGACCCGGTTGGTGGTGGCCAGCGTCTCGCAGGCGACGCGGACCTTCCAGGGATCCATGCCGGTCTTCTTCGCCTCGCGGTAGACGAGGTCGACGATTTCGTCGGAGATGCGGTCGCAGACCTTGTCGGGGTGTCCCTCGGACACGGATTCGGAAGTGAAGAGATAGTTCTGCCGCGTCACGGATATCCCCTTTTTGCAGTTCGGCCGGCAACAGGCCGCCAACGGACGGGCATGGTGTTACCGATGCGCGCCCGCTTTCGTCAAGCAACCATTGCCTCGTACGGAGCCATGGTTGCGGAACGGATTTTCAGACCGCGGCACGGAACGGGAAGCGGCCGGTCTAGTCCTCGGCCGCCAGGCTCTTCACCAGATCGATGATCCGGCGGCGCACCTTCAGGTCGGCGATCCTGACGAAGGCGCGGTTGAGCTGCAGCCCTTCGGCGCTGGTGCAGAAGTCGAGCGCGAGCGCCGCTGAAGGATCTTCCGCGAAGCCGCGGTTGCCGGTCGTCTCGTGTCCGGGAAGGTCCTCGAAGAAGAAGGCGACGGGGACGCCGAGAATATTGGCGATCGCCTGCAGACGACTGGCGCCCACCCGGTTGGTGCCCTTTTCGTATTTCTGGATCTGCTGGAAGGTTATTCCGAGGTTTTCGCCGAGCTTCTCCTGGCTCATTCCAAGCATGTTGCGACGGAGCCTGATCCTGCTGCCAACGTGAACATCGGTCGGATTCGGCTTCTTCTTGTTATCTTTGTCTGCCATCTTTTCCTCGCCGGCAGCGGCCGGCTTTTCGCTTATCTTTTTTGTTTTCGTCCGGTGCATCTTGATACCCCCAACGATGCAACTGGCCGCGAGCCGCTGAGCCGGACTATTCAATATGAGTTTCTAATATATCCGGTGTCAATTCGCCCGTAGCCTCTGAACCACCAATCCTGTGCATGCCCATAGAAAAAAGAGCATAAGGATCGCGGCACCCACCTGCCGGCGCATGGGAAGCAGCGCGCCCGCTTCGTCGGGCACCGCAATCACCGCATCCAGGCTATCCCTGACATCCAGGGCCAGAGCGTCCACAACACGCCCGCGCTGGTCGATGATCCCGGAAACCCCGTTGTTGGCGGCGCGCAGCAACGGCAACCCCGTCTCGACGGCCCGCACTTGCGCCTGCCTGAAGTGCTGATAGGGGCCGGGCGTATCGCCGAACCACGCGTCGTTCGTGACGTTCACCATAAGCCGGCTTGACGCAGCGTCAACAGCTATCATGTCGGGAAAGATAATTTCATAGCAGATGAAGGGCGCAGCCGCGAGCCCACCAGGCAGGACCAGCGGATGGCGCTGGCTTCCGGCAACGAAGTTCATCGGCCCCGCAACCAACTGCTCGACGCCGAAGCGGGCCGCCACATCCGCGAAGGGGATATACTCGCCGAAGGGCACCAGATGCACCTTGTCGACGGCGTCCACGATCTCGCCGCTGTCGTCGACGGCGATCACCGAGTTGTAGTAGCGCTCGGCCCCGGCGCTGGCCTCGTCGCGCACCGCACCGGCGACCAGCATCTGGCCCGGCTGCAGCATCGCGCCGATTTCCGCCAGCGCGTCCGGCCTCTCGGTGAAGAAGAATGGCACCGACGTTTCGGGCCAGAGGATCAACTGCGGCTCGGGCTCACCCTCGCGCGGCGGTCGCGCCGAAAGGCCCATCGTCGTCGCGAAGACGCGGTCGCGGACGGAATCGTCCCACTTTTCCGACAGGTCGATCGAAGGCTGGACGATGCGCACGGCCAGCGACGTCGACGCGGGTTCGGGCGGCCGGTTCAGCCTAGCATAGCCGAACCCGACATGAGCGGCCACCAAGAGTACGGCGAGCCCGAGCCCGACGCGAAGGTGGCGCTCCGCCGCGAGCAGCGCCGGCGCCGCGAAGACGAAGACGGCAAGGACGTTCATGCCGGTGACGCTCGTGACGGCGACGCTCTGCATCAAGAGCGGCGTCGGCATTGCAGCAAAACCGACGGGGTTCCATGGAAATCCGGTGAAGACGAAACCTCTCAGCCATTCGGCCAGCCCGAAGGCAAAGGCGAGGGCGGCGATGCGGGCAAGGCCGTCGGACCACAGCAGCCGTGCGGCGGCCGTCGCCAGCGCGTAGAAAAAAGCCATAAGGAGCGGGATGCCGAGGACGGCGAAGGGCAGGGCCCAGGCGAAGCTCTCGGCCTCGACCAGCACCGCGCCGCCGATCCACCAGAGGCCGGCGAGGAAGTAGCCGAACCCGAACCACCATCCGGTGGCGAAAGCCGGCTTCAGCCGCCGCAGCAGGTTCCCGGTGCTTTCGTCGGTCACGCCGTCGAGCAGCCAGACCAGAACCGTAAACGACACGAAACCAGCTGCGAAGAAGTCGTAGGGCGCCTGGGTGAGGACCAGCAGCGCCCCGGCCGCAAACGCGGCAAGCAGGCGACGCCAACCCCACAGCAGAATGATCCGCCCCGCCAAGCGCTCCATACGCAGCCCACCCTCATCAGCCGTGGCATGACCGGTCGCCGGATGGTCTGGGTCACGCGTCTAGAGAATCACGCGCGGAGGTTAGTGCCTTTCGTCCCGGGAATGAACCGGCGACGAACGAGGCTAGGATCCGGGCTGCTCGACGCGCGCCGCGCGGCGCCGGCGCTCCGCCTTGACGATGTCGACGATGCGGACCCGCTTGACGCGTCGAGGGTCGGCGTCGAGCACGTGGAACTCGAAACCCGGAACGGGCTGAACCACCTCGCCGCGCACCGGCACGCGGCCGAGCGTGTTGAAGACCATGCCGCCGACCGTATCGACATAGTCGCCGTGCTCACCGGCCTTGAAGTCGTCGCCGATCAACGCGGCGACATCGTCGATCTCCGCCTTGCCGTCGACAATGTAGACGCCGTCGCCCGTCTGGGTGATCAGCGGCTCTTCGTCGTCATGCTCGTCCTCGATGTCGCCGACGACCATCTCTACGATGTCTTCCAGCGACGCCAGGCCGTCGGTGCCGCCATATTCGTCGATGACCAGCGCCATCTGCGTCCTGCTCGCCTGCATGCGCGCCATCAGGTCGGTGGCGAGCATCGACGGGGGCACGAACAGCACCGTGCGCATCAGGTTGAGTTCACCGATGGTCTTGCCCATGTCGATCTTGGCGAAGTCGAGCGCCTGGGCGTCGGCCTTCTGCGCGCCCCTGCCTTTCTTGGCGGCGCCGGCGAGCCTGGTGATGTGCGCCAGCAGGTCACGGATGTGAACCATGCCCCGGGGATCGTCGAGCGTCTCGGCATAGACCGGCATGCGCGAATGGCCGGACCGCTCGAAAACCTTCATCAGTTCGCCGAGCGTCGTGTTGATCTCGACGGCTTCGATGTCGGCGCGCGGGATCATCACGTCCTCGACGCGGACCTCGCGCAGCCGCAGGATGTTGTGCAGCATGGCCCGCTCGCCCGGCGAGAAGGCCTCGGCGCCGTGCTCGGTCTCGGCCAGCGCGTCGGCGATCTCCTCGCGAAGGTTCGAGCCGTTCTTGTGCCTGAAGAGGCCCGCGAGACGGTCGAGAAGGGATGTGCGGGCAGGTTGGGCCGCCGCCGCGGGCGACGGCTCGTCGGGACTCGAACTCGGGCCCTCTTCCGCCTTTTCGGCGTTCGCGCCTCCGGATTCGGGCTGCGCGGCGGTCTCTGGACTATCGTTCATTGTCGCCAGGTTGGTTTCCGCTTCTGTTACGCGTAGGGATCGGGAATGGCAAGTCTGGCGAGCGCCGCCCGCTCCAGCGCCTCCATCCGCTCCGCCTCGTCGTCATCCTCGTGGTCGTGGCCGAGCAGGTGCAAAAGGCCGTGGACGACGAGGTGGCTGATATGGTGCTCCAGCGGCTTGCCTTCCACCTCTGCCTCGCGCGCCACGGTCTCCGCGGCCAGAACGATATCGCCCAGCATAGGCGGGACATCCGCGCCCGGCACCGCCGGGAAGGCCGGAAAGGAAAGGACGTTCGTGGGCTTGTCCTTGCCGCGCCAGCCGGCGTTGAGGCTGCGGACCTGCGCATCGTCGGAAAACACCACGCTGACTTCCGATGCAGTCGCCGGAGGCATGCCGGTTTCCTCGGCGACCGCCGTCACCGCGCGTTCGACCAGACCGCGCAGCACCTGCTTTTTCGGCCAGTCGCCCGCCTCGACCAGCAGGTCGATGGCGATCGGTGTCTTTCGTCGTCGGGGCATATTCGCGAATCGCGGCGCAGGGCGCTCCGTTGGCAGGCCTGATCAGTCTTCCGAGCCGCCCAGGCCGCGGGCCAGCTTGGCGTCGCGGTCATAGGCCTTGACGATCTCGGCGACCAGCGGGTGCCTGACGACGTCGGCGTCGTTGAAGCGAACCGTCACCGATCCGGCAACGCCGTCGAGGATGCGCAGCGCCTCGACCAGGCCCGACTTGGTGTTCGGCGGCAGGTCGATCTGCGTCGGGTCGCCCGTCACGATCATGCGCGATCCCTCGCCGAGGCGCGTCAGGAACATCTTCATCTGCATCGGCGTGGTGTTCTGGGCCTCGTCCAGGATCACCGCGCAATGCGCCAGGGTGCGCCCGCGCATGAAGGCGAGCGGCGCGATCTCGATGACCTCGGCGGCGATCGCCCGCTCGACCTTGTCCGCCGGCATCATGTCGTAGAGCGCGTCGTACAGCGGCCGCAGATAGGGATCGACCTTCTCCTTCATGTCGCCGGGAAGGAAGCCCAGGCGCTCGCCGGCCTCGACCGCCGGCCGCGACAGGACGATGCGCTCGACGAGGCCGCGCTCGAGCAGCATCGCCGCATGGGCGACCGCCAGATAGGTCTTGCCGGTACCCGCCGGCCCGATGCCGAACACCAGTTCGGCGCGCTCCAGCGCGCGCATGTAGGCGTCCTGGTTGAGGGAACGGGCGTAGATGGTGCGCTTGCGGGTGGCGATCTGGGCGGCGGCCATCTTTCCCTTGCGCTCCAGAGTCGGCAGCGTCAGCTGGTCGTCGGCGGCGACCGCCATGCGCACCGCGCCATCGACGTCCGACTGTCCGATGTCGGCGCCCTTCTGCAGAATGCCGTAGAGATTGTCGAGCGCGCGGCGCGCCTGTTCGGCGGCCGTGGACGAACCCTTGATGGTGAGCTGGTTGCCGCGCGAGCGGATGTCGACGCCGAGCTTCTGTTCGAGCCTAGCCAGGTTTTCGTCGAACTGGCCGTAAAGCGCGCTGGCCAGCCGGTTATTGTCGAAGGTCAGGACGATGTGCGCCATGTCTGATGCCCCGGACGTCGGGCTGGCGGCCGGCTTTTCAAGCTTGGTGACGCTCAACCGTCTCTCCTTGTCTGCCGCAAGACCGTTCAGACCGACTCGGCGAACAGGCTGTTGGTACCCGTCCCCGTGATTCGCACATCAACAATGTCACCGATTTCGCCGGCCTTTTCATCAACAATAACCGGCTGCAGCCAGGGTGAGCGTCCAACGATCTGGCCGGGCCGGCGGCCGGGCTTCTCGACGAGCGTCGATATCGTCCGCCCGACGAGCCCTTCGGCAAAGGCATGCTGCTGTTCGGTGATCAGCGCCTGCAGCCGCTGCAGGCGTTCGTCCTTGACCTGCTCCTCGACGTGACCGTCCATCTCCGCGCCTGGCGTGCCGGGTCGCGGCGAATACTTGAACGAAAAGGCCGACGCGTAGTTGGTGGCGCGCACGATCGCCATCGTCGCCTCGAAATCGGCGTCGGTCTCGCCGGGAAAGCCGACGATGAAGTCGCCGGACATGGCGATATCGGACCGCGCCGCACGGATTCTCTCGATCAGCTTGAGGTAGTCGGCAGCCGTATGCCGGCGGTTCATCGCCTTCAGGATGCGGTCGGATCCCGACTGCACAGGCAGGTGCAGATAGGGCATCAAGGCCGCAAGGTCGCGGTGGGCCTCGATCAGTTCGTCATCCATGTCGCGCGGATGGCTGGTCGTATAGCGCAGCCTGGCGATGCCCGGAATTTCGGCAAGGCGGTAGAGCAGCCTGCCGAGGCCCCATTCGCGCCCATCCGGACCCTCGCCATGCCAGGCGTTGACGTTCTGGCCGAGCAGCGTCACCTCGCGCACGCCGGCTGCCGCCAGGCGCTCTGCCTCGCCGACAATCCGCTCGACCGGGCGCGACACTTCCGAGCCGCGCGTGTAGGGCACGACGCAGAAGGTGCAGAACTTGTCGCACCCTTCCTGAACGGTCAGGAAGGCGGTGACGCCGCGCCCGCGGATGGCCGAGCGCTGCGGCATCGGCAGGTGCTCGAACTTGTCCTCGACGGCGTATTCGGTCTCGACGACCTTCTCGCCCGCGCGCGCCTTGCGCAGAACCTCGGGCAGGCGATGATAGGTCTGCGGGCCGATGACCAGGTCGACCGCAGGCTGGCGGCGGATGATCTCGCGCCCTTCCGCCTGCGCCACGCAGCCGGCGACGCCGATGACCGTTTCCAGGCCGCGCGCCGCGCGTTCGGCCTTCAGCGCCCTGACGCGCCCCAGCTCGGAATAGACCTTTTCCGCCGCCTTCTCCCTGATATGGCAGGTGTTGAGCAGCACGAGGTCGGCGTCCTCGATGCTTTCGGTGGCGGCATAGCCGTCGACTGCCAGCGCATCGGCCATGCGCTGGCTGTCGTAGACGTTCATCTGACAGCCATAGGTCTTGACGAAGACCTTCTTCGCTGCCGGCGCGTCCGCCTCGTGCTTGCGGCTTGCGGCGGTCTCAGCCAGGTCGAGTTGTTCCAGTTCCATCGGGCGGCTTTTAGTGCCTTTCGGCGACAAAAAACAGCCGATTCTGCCCGAAAGGCTAGGTGCTGCTCCGGCGCGGATTGGCGAGCGCCGCCCCGAGCATCCGGCGAACCTCCGCCTCGGCGTCCCTGGTGACCCGCTTGCGGTCGCCGCCGACCGAGAACGCTATCGGTTCGCCGAAATGCAGTTCGACGTCGACGGCGCCCTCCTCGAGCAACGCCGCGGCATGCGGCACGAGCTCGGCGTCGCCGATCCAGGCGGCGAGCGGCCGGTGCCGGCGCCCCATCGGCATGCCCTGCACGCGGGTATAGGCAATGGCCAGCGGCTGGACATAGACGGTCTCGACAGCGTCCTGCGCCATCGCGATCGTCGCCGCTCCAAAAAGGGTGCTCTTGAAGGGCAGGATCATGTTGCCGTCGCCGGTCGTGCCCTCGGCGAACAGGAGGATCGCCTCGTCGTCAGCCAGCCGCCGCGCAATCTCTCCGGCCTGGATGCCGGAGGTGCGCTTGCGGTCGCGCTCGATGAAGATCGTTCGCTGCAGCCGGGCCAGCCAGCCCATCACCGGCCATTTCGCCATCTCCGACTTGGCGATGAAGGAGACGTCGCAGCGCGAACCTATGACGGAGATGTCGGTCCAGGAAACATGGTTGGCGGCCACGACCAGCGGCCGCAGGCTGCTCAACTCACCCTGCTGGTGGACCCTGAAGCCGAGCGCCCTGAGGTTGACCCGATGCCAGAGGCGCAGGACGCGCCACTCGCTCCACAGCCTGGTCTTCATCGCGATGAGCTGCAGCGGCGCAAGCGCTGCCGTGGAGGCGGCGACGCAGCCGAGAGCGAGAACCAGCCGGACCCTGCCGAGCATTGTTTTTCAGCGCCGCCCTCGACCAAACCTGTTCTGCGCTAGCGAAGATCGCGCCGCATGACAAGCGCGCCGCTCCTGCCGCCGGCGGATTCATAGTAGTGCGGGCGCTTGCCGACCTCGAAGAAGCCGAGCCTGCGGTAAAGGGCTATGGCGGCGGCGTTCGTCTCGTCGACCTCGAGGAACAAGGCTTCCGCGCGCTGGGTGTGCAGCTCGCGCAGCACCGCGTCCATCAGGCGCCAGCCAAGCCCCAGGCGGCGATGGGTTCGCGCCACGGCCACCGTCAGGATCTCGCCCTCGCCGGCCGCAAGCCGCGCCAGCACGAAGCCGACCGGTGCCGAGCCGCCGCGCCCGGTCTCGCGCACGGCGTAGCCGAACACCGCGTCCTGGCCGAGCAGGCTGGCGAACTCGCCGTCCGTCCACGGGCGCGCGAAGTCCTCGCGGTGGATGGCCGCGATCGCCCGACTGTCGCCCACGGCCAGCGGTTCAAGCGCGAAATCTCGCGCCTTGGTCGTCAGGAAGGGAATGCGCATGGATCTTCAGACTTCTCGACCAGCCGGCACTGCGGGCGCGATCATGACGGGATTCGCGGCAGCACGAAACCCGCCTGCGGTTTCGCGTCGGCGTCGCGCAGATAGAGCGGTTTCGGCTTGTCGCCGACCGACTTGCCCGCGCCAATCACCGCAAAAATTCCGATGTCCGCTGTCGAGCCCGCCGTTCCGACCCTGAGATCGGCGTTTGCTTCGGCCGCGATCGCCGCCGCCGCCGATCCGGCGACCAGCGGGGCATGATCCGAAGCCAGCCGCGCCGCCTCGCCGAGCGTCACGGCGACGGGTTCCAGTAGCGGCGCGCCCGCGTCGTCATAGAGCGCGACATTGATCTCGCCCCGTCCGGCGTCGAGCGCCGCCATCACCTTGGTCTTGCCGAACCGTTCCCGCGCCTCGGCGGCGATCGCCTCCAGCGTCGTCACGCCGACCGCCGGGATGTTCATCGCCATGGCAAAGCCCCTTGCCGCCGCGACCCCGACCCGGACGCCGGTGAACGAGCCCGGCCCGACGGCCACCACGACACGCTCGAGCGCCGGAAACCCGATGCCCGCCTGCGAAAGCGCATCTTCGACGACCGACATCAGGTGTTCGGCGTGGCCCTTGCCGAGGTCGAGCACGGCGCGACCGAGTTCCCTGCCGGTCGCGCTGTCGTAGACGCAGGCGGCGCAGAGCGACGAAGCGGTGTCGATGGCGAGCAGGATCATGGCTGTCCGCGCGCGGCTTTCATCCCGCGCGGTCCCGTGCCTTGAGCTCCAGCCGACGGGCGTGGAGGACCGGCTCGGTGTAGCCGTTCGGCTGTTCGCGCCCCTTGAAGACGAGGTCGCAAGCCGCCTGGAACGCGATCGAAGCGTCGAAATCGGTCGCCATCGGCCGATAAAGCGGATCGCCGGCGTTCTGTTCGTCGACCACGGCGGCCATGCGCCGCATCGTTTCCATGACCTGGTCGCGGCTGCAGACGCCGTGGTGAAGCCAGTTGGCGAGGTGCTGCGAAGAGATGCGCAGCGTCGCCCGGTCCTCCATCAGGCCGACATTGTCGATGTCCGGCACCTTGGAGCAGCCGACGCCCTGGTCGACCCAGCGCACGACATAGCCGAGGATGCCCTGTGCATTGTTGTCGAGTTCCTTCTGGATCTCTTCGGGTGTCCAGTTCGGGCGCACCGCGACCGGAACCGACAGGATGTCGTCGAGCCTGGCTTTCGGCCGGTCCTTCAGGCTCGCCTGAACGGCGTGCACGTCGACGCGGTGGTAGTGCGTTGCATGCAGGGTGGCGGCGGTCGGCGACGGCACCCAGGCGGTGTTCGCGCCCGCCTTCGGATGCGCGATCTTCTGCTCGAGCATGGCCGCCATCATGTCCGGCATCGCCCACATGCCCTTGCCGATCTGGGCGTGGCCGGACAGGCCGCATTCCAGGCCGGTGTCGACGTTCCATGCCTCGTAGGCCGCAATCCACGCGGCCTGCTTCATGTCGCCCTTGCGGATCATCGGGCCGGCTTCCATCGAGGTATGGATCTCGTCGCCGGTCCGGTCGAGGAAACCGGTGTTGATGAAGACGACACGCTCCATCGCCGCCCGGATGCACTCCTTGAGGTTGACCGTGGTGCGGCGCTCCTCGTCCATGATGCCCATCTTGATGGTGTTCGGCGCCATGTTCAGCAGCGCCTCGACCCGCGCAAAAATCTCGACGGCGAAGGCCACTTCGTCGGGACCGTGCATCTTCGGCTTGACGACATACATCGAGCCCGTGCGGCTGTTCATGCGGCGCCCGTCCGGGCCGATGTCATGCAGCGCGATCAGCGCGGTGATCGCAGCGTCCAGCATGCCTTCCGGCGCCTCGCGCCCATCGCGGTCGAGCACCGCCGGCGTGCACATCAGGTGGCCGACATTGCGCACCAGCAGGAGCGAGCGGCCCTTGAGCGCGATCCCCGTGCCATCCGGCGCAAGATAGTCGACGTCAGGGCTGAGCGTCCGCGTGAAGGTCCTGGCCCCCTTCTGCACCTGTTCGGCGAGGTCGCCCTTCATCAGGCCGAGCCAGTTGCGATAGGCCGCGACCTTGTCGTCGGCATCGACGGCCGCGACGGAATCCTCGAAGTCCTGGATGGTCGTAAGGGCCGATTCCAGCCAGACATCGGAAATGCTGGCCGCATCGGTCTTGCCGATCGCCGACGTGCCGTCGATCCGCACCTCGATGTGGATGCCGTTGTTCTGAAGGAGAAACCGCTCCGGTGCCGCCGGATCGCCCAGGTATCCGGCAAACTTGCCCGGCTCCTTCAGCCCTGCCTGCCGGCCCCCGTCCAGTTTCACCGCAAGTGCACCGCCGTCGATCGCAAAGCCGCGCGTTTCGCGCCAGCTCACGCCGTCGAGCGGAGCGGCTGCGTCGAGGAAGCTGCGGACCCAGGCGATGACCTTGCCGCCGCGGATCGGATTGTAGGCGGACCCGCGTTCCGCCCCGCCGCCATCACTGATGGCGTCGGTGCCGTAGAGCGCGTCGTAGAGGGAGCCCCAGCGGGCGTTGGCCGCGTTGAGCGCGTAGCGCGCGTTCATCACCGGCACGACGAGCTGCGGCCCGGCAAGCGACGCGATCTCGGGATCCACGTTCTCGGTCGTCACCGCAAAGGGAGCGCCTTCCGGCACCAGGTAGCCGATCTCGCCGAGGAAGGCTTTGTAGGCTTTCATGTCCGAGGGCGCGCCATGCTCGCGGTGCCAGGCGTCGATCCTGGCCTGCAGGTCGTCGCGGCGCTGGAGAAGCGCGCGGTTGCGCGGCGCCAGCTCGTGCACGATGGCGGAGACGCCAGCCCAGAACGCGTCCGCGTCGATCCCGGTGCCTGGCATGGCCTCCTCGACCACGAAACGGTGAAGCTGCTTGGCAACCTGGAGGCCGTGAATATCGAGATAGTCCGTCATCTTGGGCGATTCTCCGGTCGTTCGGCGCGTTGCGTCCATTGTCTTGCGCCGGCGGTGTCGCCGGCTGAACGTTGCAGTCAGGCGCTTTCACCATGACCGGCGCGCCGGGTCAATTCAATGAAGGGATCGACCACACATGAGCCGGCGCCTTGAACCGCAGCACGGCCCTTGCCCTCGGCTTGCGCATCGCCGATACCAGTGCGGCGAATTCGGGAGGCGAACTGAACATGATGCCATCGGCGCGATTTCCAGACCTGGCCGACACGTCCGTGCTGATCACGGGCGGCGGCAGCGGCATCGGCGCAGCGCTGACCGAGGGGTTCGCGCGGCAGGGTTCCAGGGTTGCCTTCATCGACATCGCAGAGGCGCCGAGCCGTGCCCTGGTCGAGCGGCTGTCCGGCGCGACGCACCGGCCGCTCTTCCTGAACGCCGACCTGACCGACATCGCGGCGCTGCGGAGCGCCATGGCGGAAGCGGCTGCGGCGCACGGGCCAATCACCGTGCTGATCAACAACGCCGCATACGACCAGCGCCACGACATCCTGGAAGTCACGCCCGACTACTGGGACGGTAACCAGGCTATCAACCTCCGGCCGCAGTTCTTCACCGCGCAGGCGGTGGCCGAGGGGATGATCGCCGCCGGCAAGGGTTCGATCATCAACTTCACCTCGACCTCCTTCCTCATCAACCATCCGGAAATGCCTTCCTACACCGCCGCGAAGGCCGGCATCATCGGCCTGACCAAGGGGCTTGCCGGACGGCTCGGCCCGCATGGCGTGCGCGTCAACGCGGTTGCCCCGGGATGGGTTATCACCGACCGCCAGCGCGAGCTGTGGGCAACGGAAGAACGCCTTGCCGCCCACATCGCAAAGCAGTGCATCCGCGAGGAGATGCATCCCGACGACATGGTCGGCGTCTGTCTCTTCCTGGCGTCCGACGCCTCGCGCATGCTGACGGCGCAGACGCTGATCGTCGACGGGGGCTATCTGTGACCAGCCCGGCCGTCGCTGCGGTCGACTGGGGAACTTCGAGTTTCCGGCTGTGGCTGCTCGACGCCGCGGGCGCCGTTCTGGCAGAGCGGCGCAGCAGCGAAGGCATGCTGACGGCGGGTGCAGAAGGCTTCGCGCCGATCCTCGAGCGACACCTCGCCGCCGTCGGGGCGCCGCCGGACCTGCCGGTCGTCGTCTGCGGCATGGCCGGCGCGCGCCAGGGATGGGTCGAGGCGCCCTATGTCACCCTCCCGGCCGGAATCGACGGCATCCTCGCCGGAGCCGTCCCGGTCGGCGGGCAGGCGCGCGACATCCGCATCCTGCCCGGCCTCGCCCAGCGAAACGCCGATGCGCCCGACGTCATGCGCGGCGAGGAAACACAGCTTGCCGGCGTGCTGCCGCTGGTCGCCTCCGGACGCCATGTCGTCTGCATGCCGGGCACCCATTCGAAATGGGTCGAGACGGCCGACGGCGTCATCACGGGTTTCCGCACCTGGCTCACCGGCGAGCTGTTCTCGGTTCTCTCGAAGCAGTCGATCTTGCGCCATTCGCTCGGCGAGGACGCGGTCCCGCCCTTGCCGGATACGCCGGCCTTCGTCGCCGCATGCGGCGAGGCGCTGGCGGCCGGTGGCGACATCGGTCCATCGCTCTTCCGCATCCGGGCCGCGACGCTGCTCCAGGGACGCAGCCCCGCGGATGCCGCCGCGACGCTTTCGGGACTGCTGATCGGCGCCGAGATCGCCTCGGCGCGGCGCGTCATCGCCCTGCCGGCCGAACGGGTGACCCTTGTCGCCTCGGGCGCGCTCGGCTCGCTCTACGCTGCCGCCCTGAAGCGCTCCGGCTGCGCGGTCCTGCAGGCGGACGCCGACGAAGCCGTCCGCACCGGCTTGTTCGAGGCGGCAAGACGCCTCGGCTGGACACGCCCCACATCGGAAAACACCGTACCATGACCGTCAGGTTCCCCAGCCTCCGCCGCCGCCTCGTCGCCATCCTGCGCGGCGTCACACCGGACGAGGCCCCGGCCGTCGCCGCGGCGGTCTTCGAAGCCGGCATCCACGCGATCGAAGTTCCGCTCAACTCGCCCGACCCTTTCCGTTCGATCGAGCGGCTGGCGAAGTCGCTGCCGGAACCGGCTCTCGTCGGCGCAGGCACCGTGCTGACCGCTGCTCAGGTCGACAGGCTCGGAGACGCAGGCGGACGCCTGCTGGTCAGCCCGAACATCGACCGCGCGGTGATGGAGCGGGCGGCGCATCACGGCATGGTGACCATGCCCGGTGTCTTCACCCCGAGCGAGGCGTTCCTAGCGCTTTCGCTCGGCGCGTCGGCGCTGAAGTTCTTTCCCGCCAGCGCGCTTGGAAGCAAGGGAATTGCCGCGATCAAGGCGGTATTGCCCGCGGACACCATGATCGGCGCGGTCGGCGGCGTATCCGAGAAGGATTTCGCCGACTTTGCCAAAATCGGCGTCTCGACCTTCGGGCTCGGCTCCAGCCTCTACGCGCCGGGACTGACCGCCGACGCCGTCGCCGCGCGGGCGGCCGCCGCCGTCGCCGAATGGGACGCCGTCTTTGCAGGAACCGCGAAATGACGACCGTTTCCGTCCTCTGCGACATCGCCTGCCATCTCGGCGAGGGGCCGACCTACGATCCTGCGTCGAATACGCTCTTCTGGTTCGACATCCGCGAGAAAAAGCTGCTCGAGAAGCGGATGCCCGACGGCGACGTGACCGTGCACGACCTGCCGTTCATGGCGAGCGCGCTCGCCGTCATCGACGACCGGCGGCAGTTGATCGTCGGCGAAACCGGCCTCCATGTGCGCGACGTCGAAACCGGCGCGCTCACGCTCCATACCCCTGTCGAGGCCGACAACGCGCGGACGCGCTCGAACGATTCTCGCGTCCACCCGTGCGGCGCCCTATGGTTCGGCACCATGTCCAAGACGGAGGAAAAGGGGGCCGGCGCGATCTACTGGTACTTCCGGGGCGAGGTCAGGACGCTCTACCCCGGCATCGGCATCCCGAACTCCATCTGCTTCTCGGGCGACGGCAGGATCGCCTATTTCACCGACACCGCCGTCAACCTGCTGATGCGCGTCGCGTGCGACCCCTCGACCGGACTGCCGATGGGCGAGCCCGCCGTGTTCCACGACCAGCGGCGAGACATCGGCGGCATCGACGGTTCGGTGGTCGACGCGGAGGGCGTGCTGTGGAATGCGCGCTGGGGCGCCGGCAGCCTCGACGCCTATTCGCCCGACGGCAAGCGCATACGTTCGGTTGCCATCCCGGCCCGGCAGAGCTCCTGTCCGGCCTTCGTCGGTCCGACGGCAGACCGCATCGCCGTCACATCGGCCTGGCAGGGCTATGACGACGCAGCCCGCCGGCGCGATCCCGAGGCGGGCAAGACGTTCCTGGTCGAACTGCCGGTCAAGGGTCGCTTCGATCCCCCCGTCGCTTTGTAGACAATTCGCGTCGAGGCCATCTCTCCGGGCGACGGCGCACGGGATCAGGATGGCGGCTTGCTTCCCGCGCCAGCCGCCTCGCAGGTCATTTGATGCCAATGCCGACCCTCGTCCTCGTGCACGAACCCGAAGCGGCCTGCCGGGTCCGGCTCGCCGCCGTGGGCTATGACGACCGGCATGTGCTGGAGATTTCGTCCTACCTCGCGCAGTCCACCGACCTCGCCCCGGAGTTCGACGCCATCGCGCTGGCCTGCGCGGAACGTGGCGTCGGCTTCCAGCCGGTCGAACTCGACGACGCCGCGGCAACCCTTGCAGGGCGGTCGCCCGAGGACACGCTTGTCTGGATCCTCACCGACGGCATCGCCTATTTTCGTGGCGGGGCGGGAGCGGCGCTCGCCCGCTTGAACGGCTTGCCTGCCATCGGGGCCGACGATTCGCTGTTCGCGCTCTGCCAGGACAAGTTCCGGTCCGGCGCCGTCCTGCGCGCGCTCGGACTGCCGACACCACCGGCGGGGCTCGCCAGGAATGGCGACTGGCTGGTCGAGCCGCCGGCGTCACCAGGGGGAGGCTGGTTCGTCAAGCCGAACCGGCTCGGCGCAAAGATCGGCATCTGGCCGGATTCGCGATGCGCCGACCTGGGCCACGCCCTCGTGCTCAGCCGCCGCATCTTCGCGGCCTACCGCGACGATGCGATCGTCCAGCCCTATTTGCCGGGATGCAATGTGCGCGCCAGCTTCCTGGCCGTGGATCCCGGCGCAGGATCCGATTCGCTTGGGGTCTTCTTCGTCGACTCGGGCGGCGACTTCCAGACGATGGAGGATTCGATGGAGCTCTACGGCGAAACCGGCCAGGAGGCGATCGCGTCCGGCCGCTATGCCGAGCCTGCGCTTGTCGCTCTGGGGAACAGCCAGCCGGGGGCTGCGCAGAGGATCCGCGCTGCAGCGGCGACGCTCATGGCGACGCTTGGCCTGCGTGACGTGTTCTCGATGGATTTCCGGGTCGAGGCGGACGACACGGTCCACCTGATCGAGTTCGAGGTCTGCCCCGGCCTGCCCTGCTTCGACTTCCGCGCCTACTGCCGGGGCCAATGGGGGCTCGGCCTGGCGGAGGCGATGGCGGAGACTGCGGCCAACCGGTTCCGGCGGACCGGCCGGATCCGACCTTCAGCCTAGGCCTTCGCCATGCAGATGTTGGCGACCCCGGAACTGACCATGCCCAGGCGCTTGGCGGCCGCCTTGGAGAGGTCGATCACACGGCCCTTGATGAAAGGGCCGCGGTCGTTGATGCGCACAACGACGGATTTTCCGTTCTTCTGATTGGTCACCTTGAGCTTGGTGCCGAAGGGCAGCGTGCGATGCGCGGCGGTCAGTTCGGCCGGGTTCATCTGTTCGCCTGAGGCTGTCTGCGAGTAGAGCGCATACCAGGATGCGCTGCCGCACTGCGCCGAGGCGGGAACTGCCGAAGCCGCGACAAGGAGGACGCCCGCCAGCGCCACCGCGCCGGCTGCGGTCGAAACCTTTTTCATGGTCTAAGTCTCTCTTCCAGTAATCCTGCGTCGCCGGGTACGCGGCGAATAAGGCAGGAAATGCGGCGGAGACCTGTCCGTTCCGTGACCTCGTCACACGTTTCTAAACGCGACGAAATACTCTGTCATGCCGCGACGATGCTTCAAACCGGAGCGGACGCAGGCCGGCTATTCAGCGGGAGCGCGCCGCTGATTCATCGCCGAACCTTTGATTCCATTTCCGTTTTCGCGCCCCTGACGCAACGGCACCCGCAGGCTATTTCAGCTCGATCTCAATGAAGACGTAGTCGCCGTCTGAGGCGTTGACGACGTCGTGCTCGACGCCCTCCCTGCGAAAATAGGTCGCGCCCGTTTTCATGTCGGCATGGGTCTCGCCGTCTTTGGTCACGATCTTCAGGCGGCCGTCCATCATGGGAACCACGAGATAATCGTGCCCGTGACGGTGCCATCCGGTGTTGTCACCCGGCCCGAAGCGGTATTCGGTGACGATGACCCGCTCGTTTTCGATCAACGTCTTCGCTTTTGCCGTACCCGTCATGGCGTGACCCCATATTTCCTTGTCGGTTGAAGGCCGAGCATAGGACCTGGCGCGGAGGTGCGCCAATCCCCAAGAAAAAAGCCCGGCGCAGGGCCGGGCTTTTCGATTTCGCCTTTGGCGTGGCTCAGGCGATGTTGCCGCCGATCCAGTGCGACAGCGCGGTCTTCGGCAACGCGCCGACCTTGATGTCGGCCACTTCGCCGCCCTTGAAGATCATCAGCGTCGGGATCGAACGCACGCCGAACTGCGCGGCGAGTTCCGGGTTCTCGTCGATGTTGAGCTTCGTGATCTTAACCTTGCCGGCGAGTTCCGAGGAAATCTCCTCGAGCGACGGGCCGATCATCTTGCAGGGACCACACCATTCGGCCCAGAAATCGACGACCACAGGCTCGGCAGCCTCCAGTACGTCCGCGCGGAAGTTGTTCTTGTCGACCTTGACGGTTGCCATTGGGAGACCTTTCGGGTGTTTCGCGTCGCACAATATGTGGTGGCAGTGGTGCCTGCCTTCAAGCAGCGTTTGTGTCACGCCCGCGTGAGTCGGGCAAGCACGTCGTCCAGCGCAGCATCCGGCAGTTCCATGAGCTCGGGCGTCTCGGTGAAAAGCAGGGCGGTTCGCACCGTCTTGCCCGGATAGAGCGGCCGAAGGAGTTCGCGGTAGAGCGCAAGCTGCAGCACATAGGCCGGCGGCACTTCGGCGAGCGTGGCGGGCGGCGGGCGGTTGGTCTTGTAGTCGGCCACCAGCACGTCGGCGCCGGTGACGACCAGCCGGTCGACCATGCCCGACACCTGGCGCGGTTTCCCGCGCACCGTGATTTCGCCCATGATCGCCACTTCCGCCCGCGAGGCCGGCGCGAAGAGCGGCGCGAAATCGGCATCGTCGAGCACCGCTTCGACCTGCGCCCAGGCGTCCGCCCGCTCCTTGTCGTCCCAATCCGCCGCAATCCGGCCAAGGAAGCGCCCGGCCGCGGCCTGCCGCGCTTCCCGCGGCATGTCGGGCAGCACCTGCAGCAGCTTGTGGATCGCCGAGCCGCGCGTCGCCGCGAAGCCGGGCTTTTCCTCCCCGTCCAGCACGGGCGACCGGCTGGACTGGACGGACTCCCGGCTGTCCTCGATCAGAAGATAGGCGCCCGACGGCGACAGCGGCCTCGGCAGGTCGTCCTCGCGCGCCAGTCCCTTGAACAGCACGGGAGGCAGCGCCGCGGCCTCGCTCGCGGCGGGGCCGGCGTCCTCCTCCTCGGCCTCCACCGCCGGCAGCACGCGGCTGCGATAGCGGTAGACCGGCTCCCCGGTCGCCTCGTGGACGCGCTGCTCGGTCTGCTCGATGCCCACCAGCGCGCGCTCGGCGATCGAATGCCACGTCGTCGGGCTGCGCGCGAGCTTGCCGTGATAGCCGCACATGATGAGCCGGTCCTCGGCGCGCGTCATGCCGACATAGAGCAGGCGGCGGTATTCGTCGTCGGCAAGCGCCTTGACCTTGCTTTCCGCCTCGCGCGAAACCGTGTTGGCGATGTCTTTCGTGGCGCGCCAGAGATAGCCCTGGCCGCCCTGCTTCAGCCCGAAGGGGATCAGCCGCGGCAGATGCTGCTCGCTGACCGGCGGCGCGCCGCCGTCGACCAGGAAGACCACCGGCGCCTCGAGGCCCTTGGCGGCGTGCACGGTCATTATGCGCACCTCGTCGCGGCCCTGGTCCATCTCGCGCTTGACCTCGGGGCCGGTGCTGTCGAGCATGGCGAGGAAGGCCTCGATCCCCGGCAGCCCGGCGCGCTCCTCGGCTAGGCAAAAGCTCAGGAACTCGTCCAGGATGTCGCCGGCCTCGTGGCCGAGCCGGGCGATCATGCGGCTGCGGATGCCGTCGCGGCCGAGGATCGCCGAATAGAACTCGAAGACCGGCTTGTAGGCGGCTTCCGTCGCCCAGCCGTCCAGCGTCTTCACGATGCCCGACAGCAGCAGTTCGGTCTGCGCCCTGGCGCGCAGGGACTCGGCGAGCGACTGGTGCGGCGGTCGCTCGGCGGCAAGTTCGAACAGCATGTCCTCGGTCGCCGAGAAGATCGGGCTGCGCAGGACGGCCGCGAGCGACAGGTCGTCGTCGGGCTGCAGCAGGAAGCGGCCGAGCGCCGCCAGGTCCTGCACCGCGATATGCCCGGGCAGGCTCAGCCGGTCGGCGCCCGCCACCGGCACGTTCTTGTTCTTCAGGCTGCGCGACAGCGCATGCACGAAGCGGTCGCGCTTGCGCACCAGCACCATGACGTCGCCGGGACGCAGCCGGCGTCCCTTGCCCTCGATGACCTCGCCGCTGTCCAGCCAGTAGCGGATCGTCCTGGCGACCTGTTCGGCCACCTGCACGGCCGGCGCCTGGGCATGATCGACCGGCAGCGTCCAGTCGTCGGGCTCGTCGACGGCGGTGGCGCCGACCGACGGCCACAGCTCGACATAGCCGGGGTCGCTGTCGCGGATGGCGTCGTGGCGCACCGGTCCGGGATCGTGGGTGATGCCGCGCCGCGCATCGTCGCTGGCGAAGACGCGGTCGACCGCGTGCAGCACGTCGTTGGTCGAGCGGAAGGAATAGGTCAGGCGCACCTTTTCGAAGCTCGCCCTTGCCTCGCGGACGCGGCCGGCGAAGGCCGTGCCGCTGTCGGCGAAGGATTCCGGCGAGGCGCCCTGGAACGAATAGATCGACTGCTTCTCGTCGCCCACGGCAAACACCGTGCGGCCGACATTGTCGCGCGCGCTCATGCCGGCAAAAAACTCTTCCGCCAGGCGACGCACCACGGTCCACTGCTCCGGGCTGGTGTCCTGGGCCTCGTCGAGCAGGATGTGGTCGATGCCCTGGTCGAGCTTGTACTGCACCCAGGCGCCGGCATCTTCGCGCGCCAGCAGCCGCACCGTGCGCATGATCAGGTCGTTGAAGTCGAGGAAACCACGGCCCGCCTTCAGCTGCTCGTAGCGGGCGATCAGCCAGTCGGCGATGGTGAGCGCGGCGCGCGTCGACTCCAGCATCTCGAACAGCGCCAGCCGGTTGCGCGTTTCGAGCACGGCGGTTGTCGCCGCCACGTAGCGGTCGGCAAGGTCGGGGATCGCGTTGTGCAGCGCCTTGGTGAAGGCCTTGACCGGGTCGTAGGGATCGCCGTCCGCCTTCAGCAGGCCGTCGGCCAAAAGTCTGAGCCGGCGTACAGGATCCGGCTCGCGAAACGCCAGCTCCATCGACGGCAGGATGTTCTTGAGGACGCTTTTCGCGTTCGTCACCAGGGCCGCGTCGTGCAGGTGGGCGAACACGTCGGCGGGAAACCCCGGCAGCGGCCATGCGCTGCCGGCGATTTTCGCCGCCGTCTCGCCGGGCTCGAAGCCGAACTCCTCGAACAGCGCCTCGTAGCGCCCGGTGTCGCCCCCGAGACGGTCGATGAAGTCGCGCAGCGCGTCACGCCGGCGCACGATCTCCTGCAGCAGCAGGTCTAGGCCGAACTCGCCGGCGCGCTCCAAAACCGTGGCGAAGGCTTCCGCCAGCCCCTCGTCGTTGGCGACCGCGCCGGTCAGCATCTCGCGCCGCGCCTCGCCGAACAGCAGCGCCTCCATCTGCGGGTCGAGCATCTCGAAATGCGCGGTGATGTTGGCTTCCAGCGGGAACTGGTGCAGCACCGCCTCGCAGAAGGCGTGAATGGTCTGGATCTTCAGCCCGCCCGGCGTCTCCAGCGCCTCGGCGAACAGTTTGCGCGCCGCGTCGAGTTTTTTGCGGTCGGGCTCGCGACCCTCCAGCTCGACGATTCTCGCGGCCAGCGCCTCGTCCGGCAGCGTGGTCCAGCCCGACAGCGTCGAGAAGACGCGGTTCGACATGTTGGCCGCCGCCGCGCGCGTATAGGTCAGGCAAAGTATCTTCGACGGGTCCGTGCCCTCCAGCAGCAGCCGGATGACGCGCTGCGCCAGCACATGCGTCTTGCCGGATCCCGCATTGGCCGACACCCAGACCGAGCTCGCCGGGTCCGAGGCGACCGCCTGCAGGCGCTTCGTCTCGTCGGGAATGTGCCTTTGCCGCGTCATTCGCCTGCGCCCTCGGCGTCCGGGCCGTCGCCGCCCGACGACCATTCGAGCACGCGCGCCAGATGGTCGTACTCGCCGTCGAGCTCGCCCTCGCGAAACGGCACGGCGCGCGACAGGTAGCCGGTATTCGGGTCGTTGTAGTGTTCCAGCAGCTTCTCCAGCCGCGTCCAGGCTTCTTCCGACAATTCGTCGGCGGTCTTGACGCTCTGGCTGTGCTTCAGGATCGATTCCTCGATCACCAGCCCGTTCGCCTTGAGGCGAACATAGGCGAGTTCGCTCGGTTGCCGCTTGCCGACGTCACCGAAGGCGGCGCGCTTGAGGAGCGCGCCTTCCAGCGCGAGCTGCGGGGCGAGAAGCGTGTGCGCCTGGCCCTTGCTCGGCGAGGAGCCGGTCTTGAAGTCCAGGATGTCGGCGCCGGCGCCCTTGTGCAGGTCGATGCGGTCGGCGACGCCGCGCAGCGTCACGCCGGTCCTGCCCACCTTGGTTTCGTCGGCGCGCAGCTCCGACGCGCGCCGCGTGACGGCGCGCGGCGCATCCCAGCCGATGACGCCGCCGGCAAGCGCCCGGAAGCGCGGCCACCATACCGCCTCGACATCCGGCGGCAGGGCAGCGGCGCTGAAGCAGGCGCGGCCCGTCTCCAGCAGGACGCCGAGCGCCGCCGGATCGGCCGGATCGACGCCGCTGCTGGAAAAACCGTGCAGGATTTCGTGGAACAGCGTGCCGCGCTCGGCCGCCTCGGGATCGCGCAGCAGCGGATCCAGCGCGGCGAGCTTCAGCACCTCGCGCGCATAGATGGCGTAGGGATCGCGGCGCAGCGTCTCGATCTGGGTTACCGAAAACCGCTTCGGCCGCAGCTTCAGCGGCGGCTTCGGCTCGGGTCGCCGGGCGAAGTCGGCGCGCGGGCCGGCATCGACCGCCGCCGCCCAGGAAAGCAGTTCCGCCCCCCGCGCACGCATGCCGGCGGTCGCGTCCTTGCCGGCGAAGGTGGCGAGGCGCTGCAGCCAGCGCGAGGCGACGGCCGGCGCCTCGCCGGCGCGCGCGGAGCGCGTCAGCACGACCCGGCCGGTGCCGAGCGCCATGGCGAAATCATGCGCGGCCTGGCCGATGCGCCGCTCCGGCGGCTCCAGCTCCAGCCCCGACTTCATCATGCGCGACATGAAGCGGTCCGCCTCGGCGCGGCGCGGCCAGCTTCCTTCGTTCAGCCCGCCGATCACCAGCGTGTCGACGCTCATCAGGCGCGCCTCCAGCGCGCCCCAGATCGACAGCCGCCGTTCGGCGCCGGCCGAAGGTTTTACCGTCTCCGCGCCGATCAGCGCATCCATGACGCGCGGCCATTCCGCCGGCGCGAAGTCGAACCCGGCCGAGGTCGCGACCAGGGCGCGCAGGGATTCGGCAAGTTTTTCGCCGGCGTCGCCGCCGTACAGCGTCGTCAGGCCGCCATTCTCGTCGCGGCCAAGCGCTTCCAGCGCAACCACCGTTGCCCGCACGATCTCGGCCAGCGTAACGTCGCGCCTTTTCCGAAAGGCGGCCAGCTCACGCAGCGCGGCGGCCAGTTTCGCGAGCAGCTTTTGCGCCATCTCGCTGCGGTAGCGGCCGATGCGCCTTGCCCAGAACGGTTTTCGGCCTTCGCCCTGCAGCGCCGCCAGCCGCTGCTCGAACAGTTCGTCCAGGCTGGCAACGTCGGGCCGCCCGGTGCCGCCGCGCAACGCCACGAGTTCGACCGTCTCGGCGGCGTGGCGCACGGTGGCGCGCGGCAGGCCGAGCGACAGCAGCGGATGCTTCAAGAGCGAGACGACCGGCACCGGATCGCCGGGGCGGAACACCGCCTCCAGCATCAGGCGCAGCAGCGCCGCCGAAGGTGTGTTCATCAGGGGCCTGCCGCCCGAATCGTCCGCCTGAACGCCGAAGCGCAGCAGTTCGGCGGAGACACGACGGGCCAGGTCGCGGTCGCCGGTGACCAGCGCCGCCGTGCCGCCCGCATCGACGGCCTGCTTCAGCGCGATCGCCACCGCAAGCGCCTCGTCGCGCTCGCGCGGCGCCTCGACCAGCTGGATTCCGGCAAGCGCCGCCTCGACATCAGGCGCGTCGAACTTTTCGCGCATCGCGACCCAGCCGTCGGTCGTCTCGGCGGGGCGCAGCGCTTCCGACACCAGCCGCTCGCGCAGGCGCAGCGCAGGAGCCTGTTCGCCGACCTCCTCGACATCGCCGCGCGTCACGCCGATCCGGCCGAGCAGCTTGGCCAGGCCGTATTGCGGGTGCCCGAGCACCGCGGGTTTGCGGTCGGGCCGCATCAGAACCGACCAGGATTCTTCGTCCATCGCCCTGTCGAGCCCGGGCAGCACGACCGCGCCGTTGGGCAGTCGTGCGATGGCGGCCAGCAATTCGGCGGTGGCCGGGATCGAGCCGGTCGAGCCCGCCGCGACGACGGGTCCGGCCGGCGGATTTGCCTTAAGGCGCGCGGCCTCGAGCCGGATAAGCGCGTTGCGGTGCGCCGCCGGGTTCGACCAGCCCTTTTCGGCCAGGAAGTCCGGCCAGGCCCGCGTGACGATGGCGAGGAAGTCGAGCGTCACCTGCCACCATCCCGCCATGCTGTCCGGGGCGAGCCCGCCGAGCCTGGTCCAGTCGGACCCCTCGGTCTCGATCTCGTCCATCAGCGCCGCCAGGTCGCGCGCCAGCCAGATGGCGTCGGCGGCCGAGGCCGGCACGGTGACCTCTTCCTCGAAGCGCGCGGCAACCTCGGCCGGCAGGCGGCTCTTCCACAGCCGCACCAGCGGGGCGAGATGCAGCAGGCGATCGACCGCGGCGATCGGCGGCGCCAGGTCGAGGGAGCCGCTCGCCGTCTCGCCAAAGGCAGCCTCGTCCTCGTCGAACTCGCCGAGCGGCCGCACGGTCGGCAGGATCGCCGAACCGGCGCCGGCCTTCTCCACGAAGATCGATCGCAGTTCGCGCGCCGCGCGCCGCGTCGGCACGTAGATCGTCGCGCCGGCAAGTTTCAACGGATCGCGGTCGTGGCGAAAGCCCGGAACGATGTCGCCAGCGGCAAGCGCTTCCACCAGCGTCGGGAGGAATGCCGCGCCGGGCGCGATGGTGAAGACGCGCGGGGCGCCCCCGCTCATGGCGCCGGCTTCATGGTGCGCCGACCGCCAGAGCGCGCTCGACAGCCGCCTCGGCAAGCGCGATGGCGTCGGGCGTCCCCACCGTGATCCAGCTGCCGCCCATCCGGACGCCGAACAGCCTGCCGGCGGTGATCGCCTCGTCGAAATAGCGGTTGAGCGAAAGCGGCCCGGGGGACGCGTCGGCAAAGATCACAGGGTTGACGATCGCCGCGCCCGCATAGATCAGGCCGGCCGGGTCGCCCTTTGCGCGGCGCAGCGCGCCGGCGGCGTCCATCCGGAAATCAGTGCTTCCGCTGTGCCCCGTCGCCTGGTCGAGACCCGCAAGCATGAGCAGGATGTCCATGCGCGCGGCATCCCAGGCAAGGGCAAGTCGCGCGAGGTTCGGCGCGTCGCCAGGCGAACCCTCGGCGTCGATCCAGAACGTATCCGCATTGACGATATAGAAGGGCTCCGTGCCGAGCGCGGGCAGCGCCCTGACGATGCCGCCCGCCGAATCGAGCAGGCCGCCGCTCTCGTCCGATATCACCACCCGGGGGGCGGTGCGCGTGGCGACATGGGAGACGATCTGGCCGGGCAGATAGTGGACGTTGACGACCGCCGTTTCGACGCCGGCGTCCGCCAGGCTGTCGAGGCCCCAGTCGAGCAGCGCGCGCCCGGCGACCCTGACCAGCGGCTTCGGAATGGTGTCGGTGATCGGCCGCATGCGCTTGCCCAGGCCCGCCGCCAGAACCATGGCTCTCTTCGGACCGTTGGTCATGCGACGTCCCCGATCAGCCCGTTGCGGCGGTAGAATCCCGCGAGTTCCGCCAGCGCCGGATGCGCCAGCGCCCTTTCGAGGTAGTTCGCGATGCGCGGCAGGTGCTGCAGATAGGCAGGCTTGCCGTCGCGTTCGTTCAGCCGCACGAATATTCCCAGGATTTTCGAGTTCCGCTGCGCCGCCATAATGGCATAGGCCTCAGCGAATGCGGTTTCGTCAAATGCGCCGAGGCGTTTTCGCGCCGCCACATAGGCGTCGACCGTCGCCTTTTCGATCGATGGCGGAACCGTGACGCGTGCGTCCAATGCAAGCGAGGCGACATCGTACGCCGACGGGCCAATGAGGGCGTCCTGGAAGTCGAGGATGCCGAGCCGGTCGTGCCCGGCACGATCGCCCCGCCAGACAATGTTGGGCGAATGGAAATCGCGCAGCACGAGGCCCATTTCGGCATGTTCGAGACGATCGAAAACGGCGCTCCAGGCCGAGGCGTACCCCGCACGCATGGCCTCGCCGGCCGGCCGTCCCGTGGCGTAGCGCACATACCAGTCGACCAGCAGCTCGACTTCGATCGCCATCGCGTCGCGATCGAAGTCCGGCAGCTGATGGACCACCCCCGGCGCCGCCTCCAGCCGCGATGACCAATGCCGGCTATGAATATCGGCCAGGAGTTCGGCGGCCGCCGTGTAGCGTTCGGCCACAGGCCGCCCCTCGGGGTCGAGGAAGCTTCCCGCTCCAAGATGGCTGAGCAACAGGAAGCCATTGTCGAGATCCTGCCCGAGGATTTCCGGAACCGAGACGCCCGCATTGGCCAGGGCGCGGTCGATCGCGACAAAGGCTGCCACCGTCTGCGCCGTATGGGCGATATCGGCATAGGGCCTGCCGTCGCGGACCGGCGGGCCGAGCACGAGGCGCGGCGCGTTCATCAGGACGCGCGGCTGCTCGCCGGGCAATGTCACCGTCTCATACGATCGTGCCGACGCATCGCCGGTGAAGTAGCGGCGCGCGGCCTCGCCCCAGCCAGGCCCGGCCAGGAATTCGCGAATGGCGAACGAGCGGGCGATGCGCTCGAAAGCGGGCCCGGCCCCCGCGATTCGCGCCAGGCGACCCTCGCCGTCATGCGTCAGTTCCAGCTTGACCGCATCCGGGGGCAGTCGGTCGCCCGCGCGGTCCGGCCATTCGATCAGCGCCGCCCCGGCAGACAGCATCTCGTCGAGGCCGAGTTCGTCCAGTTCGGAGGGCGCGGCCAGTCTGTAGAGGTCGAAATGGTGGAGGGGCACCCGGGTTTCGTAGGACTGGACCAGCGTGAATGTGGGGCTGGGAACGTCGAGCGCGGGTTCGCCGGCCATCGCCCGGATGACGCCGCGCGCCAGCGTCGTCTTGCCGGCGCCGAGATCGCCGGCGAGCGCCAGCGTGTCGCCCGGACGCAGGGCCATGGCGATATCCTCGCCCAGCCTCGCCGTCGCTTCTTCGTCGGGCAGGAGGCGCTCGAGCACCCTGGTCTCGCCGGCCGATGGGCTCATTCAGCGGCGTCGCGCATGCCGGCGGGGGTCGTGGGGAACAGGCATGTCACCGTGGTGCCCGCGCTCGGCGCTGTGTCGATGCTGACCGTGCCGCCGTGCAGTTCCACGAAACTCTTGACGATGGAGAGGCCAAGGCCCGCACCGCGGCGTCGGCCGCCATTGGCGCGGGGCTCGAAACGGCGGAACACGGTATCGAGGATTTCCGCCGGCATGCCCGGGCCGTCGTCGTGCACGCTGAACTCCACGCCGATCTCGAGCTGCCGGCAGGCCAGCCGGATGGTGCTGCCGTCCGGCGCGTAGTTCACCGCGTTGCTCAGCAGGTTGTACAGAATCTGGCGGATGCGGATCTCGTCGCCGAGCATGGAACGTGGCGCGAAGGCGGTTTCGACCTTCAGGCCGATCTCGTGCTCCTGCAGGCGGTCGGCGACCAGGTCGGCCGCGGCCCGGATCGTCCTGGCGACGTCCAGCTCGGAGATGTCGAGTTCCATGATGCCGGCGTCGACCGTGGCGAGGTCGAGGATGTCATTGACGATGGTGAGCAGCACCGAGGACGACGCCCCGATATGTTCGAGATACTCGCGCTGCCGCGGCTGCAGCGGGCCGGTCGATGGCAGCGATAGCAGCTCGGTAAAGCCGATGATGTTGGTCAGCGGGGATCGCAGCTCGTAGGAGACGTGCTGCACGAACTCGTTCTTGAGCTGGTCGGACTTCTCCAGAGCCTCGTTCTTCTCCTTCAGCGCCCGCTCGACGTTCACGCCGTCGGTCACGTCGACGAAGGTGATCATCACCTGGCCGTTGGGGAGATGGCTGACGCCGTAGCGCAACACGCGGCCGTCAGAGAGTTCGGTCTGTCCGCGCCGGTCGCGCCGTTCCTCGTCGAAGCCGGTCACGGAGGCTACGAAGCCCGCCCAGGGGCTGTCGGTCGCCAGCGGCTCGCAGCGAGCCCTGATCTCGGAGATGTGCGTCTTCTGGGCGACCACGTCGCTGGACAGCCCCCACAGGCTGTTGAAGGCGGGGTTGGACAGCCTGATGCGCCCGTCGGGCCCGAACACGGCGACGCCCTCGGCAAGGTTGTCGAGGGTCTCCCCCTGCACGCGCAGCGCAGTCGTGTAGCGGCTCTCGAGGTCGATCTTCTCGGTCAGGTTCTCGAATATCCAGGTCACGCCGCCCTTTGGCTGCGGGTTGGCGACGACGCGGATGGTGCGGCCGTCGGGCAGGTGCCAGAGGTCCTCGCGCGGTTCGACCGAACGGTAGGCGGACAGCAGGTTTTCCTTCCAGCGCCGCCACTCCGGCTGCTCGGCCAGCTTGCCCTCGCTGCGCAGACGATCGATCAGCAGCGCATTGTCCGGCTCGCTTTCCAGAAACGCGCCATCGAGCTCCCACAGCTTCTGGAAAGCCTGGTTGAAGAAGCGCAGCTTCTCGTGCTCGTCGAAAATCGCCACGGCCGTCGTCAGATGGTCGAGCGTGTCGGCGTGGCTGCGCACGGTGCGTTCGTGCTCCGCGCGCACCGCCGCGATCTCGCTGTTGTCGACAGCGATGCCGGCCGCGCCGTCGGCGCCGGCAAAATCGGTCACCGAAAGGACACGCCTGTCGCCGGCAATCACCGTCGAGAGCTGCTGAGCGAAGACGGCGCTGGTGCGGTGCTGCCTGTCGATCGCCTCGCGCGCCTGTGTGCCGAGAAGCTCCCGACCGTCGCGCACCGCGGCATCGCCGTCGGCGGCGTCGACCGCAGCCGCGTAGGCGCGATTGACCCAGGCCAGCTGGCCGTCCTTCGACCTGACCCAGAACGGCATTTCGAGCGCATCGAACAGGCCGATCATGGTTTCGTGCGCGGCTGCAAGGCGTTGGTTGTCGAGTTTCAGGCGCGCCTGCAGGCGCTGGCTTTCGGACAGCGACAGGAAACGGACGATCGTGTGGGCGGGCGTCTTGCGCCCCTGGACCTCCAGGGGCGCCCCGTTCTGCGCCTCGATCACCAGGTCGAACGGCGCGCCCCTTTCCCTGAGCGCTGCGACCGCGTTCTCGAGGGCCGCGGCCGAGCGCGGCAGCAGCCAGCGCCCGAAGGCCATGAAGGAGGAGCGCTCGTCGGGCGCGCCGCTTTCGGCGGGCAGCGTCCCGAGCAGCTCCGGCTTCCTGCGGTCGTCGTTCCAGACGACCAGCCGCTGGTCGCGGAGGTTCAGCAGCGCCTCCGAACGGCGGATCGCCGCGTTGAGGTCGGCGACCTTTGTGCGCAGTTCGACGTTTTCGGCGGCCGTGCGGGCGCGCTCGCGGATCATCACGATGGCCGACAGGAGAGCCGCGCCCATCACGCCAACGAGCATCGAGACCTGCATCACTTCGGCGGTGCCGAGGGAGAAGACGCCAGCGGAGATGCCGTCCTGGGCGTGCGCGGCGTCGCCGGCGAGGATGGCGCATCCCACGGATGCCAGGAAAAGACGAGCCCGGCCTGCGAGAAAGCCGCTACCCGCAGCTGGCGCAGCGGTGCCGGAATCGCCATTCCGGCCGGAATCGACCTTTCCCGCCTGACGCGGGACTTCACCCGGCATGTCCTGTTTCCTCTCCGCCGCGTGACTGCAGGATCGCCCTGAAGAGAGCGAGGCCACCCTTCCCCGGAACCGGTGGCGTCGCGAATCACCAACCATAACCCTTGCGCGAATCGGCGTGAAGAAGGCGGCGGCGCAAAAAAGAAATCGGGCGAAAAGTCAATCGCCCGATTTCAATATGTTGTAGGTAGATGCTCTGATTTTAATAGCGGTAGTGTTCCGGCTTGAACGGACCCTGCTGCGACACGCCGATATAGGCGGCCTGTTCGCTGGACAGTTCGGTGAGCTTGGCGCCGAGCTTGTCGAGATGCAGCTTGGCCACCTTCTCGTCGAGGTGCTTGGGCAGGACGTAGACCTCGTTCTTGTACTGGCCGGGCTTGCTCCACAGTTCGATCTGGGCGAGCGTCTGGTTGGTGAACGACGCCGACATCACGAAGCTCGGATGGCCAGTCGCGTTGCCGAGGTTGAGCAGGCGGCCCTCCGACAGCAGGATCATGCGCTTGCCATCGGGAAACGAGATCATGTCGACCTGCGGCTTGACGTTGGTCCATTTGAGGTTGCGCAGGGCAGCAACCTGGATTTCGTTGTCGAAGTGGCCGATGTTGCCGACGATCACCATGTCCTTCATCGTCCGCATGTGGTCGAGCGTGATCACATCCTTGTTGCCGGTGGTGGTGATGACGATATCGGCCGTGGGCGCGGCATCCTCGAGGGTGACGACCTCGTAGCCGTCCATGGCCGCCTGAAGCGCGCAGATCGGATCGACCTCCGTGACCTTCACGCGGGCGCCGGCGCCCTGGAGCGATGCGGCGGAGCCTTTGCCCACGTCTCCGTAGCCACAGACGACGGCGACCTTGCCGGCCATCATGACGTCGGTGCCGCGGCGGATGCCGTCGACCAGGCTTTCCCTGCAGCCATACTTGTTGTCGAACTTCGACTTGGTCACGGAATCGTTGACGTTGATCGCCGGGAAGGGAAGCAGCCCCTTCTTCTGCAGCTGATAGAGGCGGTTGACGCCCGTCGTGGTTTCTTCGGTCACCCCGCGGATGGCGTCGCGCTGTTTGGCGAAGAAGCCCGGCGTCGCCGCCATGCGCTTCTTGATCTGCGCAAACAGGATTTCTTCCTCTTCGCTGCCCGGCTTGGACAGCACGTCTTCACCTGCCTCGGCACGTGCGCCGATCAGGATGTACATGGTGGCGTCGCCGCCGTCGTCGAGGATCATGTTGGTGGCGCCGCCGTCGGACCACTGGAAGATCTGGTCGGTGTATTCCCAGTATTCCTCCAGCGTCTCGCCCTTGACGGCGAAGACGGGAATGCCGGCCTCGGCGATCGCCGCCGCAGCGTGGTCCTGCGTCGAGAAGATGTTGCAGGAGGCCCAGCGAATCTCGGCGCCAAGGCTCTTCAGCGTCTCGATCAGCACGGCCGTCTGGATCGTCATGTGCAGCGAACCGGAGATGCGCGCGCCCTTCAGCGGCTGCGCTTCGCCGAACTCCTCGCGGCAGGCCATCAGGCCCGGCATCTCGGTTTCGGCGATCTCGATCTCCTTGCGGCCCCAGCCGGCAAGCGACAGGTCGGCGATCTTGTAGTCCTTGGACATTCTCTGGCTCCGGTTTCTGCAGCAGGCGCAGACGGACGGATTTCCGTCGGCCGGCTTCGTGGCGGCGCGAACGCTTCCGCGCGCAAATATGCCCGCGTGACTAGCAGATCGCCGCAAAACCGACAATGGGATATAAAGAAATCTTTATTCGTGCATGTCCGAAGGAAGCCGCGGGCCGCCTTCCAGGGTCGGCTGGGGAGCCGCTGGCTCCGCTCAGACTTCTTCGCCGAACCGCGTGGCGATCAATTCCTCGATCGCCGCGATGGCCTGCTCTGCTTCCGGGCCGGTCGCCGTGACTCGGATCGAGCATCCCGGGCTCGCGGCGAGCATCATCAGGCCCATGATCGACGTGCCACCGACCGTGATGCCATCCTTCTCGACGCTGATGGCGGCAGCGAAGGAATCGGCCAGCTGCACGAACTTTGCCGACGCGCGTGCGTGCAGACCGCGCTGGTTGATGATCAGGAATTCGCGGGCAACCGCACCGTCAGTGTCGCCCGGCGCGCTCATTTGGTCGCGAGCAGTTGGCTGGCGACATTGATGTATTTGCGGCCGGCGGCCTGCGCATCCTCAACTGCGGTGGCCAGGTCGCCGGTCTTGCGCACGCTCGACAGCTTGATCAGCATCGGCAGGTTCATGCCCGCGATCACTTCGATGCGGCCGGCCTCCATCACGGAAATGGCCAGGTTGGACGGCGTGCCGCCGAACATGTCAGTCAACACGACGACGCCGGCGCCACGATCGACGCGCGCCACGGCCTCGACGATATCGCTCCGCCGCTTCTCCATGTCGTCGTCAGGGCCGATCGAGACCGTCTCGAAATTTTCCTGCGGACCGACCACATGCTCCACCGCGCTGCGGAACTCTTCGGCCAGCCGACCGTGCGTCACAAGCACAAGGCCGATCATGCTTTCCCAGCTTTCGTCATCATCCGTTTCACCGGCATTCTTCTTGAGCCGTCAAAGGCTCGCTCCTCCGGGCTGACCGGTTGGCGGGAGCGCTATCTTGTCCACGCCCGGCGCGTTGACAAGCCCAAATCTGCACACAAACCAGCCATTTTGCCGCAGCGCAGCATCAGTTTACGCCACAGGCGTCATCCGAACGGCGGCAGTGAAAGGTGCGCCAGAACGGCTGCCCCTGCGGCATCGCGGTCGTGGTTCGACAGCGTCAGCTGCGGAACCGAGCAGCCGAGCAGTGTTTCCGTCGCCGGTTCCGGAAATCGTTCCGCATCGGCAGGACCGACCAGCCGCACGATCAGGTCGACCGCCACCTTCGGTTCATGGTGTGTCGCGCTGGGTCCGATCCCGCGAACTTCGACAAGCCCGGCGATCGCCACCGGCGCCGTACAGACGAGACGCCCGCCATGGGCCGACAGGAACAGTTGGTCGTCGGCAACCAGGCGCGCGAACAGGCCGTTGGCGGCAGCATGGGAGACGAGCCAGAGCGCAAGCTGTGTCTTGCCGGCGCCGGACGCGCCGGCGATCAGCACCCCGCGGTCGCCGAGCACCACGGCGGTGGCATGAAGGTTGGCGGTCAATTCAGGCCTCGGCGGGCAGCATGACGGTGAAGCGCGCGCCGCGGATCTCGCCAGGCTTGCCGCCGACGATATTCTCCGCGGTCAGCGTGCCGCCATGCGCCTCGACGATCTGGCGGCTGATCGACAGGCCCAGGCCCGAGTTCTGGCCAAACGCCTCGCCGGAAGGACGGTCGGTGTAGAAGCGTTCGAAGATGCGATCGATGCTGTCGGGGCGGATGCCGGGACCGTTGTCGTCGATGGTCAGCATGACGCGCTTGCCGACGCGTGACAGGGTCACGGTGATGCGTCCGCCGACATCGGGCACGAAGGAACGCGCATTCTCGATCAGGTTGCTGATCACCTGCCCGAGCCGCAGGTCGTGGCCGAGCACGAAGAAGCCCTTGGCGCCCTGCGGCAGCCGCTCCACCCTGTAGTCGATCTCGATCTGCTTGCGGTTCGCATGAGTATCGCGGGTCACCGCCACGAGATCGCCGACGAACTTCTTCATGTCCACCTTGGTGGCGTCCTCGCGAGCGAATTCGGCATCGAGGCGCGAGGCGTCGGAGATGTCGGTGATCAGCCGGTCGAGCCGCTTCACGTCATGCTGGATGATCTCGAGGAGGCGGGCGCGCGACACTTCGGTCTTGGCGATCGGCAGGGTTTCCACTGCACTGCGCAGCGACGTCAGGGGGTTCTTCAGTTCGTGGCTGACATCCGCCGCGAAGCTCTCGATCGCCTCGATGCGCGCGTAGAGCGCGTTGGTCATGTCGCGCACCGCAACCGACAAATTGCCGATTTCGTCCTGACGGTCGGAGAAGTCGGGTATCTCCTCGCGGTTCTTGACGCCGCGGCGAACGCGCACGGCCGCAGCAGCCAGCCGACGCAGCGGATTGGCGATGGTCGAGGCGAGCATGATCGACAAGAGAACGTTGACCAACGCTGCCACGCCGAAGACGCGCAGGATCGAGTTGCGCTCGGCCGCCACGATCTTGTCGATGTCGCCGCCTTGCGTCGACAGCATCAGCACGCCCAGCACGGCGCGGAACCGCTGCACCGGCACCGCCACCGAGACGATCTGCTCGCCCTGCTCGGAGATGCGCACGACGGTCGACGGCACGCCGGTCAGCGCATTGATCACCTCCGGGAAGGCCGCGCCGTTGCCGCCGGGCTGTTCCTTGTAGATCGGCAGGTCGCTTCGCCAGAAGAAATCGGCGACGACCTTCTGCACGCGTTCGAAGAGGTCCGGCTCCTCCTCGTCGACCGGCGGCAGGTCGTAGCGCAGTATCTGGCCGCGTGAATAGAGATGGCGCGAATCGAGCAGCAGGTTGGCGTCGCGGTCATAGATGCGGGCGCGGGTGCGGGTCGGCGAGATCAGTCGCCTCAGCACCGGCGCGACGCGCTCGGGATTGATCGGGAAGTCGAGGCTGTCGAGCTGGTCTGATCCAGGCGCCAGGCTTTCGCCCGCCTGCATGGCGAGCAGCTTTTCGGGATCGATCGAGATGGAATCCGTCTCGACGGTGGCCGAGGCGGCGATTGCGCCGGCAATGATCTCGCCCTGCGTCCGCAGGCTTTCGACGCGCGCCTCAATCAGTCCGTCGCGGAACTGGTTGAGGTAGAGGATGCCGACGACCAGCACGCAGAGCGCGGCGAGGTTGAGGAAGAGAATGCGCCGGGTCAGGCTGGAGAAGACGTAGTGGCCGAGGAATCGCTGCGCCCTGATCCTCAGCCGTCCGAGCCAGGATGGCAGCGACTTCGCCTGCCGCCTCGTGGCGGCCGGGGCGCTCTTGATCTCGGCTTCCATGACCACGATGGTTCCGGTCCGGCCTCCTGGGGACGTGCGTCGTGCCTATTCTAGCGCGGATCGGGCCTTTCGCGAGCCCGGCATCCGATCCCGGTAGCTGGCGCCGCCCCGATCCTATGCCTCGCGGAACCGATAGCCGACGCCGTAGAGCGTCTCGATCATCTCGAATTCCTGGTCGACCTGCTTGAACTTCTTGCGCAGGCGCTTGATGTGGCTGTCGATGGTCCGGTCGTCGACATAGACCTGCTCATCATAGGCCGAATCCATCAGGGCATCACGGCTTTTTACGACGCCGGGGCGTTGCGCCAGCGAATGCAGGATGAGGAACTCGGTCACGGTCAGCGTCACCGGCTCGCCCTTCCAGGTGCAGGTGTGGCGTTCCTGGTCCATCACCAGCGATCCGCGCTCCAGCGATTTCGACTGCTGGGCCGGCGCCTTGACGCCTGCCTCGCGCGCCGAGGCACGGCGCAGCACGGCGCGGACGCGCTCGACCAGCAGGCGCTGCGAGAACGGCTTCCTGATGAAGTCGTCGGCGCCCATCTTCAGGCCGAACAGCTCGTCGATCTCGTCGTCCTTCGAGGTCAGGAAGATCACCGGCAGGTCGGATTTCTGGCGCATGCGGCGCAGAAGCTCCATGCCGTCCATGCGCGGCATCTTGATGTCGAGGATGGCGAGGTTCGGCGGGCGCGCGGCCAGCCCCTCGAGCGCCGACGCGCCGTCCGTATAGGTCTCCACCCGATAGCCTTCCGATTCCAGCGCAATCGAAACGGACGTCAGGATGTTACGGTCGTCGTCGACCAGCGCGATCGTTGCCATGTCAAGCGGCTCCCTCATGAGCGGGTGTCCCTTCCTGCTGCAAGCAGGCGGCTATGCGGGACAAATTGGGTACAAATTGTGGCACAGTTTTCAACTCATGTCACAGAATGGCGCTCCTGCGCGATGCGGCGATTGGTTGCGGCTTGGACGCCGGCCGATTGCCCGATCCTTGGGCAGCATCGGGATTTTCTTGCCCATCTAAACGATTTAGCTGATTTTCAAAAACTTTAAATCGATTAAAGATTTGATATCGTTGACCTTTTCTGTTTCGAGGATTTCAGGGTTCTCGCCGAGAGCCTCCCGGACGGAATCCGGGGCAACGACATCAACGACACCTCACCACAACGACAAGGGACCTCCGATGCAAGAACTCGGACAGTGGAATCGCGCCTGCGGGATCGGCTTTTCAGGCCTGACGACCGAGGGCTCGGTCTACTATAATCTGCAGGCTCCCGACCTCTATCGCGAGGCGCTGCAGCGTGGCGAGGCCGAAATCAGCGCCGAAGGGGCGCTGGTCGCCGCCACCGGCCAGCACACCGGCCGCTCGCCGCGCGACAAGTTCATCGTGCGCGACGGCAGCACCGCGCCGGTCGTCTGGTGGAACGCCAACCAGGCGATGGAGCCCGAAGCCTTCGAGCGGCTGCGCGCCGACTTCATCGCGCATGCGGCCGGCCGCGACCTGTTCGTCCAGGACCTGGTCGGCGGCGCCGATCCCGCGCAGAGCCTGCCGGTCCGGGTCGTCACCGAATATGCCTGGCATTCGCTGTTCATCCGCAACCTGCTGATCCGCCCGGAGGTCGCCGACCTCGACGGCTTCCTGCCGCGCATGACCATCATCGACCTGCCGTCCTTCCGCACCGATCCCGCCCGCCACGGCACGCGCTCGGAAACGGTGATCGCCATCGACCTGATGCGCATGATCGTCCTGATCGGCGGCACGGCCTATGCCGGCGAGATGAAGAAGGCGGTGTTCACCGCCCTCAACCACCTGCTGCCGGAACGCGGCGTGATGCCGATGCACTGCTCCGCAAATGTCGGGCCGGACGGCAAAGCCGCGGTCTTCTTCGGCCTGTCGGGCACCGGCAAGACGACGCTGTCGGCCGACCCGGAACGCACGCTGATCGGCGACGACGAGCACGGCTGGGGACCGGAGGGTATCTTCAACTTCGAAGGCGGCTGCTACGCCAAATGCGTCAGGCTCTCGCCGGAAGCCGAGCCGGAGATTTACGCCGCCAGCACCCGCTTCGGGACCGTGCTTGAGAACGTCGTTCTGGAGCCCGTCACCCGCAAGCCGGACTTCGACGACCAGACACGGACCGAGAACACGCGCTCGGCCTATCCGCTGCCCTTCATCCCGAACGCCTCCCCGACCGGCCGCGCCGGCCAGCCGAGGAACATCGTGATGCTGGCTGCCGACGCCTTCGGCGTGATGCCTCCGATCGCCCGGCTGACGCCGGCGCAGGCGATGTACCATTTCCTGTCGGGCTACACCGCCAAGGTCGCCGGGACCGAGCGCGGCGTCACCGAGCCGACGCCCGAGTTCTCGGCGTGCTTCGGATCGCCCTTCCTGCCGCGCCATCCGTCCGAATACGGCGCTCTGCTCAAGCGGCTGATCGCCGAGCACGACGTCGCCTGCTGGCTGGTCAACACCGGCTGGACCGGCGGCGCCTACGGGGTCGGAAGCCGCATGCCGATCAAGGCAACGCGCGCGCTCCTGTCGGCGGCGCTCGACGGTTCGCTCGACATGGCCGAGTTCCGCACCGATCCCTGGTTCGGCTTCGCAGTGCCGGTGGCGGTGCCCGGCGTCGACGCGTCCATCCTCGACCCGCGCGCGACATGGGCCGACAAGGCCGCCTACGACCGCCAGGCCAGAAAGCTCGTCGGCATGTTCATCGACAACTTCTCGAAGTTCGAGGAGCATGTTGACGGAACCGTCCTGGGCGCCGCCCCGCGCACACTGGAAGCCGCCGAATAGAACACGCGCGACTTTGGCACCACCTGGCCCGGCTTGCCGGGCCTTTTCTTTTTTGCGCCACCGCGCCATGTCTGTCGCCATGGGCGCTGACGAATCCATTCTCATCTCCGGCGAAGCCGTCATCCATCCCGGCGACATCGAGGAAGCGTTCATCCGCTCGTCCGGTCCAGGCGGGCAGAACGTCAACAAGGTGGCGACGGCGGTGCAACTGCGCTTCAACGCGGCAGCCGCCGAAGGCCTTTCGGAGCGCGTGCGCTCGCGCGTGCTGAAACTCGCCGGCCAGCGCGCCACCAAGGACGGCGTCATCGTCATCGAAGCGGGGCGTTTCCGCACGCAGGAACAGAACCGCGCCGACGCTCGTGCGCGGCTCGCCGAACTCGTCGCCAGGGCCGCCGAACCGCCACCCCCGCCCCGCAAGAAGACGAAGCCGACCAAGGGTTCGGTTGAGCGGCGGCTGAAGAGCAAGGCCGGCCGCTCGACCGTCAAGAAGCTGCGCGGCCGCGTGGACAGCGACTGATGTCCGCCTTGCAGGCCGGTATCCGGCATATTCCGGACCACTACGATCGCGCCGCGCAGGCCGCGCTGGTCGAGGACATCCGCAAGGTGGTCGAGGCCGCGCCGCTCTACACGCCGGCCCTGCCGAGGACCGGCAAGGAAATGAGCGTGCGCATGACCAATTGCGGCGAACTCGGCTGGGTCACCGACAAGGAGCGCGGCTATCGCTACCAGGCGGCACATCCCCTCACCGGCGAGCCGTGGCCGGCAATCCCGCAGGTTCTGCTCGACCTTTGGCGCGAGGTGGCCGGGCATCCGCTGCCGCCGCAGGCCTGCCTCGTGAACTTCTATTCCGACACGGCAAAAATGGGCCTTCACCAGGATCGCGACGAGAACGACTTTTCCGCGCCCGTCGTCTCGGTTTCGCTTGGCGACGACTGCCTGTTCCGGGTCGGCGGCATCAGACGAACAGATCCGACGTCGTCCATCCGGCTGCGCTCCGGCGACGTGGTGGTGCTCGGCGGTGAGGGACGGCTCGCCTTCCACGGCGTCGACCGCATCTACCCCGGCACCTCGACGCTCCTGAAGAACGGCGGACGCATCAACCTCACGCTCAGGCGCGTCACGGCGTGACTGCTCGCGCAACGCTTGCTTAACGGCGCCCGCCTATGCTTGCGCCAGCCGGAGCATGGGGCGCGCGCATGACGACCGACGATTTCAGGCCGAAGACGCGCCTCACCTTGGCGGCCGCGCTGCTGGTCTTCGCCTTCGGCGTCGTTCCGGCCACCACCTACCACATGAACCTCTGGAATCTGTCGGCCGACGGCTTGTCCGAAATCTCGGGGCGGCTGCCTTACCGGGATTTCTCCAACCTCTGGGCCGGCGCGCGCATGGCGCTCGACGGACATGTCGAGACACTGTTCGACCCCGACGCCTACCGCGCTACGCTTCGTGCGATGTTTTCGCCCGACCTGCCGGACCAGGAATGGAGCTACCCGCCGTCCATGCTGCTGGTCGGCGCGCCGCTCGCGCTGCTGCCCGTGCTGCCGGCCTATCTGGTCTGGACCTTCGGTACCGTCTTTCTACTGCACCTCGCGATCCGCCCGCTGCGCCTGCCGGCATTGCTGCATGCAGCGGCGCTGGCGTCGCCGGCGGTGCTGTTCAACGCGATGTTCGGCCAGAACGGCGCGCTCACCGCGGCGCTGCTGATCGGCGGCCTTCTCGCCGTTCCGAAGCGGCCGATCCTGGCAGGCGTGCTGTTCGGCCTGCTAACCGCCAAGCCGCACCTCGGCATCTTGGTGCCGTTCTGCCTGATCGCCAGCCGCAACTGGCGCGCCTTCGGTTCGGCCGCCGTCACCGCATCGGCCCTGGCACTAGCGACCGGCGTGGCATTTGGTTTCGGCGTGTGGCCGGCGTTCATGAGCGAGACGCGGGCGCTGATGACCGCCATCATGGAAGCGCCTTATCCCCAACCCTACCAGCGCAACGCGCTCACCGTCTTCATCATGGCGCGCTCCTTCGGCGCCGGCCTGGATGTCTCCTACGCGGCGCAGGCGGTCGCCACTTTCGCGGCCATCGCCGCCGTGACCTGGCTCTGGATGCCCTCCACCCCCGTCGACCCGCGCCGACGCGCGTTGATCACGGCCACGCTGGCTCTCGTCGCCACACCCTACGGCTACACCTACGACATGATCCCGACGTGCGTCGCGCTGGCCTATCTGTTCGCAACGTCTGCGCGACCCCTCTGGCCGGCATACGCGATTGCATGGCTCTTCCCGCTGTTCGCACATTTGCTGAACTACCGGGGGATCGGTATCGGCGTCCTGGTGCCGATTTCGGTTGCCGCCGCCCTGCTGGCTCCCACGCTTGCTCGCCGTCAGGGTGATCCGACCTGGGTCAATCCGGACATCAGGTCGGAGCGGACAAGAACCGTGACTTCGCTGCCGCGATAGAGCGTCCTGTATTCTCCAAGCAGCCCTTGAATTGCCGGATACGAACGAACTACGGCTTGGCCGGGCCAATCCTTCGTACCCGCGTCGAATATGATATCGGGCCGGGCGCGTTCTATGTCCTCGACGGCTCGACTTATGAAATCCGCCTGCAGGATCCGGAGCCTGGCCGCTTGCTGCACGTCCGCCCCCCTGGCAGAGATCAGCTTGGCCGCGTTCTCGACCATCCACAAACCGGGATAGCGGGACCGGTAGTCGCCATTGACCATGCGGGTGAGGGGGTGAGCCGCTTGAAGGCGGGTCGCAATAGTTGCAACGGTCGGATGCTCGACCACCCGGATGACACGCGCCGCGACGTTTTCCAGTTCGGTACGCCTGACCGCCTGTGCAGACGGCTCGTTGGTCCATACCAGCAGGGCGATGATTGCCGTTCCTGTCACAAGTCCACCCAGGGCCAGCGGCGTAGTGGCGGTCTTGCGTTGTCCCAGTTGGAGCAGAAAGGCCACCATTCCCAGCAAGAGGAAGGGCAGCGCCTGATAGGTCCAGCCCTTTCCCATCAACACGAAGGCCGGCACGTATCCCACCGCCGCCAGCAAGATCACTCCCGGAAACCTGCCAAGGCCCTCGGGCCGCGATACGAGCAATGTGGCTGCGGCCAGCATGGCGAAGATAATGACCGGCAGGCTAAGCAGCATATCCAGCACCGGCTTGCGGGCCGGCAGATAGAGATCGCTCAGCAGTGGCACGAGGTCCACGAAGAAACTCTTGTGAAAGGTGGCGAGCCAGATCAGGTAGGCCAGCGTTGTTGCCGCGCCAAGCATCGTTTCAGACGTGAACACTGGATGAAGCGAACGCCGTCTGACGCATAGAGCCAACGCGGGAAGCGCGAGTGCCGGTAGTGAGAGTGGCGGCTTGACTATGACGAACAGCGCGGCGCCCAAACCAGCAACGACGCGCTCAAAGCGGGTCCCTGCCTCAAAGTTCTCACTGCCGTCGCGTGCGGCGAGCAGCGCAAGCCATGGCATCAGCGCGACGGTGGCGAACTGCTCCCTCTGACCGAAATCCGCAATGAAAATGCAAAGCAGCGCCGCAAGAACCGCAGGCGCCATCCAAGCCGAGTCGCGATTGGCGGGTTCGCAACGCGCCAACATGCGCATACATATCGAAACTGACAGCAACGCCATCGTCGGGAGGCCTACCGACAACCAGAATTCCGCCGGCAGACCCGTCGCGCGCTCGGCCAAGACGAAAGGCATATACAGCCAGACCGAGAAAGGCGGGTTGATCTCGACCACGTCGACATGAAGGCGCGCACCGTCGAGCAGCCGATCGCCGGCTACCATAAGCCATGCCACATCGACGTTTGTCGGCACGACGGCGTAGGCCATCCAGCCGGCCGCAATCGCGACAAGGAGAGAAGCCGCCCAGGACGCGAACATCGCGCTACGAGCTTTCAAGTTTGCACGGCCAGACATCCCGAGCGACAACAGCCCGTCGATCAGACTGCCGTCCGTCTGTCGCATGGGATCACGCCGCCAGGCGGTCGTCCTGCGCCGCCTCGTCCCGGCCGAACACGGCGAGCAGCGATACGCCGAACGGCAGCGAGGCATTCGGCACGATCAGGCTTTCGGCCGAGAAAAGCGCCTTCATGGCGGCGTTGACGGCTGCCGGCGGTTGGCCAAGCCCGGAAGCCGAGCCGGCGCTGCGCAGGCGGTCTGCCAGCCGGGCCAGAGCCGCGACCGGAAACAGCGCGGCGTTGGTGTAGGTCAGCCTGTCGATGCGGTAGCCTGCGCGCTCGATCCTTTCCTTCAGGAGCGTGCGCGAATAGCGCCGGTGATGGTGGAGGTCCACGTCATGCGTGCTCCACAGCCACTGGTGCGCGGGCACCGTCAGCACGATCTTGCCGTTCGGCTTGAGCAGCCGGCGCATGGCAACCAGCGACGTCTCGTCCTCGGCGACATGCTCGAGCACGTCGAACAGGCAGATCAGGTCGACCGAGCCCGGCTTGACCGGAATGTTGTGGGGCAGATAGCCGTACAGGAATTCGCGGCCCGTCTTCTCCCAGGCGATCCGCCGCGCGAGATCGCTCATCTCGACCGCGAGAACCTCGCCGAATTTCTCGAGCATGGCGATGTTTCCGCCGGTGCCGGCGCCGATCTCCAGGATGCTGGCGTCCTTTGGCAGGCCAAGACCGCGAATGACCGCCTCGCCGATGGAGCGCCGGCCGCAGAACCACCAGTGGCCGTCTTCGGTGGCGGCCATTTTTCGATACGCGTCAAGTTCCATCAATTGCCCCCGAACGTGCGCCTGACGATGTAGATCGGGCGCTGCTTGATCTCCGCGTAGACGCGGCCGAGATACTGTCCGATGATGCCGATGCCGAGCAGCTGGATCCCGCCGAGAAACAGGATGCTGACCAGAAGCGACGCATAACCCGGGACGTCGATGCCGAAGACCAGCGTCCTGGCGACAATGGCCAGGCCATAGACGAAGGAAAACAGGGAAATCGTCGCGCCGACATAGGTCCAGATCTCCAGCGGCGCGCTGGAGAAGCTGGTGATGCCTTCAAGCGCGAAGTTCCACAGCTTCCATCCGGAGAACTTGGAACGGCCGGCCGTCCGCGGCTCGCGCACATAATCGACGGTCGCGGTGCGGAATCCGACCCAGGCGAACAGGCCCTTCATGAAGCGGCGGCGCTCCGGAAGCGCGCGCAGCGCGTCGATCACCTGGCGGTCGATCAGGCGGAAGTCGCCGACATCGTGCGGGATCTTCTGGGCTGCGATGACGTTGTGGATGCGATAGAACAGCGACGCCGTGCGATGCTTCATGAAGCCGTCCGAGGAACGGTCGGCACGTTTGGCCAGCACGACTTCAAAACCCTCGCGCCACTTCTCGATCAGTTGCGGAATGACGTGGGGCGGATCCTGCAGGTCGACGTCGATCGGGATCGCCGCGTCGGCGTCGCACATGTCGAGGCCGGCCGTCATCGCCGCCTCCTTGCCGAAATTGCGCGACAGGTCGACGACGCGGATGCGCGGGTCGTCCTTCTGCGCCAGAAGCAGGCAGTCGAGCGTCGCGTCCGTCGAACCATCGTTGACGAAGATGAAGTCAAAGGCGATGCCTTGTTCGGTCAAGACCTCGGTGTTGCGGTAGACCGCTTCCAGGAACGGCGCGATCGCCGCTTCCTCGTTGTGAACAGGAACGATGAGGGCGACCGTCGCGACACACACGTCGCCAGGCTGGTCGGGAGTCGCGCCCGGCAACGCTGTGCCGATGCGCTCGCGTACGGCCTGCTCGGCCGCTGGCGTATCTGGATGCGGAAAGGGTGCGTTCATCGTCCGCCGCTGCCCGTTTCATCAGGTCATCGCCGGGACGGTAGTGCGACGCGGTTAAGTTAACTTTAAGCGCCGCTCGCGGGCATTTGGCGGAATTTCGACACTCTCGGCACGCAAAGGAACGTTCGCAGCAAAAAAACGGGCGCCAAGGCGCCCAACTGGAGGTATTTCGCCATTTGCGGCGAGGTCATTCGGCTTCGGAGGGTTCCTCGGCCTTGGTAGACTGTTTGACCGGCTGCGCCGGCAGCACGCTCGCGACCGTGGTCTCGGTATCGACGGCAGTCGTCACTTTCGCATGTGCTGCGCAGTCCGCGCTCGCTACGGAAACGGAAAGGCCCATGGCGCAGGCCAGTACCAGCATTGTCCTCATGGTCGGCTCCTTCGGCTCAAGCCCGAACGCAGGTTAGGCGGCGCCGGCCGAAAGCGGAAATCACAATCTTGTGCCGGAACGCGGCCTAAAGCTTGCGCAGGGCGACTTCTTCGACGCGGTGGTCCGCGCCCTTGCGCAGGATCAGGTCGGCCCGCGGTCGGGTCGGGCGGATGTTCTCGCGCAGATTCTTCAGGTTGATGTTGGTCCACAACCCCTCGGCAATGGCGCGCGCCGCGTCCTCGGAAAGTTCCGAGTAGCGGTGGAAAAAGGATTTGGGGTTGCGGAATGCGGTCTCGCGCAGCCGCATGAACCGCTCGACATACCAGTCGTGGATCAGCGCCTCGTCGGCGTCGATGTAGATGGCGAAATCGAAGAAATCCGAAAGGAAGGGCACGAACTTGCCGTCTTGCGGCAGATCGCGGGTCTGCAGGACGTTGAGCCCTTCGAAGATCAGGATGTCCGGACGATCGATGACCACGTGTTCGCCGGGCACCACGTCGTAGGTAAGGTGCGAGTAGACCGGCGCGCGCGCGTCGGCCTGGCCCGACTTGATCGACGACAGGAAGCGCAGAAGCGCGCCGACGTCGTAGCTGTCGGGAAAACCCTTTCGCTCCATCAGGTTCTGCCGGCGCAGCACCTCGTTGGGAAACAGGAAGCCATCGGTCGTGATCAGGTCTACCTTCGGGCTGGAGGGCCATCGCGCCAGCAGTTCCTTCAGCAGGCGCGCCGTCGTCGACTTGCCGACCGCCACCGATCCGGCGATGCCGATGATGAAGGGCGTCTTGATCGCATGCGGCAGCTTGAAGAAGTCGCGCCGCTGGCGAAACAGCAACTGGCTCGCCTCGACATGCGCCGACAAGAGCCGCGAGATCGACAGGTAGATGCGCCTGACCTCGCTGAGGTCGATCGGGTCGTTCAGGGAGGAAAGCCGGCGAACCTCGTCCTCGGTCAGAGTCAGCGCGGCGCCTTCGGCAAACTGCCCCCAGCGCTGCGCCGAGTAAAACCGGTAGGGCGAGTATTTTTCCGTCGCCACCAGGTGGTCCATCGACACTCCCGTCAGCGCGGCGCGGGCCGCGCCGCCTTCTCGGCTATCCCCGATTGCGCCGTCCGCCGCTCAAGCTCGGCCAACACCTCGGACAGCGGCACGCCGGCAAGCGCCAGCACCACCAGCCAATGATAGACGAGGTCCGCACTTTCGGAAACGAGAGCGTTGCGGTCACCGGCGACCGCGGCGATCACCGCCTCGACCGCTTCTTCGCCGAGCTTCTTTGCGGCGCGGTCCATGCCGCCGGCAAACAGCTTCGCCGTCCACGAGCCGGGATCGCCGCCGCGACCGCGCTCGGCGACGATTTTTTCGAGGTCGGCCAGCGAGAATGCGCTCGGAGAACTGCCCATGCTCGCCGTTTATTGCGCCGCAGCAGCAGAGTCCAGCCGCATCGGCACGCCGGCGCGCGCCATGTGAGCCTTGGCCTCGCTGATCGAATAGGTGCCGAAATGGAAGATCGAGGCGGCCAGGACCGCTGTCGCGTGGCCGTCGCGCACGCCCTCGACCAGGTGGTCCAGCGTACCGACCCCGCCCGATGCGATGACCGGTGCGCGCACCGCGTCTGCAACCGCGCGGGTCAGCGCGATGTCATAGCCCGCCTTGGTGCCGTCCCGGTCCATCGACGTCAGCAGGATCTCGCCGGCGCCGAGCCCGACCACCTTCTCGGCGAAGGCCACGGCGTCGATGCCGGTCGCCTGCCGGCCGCCATGCGTGAAGATCTCCCAGCGCGGGGCTTCCTCCGCGCGCGACACCTTCTTGGCGTCGATCGCCACGACGATGCACTGGTTGCCGTACTTGGCGGCCGCTTCCGCGACGAATTCAGGCGACTTCACGGCCGCCGTGTTGATCGACACCTTGTCGGCTCCCGCCAGCAGCAGCTTGCGGATATCGGCGACGCTGCGCACGCCGCCGCCCACCGTCAGCGGCATGAAGCAGCGCTCGGCGGTCCGGGCGACAACGTCGAAGATGGTCTCGCGGTTGTCCGACGATGCGGTGATGTCGAGGAAGCACAGTTCGTCGGCGCCGGCCGCGTCATAGGCGGCGGCAGACTCGACCGGATCTCCGGCGTCGACCAGGTCCACGAAGTTGACGCCCTTGACGACCCGACCGTCCTTGACGTCGAGGCAGGGAATGACGCGGGCCTTGAGCATTCAGATGCGCTCCATGGCGGCGACGAAGTCGACCACCAGCCGGCCGACCTCGGGCGGCACCTCGCCCTTGGCGTCGAAGGCCGGATCGTAGGCCGAAAGCGTCAGGCCGACGATCGGCACCGACCGCGCCATGCAGCTCGCCGCCTCGCGCAGCGCCGCCGGCTCCGGTCCGCCAGGCTCGGCGTATCGATTGACCTGCAGCCGGTCGGGGTCGTGCACATCGAGGTCGATATGGAGATGCGTGCGGCTGACGCCGGCCTTCTTCAATGCCGACACCTTGTCGGCGGCTTCGTCCACTTCCGCGTGGATCACGGGGAGGCTGGCCAGCAGCGTCTTCTCGTCGGGATCGAGGTCGCGCGCGTCAACCAGCATGCATTTCGCCGGATCGACCGCTTCGAAGCCGGGAATGGCGTTCGCCATCGGCCGCCAGCATAGGCCGAGCGCGGTGGCCAGGGCCATGCCGTCGAGAAACCCGAAGGGCGAGGTTTCCGGCGTGTTGATGTCGCCGTGCTGGTCGAACCAGATCAGGGAATCGGCAGCCTCGCCCGCCAGCGCGCCGCAGGTCGTCAGGCAATTGCCCGCGAGCACGATGGGAAAGCTGCCGGAGGCCCGGCTCTCGGAGACCTTTTCCGCGACCGCCTTGCAGACGGCGAAGCCGGTTGCGATTTCGCGATCGTCGAGGCCCTTGATCTTGTCGATCTCGACGACGTCGACGTCGTGCCCGCTCAAGGCCAGCGTCTCGACCAGGCCGCCGGCCAGCAACGCATCCGGCCCCTTGCCGAAGCCCTCGTGGCGGCGGCCACTGTCGTAGGGCGCGACGATCATGGAGATTTTCACTGCACCAATCCCGCTCTTGCCTCATCGAGGATCGCCAGCGCTTCGGCCGGATCGATCCTCCCATCATATAGTGCGCGTCCGGAAATTGCGCCCTCCAGCTTGCGGGCGTCCGGCAGCGTCATCCGCCTGATGTCGGCGAGCGAGGCGAGCCCGCCCGACGCGATCACCGGAATGGGAACGGCCTCCGCGAGCGCGATGGTGGATTCCCAGTTGATGCCGGAAAGCACGCCGTCGCGGTCGATGTCGGTGTAGATGATGGCCGCGACGCCGGCGTCCTCGAACTTCTTCGCCAGCTCGATGACGCCGAGGCTGGACGCTTCCGCCCAGCCCTCGACCGCGACCTTGCCGCCCCGCGCATCGATGCCGACCGCGATCTTTCCGGGGAAGGCGCGGCACGCCTGCCTGACGAGGTCGGGTTCACGCACGGCGACGGTGCCGAGGATCACGCGCGACAGCCCGCGGTCGAGCCAGTCCTCTATCTGCGCCAGGCTGCGGATGCCGCCGCCGAGCTGAACCGGGTTCTTCGTCGCCTTGAGGATCGCGCCGACCGCCGCGCTGTTCACGCTCTTGCCCTGGAAGGCGCCGTTCAGGTCGACCACGTGCAGCCAGGAGAAGCCCTGGTCCTCGAAGGCCATGGCCTGTGCGGCCGGGTCCTCGTTGTAGACGGTGGCAGTGTCCATGTCGCCGAGCTTCAGGCGTACGCACTTGCCGTCCTTGAGGTCGATGGCCGGGAATAGGATCACCGCTTCACGCTCCTTCGACGATGGCGAAATGCGCGGTCGAAAATTGCCGACGCAACTTCAGGGCAGCCTGGTATTCCGGCGAATGGAAGCAGTCGAGGGCGGTTTGGTAGCTGTCGAACTCGATGACGACCAGCCGCGTGGCCGCCGGGCCCTCGTAGACCTGGCCCTCGCCGCCGCGCACCAGGAACTTCGCGCCGTACTTGTCGAACGCCGCCTTGTTGGCCGCGATGTACCGCGGATAGTTGTCCGGGTCGGTGATGTCGACCATCGCCATCCAGTAGCCCTTTTTCACACCGGCCTCCATCCGTTACGGCTTCCACCTCAGGAAGTTGGCGATCAGCGCGAGGCCGAGCGCCTGGCTCTTCTCGGGATGGAACTGGGTGCCGGCGAGGTTGTCCTTCGCCACGGCCGCTGTCACCGGACCGCCATAGTCGGTGGTGGCCACGACGTCGCCGGCGTTGCGTGCGTCGAGATGATAGGAATGCACGAAATAGGCGTGGAGACCGTTGTCGCCGGTCGCGATCCCGCTGAACAGCGGATGCTCGCGTCGCAACTGCAGCGTGTTCCAGCCGATCTGGGGGATCTTCAGCCGGGGATCGCCGGGCGTGATCTCCCTGACATCCCCCGCGATCCAGCCGAAGCCGGGCGTGGTGACGCGTTCTAGGCCGCGTTCGGACATCAGCTGCATGCCGACGCAGATGCCGAGAAAGGGCCGCGCCCTGGCGATGGCGACCTCCTCGATCGCCTCCCACATGCCGGAGACCGCGCGCAGGCCGGCCGCGCAATCGGCATAGGCGCCGACGCCCGGCAGAATGATGCGGTCTGCCGGGCGGACGCGCTCGGCATCGGCAGTCAGGTCGATCTCCGCCGAAAGGCCTGCCTCGCGCGCCGCACGCTCGAACGCCTTGGTGGCCGAGCGCAGGTTGCCCGAACCGTAGTCGATGATCGCAACGCGCATCAGTGTCTTCCCGGATAGTCGAAAAGGCCGAGCGCCGGACCGGACTGCAATCTGCCGACGGACGGGACAACGGCGCGGGGTGGTGCCGGCGCCGCTTCGACCACCGCGCCGTCGCCGGCGAGATACCTTATCTCGGCTTCGGCGCGGTTGCCGGCCTCGACAACGCCCCATTCGACCCAGCCGCGCCGCCTCAGCGCGTTGACGCGGAGCGCCGGACCTTCGAGGCCGACAAACAGCGAGACCAGCAGCGAAAGCGCCGCCCCGAGTGGGCCATAACCCGCCATTTCACCCAGAGCCGCCAGAGCAATGCTTGCGGCCAGCGCCAGGATGGCCTCCGTCCACAGCCGGTGCCAGGCCAGCCAGAGCGGCGGCACCAGGAAGGCGAGGAAGGCAAAACCATCGCGCACGATGACGGCGCGCTCGGCTGCCTGCGTGGTGTCGGCGCCCGGCGGTTCCATGACGACATGGATAGCCATTTCTATCCCTTCAGGCTGCCCTTGGTGGACGGCACCGCATCGGGCTGGCGCGGATCGCGCTCCAGCGCCGCGCGTAGCACGCGCGCCACCGCCTTGAAGCAGGTTTCGGCGATATGGTGGTTGTTGGCGCCGTAATGGTTGGTGACATGCAGCGTGACGCCGGCGTTCTGCGCCAGAGCGTGAAAGAACTCGCGCACCAGTTCGGTATCGAAGGTGCCGATCTTGGGGGCGGAGAAGGCGACGTTCCAGACCAGGAACGGCCGGCCCGACACGTCGATCGCCGCACGCGTCAGCGTCTCGTCCATGGCGAGGTCGATCGAGGCATAGCGCATGATGCCGCGCCGCTCGCCGAGCGCCTTCGACAGCGCCTGCCCGATCGCAATGCCGGTATCCTCGACCGTGTGGTGGTCGTCGATATGCAGGTCGCCCTTGGCCTTCACCGTCATGTCGATCAGCGAATGCCGGGAGAGCTGGTCGAGCATATGGTCGAAGAAGCCGACGCCGGTGGCCATATCGGCCTTGCCGACGCCATCCACGTCGAGCGAGACCGAAATCTCGGTCTCCCTGGTCTTGCGGGCGACTTCTGCGGAACGGGATGCCATTGCGGAGGTCCTGCTGGTCGAAAGCGTCCGCCTTCTACCAGCATGGTCGGGCGATTGCCAGTTGCCATGCCGGCCGCCCGGGGCGATTTGCAAATCGCCCTCTCCTGCATACATATGCGGCGACAATCTCGTACCGCGCGGACCGCCGACATTTTCGGGACCCGCGCGAAATCGGAGCAGAACCATGTCCAACGAATTGACCATGCACGCCACGACCATCGTAACGGTGCGCAAGGGCGGCAAGGTCGTGATAGCCGGCGACGGCCAGGTCAGCCTCGGCCAGACCGTGATGAAGGGCAATGCGCGAAAGGTCCGCCGGATCGGCGCCAACGGCAACGTCATCGCAGGCTTCGCCGGCGCCACCGCGGACGCATTCACGCTGCTCGAGCGCCTCGAGGCGAAGCTGGAGCAGTATCCCGAGCAACTCACCCGCGCCTGCGTCGAACTGGCGAAGGACTGGCGGACCGACCGCTATCTGCGCCATCTCGAGGCGATGATGCTGGTCGCCGACAGGAACGTATCGCTCGCCATCACCGGCAACGGCGACGTGCTCCAGCCCGAACACGGCGTCATGGCGATCGGCTCCGGCGGCAACTACGCGCTGGCCGCGGCGCGCGCGCTGATCGACACCGACAAGGACGCCGAGGAGATTGCCCGCAAGGCCATGCAGATCGCCTCCGACATCTGCGTCTACACCAACAACAACTTCGTCGTCGAAACGCTCGATGCCGCCTGAGGCGCGGTACGACTTCCGTGCGGTGACGGAGGACGACCTGCCGCTCCTGGCGGCTTGGCTCGCCGAACCGCACCTCGCCGAATGGTGGGACGATCCAGAGACCGAGATCGCCGCCATCCGGGAAGCAATGGACAGCATCGAGACCGAGCCGCTGATCGTCGAACTCGACGGGCGGCCGATCGCGTATCTCCAGAGCTACGACCCGCACCTCGAGGACGACCATCCCTACCAGGACCAGCCTTTCGGCACGCTCGGCATCGACATCTCGATCGGCCCGCCGGACCTCGTCGGCAAGGGACATGGATCGGCCATCGTGCGGCAGTACGTTGAGCTGCTCCTCGAAGAGGGGGCGCCGCGCGTGATCATCGACCCTCATCCGGAGAACCTCAGGGCCATCCGGGCCTATGAAAAGGCGGGATTTCGTGCTTTCGAGCGCCGCGACACGATCTATGGCCCGGCGCTGATGATGGCGCTCGACGCGGAGGGATAAGAAACATGCCGGCGGCACACCGAAACGGATCGAGACAAGCCGATCCCGGACGCATCGGACTCTATCTCGTCGTCGGCATCATCGCATTCCAGGCCGTTGCGCTCTATGCCATGGGCCGCATCCCGATCTGCGAATGCGGCACCGTCAAGCTGTGGCACGGCGTGGTGCAGAGTTCGGAGAACTCCCAGCACATCTCCGACTGGTACACGCCGTCCCACATCATCCACGGCTTCCTGTTCTATGCCTTGTCGCGGTTCCTGTTCCCGCGCGCGCCCCTGCTCATACGGCTGGCCTTCGCGGCCGGCGTGGAAGTCGCTTGGGAACTCGTCGAGAACAGCGACTTCATCATCAACCGCTACCGCGAGGCCACGATCTCGCTCGACTATTTCGGCGATTCGATCGTCAACTCGGTCTCGGACACGCTGGCCATGGTGCTGGGGTTTGTGATGGCGGCGCGGCTCCCTATATCTGTGGTCGTGGCCCTCGCGATCATCTTCGAGCTCGGCACGGGCTACATCATCCGGGACAATCTGACGCTCAACGTGATCATGCTGCTGCATCCGTTCGAGTTCATCAGGCAGTGGCAAAGTGGACTTTAGTAGATGAGCACCTTCTCCCCCCGCGAAACCGTTTCCGAACTCGATCGCTTCATCATCGGCCAGAAGGACGCCAAGCGCGCCGTCGCCATAGCCCTGCGCAACCGCTGGCGCCGCCAGCAGCTCGACGGCCAGATGCGCGAAGAGGTCATGCCCAAGAACATCCTGATGATCGGGCCGACGGGCGTCGGCAAGACCGAGATATCGCGCCGCCTCGCCAAGCTGGCCGGGGCGCCCTTCGTCAAGGTCGAGGCCACCAAGTTCACCGAGGTCGGCTATGTCGGCCGCGACGTCGAGCAGATCATCCGCGATCTCGTCGAGATCGCCATCGTGCTGGTGCGCGAGAGGATGCGCGAGGACGTCAAGGCACGCGCGCACATCAACGCCGAGGAGCGCGTGCTCGACGCGCTGGTCGGCAAGACCGCCTCGCCGGCGACCCGCGACAGCTTCCGCAAGAAGCTGCGCGAAGGGGCGCTCGACGACAAGGAAATCGAGATCGAGGTGGCCGACACCGGAACCGGCGGCATGCCGAGCTTCGACATCCCCGGCATGCCCGGGGGTAGCGTCGGCGTCCTGAACATCAACGACATGCTGCAGAAGGCGATGGGCGGACAGCGCACCAAGACGCGCAAGACGACCGTCAAGGAGTCCTACGACGTCCTCGTCAACGACGAGTCCGACAAGCTGCTCGACCAGGACGAAGTGGTGCGCCAGGCGATGGAATCGGCCGAGAACGACGGCATCGTCTTCCTCGACGAGATCGACAAGATCGCCGCCCGCTCGGGCGTCGCCGGCGGGCCTTCGCGCGAGGGCGTGCAGCGCGACCTGCTGCCGCTCGTCGAGGGAACGACGGTCGCGACCAAGTACGGCCCGATCAAGACCGACCACATCCTGTTCATCGCCTCGGGGGCGTTCCACGTCTCCAAGCCGTCCGACCTGCTGCCCGAACTTCAGGGCCGCCTGCCCATCCGGGTCGAGTTGCGCGCGCTGGAAAAGGACGATTTCGTGCGCATCCTGACTGAGACGGAAGCGAGCCTGATCAAGCAGTATATCGCACTGATGGCGACCGAGGGCGTCGCGCTCGACTTCACCGACGACGCCATCGACCAGCTCGCGCAGATCGCGGTCGACCTCAACGCCAACGTCGAGAACATCGGCGCGCGGCGTCTGCAGACGGTGATGGAGCGCGTGCTCGACGATATCTCCTACAACGCGCCCGACCGCAGTGGCTCCACCGTCAAGGTCGACGCCGCCTATGTCGAGAAGCATGTCGGAGACCTCGCCAAGAACACCGACCTTTCGCGCTTCATCCTCTAGCGGCAACTGAAGGAACGATGCGCTTGGCCGCCTCCCCTCGACTCAGGCCGGCGCATCCCATAATTTGCGCACCGGCTTTGAGGGGCGACTCTCGCGGGTTTGGTGGATGATCGGGCAGTTGTTCTTCGGACAGGCATCGCCTTCGGGCAGATTTTCGGGGCGCGCCATTCTGGCCGCGCTTGTGTTTTTCGCCGGCATCTCGCTGGCGCATGCCGCCACGCTGGTGCCCCCCGGCAACCGGTCGGCCGAGCAGCCCGGGGTTCCCGGCGGGTCGACCAAACGCACCAAGGCCGGCGGCACGACCTTCGAGGCCAAGTACCGCAAGGTCTACGCCTTGTTGAAGAACGACAGCGCGCTACGCAAGAAGATCGTCGCGGCGGCCCGGGCCTACGGCATCGACCCGATCCACATCGCCGGCGCGATCGTCGGCGAGCACACCTACAATGTCGACGCCTACGACAGGCTGCAAACCTACTACGTCAAGGCTGTCGCTTACCTGAAGGCCGACCTTTCCTTCGCCTATGACGGCGAGAACGTGTCCGACTTCGTCCGCCGCCCGCAATTCGCTGAATGCACGGCGTCGTCGAGCTACGAGCTTTGGTCCTGTCGCGAGCGCGTCTGGAACAGGGCCTTCCGCGGCAAGACGGTCGACGGGACGGCCTTTCCGAACAACCGCTTCGCCGCCGTCTTCTTCCAGCCCTTCTATGCCGGCCAGACATTCGGGCTCGGCCAGCTCTCGCCGCTCACCGCCTTGCAGATGAGCGATCTCGTGAACCGGGTCTCGGGCCTGCCGCGCCTCGACGCCAACGATCCGAACCAGGTCTATGAGACGATTATGGACCCGGACCTGACGCTGGACTACGTCGCGGCGGCGCTCAGGAAGTCGATCGACGCCTATGCGGAGATCGCCGGTTTCGACATCTCCCAGAATCCCGGCATCACCGCCACGCTCTACAATATCGGCAATCCTGATGTCCGCGCACGCGCCCTGAAGCGCGAGAACGCCGAGCGCGCCAGCCGGGGCGAGGCGCCCCGCTTCCCGGAAGAGAACTATTACGGCTGGCTGGTCAACGAGAAGCTGCCTGAGCTGCAGGCATTGTTCTAGGCATCACTGCCTGGCGGCTGCGCGGAAATCAGTTCTGGACCGAAGCCGAGTCGATGATGATAGCGGTCACGTGGCCGAGCTTCTCGCGCTTCGCCACTTCGGGCTTGCTGTAGGTCTTCTTCATCGGAACCCCCGCCTGACGTCGTTTTCATCTTAGGTTCCACAAACCGCCCCCAGCGTCAACGCTCGCGGTGCCACGGGAAGATCGCGCGCAGGTCCGGATCTCGCAGCCACAGGCCGCCCCACATGACCAGTCCGAGATAGACAGAGAACAACTGGTTGCTGACGAGCGGAGTGCCGGCTCGAACCTGCGTCGCCATCGCGCCGCCGAGCAACCCCGTCATGACGACGGCGCCGAACACCGACGTCTTCGGAAAGACATAGAGCAGGACGAGCACGAGTTCGGTAACACCGATGGCAAGCACGTAGCCGTCCGGCCAGCCGAGCTGGCGCATGGTTTCCTCGGCAACAGGCATCCCCAGCAGCTTCGGCGTGATCGAAGCGCCGAGCATGAACAGCACGAAAAGGGCGGACAGCAGCCAGCCGGCAATGGTCATGGTTCTGGAATTCATGATGCACTCCTTGAGCGTGTATCGCCCAAGGACGCGCCGGGATCACCTGTCCCGACATCGCCGTCAGTCGTCGTATCGACCAGGCGCCCGGCTGTCCGGGCCGTCCAGGGCGTCGATCAGCCCCGCGAGTGTGGTTGCATCGAGGCTGCCGATCCGTTCGGCAAGCCGGTTGGCCAGTTCGGTTGCCTGCGGCGACAGGCCCGACGTGTCGATGACGACGCGCGGCCGCGACTGCCCGGCAAGCCGCAGAACCTCCTCCGCATCGTCCCAGATGATGTTGAAATAGCCGATGATCTTCTGCAGCAGGGCCCAGGTCGGCACGCCGCGGCGTCCGTGCTCGAGCGCCGACAGATAGGCAGCGCTGACGCCGAGCGCCGTGGCCATCTGCTTCTGACTGACGCCCTTCCGGCGGCGCAGTTCGCGAAGCTTGAGGCCGAGCGGCGTCACGATTTCCTCCGGATCCGGAGGTAGAGAGCCCCCTCGCCGCCGTGGTGGCGCGCCGACACGTCGTGGCTCGACACCAAAGCCCGAAACGGCGGCGTCGCCAGCCACGCCGGAACCTGCCGCTTCAGGATGCCGTCGCCGCCGGATGAGAATCCCTTGCCGGTGATGACGAGGACATAGCGCACGCCGCGGTCATGGGCGCGCTTCAGGAACGACAGAAGGAGCGCATGCGCCTCGCTCTGCGTCATGCCGTGCAGGTCGACGCGGCCCTCGATCGGCAGCTTGCCGCGCGAAAGCTTGTCGAGCGTCGGACGGTCCAGCGCATGCCTCAGGTGCAGCGACTTGGCCAGCGTCGGCGCCGCCGCCGCAGCAGGCGGCCGACTTTCGGTCGCGGGAGCCACCTTGTCCTGTACCGCTGACGCGGCCGGTTCGGGCGCCGGCGCGCTGCGCCCTTTCAGCGGCCTGGTCGACCGGGCGACCAGGTTCCAGAGGACGCGATCCTCGTCGGACAGCGCGCTGCCCGGCCGATCCGTCTTCCGGCTCACCGCTGCTGCTCCAGCAGGGGACGCGGCAGCAGCACATAGAAGTCCGCCGCGTGGCGCACCACCCCGGCGATCTCGCCCGCGGCGTCGCCGGAACCAGCGAAGAGGTCGCCCCGCGCCGGCCCGACAATCGCCGATCCGGTGTCCTGGGCGATCATCAGCCGGCGGAAACCCTGACCCCCGAACGCCGTCAGGGACGGCGCGTCGACGAAGATCGGCGTGCCGAACGTGTGCAGCAGGCGGTCGACAGCGATCGAGCGACCCTCCGTCAACGGTACCTTCGCCGCCGCCACCGGCCCGAGTTCAGTGTCCGCCACCGCTGCGTCGCGGAAGAAGATGTAGGACCGGTTCCTCCAGAGAATTTCGTCCACGCGTCGCGGATTGCGCGCCAGCCAGGCGCGGATCGACTGCATGGTCACTTCGGCCAACGGGATTTCGCCGAGGTCGGCCAGTACCCTGCCGACGGCTGTGAAGGGATGGCCCGTCTTGGCGGCATAGGTGACCCGCCGGGTCGAGCCGTCGGTCATCGCCAGCCTTGCCGCACCCTGGACATGGATGAAGAACGCGTCGACGCGGCTTTCCAGCCAGGCGATCTCCAGTCCCCGCCCGGCCAGCGCGCCCTGCTCGATCGCCCGCCTGTCGAAATATTCGACCAGTCCCGCCGGCGTCCGCCGCGCGAAAGCGAAGCTCGGGTCCATGCCGGGCGGGCGATTGCCGTCGTCGACGTCGTCGAGATCATCCGGCCTCGACAACAGCGGCACGGTGAAGCGGGCGGTCCTGACAGGTGAAGCCTGCACGATCGGCTCATAGAAACCCGTGACGAACCCGTGCCCGGAGGGCTCCGGCACGATCAGCGCCGGCGCGAAATGCCGTTCGAAGAACGCCCGCGCACCGGCGTCATCGCGGAACTGTGTTTCACGTGAATCGCGGTAGGCGGCCTCGAAGCCGTCGAACGAGACGCCAAGGGCGCCGCTGCGATAAGGCTTTTCCAGGACGCGCAAGGCGGAGCGGCGAAACGCGTCCAGGGCCGGCAAGTGGTCGTCATCGGCCCAGCCGGGCACGGCGTCGTAGGAGAGCGGACGAAACAGCGGCGAGAGCGGCACGGATCCCTCCACGCGCGCCGGGAGACGGAGCTAGTCTTCCTCTTCGGTGGCGACCAGCTTCCAGTTCGGGTCTTTCGACCGGGTGTCGCGGGCGAAGGTCCAGACATCCTTGACCTCGGCCACCGTCTCGGGATCGCCGTCGATCACCTCGCCCGACTTGTTGCGGGTCGCCGAGATCAGCTCGCTGACCACGCGCAGCGTGACATGCGCCTCGGTTCCCTTCATCTCGGCCGATACGATGGTCGCCTTATCGATGCCGACGAACGAAGACTGGATCTTCTCCGAGCGCGACTCGCGATCGGCGATCGCCTGGACGAAGCCGTCGAACACTTCCCGGGACAGGAGGTTTTTCAGCGTCTTACGGTCGCCGTCCGCATAGGCCATCACGATCATTTCGTAAGCCATCTTGGCGCCGTCGACGAAGGTCTTCGGCTCGAAACTCGGATCGGCGTCGCGAATGGCGCGCAGCCCCTTGTTCAGGTCACTGCCCGGCTTCTCGAACGCATCGATCGAGGCATAGGCGTCATCGGCGACCTCGCCCGAGCCGCGCTTGCCGCGCGGCAGGGAAATCACGTTCTCGTTCTTGGCGGGCGCATTCTTCGCGGTGCGGCCGGCCGTATAGGGATCGAACGGCGGCCTTTCATTGCCGGTGCGGCGCCCGAGCACGTTGCGGAGCTGAAAAAAGATCACCACCGCCGCGACGAGGAAAAAGATCGTGCCGAAGTCGAAAAATTCCATGTCTTCCGCCAAAAATCCCGGTTATCCCGGCTAGCAGCCCGCACAGGGACCAGACCCTGCATATAGAACGCATGCCCTTATCATTCAAATCACAGGCGTGAATACCTATCTAGCACGGAAAGCGCCAGCCATGCCTGCGGCGGCACGAAGGCCGCATCTTTCGAGAGTTTCCCGAATTCCATGCGATTTCCGTTCATTCCGCTCTTCCTGCTTGCACTGCCCTTTCTCGAAATCGCGGGTTTCGTGATCGTCGGCGGAGAGATTGGCGTTCTCGCCACGCTGGCCCTGGTCGTGGCCGGCGGGCTGGCGGGCGCCCTGCTGCTGCGCGCGCAGGGCTTCGGGCTGCTGTCGCGGGTCCGCAGCGAGGTCGACGCCGGCCGGGATCCCGGCCAGGAACTCGCCAACGGGGTGATGATGCTCGCCGCCGGCTTGCTTCTTCTGCTGCCGGGTTTCGTGACCGATGGCCTCGGCCTGCTGCTGTTGCTGCCCCCGGTGCGCCGGATGGCCTGGCGCTTTCTCAAGAGCCGTGTCGTGGTTTCAACCGCGGGGTTCGCCGGCTTCTCGCGAACCCGCCCCGGCGGGCGGGGCGACGGCGGCAGGACCATCGACCTCGACGCGGACGAGTACCGCAACGATCCCCAACCCGAGTCGCCCTGGCGCCGGATCGACCGCGACTGACGGGGCGCCCGCCGGCCGCGGCCTTGCGCAGGGCTTTCGCCATGCCTGGCCCGGCCGTCCGGAAAACTTGTCTTGCCCACATCGCCATGCTAGCCAACGCCCGATTTCAAAACAGGGCCGCCCGAAACCGATCGCGGTCCCACAGGAAGGATTGGGCTGATGGCCAATGAAGAAGGCGCGCCTGCAGGCGCAGCGCCGAACGGCAACGGCGGCACCAAGACCGCGCTTAGCGTGCTTGCCCAGTACGTGAAAGACCTTTCCTTCGAGAGCCCCGGAGCGCCCAAGTCGCTGCGTGGCCGCGACAAGGCGCCCGGCATCGCGATCAACGTCAACGTCAACGCGAACCCGCTGTCCGACAAGGAGTTCGATGTCATCCTGTCGCTGACGGCGAAGGCATCGTTCGACAACGACGTGCTGTTCAACGTCGAACTCGTCTATGGCGGCGTATTCCGCATCGAAGGCTTCCCGCAGGAGCACATGCTGCCGCTGCTGTTCATCGAATGCCCGCGGCTTCTGTTCCCCTTCGCGCGGCAGATCGTCGCCGAAGCGACCCGCAACGGCGGCTTCCCCCCGCTGATGCTCGACCCCATCGATTTCGCGCAGATGTTCCAGCAGAAGCTCGCCGACGACCAGGCGAAGGCCAAGGCGCAGGTGAGCTGACGCGACCCGCTCGGTTCCACGAAAAGCCCGGCCCCAGCGCCGGGCCTTTTTTGTGTCCCGGTCGTTTCCGGCTGCTGGACCTTGCGGCGCGACAGTCGTCGTTGCTCTGTCCGGCGCCCGGCAACAGCCAAGGAAACGACGTGGACAGGACGACAAGCGGATGGATCAACGGCCTTGTCGGGGTCGTCATCTTCAGCGCATCGCTGCCGGCGACGCGCGTGGCGGTCCTGCAGTTCGATCCCCTGTTCCTGACGGCCGCGCGGGCGGCGATCGCCGGCCTTCTCGGTCTTGGCCTGCTGTTCCTGTTCCGGGAACGGCGGCCGGCCCGTACCGACCTGACGTCCCTCTTCATCACCGCGCTCGGCGTCGTCGTCGGCTTCCCGTTGCTGACCGCGCTGGCCCTGCAATACGTGACCTCGGCGCATTCGATCGTCTTCATCGGACTGTTGCCGCTGTCGACGGCCATATTCGGCGTGTTGCGCGGTGGCGAGCGGCCGAAGCCCGCCTTCTGGCTGTTTTCTCTGCTCGGCAGTGCGCTGGTAGGCGGATACGCGATGACGCAGGGGCTGGCCGCCTCGCCGGTCGGCGATGCGCTGATGCTTGCCGCCATCGTCGTCTGCGGCCTCGGCTATGCGGAAGGCGCAAAGCTGTCGCGCACCCTCGGCGGATGGCAGGTCATCTCATGGGCGCTGGTGCTGTCGCTGCCCGTGATGCTGCCGCTGGCCTTCTGGACTATGCCAGATTCCTTCGCCGGGATCGGCGCGCCAGCATGGACCGGCCTCGTCTACGTTTCGGTCTTCAGCATGCTCGTCGGCTTCGTGTTCTGGTATCGCGGGCTCGCCCAGGGCGGCATCGCCGCGGTCGGCCAGTTGCAGCTGCTGCAGCCCTTCTTCGGACTGGCCATAGCGGCGGCACTGCTCGGGGAACCCGTCACCTGGACGATGCTGGTGATCACGGCGGGCGTCATCCTGTGCGTCTTCGGCGCCCGCAAGTTCGCGCGATAGGGCCGCACGCACGCCGTTCCGGGTCGACGCTAGGCGGCCTGTCCCGCATCCGTTTTCAGCCAGATGGCCTTTTCGCCAAGCGCCTTGACCAGCGCGGCGTGCGCGGCAAGCTCGGCATCGGTAAGCCGGGGCGGCAGTGGTGCGGGCCGTTGCCGTACGCCGACCTCGACGGTCGAGACCTCAACCGAAACAGTGGCGCCGACGACGATGCTGTCGAGTACCAGCGCGGCCTGCTTGCCACCGATCAGCTCGATATAGACTTCCGCAAGCAATTCGGAATCGAGCAGCGCCCCGTGCTTGGTGCGGTGGCTGTTGTCGATGCCGTAGCGGCGGCAGAGCGCGTCCAGCGAGTTCGGCCCCATCGGGTGTTTGCGCTTGGCGATGGCCAGCGTGTCGATCACCCGGTCCTGCTCGACCGGCGGATGCCCTAGCCGCGCAAACTCGGCATTGATGAAGGCCATGTCGAAGCTGGCATTGTGGGCGACCAGGTGCGCCCCGTCGATGAATTCGATGAATTCACCGGCGATATCCGCGAAAACGGGCTTGTCGGCGAGGTCGGCCTTGGAGATGCCGTGCACCGCCTGGGCCTCGACATTGATCTCGCGCCCCTGCGGATTGATGTAGGCGTGGAAGCTGCGCCCGGTCGGGAAGCGGTTGAGCAGTTCGATGCCACCGAGCTCGATGACGCGGTCGTCGCGCCAATCCAGCCCCGTTGTCTCGGTATCGAAGACGATTTCCCGCATCGAATCAGTCACTCCTTCGCGGGAAACCATGGGGTGCCTGGCTTGGGACCGCAAGGCGGGCGACTGCTTCTCCCCTGCCGGTGCCGGCGCCTGTCACCGGTTCTCAGGCCGCTTTCCCACCAACTGCTCGATGATGTCGGCGACCTGGGCGCGGGCCGCCTCCATGCCGTGGCCCGTGTCGATCACGAAGTCGGCCATTTGGCGCTTTTCGGCGTCCGGCACCTGCTTGGCCAGGATCGCCTGGAACTTTTCCTCAGTCATGCCTGGACGGGACAGCACCCGTTCGCGCTGCAACTGCGGCGGCGCGGTGACCACGGCGACCAGATCCACCCGGTCTCGCCCGTCGGTTTCGTAGAGCAACGGGATATCGACGACGGCAAGCGGCGCGCCAGCAGCGTGATGCGGCCGCAGATACGCCGTTGCGTCGGCCCGTACCAGCGGATGAACGATGGCTTCCAGGCGCTTCAGCGCCTCGGCGTCTCCGAGCACGCGCTCGGCCAGTTTGACGCGGTCGACCACGCCATCCACCGTCGTCCCAGGAAATGCCGCCTCGACCAGCGGCGCTGCCTTGCCGCGATAGAGCCTGTGCACCGCCTCGTCGGAATCGTGAACCGGCACGCCGAAATCGGCGAACATCTTGGCCGTGGTCGATTTGCCCATGCCGATCGAACCCGTCAGGCCGAGAAGGATCATTGTGTCTTCCCGGTCGCTGGCTTTTCCATGTCGGCCACGATCATCGCGCGCAACTGGTCGGTCACCTCCGGCCGCCTGCCGAACCAGCGCTCAAATCCGGGGACGGCCTGGTGGAGGAGCATGCCCAAACCGTCGACGGTCTTCAGCCCGCGCCGCTTCGCGGCGGCGAGAAGCGGCGTCTCCAGCGGGACATAGACGATATCTGTAACGATCGCATGCCGGGGCAGCCTCGCAAGATCGGCGACCGGGCCGTCCGCGTCCTTGCCGGCCATGCCGACGGCGGTCGTGTTGACCAGCAGGCCGGCATCGGAAAGCAGTTCGGGAACGGCTTCGACGGCGTGCGCGGACAGGGTTGCGCCGAAGCGGTCGGCAAGCTCGACGGCCCGCGAAACAGTCCGGTTGGCCACCCTTATGTCCCGGACGCCCCTCTCCCTGAGCGCCTGGATCACGGCGCGCGACGCGCCGCCGGCACCCAGTACGACGGCCGGGCCGTTACCCGCCCAGCCGGGCGCATGCTCGTCCAGGTTGGCGGCGAAGCCGGCCGCATCCGTATTGCCGCCGACCAGGGCGCCGTCCTCGAACCACAGCGTGTTCACCGCACCGATCGCCTCTGCCGCCTCGTCGTGCCGCACCGCTGCGGCAAAGGCTGCTTCCTTGTGCGGAATGGTCACGTTGCCGCCGGCAAATCCCTTTTGCGCAAGTCCGGCGAAGAAGGCGGCCGCATCGGCCGGCGCCACGTCGATCGCCTCGTAGCTCCCGGCGATGCCGTAGGCGCGAAGCCAGTACCCATGGATCTTCGGCGAACGGGAGTGTGCGATGGGGTGGCCGCAGACAAACGCCTTCTTCATGTCAGCCATCGATCGCGCCCAGGTCCCTCAGTTCTTTCAGCAGCGGCAGAAGCGGCAGGCCGACAATGGTGAAATGATCACCTTCGATCTTGTCGAACAGCTGGATGCCCTCGCCCTCGATCTGGTAGGCACCGACCGAGTTCAGAACCACCGGACCGACTCGCGCCAGATGCCTGCCAATGAAGGCCGGCTCGAGCTTACGCATGGTCAGGCTGGCGACGCCGACATGATGCCAGAACGTTTCGCCGTTGCGGGCGAGGACCGCGGCGCTGTTCAACTGGTGAGTCCGGCCCGACAGGGCCAGCAGGCGCCGCCGTGCATCCTCCATGTCGCGCGGCTTGTGCAGCAGTTCGTCGCCGAGCGACAGCGTCTGGTCGCAACCGAGCACGAGGCGTCCGGGATACCGCGCGCTCACTTCGGTGGCCTTGGCTTCTGCCAGGATCTGCGCGACTTCCTCAGGCGACGCGCCGGTGCCTTCCAGCGTCTTCTCCACCGAACGTTCGTCGATCTCGGCCGGAATCACGTCCGGCGCGACGCCGGCCGCGTCGAGCATTGCCTTGCGGAACGGGCTGCCGGAAGCAAGGACTATTCGTTCGGTCATGGCAATCTCCAGGCAAAAGGTCGTGCGGAGCGCTAGCGGTTCTTGCCTCGCAGGGCAACGATGGCGGCCGCCGTCTCCTCGATCGACCTTCGGCTGACGTCGATCATCGGCCAGCCATGGCGTGTGAATATCTGGCGGGCATAGGTCAGTTCCTCGGCAATCGCCGCGCGGTCGGCATAGGCTTCGGCGTCGAAGCCTGGAGTCGCGCCCAGTAGGCGGTTCTGCCGCACCTGCGAGATGCGCTCGGCGGTGGCAATCAGCCCGACGATGAGCGGATTCTTCGCGGTGACCAGGCTGTCCGGCACTGGGACGCCTGGCACGATCGGGATGTTGGCGGTCTTGATACCACGGTTGGCGAGGTAGATCGAAGTCGGCGTCTTGGAGGTGCGCGATATCCCGACCAGCACGATATCGGCCTTGTCGACCTCTTCCTGCAGCTGGCCGTCGTCATGCTCCATCGTGAAGTTCAGGGCATCGATGCGGCGGAAATAGTCGGCGTCCAGAACATGCTGCGCGCCGACGCGCCGACCGGCCGGGGCGCCAAGATACGATTGAAAGACGGCAAGGACCGGCTCGAGCACCGATACCGCCGGCAGGCCCATCGCTGCGCAGCGTTCGTCGATCCGGGTCGCCAGCGTCTGGTCGACGACGGTGTAGAGGACAATTCCGGGTTCATCCTCGATGTCCTCGAAGACCTTCATCAACTGCTTTTCGGTGCGGATGAGCGGATAGATGTGCTCAATCGACCGCGCGCTCTTGTACTGGGCCGAGGCCGCACGGCCGGCTGCCAGCAGCGTTTCGCCAGTCGCGTCGGAGATCAGATGCAGATGGAAAAAGCTCTGGGGTCTGTTCATGTATTCCCGGTATTCTTGGCTGGCTGTGGGCGATTGTGGACAAGTGGGGACTGACTGCCCTTCGGTTCGGCCGCGACTGTATCAGATGGCCGGATGTCCACAATTCACCGCGGGCGGCCGATCACGGTTCAGCGCGGGACGACAGTGGGGATAAGTCGGCCCTGCCTGATCCTTCACCGATCGTTAGGATATTGCGATCAAGCCAAGTCGCGGCAAATGTTCGCGGAATCCGCTTCGTCCCCAGACTTGTCCTTTTCCCGCCAGCGGCTGTCCTGTAAGAGATTTCCGGAAATTCGACAGCTGCCGGGGGACAAGCGACAAGNTTCGGCCGCGACTGTATCAGATGGCCGGATGTCCACAATTCACCGCGGGCGGCCGATCACGGTTCAGCGCGGGACGACAGTGGGGATAAGTCGGCCCTGCCTGATCCTTCACCGATCGTTGGGATATCGCGATCAGGCCAAGTCGCGGCAAATGTTCGCGGAATCCGCTTCGTCCCCAGACTTGTCCTTTTCCCGCCAGCGGCTGTCCTGTAAGAGATTTCCGGAAATTCGACGGCTGCCGGGGGACAAGCGGCAAGCACCGATTCCCACAGAGTCTAAGAATCAGAAACAGAAAGAATCCTAAATTTGGTTTTAGAAGATAAGGCAGGTGACCGCGTCGTACTCGACGTGCTGCGAGGGAAGACGGTGTTTCCTCCGCCGGTCTGGATGATGCGGCAGGCCGGACGCTATCTCCCGGAGTACCGGGCGGTACGCAAGGCCGCCGGCAGCTTCCTCGATCTCTGTTACAATCCTGATCTCGCGGTCGAAGTGACGTTGCAGCCGATCCGGCGCTTCGGCTTCGATGCTTCGATCCTGTTTTCCGACATCTTGGTCGTACCGCATGCGCTCGGGCGCGACCTCCGGTTCGAGGAGGGTCATGGGCCGTTGATGACGCCGATCGCTGCAGACGAGGTGGAGCGGCTCGACGGGGAATTGTTTCACGTGAATCTCGCGCCCGTCTATGAGACGGTGCGCCGCCTGCGCCGCGAGTTGCCGGCTGAGACGACGCTGATCGGCTTTTGCGGGGCGCCGTTCACGGTCGCCAGCTATATGATTGCCGGCCGCGGCACGCCGGACCAGGCGCCCGCTCGCCTGTTCGCCTACCGCCACCCTCAGGCGATGAAGCATCTTTTGAAGGTTCTATCGGATTGGTCGGCCGCGTATCTCATCCGGCAGATCGAGGCCGGAGCGGATGTGGTGCAGATCTTTGATTCCTGGTCGGGCGTACTGGATGAACAGGGCTTTGCCGAACTTTGCGTTGAGCCGGTCGCAGACATCGTGAGACAGGTTCGTGGCGCCCATCCCGACGTGCCCGTCATCGCGTTTCCGCGTGGCGCGGGAAGTCGGTACGACGGATTCCGGGCTGCAACGGGCGCAACCGCCCTTGGCTTGGACTGGACCGTTCCGCTCGAGCAGGCCCGGCGCTTGCAGCGCGAGGGCGCCGTGCAGGGTAATCTCGACCCGCAACGCCTGGTCGCCGGCGGCTCTGCCCTGTCGCGGGGGGTCTCGTCCATTCTCTCGGCGCTCGGGCAGGGACCGCTGGTTTTCAATCTCGGTCATGGCATTGTACCGGAGACGCCGATCGCGCATGTCGAGCAGATGCTCGCGGAAGTCAGGGGGGCAGTCGGGCCATGACAGGGAACGCGCCGCAAACGGGACGACGGAACGGATCGTCGCCGGCCGTTCGCGCATTGGTCGGTCTGGCGATCGTTGCGGCGTTGACCGCCGTTCTCTTCCTGGCCGTTCCCGGCGACTTCTACATGTGGGCGAAGGCGATCCATGTCATCGCGGTGATCGCCTGGATGGCGGGCATGCTCTATCTGCCGCGTCTTTTTGTCTATCATGCTGACGCCCCCGCGGGATCGCAGCAATCGGAAACCTTCAAGGTCATGGAGCGGCGCCTCCTCCGAGCCATCATCAATCCGGCGATGACGGTCACCTGGGTGTTCGGGCTCTGGCTGGCGTGGCAGGGTTTCGGCTTTCAAGGCGGGTGGTTGCACGCCAAGATCGCGCTCGTTCTGGCGATGTCAGGCGTGCATGGCTATCTGTCGGCGTCGGTCCGCCGCTTCGCCGAGGACCGCAACGAAAAGCCCGCGCGGCACTGGCGGATCGTAAACGAAGTTCCCACGGTCCTGATGATCGCCATCGTGATCCTGGTAGTCGTGAAGCCTTTCTGAGGTTTTGCCTGGATGCCGTTGCGTGAAAATGGCTCGGTAAATCAAACCGCAACGCGATGCGCGAGTTCGTATCGAGCCAGGGCGGCATTGGTGTGGGCCGGCCGATGAAGCGGCGTCCGGATTCCCGTCTTGCTCTTTGCCGGCTGCACCGCTAGAAGACGATTCTTCCTTTTTCGTCCTGTGCCGCCTGCCCGCCGAACTGGCCCCGGCCGCCCCAGACGACAATCGCGTAGCCGATCCGATATTCCCCCTATCCGCACACCCAGAGTCCATCCCTATGCAAGAAATGAAACTCGCAGAGTTCAAGAACAAGAAGCCGCCGGAGCTGATCGCCTACGCCGAATCGCTCGAGGTCGAGAACGCCAGCGTGATGCGCAAGCAGGAGCTGATGTTCGCAATCCTGAAGAAGCTCGCCGCCCAGGACGTCGAAATCATCGGCGATGGCGTCGTGGAGGTGCTGCAGGACGGCTTTGGCTTCCTTCGGTCAGCCAATGCCAACTACCTGCCGGGTCCGGATGACATCTACATCTCGCCCTCGCAGATCCGCCGTTTCTCGCTGAAGACGGGTGACACGGTCGAGGGACCGATACGCAGCCCCAAGGAAGGCGAGCGGTATTTTGCCCTTCTCAAGGTCAACACCATCAATTTCGACGATCCGGAAAAGATCCGGCACAAGATTCACTTCGACAATCTGACGCCGCTTTACCCTACGGAACGTCTCCGCATGGAGGTCGACAATCCTACCGGCAAGGACATCTCGCCACGGGTCATCGATCTGGTCGCTCCCATCGGCAAGGGCCAGCGTTCGCTGATCGTCGCGCAGCCGCGCACCGGCAAGACGGTGCTGCTGCAGAACATTGCTCACTCGATCACGTCGAACCACCCGGAATGCTACCTGATCGTGCTGCTGATCGATGAACGTCCTGAAGAAGTGACCGACATGCAGCGCTCGGTGAAGGGCGAAGTCGTGTCCTCGACATTCGACGAGCCGGCGGCGCGTCACGTGCAGGTTGCCGAGATGGTCATCGAAAAGGCCAAGCGCCTGGTCGAGCATGGCCGCGACGTGGTCATTCTGCTCGATTCGATCACCCGTCTCGGTCGCGCGTACAACACGGTCGTGCCGTCCTCCGGCAAGGTGCTCACCGGCGGCGTCGATGCCAATGCCCTGCAGCGGCCGAAGCGCTTTTTCGGTGCGGCGCGCAACATCGAGGAAGGCGGCTCGTTGACCATTATCGCCACCGCGCTCATCGACACCGGAAGCCGCATGGACGAAGTCATCTTCGAAGAGTTCAAGGGTACCGGCAACTCTGAAATCGTGCTCGACCGCAAGGTGGCGGACAAGCGTATCTATCCGGCCATGGACATTCTCAAGTCCGGCACCCGCAAGGAGGACCTGCTGGTANCTCGGTCGCGCGTACAACACGGTCGTGCCGTCCTCCGGCAAGGTGCTCACCGGTGGTGTCGACGCCAATGCCCTGCAGCGGCCGAAGCGCTTTTTCGGTGCGGCGCGCAACATCGAGGAAGGCGGCTCGTTGACCATTATCGCTACGGCGCTCATCGACACCGGAAGCCGCATGGACGAAGTCATCTTCGAAGAGTTCAAGGGTACCGGCAACTCTGAAATCGTGCTCGACCGGAAGGTGGCGGACAAGCGTATCTATCCGGCCATGGACATTCTCAAGTCCGGCACTCGCAAGGAGGACCTGCTGGTGNCTCATCGACACCGGAAGCCGCATGGACGAAGTCATCTTCGAAGAGTTCAAGGGTACCGGCAACTCTGAAATCGTGCTCGACCGCAAGGTGGCGGACAAGCGTATCTATCCGGCCATGGACATTCTCAAGTCCGGCACCCGCAAGGAGGACCTGCTGGTAGCGAAGGCCGACCTGCAGAAGATTTTCGTGCTTCGCCGCATCCTCGCGCCAATGGGCACGACCGACGCGATCGAGTTCCTCATCGACAAGCTGAAGCAGACGAAGACCAACGCGGACTTCTTCGATTCGATGAATACCTGAGCCGGGAGCAGCCGAGCCAGAAAGCATCGATTCGGCAGCGGATCGAATTTGGAAAGGGTCCGTTAACCTTGGTTGCGGGCCTTTTTCCGTTTGGTGACGGCCGCTTCTGGCGAGAGACCTGGGTGTGTCGGTGCCGTGAACAGTTTGCCAAACCATGGATAGCGATCGAATGGCAGCTCCGGACACGATCGTCGCGCTTTCCAGCGGGCGGCTCCCGTCAGGCGTTGCGGTCATCCGCATCTCCGGGCCTTCGACTCGATTTGTCCTCGAAACAATCGCCGGAAAGGTTACCGAGCCGCGGATAGCCCGATACACCAGCTTCCGCACAGGCGGCGACGCAAAGATCGATTCGGGTCTGTTACTGTTTTTTCCGGCGCCGCACAGCTTTACCGGCGAGGATTGCGCTGAGTTCCACATTCATGGTGGCAAGGCGACCGTTGCCGCGCTGTTGGAGAGGCTTACAGCGTTTCCAGGTGTTCGCCACGCGGAAGCCGGCGAGTTCACCCGTCGCGCATTTCTGAACGGCAAGCTCGATCTGACGGAGACGGAGGCGCTGGCCGATCTGATCTCGGCCGAGACGGAGGCACAACGCCGCATGGCCGTGCTGAACGCCGACGGTGCGCAATCCAAGCTATACGGCGCATGGCGCCAAAGACTGATCCATGCGCTGGCGATGATCGAGGCGGAACTCGACTTTGCAGACGAATCCGACGTGCCCGGTTCGGTCGCGGATGTGATCTGGGCGGATATGCGAAGTCTGGTCTCGGAAATCGAGACGCATGTTGCCGGCTACCATCGTGCCGAGATCATTCGCGACGGCTTCGATGTCGTTATCATGGGAGCTCCGAACGCCGGCAAGTCAAGCCTGCTGAACGCCTTGGCGCGGCGTGAGGCGGCAATCGTCTCGGACGAGCCTGGAACCACCCGGGATCTCGTCGAACTTGCGCTCGACCTTGGTGGGGTCAGGGTGCGGCTCACCGACACGGCCGGAATCCGGGAAAATGCGGGCAAGGTTGAAGCGATCGGCATCGAACGGGCCAGGCAACGGGCTGAAGTGGCAGACCTGGTGCTTATGCTGCTGGACGTGACGGGAAACGCAGTTGACAGGCCAAGTGTCGTCAATCCCAATGTTGTCCACATCTGGACAAAGGTCGATTTGGGATCGCATGCAAGTGGTCCGGTTGCCTTGGGCGATTGTGATCTAGGGGTATCAACGGTCACCGGAGAGGGAATCGCCGGTCTTCTCGACCTTTTGAAGGTCAAGGCCAACGAGGCCGCAGGTGGCGCCGGCGACGTGTTGCCGACCAGACTTCGGCATGTCCAGCTCCTGCAAGAGGCAGCATCTCACATTGCGGGTGCGCTGCGGGGTGAAAAGCAGGGCCTGGAATTGCGCTCCGACGACCTGCGTCGGGCGGCTGCATCGGTCGGGAGAATTTCCGGCGCCGTCGATGTCGAAGATCTCCTCGATGTGATTTTCTCCCAGTTCTGCATTGGCAAATAGGACTGGATCAGGAGCCGAAAACGTGGGCGACTTGGTGATTCACGTGAAACATGGCGCCGGTTGGCGCGCACCGGCGTTTCACGTGAAACCCTCATGGGCACATAGGCTTGACACCTGAAGGCGTTGCGCACATCAGTCCAGCCAACAAATCGGAAGCGTCAATGGCTGGAATCTACGATGTCGTGGTGATCGGGGGTGGTCACGCAGGCTGTGAGGCAGCCAGCGCCGCTGCCCGTACTGGCGCCCGCACGGCGCTTGTAACACTAAGGGCGGACCGTATTGGCGCCATGTCCTGCAATCCGGCGATTGGCGGGCTCGGCAAGGGTCACCTCGTTCGCGAGATCGACGCCCTTGACGGATTGATGGGCCGTGCCGCCGATGCCGCAGGCATCCAGTTCCGGCTGCTTAATCGCCGCAAGGGACCGGCGGTTCGTGGCCCCCGCACGCAAGCGGATCGCAAGCTCTATGCCGCGGCAATCCAGCAGATGGTCGCAGAACAGGATGGGCTCGACGTCCTGGAAGGCGAGGTCGAGAACCTAGATATTGTGGACGGACGAATAGCTGCCGTGAACCTGGCCGACGCCAGGCGGATCGGCTGTGCCGCGGTGGTCCTTACAACGGGCACCTTCCTTCGCGGACTTATCCACATCGGCGAACGAAAGATCGTCGCAGGCCGTATCAACGAGAAGGCGTCGACCGGGCTGTCGGCGACTCTATCCCGTGCCGGGTTTCAACTCGGGCGCCTGAAGACGGGGACGCCGCCGCGTCTTGATGGGCGAACGATCGATTGGGCCCAGCTTGAGATGCAGGCCGCCGACGAGAATCCCGTCCCCTTCTCGCTCATGACCGACAGGATCGACAACCTTCAGATCCAATGCGGCATCACGCGAACGACCTCGGCAACGCACGACGTCATCAGGCGCAATCTCAGCCGGTCGGCCATGTATTCCGGCTCGATCGAGGGCGTTGGACCGCGCTATTGTCCGTCGATCGAGGACAAGATCGTGAAGTTCGGCGATAGAGACGGACACCAGATCTTCCTGGAACCCGAGGGCCTTGATGATCCGACTGTCTATCCCAATGGAATCTCGACCTCCCTGCCGGAAGATGTGCAACTCGAAATCTTGAAGACGGTTCCCGGGCTCGGGCACGCGGCCATGCTGCAGCCAGGCTATGCGATCGAGTATGACCATGTCGATCCGCGTGAACTCGAAAGCACGCTGGAAACCAAACGTATCCGCGGACTTTTCCTGGCGGGTCAGATCAATGGAACGACAGGCTACGAAGAAGCGGCAGCGCAAGGTGTGCTTGCCGGCTTGAATGCCGGCGCCCGCGCGGGCAACTCGGGTGCGATCACCGTCAGCCGAACCGAAGCCTATCTCGGGGTAATGGTTGACGATCTCGTCACCCGGGGAATTACCGAACCTTATCGCATGTTCACGTCGCGGGCGGAGTTCCGCCTGTCGCTGAGGGCCGACAATGCGGATGAAAGACTGACGCCATTGGCTTTGAGCCTGGGTATCGTGTCAGCCGAGCGTGGGACTCGATACCGTAAGCTCGAATCCGATCTTGAGGCCGCGCGTTTACTGGCCAGGTCGTTGACCATAACGCCTGCCGAGGCGCGCAAGCGCGGATTCGAACTTAATCAGGATGGTGTGCGGCGATCGGCATATGAACTCCTGGCCGTAAAAGACCTGGACATTGCAGCGTTGTCGACCCTCTGGCCGAAATTGTGTGAGATCGACGGAAAGACGGCGGAACGGCTCGAAACAGAAGCAAAGTATGCGGTCTATCTGGATCGGCAGAAGTCTGACGCTGAGCAGATGCGCCGGGAAGAACGGCGCGCAATACCCGCCGGCCTGGACTTCTCGACCGTTCCCGGCCTTTCAAACGAGATCAAGCACAAGTTGGGGATCCGAGCGCCACGTACGCTTGCGGAGGCGCAGCGGATCGATGGGATGACCCCGGCCGCTTTGGCAATCATGGTCGCCCATATCCGGCAGCATGAAGGCGCACACAAGGGTGCGGCGTGACAAAAGACCAAAAGTATCAACAGCTTGCCGAAATTGCGGGCTCCGTTTCACGTGAAACATACGAAGAGCTCGTTGCCTTCGAGACAATGTTCCTGGAGTGGGCCTGTCGCATAAACCTAGCGGCGCCCTCAACGCTGAATGACGTCTGGCGGCGCCATGTCCTTGACAGCGCGCAGCTTTTCCCTTTGGCGGCGGGTGCCCGCCGATGGCTCGATCTCGGTTCTGGCGGCGGGTTCCCCGGCCTGGTTCTGGCGTTCTTGCTCAAGGGTATCGGCTCTGGCAGTATCGACCTCGTCGAAAGCAATCGCAAGAAGGCCGGCTTCCTGCAAACGGCCGTTGGGCGCTTCTCACTGCCTGCGCGCATTCATGCGCGTCGAATTGACTTGGAAGTCAACAGGTTGGAGCAGCCTGATGTGGTTACCGCAAGAGCGCTTGCCCCACTGCCCGCCCTGCTCGACCTGGCCTCTCCATTGTTATGCCAGGGCGCAAGGGGCCTTCTGCACAAAGGCCGGGATTATCGCAGGGAAATCCAAGAAAGCACTCCGCTCTGGAAGTTCGATCTGGTAGAACATACCAGCAGGGTCGATCCCGACAGCGTAGTTCTGGAGATCAGCAATCTCGAACGACGCTAGACGGTTTGCCCCAGCGTTGAAAAACCCTCATGCATCAAAGGGTTACGATGAGACTCGGACCTCGCATCATAACGCTGGCCAACCAGAAGGGCGGCGTAGGCAAGACTACCACCGCAATCAACCTGGCGACGGCGCTGGCGGCCATCGGCGAGCGCGTCCTGATCGTCGACCTCGACCCGCAGGGCAATGCGAGCACCGGCCTGGGCATCGATCGGCGCGAGCGCTCGGTTTCGTCTTATGACGTCTTGACTGGAGCGTTGACGCTCGAGGAGGCGGCAATGCAGACGGCCGTTCCGGGCTTGTCGATCGTTCCGTCAACGCTCGACCTGCTGGGTATCGAGATGGAGATCGCCGGGTCTCCTGACCGCGTGGTACGGCTGCGCAACGCGGTCCGCGATTCCTCGCTGCGCAACGCGCCATTCACCTATGTTCTGGTGGACTGTCCGCCTTCGCTCAACCTTCTAACCCTGAACTCGATGGCGGCCGCAGATTCGGTGCTGGTCCCGCTCCAGTGCGAGTTCTTCGCACTGGAAGGACTCAGCCAACTGCTGGAGACGGTCGAGCAGGTGCGCAATTCGATCAATCCGGACCTGACGATCCAGGGCATCGTGCTGACGATGTTCGATGGGCGCAACAGCTTCGCGCGTCAGGTCGTCGAGGACGTCAGGGCGCATATGGGCGAGAAGGTCTACGAAACTGTCATTCCGCGCAATGTCCGGGTCTCGGAGGCGCCGTCCTACGGCAAGCCCGCCATTCTTTACGATCTCAAATGTTCGGGCAGCCAGGCCTATCTGCAACTCGCGTCAGAAGTCATTCGCCGCGAACGTCTATTGCGCGCGGCGTAAGCCTCGATTCGGACTCGAAACCAACTGGATTCATGATGAACGAAGACCATTCCAAAAAGAGGTTGGGACGCGGGCTTGCGGCGCTGATTGGCGAAATGGACCGTCCGGCCGCCCGCGAGGAAACTCAGGGTGCTGTACGCGCCGGTTCGGTCGCCGACGGTCGCGTGCCGATCGAGTTCGTCTCGCCAAATCCGAAAAACCCGCGCCGCGCCTTCGCGGAGGCCGACCTTGCCGACCTCGCACATTCGATTCGTGATCACGGCATCGTCCAGCCCGTCCTGGTCCGCAGCCGCCCGGAAGGGAAGTTCGAGATCATCGCCGGCGAACGACGCTGGCGCGCGGCGCAACGCGCCGGTCTGACGGATATCCCGGTGGTGGTGCGCGATGTCGACGACCGCACCGCACTCGAACTCGCGATCATCGAGAACGTCCAGCGCGCCGACCTGAACCCGGTCGAAGAAGCGCTCGGGTACCAACAGTTGATCGACGAGCACGCCTACACGCAGGCCGACCTCGGCAACGTCATCGGCAAGAGCCGCAGCCATGTCGCCAACACGCTGCGCCTGCTCAAGCTGCCCGAATCGATCCGCGACCTGTTGGTCGACGGGACCTTGTCGGCCGGCCATGCGCGGACGCTGGTGACGGCCCCGGACCCGGCGGCGCTCGCCAGGCGGATCGTCGATGGCGGCCTTTCCGTCCGGCAGGCGGAGGCGCTGGCGCAGCAACCGGACGCCGCCAAGCCGAAGCGGTCGCCGGCGCCTGCGGACAAGGATCCCGACACGCTTGCGCTGGAAAAGCTCCTTTCCGACGTCACCGGCCTCAACGTCGCCATCTCACACAGGGAGAAGGGCGGCGAAGTTCGCATCGGCTACAGAACGCTCGACCAGCTCGACGACTTGTGTCGACGACTGCAACAGTAATAAAATCAAAAACTTGACGAAATATTAGCCGGCTACGCGCGTTTGCGGCTAGCCAGACGCGCGCCTTCGACCGCAAGCCCCAGCAGTGCCTGCCGCGCCAGCTCGACCGACAGCTCCGGCCGCTGACGCGTGGCGAGCACGGCGGACTGCAGGCGCTCCAGGCCTCTCTGCAGAGCATCCGGCGACCATCTCTCAAGCACACGCTCGACGAGCTTGCGGCGTGCGAAGAAGACAGGAGGACGGGCAGACGCAACTGCCGCGGCTGCGTTGCGCCCGGCCATCCCCGCTCGCATGAGATGCAGCGCCTGCAGCTGCCGGATCGCCGCGGCGAGCACCAGGAATGCCTGGCTGCCCCCGAGTGAATGGCGCGTGAAGGCGGTGTCGAAATCGTCGACCTTGCCGTCCAGCATGGCGTCGACCGCGTCGTCGACGGACACGCCCGACACGTCGCCGGTCAGCGCGCACACGTCGTCGAGATCGATCTCGCTCTTGCCATGCGCATAAAGCGCCAACTTGGCGATCTCCCCCCGGCTCGCCAGCCGATCACCGCCGAGATTGCGCCGCAATGCCTGACGCGCATCCAGGGCGATGCCGATGCCGCTTCGGCCGAGTTCGTCGTCGATGATGGCGTCGATGTCACGGTCCTCGTCACCGTAGCAGGGCAGCGCCATCGCGTTGGGGCTGGCCTCGACCGTGGTGCGCAGCCCGGCCGATTTCTTCAAATCCCCGGATTCGATCAAAACCACGGCGTCGCGCGGCGGTTCGGCGCACAACGCCTTCACCACGTCGGCGAAGCCTTTCTGGCCCGAAGCGTTGCGCACCCACAGCAGTCGCCGCGCTGAAAACATCGGCACCGTGCGCGCCTCGTCCAGCAGGCGGCCGGGATTGCCGTCGATCTCGCCGCCTTCCAGCCGGACCACCGAAAATGGATCGTCGAGCCCCAGCCCCGTCCGGTCGGCGAAGGCCTTTGCACGCTCCGACACGAGGCCGCGGTCCGGTCCGTAGATCAGCACGACCGCGTAGGATTCGGGGGGCCGCCTCAACCAGGCATCGACTTCATGTGCTTTCTTCTGCGCCATGCGGTGTGGCTATCACGGAACGGCGTGCTTCGCGAGCCGCCCGAGCCCCTTCCCTTCCGGTTGGGCCAACCGGCATTTCGGCAGGTCCAGGCGGGCGCGCTGCGCCGACGTCCCATCGGACCCCTTGACCGCGCCGGGCTTTCCCGCTGTCAATCGCCGCCTGCCGGCATGGCGCCGGCGCAGGACCAAGCGCATCGATGTCGACCCAGCATTTGAAGACCGACTTTCCCGATTTCGGACTGACGCCCGAGCAGCGCCGCTTCGCCGTGCGCGGGACCTACTACGAGGTTCCCGGCATGGACGGCGAGCGCGGAGAAATCTGGTGCTACACCGACCGGTTCTACTACCGGCCAGGCGACATCGCCCGTCTGCAGGTCAGCGCAACCGCCAAATCCTTCGCCATCCGCATCGTGCGCGACGGCGCGGCTGAAACGCCGGTCTTCGAACGGCATGGCGTCGCCTGCCGCTGGCAGGATACGCCAGACCAATGCTCGGTCGAAGGGTGCGGATGGGAAACGACTTGCGACATCGCCATCGGCGAAGAGTGGCCGTCGGGGGCCTACCGCGTGACGCTCTCTGCCGAAGGGCGCGACGGTTCGACCGTCAACTGCCATCATCTCTTCATCGTCGCGCCCCTGCCCGGCAGGAAATCCGGCCGCATCCTGCAGGTTGCGGCGACCGGAACCTGGCTGTCCTACAACACATGGGGCGGATCGAACGCCTATGAAGGGATTACCGGCCCCGACCGCAACCAGTATGCGAGAACGGTTTCGACCGAGCGGCCCTGGTGCCGCGGCTTCGTTGTGCTGCCCGCCGATGCCCCGCGCGTGCCGCTGGAAGTTTCGATGCCGCCGAGGACGGTGCCACGCTATCCGCACATGGAATGGGCCTACGCAACAGGTCATTCCAAGAAGTACGCCTCGTCCGGCTGGGCGAGCTACGACAGTCATTTCTTCCGTTGGGCGGAACGTGCCGGCTACGCGATCGATCTCGCCAGCCAGCACGACCTGCATTTTTCGCCCGACGTTCTCGCCGGCTATGACTGCGTGGTCTTTGTCGGCCATGACGAATACTGGACCTGGGAGATGCGCGACGCGGTCGATCACTATGTCGAACGCGGCGGTCATGCCGCACGCTTTGCCGGCAACTTCATGTGGCAGACGCGTCTGGAAGACGAGGGACGGCGTCAGGTCTGCTACAAATACAGGGCGCGCGCCGAGGATCCCCACTACCGCGGCGGAGACGTGACCCGCGCCACCAACTCCTGGGACGCGCCGGAAGTAGGCCGGCCGGGCGTGCAGACATTCGGGCTGAATTCCACCAAGGGTGTCTATGCCGGCTGGGGTGGCTGCGCGCCGCGCGGCGTGCGGGGCTTCCCCGTCTACCGGCCTAACCACTGGGCATTCGCCGACACCGGCCTGTTCTACGGCGACCTGCTCGGCGCCGACAGCCATGTCTACGGCTATGAAGTCGATGGCCTCGACTACGAGATTCGCAACGGCAGGCCGTATCCGACCGCCACAAGCGGTGCGCCCGATGGCCTCGAGATCCTGGCGATGGGCATGGCGAGCCAGGTCGAGGAAGCCGACTTCCTCAGCCTTGAGGACCAGTTCTTCGGCGACGAGGACGGCCGCTTCATCGCCGAGACGCTTTACGGCGACGCGAGCGACGAGAACCTGGAGAAGGTTCGTTATTCCAACGGCATGATCGTGAACTTCCCGAAGGGCGCCGGCGAGGTGTTCCACGCCGGCTCCTGCGAGTGGGTCGCCGGACTGCTGCGCGGGGACGCGATGGTGGAGCGCGTCACCGCCAACGTTCTGGACCGCTATCTCGGCAGGGATCGTTGAGGACGCGATGAGCACGGACGAAGCAGGTCGGCTTTTCCATTTCACGCGGCTGCCGCGCCCGGTGGTCGACCGCGCGGGCGGCGTCTATCTCTGGGACAAGAGCGGAAAGCGCTACATCGACGGGTCGAGCGGCGCAGTCAACGTTAACATCGGCCACGGCAATCGCGCGGTCATCGACGCGATGAAGAGGCAGATGGATCGCGTCTCGTTCGCCTACACGATCCACTTCCAGAATGAGCCGGCTAATGAACTTGCCGATCAACTCGCTTCGCGCCTTCCCCGCGGCATGGATCGCATCTACTTCGTGTCCGGTGGTTCGGAGGCCGTGGAGGCGGCGATCAAGCTGGCACGGCAATGGGCGGTGGCTACCGCGCAGCCGACACGCTGGAAGATCATCGGCCGCATGCCCTCCTACCACGGCATCACGATCGGCGCGCTGGAGCCGACCGGCGACGACGTGCTGACCCGCGTGTTCGAGCCGATGAGCCGGCCAATGCCTCTGATCCCGGCGCCGACGGTGCACCGCGACCACGACGATCTTTCGCTGGAAGAGCGGGGACTTCACTACGCGGACATGCTGGAGGCGAAGATCCTTCAGGAAGGCGCCGACAGCGTGCTGGCCTTCATCATGGAGCCGATCGGCGGCGCCGCGACCGCTGCGCTCGTCCCGCCCGACAGCTATTTTCCCCGCATCCGCGAGATCTGCGATCGCCACGGCATCCTGCTCATCCATGACGAGGTGATGACCGGCGTCGGCCGCACAGGAAAGTTCCTCGGCGGTGACCACTGGACCTGCCGGCCCGACATCGTCGTCCTTTCCAAGGGGCTGTCGTCGGGATACGCGCCGCTCGGCGCTATAGCGGCCAGCGAGGCGATCGTCGGCCCGGTGGTCGCCATGGGCGGCTTCCTGCACGGCCACACCTATGGCGGCAATCCGGTCTCCTGCGCGGCAGGCGTCGCCGTCCTGCAGGAAGTCGATCGGCTCGGCCTGATCGCCAACGCGGCGACCATGGGCGAGGTTCTCAAGGACGAACTCGCAGCATTATCAAGGCGCTTTCCGTTTGTCGGCGACATCCGCGGCAAGGGGCTGCTCGTCGGCGCGGAGATCTATGCGGATCCAGAGGCAAGACGTCCGCTGCCGCGCGAGGCGGTGGCCAATGTCAGGCTGATCGACCTCGCCTTCGAGCGCGGGCTCATCATCTATTCGCGGCGGGTGCGCGGCGGTCCGGAGAGCGACAACTTCATGGTCTGCCCGCCGCTCATTGTTACGCGCGCGGAAATCGGCGAGATCATTGCGACTCTGGGTGACACGCTCGAGGCGTTCGCCCGCGAGTTCAACCTGCCGGTCAATCACTGAGGCAACGCATGGCCCGAAGAAAAGTCGTCATTACCTGCGCGGTCACCGGCTCCGTCCACACGCCGACGATGAGCCCGCATCTGCCGGTCACGCCAGACCAGATCGCGGCGGAAGCGATCGCGGCTGCCGAAGCCGGGGCATCGATCCTTCATTTGCACGCGCGCGATCCGGAGAACGGGCGACCGACCGCCGATCCGGACGTGTTCATGCAGTTCCTGCCGCGCATCAAGCAGGCGACCGACGCCGTGATCAACATCACCACCGGCGGTTCGTCGCTGATGACGCTGGACCAGCGCCTCGCGGCGCCGCTGCGGGCCGAGCCCGAAATGTGCTCGCTCAACATGGGTTCGATGAATTTCGGGCTGTTTCCGATGCTCGACAAGCCGCGGGAATGGAAGCACGAGTGGGAGCCTCAATTGCTGGAGGCGACCCGCGACACGATCTTCAAGAACACATTCGCCGACATGGAGACGGTTCTGGAAAAGCTCGGCCGCGGCTGCGGCACGCGCTTCGAATTCGAATGCTACGACGTCGGCCACCTCTACTCGCTGGCGCATTTCCGCGACCGCGGCCTGGTCGCGGGGCCGCTGTTCATCCAGTTTGTGTTCGGCATCCTGGGCGGCATCGGCGCCGATCCTGAAAACCTCACCCACATGAAACGCATCGCCGACAAGCTGTTCGGTGCCGACTACGAATTCTCGGTGCTCGCTGCCGGCCGGCACCAGATGCCGATGCTGTCCATGGCCGCGGCGATGGGCGGCAATGTGCGCGTGGGGCTCGAGGATTCGCTCTACGACGGCCGCGCGCTGGCGAAATCGAATGCCGACCAGGTCCGGCGCATCCGCGCGATCCTCGACGGGCTCTCGCTCGAGGTCGCGACCCCGGCCGAGGCACGGGAAATGCTGGCGCTGAAGGGTGGCGACAGGGTGGCCTTCTGAGGCCTTGCAATCGATGACCGACGCAGCCGTTACCATCCGCTTCGCCACCGACGCCGACGCCGACGACATCTTCGCGTCGCTGGTCGGCATCGCCGATACGGTCAACGAACGGCATAAGCTGAAAAGTACGGTCGCCGACATCAGGCGCTTCGGATTCGGCGAGAAGCCCGCCTTCGAGACGCTGATCGCCGAGGCGGACGGACAGTTTGCCGGCTGCTGCCTCTACTTTCCGAGCTTTTCCACCTGGATCGGCCGGCCGGGCGTCTATGTGCAGGACTTTTTCGTGGCCGATGCGTTTCGTGGGCGTGGCGTGGGGGAGCGGCTCCTGCGGCGGCTCGCCGCCGTCACGCGCGTGCGCGGGGGATGCTACATCCGCCTCGCAGTCGATACGCAGAATTTCCGCGCCCAGGCCTTCTACGCGCGCTGCGGCATCCGGCACCGGGTCGACGAACAGATCCATGCCGCCCGCGACGAGGATTTCGACAAGCTGGCCGATGCCGACACCGATGAGGTAGGACAGAATACATGAAAGCCTATTTTGCCGACGAGCAGCGCCGCCACGATCCGAGATCGTTCCTGTCGTCCGGGGCGCCGAAACCCAATCCGGAAGTGCCTGCCCGCGTCGATCGACTGCTGGCCGGGGCGATCGCCGCCGGCTGCGCCGTCGAGCGTCCGGGGAGCTACGGCCTCGAGCCGATCGCTGCGATCCATACGCCGGAATATGTCGACTTCCTGCAGCGGATCTTCGAGCGCTGGCAGCGTATCGACGGCGCATCGGCCGAGGTCATCCCGAACATTCACCCGATCGCCCGGGGAGGCTCCTATCCCGCGTCGGCGGTCGGCCAGGCCGGCTACCACATGGCCGACACGTCCTGCCCGATATCGGAGCATACTTTCGAGAGCGCCTGCTGGAGCGCCTGGACAGCGACTGCCGCGGCCGAGGCGGTCGAAGCCGGGGCAGCTTCGGCCTATGCGCTCTGCCGTCCCCCAGGGCACCACGCCTTCGCCGACGTTGCCGGCGGCTTCTGCTTCTTCAACAATTCCGGCATAGCCGCGCAGCGCCTGCGCAGGTCGGCCGAGCGCGTCGCCATCCTTGACATCGACCTGCACCACGGCAACGGCACCCAGGGCGTGTTCTACCGGCGCGGCGACGTGCTGACGGTTTCGATCCATGCCGACCCCGAACGCTTCTACCCGTTCTTCTGGGGCTACGCCGACGAGCGCGGCGAAGGCGCCGGGCTCGGTTGCAATTTCAACCTGCCGCTGGCGCGCAAGTCCGGCGACGACGTCTTCCTTGAAGCGCTCGCAGCCGCAATCCGCCGCATCGAGGCCTTTGCACCCGGCGCACTGGTCGTGGCGCTCGGTCTCGACGCCTTCGAAGGCGATCCTTTCGGCGGGCTCAGCGTCAGCACGCCCGGCTTCGCCCGCATCGGCGAGGCGATTGCGGCGATGCGGCTGCCGACGGTCGTCGTGCAGGAGGGCGGCTACCTCTGCGATGAAATGAGCGACAATCTGACGTCGTTCCTGACCGGGTTCGGGGGCAGCCACAGAACCCGCGGATGACGATCCGTTAGCCGAGAGGGAAGCCAAAGCTGGACCCGACGGCACGATCTGGTGCACACTGGTCGGACCAGCATTGGGCCGAAGGGATGCGGCCCGCAAGCTGCACGTACAGGGACACAGGAAAGCCGCCATGGACGCCGTTCCGGGAAACGCCGAGGAATCACCCGCCGAAACCCGCACCCCGTTCGACCAGAGCCGCCTCGACCGGCTGATGGACGATGCCGACCTGGACTTTGTCGTTGCCGCCTCGAAGCACAACGTCCAGTACCTGCTCGGGGGTTACAAGTTCATCTTCTTCTCCGCCATGGATGCGATCGGCCATAGCCGCTATCTGCCGCTCGTGATCTACGAGAAGGGGCGGCCGGATCGGGCGGCCTATATCGGCAACAAGATGGAAACGGGTGAGCACCAGAACCGGCCGTTCTGGACGCCCGAGGTTCACGCCGCGGCCTGGGGCTCGCTCGACGCGGCCGCGCTCGCCGCCGAGCATTTCGCCAAGATCGGCCGCACCGACGCGCGGATCGGCATCGAGCCCGCCTTCCTGCCCTCGGACGCCTATATCGCGCTCAGGAAGGCGCTGCCCGACGCCAAGGTCTTCGACGCCACGGCCACTTTCGAGCGCCTCCGCGGGCTCAAGACCCCGGACGAACTGGCAAAGCTTCGCAAGGCGTCGGAACTGATCACCGAATCCATGCTGGCGACGATCGCGGCCTCGCACGAGGGCTCGACCAAGGCCGACATCATCGAAACGCTGCGCCGCGAGGAAACCAATCGCGGGCTGCACTTCGAATACTGCCTGCTGACGCTCGGCTCCAGCCACAACCGCGCCGCCTCGCCGCAGGCATGGGCGAAGGGCGAGGTCATGTCGATCGATTCCGGCGGCAACTACCACGGCTATATCGGCGACCTCTGCCGCATGGGCATCCTCGGCGAGCCCGACGCGGAACTCGAGGACCTGCTGCACGAAATCGACGCAGTCCAGCAGGCCGCCTTCTCGAAGATCAAGGCCGGGGCGCTCGGCGAGGAGGTCATCATCGAAGCCGAGGCGACTCTGAAGACATCGCCGTCGGCTGCCTTCACCGACTTCTTCTGCCATGGCATGGGGCTGATCTCGCACGAAGTCCCATTCCTGATGACGAACCACCCGGTCGCCTACGAGGGCGTCGATGCCGACAGGCCGCTGGAGGAGAACATGGTGATCTCGGTCGAGACCACGATGCTTCATCCCAAGCGCGGCTTCATCAAGCTCGAGGATACCGTCGCCGTGACTGCCACGGGCTACGAGATGTTCGGAGAGACCGGCCGGGGATGGAACCGCGGAGGCAGCGCGCAATAGCTACAGGCGGTTCCGCCCGAAGGGGTTCCAGCGCACCGTGCCGAGCCTTATCCGTTCGCGCGCCACGGTGAGCAGGCCGGATCCCGCTATGATGGCCAGGCCGGCGATGGCCAGCGCGTCGGGCTTCTCGTTGAAGATCAGCGCGCCCAGGATGACCGCCCAGACGATCTGCGAGTAATGCGTCGAGGCAAGCTGGTTGGCCGGTGCGAAGCGCGTCGCCCTGAGGATCAAGATGTTGCCGGCCGCCGAAAAGACGCCGGCGACGACCAGGATCGCCGCCTCTTCGAGCGTCGGAAGCGTGAAGGAACGCGTCACCGCCATTGCGACCGCGTTGACCAGCACGGCGTACAGCATCAGGAAGCCAAGCATCGTCGTACGCGTCTCCTGCGCCGAGAGCGAACGCATGAGGATCACGCTCGCCGCGGCAAGCATGGCCACGACGACCGAGGCGAGATGGCCGAACTCAAGCTCCCTGACGCCCGGCTGCACGACCAGAAGTACGCCGACGAAGCCGGCGATCACGGCGAACCACCGCCATGGCCCCACATGCTCCTTGAGCACGAGGAGCGACAAAAGCGTCACGAAGAACGGCGCCAGGAAGATCAGCGCATAGACTTCGGCGAGCGGGATCGTCGTGAAGGCGATGACGCTGAGCACGCTCGCCGCCGCACCGGAAACCGCTCGCGCCTGCACCGCCAGCGGCCGTTTCATGCGCCAGAAGTGGAGCCAGCTCTCTTCCTTTGGCGTCGTGACGATGATGCAGACGGAGGCGACCAGCGTCAGGAAGAAACCAATCTCGAAGACGCTGAGCCCTCCCCCCAGCGCCTTGATCGCCGCGTCGCTCCACGAGTAGACGGCATAGGCAAGGAGTGCCAGCAGGATACCATTGTTCACGGGGGGTCTCGGAAGGGGCCGCCGGGATGGCGGTGATTCTTCCAGTCTACACCGTCACCGCCTGCCGCGCCTGTTCTTTTCGCGCCTGCGAAGGCCTCAGTTTCCGGCCGGGATCACCCTGAAGTCGGGCAGGTCCCGCAACGCGAGTTCGGGGCCGGCCGGCGAGTAGACGACGAAGAGCTGCATCGGGCCGGGCCCGGTGTTGAGCGTCGAATGGAAGCGACTCTCGGGGACGAAAACCGTGCACCCCGGCCCGACCTTCCGGGTGACCGGATTGCCCTGGTCGTCCTCGACCATCTGTTCGCCGTGGCCGGAGATCACGAAGATGATCTCCTCCGCGCCCGGATGGTTGTGACGCGCATGGCCCTGGCCGGGCGGCAGGTCGACCACGCCGCCCGAAAAGCGCGCCGCGCCGTTGACCTCAGGCGCGACCGTCAGCGCCAGCCGGCCCCAGTCGAAGCCGAAAGCGTCGACATCCTTGGGGTAGACGAACATCTTGTTCGGATCGCTCATTGCGGCATCTCCCGGTTTCAAGAATTGCGTTTGCGGATCGGCAGCGCCTTGAAGCTCGCCGTCTGGTCGCGGATCGCCGCCTCGGCCGGCAGCCGCTCCATCGAGCTTGCGCCGTAGAAGCCATGCAGGCCGGGGCATCGCTCGAGGATGAAGCGCGCGTCGTCCGGCATCGAAATGGGGCCACCGTGGCAGAGCACGATGACGTCGCCGCGCACCGCCCGAGCCGCCTCGGCGATGGCGTCGATCTCGCCGACGCAGTCATCGAGCGACTTGGCGCTGGTGGCGCCGATCGAGCCACCGGTGGTCACGCCCATATGGGCAACGATGAGGTCGGCGCCGGCCTCGGTCATGGCGCGCGCCTCATCCGGGTTGAACACATAGGGCGTGGTCAGGAGGTCGAGCCTGTGCGCCTCGGCGATCATGTCCACCTCGAGCGAATAGCCCATGCCGGTTTCCTCGAAGCTCTGGCGCATTGAGCCATCGAACAGGCCGATTGTCGGAAAGTTCTGTACGCCCGAAAACCCCATTTCCTTGAGCTCGGCAAGCAGGCGCGGCATGATGACGAAGGGATCGGTGCCGTTGACGCCGGCCAGCACGGGCGTGTGCTTCACGACCGGCAGGACCTCGTAGGCCATCTCCTTGACGATTTCGTTGGCGTTGCCGTAGGCGAGCAGGCCGGCGGCGGAGCCGCGACCGGCCATGCGGTAGCGGCCCGAATTGTAGATGATGATGAGGTCGATGCCGCCGGCTTCCTCGGCCTTGGCCGACAGTCCGGTGCCCGCGCCACCGCCGACGATCGGTTGGCCGCGCGCAATCATTTCACGGAACCTCTGCAGTATTTTCGTGCGTGGGATGGCGGGCATTTGGTGTTTCCTCGAGGCGGGTTCAGCGAAGCGCGTGGAGACGGTCACCGCGCGATCGACCGGAACGCCGCCACCGCGGCCTCCGAGAAGCGCGGGTCGTTGATGTGCAGAGGCAGCCGCTCGATGCGCCGCTCCGGCGTCTGGCGGACGTTTGCCTCGAGGGACGTGAACAGCGCCGCGTCGGCAGCTTCGTCGCGGAATGGACCGCCTTCGACATCGAGCGCCGACACGCCGCTTTCCGGGATCAGGAAGCGGACCTGCCCCTCGCAGGCATTCAGTTTCCTGCCGATCCACGCGCCGATGGCGTGGCACTCCTCGGCGGTCGTGCGCATCAGCGTGACGTTGGCGTTATGGTTGTAGAAGAGGCGCCCGCGGTATCGTTCGGGGACCGTGTCCGGCGCCCAGAAGTTCACCATGTCGAGCGCTCCGACGGAACCGACATAGGGCAGCCGGGTGCGGGCGACTGCGTCCAGGCGATCCTCGCCGGCCGGAAGAACGCCGCCGAAGAGCAGGTCGCAGACCTCGGTCGTGGTGATGTCGATGATGCCGGACAAGAGGCCGGAATCGGCAAGCTTCTCCATCGTTCGCCCGCCGGTGCCCGTGGCGTGGAAGACGAGGCAGTCGTGGGAGGCTTTCAGGCGCTCGACGATTGCGGTCACGCAGGGCGTGGTCACGCCGAACATCGTCAGTCCGATAGCCGGCTTGCCGTCGACCGCATCCTGCGGGCGCGCCGCCATGGCGCAGATGGCCGCGGCCGCATTGGCCAGGATGACGCGGCTGATGCGGTTAAGCCCGGCCATATCGGTTATCGAAGGCATCATCACGATGTCCGAGACGCCGACATAGGGGGCGACGTCGCCGGAGGCCAGCGTCGAAACCATGATCTTCGGCAGGCCGAGAGGCAGTTCGCGCATGCCCGCGGTGACGATTGAAGTGCCGCCGCCGCCGCCGATGCCGATCACCGCGGCGATGTCGGTGCGGGCAGCGGCGAAGCCGGCAAAGGAGGCCGCCATCGCCGCCACCGCGCGCCCGCGATCGCCCGAGGCAAGCGCCTCGGCGGTCCCTGCCGGCCCGTGCCTTGCCACCTCGGCGGACGGCACGTCGGGGGAAATAGAGGGGGCGCCGGTGCCGACATCGACGATCAGCGGAGCGCCGCCGGCAGCGGCGATGCGATCGGCCAGGTAGGCCAGTTCCTCACCCTTGGTGTCGGCAGTGCCGACGACGTGAATGCGCTTCACGGTTTCCTCTCCGGGCCTCTTGCCGGGCCTGGCCGCATGCCGCCGGTCGCGCGGCATCGATGCGCTTGCATCCATTTTGAGACGCGCGTATCGTATTGACATGCTCGTCTCACGTCAATTGCACACCTCGGAAGCCTCGACGGCGAAGACAGGGCCGCGGGCCCGCACTGGCCGGCTGATGCTCGGCACCGCGATCCGCCTCATGCAGGAGGGCGCCACGCCGTCGGTAAGCGATGTCGCGGAAGCAGCCGGCGTGTCGAGGGCCACCGCATATCGCTACTTTCCGAGCCAGGCGGCGCTGATCAGCGCGGTGGTCGACCAGGCGCTGGGTCCGATCCTGACATGGTCGTCATCATCGCCGGACCCGGCCCGTCGCGTCACGGAGCTGATGGAAGTCGGACTGCCGCGGATCGACGCCTTCGAAGCCACGTTCAAGGCCGCTCTCAGACTGTCCCTGGAGCAGTTTGCGCGCGGCCGCGCCGGTACGCTCGGGGAAGAACCTGCGTTCAAGCGGGGGCACCGCATCGACCTGCTGGTCGATGCGCTGGAGCCGCTCAGGGGAGAGCTATCGCCCGACCGGTTCGATCGGCTGGCGCAGGCGCTGTCGCTCGTCTTCGGCGTCGAGCTCCTGACGGTTCTCAAGGATATCTGGGGACTGGATGGTCAAGAAACGCAATCTGTGGCTCAATGGGCGGCCAAGGCGCTTGTCCGGGCCGCCCGGCAGGAGGAAGCCGAACGCACGGCATCAAGCTAAAGCGCGCAACGAACCATATCTGGTTCGACCAGATTTTGCGACCGGACTGTTCTAGGCGACAGATCGGCGATGCAGAATCGCAGGGCGTTTTTCGCGATTTTCTCAGAACATTCTGAATTTGAAGTGCTTTTCACCCGCAGTTGTGATCGGCCGAGACAACCGTCCGACCAAGAAAGCGCTTGACGGAACTCCGTAATTGGTAATACCAGATGAGGACGTGGTGCCCAAAGGGAGCAGGGTGCCCGAACCGTTTCGGCGCGGCCAGGGAGGGAACCGGACGCCGTCGGGGCGGCATGGAACGAGGAACGACAGAGTGGTCGATTTGCCGTCCGCCTGTGGCGAACGGTTTCCAAGGGAGGAAGGTCAACATGCGTAGCAAACTGGCCGGCTTGCTTGCCGGCGTATCGCTGACGTTCGCGGCCAGCGTGCCGGCGATGTCGCAAGAACTGACGATTTTCTGGGCGGAATGGGATCCGGCGAACTACCTGCAGGAGCTGGCGAACGTCTACGAGGCCGAGACCGGGGTCAAGGTCACGGTCGAGACGACGCCGTGGTCGGACTTCCAGACCAAGGCGTTCACGGAGTTCAACGCGAAGGGCTCCGCCTACGACATGGTCGTCGGCGATTCGCAGTGGATCGGCGCCGCCTCGGAAGCCGGCCACTATGTGGACCTGACCGACTTCTTCAACCAGCACAAGCTGGCCGAGACGATGGCCGCGGCGACGGTGAAATACTACGCCGAGTATCCCGCGAACTCCGGCAAGTACTGGTCGGTGCCGGCAGAGGGCGACGCCGTTGGCTGGTCCTACCGCAAGGACTGGTTCGAGGACCCCAAGGAGATGGAGGCTTTCAAGGCCAAGTACGGCTACGACCTCGCGCCGCCGGCCGACTTCAAGCAGCTGCGCGACATCGCCGAGTTCTTCCACCGTCCGGACGAGAAGCGCTACGGCATCGCCATCTACACCGACAACTCCTATGACGCGCTCGTCATGGGCGTCGAGAACGCCATCTTCTCCTATGGCGGCGAGCTCGGCGACTACGCCACCTACAAGGTCGACGGCATCATCAACTCCGACCAGAACGTGAAGGCGCTGGAGCTCTACAAGGAACTCTACGGCTTCACGCCTCCGGGCTGGGCGAAGGCCTTCTTCATCGAGGACAACCAGGCGATCACCGAGAACCTGGCGGCGATGAGCATGAACTACTTCGCGTTCTTCCCGGCGCTGGTCAACGAAGCGTCGAACCCGAACGCCAAGAACACCGGCTTCTTCGCCAACCCGGCCGGTCCGAACGGCGACCAGTACGCGGCGCTGGGCGGCCAGGGCATCTCGATCGTCAACTATTCGGAGAACAAGGAAGAAGCCTTCAAGTTCCTCGAGTGGTTCATCAAGGACGAGACCCAGAAGAAGTGGGCCGAACTCGGCGGCTACACCTGCAACAAGGCGGTCCTCGAGAGCGCCGAGTTCCAGAACGCGACGCCGTACAACAAGGCCTTCTACGACACCATGTTCAAGGTGAAGGACTTCTGGGCGACGCCGGAATATGCGGAACTGCTGATCGCCATGAACCAGCGGGTCTATCCGTATGTCACGGGCGACCAGGGCACCGCCAAGGAAGTGCTAGACGCACTGGCCGGCGACTGGAACGCGACGTTCAAGAAGTACAACCGCGTGAAGTGAGCGCGGCCTGAAATCCGGAGGGGGCGCCCCCGCCCCCTCCGTTTGTTTTTGCGAACGTCTCGTCTCGAGGACAGGGAAGAAGGACCAGGCGCTTGGCCACCGCAGTCATGACAACGCTGGATCCGAAGTCGCGCGCGGCGCGGCGCGGCATGAGCGACATCGCGATCCGCAATCTCTTCATCATACCGACGATCCTTTTCCTGATCGTCTTCAACATCTTCCCGCTGCTCTACTCGCTCGGCTATTCGTTCACCGACTTCCGCGCCTCGTCGCCGGCGCCGGCGAATTTCGTCGGGCTGCAGAACTACCGCGAACTGCTCAACGACCCCTTCATCTGGTCGAATTTCGCCATCACCGCGAAGTACGTGATCGTTTCGGTGGTCGGGCAGGTGATCGTCGGCTTCGGCGTGGCGCTTCTGCTCAATCGCGACATTCCCCTGAAGGGGCTTATCACGACGCTGCTCCTCCTGCCGATGATGCTGTCGATGGCGGTGGTCGGCCTGTTCTGGAAGCTGCTCTACGACCCGTCGTTCGGCGTCATCAACTACGCGCTCGGACTGGGCAGCTTCGAATGGCTGTCCAACCCCGACATGGCGCTCTACGCGGTGGCGATTACCGACATATGGATGTGGTCACCCTTCGTGATGCTGCTGTCGCTGGCCGGACTGTCGGCGGTGCCGAAGCACCTCTACGAGGCCGCGGCGATCGATCGCGCCGGCACGCTCTACACATTTTTCCGCATCACCCTGCCGCTGGTCGCGCCGATCCTGATGATCGCCATCATCTTCCGCACCATGGAGGCGTTCAAGACCTTCGACCTGGCCTACATCCTGACCAGCCAGCCGACCACCGAGGTGATCTCGATCCGGCTCTACAAGATGGCGTTCCAGGAGTGGCAGACCGGCCGATCCTGCGCGCTCGCCTACATCGTGCTGATCATGATCCTGGCGATCACCAACATCTACGTGAAATACCTCAACAAGGTGAAGGAGCGCTGAGATGGCCCAGGTTCGGACCACCGGCGAGATCGCGGCGAACCGCGTGGCCATCGCCGCAGTTCTGGTCATCACGCTGATCTTCCTGGCGCCGATCTACTGGATCGTGTCGACCTCCTTCAAGCCGCGCAACCTGTCGACGACGATCCCGCCGACGGTCCTGTTCACGCCGGAGGTGTCGCCCTTCGTCAAGCTGTTCACCAAGCGCTCGCAGCTCAGGGAACAGCCGAGCCCGGAGGAGTACGCCGCGGCGCCGTGGTGGGAACGCATCGTGTTCGACGGCGGCGAGAAGGTGGTGCGCGACGGCAAGGGCGAAGTCCAGCCCTCCGGCTATCCGAACCGCTTCATGAACTCGCTCATCGTCGCGATCACCTCGACGGTGCTGGCGGTCTCGATGGGCACCATCACGGCCTACGGGTTCTCGCGCTTCAGGGTTAAGGGCGAGGCCGACCTCCTGTTCTTCATCCTGTCGACCAGAATGCTGCCGCCCGTCGTTGTGGCGATCCCGATGTTCCTGATGTACCGCGCGGTCGGCCTCAACGACACGCATTGGGGCCTCATCATCCTCTACACCGCGTTCAACCTGTCCTTCTCGGTCTGGCTGATGAAGGGATTCATCGACGAGATCCCCAAGGAGTACGAGGAGGCGGCGCTGGTCGACGGCTACACGCGCATGCAGGCCTTCTTCAAGGTGGTGCTGCCGGAAGCCGCGACGGGCATCGCGGCGACCGCCGTGTTCTGCTTCATCACGGCGTGGAACGAATACGCCTTCGCCTTGATCATGACCAACCGGCGCGCGCAGACTGCGCCGCCGTTCATCCCGAGCCAGGTGGGTTCCGGCCTGCCCGACTGGACGGTGATTGCCGCTGGAACGTTCCTGTTCCTGCTGCCGGTCGCGATCTTCACCTTCCTGCTTCGCAACCACCTGCTGCGCGGCATGAGCTTCGGAGCGATCCGCAAATGATCGACAGCGCAAGACTGCAGAGGATCGCCGAGATCGTGATGGTGCTCGGCATCGTCGCGCTCTGCCAGCCGTGGAACCTCTTCCTGCACCGCTACGGCGTCACCATCATCCTCGTCGGCCTCGTCACCTTCCTGTGCACCAACTGGTTCGGCAAGCCGGCGGCCGAGCGGGAAGAAGAGATGGACGGCGTGTTCGACGTCTCCGACCATCACGACGGCCGCCAGCCTGGAGGGCATGCATGACCCAGATCGAGCTTCGTGGCGTCCAGAAGTTCTTTGGCGCGGTCCAGGTCATCCGTGACCTGAACCTCAAGATCGAGGACAACGAGTTCATCGTCCTGCTCGGCCAGTCGGGCTGCGGCAAGACGACGACGCTGCGCGCCATCGCCGGGCTGGAGACGATCGACGACGGCGACGTGCTGATCGACGGCAAGGCCGTGCAGCATCTGAAGGCAGCCGACCGCGACATCGCCATGGTGTTCCAGTCGTTCTCGCTCTACCCGCACATGAACGTCTACGAAAACATCGCCTTTCCGCTGCGGGCCACCGGCATGAACCGGGCCGACATCGACAAGGCGGTGCGCGAGGTCGCCAAGGTGCTGCGCATCACCGACCTCCTCGAGCGCAAGCCCTCGGCGCTGTCGGGCGGCGACATGCAGCGCGTCGCAATCGGCCGTGCGCTGGTCAGGCGGCCCAAGGCGATGCTGATGGACGAGCCGATCGGCGCGCTCGACGCCAAGCTGCGCGAGGAGATGCGCGCCGAGATCAAGCGCCTGCACCTGAAGCAGGGATCCACGACGATCTACGTCACGCACGACCAGATCGAGGCGATGAGCCTGGCCGACCGCATCGTCATCATGCACGAAGGCGTGCTGCAGCAGGTCGGCAGTCCCGAGGATGTCTACCAGCACCCGGAAAATCTGTTCGTGGCGCAGTTCGTCGGCAGTCCGGTGATGAACGTCGCCGGGGCCACCATCGCCGAGGACAGCGGCGCCGCCCGGGTGACGGTCGACGGCGCGCCGGAAGGCTTTGCGTTCCCGCGCGAACTGCTCGGCAAGCTTAACGGCAGCGCAGGCCGGAAGCTGTCGCTCGGCATTCGCCCTGAAGGCGTCCTCGTCGCACATGAAGAGGCCGACGGATTCCTGCCGGCTGAGGCCCACATCATCGAGCCGCTCGGCTCCTACGACATCGTCGACCTGCAGTTCGGCGAACAGATGCTGCGCGCCCGCACCCGCTCCGGTTTCGTTGCCAAGGCCGGCGACCGCGTGTTCGCCCGCCTCGATCCGAGCCAGGCGCATTTCTTCGATACGGCGAGCGGCCAGAGCCTGGGGGTCAGGCTGTGATGCGCCGTCAATACGTCTTTCGGCCTTTCGGGACCTTCTGATTCATGGCTCACATCCAGCTCAAGAACGTCAGCAAGAAATTCGGCGGCCACACCGCGCTGCGGCATCTCGACCTCGACATCGCCGACGGCGAGTTCTTCGTCCTGCTCGGCGAGACCGGCGCGGGCAAGACGACGACGCTCCGGATCATAGCCGGGCTTGAGAAGCCGACCGAAGGCCAGGTCTTCATAGACGGCATCGATGTTGCCGACTGGGGCGCAGCGGAGCGCGATGTCGCGCTGGTGCTGCAGCAATACTCGCTCTACCCGCGCTACACCGTGCGCCAGAACCTCGAATTTCCGCTCAAGTCCAGGCTGCGCAGGGTGCCCGACGCCGAGATCGCCGAACGCGTCACGCGGGTGGCCAAGACGCTGCGCATCGAGCATCTTCTGGAGCGCAAGACGGACAAGCTGTCTGGCGGCGAGATGCAGCGCGTCTCGATCGGCCGCGCGATCGTCAGGAAGCCGCGCGTATTTCTCATGGACGAGCCGCTGTCGGCGCTCGATGCCAAGCTGCGCGAGGCGCTGCGCACCGAGCTCAAGAACATCCAGATGAATCTCGGCCAGACCTTCCTGTTCGTCACGCACGACCAGATCGAGGCGATGTCGATGGGCGACAAGATCGGCGTGCTCAACCGCGGCCAGCTGGTGCAGACCGGCACGCCGGGCGACATCTACGCCAATCCCAAGAACACCTTCGTCGCCCGCGCCGTCGGCTCGCCGCCGATGAACCTGATCGACGGCAAGCTGGTGTCGGGCCGCGCGGTGATGGCGCCGATCAATGTCGAGCTGCCCTATTCAGGCGCCGCCGCGGCTTCGACCGATGGGCGCGCACTCACCTTCGGCATCCGCCCCGAAGACATCGTCGTCGAGCAGGGCGCGCCTGCTGAGGCGCGCGTCCACGACGTGGAGAACCACGGCGTGGAGAAGATACTCACCCTGAGCGTCGGCAACGCGACGCTTCACGCCACGGTGCCGGCCCGCACCAACCTGAAGATCGACGAGACCGTCTCCTTCTCCTGGAACCCCGACAAGGTGGTGCTGTTCGACCAGAAGAGCGGCCAGAATCTCAGGCACGCCGGATAGCTTGCGGCAGGCGCGTCGCTCAAGCCACCCAGTGCTTGTGCAGATGAGCGGCGCGAGCGAGTTGCGGCGCGGTCCTGACCTCATGGCCGAGCGTTGCCGCCGCGCGCCAGGGCCAGCGCGGGTCGGCGAGCAGCGCCCTGGCGATCGCGACCATGTCGGCTCGCCCGTCCGCTATGATCGCCTCGGCCTGCCTCGCGTCGTCGATCATGCCGACCGCACGCACCGGTACGCCGACCGCCTTTCTGACCGCCTCGGCAAGATGAACCTGATAGCCCGGCCCCGAGGGGATTTTCTGCAGGGGCGAGTTTCCGCCGCTCGAGCAGCAGATGTAGGATACGCCGGCGTCCGCCAGCGCACGGGCGACCTCGACGCCCTCCTCGACCGGAAGCCCGCCCTCGACCCAGTCCGTCACCGAGATGCGCGCGCCGAGCATGAGCGCGGGCACGGCCTTCCTCACCGCGCGGGCGATCTCGACGGCCAGCCGCACGCGGTTCTCGAAGGCGCCGCCCCACTTGTCGTTGCGATGGTTGGAAAGCGGCGAGATGAACTGGTGCAGCAGATAACCATGCGCGGAATGCAGTTCGATGAAGTCGAAGCCGGCGCGCTCGGCGCGGTGGGCGGCGGCGACGAAACGTCCGATCAGCGCCTCGATCTCGTCCTCGGCCAGCGCATGCGGCGTATGCCAGCCGTCGGCGAAAGGCAGCGCCGAGGCCGACACGGTCTGCCATGGGTCCTGGCCCGGCTTCAGCGGCCCGCCGCCTTCCCACGGCCGCTGGCACGAGGCCTTGCGGCCGGCATGCGCAAGCTGCGTGCCGAACTTCGTGCCGGGCAGGGCCACGCGCCTCGCCGCGTCCAGCATGCGCTTCGCCGCGGCTTCATTGTGGTCGGAATAGAGGCCGAGGCAGCCGTGCGAAATGCGCCCGCGGCGCTCGACGTCAGTCATCTCCATCGTCACCATGCCGGCGCCCGACAGCGCGTATGTCATCCACTGCTGCAGGTGCCAGTCGGACGCCGAGCCGTCGTCGGCGGAATACTGGCACATCGGCGCAATGGCGATGCGGTTGGGAATTTCGAGGCCGCCGACATCGATCGGCGAGAAGAGATGATCCGTCATGAAGAACTCCTGGGAGAGGCCTGCCTATAGTTAGACGGCCGCGGCCGCCGCGCAACACCTGGCCGGTGGTTCGGGCAACGCCCGCCGGTCAAGCGCCGTAGCGCTGCCTCAGATGTTCGGTGAAATAGCGCGCTGTCAGCTTCTCGCCGGTCGCGCGCTCCATCAGTTCGGGCGTCGACCAGCGCGAGCCTCGCGCCCAGATCTTTTCCCGGCGCCATGCGTTGATGGTTTCGAACCTGCCTTTCGCCAGTTCGTCGTCGACGGCCGGGTACTCGCGCTTCAGCGCCGCCCATTGCTGCGCGGCCATCATGGCGCCGAGCGTGTAGGACGGGAAATAGCCGAAGGCGCCGGCCGGCCAGTGCACATCCTGCATCGGCCCGTCGGCAAAATTGCCCGCGGTGGACAGGCCGAGATAGTCGCGCATCCGGGCGTCCCAGGCTTCAGGGATGTCGGCCACGTCGAGCCGTCCCGAAACGAGTTCCTCCTCCAGCTCGTAGCGCAGGATGACATGCAGCGGATAGGTCACCTCGTCGGCGTCGACGCGGATCAGGCCGCGCCCGACATGGTGCACATGCGGCAGGATGTCGTCGATGGACCAGACCTCGCCGAGGTGTTTCTCGACCATCGGCAGCGCCCAGGCCCAGAAGGCTGGATTGCGGCCGATCTGTTTCTCGACGAAGAGGCTCTGGCTCTCGTGCACCGCCATGCCGCGCGCCTTGCCGAGCGGCCAGTGCGCCCATTCGGCGGGCAGGTTCTGTTCGTAGAGGGCGTGGCCGGTTTCGTGCAGCACGCCCATCAGCGCGGACAGGAACTCGCCCGTTCGGTAGCGGGTGGTGATGCGCACATCCGTCGGCACGCCGCCGCAGAATGGGTGGTGCGACACCGACAGGCTGCCGTGCGTCAGGTCGAAACCGACCGCCGTCATCAGCGCGAGGCCGAGTTCGCGCTGGCGCTCGATCGAATAGGTGCCGGACAGCGGCTTGAGCGGACGCTCGGCCATGCGTTCTTCCTGCGCGGCGAGAGCTTCGGGGACGAAATCCCTCAGGAACGTCTTCAACTCGGCAAAGACCGGCGTGATGTCTGCTGCGCGGTTGCCGGGGTCATACTGCTCCATCAGCGCGTCGTAGGGGTCGAGCCCCAGCCTGTCGGCGCGCATCGCCGCCTCTTCGCGCACCAGCGCGACGACGTTTTCGAGCGACGGCAGGAAGCCCGCCCAGTCGTTCTTTTCGCGCAAGCTCCGCCACAACTGCTCGGAACGCATGCGCGCCGTCGTCTGGCGCTCGACGAATTCGGCCGGCAGACAGGTGAGGTTGGCGTAATGCCGACGGAATTCGCGCAGAGCCGCCTGCTGGTCCTCGTTCAGGTCCTCGGCATCGGCGGCCTCGATCCAGTCGCCGATTTCGGGCGCGGTCGCCTGGCGGTGGAGCATGCCGGCAAGCGCGGCCATCGCCTCGGCGCGTTTTTCGCCACCACCCACCGCCATATGCGTCGCCTCGTCGGCGCCGAGGATCGCCAGCGCATGCTCCAGCGCTTCGAGTTTGCGGCCGAGTTCGTCGAGTTTCTGGAAGGACATGGTGACGGGCTCCCTTGCAAGCAAAGCACTTGCCGCAGCCGCGGCGCGCGATCAAGATCGAAAGCGGAGCGGGAGGAACCGATGCTCGCCAACATCCTGATCGCGCTGGTGGCGTTGCTGCACGCGGGCTTCATGTACCTGGAGATGATTGCCTGGGACCGAGCGCTCGGTCGTAAGGTGTTCAGGACGACACCGGAATTCTCGGCTGCATCGAAGGCGCTTGCCGCCAACCAGGGCCTCTACAACGGCTTCCTCGTCGCGGGCCTGGTGTGGGGGCTGTGGCTCGGCCAGGACGGGTTCGCGGTGAAGGCGTTCTTCCTCGCCTGCGTGGTCGTGGCCGGCCTGTTCGGCGCGGCGACGGTCAGCCGGCGTATCCTCTACGTGCAGGCGCTCCCGGCGGTGGCTGCGCTCGTCGCTTTGTGGGCCGGGTGGTAGCGGCGCTCACCGCTCGGTGAGCTTCAGCTCGATGCGGCGGTTGCGGGTGCGCGCTTCGTCCGTGTCGGCGGTGTCGAGGGGCTGATACTCGCCGAAGCCGGCGGCGACCAGCCGGTTCGCCGGAACGCCGTACTCGATCAGCAGCTTCACGACCGACGTGGCGCGCGCCGAAGATAGTTCCCAGTTGTCCGACCAGCGCCGCGCCGTCGACACCGGCACGTTGTCGGTGTGGCCATCGACGCGCAGGACCCAGTTGATCTCCGGCGGAATTTCGCGCTGCAACTCGATGATGGCGTCGGCGAGCTTTTTCATCTCGATCCGGCCGGCCGGATTGATGACGTCGGAGCCGGACGGGAACAGCACTTCGGACTGGAAGACGAAGCGGTCTCCGACGATGCGGATGTTCTCGCGGTCGGACAGGATTTCGCGCAACCGCCCGAAGAAGTCGGACCGGTAGCGGTTGAGTTCCTGGACGCGCTGGGCAAGCGCCACGTTCAGGCGGCGGCCGAGATCGGCGATCTTGGTGTTGGATTCGCGGTCGCGCGCCTCCGAGGCCTCGAGCGCGTCCTCGAGCGCTGCGATCTGCTTGCGCAGCGCGGCGATCTGCTGGTTCAGCAGCTCGACCTGGCTCAGCGCGCGCTGGCTGATCTGGCGTTCGGCGTCGAGTTCGCCGCTCATAGAGGTGATACGCGCATTGGCCTCGGAATCGGCGCCGGCGCCCCTGTCGAGCAGTTCCTGCAGGCGTGTCCGCTCGCTCTGAGCGCTGAACAGCGAGGCCTGCAGGTCCGCGATCGTGTCCTGGGCGTCCTGGTTGTTGCCCTGCTCGAGCGCCAGCAGCTGGGTCAGCTCGTTGATCTGCAGGTTGAGCCTGGCCAGCACCTCGTCGCGGCCGCTGATCTCCCGGCTGAGCAGGAACTGCGCAAGCACGAAGACCGAGAGCAGGAACATGATGGCGAGCAGCAGCGTCGACAGCGCGTCGACAAAGCCCGGCCAGTAATCGATGTGGCGGTTGCGTCGCGCCGCCCTTGCAAGCGCCATGCCGTCGGGTCCCTAGTTGAGTTCCTGCTTCTTCAGCGTATCGGCCAGCCGGTCCAGCGTGCGGCGCATCGCCTTCTGTTCCTCCGACTGCGCCTCGACCCAGTCGCGCATGATCTGCTGCTCGGACCGCATGTTCTTGACGAGGCCCGATATGCCGTCGGCGAGGTTGGCCATGGCGGTGGCGACGCGCGGGTTGGAGCCGCCATGCTCCTGCAGGCTGCGCAGGCGCTCCGACAGCGCACGAATCTCGTCGGACGCGTCGCCCTTGGAGCCGTCGGCGACCACCATGTCGGAGGACAGGTCGGTGACCGACGAAAGCCAGTTCTCGAGTTCGGTGTAGAAGCGCGTCTGGGCGCGCCCGGCCTGGAGGTCGAGGAATCCGAGCACCAGCGAGCCGGACAGGCCGAACAGCGACGACGAGAAGGCCGTGCCCATGCCGGCCAGCGGCGCCGACAGCCCGGCCTTCAGCGCGTCGAGCACGGATCCCGTGTCGCCCGAACCCGGATCGAGCGACTGGATCGTGTCGCCGATCGAGCCGATTGTGGCGAGCAGGCCCCAGAAGGTGCCGAGCAGGCCGAGAAAGACAAGCAGGCCAATGAGGTAGCGCGAGATGTCGCGGCTCTCGTCGAGGCGGGTGGCGATCGAATCGAGCATGGAGCGCATCGAGCTGGTCGACAGCGCGACCGTCGAGGAGCGCGACAGCAGCGCCTTCATCGGCGCGAGCAGGACGGGCTCGGTCGCCTCGGACCCGGCGCGGAAGGAGTTGACCCAGCGCACTTCGCGGAAAAGCCTGACGGCCTGCTGGAAGGACAAGAGGATGCCGACGATGAGCACGCCGAGAATGAGGCCGTTGAGGCCTGGATTGGTGGCGAAGGCAGCCGAGATCTGGCGGGTCAGGATGGCTGCGATGAAGGCGACGATGGCCAGGAAGACCATCATCGACAGAACGAAGACCTGCGGGCTGGAAAGCCTGTAGGGGTCGTAGTCCATCACGTCAGACGAGCCGACTAGGCCCATGGTCCTCAAGATGCCCATTCTCGCCCCGATTCCATTTCCTGCGACGCAGCAGCCGCGACTCTAAGCGGAATCGCGGTCAAATTGGAAGACGCAAGGGAACTTGGGGCTCCGGCTCAAAAGCGGGCGACCACGAGGCAGTCGATGATCGCGGCGCAATGCAATCCCGCGCCGGTGACCACAAATCCGTGCCAGACGGCATTGTGGAACCGGAGACCTTTCCACGCGAAAAAGACGACGCCGCAGGAATAGACGACCCCGCCGGCGAGGATCAGGCCGAGCGTGACAGCAGGCAGCGTGTCCAGAAGCGGCTGAACGACTAGCGTGCCGCTCCAGCCGATGGCGAGATAGAAGACGATCGCCAGGCGGTCGAAGCGGCCGGGCAGGAAGAGCTTGATCGCCATGCCCGCGACAGCGACGCACCATACCACCGCGACCATGACGCGGGCCATGGCAAGGTCGTCGAGCTGGATCAGGAAGGGCGTGTAGGTCGCCGCGATCAACAGGTAGATCGCGGCGTGATCGAAGCGGCGAAGGATCCACTTGGCAGGGGTCAGTGGCCATAGGTTGTAGGCGAGCGAGATGGACAGCACCGTCAGCAGCGCCACGACGTAGAAGATCGCCGCGACATACTCGCCGGGGCCGGCGTGGAAGGGCGCGAGCGACAACAGCGACGAGCCGGCCGCGATCGCAAGCACGATGCCGACGGTATGCACGGCGCCATCGGCGACAATCTCGGCGCGGGAATAGTGGAAGCGCCCCCAGAACGGGGCGGCGGCGCGGGACGGAGCGTCGCCGCTATTCATCATGGACCTGCATGCCCTCTATCTGGGAGCGGTCGCCATGGTTTTGCAAGCCTTCCGACCGCCAGGGCGGCGACCGCATTGAGGGTCAGCGCGGGGAGACAGGCTTCTTCAGCGTCTTCATCAGGTCGCGGTGGATCGCCTCGTTGCCCGCCACCAGATCGCCCGTGGCGAAGATGTCCTGGCCGCCAGCCTTGTCGGTGACGAAGCCGCCCGCCTCGCGCACGAGAACGATGCCGGCGCCGACATCCCAGGGCGAAAGGCCCTGCTCCCAGAAGCCGTCCATGCGGCCCGCCGCGACGTAGGCGAGGTCGAGCGCCGCCGAACCCAGGCGGCGCACGCCTGCGACTTCGCCCATGACGTTGCGCATTTCGATCAGGAAGTTGCCGTGATGACCGCGGCCGAGATGCGGCACGCCGGTGCCGACGACCGCGTCGGACAGCTTGGTGCGACCGGCAACGCGAAGGCGGCGATCGTTGAGGAAGGCGCCGCCACCGCGTTCGGCGGTATAGAGCTCGTCCATCGCGGGATTGTAGACCACGCCGGCGACCAGCTGCCCCTGACGTTCGAGCGCGATGGAGATGGAGAAGATCGGGATTCCGTGCAGGAAGTTGGTGGTGCCGTCGAGCGGGTCGACCAGCCAGCGGTGCTGGTCGTCGTCGCCTTCGACCTCGCCACGCTCCTCCATGAGGAATGAATAGCCGGGACGCGCCCGCGACAGCTCGGCGTGGATGATCTCCTCTGCCTTGCGGTCTGCCTGGCTGACGTAGTCGCCTGGCCCCTTGAGGGAGACCTGGAGGTTCTGCACCTCGCCGAAGTCACGGGAAAGGGAGCGGCCCGCCTTCATCGCGGCCTGGACCATCACGTTGAGGAGTGCTGAGCGCGCCATCTGCCTGCCTGAATCAGTCCGCGCGGCGGACGTAGGTGAGTTCGTTCGTGTCGACGATGATACGTTCGCCGGCGGAGATGAAGGGCGGCACAAGCACGCGGATGCCGTTTTCGAGCACCGCGGGCTTGTAGGAGGACGCGGCGGTCTGGCCCTTCACCACGGGATCCGCCTCGGTGATCGCCAGCGTGACCTGGTCGGGCAAGGACACGCCGATCGGCGTCTCGTTGTAGAGTTGCACCGTCACCATCATGCCGTCCTGCAGGAAGGCGGCGCGGTCGCCGACGAAGTCCTTCTGCAGTTCGAGCTGCTCGTAGCTCTCGGTATCCATGAAAACGAGCTGGTCGCCCTGCTCGTAGAGGAAGGAGAAGTCCTTGAGGTCGAGCCGGGTCTGCTCGACTTTCTCGTCCGAGCGGAACCGCTCGTTCAGCTTGGTGCCGCTGACGAGGTTCTTCAGTTCGACCTGGTTATAGGCGCCGCCCTTGCCAGGCTTGACGGTGTTCGTCCTGACGGCAACCCAAAGGCCGCCATCATGCTCGATGACGGTGCCGGGACGGATTTCGCTGCCGCTGATCTTGGCCATGGTAGGGGAATTTCCGGAACATTCATGCGCTCGACGTCGCGCGTTGGTGGTCCATGACCACAAAAAGCCTGGGGAGGCAAGAGACCGGCGGGTTGGCGGAGCGCCCTAACGCAGCCGGTTTGCGCGTTCGAGCGCCGTCTTCAGGTCCTCGTCGGTCAATCCGCTGAGGAAGTCGTCCATTTCAGCATCGTGCAGTCCGCGCCTGCGTGCGAGGAAGTACCAGGCGGCGGCGTCGATCGCGTTCGGCTCGGTGCCGATGCCGCCCATGTAGAGCTTCGCCAGCCTGTTCTGCGCGGCGACGTTGCCGCCCTCGGCGGCGCGCTTCATCCAGCCGAACCCGGCTTTCAGGTCGCGCGGGCCGCCGCGACCCTCGACCAGCCAGGTCGCGAGGTCGAGCTGGGCGGTGTCGAAGTTCTGCCGGGCGGCGAGCAGCAGCCAGCGCCTTGCCTCGGCCTCGTCGCGCGGCTTGCCACCGGCGCCGTTGGCGTAGATCTGCGACATTGCATACTGGCCGTCCGCAAGGCCGGCTTCTGCGGCGCGCTGGTAGTAGGACACAGCCTTCGCCATTCCGACGTCGCCGGGCTCGCGCTGAACGAGCAGCTGCGCGAAATTGAACTGCGCGAGCCGGTTGCCTGCTTCCGCGGCCGACTGCATCAGCGCATAGGCCCCCTTCGTGTCCTTCTTCACGAAACGACCGTCTATCAGCATCAGGGCGTACTGGAACTGGGCTTCGGGCACGCCCTGCTCGGCGGCCAGCTGGTACCATTTCGCAGCCTGCGCCTCGTCGCGCTTGACGCCGAGCCCGCGGGACAGGATCTCGGCCACCAGCGTCTGCGCCGCCGCGTTTCCGGCCTCGGCGCGCGGCATCGCCAGGTTGAGCGCCGTCATGTAGAGGCCGCGCTGGTAGGCGCCATAGGCGGCGTCGGACGCCGGGCCGCCGAAGCGTTCCTGGTCCACGCCCGTCGTTGCCTCCGGGGTTTCTCCGGCCGGCTGCGCATCTTCGGCCGCGATTACGCCGCCGCAGACCAGAAGGGCGGCCAGCAGGGGAAGACGTCGCGAAAGCGCAATCATCCGGCCGGTTCGAAGCGCGGTGCGGTTTCGTCGAGGATGGCGTTGGCCCGCTGGACCGCCTCGGACGGGTCGACGCCTTCAGAGAAGACCGCCGCGGAAAGCGCCACGAAATCGGTCCCGGTGGCAGCCACCGTCGCAACGGAATCGAGGCTGGAGCCGGCCATCACCACGCCGGGAATCTCCACCATCTCGGCCCACCAGCCGCCCAGCGACAGATTGCGCTGGTGGGCTTCCGGCTGGTTGTCGTAGCCGAAACGGCCGAAAAACACGTAGTCGGGGCGCTCTTCGCCCAGTTCCAGCGCGTCATCGCGGCTCTTCACGCCGCCCGCTCCAACCGCGATCCTGGACTGGAAGTTTTCAACTGCCTCGGCAAGGGCGGCCTTGCCGCCTTCGATGTGGATGCCGTCGGCCTTGACGCGGCCGGCGATGCGGGTGTCGTCGACGATGACCGCCGCGATCCCGGCGGCTTGGGCCATGGGCACGACGCGCTCTGCGAAGGCCTGGTAAGAGGCCTCGTCCATCTCGTAGGGCGGGAGAATGACGGAGGCGACGTCACCGCCGGCGATCGCCGCGGCGAACTTCGTGGCGAACGCCTCCGCAGCTATGCCAGGCGGCGATATCAGGATGATGCGGCAGCGGTTCGGCGTGTTGTCGTCGGTCATGCTCGGCTTTCCTGCCCCGGCCTATGCCGGGCGAGTTTGGTCGAAAAGCGGCATAGACGAAGGACGTCGCGTTGAACAGCAGCCGCGCGCCTTCGCCTCGGCCAACAATCCGGTCGCATCCTTGCCGTTTTCAGGCTATTCCAGCGCGTCTTTCTTCATTTCGCCTCATGTCCGAGCTTCTCGCAAATCCCTGGTTCTACGCAGCCGCCGTGCCGGCCGTGATCCTGGCCGGCCTGTCCAAGGGCGGGTTCGGCGGCGCCATGGGCTTCGTGGGCGTTCCCCTGATGGCGCTGGTCATCAGCCCGGTGCAGGCGGCGGCGATCCTGCTGCCCATCCTGGTGCTGATGGACATCGTGTCGTTGTGGACCTGGCGCGGCGTCTATGACCGCGCGACCCTCGCCGTCATGCTGCCGGGATCGCTACTCGGCATCGGTCTCGGCTGGATGACGGCGGCCATGGTGACGGCCGACATGATCCGCTTCCTCGTCGGGGCGATCGCCATCGTCTTCGTCGGGCGCTGGCTCTACCAGCTGGCGCGGCACGGCGCGAACCATGTGGCGAAGCCAAGCCGCGTCGCGGGCTCGTTCTGGGGGGCCGTTGCCGGCTTCACCAGTTTCGTCGCCCATGTCGGGGGGCCGCCGTTCCAGGTCTACGCGCTGCCGCTCCGGATGGATCCCAAGGTCTTCACGGGAACCAGCGTGATCTTCTTCGCGATCACCAACGCCATCAAGCTCGTTCCCTACTCCCTGCTTGGCCAATTCGATGCGACCAACCTGGCGGCTTCGGCCGTTCTGATGCCGATCGCACCCGTCGCAACCCTTGCCGGCGCATGGCTCGTGCGACGGATGCGGCCGGAGATTTTCTACCCGTTTACCTATTGCACGGTGGCCGTCATCGCGGTGAAGCTGATTTACGACGGCGTGCTCGACGTGCTCCATTGACGTCCGGCGCGAAGGCCGGTCATGTGGGGCGAAAGCCCGGGTGAGGAACGATGACCAATCCCTACGAACAGGATCTCGATCGCCAGCCGGCGAATTTCCAGCCGCTGACGCCGATCACCTATCTCGAGCGCGCGGCCATGACCTATCCGGACCGCCTCGCCATCGTCCACGGCGCACAGCGCATCAGCTACGGCGACTTCTGGCGCCGCTCCCGCCAGCTTGCATCGGCTCTTGCCGGGCACGGCATCGGCAAGGGCGACACCGTGACCGCGATGCTGTCCAACACGCCGCCGATGCTGGAGGCCCATTTCGGCGTGCCGATGGTCAAGGCTGTGCTGCACTCGGTGAACACCCGGCTCGACGCCGCGGTCATCGCGTTCCAGCTCGACCACGCCGAGACGAAGGTGCTGATCGTCGACCGCGAGTTTTCCGGCGTCATGCGCGAGGCGCTGGCGCTTGCAAAGGCGAAGCCGCTCGTCATCGACTATGACGATCCCGACTATCCGGCGGACGCGCCCTACCCCAAGGGCGAGCGCATCGGCAGCGTGGACTACGAGGACTTCGTCGCGGGCGGCGATCCCGACTTCGCGTGGTCGATGCCCGACGACGAATGGAATGCGCTGTCGCTCAACTATACATCGGGCACGACGGGCAACCCGAAGGGCGTCGTCTATCATCATCGCGGCGCGGCGCTGATGGCCTACGCCAACACCATCCACGCCGGCATGGGCAAGAACTGCGTATATCTCTGGACGTTGCCGATGTTCCACTGCAACGGCTGGTGCTTTCCGTGGACGCTTGCGCTGCAGGGCGGGACGCATGTCTGCCTGCGCTGGGTGAGGCCGAAGCCGATCTACGACGCCATCGCCGACCACGGCGTCACGCATCTCTGCGGCGCGCCGATCGTCATGTCGGTGCTCATCAACGCGAAGGCCGAGGACAAGCGCGACTTCGCCCAGACGGTGACGTTCAACACGGCCGCCGCGCCGCCGCCGGAGGCGGTGCTGGCCGGCATGGCCGACGCCGGCTTCGCGGTCACGCATCTCTACGGCCTGACGGAGACCTACGGACCGGCGGTCGTCAACGAATGGAACGACGCCTGGGACGCGCTCGACCGCGATGCGCGGTCGGCCAGGAAGGCCAGGCAGGGCGTGCGATACGCGCCGCTCGAGGGCCTGACGGTGATGGACCCTGAGACGATGACCGAGACGCCGGCCGACGGCGAGACGCTCGGCGAGGTCATGTTCCGGGGCAACATCGTCATGAAGGGTTACCTGAAGAACAGGAAAGCCACCGACGAGGCCTTCGCCGGAGGCTGGTTCCATTCCGGCGACCTCGGCGTCATGCATCCGGACGGATACATCCAGCTCAAGGACCGGTCGAAGGACATCATCATCTCCGGCGGCGAGAACATCTCGTCCATCGAGGTCGAGGATGCGCTCTACAAGCATCCGGCCGTCGCGACCTGCGGCGTGGTGGCCCGCGACGACGAGAAGTGGGGCGAGGTGCCGGTCGCCTATGTCGAGCTGAAGCCGGACGCCGCCGCCTCGGAGGAGGAGATCATTGCCCACTGCCGGGCGCTGCTCGCCCGGTTCAAGGTGCCGAAGGCGGTGATCTTCGCCGAAATCCCCAAGACGTCGACCGGCAAGATCCAGAAGTTCAAGCTGCGCGGGCTCGCCCAGGGCGGCTGACGCTGGTCGATTGCGCGCGCCTGCAGATGCCGTAGCGGCATCTTTCAGGTAACTTCAGGGAATCGGCAGACGGTCGCGACGGCATGGTCCTGAAACCAAGCCGGCGCTACACGGCGAGCCGATAGGACAATCACCTGAGGGGGCAACCATGCAAGGCGTAGCACGCAACTTCTTCACCCTGGCCGTCATCTACTCGATCCTGGGCATGATGCTCGGACTTTCGATGGCGATGAGCCAGGACCATACGCAACTGCCGACCCACGCGCACATCATGGTGCTGGGCTGGATCATGTCGTCCGTCTTCGCGTTCTTCTACCATCTCGTGCCTGCGGCGCGGAATTCGCGCCTGTCGACCATCCATTTCTGGGCTGCCGCGGTCAGCAGCATCGTGATGCTGGTTACGCTGTTCATGTTCTACGGCGGCAATGCCGCAATCGAGCCGGTGCTCGGCATCGCGTCGCTGGTCTATTTCGCGGCGACGATGCTGTTCGCATTCATCGCGCTGCGCGCGCTCTGGGGCGGCGAGGCGGCCGGCGCGAGGGCGACCGCCCACTGAACCCGATTTTTCTCTGATTTGGGGAGGCGCGGTAACCCGCCATTAAGCTTTACGAGCGTTTACTGTGCGTATCCAGTGATCTGGATTCTTACCGAGTGGCTGGAGCCACTTCGTTTGACGCCTCCCTGTTAAACTCCTGAGAGCCGCCCTCTAGCGGCTCTTTTTTTGTGCCGCAGGGCGGCGCACGGTCGGGTTTCGCCGGCCGCCCCGGGCTCGATCGTTAACCCTTTATTAAACATATGCTTGCGTTGAACTGTCGGCAGGCGCATTTTCCCCGCGATCGTCGTAGGGGGGGGGTCGCCGGCGACGATGCGGCGGCTTGGTGGTGGGCCGTTTGCGCGATCGAAGGCAGTGCAGGGGCGTTGGATCATGAGTGAGCCGTCGAAGGACAGCAAGACGATCAAGCTCGCCGAGCGGCGGGTCTTCTCGCAGTCGTTCAAGCCGCTCTACAACGAAGGCATGACCCTGGTCGAGCACGCGGCGGAATACCTCGACGGCGAAGGACGCAGCGAGGCCAAGAAGCTGTCGCGGCTGGCGGCCACCCTCTACGCGGCGGAATCGATGCGGCTGACCACGCGACTGATGCAGATCGCGTCCTGGCTGCTGCTGCAGCGCGCGGCCAACTCCGGCGAGATGAGCCGCGACCAGGTCGCCACGGAAAAGGCCAAGGTCAGGCTGGACACGGCGTCGGCGCATGCGGACGCGACCGGCTGGGCCGAACTGCCGAAACCCTTCGTCGATCTGGTGAACCGGTCGCTGAGCCTGCAAGCGCTCGTACGGCGCATGGACGACGAGATCTACGGCAAGAACACAGTGGTCCCCCTCTCCGGCGCGCGCAGCCCGAACCCCGTCTCGGACCAGATCACGCTTCTGAACACCGCCTTCGCCCGCGGCTGAGCCTGCCGGGGCGGCGCCGGGCCGATCCTCGACGCCCGAAACCTGTGGGTGTTTCCTATTTGTTCACATAGTGCTGTCAATGGTGCCGCGCCGTACCTAGAGTGGAACCATGGCTCAGGCGATTCGCATCATCGGCATAGACCCGGGACTGAGGCGCACCGGCTGGGGCGTGCTGGAGGCGTCGGGAAATTCCCTGCGCTTCGTCGCCGCCGGCACGGTGAAATCCAGCGACAAGGCCGCGCTCGCCTTTCGGCTCAGGCAGTTGCATGACGGGCTGCGCGAAGTGCTCGACCGCCAGGCGCCGGACGAGGCCGCCGTCGAGCAGACCTTCGTCAACAAGGATGCGGTGGCGACGCTGAAGCTCGGCCAGGCGAGAGGGATCGCGATGCTGGTGCCGGCGCTTGCCGGCATCGAAGTCGCGGAATACGCGCCGAACGCCGTCAAGAAGGCGGTCATCGGCACGGGGCACGGCGAGAAGCAGCAGATCCACATGATGGTGAAGGTGCTGATGCCAAAGGCGGTGATCGACAGCGAGCATGCGGCCGACGCGCTGGCAATCGCCGTCTGCCACGCGCACCATATGCAGAGCCCCGCGGCACGCCTGGCTCGGGCGGTTGCCGGGGCGGCGGCTTGAGAGCGGCGGCATGATCGGCAAGCTGAAGGGCACCGTCGATGAAATCGGCGACGACCATTGCACCGTCGACGTCCACGGCGTCGGCTACGTCGCGCACTGCTCGGCGCGCACGCTGGCGCAGATGCCCGGCCCGGGCGAGGCGGTGACGCTGTTCATCGAGACTTATGTCCGCGAAGACGTGATCCGTCTCTACGGCTTTCAGTCGGCGCTGGAGCGCGAGTGGTTCCGCCTGTTGATGAACAACGTTCAGGGCGTCGGCGCCAAGGTGGCGCTGGCCGTGCTGTCCACGCTGGCGCCGCCCGACTTGGCCAACGCGATCGCGCTGCGCGACATCGCAACGGTGAGCCGAGCGCCGGGCGTCGGCAAGAAGGTCGCGGAACGCATCGTCACCGAACTCAAGAACAAGGCGCCGGCCTTCGCAGGAGCGGCCTCGGGCACCATCGGGCTCAAGCAGGAGCTCGGCGACGGCGTTGCGCCCGCGCCCGTGGCGGACGCCGTCTCGGCGCTGGTCAATCTCGGTTATTCCAGAGACATCGCCGCCAACGCCATCGCTGCTGCGATGAAGGGCGCCGGCGAAGGTGCGGATTCCTCCAAGCTGATCCGGCTTGGGCTGAAGGAGCTGGCGCGGTGACTTCCTTGCCAGCCAACATATTCCTTACTATTTTGTCGGGTAAGGAGAACGCCTCATGGGAATGATCGGAAGCGTTACGTCCAAGGGACAGACCACTATCCCGAAGGAAGTCAGAGATCAGCTCGGCTTGCAAACCGGCACGCGGATCGAGTGGATCGTAGAGGGTGGGAAGGCGACGGTTCGTCCGCGCAAGCTGAGGGCGGTCGACCTCGCCGGCATCCTGCATCGGCCGGGCATGAAACCGGTGTCGGTCGAGGAGATGGACAAGGCGATCGGCCGCGCTGTCGCGGAAGACGACGAGCGGATCAAGCGCGAATGGAATGACGCGTTCGCCAAGGAAAAGCGCAGGTGATCGGCGTCGATACAAACGTGCTGGTCCGGCTGTTTACGGCGGACGACGCGGAGCAGCATGGGAAAGCGCTGGATTTCTTCCGGGAAAGATCGGCCAACAGCCCAGCATTCGTCAGCGCGGTCACGATTGCAGAGACGATCCGGGTGCTGAGGCTGACCTACGGGTTCAGCCATGACGAGATTCTCGGCGTCCTGCTGACGCTGCTTGAGACGGACGACTTCGTGCTGGATGGCGGCGAGGCCTTGCGCGCCGCACGGGACGCTGACAAGTCGGCCCTGCTGGCCGATTTTCTGGTCGCGCTTCTCGGCAGGCAAGCCGGATGCTCGCATAGCGTGACTTTCGACCAAAAGGCTGCGAAGGCGGTTCCCTCGATGGAACTACTCGCGTGAGCCTCGCCCCCCGCCTCATAACCCCTGAAAAGCGCGGCGAAGACGTTGACCAGTCGCTGCGGCCGCAGTCGCTCGACGACTTCGTCGGGCAGGCCGCGGCCCGCGCCAACCTCAAGGTGTTCATCGAGGCGGCGAAGGGGCGCGGCGAAGCGCTCGACCATGTCCTGTTCGTCGGGCCACCCGGCCTGGGAAAGACCACGCTGGCGCAGATCATGGCGCGCGAACTCGGCGTCAATTTCCGCTCGACGTCGGGACCGGTGATCGCCAAGGCCGGCGATCTCGCCGCGCTGCTCACCAATCTCGAGGAGCGCGACGTCCTGTTCATCGACGAGATCCACCGGCTCAATCCGGCCGTCGAGGAAATCCTCTACCCGGCGATGGAGGACTACCAGCTCGACCTCATCATCGGCGAGGGGCCGGCGGCACGCTCGGTCAAGATCGACCTCGCGAGGTTCACCCTGGTCGCGGCGACCACGCGGCTCGGTCTGCTGACCAATCCGCTGCGCGACCGCTTCGGCATTCCGGTCAGGCTCAACTTCTATTCGGTCGAGGAGCTTGAACAGATCGTGCGGCGCGGCGCGCGCATCCTGGGCCTTCCGCTCGGCGACGATGGAGCGCAGGAGATCGCGCGGCGCGCCCGCGGGACGCCGCGCATCGCCGGCAGGCTGCTGCGGCGGGTGCGGGACTTCGCTTCGGTCGCCGGCGTCGACCACGTGACCCGCAAGGTGGCCGACGAGGCGCTCCTGCGGCTGGAAGTGGATGCGCTCGGCCTCGACCAGCTCGACCGCCGCTATCTCAGCATGATCGCGACGAATTTCGGCGGCGGTCCGGTCGGCATCGAAACAATTGCGGCCGGCCTGTCTGAGCCGCGCGACGCGATCGAGGACATCATCGAGCCGTATCTCATCCAGCAAGGCTTCATCCAGCGCACGCCGCGCGGGCGGGTGATGACCGCGAACGCCTGGCGGCATCTCGGGCTCGAGGCGCCAAAGGACATCGCGCAGCAGCAGATCGCGCTGTTCCAGGACGAGGACTGACGTGACCGAGGAAGAAGCACAGGCGGCCGGACTGTCGGGCGAACTCACGCCGTTCGGACACCGGCTGCTGGCCCGCGTCTACTACGCGGACACCGATTTTTCGGGCGTCGTGTACCATGCGCGCTACCTCGAATTCCTCGAACGCGGTCGCTCCGACTACCTGCGGTTGGCGGGCGTGCGCCATACCGAGCTCGCCGATGGCCTGCGCGGCGAAAGGATCGTCTGGGTCGTCAGGCGCATGGAAATCGACTTCGTCAGACCGGCGCGCATGGACGACGTCCTTGCCGTCGAGACGCGGACGGAAAAGATCTCCGGCGCCCGCATCTTCATGGCGCAGCAGATCGTCCGAGGCGGCGAGACCCTGATCTCGGCCCGGGTCGAGGCGGCCATCATCGGCGAGAACGGTCGCCCCAAACGCTTTCCGGACGAGTGGCTGGACGCCTTCCTGCCATCCGGCGGCTGACGGTATCGACGCAGGTCAGCAAGGCTGTCCTAACTGATCCTTAACCATAACGGTTCATGAACGGATCAGTTAGAATCTGACGGAATGCGTGCGCCTTCCTTTCACCAACATTTGCTCTGAAAAGGCCGTGATCGGCGCATATCGGGGCGTTTCCGGAAGCTTCGCGCAATCGGATCAACGGGATAACAGCGCCAGGGGCCAGCCGCGAGCCACGCCCGGAAATCGTTAAGGACCTCCTATGGAAAACCTTCCACTCGCCGAGCCCGGCGTCCAACTGTCGATATGGCATCTGTTCGCGCAGGCCGGCTGGGTCGTCAAACTGGTCATGATCGGACTGCTCGGCGCATCGATCTGGACCTGGGCCATCGTCGTCGACAAGGTCATCGCCTATGCCCGCATGAGAAGCGCGCTCAACCGCTTCGAGCAGGTGTTCTGGTCCGGGCAGTCGCTTGAGGAACTCTACCGGACGCTTGCCGACCGCAAGACGTCAGGCATGGGAGCGATCTTCGTCGCCGCCATGCGGGAGTGGAAGAAGAGCTTCGAGAAGGGAGCCAAGTCGCCGCTTGGCCTGCAGACCCGCATCGACAAGGCGATGGACCTCGCGTTGACCCGCGAGATGGAGCGGCTGGAAGGCAGGCTGGGTTTCCTCGCGACGATCGGTTCGGCGGCGCCGTTCATCGGTCTGTTCGGCACCGTCGTCGGCATCATGACCTCGTTCCAGGCAATCGCCGGCTCCAAGTCGACCAACCTCGCCGTGGTGGCGCCTGGTATCGCCGAGGCGCTTCTCGCCACGGCGATTGGCCTGCTTGCGGCCATTCCCGCCGTCATCGCCTACAACAAGCTGTCTGCGGACGCGGGCAAGATCGCCGTCAGGATGGAGGGCTTCGCCGACGAGTTCTCCGCCATACTCTCGCGGCAAATCGATGAAAAAGTAGCGCAGAAGGCTTGAGGACCGGGCGATGGGGATGGCCGTAGGAAACGGGGGCGGACGCGGAGGCCGGGGCCACAGGCGGCGCGGACGCCACCATGGCCTGATCTCGGAGATCAACGTCACGCCGTTCGTCGATGTCATGCTGGTGTTGCTGATCATCTTCATGGTCGCGGCGCCGTTGCTCACCGTCGGCGTACCGATCGACCTGCCCGAGACGCGGGCCAACGCGATGAACCCGGAGACCCAGCCGATCACCATTTCGGTCAACGAGAACGGACAGATCTACCTGCAGGAAACGGAGATCCCGCTGGAAGAGGTCGTGCCGAAGCTCAGCGCCATCGCGACGACCGGGTATGAGGAGCGCATCTACGTGCGCGGCGACAAGACCACCAACTACGGCATCGTCATGCAGGTCATGGCCCGCATCCAGGCGGCCGGCTACACCAAGATCGGCCTCGTGACCCTCCAGGAACAGGACGACACCTGAGCGATGACCGGCACGGCGCGCAATTTCCGGCGAAAGGTGGCAGGCCAGGAATGAAGACCGGCCTCACCACCTCTGTCGTGCTGCACGCGGCCGTGATCGGCTTCGGGCTTGTGTCGCTGTCCGCGCCAAGGCCGTTCGAGGTCGTCGACGTCGAGTCGCTGCCGGTCGACATCATCCCGGTCGAACAGCTGACGCAGATCCAGCAGGGCGACAAGAAGGCGCCGCTCGGCGAGACACCGACGCCGAAGCCGACGGAGAAGACCGAGACGATCCCGGACGCGCAGAAGGTCGGCGAAAACAAGGTCGATACAGACAAGAAGGCCACCCCTGACGTCAGGCCCAAGGACGTCGAGGCGGCCGCAATGCCAGAGGCGGCTCCAACACCGGCGCCGAAGCCGGTGCAGGACCCCAAGCCGGACCCGGTGGTCGAGCCGGAGCCCAAGACGGCGTCGGTCCCGGCGACGGAGGCCACACCGCAGCCGCAGCCCAAGCAGGATGTGAAGCCCGATCCCGTGCAGGAGACCATCGCGGCGGCCGAGGTCGAGGCCGAGGCGATCGAACTGCCGACCGAGGCCCCCGCCCCGCAGGCCAAGCCGAAGCCGCCGCAGGCGCAGACGGCCAAGGCTCCCGACAAGAAAGACAGCCAGAAGCCGACCCGCGATGCGGCCGCCAAGCCGAAGTCCGACGAGAAGGAGTTCGACGCCGACGAGGTGGCGGCTCTCCTGAACAAGGAAAAGGCGTCCGGCGGCGGCGCCAAGCGCTCGAAGCAGACCGCTTCGCTCGGCGGCGACAAGAGCACGGGCGGCAGCAAGCTGACGCAGAGTGAGATGGACGCGCTGCGCGGCCAGGTGCAGCGCTGCTGGAACATCCCCGCAGGCGCGGCGGATGCCGGCAATCTCCGCGTCTCGGTCAAGTTCAAGCTCGACAGGACCGGGGCCATCGAGGGCAGTCCAGAAATCATCGGTGGCGGCGGTTCGGCAGGCGTCGAGCGCGCCGCCGCAGAAGCCGCGCGTCGCGCCGTCTCGCGTTGCGCCCCCTACACTCTTCCCGCCGAAAAATACGAAGCCTGGGCGGACGTTATCGTCAATTTCGATCCAAGCGAAATGTTCTAGGGGCCACGCGCCCCGCGTCCGACGGACTTAGCCAAAGAGGTTCGAAACCGCATGAAACGATTCTTCCGAGCGATGTTCACGGCTGTCGTCCTTGCAGGCGGCCTGACCGCGGTCGCCGCGCCGCCGGCCTGGGCGCTTGTCGAGATCGACGTCAACAAGGGCAATATCGAGCCCCTGCCGATCGCCATCACCGACTTCCTGTCGAGCAACGAACTCGGCGCGGAGATCACCAGCGTGATCTCCTCAGACCTCAAGCGCTCCGGCCTGTTCGCGCCGATCGACAAAGGCGCGTTCATCGAGAAGATCTCCAATCCCGACGCCGCGCCGCGCTTCGAGGACTGGAAGGTCATCAATGCGCAGGCGCTGGTGACCGGCCGCGTCACCCAGGAAGGCGACGGCAGACTGCGCGCCGAATTCCGACTTTGGGACACGTTTGCCGGCGAACAACTCATCGGCGAACAGTTCTTCGCCAACAAGGCCAACGCCCGGCGGGTCGCCCATATCATCGCAGATGCGATCTACGAGCGCCTGACCGGTGAAAAGGGCTACTTCGACACGCGCGTCGTGTTCATCGACGAATCCGGGCCGAAGAACCAGCGCAAGAAGCGGCTGGCGATCATGGACCAGGACGGCGCCAATGTCCGCTACCTGTCCGATGGCAGCGCGATCACGCTGACGCCGCGCTTCTCGCCGACGCGCCAGGAAATCACCTACATGTCCTACGAAAGCGGCCAGCCGCGGGTCTACCTGCTGCAGATCGAGACCGGCCAGCGCGAACTGGTCGGCAACTTCCCCGGCATGACCTTCGCGCCCCGCTTCTCGCCGGACGGCCAGAAGGTGATCATGAGCCTGCTGCGCGACGACGGAAATTCCAACGTCTTTGCTATGGATCTCAGGAGCCGCACGACGACCCGGCTGACCAACTCGAATTCGATCGACACGTCGCCGTCCTACTCGCCGGATGGCCGCCAGGTCGTGTTCACATCGGACCGCGGCGGCCAGCCGCAGATCTATGTGATGAGCGCCGACGGTTCGGGCCAGAACCGGATCTCGTTCGGCGGCGGCAGCTATTCGACGCCGGTGTGGTCGCCGCGCGGCGACCTGATCGCCTTCACCAAGCAGTCGGGCGGCGAGTTCCAGATCGGCGTCATGAAGACCGATGGCTCGGGCGAGCGCATCCTTTCTACCGGCTTCCAGCAGGAAGGCCCGACCTGGGCGCCCAACGGCCGCTACATCATGTTCTTCAAGGAAGCCGCCGGCTCGGGCGGGCCGCGGCTCTTCTCGATCGACTTGACCGGACGCAACGAGCAGGCCATCCCGACGCAGAATTTCGCGTCGGATCCGGCATGGTCGCCGCTTCTGGAATAGGTAAACTTTTAACCAAGCGTCGATCGGTCACCAAGCCGCCGTCATCGCGCCGCATTTCCGCCAAGCGAAGACGGACACTGTGGCCACAAGGGACGGCGTGGCGCGGACGGGCGCCGGTCACCGATCGTTAACCATGCTTGTTGAACGCCGGTTAACCGCGATGTGGTTACTGTTTGCTCAACGAAATCATTCGAAATGCGAAGGAGAGGCCGGCATGCGCCGCATCGCAGCAGTTACTCGTAATCCGGTTGTCGTGGCGCTTTTCCTCGCGCTCGCGATTGCCGGTTGCGCCAACAAGAAGACCCCCAACACGGCGGCCGACCTCGGCCTCGGCGGCGGTGCCGCGACGCCGGGCTCGTCGCGCGACTTCACGGTCAATGTCGGCGACCGCATCTTCTTCGACACCGATAGCTCGGTGATCCGCGCCGACGCCCAGGGCATCCTGAGCCGCCAGGCGCAGTGGCTGAACCAGTACAAGCAGTATTCGATCGTCGTCGAAGGCCATGCCGACGAGCGCGGAACCCGCGAATACAACCTGGCGCTTGGCGCACGCCGCGCCGCCGCAACGCGCGACTACCTGGCCGCCCGGGGCGTCGCCGCCAGCCGCATGAAGACCATCTCCTACGGCAAGGAGCGGCCGGTCGCGGTCTGCGACGACATCTCCTGCTGGTCGCAGAACCGCCGCGCCGTGACGACGCTCGGCGGCGGGAGCTGAGGCCAAAAGGCTACAGCGATGTCGAAAAGGCGGCCGTTCGGCCGCCTTTTTCATGTCCCCCATGCGCCTAAACAAAATTTGGCCGAAGTCTGGTCTTGCTCTAGAAGTCGAGACGCGCGCCTGAAACTGCGGGAATGCGCATGAGAGCAGATCCTTCCAGCATCGAGACGCCCATGTATTTCAGACTGATCCTGAGCGGTACGCTCGCATTTCTCCTGATGTCCGGCGCCAGCGTCAGGGCAGACGGCCGTGCCGAGGCGCCAAGCGCCCCGACGATGGCCTTCGACGGCGGCCTGCCGTTGCCGAAGTTCAAGCTTCCTGCCGTGTTCCGCAGCAAGGACGATACGGGTTCCTTCAAGGTCGCCCAGGCCGGCGATCCCCGGATCACCGCGCTCGAAGAGCAGGTGCGCTCGTTGTCCGGCACGATCGAGGAGCTGAACTTCCAGATCCTGCAGATGCAGGAACAGATGCGCAAGATGCAGGAGGACAACGAGTTCCGGTTCCAGGAGCTCGAAGGGAAGCGCACCGACGCGGGCGCGCCTGCGGGCAAGACCGTCGCATCGGCCCCAGCGCGCCAGGCTCCGGCGGAAGCGGCCCCCGCCGAGACTCCGGCGGAACCGGAAATCCTCGTCGACAACGGCACCGGCGATCCCGCCGGCCTGAATCCGGGCACCGGCGGCGCGCCGGCCGGGGCGGGCGAGCCGCCGCAGACCTTCGGGACGATCACGTTCGACGAAAAAGGCAATGTGACCGGCGGCAGCGTGGCGGAGCAGCCGACGGAGCCGCTGCCAGGCGTGGCCGTGGGTGCGCAACAGGCGCCGGTGCGGCAGGCCGTTCCCAACAAGCCGGCAGGCCAGGGCCTGGACGAAACCAGGGTTGCAGCGCTGCCGGCGACCGACGACCCCGATGAACTCTACCGCAATTCCTACGAGTTCATCCTCTCGGGCGACTACGACACGGCCGAGAAGGGATTCCGCGACCATATCGAACGGTTCCCGTCCGACCAGAAGGCGGCGGACGCGAACTTCTGGCTCGGCGAGGCGCTGCTCGCCCAGAAGAAATACCGCGACGCCGCCGAGGTCTTCCTTGCGGCCAACAAGGACTACCCTTCGTCGAAGAAGGCGCCCGACATGCTGCTGAAGCTCGGCATGTCGCTCGTCGGCCTCGACCAGCGCGATGTCGCCTGCGCGACCTATGCCGAAATCGGCAAGCGCTACCCCGACATCTCGGTTGCGCTCAAGGACCGCGTCAAGCAGGAACAGGCACTCGCCGCGTGCTGACGCCGCCGCTCGGCATCGAACTTTCCCAACCATTCCAGTCACTGGACCTCGCCCCGCGCCGCGCCGTTCTGGCGGCGGTTTCCGGCGGCAGTGATTCCGTCGCCCTGCTCACCCTGCTCAAGGGACATCTCGACCGGCACGCGCCCGCCATCCGACTGGTCGCCGCGACCGTCGACCATGCCCTGCGCGCCGAATCCGCCAGCGAAGCCGCCCAAGTCGCGCGCTTCTGCGCGACAATCGGCGTCGAGCACCTTACTTTGCGATGGACTGGCGACAAGCCGGCGACAGGTCTCTCCGCCGCCGCGCGCGACTCGCGCCACCGACTGCTGGCGGAAGCCGCCGAACGCGAAGGAAGCGACCTCGTCCTGACGGGCCATACGGCCGACGACCAGGCGGAGACGGTCATCATGCGCCGCGCGCGAAGCGCCGACGGCGACGCATGGTACGGACTGGCGGGCATGGCGCCCGCAACGCTTTTCGACGGCCGGTTCTGGTTTGCCCGGCCTCTCATCGCGGCGCGCAGGCAGGCATTGCGTTCCTATCTGGTGGCGCGCGGGACAGGCTGGATCGACGATCCGACGAATGCGGACCAGCGCCATGAACGCGCGCGCGTGCGGCGCAGGCTGGCTGCGCCGGATGGCGAAGCCCTGGTCGCGGAGGCACTGTCCATCGCCTCGGCTGGTGCGGCGGCGCGCGAAGACATCGGCCGCCGTGTCGCGTCGCTTGTCGCGGCGTATGCGGACAGCCCTGCCCAGGGCCTCCTGCGGCTGCGGCCCGAAATTCTTGCCGACGCGGACCAAGAAGGCGTCCTTCAGGCGTTCCGCGTCCTGCTGGCCGTTGCCGGCGGCGCCGCGCATCTGCCGGATCATGCGCGCGCCGCGACACTGCTTGCGCGCCTTGCCGGCGAGGGCGCGTCGCGCCGGGTCCTGTCGCGGGCGCTGGTCGACCGGAGGCGGACCGGCATCTTCATCCTGCGGGAGTCGCGCAACCTTCCAGACCCGGCCATCGCCCCGGAGGGCGGAATCTGGGACGGACGCTACCGCCTGGTCCGCGCGGAGGCGGCGCCCCGCTTTGCGCGTCCCGGAGCCAACGGCGCGCCGGACAGCCTGGAACGCCTCGCCGCCGGCGGACGGCCCGCGCCTCCTCGCGGCTGGAGCGCGGTGCCCGTCCTCGCGCCCTGGGCGCGCTTCCTTCCATCCTTCGACGTCGCCGCGGCGCGTGCCGTCGCCGCATTGATCGGCGCGCCCGAAATTCCCGGGCCGCCATTTCGCGAACACATTGAGAGTAAAGCTTAACCGAGACAGGCTGTCGCGCTTGGCAATGCAGGCCGTGCTCCCTATGTTAGGAGCACGGAAATTCCACCTCTGACGGGCGCAGGCTTTGGGGCGCCGACGGGACAATGATGAATCCGAATTATCGCAATCTCGCGCTCTGGGCGATTATCGCCGTCCTGCTGATCGCACTGTTCAATCTCTTCCAGACGCCGCAGCAGCGGGGCGCTTCGCGCGAGGTCGCCTATTCGGAATTCCTGACGGATCTCGACGCCGGCCGCGTCAAGTCGGTGACCATCGCCGGCGACCGCATCACCGGCACCTACACGGACAATGCGAGCGGGTTCCAGACCTATTCGCCAGGCGATTCCACGCTGGTGACGCGCCTCGAGGAGAAGAACGTCACGATCAACGCGCGCCCGGAGACGGACGGGTCGGGCGGCATCGTCTCGATCCTGCTCGGCTGGCTGCCGATGATCCTGATCCTCGGCGTCTGGATATTCTTCATGCGCCAGATGCAGTCGGGCTCCGGCCGGGCCATGGGCTTCGGCAAGTCCAAGGCGAAGCTGCTCACCGAAGCGCACGGTCGCGTCACCTTCCAGGACGTCGCCGGCGTCGACGAGGCCAAGGAGGATCTCGAGGAGATCGTCGAGTTCCTGCGCGACCCGCAGAAGTTCCAGCGGCTGGGCGGCAAGATTCCGCGCGGCGTGCTTCTGGTCGGCCCTCCCGGTACCGGCAAGACGCTTCTGGCGCGCTCGGTCGCGGGTGAAGCGAACGTGCCGTTCTTCACCATTTCAGGCTCCGACTTCGTCGAGATGTTCGTCGGCGTCGGCGCGAGCCGTGTCCGCGACATGTTCGAGCAGGCCAAGAAGAACGCGCCCTGCATCATCTTCATCGACGAGATCGACGCGGTCGGCCGTCATCGCGGCGCCGGCCTTGGCGGCGGCAACGACGAGCGCGAGCAGACGCTGAACCAGCTACTGGTCGAGATGGACGGGTTCGAGGCAAACGAGGGCGTCATCCTGATCGCCGCGACCAACCGTCCGGACGTGCTGGATCCCGCGCTGCTGCGGCCCGGCCGGTTCGACCGTCAGGTCGTCGTGCCGAACCCCGACATCACCGGCCGCGAGAAGATCCTCAAGGTGCATGTGCGCAACGTTCCGCTGGCGCCCAATGTCGACCTCAAGGTCCTTGCGCGCGGTACGCCCGGCTTCTCGGGCGCCGACCTCATGAACCTCGTCAACGAAGCGGCCCTGATGGCGGCGCGGCGCAACAAGCGCCTGGTGACCATGCAGGAGTTCGAGGACGCCAAGGACAAGGTCATGATGGGCGCCGAGCGCCGCTCCACCGCCATGACCCAGGCCGAGAAGGAACTCACCGCGTTCCACGAGTCCGGCCATGCGATCCTCGCGCTCAATGTTCCGGCGGCCGATCCGCTGCACAAGGCGACGATCATCCCGCGCGGCCGCGCGCTCGGCATGGTCATGCAGCTGCCGGAAGGCGACCGCTATTCGATGAGCTACAAGTACATGATCTCGCGGCTCGCGATCATGATGGGCGGGCGTGTCGCCGAAGAGATGAAGTTCGGCAAGGAGAACATCACCTCCGGCGCGGCTTCCGACATCGACCAGGCGACCAAGCTCGCGCGGGCCATGGTCACCCGCTGGGGCTTTTCCGACAAGCTCGGTCACGTCGCCTATGGCGACAACCAGGAAGAAGTCTTCCTTGGTCATTCGGTGGCGCGCACGCAGAACGTCTCCGAGGAGACCGCGCAACTGATCGACGCCGAGGTCCGGCGCCTGATCGACGAGGCCTATACCACCGCCACCGACGTGCTGACCAAGCATCGGAAGGACTGGATCGCACTCGCCGAGGGCCTGCTCGAATACGAGACGCTGTCGGGCGATGAGATCAAGCAGCTGCTGGCCGGCGAGAAGCCGTCGCGCGACATGGGCGACGACACGCCGACCAGCCGCGGCTCGGCCGTGCCGAAGGCCGGCCATGGCGGCCGCAAGAAGAAGAGCGGCGACGAGGAGCCCGAGGGCGGCATGGAGCCGCAGCCGCAGGGCTGAAACGCCACGACCTGACGTCCAAAAGAAAACCCCGGCCAGAAGCCGGGGTTTTTGTTACGTCCATTGAATGCTGAAAAGATCAGCCTTCCTTGGGGGTCAGCACCTGGCGGCCGCGATACATGCCGGTCTTCAGGTCGATGTGATGCGGACGGCGCATCTCGCCGGAATTCTTGTCCTCGATGTAGGTCGGGGCCTTCAGCGCATCGGCGGACCGGCGCATGCCGCGCTTGGACGGCGAGGTTTTTCTTTTTGGCACAGCCATGGAAGTGCTCCAGTAATCGTCGAAGCCCTTGGCAACCCTCGCGAAAAGGGCCACGCATCAGGCCGATAGCTTCAGAAAGTGGCGTGTCCATACACGTGTAGCGGCGTTTTGGCCAGTACCGCGGCGATTCTTTTTGCTGCGCCCGCCTATCGCAGGCAATCGACATAGGCGCCGGCCGTCGCCGCGCGCCGCTCGATGAGGGCGGCGAGCCGACGCAGGCCGGCCGACGGGCGCGCCGGGTCGCGCTCGATCGGATTGGGAAGGGTCACCGTCAGCAGCGCCGCCTGGCGCCGCGTCAGGTTCTTGGCCGAGCGGCCGAAGTGATGTTGCGCGGCCGCCTCGATCCCGTAGATGCCCGGGCCCCATTCCGCGATATTGACGTAGATCTCCATGATGCGTCGCTTGGACAGGACGAGATCGGCATAGACCGCGAGCGGCAGCTCGAAGAGTTTCCGCAGGGTTCCGAACGGCCGCTGCCAGAGATAGAGGTTCTTGACCGTCTGCATGGTGATGGTCGATGCGCCGCGCGGCTGTTCGCCGGCCATGGCGTCGTCGATGACCACCTTGAGTTCGGCGAGGTCGACGCCGCGATGCGCGCAGAATTGCCCGTCTTCCGACATGACCACGGAATGGAGGAGCACCGGGGCCACGTCCTCGAGCGGCACCCATCGCCGATCGTAGCCACGCAGGGTGACGAGGTCCTTCACCATCAGGGTCGAGACCGGGTGCACGAAAGAAGGCGCATAGAGGATCGTCAGGACCGCAGGCAGCACGAGCAGGATCGCCGCGATCCCCAATGCCCGCCGCCGCCAGGTGCGTGCCCGGCCGCGGGACCGACCGGTCCGCCTCGATGCCATTCCTGGCCCTTCTGCTTGAGAATCCGTCTCGGCCACGTATTCGTCCCGTCTGCCATGCAGCCATAATGTCGCGTGCCGGGATACGCAACCTGACGCGGGGTCCGGGCCAGTCGCTGCTTGACCCTGCCCGGCATTGTCGTAAACGGTCGGACCATGACCGCGGCCGACACATTCGAAACCATTCTGGAGATGCGTGCGAGAGCCGTGGAGGATCTGCTTGGCAGCCTGCTCGACGAGCGCATCCTGCCTGGCGAGATCGCGCGGCCGGCCAGGCTGCTCCAGGCGATGCGGCACGGCGTCCTCAACGGTGGAAAGCGGCTGCGACCCTTCCTCGTCGTAGAAAGCGCGGGGCTTTTTGGCGCCGACCAGGACGCGGCGCTGCGGGTGGCCGCGGCGCTTGAATGCGTGCACTGCTATTCGCTCATCCATGACGACCTGCCGGCGATGGACGATGACGACCTGCGCCGCGGCCAGCCGACCGTGCACAAGGCCTATGACGAGGCGACGGCGATCCTGGCGGGCGACAGCCTGCTGACGCTGGCCTTCGACATTCTCGCCGACGAGGCGACGGCGATCGCCGCCGACAGGCGCGCGGCGCTGGTGCTGGCGCTTGCGCGCGCCGCCGGCGCCGGCGGCATGGCCGGGGGCCAGGCGCTGGATCTCGACGCCGAGCGGACGCAACCCGACGAGGCCGGCATCATCACGCTGCAGGCAATGAAGACTGGTGCGCTCATCCGCTTCGCGTGCGAGGCCGGCGCCATCGTCGCCGGGGCGCCCGCAGCCGACCGCGAACGGCTCGCGGAATTCGGCTCTGCCATCGGCCTGGCCTTCCAACTGGCCGACGACCTGCTCGACCTGACATCGGACACGACAACCCTTGGCAAGACCGCCGGCAAAGACGTCGCCGCCGGCAAGGCGACATTGGTGCAGCTGCACGGCCCGGACTGGACCCGCCGGCAGCTGGACGGCCTCGTCCTGCAGGCGCGCGAACTGCTGAAGCCCTATGGCGCAGCCGCGTCGACGCTTAAACTTGCGGCGAACTTCGTCGCGACCCGACGCAAGTGACAACGCCGATTTCTCATTTGTGAAATCTTAATTCAAATACAGCCTAATCCCGAGCGTTCTTCCTGCGCAATTCGGGGTAATGCGCTTGTCCGGGCAGCCGTCATTCATCCGTTCGATCCGGATCCGCTATCTGTCGGGTCTCGTCATCCTGGCCGCGACCTGCGGCGCGATCATCTTTGCCATGAACAGCGTCAACGCGCTCAGGCACCGCATCGACGCGACCGCAACCGAGTTCGCCGATCTCACCCAGGACCTGCGTCGCGCCGAGATATTCGCGGGCCAGGCGTCCAGCAACTGGAGGGCCGGCACGCGCGCCGAGCTGTCGGCCGCCGCCCTCGGCCATGTCGAACGCCTCACCGGCGCGATCAAGAACCTCGACGGTCAGTTGAACGCGCTGCGCCCAAGCCTGTCGCTCGAAGCGTCCCGCAAGCTTGAATCGGCGTCAATCAACGGAGACCTGTTCTGGTCGGCCCGTGACATCGTCCGCAACCTCGGCGTTCTCGCAAGCGCGGAAACGCCGCACGATTCGACCTACCGCGAAATCAGCAACCAGAGTGATTTCTTCGCGCAGCCGATGCTGGCGCGCGCGCGCGACGTTCTGGAAGCAGAGCGCCGGGCGGCCGACGCGAGAACCGACTCGCTGCTGGCCTGGGCGACCGTCGCCCTGCTGGCCGTGCTCGCCGCCGTGGCGCTGTGGGTGTTCCGCCCGATGGAGAAGGCGATCCGGCAGGCATTCTCGGACGTGGCTCAGGCGCTGTTCAAGGCCGAAGCGGCGGACCGCGCCAAGTCCGAGTTCCTCGCCAACATGAGCCATGAGATCCGCACGCCGATGAACGGGGTGCTCGGCATGGCCGAACTTCTCGCCCGAACCGAGCTCACGCCGCGCCAGAAGACCTTCACCGACGTCATCACAAAGTCGGGCAACGCGCTCCTCACCATCATCAACGACATTCTCGACTTCTCGAAGATCAATGCGGGCCAGCTGACGCTCGACAACGCTCCGTTCAGCCTGGCCGAGGCTGTCGAGGACGTCGCGGCGCTGGTCTCGGCGCGGGTCGCCGAAAAGAACCTCGAGCTCATCGTTCGCATCGATCCGCGGCTGCCGGCCTTCGTGACCGGTGATGTCGGACGGTTCCGCCAGATCGTCACCAACATGCTCGGCAATGCCGTGAAGTTCACCGAAAAGGGGCATGTGCTGATCGACGTGTCCGGCGACATGGTCGACGGCGTCGTGCAGCTCAAGGTGCGTGTCGAGGACACCGGCATAGGCATCCCGGCCGACAAGCTGCCCAGCGTCTTCGACAAGTTCGCGCAGGTCGACAGCTCGTCGACGCGCCGCCACGAGGGCACCGGCCTCGGCCTCGCCATCGCCGCGCGGCTCGTCGACCTGATGGGCGGCAAGATCGGCCTGGAAAGCGAGGTCGGTCGGGGCTCGATCTTCTGGTTCACAGCCGCGATGGCGGCCCACGATGCCGCGGTTCCCGACGCCATCGTGCCGGTCGACGTGACCGGATCGCGGGTCCTCGTGATCGACGACAACCCGGTCAACCGCGAGATCCTGCTCGAGCAGTTGCGCAGCTGGGGATTCGACTGTGCGGCCGCCGAATCGGGCGCAATCGGCCTCGCCTTCCTCGACCGCGCAGCGCAGCTTGGCGCTCCCGTCGATTGCGTGATCCTCGACTACCAGATGCCCGGGATGAACGGCGCCGACGTGGCCAAGGCGATGTGCTCCGACGCCAGGACAGCGTCGATCCCGATCGTGCTGCTGACATCCGTCGACCAGGTCGACTTTGCCCGTCTTGTTCTCGACTACGGCATTGCGGCTCACCTGACCAAGCCGGCCCGATCCGCGGCGCTGCTCGGCACCGTCGTCGCCGCGCTCCAGAAAGCCGGCAACCAGTCCGCGCGCGCGGAATTCACCCGCGAGGCCAATGATACGGCTGTAGCTGTCGAGGCGCCACGCGTCGTCGCGTTGGCCGGAGCCGAGGACGCCGCGAAGGCGGCTACCCCGCTCGACGTCCTGGTCGCCGAAGACAATGAGGTGAATCAGCTTGTGTTTTCGCAGATCCTGTCGGGTCTCGGCTTGAGCTATCGTATCGCCGGCAACGGCCGCACTGCCGTCGAGATGTTCCGCGCGCTGAAGCCGCGCCTTGTCCTCATGGACGTCTCGATGCCCGAAATGAACGGGTTCGAGGCGACCGAGGCTATCCGCGCGGCGGAGGCCGCCACCGGTGTGCGGACTCCGATCATCGGGGTCACCGCCCATGCACTCAAGGGCGACAGCGCTAGGTGCCTCGAAGCGGGCATGGACGACTATCTTCCGAAACCCGTCTCGCCCGACCGCCTGGGCGCGAAGATCGGCACGTGGCTTGCCGAGACTGAAATGGCGAAGACGGCCTAGACTACCGGTTCTTCAGCACCACGCACGCACCGCCGGCACGCCGCAGCCTGTCGCAGATCGCGTCGGCCTCCTTGCGGGAGGCGGCGCCGATGCGCACGGCATAGATGCCGCGCGGCACGAAGGCCGACCGAACACGACTGACCGCCGGCTCGTGGCCGGCAAGAAGCGCAGGGAAGCGCGCCTTGACGCGCTGCCATTGGCGGATGGCGATGGCGCGGCGAATGTTGCCGGCGACCTGAACCCCCCACGGCTTGATATGCACGGTGGACATGGCAACGACGGCGCTCATGGTCACCGGAAGAGTGCGGCAGGCCTTGCCGAAGGCCAGGGTCGGATGCAGCGGCTGCACGGTCCCGGCATAGTTGGCATCGGTGAACAGATCGGCCGGCTCGCCCATGATGTCGAGCACGTAGTTCTCGGTTTCGAGCGGCAGGAAGCCGCCGGAGGTCAGCCAGCGTGTGACTCTGGCTTCGCCGGCGTTGTAGGCGGCGGCGGCAAGGCCGAGGTTGCCGAAGGCGGTCTTGAGCTCGCCGAGATACCTCGCCGACGCCGGCAGCGCCTTGGCGATGTCGAAACTGTCGTCGAGGCCGCGCATCGCAGCGGTTCCCGGCATGAACTGGGCGATGCCCTCGGCGCCTGCCGGGCTCACCGCATTCGGATCAAACCGGCTCTCCTTGAAGATCAGCCTGGCGAAGAAGTCGCGCGGGATGGCGTTCCTGTCGGCCTCGCGCTCGATGATCGCGCAGATGCGTCCGATGGTGACGGGCAGCGACCGGCCGGGCGGATCGGCGATCGCCGGGGGGTGAGGCGCGAGGGCGGCGAACGCCATGCCAATCACGTGGACCGCCAGCCGCCGGACCGGCCTCATTCTATTCCGCGGCCGCCCTGCCGCCTCCGCCGAAGCGGCGCTCGATGTAGTCGGCGACCATCTTCTGGAACTCGTCGGCAATGGCGGGGCCGCGCAGGGTCGCCGCCTTCCTGCCGTCGATGAACACCGGGGCGGTCGGAGTTTCGCCGGTGCCTGGAAGCGAGATGCCGATATCGGCGTGCTTCGATTCGCCGGGTCCGTTGACGATGCAGCCCATGACGGCGACTTTCAGTTCCTCGACGCCGGGATATTTCTCGCGCCAGACCGGCATGTTCCTGCGGATGTCCTCCTGGATGTTCTGGGCCAGTTCCTGGAACACCGTCGAGGTGGTGCGGCCGCAGCCGGGACAGGCGGCGACGATCGGCACGAACTGGCGAAAGCCCATGGTCTGCAGGAGTTCCTGGGCGACCTGGACCTCGCGCGTCCTGTCGCCGCCTGGCTCGGGCGTCAAGGAGATGCGGATTGTGTCGCCGATGCCCTGCTGCAGCAGGATGCCAATGGCCGCCGATGAGGCGACGATGCCTTTCGATCCCATGCCGGCCTCAGTCAGGCCGAGATGCAGGGAATGGTCGGAGCGGCGCGCCAGTTCGGTGTAGACGGCCACGAGATCCTGCACGCCGCTGACCTTGGCGGACAGGATGATGCGGTCGCGCGGCAGGCCGATCTGCTCGGCCATCTCGGCCGAGAGCAGCGCCGACTGAACGATTGCCTCGTGCATGACCTGGACCGCGGTCAGCGGCGAGCCCCGTTCCTGGTTCTCGTCCATCAGCCGGGTCAGAAGCGCCTGGTCGAGCGATCCCCAGTTGACGCCGATGCGGACCGGCTTGCCATAGCGGATCGCCATCTCGACGATCTCGCCGAACTGCCGGTCCTTCTTTTCCTTGAAGCCGACATTGCCGGGGTTGATCCGGTACTTGGCCAAGGCTTCGGCGCAGCCGGGGTGATCGGCCAGCAGCTGATGGCCAATATAGTGGAAGTCGCCGACCAGCGGCACGTCGATGCCGAGCCGGTCAAGCCGCTCGCGGATCCGCGGCACCGCTGCCGCCGACTCGTCGCGGTCGACCGTGATGCGAACGATCTCCGACCCGGCCCTGGCCAGCGCTGCAACCTGGGCGACCGTCTGGTCGATGTCCGCCGTGTCGGTGTTGGTCATCGACTGGACGACCACCGGCGCACCGCCGCCGACCAAGACACCGCCGACATCGACGCCCACGCTATGGCGTCGGGAGAAGGGAGAGGAATAGTACCCGGTCATGCCGGCCCCTTGAAAGGTTCGGCCATGAGGTGGAGGAGCGGACCTGCGATGTCAATGCCCGCAATGCGGAAGATGCGCGCTGCGGGTCCGCCGAGGCGGCCTGCTTGCGCGCATCCACAACGCGAATGTCGATGCGGCGAGTGACCCGCGGCTGCGGGTCATTCGCCGTCCAAGCCTTCCGCTACTGAGCCGGTACGGGCTCGGCCGGGGCCGATTCAGCCGGAGCCGACGATTCAGGCGCGGGTGTTGCAGGCTCTGCAGGCGCCGTTGCTTCCGGAGCGGGCGTAGCCGAATCGGCCGGTGCCGTAGCCTCGGGCGCTGCCGGCGCGGATGCGTCGGGTGCCGGTGCGGCCGGCTCGGTCGTCGTGACCGCCGGTTCGCTGGGCGCGGGCGGCGCGTCGTTCGAGCCTGGCGCGAAGACGAAATAGGCGATCACGGCGAGGACCAGGACAACGGCGGCGATCAGCACGCTGCTGCCGCCGCTGCGGGTCTCGACGCGGTTCACGATTCGGGGATCGGACGTGTTCGCAGGGTTGCGGGCGCCGGGGATGAACGGATCGGCGTCGGGAGCGGGATTCGGTGCGTCCGGATGCCGGGGGTCCGGTACGCGAGCGGGATTGGCCATGGCGGTTCCTCCGTCTGTTGGATGCCACTCAAACGCGCCAGAGCTCGATAGGTTTCACGCAGACGTGAATTCTAGCGGCTGACCGGCTCAGCCGAAACGGCCGATGCCGAGCCCGCCAACGTCGATGTCGGGTGGCCTGCCGGACATGATGTCAGCCAGGACCTTGCCGGAGCCGCAGGCCATGGTCCAGCCGAGGGTGCCGTGGCCGGTGTTGACGAACAGATTGCCGAGACGCGTCGGCCCGATGATCGGGGGGCCGTCCGGGGTCATCGGCCGCAGGCCGCACCAGAAGCTTGCCTTCGTCGCATCGCCGGCATCCGGGAAGAGGTCGCCGACGGAATGTTCGAGCGTGCCCCGGCGGGACTCGTGAAGGGTCAGGTCGAAGCCCGAAATCTCGGCGGTTCCGCCGACACGAATGCGATCTCCCAGTCGCGTGATGGCGACCTTGTAGGTTTCGTCCATGATCGTGGAGACGGGAGCGGCCTCGGGATCGGCGACCGGCAGCGTCAGCGAATAGCCCTTGATCGGGTAGACCGGAACCGGCACGCCCGCCTTGCGCATCCAGTAGGCGGAGTAGCTGCCAAGCGCCATCACATACGCGTCGGCCTTGATCTTCTCCGAACCGACCCTGACCCCGGACAGGCTGTTTGTCGTCGTATCGCGCAACAGCCTGCCAATCTCCAAGCCGTATCGGAACGTGACGCCGCGCTGCTTGCAGATCTCCGCCAGCCGCTCGGTGAACAGCCTGCAGTCGCCGGTCTCGTCGTCGGGAAGCCGCAGCCCGCCCGCGATCTTGCCGAGGACGCGCGACAAGGCGGGCTCTGCGCCGACGCAACCCGGGGCATCGAGCAGCTCGAACGGAACGCCGAACTGCCTGAGCACCTCGATGTCCTTGCCGGCCCCGTCGAGCTGCGCCTGCGTCCGAAAAAGCTGGAGCGTGCCTTGGCTGCGTTCGTCGTAGCTGATGCCGGTCGACGCCCGCAGCTCGCGCAGCCGGTCGCGGCTGTACTCTGCGAGAGGCACCATGCGCGCCTTGTTGAGGGCGTATCGGGCCGACGTGCAGTTGCGCAGCATGCGGAAGAGCCAGATCCACATCGCCTTGTCCATCCGCGGCCGCACAACCAGCGGGCCATGCCGCATGGTCAGCCACTTGATCGCCTTGAGCGGTATGCCGGGGCCGGCCCAGGGCGATGCATAGCCGGGGGAAATCTCTCCGGCGTTGCCGAAGCTCGTTTCCATCGCCGGCCCGACCTGGCGGTCGATGACGGTGACCTCGTGGCCCGCCTCGTTGAGATAGTAGGCGGCTGCGACGCCGACGACACCCGCGCCCAGCACCAGAACTTTCATGGCACCCTCCTCAGCCGTCCAGATAGCGACGATGAAAGCGTCGGCCGAGGCTCGTCAATATCTCATAGCCGATTGTGCCGGACAGGATGGCGATATCGTCGACGGTCTGGTTCCCGCCGAGCAGTTCGACGAGTTCGCCCGGCAGGAGATCGCGGCCGAGCGAAGAGATGTCGAGGATGATGCTGTCCATGGATACGCGGCCGGCGAACGGCAGCCGCTGTCCGTCGAAGAATGCAGCCGCAGCGGCCCTGCGTGGCCAGCCGTCGGCGTAGCCGAGCGCGATGGTCGCCGCTCGATGGGGAGCCATAGGGCGATAGGCGTGTCCGTAGCCGACGCCGACGCCGACAGGCAAGTCGCGCGTCTGGATCACCTTGGCTTCGAGCCTAACCACCTGCCGCATCGGATTGGCGCGATCCGGCGTCGGGTTGACGCCGTAAAGCGCGGCGCCTGGCCTCGCGAGATCGTAGTGATATCCCCCGCCGAGGAAGATTCCTGAAGAGTTCGCAAGCGAGGCAGGCGCGGGGGGCAGCTTCCGGCGAAAATCCTCGAAGGCGGCGCGCTGCGCTTCGTTGGCCGGGCTTTCCGGCTCGTCGGCGCAGGCGAGATGGCTCATGACCAGTTTCAGGTCGAGGCCGTCGAGCGCATCGGCAGCGAGCCCGTCGACCTCGGAAGGCGGCATGCCGAGCCTGGACATGCCGGTGTCTCCCTGGATCGCGACAGGCAGGCGTCGTCCGAGCCGTCGCGCCGTCTCCCGCCAGGCCGCGAGCTGCGCCGCGCTGTTGGCGACCGCGATCAGCCCGGCTTCGGCGCAATCGACCTCGGCGCCCGGGTGAATGCCGTTGAGGATCAGGATCTCCGGTCCGGCGCCGAGCGCCATGCGCAGCGCCAGCCCTTCCGCTGCGTGGGCGACGAAGAAGGTGCCGCATCCGTCCTTGCGAAGGGCCGCGGCCACCTCCCCGGCGCCGAGCCCGTAGGCATCGGCCTTGACGACCGCGGCGCAGGCCGCGCCGCCCAGCCGGTCGCGCAAGCGCCGGTAGTTTTCGCGCAACGCGGCAAGGTCGATGGTGAGGATAGCGCCGGCCTGCTCGAGGCTCGGGCCGTGCTTGATTGCTGCGGTATGAGGATGCATCGTCTTGCCCGGTAAATGTCGACCCTCACTACGTCCGGATGCCATGCCTTGCAACCGGACGGCCGGGGCCGCCGGGTCGACCAGGCGTCACCCCGCCAGGTGGCGGAACATCGACACGACCTCGTCGTAGACGGCTCGCTTGAACGGAACGACGAGATCGGGCAGTTCGTTCATCCGTCGCCAGTCCCAGCCGTCGAACTCGGCCGTGTGGCCGCCGGGCGGCGGGTTCACGCGGACCTCGCTGGTATCGCCGACGAACCGGAAGGCGAACCATTTCTGCATCTGGCCCCGGTACTTTCCCTTCCACACCGTGCCCACCAGATGCGAGGGCAGGTCGTAGTTGATCCAGCGCGGCGCTTCGGCCACCAGCTCGATGCTCTCCATGCCTGTCTCTTCGTAGAGTTCCCGCCTGGCCGCGGCCAGCGGTTCCTCGCCCTTGTCGATGCCGCCCTGGGGCATCTGCCAAAGCCGCGCCGAGCCGGCCATCTCGCCGTCCGGCTCAGAGATACGGTGGCCGATCCAGACGAGTCCGTCTCGATTCAGCACCATGATCCCGACGCATCGCCGGTAGGGAAGCGATTCTGGATCGACGGGCGCCTTCCTTGCCATTTCAACCTTTCTCCGGATCGATGGTGACGGCCGAGACGGGCACGATCTCGATGCCGCGCTTCCTCGCTTCCGCCACCCATGAGGTGACGGCGTCGACCGTGATGTCGAAGGCCGAACCCGTGCCGAGGGCGAAGCCCTTGGCCCGCGCGGTCGCTTCGAGCTGGTCGAGCTTCTTCAGGATGGAGCCTCTATCGCGATCGGCGTCGATGATCGTATCGCCTGACGCAAAGGGCACGCGGTCGGCCAGCGCCAGGTCGGGCGCGACGCTCCTCGCGGTCGTGCCGTCGTCGAGGTAGAGCAGGCCGCGCTTGCCGAGCTCGGCCATGAAAGGCCGCATCGCATCGACGTCCGCCACGAAGCGTGCGCCCATGTAGTTCATCACGCCGGTGTAGTTGGTGGTACGGGACAGGGTCCAGTGCAGCCTATCGACATTCTCCTCGGCCGAGGCGTCGAGCGTGAGCGTGTTCCTGCCGGGATCGACGTTCGGATAGTCGAACGGCTCAAGCGGGGCCTGGATCAGGATCTCGTGGCCCTTGCGGCGCGCCGCCTGCATCCACCGTCCGATGGAATTGCCCTGTGACGCGAAGGCGAGCGTCACCTCGGCCGGCAGTTTCTCGATTGCGGCCTGCGTGCCTGTCTGCGACACGGCCAGCCCGCCGATGACGATCGCCACGCGCGCGCCGCGCGCGCCCGACCAGGGACGCGCATAGACGTCTACGGGGCGTCTTCCGTCGGCAGCGCGCATCGGCAGCGGGCCTGTGCTGCTTTCCTCGACAAGTGCCGGATCGGGAAGATGCGCCACCCTGAGGTCCTGCCCCACCGCCGAAGGGTCGCGAATGACGATCACGCCGCTGCCCTTGCCGGCGTCGTTCGGGTCGACCCGGATGATCGACGGCCCGTCCTTCGCCGCGCCAGCCGCCGGTGCGGCCTCGGCCACGCCGGGTGTCTCCTGCGGGGTCGAGACCACCGTCACGGCCGGATTGCGGAAGGGCCGCTCGCGCAGGGCGACGGCGCCGGAGACGGCGAGGATCGCGATTGCGCACGCGCCGACGGCGAGCGAGCGCGCCGGAGGCAAAAGGCGCCGCCGCGGGCCCTCCGGACGATTGTCGCGGCCGAGCGGGCGTTCGATGTCGTGGGTTACCTGCGTCATGCGGCGGTCCGTCGCTGGGAGATCCCTTCGAATCAAACTGCCGGGACCTCTCGATCCCGGCAGCGACGCATTCACGCGATACCCGAGGCCCGAAGGCCTACTGATTCATCACGGCCCGGTCCGGATTCGGCGGGAAGGCCGGGTCGGACTTGACGCCACGCAGGAGATCGAGCGCCAGGGCGAGCTGGACGTCGTCCTTCGGGTCCGGCGGCACATAGGCGGCCGAGCCCGAACCTTCGTCGTCCTCCTCGACGCCCTTGATGTGGCCTCTCAGATCCGATTCTCCGCGGGTCACGTCGCGACCTTCCAGATCTTCCGGAAGCGGTTGCTCGACCTTGATGTCGGGCGCGATGCCCTTGCCCTGGATCGATTTGCCGGCGGGCGTGTAGTAGAGCGCGGTCGTCAGCCTGAGCGCACCGTTCTCTGACAGCGGAATGATGGTCTGGACCGATCCCTTGCCGAACGAGGTCGTGCCGACCACGGTCGCGCGGCGATGGTCCTGCAGCGCGCCGGCGACGATCTCCGAAGCGCTCGCCGAGCCGCCGTTGACCAGCACGATCAGCGGCTTGCCGTCGATATCGTCCCCGGGGCGGGCGTCGAAGCGGGAAATGTCCTTGGGGTCGCGCCCGCGCGTCGAGACGATCTCGCCGCGGTCCAGGAAGGTGTCGGAGACGCTGACGGCCTGGTCGAGAAGCCCGCCTGGATTGAGGCGCAGGTCGAGCACGTAGCCCTTCAGCTTGTCGGCGGGGATCTGATCCTTGATCTTGCCGATGGCTTCCTCGAGGTCGTCGTAGGTCTTCTCGGTGAAGGAGGTGATCTTGATGTAGCCGACGTCTTCCTCGACGCGGTACTTCACGGCCTTCACCTTGATGATGTCGCGCACGACGGTGATCTCGACCGGTTTGTCGGCGCCTTCGCGCAGGATGGTGAGCTTGATCGGCGTGTTGACCAGGCCGCGCATCTTCTCGACCGCGTCGTTTAGGCTGAGGCCACGCACTTCCTCACCGTCGATCTCGGAGATGTAGTCGCCGGCGCGCACTCCGGCCTTGGCGGCAGGCGTGTCGTCGATCGGCGTGATCACCTTGACAAGTTCGTTCTCCATGGTGACTTCGATGCCGAGGCCGCCGAACTCGCCCTTGGTCTGGACACGCATGTCCTTCGCGGCTTCGGCGTTCATGTAGGACGAATGGGGATCGAGCGAGGTCAGCATGCCGTTGATGGCGTTCTCGACCAGCGCCTTCTCGTCGGGTGGCGTCACATACTGCGCCCGGACGCGCTCGAAGATGTCGCCGAAGATGGCGAGCTGCTTGTAGGTTTCCGAACCCGCTGCGTTGGCCGTTGAACTTGGCGCCCCGTAGACAAGGCTCATGGCCGAGGCCCCCATCAGGGCGCCCGCGAACAGAAGCGACAATTTACGTACCATTTCCTGTCCTTCCAGACTGCCGGTCCATCCACCAAGGAGCCGGATCGACGGGTTTCCCATCCTTGCGGAACTCAACGTAAAGTTCCGGCACGGCATTTCCAAGGGTCTCGGCCGAGGCGCCCGCGACCCTGGCCTCGCCCATCGCCCCTATCGGTTCGCCCGCCAGAACGGATTGACCCGACACGACGCTGATTCTGCTCATCCCGGCCAGCACGACATGATAGCCATCGCCGGCATTCAGGATCAAGAGTTGTCCATAAGAACGGAACGGCCCCGCATACAGTACGCTTCCGTCAGACGGCGCCGTGACGATTGCTCCCGATTGTGTCGCAAGCGTGTCGCCCTGCATCACGCCGCCGTTACCGTCCTTGTCGCCGAATCGGCGGGCGAACTTGCCGGCCGCCGGCCAGGCGATTTTGCCGCGCAGGGCGGAAAATGCCGCCGCGGGCGCCAGCTGGTTCACCTCAGGAATGGGCAGCGCCGCAAGCTCGTCGCTGCGCTTGCGACGCTCGGCTTCCGCCGCGCGCGCCTTTGCCGATTCCTCCGCCTGTGTTTCCAGGGCCGCGATCAGGTCTTTCAGGCTCCTGGCCTTGCCCGCGAGGTCTTCCGAGCGCTTCTGCTCGGCGTCCAGCGCTGTTTCGTGTTCCGTACGCAGCCGCTGCTTTTCCGCGACGAGCAGTTCGAGCCGCTTCTTTTCCGCAAGCTGCTCGGAGAAGGCGGCGGTCAACCGTCCGCGTTCGTCTTCGATCGACGCTGCGATGCGCGACAGCTCGGTCAGGTCGGCGACCAGCGCCTCGGTCTCGTGGCGCAGGCCTGGAACGACCGCACCCAGCATGATGGCGCTTCGCACGGACGCCAGGGCGTCCTCCGGCGTGACCAGGATGGCGGGCGGCGGGTTGAGGCCCATGCGCTGCAGCGCGCCCAGCACCTCGGCCAGCACCTCCCGCCGCCCGGCAAGCGACTGGCGGATACCGTCTTCCTGCGCCCTCAGCGCCTCGACGCGGTCGGTGATGTCCTCGATGTCCTGGCTGAGCTTGCGTTCGGTCTTGGCCGACTGGATGAGCGCGGCGGTGATCGACGCGCTGTCCTTCCGCACCTTTGCGATCTCGGCGGCGAGTGAGGCGCGCCGCTCCTCCGAAAGGGTGATCTCGCGCTCGACGCGATCGTATTCGGCGCGCGACCGGTTCATTTCGCGCCATTCGAGATCGGTGCCCTGGGCCAGCGCGCCGCCGAAGCCGGCTGCCAGCACCGCAGCACTCAGCGCGGCCATCGCGACAAGGCGCCGGGGGCAGGCCCAAATCCCGCCAGATGTCGTCATACGATTCGAAGTCCCGCTGGCGATCATCCGCAAGCCTACCGGGAGGTCGTTAAGGAAGAATCAACCATCTGCTCGCCGTGGCGCCTCAAGCGCGGTGGTAGGGATGACCCGACAGGATCGTCGCTGCGCGGTAGAGCTGTTCGCCGAGCATGATGCGCACCATCTGGTGCGGCCAGGTCTGCGCGCCGAACGACATGACGAAATCGGCGGCTTCGCGCAGAGACGGGTCATGGCCGTCGGGTCCGCCGATGGCGACAACCAGCGAACGCCGCCCACCGTCGCGCATGTCGGCGATGCGCCCGGCAAAATCTTCCGAGGCGATGCTCTTGCCGCGTTCGTCGAGCAGGATCAGCGCCGCGCCGGTCGCCAGATGCTGCTTCAGCCGGTCAGCTTCCTCGCGCTTGCGGTCGGCCGCGCCCTGCGCGCGGCTTTCGGGCGTCTCGACAACACCCGCAAGCTCAAGGCCGATTGCCGGTCCGCTTTTCGAGAAGCGGTCGAAATACCGGTCGGCAAGTTCCTTCTCGGGGCCAGCCTTCATGCGGCCCACGGCAAATACCGAGATCTTCATTCGTCCTCCGGCCCGTCCGGGCGTCCAATCCCGGTCGGGCGCCGGTCGAGACTCTCCTAGTGGATCGTCTCTTCTTCCAGATCTGGAGCCTGCCACATCTTCTCGATGTTGTAGAACTCACGGATTTCCGGGCGGAAGACGTGCACGATCACATCGCCGGCGTCGATCAGGACCCAGTCGGCCCCGGAGAGCCCTTCGACGCGCGCCTGGCCGAAGCCCCCGTCCTTCAACGCCTTGAGGAGCTGATCGGCGACGGCTGCGACATGGCGGTGCGAACGACCCGACGCGACGACCATGTGGTCGCCGAGACTGGACTTGCCCTGAATGTCGATCGAGACGATGTTTTCGGCCTTGGAGTCTTCCAGACTGGCAAGGACAGTTTCTAAGGCCCTGGACGAAGCATCACTTCCGCTTAGCCCGGCCGGCGAAGGCAGGATGTCCGCCTTCTTCCGAAGCGCTGTTCTCAGTGTCTTTCCTTTCACAATGGAACAACCGCCGGCGCAAATCAGCCGGCACACCAAAGATAGGCAGAGTTAGGTTGCAGTTTCAAGACGCCCGCCAGCTTCGGAACGCATCATGGCGGCAAGGATTAAGTCTACCGTACCAAGGAGGAAAATGCCGATGAATCTCGACCCCCAAGACGCCTGGGTAGCCGTTCAGGATGGCGCGACCCAACTGAGCGGGCTCGTCGTTTCCTACGCCTTCTCGGTGCTGGGCGCGATCCTCCTGCTGATCGCCGGCTGGCTGATCGCGGGATTCGTGCAGCGGTCGCTCTACGCCGCGCTGAGCGGCGTGCGCGGCTTCGACGCCACGCTCGCCCGTTTCCTGTCGACGTCCGCCCGCTACGCCGTGCTCGTGCTGGTCATGGTCATGGTGCTCGGCCAGTTCGGCGTCCAGACCGCTTCGATCATCGCCGCGATCGGCGCCGTCGGGTTGGCGATCGGCCTGGCGCTGCAGGGGACGCTGCAGAACATCGCGGCCGGGTTGATGCTGCTTTTCCTCAGGCCTTTCCGCATCGGCGAGTACATCGAGGTCAACGGGATAGACGGCACGGTCGAGGAGATCGGCCTGTTCGCCACCCGGTTGCGGGCGATTGACGGCACCTATGTCCTGGCGCCCAACTCCAATCTCTGGAACGAGCCGATACGCAACCTGAACCGCAACGGCGTGCGCCGCAACGACCTGACGATCGGCATCGGTTATGACGACGACATCGAGCTTGCCGTGGAAACACTGCTCGGGCTCGCCCGCGCCGATGGCCGGGTTAGCACCGACCCCGCGCCGGCCGCCTTCGTCAGCGAACTCGGCGACAGCGCCGTTTCCATCACCTTGCGCTACTGGACCAGCGACAAGGACTTCCTGGCCACGAAGCTCGACCTGACCAAAGCCGGCAAGCTCGCCTTCGACGGGAAAGGCATCTCGATCCCCTTCCCGCAACAGGAGGTCACCTACCGGAACGGCGCGCCGCAGCCATAGGCGGTCAGGGCTGCCGCTGCTCGTCCTCGGGCTGGAACGCCAGGTCAACGGGGAGCGGCGCCTGCGCGGTCATCGGCGCGAAGGCGCCGGTATCCGCGCTCGGCACCGGCCTTGCCGCAACCACCCGCCAGACGACGAAGGCGGCGAAGGACGCGGCGATCGCGATCGCCACATAGATGAAGGACTGCGTACCGAAGGTGGCCGTCAGCAGGGTCCCGAGCGCCGGCACGATGAAGCCGGAGATGGACCAGGCAAACAGCATGGTGGACGCGAGTTCGACGAGATCGGCCTTCGAGGCGCGGTCGTTGGCATGGGCTGACGACAGCGAATAGATCGATTCCGAGGCGCCGCTCCAGACGATGTAGATGACGAGGATGACGGTCAGGGTCGCGGTGTCGAAGCGCGCGGCCGCGACGCCGGCAATCACGACCAGCAGTGATGCGGCGATCAGCACATAGCGGCGATCGGTGCGGTCGGAGATCCATCCGAACGGAATCTGGAACAGCAGCGTCCCGAGCGGCAGCGCGAACAGCAGCGTGGCAACCTGCTGCTGGGAGAAACCCTTTGCCGTGGCGTGGATCGGCGTGAATCCCGCGATCATCATCGAAAGCCCGCCCACGGCGAACATGCCGACGATGCCGACCGGAGAGATGCTCCAGGCCCGCCTGAGCGCGACCGAAGCGGCCTCGGGCGCCGGCGGCTGGGCAAGTCGCGTCATGCCGACCGGCAGCATCGACAGGGCGGTGAACACGATACCGACGAGCGGGGCCTGCATCGAATCGATCTCGACCGCGGCCAGCAGCAGCGAACCGATGCCGAGCCCGACGACATAGCTGACATAGAAGACCGCCATGATGCGGCCGCGTATGGAATTGTCGACCTGGTCGTTCAGCCAGCTCTGGGCGACGATGAACATGGCGCAGATGGCGAAGCCGTAGAGCGCGCGGGCGGCGATCCAGAGGACCGGGTGCACGCCGGCAGCGACGCCGGCGTTGGAGAGCACGATGAGCGCCGAAAGCACCATGTAGGCCCGGGCGTGGCCGATGCGGCGCACCAGCGCGCCGGTCAGCAGGCAGCCGGCGATGCCGCCGGCCGACAGTCCGGTGAGGATGCCGCCGGCCCAGGTCGGCGCGAACCCCTCGGCGCCGAGCTTGACCGGGATGTAGGCGAACATCAGCCCGTTGCCGATGGCGACCAGCGCAAGCGACAGGATGACCGAGCCGACCGCGACGATCGGCGGCGGCTGTCGAGCCGCTCCGGGATCGTGCGAGACGGGCTGGGGTTGAGCGTCCATGCCGCGAGATTGCCAGCACGCAGCGCGTCCGGTAGCGGCAAAAGCGACGTAGTTGAGAGCCAGACGACCGCCCGCGCCGGTGGGCGGTCGTCTGTGTGCCTATCGAAAGCGTTCGTTCAGGCCAGGAACCTGGCGATGATGGCGTCGCCCATGGCGACCGTGCCGACCTCGGTCATGCCGTCCGACATGATGTCCCTGGTGCGCAGCCCGGAATCGAGGACGGCGGCGATCGCCGCATCCAGCCTTGCGGCCTCCTCGACCATGCCGAAGGAGTAGCGCAGGCACATGCCGAACGAGGCCAGCATCGCGATGGGATTGGCGATGCCCTGGCCGGCGATGTCGGGTGCGGAACCGTGCACCGGTTCGTACAACGCCTTGCGCTTGCCGGTCTTGGCGTCGGGCGCACCGAGCGAAGCCGACGGCAGCATGCCGATCGAACCGGTCAGCATCGCCGCGATATCGGACAGCATGTCGCCGAACAGGTTGTCGGTGACGATGACGTCGAACTGCTTGGGCCAGCGAACGAGCTGCATCCCGCCGGCATCGGCCAGCATGTGGTCCAGCTTGACGTCGGCGTACTTCGCCTTGTGGGTGGCCGTGACGACCTCGTTCCACAGGACGCCCGACTTCATGACGTTGCGCTTTTCCATCGACGTCACGTGGTTCCTGCGGGTACGCGCCAGCTCGAAGGCGACGCCCGAGATGCGCTCGATCTCGAACGTGTCGTAGACCTGCGTGTCGATGCCGCGTTTCTGGCCGTTGCCGAGGTCGATGATCTCCTTCGGCTCGCCGAAATAGACGCCGCCGGTCAGTTCGCGCACGATCAGAATGTCGAGGCCTTCGACGACCTCCTGCTTGAGCGAAGAGGAGGCGGCGAGCGCCGGGTAGCAGATGGCGGGGCGAAGGTTGGCGAAGAGCTCCAGGTCCTTGCGAAGCCTGAGGAGGCCGGCCTCGGGGCGGACCTCGTAGGGCACGGCGTCCCATTTCGGACCGCCGACCGCGCCGAACAGCACGGCGTCGGCGGCGAGCGCCTTCGCCATGTCGTCTTCGGAGATAGCCTGGCCGTGTGCGTCGTAGGCCGAGCCGCCGACCAGGCCTTCATCGATCTCGAACCCGCTGGCGAACTTCTGGTTCATGGCGGCGATCAGCTTCTTGACCTCTCCCATGGCCTCGGGACCGATGCCGTCGCCGGGAAGGAGGAAGAGTTTTTTCGATGCCATGAAGCGCCCCTGCATATGGAACTATGGGTTGGAAAACGGTGCCTTGCTAAACGCCGCGCGGTCGGGACGCAAGCGTCAAAAGCCCAGTTCAGATCGCCAGCGGGCCACGGCGACGCTGTCCTGCCCGGTCAGATCGTGGCCGCCCTCGAGGGCGACCGCATCCACTTTGGCCCCGAGTTGCCGCAGCATAAAAATCGACGTTGGACTGCACCCGGCGCGTGATCAGCGTCACATGGTGGATGCCGAGGGCCATGCGGGCGTCAAGCCGGGCGCCGCAGGGCGGTCACCTCGATCTCGATCTTCATTTCCGGCTTGTTGAGCTGGCAAACGATCATCGTCGCAGCCGGCCTGATGTCGCCGAACGTCTCGCCCAGGATCGGAAAGACGATGTCGGCGTAGCTCTGGTCGGTGATGTAGTAGTGCGCCCGTACGACATCCGCAAAGGAGAAGCCGCCCTGCGCCAGCGCCTTGCCGATCGTGGCGAGACAGTTGCGCGTCTGGTCCTCCACGCTCTCGGGCATGGTCATCGTCGCGTAGTCGTAGCCGGTCGTGCCGGCGACGAAGCACCATTCGCCCTGGACGACCGCGCGGCTGTAGCCTGCGGTCTTTTCGAAGGGGGAGCCGGTCGAGATCAGCTTGCGCATGCGGTTCCGGTCACGCCCAGGGACGGCTTTCAGCCAGCTTTTGCTCATAGGTGGCGATAGCCGGCGCCTTTTCCATGGTCAGGCCGATGTCGTCCAGGCCGTTGAGCAGGCAGTGGCGCTTGAACTCGTCGAGGTCGAACTTGATGACGCCGCCGTCCGGCCCGCGAATTTCCTTGGCGTCCAGATCGACCGTGATCGTCGCGTTGGCGCCGCGCGAGGCGTCGTCCATCAGCTTGTCCAGGTCCTCCTGGCTGACGGTGACCGGCAGGATGCCGTTCTTGAAGCAGTTGTTGTAGAAGATGTCGGCGAAGCTGGTGGAGATCACGCAGCGGATGCCGAAGTCGAGCAGCGCCCACGGCGCGTGCTCGCGGCTCGAGCCGCAGCCGAAGTTGTCGCCGGCGACCAGGATCTGCGCATTGCGGTAGGCGGGCTTGTTCAGCACGAAGTCGGGATTCTCCGAGCCGTCATCGTTGAAGCGCATCTCCGCGAACAGTCCCACGCTGAGGCCGGTTCGCTTGATCGTCTTGAGATAATCCTTGGGGATGATCATGTCGGTGTCGACATTGACGATCGGCAACGGCGCGGCAACGCCGGTCAGCTTGGTGAACTTGTCCATGTCTCGAGACGCCTTTCCGGCCCGTTTTTCGCTGGCAGTCGCTTTACACAAAGACGCGCGGGGAATCAAAGGGGGCGCGCCGCGCGTTCGCCGGAGGCATCCGGCAAGTAGCGCGCCATGTATCGGAGTAGTCATACGCGGCGGTTCTTGGAATTTCGCGCGCAAGCTGGCGTTCTTCTTGAGCGCGTCCAGAAAACGGGATGAACAGTGCCGGCCGGTGTGCTAGACATGGCAGCTGTCAATTGCCTGTTTCCGGCGTACTCTCGAGAAATGATGGCTGCAGGTCCCGGAGCGAAGCGCCAGGTTCGACGGTCCCGGGATGCGTCATCGGCAGGCATGCATCGTCAACAGGAGTCACCTATGAAAACGCTTACCCGGATTGGCGTAGCCTTGGCGACAGCAACCATGATCGTCGGCGGCTCGAACGCGCAGACCTCGAAATACGGCTCGGAGGCGGGCTGGGATATCTTCGTCAACGACAACATGGGCCCGGGCTGCCTGGTGGCCAAGAAGCTGTCGGACGAGGTCCAGCTCGAAATGGGGATCGACGCCACGGGAGCGCAGCGGATCGGCTACATGGCCCTCTATACCAAGGCGGACTCGGATGTCGGCCAGGGCGATCTGCTGAAGGTCATCTTCGATGTCGACGGCGAACGGTTCTCGGGAACCGCGACGGGGCAGCAGATGCCGGGTTTCCGTGGCGGCGTGGTGCCCGTCAACAACGTCGATTTCATCTATGACCTGGCGAAGAAGATGACCCTGACCATCATGCCCGAGGGGCGCGAGCCCATCGTCGTCAGCCTGGTCGGGACCGACGCCGCGTTCAAGTCGCTGCGGGCCTGCCAGCAGGCCAAGAACCCGTAGAGGCGCAGCGCCGTTGGCGGCGGGTCTTCCTGCAGCGCGGTCTCAGCGCAGCAGGAAGCCGCCGCCGAGCGGATCGCCGTTCTCGACCGTGAAGCTCGAGCGACCGCAATAATAGGCGTGCCCGCCCACTTCGACGCGAACCGCATCGAAGTGGCCGACCTGGTCTCGCCGGACCGGTGTCGCCGAAAACACCGCGCCGGTCAGGCTCTCGAAGGTGCACGGCTCGCCCATCGGCAGGCCGCGCGCGCATTGCACGGCGATCCGGGCCGACACGCCGCTGCCGGTCGGGCTGCGGTCGACCTCGCGTTCGGCGAAGACGCAGACGTTGCGGCTCGCGCGACCGGCCCGGCCGTTGCCGCCGTCGGTCAGGATGGTGCCGTAGAGAAAGGCGAGATCCGCGTCGTCGGGATGCTCCAGCGTGACGGTCGCCGCGACATGCTTCGTGATGCCGTCCGCGACGTCGACCAGCCTGTCGAGCGGTGTCTCGGCGAGGTCGAGCCCCACCGCGGCAGCATCGACCAGCGCGTAGAAGGCGCCGCCATAGCCGATGTCGTAGGGCACCGCTCCGACGCCGGGCACGTCGGCGCGCCCGTCCAGCAGGAAGGCGAAAGACGGCACGCTCTCGAAGGCTGCAGCTCCGGTGACGTAGCCGGTCGGCGTCTGCTCGACGGCGACCCTCAAGACCACCATGCCGCACGGGCACTGCAGCCTGACGATCGTCTCGGGCGCGGTCGGCGCGACGATGCCGGCATCCACGGCGTAGCGGCCGAGGGCGATGGCGGCATGGCCGCACATGGTCGAATAGCCCTCATTGTGCATGAAGAGGACGGCAAGGTCGGCGTCCGCGAGATCCGGTTCGACCGGCAGGACGCCATACATGTCGTAGTGGCCGCGCGGCTCGAACATCAGCATGTGTCTGAGGTGATCGAGATGATCACGCGCGTAGCGGCGCTTGTCGAGGATGGTGGCGCCGGGGATCGGCGGATAGCCAGACGTGACGATGCGCACCGGTTCGCCGCCGGTGTGCATCTCGATCGTCTCGATGGCGCCCCCGAAGGCGGTGGGAGTCCCCTGAACGAGTCTTACCAAGACCACCTCGCCTCTATGGTCGTGGCGCCGGCGCAGGATGCGCCAGCGGCGGCGTTGGAGGCTTCGTCCCGCGTCGCCGGGCGGTCGAGGCCGATTGTCGGCGTGGCAGCCTTGCCGACGCGTATGATGCCGATTTGCTTCATGCTGTCCGGCTTGTCCCTCGGTTCGCTTCCGCATCGAACGATTGAAGTGGTTCCCGGGCGCAAGCCGGTGTTGGTCGCAAGACGGTCGCGGTCCGCCTGACCGTAGACGATCCGGATGATCGTGGCGACACCCATCCAAGGCTTGCCGGGGTGGAACGTGCACTCGGATTGACAGCCGCGTGGACTGATTGCTATTGAACAGGACTGTACAGGTTCAATGAACAGGTCTGTATATGGTGCGAAAAGCCGCCGTCCTGTCGCCGGGCGTAGCCAAGCCCGAGCGCATCGCCACTGTCCTGGAGCGGGAAATCCGTACAGGAGCAATCGGCTTCGGCGAGCGCCTGCAAAGCGAGAATGAACTCGTCCAGCGCTTTTCCGTCAGCCGCAACACCGTACGCAAGGGCCTCGAGGAACTGTCCAGCCGCGGGCTGATAACGACGCGGGTCGGCATCGGATCCTTCGTCACCTTCGACGGCAAGATGGTGGACGATGCAATCGGCTGGTCGAAGGCGCTTGCCGACGCGGGCGCGAACGCGGAGGCCCGCACGCTCAGGCTCGAAGTCATCCGCGACGCGGCGCTTGCCGAGCGCCTCGGCATCGCGAACCCCGATTTCATCGCGGTCGACCGTGTTCGCAGCAACGCGAATGACGGCCACGCAATCTCCATCGAACGTTCGCGCCTGCCGCTCTCGCCGGAACTGGAGGAAATCCCGCTCAAGGGTCTGCGCGAAGGCTCCCTTCACAAGACGCTCCGCAGTGCGGGGCTGATCCCTGCCGGCGGCGAGGAGTGGGCCGATCTCGAGATGCTCACTGCGGAAGACGCCGCGATCCTGGGCTGTCCTGTTGGCGCGCCCTTCCTGCGCACACGCCGCCTTACCCGGACCGAAGACGGGCGGTTGATCGAGTATGTCACCAGCCTGCTCAACCCGGCGCATTTCGCGCTGCATCTGGAGTTCTGAGCGTGACCGGCAGGAGCATGGCGATCGATCGCGCCACGGCCGCGCTGCTTGGCGGCGCGCTCGGCGATGCGCTGGGCATGCCGACCCAGTTGCTCACGCCGGAGGAAATCGACCGAACCTACGGCTTTGTCGACCGCTTCGTTGCACCATCGGACGATCACCCAGTTTCAAGGGGCCTGCCTGCCGGAGCGATCACCGACGATACCGAGCAGACGCTTCTGCTCGGACGGGTGCTGCTGGAATCGGGCGCGGTGTTCGACCACCGGCGCTGGGTCGATGCGCTGGTGAGCTGGGAGCGGGAGGTGAAGGCGCGCGGCAGCTACGACCTGCTTGGCCCGTCCACCAAAAGAGCGCTCGACGCCATCAATGCCGGGGCCTCTCCCGAGGACGCGGGCCGCGGCGGCGATACCAACGGTGCGGCCATGCGGATCGCGCCGGTGGGCATCGTCATGCCGTTCGAGCCTCTCGAGGCACTGGTCGCCAAGGTGGCCGAGACCTGCTCTGCGACCCACAACACGCCGATCGCCATCGCCACGGCGTCCGCGGTCGCGGCGGCCGTCAGCTGCGGCGTCGCCGGCGGCAACTGGCGCGAGGCCGTCGATTGCGCAGAGCATGCCGCCCTGCGCGGCGCCAATCTCGGCGACGGAAGTGCGCGCGCCGATGTCGCGCGACTGATCCGGGACGCGCGCGATCTCGTCCGCGGCAGGCCGGAGGCGGAAGCCATCCCGCTGATCGTGGAGCGGATCGGTACCGGCGTCGCGGCCGCGGAGTCGGTGCCCGCCGCCTTCGCCGTGCTCGAACTTGCCGCGGGCGATCCGTGGCGGGCTGCGGTCGTCGGTGCGAATCTCGGTGGCGATACCGACACGATCGGGGCCATTGCGGCAGGCATGGCCGGAGCCTGCGCGGGCATGGCGAGCCTGCCTGCCGGCAGGATCGCCGAGCTGAAGGGACTGGACGTCGAGGCGGTGCGCCTGCTCGCCGCCGAGCTTGTGGCGGCGCGCTTCGATCGGCCGGACGGAAGGGTCGCGGCATGACCCGCCTCGTCCATGCCGGCAGCGTCGTCGTCGACTATGTCTACCGCTTGGACGCGCTGCCGGCGCCGGGCGCCGAGAAGACGGCCGTGAGCCATGAGCGGCTGGCCGGTGGCGGCTTCAACATGATGGCCGCCGCGCGGCGAACCGGCATGGCCGTTGTGTTCGCAGGAAGGCACGGGAGCGGACCGGACGGAGACTTCCTTCGGGCAGCGCTCGCGCGCGAAGGTGTCTCGGTCGCGCTGCCAGCGGCCGAAGGCGCCGACAGCGGCAACTCCGTCGTGCTTGTGACCGACGATGCCGAAAGAACCTTCGTCTCCTGGCCGGGGTCCGAGAGCGTTCTGACCGAGGCCGACCTCGCGGCCGTTTCGCTGGAGCCCGGCGACTGGGTCTTCGTCTCCGGTTACACGCTGAGCTATCCGGGCAGCCGGACCGCGCTGGCGGACTGGATCGAGGCGCTGCCGGCGGACGTCCCGCTGGTCTTCGATCCGTCACCTGTCGTCGCCGACATCCCCGGGGGTATCCTGAGGCGCGTCCTGGCAAGAACGACCTGGCTGAGCTGCAACAACGCCGAAGCGGCGGTCATTGCCGGATCGGGCGACGCCCGGGCCGATGCAGCCGCGCTTGTCCCGCACCACTGCCCGCTGGCTGCCGGCACAATCGTCCGCGGCGGCGGCGCCGGCGCGCTGCTGCATCTGCGGGACGGCACGGCGGCGTCGGTGCCTGCGTTCAAGGTGACCGCGATCGACACCAATGGGGCCGGCGATACGCATATCGGCGCCTTCGTGAGTGTGCTTGCCCGCGGTGACGCGCCGCTGGACGCGCTGCGATACGCAAATGCCGCGGCCGCCATCTCGGTCACGCGACGCGGCGGCTCCTCGGCGCCGACGGACGATGAAATCCGCGAATTCCTTGCAGCCCGCCCGAACGAAGCGACCGCTGTCGGGCGCCGCACGAGAATGACAGCCTGAACGACAACACAAAGAGAGGAACGTCGATGAAGCATTCAACTCCATTGCTGGCGGCAACCGCCATGCTCGCTGCCGCCCTGTCCGTCCCGGCGAACGCGGCGGATCTGCACGTGCTCAACTGGAAGGGATATGGCGCGGACGAGCCCTGGGCCGTCGCGGCCTTCGAACAGGCAACCGGCCACAAGGTGGTCAACGACTTCTTCAATTCCGAACAGGAGATGCTCACCAAGCTGAGGACCAACCCGGGCCTCTATGACGTGGTGATGATCAACGCAGCCTTTACCGGGCAGGCGATCGACGAGAAGCTGATCCAGCCGGTCGACGTCTCGAAGATCCCGAACGCGGTTGACGTCAGCGCGGAAAAGGCGCAGTCGCCGATGCTCAACCGCGACGGCAGTGCGTATGGCGTGCCGTGGGTCTGGGGCCTGACGGCGCTTGCCATCAACGACAAGTCGTTCGAGACGCCGCCGACCAGCATATCCGTGATGTGGGACGAGGCGCGCAAGGGCCGCGTCGTCATCCGCGACGATGCGGTCGAGGCGATCCAGTTCGGGGCCATCGCGACCGGACAGAATATCAACGACATCAAGGACATGGACGCCGTCAAGGCGAAGCTGACATCACTGATACCGCAGATCAGGACTTTCTGGAGTTCCGAAAACGACTGGAACCAGATGGTGGCGTCGAACCAGATCGACGTCGGCACCTACTGGTCGGGCTCGGCGGATCGCGCGAAGACACAGTTCAAGCTGCCGGTCTCGCTGGTCATCCCGGAGGAAGGCGCGGTCGGCTGGCTCGACGCCTTCTCGATCCCGACCGGCTCCGACAATGTCGAGGGTGCGCAGGCGTTCATCAACTACATGATCGACCCGCAGTTCTACGTCGAATGGGTCACCAAGGTCGGCGCACCCGTCTCAGCCAACGACAAGGCCCTCGCGGCGCTGCCTGAGGATTCCTTCAACCGCGCGGTGATGGGCAGCCCCGAAGTGGCCAAGCGCATCCAGTTCCAGGCGCCGATCACCGACGCCCAGCGCGAGGCCTACCTGGCGGTCTGGCAGGAACTCAAGGTCAACGCGAAGTAGGGCAGGCTTCGAAAGCCGGCTGACCGCCGGTTCGTTCGGCGAGGAGGGAACATGGCGTCAGCGCTAGCAGGCCGAAGCGGCATCGCCCCCGCGCTGCCGCTTCTCTCTCCCGCCTATCTCTGGCTGGCAGTGGCGATTTTCCTGCCGCTGTCGGCCATGGCCTTTTTCTCCTTCATGACCGACCTGCCCATGGCCGGCCGGGACTGGTCGTTTACGCTTCGCAACTATGCCGCCTTCTTCTCGACCTCGCTCTACCCGACGCTGCTTTGGGCGTCGCTGCGGCTCGGGCTCGAGGTCACGTTCTGGTCAGCGCTCATCGGCTTTCCCGCCGCCTATGTGCTTGCCAAGGTCCTCAAGGGACGAGGGCGCGAGGCGATCTTCCTGCTGGTTATCCTGCCCTTCTGGTCGAACGGACTGGTGCGCGTCTTCTCCTGGGCCATGGTGCTGCGCGAGGGCGGCATCCTCGATACGGCGCTCAATGCCGTACTGCCCTTCAAGGTCAACATCGACCTCATGTATTCCTATCCGGCCGTCATCATCGGCCTGGTCCATTCCTATGTCCCGTACATGGTGCTCACCTGCTACCTGACCCTGCAGGCTATCGACGATTCCCTCATCGAGGCAGCGCGGTCGCTCGGCGCATCGCGCCTCCAGGTGCTGCGGCGTCTCGTCCTGCCGCTGTCGATGCCCGGGCTGGTCGCCGGTGCGGTGCTCATCTTCGTACCCGTCGTCGGTTCCTTCATGGAGCCCCGCATTCTCGGCGGGCGCACCGGAACCTTCTACGGTACGGTGATCGAGGATCAGTTCGTCGCCGTCTTCAACTGGCCGCTCGGCGCGGCGCTCTCCTTCATCCTGCTCAGCGTCGTGCTTCTTATCCTGGCAGCGGCTTCGCCGGTCATCAGGAGGGCCCAGTAGTGTTCGCGACGCGCGCCCTGGAAGGACTTGGCCGCTTCTATGTCGGCCTGCTGCTCGCCTTCCTCTACCTGCCGATCGTCATCATGGCCCTGATGTCTTTTAACGCCTCGCCGTTCTACCAGCTGCCCTTCGAATGGACGACAGCCTGGTATTCGGCCCTGTCGGGCAATGCCCAGTTGCTCGCCGCGACCTGGAACAGCATCGAGATCGCCGTCCTGACGACACTGATCGCAACGCTTCTCGGCACGGCGGCATCGATCGCGCTGTTCCGCTACGAGTTCCGCGGCAAGAAGCTGCTCCAGGCGCTGCTTTTCCCGCCGATCGCCATCCCCTGGCTGATCACCGGCACGGCGATGCTGATCTTCTTCTTCGGCGTCGGCATCGGGCGCGGCCTGCACGCAATCCTGCTCGGCCATGTCGCGCTCGCACTGCCGTATGTGATCGTGGTGGTGTCGGCCAGGCTGAGGACCTTTGCGCCAGAACTCGAGGAGGCCGCCCGGTCGCTCGGAGCAAGCCAGTGGCAGGTGACGCGGCGCGTCACCCTTCCATGGATCATGCCGGGAGTGATCGCCGGCGCGCTCTTCGCTTTCGCCGTGTCGTTCGACCAGTTCGTGGTCTCCTACTTTCTGGCCACACCCGGGCAGGCGACGCTGCCCGTCGAGATCTACGCGGCGATCCGCAAGGGCTTCACCCCGGAGATCAACGCGGTCTCGACGATCATCATCGTCGTGTCCATGGGCCTGATGCTCATCACGGCGCGCTTCTTCAGATTCGGCGGAGACAGGTAATGGCCGAGGTTCTGGTCGAGGGGGTTTCCCGCAGTTTCGGCGCGCACAAGGCGCTCGACAACGTCTCGATCGCCTTTCCCGACGGCGGCTTCTATGCGCTGCTCGGACCGTCCGGCAGCGGCAAGACCACACTGCTCAGGATGGTGGCCGGCTTCGACTTTCCCGATGCCGGCACGATCTCGATCGGCGGCGCGGGAGTGGAGCGCGTGCCGGTCGAGAAGCGTCGCATCGGCATGGTATTCCAGAATTATGCCCTGTTCCCCAACATGAGCGTCGCCGACAACGTCGCCTTCGGCCTGTCCGTGCGCGGCGTGGCCCGGGCGACGATCGCCGAGGAGGTGGCGCGCGCGCTCGACCTCGTCCAGCTCGGCAATCTCGGCGGCCGGCGGCCGAACCAGCTTTCCGGCGGCCAGCGCCAGCGGGTCGCGCTTGCGCGCGCAATCGTCACCCGGCCGCAGGTGCTGCTGCTCGACGAACCGCTGTCGGCGCTCGACAAGGCGCTGCGTGTCGACATGCAGATCGAGCTGAAGCGCATCCAGCGCGAGATCGGCATCACGACCATCTTCGTGACACACGATCAGGAAGAGGCCCTGACGATGAGCGACCGCATCGGCATCCTGCGTGACGGGCGGCTGGTGCAGGAGGGGCGGCCGGAGGAAATCTACGACAGTCCGCGCACCGCCTTCGTCGCGACGTTCCTGGGGGACGCGAACATCCTGAGCGGCGACGTTGAAGGCGGGGGCATCCGCCTCGCCGACGGGTCGGCGATTACGGTGGGCGCCGGTGTCGCGCAACCGGTCGACGGCAGGGCGAGTTGCGCCGTGCGGCCCGAGCGCATCGCCATCCGACCCGTGTCGTCGGCCGGCTCCGCCACCGGAAACCGGCTTGCCGGGCGCGTGTCGAAACGCATCTTCTCGGGCAATGCGACCACCTACTTCGTCGAGCGCGACGGCTCCGATCCGGTCAAGGTGCACGTGCAGAACGCCGGCCAGCCGGCGTTGCAGGAAGGGCAGGATGTCGTGCTGTCCTGGCCTCCCGAGAGCACGGCGTTCGTCGCCGCGTAGGGCATTGGAGACCATGCGCATTCGACGCGGGATGGACGACCCGCAGCGGCATTGAGGGCCGGGCTTTCTGGACACCGGGCCGGTGTTCGACCATCATTCGACCGAGGGCAACGAGCGAGATTGCCAAGGGGGGTGATTGTGAGGTCTGGAACAATTCTGCGCTGCGTGACCGCCTGCGCCGCCCTGTGGGCACTTCTTCCCTCGATTGCCAGCGCGTCGCCCCTGCCGACCGGCTTTGCGGAAGCCAGCTTCCAGGGCCGCAGCCCCGAGCATGACAACGGGGTCGTCTCGTTCACCTTGATGAATGGCGACTGCTCGAAGAAGGACTACGGCGACGGGCGCGGAGAAAGCGATTGCAAGAACGGCAACCTGCGTTCGCAGATTCACACGAGCAGCAAGCAGAAGCTTGGCGGCGCCTACGAATACTCGATGGAGATCTGGATCGATCCGTCGTTCACCTACAGCGCCTATGGCCAGCCGAGAAGCCCGCTGCTAATCGCCGAGTGGCAGCGCATCAACGCCGTCAAGAACCATATGTATGAACTGCACCTGGACACGATGCGCGGCGTCCAGTTCGAGGACAAGAACTGCTTCAAGCCGGAAGCGTTTGGCGAATGGCGGCGTTTCACTATGGTCGTGAAGTGGTCGAAAGGCAGCGATGGCCTTCTTCGCGTCACCTGCGACGACCAGATTGTCTACGAGCTCGCAGCCCAGCAGACGGCCATCCCGCCCAGGTGCGGCGAGCGCGTAAAATTACAGTGCGACCCGAAACGCCAGAATCTGCGGCGGCCGATCTCCTGGCAGGTCGGTCCGAAACTGGGCGGCTTCGGGACCGAGTACAGGAAGCACGGACTCGACAGCCCGTTCCGGACGTTTCCGGGAAGCGGGCTGCGAATGAAGGTCCGCAATCTCTACTATGGCCCTGTGAGGAAATGACAGTTGCCCGCCGCACCCGGATCGCCGGGAAACCGTGGCAGATCAGAAGGCTTGAAAGCGATGGCGCGTCGCAGCCTTTGGAGCCTAGAACGGCCACTGCACGATAGCTGTGTTCGCCTTTTGTCGCGCATCTTCGCACGGCCCCATCAGTTCCAAGGGCGGCGCCTTCAAGGCTGACAACATGAACCGATGCTGCGCCTCTCGAAGATGCTCTGGCTTTTTTGCCAAGGCCATCTACAAAGGCCGGGCCCGCATTGGACAGGCTGCAGAAAGGTTCAAGCACTTCAATCGGGTAGCGTTGCGAGAAGACGAAGCGGGATTCGCCTCCATGGTCGCCCTCGCAACCGGATTCGCATCGGTCGAATCGTCCTAAGCCGCCCAACAGTAGATGTTCGGCATTCGCGCCGGATGCCTACTGGGCAACCAGCATTGAAAATTCCGAGGATATCATGTGCATACCGTACGCAAGCGCAATCATGGCGGGAGCCGTCATTGCGTTGGCTTCTCTGCCGGCTCAAGCCCAAACGCAGCTCGAAAAGGTCAAGCAGCGCGGTGAGTTGATCTGCGGCGTCAGCCAGGGTTCGGCCGGCCTGTCGCTGCCCGACAGCAACGGCAACTGGTCGGGTCTCGATGTCGACTACTGCAAGGCGCTTGCCGCAGCCGTTTTGAACGACGCCTCGAAGGTTCAGTTCGTTCCCCTGTCGTCCGCCCAGCGTTTCGAAGTGCTGAAAACAGGCGACATCGACGTGCTGGCGCGCAACACGACCGTGACGTCGACACGTGACGGCACGCTGCCCGTGCTCTTTGTCCAGCCGATCTTCTACGACGGTCAGGCGTTCATGGTTCCTGCTTCTCTCGGCGTGAAGAAGTCGACGGAACTCGATGGCGCGACGGTCTGCGTGCAGCCCGGCACCGTCAACGAACAGAATCTCGTCGACTATTTCGAAGCCAACACCATGAGCTTCAAGTCCGTGGTCATCGAGAACCTGCCGGAGCTGGAATCCGCCTTCTACGCGGGGCGGTGCGACGTCTACCTGTCCGACGCCTCGACGCTTTCGGCCAGCCGGTCGGCGCGCGCCGGCAACCCGGACGACTTTGTCATCCTGCCCGAACGCATCACCAAGTCGCCCCTGGCCCCGGTCGTGCGCAGCGACGACATCCAGTGGTACAAGGTCGCCGGATGGGTGCGCAACGTCCTGATCGAAGCCGAAGAACTCGGCGTCACGAGCGCCAATGTCGAGGAGCAGAAGGCCTCCAAGAACCCTGCGGTCCAGCGGCTGCTTGGCGTTCAGGAAGGGATCGGCAAGGCTTTCGGACTCGACGATGCCTGGGCAGCACGCGTGATTGCCGCTGTCGGCAACTATGGCGAGGTCTTCAATCGCAACCTCGGCCCCGATACGTCGTTGAAGCTCGACCGTGGCCAGAACGCGCTGTGGACCGATGGCGGCTTGATGTATTCGGCCCCCATCCAGTAAGGCGACGTCCGAATGCATTCCGCAGTCGGGCTTCGTTCCCGCTCGATGGCGATCGCTCCGGCGATCGCCATTCTCGTTCTGATAGCCTGGTGGGCAAACGCCTCCGGGCTGATCGACCGAAGCATCGAGATTCTTGGCCAGCGCGCCGGTTTCCAGATCCCGGAATCGCTCTTTCCGGTGAGCGCGGGCGAACCGCTGTTCTGGACATTGCTGGCCGGTCTTACCAACACGGTCCATGTCGCACTCATGGCCACGATCCTGTCGGTGATCCTTGGCCTCGTGCTGGCGATGCTGCGGCTGTCGTCCTTCCCCGGCTTTCGCTTTGCAGCGGGACTCGTCATCGAGCCGATACGCAATACGCCGGTCGTGCTGCAGCTGTTCCTCTGGTACGGCCTGCTGATCAACAATCTGCCGGCGGCGCGCGACGCCATCGAAATCCTGCCATCGGTCTTCCTGTCCAATCGCGGCCTGTTTCTGCCGGGCTTTTCCGATGGCGGGTTGTCCGTTCCGGAACTTGTGGGCTTCAATTTCAAGGGCGGCATATCCGTCAGCCCGGAGCTGACCACACTTGTCTTCGGTCTCACCCTGTTCCACGCGAGCTACCTGGCCGAAATTTTCCGCGCCGGCATCATGTCGGTGCCGCGCGGGCAAGTGGACGCCGCGCAGGCGCTCGGCCTCCGGTTTTTCCAGCGCATGCGCCTTGTGGTCCTGCCGCAAGCGCTCGGCTTCATCATTCCGCCCGCAACCAATCAGTTCCTTGCGCTGGTAAAGAACTCCTCGCTTGCGGTGGCCATCGGATTTCCGGACCTCGTCGGCGTCGTGAATACGCTGATCAACCTGAGCGGCAACGCGGTGCTCGGAACATTGATCGTCGTGATCGTCTTCCTGGCTCTCAATTTTGTGTTGTCGGGCGGGCTCGCCCTCTATCACCGGCACCGGGTCCGAAAGGGAAACCCGACGCTGGCGGTCTCCTTGTCGGCGCCCGAGAAAGCGACATGGGGCGATTGGGTCGCAACGCCGTTCCGGCGTATTGCGACATTCGTCCTTGCGCTCGTCGGCGCGTGGCTTTTGTTCTCGCTCGTCAGATGGGGGATCCTGGACGCGGTCTGGTCAGGCACGGCGGAAGCCTGCCACGCGGCCAGCGGCGCCTGCTGGGCGGTCATCACGGAAAAATACCGGCTGATGCTGCTTGGCCCTTATCCGGCGGGCGAGGGGTGGCGGCCGGTGCTTGCGACGGCGGTGCTGATTCTCGGACTGGTCAGTACGGCCAAGCTGATCCGCACCGTGCCCTTCCGGGCGGCGGGCAGCGCCGTTGCGGCGGTCGCCATCTGGTACTGGCTGATGGGCGGCGGCCCTTCGCTTACGCCCGTCGCGCTCACCCAATGGGGCGGCCTGCCGCTCACCATCGCGCTGGCGGTGCTGACGGTGTTCCTGTCGGTGCCCATCGGACTTGCGCTTGCGCTGGCCCGCATGTCGAAGAATGGTCTTCTGCGGCAGACGGCCTATCTGATCATCGACATTTTCAGGTCGGTGCCGCAGATTTTCCTGCTGTTCGCCATCGCGATCCTGCTTCCCTATGTCCTTCCGGACGGATGGCAGATCGACAAGTTCTGGCGGGCGCTCTTCGCCCTCACCATGATCACCAGCGCCTATATGGCCGAAGTCTTCCGTGCCGGGATCATGAGCGTCCCGGGCGGTCAGAGCGAAGCTGCGCGGTCGCTGGGGCTGGGGCCTGTCAGGACCTTCATCCTGGTCGTCCTGCCGCAGGCGGTCCGAATTTCATGGCCGGCGATCATCAACACGTTCGTCGGCGCGATCAAGGACACCTCGCTGGTGTTCATTGTCGGGCTGCTCGATATCCTTGCAGCGACGAAGGCCGCCGTGGCGGATCCCGTCTGGCGGCTGTTCTCGCTGGAAGGCTATTGTTTTACCGCAGCGATCTATTTCGTGATCTGCTACGGCCTTGTTGCCTACACCCGCCGTTTCGAGCGGCTGAGATAGGTTTCCAGTGCAACACCGTATCGATCGACGTCGGTCGATTCGGTGTAGATGTGCGGCCCGACACGGACCGTGCCGTCGCGGGCGCTGACGACGATCCCGGCTTCAGCCATCGCCTTGACCGCGCCGTCGGAAAAGTCGCCGCCGCCCTTCAGCCCCAGGAGGTGCGGCGAGCGCAGGGATTTGTCGAGAACCTCGACCCCAAGCGACGAGGCCCGCGCAGCCAGCGCGTCGGTCACGCTTTCGATATGGCCACGCACCCGCTCGAGGCCGATCTCATGAAGATAGGCGATCGACTCGATCGCCATCGGGATCGTCGCAAAATTGGCGCGCTCGCCCATGTCGTAGCGGCGCGCGCCGGGCATGAAGTCGCGGTCGCGGGCGTAGTGGTTCACATATCCGTCGGCGCCCATCCGGCTGAATGCGTGCTGCTCGAGCGGTTCGCCATCCTGGCGCCGCGGCGCGGCGTAAAGGAAGGCGAGCGCATAGGGCCCAAGCAGCCATTTATAGGTGGCGAAGGCCACGAAGTCCGGACGAATCCGCTTGACGTCGAGGTCCATCACGCCGGCCGACTGGGTTGCGTCGATGGTCAGGGCGATGTCCCTGGCATGCGCCGCATCGGCTACCTTCACGAGGTCCACGACGGAGCCATCCGACCAGTGAACCTGGGTGAGGGCGAGGACGGAGACCGGCGCGCGGCTTTCGTCGCCGATCCGGGCGATGATCGCGTCCGCCCAGGATTGGCCGGCTTCGCGCGTGATCTGTTCATAGGTCGCGCCGGTCTTTTCGGCCTGCTCCATCCATACATAGGTCTGGGAGGGATGCTCGCCGGCGATGCCGACGATGGCCGTGCCGGCAGGCGCGACAATGTTGCGCGCGGCCGTTGCGATGCCGTAGCTGGTCGCAGCGACGATGGCGATATCCTCCGCCGCAGCGTTGATGACGCTGGCCGCCTGCGCGCGGGCGCGCTCGACATCCGTATAGAACGCCGCACGGGTCAATTCCCAGGGCGCAAGCTTGACCCGCACGCCTGCCTCGCCGACCGCAGCCGTCCTGCGCGGGATCGGCGTCATGAACGCGGCGTTCAGATAGGTGACTTCGGCGGGAATGTCGAAGTCGGCGCGCCAGGGCGAGTTCATTCTGATTGAAACCTCGATTCGCTGGGGAAGAGGGATGCCGGGATGCACACCGGCACGGACGCGCCAAGCCTTGCGATCCGGGCTGTCTTATAGCGGCGGCACGCGTCGGTAAAGCGAAGCCGCGCCCCGTTTTCCAACGTCTGTCAGGTCAGAAGGAAGGCATCGGAAAAATGGACAGGACGGACAGCCGGGTCCTACAAGCCGCAACTGCAGATACTTGCGATTCTGACGTTTGATGGATTGTTGAAAGATGAAAACAGCAGCTCCGGCCGTGGTCGGTATTCTCGGCTTCGGCGCCCTCGCGCAAGAGCTCGTCGCAAGCTTGAGAAGCCAGGCGATCTCCTGGGTAGCGCTCGTTCGCGATCCGCAAAAATACGCGGTCGGCGGCAACATCCGGCTTGTGACCAGTCTCGACGATCTGCTGTCCGCCAGGCCGGCAGCCGTCGTCGAGCTCGCCGGCCATCAGGCCGTCGCCGACCATGTTCCGGCGCTGCTCGGGGCCGGAATACCGGTTATCCTGGCTTCGGTGGGCGCGCTGGCCGACGACGCGCTCATGGCGAAGCTTGCGGATGCCCGTGCCAGGTCCGGCGCAGGCTTCGTTATCCCCTCGGGAGCGGTTGGCGGGCTCGACTACGTCAAGGCCGTATCGACGCTGCCGGATGTGAAGATCGGCTACACGTCGCGCAAGCCGCCAGCGGCATGGCGCGATGAGCTGGCCGCCCGCAACCTGGATGCAAGCGTGTCCGAGGTCGTGCTGTTCGACGGCGCACCGGACGAGGCTGCCAGGCGATATCCGAAAAACCTCAACGCCGCGTTCACGATCGCGCAGGCGGCGTGGCCGGCACGGCTGAACGTGCGCGTGGTCGCCGATCCGCTGGCGGAAGGAAACACGCATGAAATCGTGATCGACAGTGCGGCGGGGAGGGCGTCCATGCGTTTCGTGAATGCGCCGTCGCCGACGAACCCAAAAAGCTCGATGGTCACGGCGCTCAGCATCGCCGCGTCCCTGAGAGATTATCTAGCCGATCCGTCCTGAGTTCAGGCGCACTGCGGCATGCCGCTGTGTTCGCCATGCCGTGACCAAGGCGAGTCGGTGCGGGGGGCCGGCGCAGATCTGCGAGACGGTTTCACTATTGGCACGAGGGCCGTCGATCCCTCACCGCCAGGTCCAGGTCATGGACGCGGCCAGGGGAGCGTCTGGGCCGATGACCTGCGGATTGGGCATGTTGATCGAGTTCGGCGGGGCCGTCCAAGGCTCGACGCACACGCCGCTCTCTTCCATGTCGTAAATGACCCAGTCCGGACAGGCCGAGCTGACCGTGAGCTCCAATTGACCAGGCCAGCGTACCACGGGGTCGGCGCGCAGGTCGCGGAAGCAGTAGTCCCACGGACGTGACACCGGAACCGTCATGGTGCCATTCGGCAGGTCGACCTCGTCATTTGCCCACATGATGCCCGGCTCGACCAGCAGTTCCAGCTCCGCTGAAGCCGGCGCCCCGGCAAGACGGCGGACAAACCAGGGGTGCCAGCCGACAGCCACCGGCATTCGCTCGCGCGCATGCACTTCGATGTGGAAGGTGGCGCGCCCGGCGCTGAGCTCGGTGCGCTGCACCACCCGACCCGGCCATGGCCACGGATCGGCGAGTTCGATGCTCATCTCGCCATCGCCAGTCACCTGCCAGGGCCGCTCCGTCACCAGCCCGTGCAGGGCATGCGGGCCGGCATTGGCGGTGAAGGGATAGGCCTTGCCTTCCCAGTTCAGCTTGGCATTGCGCAGGCGTCCGACCCACGGCGCCATCACGAAGCTGCCGAAATGGAATACGTCGGCACCTTGCTGCACCAGGAGTTCGTGGTCACCGACGCGGAACGATGTGAGCCGCCCACCATCCTCCGGATCAAATGTCGCGGAGCACCCTTCGGCCGTCAATTGCATGGTCTTGCTCACTGTGCTGTCCAGCCACCGTCAATCACCAGCACCGTGCCGGTGACCATGCGCCCGGCGTCAGAGCCGAGATAAACCACCGCGCCGGCTACATCGTCGGTTAGCGCGAACTTTCCGAGCGGGATCTTGCTCAGCACCTTGGCCTTCATGGCCGGCTCGTCGAGAATGGGCGCGGTGCCCGGGGTGTAGATGAAGGTGGGGGCCAGCGCGTTTACGGTGATGCCGTGCCTGGCCCACTCGACCGCGAGTGTCTTGGTCATCATGTTCACGCCGCCCTTGCTGGTGCAGTAGACGGCGGCGTCCGGCAGGGCGACGAGGCCGCCCTGCGAGCTGATGTTGATGATGCGCCCGCCCTTGCCGGCGGCGACCATTGTGCGGGCGACCGCCTGGCTCATGAAAAACATGCCGCGCAGGTTCACGCCCATCATCTCGTCCCAGTCGGCTCCCGTCACATCGAAGGCCGCACGGGCAAAGCCGAGCCCGGCATTGTTGATCAGCACGTCGATCGGGCCATGCGCGGTGACGATCGCCTCGACCGCCGCAGAGATCGAGCCGACGTCGCGCACGTCGAGACGTTGCGGATAAACGGTGTGTCCCTGCGCCTTCGCCTCGGCGGCGATGGTCGCCAGATCCTCGTCGGTCCGCGCCGTCGGCACCACCACGGCGCCGGTTTCGGCCAGCAGCATGGTCAGCTCGCGCCCGATGCCCTTGGAGGCGCCGGTAATGATCACCACGCGGCCGCGGAGATCGAACCGCGTCGCCGCGCTGCTATCCGATACGATGTCAGTCATGATGAACCCTCAGGTGAAATGGCACGGCGCAGGACGATCAGCCCTGCGCCACGAGCCTCGTAACATGGTCGATATCGGCGTTGGCGCTCTCGAACTGCCCCATCGCCCGCCCGCGTGCCAGCACGACGACATTGTCGGCGACTGACAGCGCCTGCTGCAGGTTGTGCATGATCAGGATCACCGCCTGCCCCGCATCACGAGCGCGCCGCACCTGCTCGAGCACCTGCTCGGTCTGCCGCACGGCGAGGGCCGCGGTCGGCTCGTCGAGGATCAGGCAGCGCGAGCCGTAGGCGATGGCGCGGGCGATGGCGACCGCCTGCTTCTGTCCGCCCGACAGCGTCGCCGCCGGATCGCTGAGCCGCCGGCGGAGATCGACTCCGAGGGTGGCGAGTGCGTCGCGGGTAATGATGTCGGCGCGTTTCACATCAAAGATGCGCAGCGGCCCAAAGCCCTTGGTCGGCTCGTTGCCCAGCACCATGTTGCGGGCGATCGACATCAGGTCGCATACCGCCAGGTCCTGGAACACCGTGGAAACGCCTGCTGCCCGCGCGTCCTGCGCACCGCGGAACACCACTGGCTTGCCGTCGACCTCGATGGTGCCGGAGGTTGGGCGGTGGACGCCCGACAGCACCTTGATCAGCGTCGACTTGCCGGCACCGTTGTCGCCGAGCAAAGCCAGTACCTTGCCGGCATGGGCCTCCAGCGAAATGTCGCGCAACGCCGTCACCGACTGGAAGGCCATGGTGACGTTACGCAGGGCGATGACCGGGGCGCTCACGATGCCGCTCCAGCTGTGGATGGCTGTTCGGGCAGCGCCGAGGGCCGCATCACGAAGCGGGTGATCACGGCGCGATTGACCAGCACGGCGAACAGCACGACACCGCCGAGGAAGATGTTGACCCAGTAGCCCTGCAGCCCGACCAGCAGCAGTCCGTTGTTGACCATCGCGTACATGATGGCGCCGAGCACGGTGCCGATCACGCTGCCATAACCGCCGGTCAGCAGCGTGCCGCCGATCACCGTCATGGCGATAGCGATCAGCTCCCAGCCGGTGCCGCGATTGGCGTCGATCGAGGCGTATTGCACCGCCACGATTACGCCGGCGATGGCCGAGGTGAAGCCCGAGATCGTGAACAGCGTCACCGTCGTGCGCGCCACCGGCACGCCGAGATTTCTGGCCGCGGTAGCGTTCTGGCCGATGGCGAAGGCCCAGTTGCCCATGCGCGTGCGCAAGAGGAAGAAGGTCGCGAGCAGCGCGACCACGATGAACCAAAGCAGCGACATGCGGTAGCCGAACAGCAGCTTGCCGGCGATGATCTGGGTATATTCCTCGGGGAACTTCACCACCACCGGAAAGCCGCTGGTCTGCATCGTCAGGATGCCGCGATAGATCAGCGAGGTGGCGAGCGTGATGATGAACGAGGGCAGCCCGGTCTTTACCTGGACGATGCCGTTGATCGCGCCCAGCGCAGAACCGAAAGCGAGTGCACAGACCAGCGTCAGGGCCGGCGGCAGGCCGAGCACGTTGCCGAAGTAGTAGAGGGCCCAGCCGGTGAGGCCGACAATGGTGCCCACCGACAGGTCGAAGTGTCCCGCGATCATCAGGATGGTCACGCCTATCGCGACGATACCGTACTGGCCGGCCAAGCTCGCGACGTTGATGCCGTTATCGGTGGTGAGGAACAGGTCCGCCCTGAGGATCGAGAAGACCACGACGGCCAAGACGAGTCCGGTCAGCGAGGCCAGTTCGGGACGGCGCAGGCCGTCCCGAAGCAGGTTCGCGGCCCCGCCTGAAGTGGGTTTGGTTGGGGCCGCGTCAGCCACGATCAGCGCACCCCGGCTTCGGCGAGGCCGGCGACAGCGTCCGCGTTCGAGCTGTCGACGATCTGCGGGCCGGTCAGGAAGTGGTTCGACTGCACGAGGCCGTAGCGGATGTAGTGCACGAGCTGGAGCACCGAGATGTAGCCGCGCCACCAGCCCTGCTGGTCCATGGTGAAGTCGAGGTCGCCGGCCTGGATCATGGCGACGAGCTCGGGGCTCACGTCGAAGCCGGCGGTCTGGATGGGCCGGTCGATGGTCTTGCGAGCCGACACGATGCCGGCGGTCGCCGGCTGGCCGGTGGCGAGCACGGCGTCCACGTCGGGGTGCGAGCGCAGGTATGCCTCGGTGATCGCGGCGGTCTTGCCCGGATCGAGGTCGCCGGCGACATGGTCGTATGTCACGCCCTTTTCGGTGGCGATCTGTTCCATGCCGGCGCAGCGCGCGGTCTGGGTACCGTCGCCGACGTTTTCCTGTAGGCAGATGATCGACTTGGCGCCCTTCTCGATGAAGCGGTTCGCGGCCATCTGGCCGGCCGCATATTCATCGGCGCCGACGCGCGAGACGTAGACGTCGTTGGGGTCGCGCAGCGGCTGGTCCTTGACGCTGGGGGCAGGGTTGAAGGCCACCGCGATGCCCTTGCTCTTCGCGTCGGCGGCAACCGCATCGAGGTCGCCGATGCCTAGGATCAGGATGCCATCGGGCTTGGCCGCGATGGTGGCGTTGATCTGGTCGGTGTAGGAGGCGAGGTCGATGCTCTGCGGGTAAACGTATTTCACGTCGACGCCGAGGTCCTTGCCGGCCTGCTGCGCACCGTTGTTGAGCACGCGGAAGAAGCCCGAGCTCGGGTCGGCCAGGCCTTCCACATAGATGGTGAGCCGCTTACCGCCGGTCAGGTCGCCGGGATAGTTGGTCGCGTCCTGGGCGAATGCGCCCATGCAGCAAGATGTGATCATCGCGGCTGACGCCGCGGCCAACAAGATGTGACGGTTTGACATTACTTTCCTCCGGTTGTGCGGCAAATAATTCCACTGATCGCCCGCCAAGACGACGGAGCGCCTGTGCATGCCAATTGAATACCACATCGTCACAAAAACACGTTCTCTCGCCCGTCACAAGAGGAAACTGAGGTTAATATTCCTCAATGGTCTTAAATTGGTATCTACCTCGCGTTGATACCTGTCGAGCACCCCCGCTCGCGCGTTTGAGCTCTTCGGGCTTACTCGTCACGGCAATCATTTTCTTGTCGGCTTCAGTCAGCAACCATGCCGCAAACCGCCGACGCCGCCCGTCACTCCGGTCACCGATGGTCCTTCGCCGAGCCTCGGGTCAGGTCAGGACAACGCCCGCCCGCAGAATGTCCGGCCTTTGAAGATACGCAGACGGAATCTGTCATTCCGCTCTCGCGAAGAGTTTCGGGCGCCGACAGGCGTGCGGAAGTCCCCGAGAGAGGAACCCGCAGGGCACAGTCAACAGCTGTGGGAATTTCGAACTGCGGCCGATGTCGGCGTTGGCTGGACCGGTGCCGGGAAGGGCCGGGGTGGTCGTTGATGAGTTCCTTGAGCGCGAACCAATTGTCTATGCGGTCCAAAGACCGCGCCGGAGGCTCCACCCCGTTTCGTTCGATCGACGCTGTCGTCGGCCGATGGATGTACATTCCCGGCGTGTATCTCAGATTGTCGCCGACAAGCGCATCCCATATTGGCGGGTAAGCGCATGCCCTTCATCCAGCAGTCTGCTGCTATTGAGATGATGGCGGAGAAGGAGGGATTCGAACCCCCGATACCCTTGCGAGTATGCCGCATTTCGAGTGCGGTGCTTTCAACCACTCAGCCACTTCTCCGCAGCGTGGTCGGCGCCCTTGGCGCGCGGCACTAGATAGCGGCGGTCTTTGCGCGATACAAGGGCCAATTCGCGCTCTCGTGCAGCCCGGCCGCGAATGGCGCGTTTGCGCGGCTTCGCCTTGACTCCAACCCCTGCTTGCGCTAGGGACGGCGCGCATCCGGCGCGGGACTTCTCACGCCGGTTGTATTTTTTGAAACCCGCAGACTGACAAAAAGACGGCCGGACCGCCTTCGCGCGATCCATCAAGGCCGACCGAACAGCGAAAGGCAAAAAATGTTCGCAGTCATCAAAACGGGCGGCAAGCAGTATCGCGTTGCCGCCAACGACGTGTTGAAGATCGAGAAGATCGCCGGCGAAGTCGGCGACATCATCGAGATCGGCCATGTGCTGGCGCATGGCGAAGGCGATGCGGTCACCCTTGGCGCCCCCTTCGTGGACGGCGCGCTGGTGACGGCCGAGGTCGTCGCGCAGGGCCGCGCGGCAACCGTGATCGCGTTCAAGAAGCGCCGCAGGCAGAATTCGAAGCGCCGCCGCGGTCATCGCCAGTACGAGACGACGGTGCGCATCGACGAGATCCTGATCGGCGGGGCCAAGCCTTCCAAGAAGGCGGCCGCCAAGAAGGACACCGTGAAGAAGGAAGCCGATGCCGAGCAGAAGCCTGCGAAGAAGGCCAAGGCGGAAAAGGCAGAGATCGTCGACGACATCGCGCTGATCAGCGGCGTCGGGCCGGTGCTGAAGGACAAGCTGACCGAGGCGGGCTACGCGACGCTGACCTCGATCTCGAAGCTCAAGAAGGCCGACATCGCCAAGCTCGACGAAGAGCTGTCGCTCGGCGGCCGGATCGAGCGGGAAGAGTGGGTGGCGCAGGCCAAGGAACTCCTGGCAGGCAAGCCGCCGCGGGCGCAGGTCGACAAAGATGCTGCGGCCGCCAAGGAATCAGAGTAAGAAGAACGACTGAAGGAGTACAACCATGGCACACAAGAAAGCTGGCGGTTCGTCGCGCAACGGTCGTGATTCCGAATCCAAGCGCCTTGGCGTCAAGAAGTTCGGCGGCGAAGCCGTCATCCCGGGCAACATCATCATCCGTCAGCGCGGCACGACCTGGCATCCAGGCGTGAACGTCGGCATGGGCAAGGACCATACCCTGTTCGCGCTCGAGGCCGGCGCCGTGGCTTTCCGCAAGAAAGCCAATGGCCGTACGTATGTGTCGGTAAACCCGACGGCCGAAGCAGCGGAGTAGCCGGTTTCCGCACCACAACACCGGCGCCCCATCTCGGGAACCGGTGTCTGGCAGGGCCAGAAAAGGATCAGGGGGAGATGGGTCGCCATCTCCCCTTTTTCTTTGTTCATTCTGGAGGGACTGCCATGATTGCCGACAAGGACGACAGCGAAGACGAAAGTCTGTTCATCAACCGCCAGGTGCTGACGACCCGGCGGTTGATCATGCGCAGCCCACGCGAATGCGATATCTCCGACCTTGTCACGCTTGCCGACAACCGGCACGTCGCGCAGATGCTGGCGCGCATGCCGCACCCCTATGGCGAGGCTGAGGCGCGCGCCTTCATCGCCATGTCGGCCCTGAAGAAGCCGGGCGCCAGCTACGCGCTCATCCTGGCCGGGCCTGAGGGCAATGGCGCTTTCGTCGGCTGCGCCGGCCTCAACGTGAAGGACCGCGGCCTCGAACTCGGTTACTGGATCGGGGAGCCCTTCTGGAAGCAGGGCTTCGCCACCGAGGCGGCGCACGCCCTGGTCGACCTGGCTTTCCGCTCGACCGGAATAGCGGTGCTCTATGCGTCCGTCAGGGTGATCAATCCGGCCTCGCGGCGGGTCATCCACAAATGCGGTTTCCAGTACGCAGGACAGGGCATGATGAACTCGCTCGTCGCCGGTCAGGTGCCGGTCGAGCGCTACCGCCTCGACCGCCGGACCTGGGAGAGCCTGAGGAACTGGTCATGACAGCGTCAGACGGACGGCGAATCGTCGGCGGCCGTCCGTCCGCGCGTTCACGCCAGTTCGAACCAGACCGGCAGGTGGTCGGAACCCCTGGCCTCGCCGTCGATACGGACCGCGCCGACCCGCCCGGCGAGGCTCTTCTCGACAAAGGCGTAGTCTATCAGCCGGTTGTCCTCCGGCCTGGCGTCGTCCACCCAACTGACGGCGCCGTCCGGCAGTCCGACGCCGAAAGCATAGATGTCGAGCGGGTCGCGCCCGAGGGCGCTGGCCGCGTCGTCCTGCTCGCCGACCATCAGCCGGTACTCCGGCGAGAACCGGTCCATGTTGAAGTCGCCCATCAGGATGAACGCTTCGGGCCGAGGCGGTTCAGGGAAGCCGTACTCGGCCGCGCCGCTCAGCGCGCCGCCCTCCGATGCATAGGCGAAGGCGCGTTCCTTGAGATGGCTGATCTGAAGGGTTCGCTCCGTTGCACAGATATGATCGATATGGACGCTGTAGATGCGCAGCGGGCCGGCGGGCGACATGACCAGCGCCTCCAGCGCGGCGCGCTGAAGGTTGCCGCTCGACAAGCGCAGCGTGCGCGGCAGGAGGTGGTTGCGCGAGGCGGCGATGGGAAAGCGCGACAGCACCATGTTGCCGAACTGGAACCGCTTGTTCAGGGGGCGGCCCGATCCATCGGTCGCGCCGAAGTCGAGGTCCATCGCAGGTCCGAAGGCGGTGAAATAGTCCGGCAGAAGCGCGGCGAGCCCGTCCACCATGTCGACGCCGCCATTCCTTGCGAAGTTGCGGGTCACTTCCTGCAGGGCGATGACGTCGGCGCCGGCAACTTCGGCGGCGATGCGCGCGAGGTCGAAACGCCCGTCGCGGCCGACGCCGTATTGGGTGTTGTAGGTGACGAGTTTCATCGCGACTCCGCACTGGCCGGCCCCGCTCTTCGCCATGCCGCCCCTCGCGCCGGCCGATTCTTTGCGATAGAGCAGTCTCGCCAGATCAATAGCAGCGGAACGGTGTCGGCCGCATGAAATTTCTCGACCAGGCCAAGGTTCATATTCGCTCGGGCGACGGCGGCGCCGGTTCGGTGTCGTTTCGCCGCGAGAAGTTCATCGAGTTCGGCGGACCGGACGGCGGCGACGGCGGGCGCGGCGGCGACGTCTGGATCGAAGCCGTCGACGGGCTGAACACGCTCATCGACTATCGCTACCAGCAGCATTTCAAGGCGAAGACCGGCACGCACGGCATGGGGCGCAACATGACCGGCGGCAAGGGCGCCGACGTGACGCTGAAGGTTCCGGTCGGCACACAGGCCTACGAGGACGACAACGAGACGCTGATCTGCGACCTTACCAGGGTCGGCCAGCGGTTCCGGCTTGCGGCGGGCGGCAATGGCGGTTTCGGCAACCAGCATTTCAAGAGTTCGACCAACCGCGCGCCGCGCCGCGCCAATCCTGGCCTGCCCGGCGAGGAAAAGTCGATCTGGCTGCGGCTGAAACTGATCGCCGACGCCGGTCTCGTCGGCCTGCCCAATGCCGGCAAGTCGACCTTCCTGGCTGCGGTGACCGCGGCAAAGCCGAAGATTGCCGACTACCCGTTCACGACGCTGCATCCCGGCCTCGGCGTTGCGCGCATCGACGCGCGCGAATTCGTCCTCGCCGACATTCCGGGCCTGATCGAGGGAGCGCATGAGGGCGTCGGCATCGGCGACCGCTTCCTTGGACATATCGAACGCACGCGGGTTCTGCTCCACCTGGTGTCGGCGCGCGAGGAAAGCCCGGGCAAGGCCTACAAGGCGGTCCGCCGCGAACTCGAGGCGTATGGCCACGGGCTTGCCGACAAACCGCAGGTCGTGGCGCTGTCGCAGGCCGACACGCTCGACGAGGCCGGCCGCAAGAAGGCGCTCGCTTCGTTGAAGCGCGCCGCAGTCGGCAATCCGATCCTGCTTTCGGCAGCGACCGGCGAAGGCGTGCAGGCTGCCCTGCGCGCGCTCATGTCCGAGATCGAAGCGGCGCGCGCGGCCGAAGGAACCGAGGTGCCGTCATGAACGACGGTTCGCTGCGCAGCTATCGCCGCATCACCGTCAAGATCGGCTCAGCCCTGCTGGTCGACCGAGCATCGGGTTTGAAGCGCGAATGGCTGGCGTCGCTGGTCGAGGATGTGGCGGCGCTCGCTTCCGGCGGCGCCGAGGTGCTCGTGGTCTCATCCGGCGCGATCGCGCTCGGACGAACGATCCTCGGCCTCGGGCGGCGGACGCTGAAGCTGGAGGAAAGCCAGGCCGCCGCCGCCGTCGGCCAGATCGCGCTGGCCGGCGCGTGGTCGGAGGAACTGGGCCGCAAGGGCCTGAAGTCCGGCCAGATCCTGCTTACGCTCGGCGATACCGAGGAACGGCGGCGCTATCTCAATGCGCGCGCCACGATCGGGACGCTGCTGAAGATGGGGGCCGTGCCGATCATCAACGAGAACGACACGGTGGCGACGTCGGAAATCCGCTATGGCGACAACGATCGCCTGGCAGCGCGCGTGGCCACCATGATGGGCGGCGACCTTCTGGTGCTGCTCTCCGACATCGACGGGCTCTACACGGCCCCGCCCGCGCGCGACCCCGACGCGGAATTCCTGCCGGTGGTCGACCGCATCACGCCGGCGATCGAGGCGATGGCCGGCGCGGCCGCATCGGAACTCTCGCGCGGCGGCATGCGCACCAAACTCGACGCCGGCAAGATCGCGACCACCGCCGGCACGGCGATGATCATCACCTCCGGCGCGCGACAGAATCCGTTGACGGCGATCGAACGGGGCGAACGCTTCACGCTGTTCAGGCCGAGCCAGACTCCGGTCAAGGGCTACAAGAGCTGGATCGCCGGCCAGCTCGAGCCGGCGGGACGGCTGACCGTAGACGCCGGCGCAGTGCGGGCCCTGATGTCCGGCAAGTCGTTGCTTCCCGCAGGGGTGAAACGTGTCAGCGGCAGCTTCTCGCGCGGCGACACGGTGGCCGTGCTCGCGCCCGAGGGCCATGAGGTCGCTCGGGGTCTGGTTGCCTACGACGCCGCCGATGCCGTAAGGATCGCCGGCCTGAAGACCGAACAGATCGACGCCGTTCTCGGTTACCAGGCCCGGTCGGCGATGGTCCACCGCGACGATCTCGTCATGGCCCCCTCGCGGGAGGCAGTCGGCGAGAGCATGAAAGGATGAGCCGTGCTGAAGACGCATGAGAGTTCGAGCAACGACGTAACCGCCATGATGGCCGAGATCGGCCGCAAGGCGCGCGCCGCATGCCGACCGCTGGCCACGGCACAGGCAGCGATCAAGAACGCCGCACTCGCGGCAATGGCGGACAGCATAGAGCACAACGGGGCCTCGATACTCGAGGCCAACGCGATCGACATGGCCAATGGCGCGGAGGCCGGCCTTTCGGCCGCGCTGATGGATCGGCTGAAGCTGACGCCCGACCGTATCGCCGCCATCGCCAAGGGCATTCGCGAGATCGCCGCGCTGAACGATCCGGTCGGCGACGTCATCGCCGCCTGGGACCGGCCCAACGGTCTCGCGATCGAGCGCGTGCGCACGCCGCTCGGCGTCATCGGCGTCATCTACGAGAGCCGGCCCAATGTTACAGCCGACGCCGGCGCGCTCTGCCTGAAGGCGGGCAATGCCGTCATCCTGCGAGGCGGCTCGGATTCGCTGAACTCCTCGGCCGCGATCCACGCCTGCATGGTGGAAGGGCTGAAGGCTGCGGGCATGCCGCAAGACGCGATCCAACTCGTTCCCGTTGCCGACCGCGCGGCTGTCGGCGAAATGCTGTCCGGCCTTGCCGGCAATTTGGACGTCATCATCCCGCGCGGCGGCAAGAGCCTTGTCAGCCGCGTGCAGAAGGAAGCGCGCGTGCCGGTGTTCGCGCATCTTGAGGGCATCTGCCATCTCTACATCGACCGCTCGGCCAAGCTCGACATGGCGGTGAAGATCGCGCTCAACGCGAAGATGCGCCGAACCGGCATCTGCGGCGCGGCCGAGACGCTGCTGGTCGACCGGGCTGTCGCCGGCAGCCATCTCGCCCCAATTCTCGACGCGCTCGACAAGGCGGGCTGCGAGATCCGCGCCACGGAGGAGGTTCGCGGCCGGTTTCCGAAAGCAGCGCCTGCGACCGAGGCCGACTGGAAGACCGAATATCTCGACGCGATCATTTCGGTAAAGCTTGTCGATGGCGTCGGCGAGGCGATCGAGCACATCGAGACGCATTCGTCGCACCATACCGAAGGCATCGTCGCGGAGGACGCCGCAGCGGTGGAGCGCTTCTTCAACGAGATCGATTCCGCGATCTTGCTGCACAACGCGTCGACCCAGTTCGCCGACGGCGGTGAGTTCGGAATGGGCGCCGAGATCGGCATCGCCACCGGCAAGATGCATGCGCGCGGGCCGGTCGGCGTCGAGCAACTGACATCGTTCAAGTACCGCGTGCGCGGTTCGGGGCAGGTGCGACCTTGATCGCGCCTGCCGTCGACGCCTAGCGTCCGTGCCTTTCGAGATGCCGGCCCCTGCCCGCTACCTCCGCATGCCATATGTGGAGAAGGGCATGCAGGTCGGCCTGTTCGGCGGCTCCTTCAACCCGCCGCATGCGGGACATGCGCTTGTCGCCGAAATCGCGCTGAAGCGGCTGGCGCTCGACCAGCTCTGGTGGATCGTCACGCCGGGAAATCCGCTGAAGTCCGGGCGCGAACTGGCGCCGCTCGCAGAGCGTCTCGCCCTGTCGGAGGCAATCGCCAGGAACCCACGCATCAAGGTCACCGCCTTCGAGGCGGCGCACAACATCCGCTATACGGCCGACACGCTGGCGCTGGTGCGCGCGAGGAACCCCGGCGTCGATTTCGTCTGGGTCATGGGCGCGGACAGCCTGCGCGACTTCCACCGCTGGCAGCGCTGGCGGCAGATTGCGACGACCTTCCCGATCGCCGTCATCGACCGGCCGGGTTCTACCCTCTCCTTCCTGTCGTCGGTCATGGCCAAGACCTTCGACCACGCCCGCATCGACGAGGCCGACGCGCCGAGGTTGGCGCGGATGAAAGCGCCCGCCTGGACCTTCATCCACGGCCCGCGTTCGCTGCTTTCGTCGACGGCCATCAGGGCCGCTAAAGCGTAAGGTAAGGCTTACGCTCAAGAGGGCGCCGCAGGCGCCACGCCTCAGCCGTACCAGCGTCCCTGCACGACTTTGACATCAGGCGTGGCGGCAGCCACTTTTGCGGCGAACGCCTCGGGATCGCTGCCCTTGTAGTGATAGGGATAGGCCACGGCCGGCTTGAATTCAGCAACCGCCGAACTTGCCTGGTCGATATCCATCGTGAAAGGCAGGTTCATCGGCACGAAGGCGATGTCGATCTCCTTCAACGCGCGCATTTCCGGAATGTCCTCGGTGTCGCCGGCGATGTAGACCCGCATCCCGTCGATGGTGAGCACATAGCCGTTGTCGCGCCCCTGAGGGTGATACTTCTTGCGGTCTTCGGTGGTGTTGTAGGCAGGGATCGCCTCGATGGCGATGGAGCCGATGGTCGTCGTGTCACCATTGCCGATGGCGGACGCCTTCTCTTTCAGGCCGGACGGCAGCTTCTCCATCACCGAAGGATTGACCAGGAGCCGGGTGTCGGCGGCTACGATCGCGGCCAGTGTCTCGGGGTCGAAATGATCGCCGTGCTCATGCGTGATCAGGACCAGCCCGGCGGGCGGCTGGCCATCGTAGAGCGCTTTCCCGCCGACCGGGTCGTTGTAGATCACCATGCCGGGCGCCTGCATCACGAAGCTCGCATGGCTGAGCGGATGGATCACGATCTCGCCGCTGTCTGTCTTGTAGCCGTCGCCTTGTGCCCTGGCAGAGAACGGCATGAGCGTCGTCATCCCCAGGCCGGCAAGACCCGTGATCCCCAGGTGCAGCGTCTCGCGTCTTGAAAACCGCATGGCGGAAACCCTCCGTTGTCGTCCGTTCGCGCGGCCGGGCGGCCGTTGCGCCAAAGGTAGACTAGGCCGGTGCGCGGCCTCGGCAAGGCCCTCGCGCGAACGTGAGCGCCCGTGATCGGGCTTGATCCGATGGTCTACAGCTTCAGGGGCTTGGCCGCCTTGAAGAAGTCCGCCCAGGGGTCCGGTCCATCCAACGCGCGTTCAAGGGCCGCGGAGCCGATGGTGAAATCGGCTGGTCCTGCTCCGGCGCGCAGCATGTCGCGCGTAATCGGCACCGCGACGGTCGCCTTCGGCTTGGCACGCGACGACCAGGGGGCGACCGCGGTCGAGCCGCGTCCGTTGCGCAGATAGTCGATGAAAATCCTGTTCTTGCGCGCCTTCTTCGACAGCACCGACGTGTAGCGGCCCGGGTCGGCTTGTTCCATGGCGCGCGCGAAGTCGTGCGTGAATGTCTTGACGGTGCTCCAGTCGGCGCTCGGCTTAAGCGGCACGACGACGTGGAAACCCTTGCCGCCGGAGGTCTTCACGAAGCTCGGCAGCCCGAGCGCGTCCAGCCGGTCGATCACGTCCAGCGCGGCAGCCCTGACATCCTCGACGACGAGGCCTTCGTCCGGGTCGAGATCGAAGACCATCTGGTCGGGTTGTTCGATGGCGTCGAGGGTCGAGCCCCAGATATGCACCTCGACAACGCCGAACTGCACGAGGGCGGCAAGGCCGTCGAACTCGCGGATGGACAGGAGCTCCTCGCCGTCCTCCGGATCGGCGGTCCGGATGATCGCCGGGTGCATGCCCTTCGACGCATGCTTCTGGAAAAAGCGCTGGCCGTCGATGCCGTCCGGCGCGCGCACGAGGCTGAGCGGCCGGCCGACGACGAAGCGTTCCATGCGTGGCCACGCCTTCTCGTAGTAGTGCAGCAGTCCCGCTTTGCTCAGGCCCGCCTCGGGCCAGAGCAGCTTGTCCGGACTGGTCAGCTTCACCGACATCCCTCGGATCCTCCCTGGGGCGCGCCCATCGCTTCGACGCGCGGGGGCGTCTTCGGCCGGCGCGGAGGCGCTCTCGGCGACGACCTCCCTGGCCGGCTTGTCATCGCGCAGTCCCTGGAACGACGCCTGGCGCAGGATGCCGTCGTCGCTCCAACCGCGGAACTCGACCTCGCAGACGAGCTTCGGTTTCACCCATCTTACCTGCTTGTCCTTCGGCGGCGCCCCGTCGACGGGGGCCTTCTTCGCGGGGATGCGATCGAGCCGCTTCCTGAGGTCGTCGGCGACGGATCCCGCAAATCCGGTGCCGACCCGTCCGCCGTAGTGCAGCCTGCCGCCCTTGTTGTACCCGACGACCAGCGAGCGAAGGGCACGGCCGCGCGCGGTCGAAGGCACATAGCCGACGATCACGAATTCCTGTCGCAGGCTGCACTTGGCCTTGACCCATGCGGTGCTGCGCCCGCTCTGGTACGGCGCGCCGCCGCGCTTCGAAATGATGCCCTCCAGCCCCATCCGGCAGACATGCGCGAGCATCGTGCGCCCGGGCTCCGAAAAATGCTCGCTGAAATGGACCGGGGCATGGCGATTGCCGGTTCCGATCAGCGCTTCCAGGCGGGTCTTCCGCTCGACCAGAGCGCTTTGCCGAAGGTCGATACCGTCCAGCCAGAGCAGGTCGAACGCGTAGTAGAGCATGCGATCGGTCTGCCCGCCGGAGAGCGTGGCCTGGAGCGCCGGGAAGGAGGCCACGCCCTTGTCCGACATCACGACGATCTCGCCGTCGATGATCGCATCGTGGCAATCGAGCGAGGCGAGGCTGCGCGCAATCGCCTCTCCGAACCTGCCGGTCCAGTCCAGGCCTGAGCGGGTGTAGAGCGTGGTCTTGCCGCCCGAGACATGCGCCTGGATGCGGTAGCCATCGAACTTGACCTCGTGCAGCCAGTCGCCGCCTTCCGGCGGCTTGTCGCGCAACCTGGCGAGCTCGGGTTCGATGAAGCCCGGCATCGGCGCCCGCTTCGGCTTGCGGCGCGGAGGCTTTCCTGCCGCCACTTCCTCGACCGTGCGGCCGGATTTCACCGAACGCGGCTGCTTTTCGAGGATGTCGCCGCCGGACCGCGCCTGCCTGTCGTCCGCCTTGATGAGCAGCCAGTTGTCGCGCTTCTCGCCCGGCTTCGGTTTCAGCCTTACCAGGTCCCACAGGCCGCGGAGTTTTTGCCCATGGAGGTCGAAACGAAGGTGGCCTTTCTGCATCCCCCAAGCGGGATCGAATTCCGGCGCCCAGGTGCCCTCGTCCCAGACGAGCATGGTTCCCGCGCCGTAACCCTTGGGGATGACGCCCTCGAAACTGCGGTAGTCCAGCGGGTGGTCCTCGACATGCACGGCGAGCCGCTTCTCGGCCGGATCGAGGCTCGGGCCGCGCGTCACGGCCCAGCTCCAGAGCACGCCGTCATGCTCCAGCCTCAGATCGTAGTGAAGCCGGCGCGCGGCATGCTTGTGGACCACGAAGGCTCCGCCCGCATCCGCGCCGCTCGCCTTGGCGGGCGTTCCCGAAGGTTCCGGCGTCTGGGCGAAATTGCGTTTCGCGCGGTACGGTTCAAGCTTGTCCATCAGGACTTTCGCTTGCCAGGCGGCGGCTTCTTGCCGGCTGGAGATTTGCCGCCGGCCGCCGGCCTCCTTGCGCCGCCACCCTTCGACTTTTCGTCATCGACCTCCTTCCGATCGCCGGCCGCGAGGCTCTTCTTGAGGGCGTCGAACAGGTTGATGACATTGGACGGCTGCTCTTCCGTCGGCTCCTGCCGCGCCGGGACCTTGCGGCCGCTCTTCTTGCGAGACTTGATGAAGTCGAGCACCGCCTTTTCGTAGCGATCCTCGAAGGTCGAGGGGTCGAACTTGCCCTTCTTGCGCTCGACTACCTTGGTCGCCAGGTCGAGCAGGTCCTTGTCGGCCTTTGCCTTGCCGCGGCCGTCATTCGCTTCGGCGGCCTGCCTGACCGTGTCGCCGTAGCGCAGGGTGGTGAGCAGCATGCCCTTGCCGAAAGGCTCGACGAGGCAGGGGCGCTCGCGCTGGTAGAGGACGATGCGCGCCAGCCCCGCCATCTTCTTGTTCTCGAGCGCCTGCCTGATGACGGCGAATGCTTCCTCCGACACCTTGTCGGCCGGCGCGAGGTAATAGGGCTTCTCGATGTAGACAGGATCGACATCGCCCTTCTCGACAAAGCTGTCGAGATTGAGCGTATGCGACGATTCGATCTGGACCGACTGGATGTCTTCGTCCTCGATGACCAGGAACTCGTCCTTCTCGACCTCGTAGCCGCGGACCTCGTTCTTGCCATCGACCGGCTTGCCGCTGGCCGAATCGAGATACTGCCGGCGCACCGCGTTGCCGGTGTGGCGGTTCAGCGTTCGGAACGACACCTTCTCGCTCTGCGAGGTCGCTCCCGACACCTCGACGGCGCAGGTGACAAGCGATAGCTTCAGATAGCCTTTCCAGACGGGTCGGGGGGCCATGTCCAACTCCACTCGATGCGCTGCAAGCTTACGACCGCGCGGCTCCGACGAAAAGGCGCGCACGCGCCCTTGGTCCACTCAAGCGCCGCATCCTGACAAAATGCGACGCCCGGGGGCCCGGTTCCATTCGACCGGGGATGGTTTCCCCTGATGGCGCGAGCCGCTAGACTCCAGGGAACAGAGACCGGGAGGACGACCATGGCAGTGCAGACAACGCCGCGCTTCGACCTGAACGGCCAGGTCGCGATGGTCACGGGTGCGTCGCGCGGCATAGGCCGCGCCTGCGCGCTGGCCTGCGCCGGTTCCGGCGCCGACATGATCGTCGGAGTGCGCCGGGCGGAAGACGGCCGGTCGCTGGTGGCCGAGATCGAGGCCCTTGGCCGTCGCGCGCTCGCGGTCGAGATGGACCTGGCCGACCTCGCCTCCGTGCGCGCGGCGATCGACACCGCGCACGGCCATTTCGGCCGCATCGACATCCTCGTCAACAATGTCGGCATAGGCCCGGAAAACCTGGCCGAGGACGTGACCGAAGCGGATTTCGACTACACCGTCGACATCAACCTCAAGGGCACCTTCTTCACCACGCAGGCGGCGGGCAGGCTGATGATCGGGCAGAAGTCGGGCCGCATCATCAACATCAGTTCCCAGGCCGGGTCGGTGACGCTGCGGGGCGAGTCGATCTATTGCATGACCAAGGCGGCCATCAATCACCTGACGCGGTGCCTCGCGGCGGAGTGGGCGCGCCACGGCATTGCGGTGAACAGCGTCGCGCCGACCTTCATCTGGACCGACGGCACGCGCCCGAGCCTCGACCAGCCGGACTTTCACAAGCATGTGCTGGACCACATTCCGCTCGGCCGTATCGGCGATCCGATCGACGTGGCGGGCGCGGTGGTCTTCCTGGCCTCGCCGGCCGCCTCGCTGATCACCGGCGCCAACATCATGGTCGACGGCGGCTGGTCGGTGTCGGGCGGTTGATCGACAGCGGAGGGAGGGCGGACCCACGCCCGCCCTCGAAGGATTGCAGTCGGTCTGAGACTACAGTTTCGTCCAGGCGCCGTTCTTCTTCGACGATTTCACGCATGCCTCGACGAAGGCAACGCCCTCGACGCCGTCCTGCACGGTCGGATAGATCACGTCCTTCGGCGGCTTGCCGCCCTTGCGGCGCGCCGCGCGGATGGCGCGGGCCGCCTCCTGGTAGAGGTTGGCGAAGCCTTCGAGATAGCCTTCCGGATGGCCTGATGGCACGCGCGTCAACCGAGCCGCGACCTGGCTGGCACCGGCGCCGGCGCGCGTGATCAACTGCTTCGGCTGGCCGAACGGCGTGTACCAGAGATAGTTCGGATCGGCCTGGACCCATTCGAGCCCGCCCTTGGTGCCGTAGATCCTGAGCTTCAGTCCGTTCTCATGGCCCGGCGCCACCTGGCTCGCCCAGATCATGCCCTTGGCTGCAGGCGCCTTGCCGGCCGGCTTGAAGCGGAGGAGTACGTTGAGGTTGTCGTCCACCTTGCGCCCCGGAACGAACGCGTCGAGATCCGCGGAGAGCTCCGCCAGTTCGAGCCCTGACACGAAGCGCGCCAGATTGTAGGCGTGCGTGCCGATGTCGCCGGACGCGCCGCCGGCCCCGGACTGCTTCGGGTCGGTGCGCCACGCCGCCTGCTTCTGGCCGGTCTGCTCGATCGGATCGGTCAGCCAGTCCTGCGGATACTCGGCCTGCACCACCCTGATGTCGCCGAGCACGCCCCTGGCCACCATGTCGCGCGCCTGCCGGACCATCGGATAGGCGGTGTAGTTGTGGGTGAGGATGAAGAGCTTGCCGCTCTTTCCGACCAGCGCGGCGAGCTTCTTCGCATCCGCCAGGTTGGAGGTAAGCGGCTTGTCGCAGATGACGTGGATGCCGGCCTCGAGGAACGCCTTCGCGGCGGGGTAGTGCACATTGTTCGGCGTCACGATGGCGACGGCCTCGATGCCGTCCGGCCGCTTGGCTTCCGCCTTTGCCATCTCGGAGAAGGAAGCGTAGCTGCGCTCGGGGTCGAGACCGAGTTCGGCGGCCGAAGCCTTGGCGCGGGCCGGATCGGAAGACAGCGCGCCGGCGACCAGTTCGAACTCGCCGTCCATGCGTGCCGCCAATCTGTGCACCGCGCCGATGAAGGCGCCTTGACCGCCGCCGACCATGCCGTAGCGGATCGGGCCCTGCCCGGATTCAACCTGTCTGCCGCTGACCATTTCGTGTTCCTTGTTCGAAAACCAGGGGAGCAGGTGAGATAGGGGAATAGGTTGGTACGGTCCTGGCTGTACCTGCCATTATCGACCCTGCTCCCCTATTTCCCTACCACCTGCTCCCTAGATCCCCATCATCTTCCTGAGCAGCTTCTTGTCCGTCGTGCCGCCGGCGAAGTCGTCGAACGCCTTCTCGGTGACGCGGATGATGTGATGCTGGATGAAGGGCGCGCCTTCCGCGGCGCCGTCTTCAGGGTGCTTAAGGCAGCATTCCCATTCGAGCACCGCCCAGCTGTCGTAGCCATACTGGGTGAGCTTGGAGAAGATGCCGGAGAAGTCGACCTGTCCGTCGCCCAGGGACCGGAAGCGGCCGGCGCGGTCGACCCAGCCCTGGTAGCCGGAATAGACGCCCTGGCGGCCGGTCGGGTTGAACTCCGCGTCCTTCACGTGGAAGGCCTTGATACGTTCGTGGTAGATGTCGATGAACTCGAGATAGTCGAGCTGCTGCAGCAGGAAATGCGAGGGGTCGTAGTTGATGTTGCAGCGCTTGTGGCCACCGACCGCGTCGAGAAACATCTCGAAGGTCGCGCCGTCGAAAACGTCTTCGCCGGGATGGATTTCGTAGCCGACGTCCACGCCGGCATCGTCATAGGCGTCGAGGATCGGCTTCCAGCGCTTGCCGAGCTCCGCGAACGCCTCCTCGATCAGGCCGGCCGGCCGCTGCGGCCACGGGTAGAGATAGGGGAAGGCCAGCGCGCCGGAGAACGTCACGGAAGCGTCGAGCCCGAGATTGCGCGAGGCCTTGGCGCCGAACTTCATCTGTTCGACCGCCCATTTCTGGCGCGCCTTCGGATTGTTGTGGACCTTCGGCGGGGCGAAACCGTCGAACTGCGCATCGTAGGCGGGGTGCACGGCGACCAGCTGACCCTGGAGATGGGTCGACAGCTCCGTGATCTCGACGCCGGCGTCTGCGCAGACACCCTTGACCTCGTCGCAATAGGCCTTCGAGTTGGCGGCCTTCCTGAGGTCGAACAGGCGGCCGTCCCAGGTCGGTATCTGCACGCCCTTGTAGCCGAGCCCGGCTGCCCACTCGGCGATCGATTTCAGCGAGTTGAACGGCGCGGCGTCACCCGCGAACTGCGCCAGGAAAATTGCCGGGCCCTTCATGGTCTTTGGCACGAATGTCCTCCCTCGTTCCGGCCGCTTCCCGGCCAGGGCTGTCTTGTGTCGTTGTTCCCGATTGTCCGCTTTCCAGGCGGAAAGCCAGTCCTCCTTTCGAAGGCCATGGCCGACGGCGCCACCCCGGACCGCCGGCCATCAGCCTTCTCCCGTGGATGCCGAACGCTTGACTGACCATCGGCCTCCACGCTTTCCCGCCCACACTGGTATTACCAAAATGAGCGAAGGGGTCAAGCCGGGCGGATGGGCTACCCTAGCCGCCGATAATTTTCGGAACTCGCAATAATTATATTCTGTTCAATCACTTAGGTCACGGTACGAGAGATCGGGATGGGCCGCTTGCGGCCAGATTTCTTTTGCGATAGAGGTCAAGACAGTCCCAATTGGTCGAACCAGATTGTCTGACCGCAGCTGGCTGGCGGTCGATCGAGCGGGAGGGCGAGGAACCAGATGCCGTCGCGCGACCCAGCTGCGTGGGCACTATTCGGGAGAGAGAGCATGCACCTTTCAACGCATAACTGGATGCGCGCAGAGCCACTTGAGGTCACGCTCAAGCGCATCAAGAAGTTCGGCTATGAATCGATCGAGATTTCCGGCGAACCCGAGCAGTACAAGCCGGCCGAGACGCGCGCGTTGCTGAAGGAGCATGGCATACGCTGCTGGGGGGCCGTCACGCTGATGCTGGGCGAACGCAATCTCGCCGCCAAGGACCAGGGGCAGCGCGAGCGTTCGGTGCAGTACGTCAAGGACGTTCTGACCATGGTCAGCGAACTCGACGGCGAGATCATCACGCTGGTTCCGGGCACGGTCGGCAAGGTGACGCCGGACGCCACGGAGGCCGAGGAGTGGAACTGGCTGGTCGATGCGACCCGCGAGTGCTTCACCCATGCCAAGAAGGTCGGCGTCAGGATCGCGGTCGAGCCGCTGAACCGTTTCGAGACCTACATCTTCAATCGCGGCGAGCAGGCGCTGGCGCTCGCCGACGCGGTCAGCCCCGAATGCGGCGTCTGCCTCGACGCGTACCACATCCACATGGAGGAATTCGACGTCGAGGAAGCGATCCGCAAGGCGGGCAAGCGCCTGTTCGACTTCCACATCGCCGACAACAACCGCTTCGCCGCAGGCCTGGGCACCATCGACTGGCCGAAGATCGTCGGGATCCTCAAGGACATCGGCTACGACGGCGCGCTGACCAACGAGTTCGTGGCGCCGGTCGACCGTACGCCGGCCAACCGCTATCCCGACATGGTCGAACGCAACCCTGTCGACATCTCGCCGGAGCAGCTGAAATTCATCCAGGACCACGGTTCCAGCGTGCTGACCGAGAAGTTCTACACCGACCAGATGCGGATCACGGCGGAAACGATCCTGCCGCTGATCGGCAAGAAGATGCCGGCCTGAGGCCGGCCCTTCGCGAGCGTCGGACAACGAAAGCGCGCCTGCGGCCAGCCGCAGCAAAGGAGAAGAATGCGCATCAAGAGCGCCAGAGCGTGGTGGGTCCGCGTCCCCATCGAAACGAGCCGCCAGCACCGAAGCGATTTCGGTCAGGTCAGGACCTTCGACGCCGCCATCCTGCGCATCGAGACCGATGACGGGCTGGTCGGCTGGGGCGAGGGCAAGAACGCCGCCGGCAGTGCCGGCGACTATGGCGCTCTGGTGCACATGCTCAACCACGAAGTCGCGCCGCAGCTGATCGGCAAGCATGCGGGCGACATCGGTGTCATCTGGGAGATGCTCTACAACGGCGTGCGCTCCGGGCTCGCCGTCAGGGAAGGCCATGTCATGCCGCAGATGGCGCGGCGCGGAGCGGCCGTCGCGGCGATCAGCGCCGTCGACATCGCGCTCTGGGACATCCTGGGCAAGTCGCTGGGCGTGCCGGTCTGGCAGCTGATCGGCGGCCGCAAGCTCGACCGCATGCCGGCCTATGCCTCCGGCGGATGGGCTGGGGCCGATGCGATCGGCGAGCAGCTCCGTTCCTATATCGACCACGGCGGCTTCAAGGCGGTCAAGATGCGGGTCGGCGCCATGGACGGCGCTCCACATGTCTCGGCTGCCCGCGTCAGGGCGGCCCGCCAGGCGATCGGGCCAGATGTCGAACTGATGGTGGACGCGCACGGCACCTACACGGTCGCCGGCGCGCGCCGCTTCGTCGAGCTGGTGCGCGACTGCGACCTGGCCTGGTTCGAGGAGCCGGTGACGGCCGACGACAAGGCAGGCATCGCCGAGGTGCGGGCCTCCGCCAACGTGCCGATCGCCACCGGCGAGAGCGAGGCGACGCGATACGCGTTCCGCGATCTCGCCATGCTGAAGGCGGCCGACATCTTCCAGCCCGATCCGGCCTTCTGCGGCGGCATCAGCGAGGCGATGAGGATCGGCACGATCGCCAGCGCCTTCAACCTCAGGCTGGCCCCGCATCTGTGGGCCGGAGCGCCTTGCTTCTTTGCCGGCCTGCATATATGCGCGGCGTCGCCGGCCAGCTTCACCGTCGAATACTCGCTTGGCGCCAATCCGATGATCCACGATCTCGTCGAGGAGAAGATCGAGGTCGAGGATGGTCTGATTTCCATTCCGGAGAAGCCGGGCCTGGGCTTCACCATCTCGGAGTCGTTTCTGGAGGCCTACGCACGGGACGCCGCGGCATGAAAGAAAAGAACCTGCTGGCCGAGCTTGCGGCGTTCCTGTTCTCCGCCTCCAGCGGCGGGAGCGGCCGAACGCCTTCCGAGCGCGAACTGGCGGAACATTTCGCGGTCAGCCGTGGCCAGATCCGCGAGGCCCTGGCCATCCTCGAGGCGATGCAGATCGTCGAGCGCCGCGCCAAGTCCGGAATCTACCTTACAACCCGCCAGGCCAGCGTCGAGGCGATGGCGCTGTTCGCCAAGGCAGGCGTGCCGCTCGACCCGATCCAGATCTACGAAACCGTCGAACTCAGGAAGATCCACGAGATCAAGGCGGCCGAACTCGCCTGCAGCCGCGCCACCGAGGAGAACTTCGAGCGGCTGCGCGAGATCCTGCACGAATCGGAACTCAGGCTCGCTGCCGGAGCTGACATCGCCAAGGAGGACCGCGATTTCCACCTGGAGATCGTGCGGGCGACCAAGAACAGCGTCTTCCACAGGATCTGCAGCGTCTACTACGTGATGGGCGAACAGCGCCTGCCCATCTACTTCAGGGACCCGGAACGCGGCCGCAAGTCGCATGGCGAGCACCTGCAGATCTTCGATGCCCTCCAGAAGCGCGACGGCAACCTTGCGCAGGCCCTCATGAGCGCGCATCTTCAGGGCGTCGAAAGCTACTGGAAAGGCCTTATCCAGGGTGGCCCGCAAGAGGCGGGGAAGACCCTGGCGCCGGCCTAGGAGCCGTCCTTGCCCACCATCTTCTCGACCCACCCGCTGCATCCCGAAGCTGCGGCGCGGCTCAAGGACCATGGCGATCTCGTGGTTGCCTCGGCGATCGATGCGGTGACGCTTGCCGACGAGGCGCGCAGTGCCGACATCGTCATCGTCCGCGCCGTTCTTCCGCCGGTTCTCTTCGAGCGCGCGGCCAACCTGCGCGCGGCCATCCGCCACGGCGCCGGGCTCGACATGATCCCGCTGGAGGCGGCGACGAGGGCCGGCGTCCTGGTTGCCAACGTTCCCGGCGCGAACGCCCGAACCGTGGCCGAACACGTGCTCTGGACGTCGCTTGCTTTGCTCCGGAAGTTCCGCCAGGTCGATCGCGACCTGAGGAAGGTCGGCTGGCTGGCCGGGCGGGAGCACGCCGCCTCGGGCAATGACCTTTCTGGCCGGACGATCGGCATCGTCGGCTTCGGCGCCGTCGGACGCCATGTCGCCGGCATCGCCCAGAACGGCTTCGGCCTCGACGTGATCGTCAACAGCCGCGCGCCGCGCGACCTGCCGTCCGGGGCACGCTTCGCCTCGGTAGACGAACTCGTTTCGGAGAGCGACATCGTCGTGCTCTGCTGCCCGCTGACGCCGGAGACCACCGGGCTGGTCGGCCGCGAGCGCATCGGCCTGATGAAGCCCGGCGCGCTGCTGATCAACGTCGCGCGCGGGCCTGTCGTCGACGACGCCGCGCTGATCGATGCGCTATCGGCCGGGCATATCGGCGGGGCGGCGCTCGACGTCTTCACCACGCAGCCCCTGCCCGCCGACCATCCCTATCTCGGTTTCGACAACGTCATCGTCACCCCGCACATGGCGGGGATCACCGAAGAAAGCATGATGCGCATGGGGATCGGCGCAGCCGAGGAAACCGTGCGCGTCCTGAATGGCGAACTGCCGGTCAACCTGCGCAATCCCGAAGTGATCGATCACTACCGCAGGCGGTTCCCTAGCTGAGCGGCCGGCCGGGCCGTACCGCCGTCGCGGCGAACGTCACGCCCTTTTGCCGAGTATCCTGGACGGCAGAAAAGAAGGCGGCGGGCAGATGATCCCGCCCGCCGCCATTCATGGGAGTTCCTGAAATCAGGAAGCCGCTTCTTCGGGAGCAGCCTCTGCCGGAGCGGTCGCTGCGGCGATCGCGGCGGCTGCGTCGTCCTGGGCCTTCTTCAGGGCCGCGGCGCGCTCCTGCGCCTTCTTGCCCGGCAGCGCCTTGGTCGGGTTGTTGCGGGCGTCGCGCTTGGTGATGCCGGCCTGGTCGAGGAAGCGCGCGACGCGGTCGGTCGGCAGCGCGCCGTTGGCGAGCCAGTGCTTGACGCGCTCCTCGTTGATCTTCACGCGCTCGCCGTCCTTCGGCAGCAGCGGGTTCCACGAGCCGACCTGCTCGATGAACCGGCCGTCGCGCGGCGAACGGACGTCGGCGATGACGACGTGATAGTAGGGACGCTTCTTGGAGCCCGCTCGGGCCAGACGAATCTTCAACGACATTTCTTTGCTCCTTGAACTCTTGTCGGTTGATGCGTGGATTCAGGTGTTGGTCTTGAGCTCGCCGTTTCCGGCGGCGATCTGCTCGTGGTGGCGGATCACTTCCCGGACGACGAAATTCAGGAACTTCTCCGCAAAATCGGGATCGAGCTGCGCGTCGTCGGCCAGCCGGCGCAGCCTCGCGATCTGCTCGGCTTCGCGCGCCGGGTCGGCAGGCGGCAGGCCGTGTTCGGCCTTCAGGACGCCGACCGCCTTGGTGCAGCGGAAGCGTTCGGCCAGCATGTGGATGAGCGCGGCGTCGATATTGTCGATGGAAGCGCGATAGCCGGCTAGCAGCTTGCGCGCGTCGGCCGCGTCCGTGGGCGTGCGTATCGTATCGCTCATATGCGCCTCACTTCTTCTTGCCCAGGCCTGGCAATCCGCCGCCCATGCCGGGCAGCTTCATGCCGCCGGGCAGCCCGGGAAGCCCGCCGCCGCCCAGACCCGGCAATCCGCCGGGCAAGCCCTTCATCCCGCCAAGCCCGGACGCCTCCGCCTGCTTCTGGAGAGCCTCGAGCTGCTTGGGGTCCATCTTGGAAAGGTCGGGCATCCCGCCGGGCATCATCCCGCCAAGACCCATCTTGCCGGCGAGGCCGCCCATCATGCCGCGCATGAGGCCGCCACCCTTGCCCTTGCCGCCCATCGCCTTCATCATGTCGGCCATCTGCCGGTGCATCTTGAGCAGCTTGTTGATCTCGGCGGCGTCGGTGCCGGAACCCGCCGCGATGCGCTTCTTGCGGCTGTGCTTCAGAATGTCCGGATTGGCGCGCTCCGCCCTCGTCATCGACGAGATGATGGCGATCTGGCGCTTGAACATCCTGTCGTCGAGGCCGGCCGCCGACAGCTGGTCCTTCATCTTTCCCATGCCGGGCATCATCGACATGATGCCGCCCATGCCGCCCAGCTTGGACATCTGCTCGAGCTGGCCGGCGAGGTCGTTCAGGTCGAACTTGCCGGACTGCATCTTGCGGGCCATCGCCACGGCCTTTTCCGCGTCGATGGTTTCGGCGGCCTTCTCGACCAGGGAGACGATGTCGCCCATGCCAAGGATGCGGTCGGCGATGCGCCGCGGATGGAACTCCTCGAGCGCATCCATCTTCTCGCCGGTGCCGATCAGCTTGATCGGCTTGCCGGTCGCCGCGCGCATGGAGAGCGCCGCGCCGCCGCGTCCGTCGCCGTCCATGCGGGTGAGCACGAGGCCGGTGATGCCGACCCGCTCGTCGAAGTTCCTGGCCAGGTTGACGGCGTCCTGTCCGGTCAGCGAGTCGGCGACAAGCAGGATCTCGTGCGGGGACGAGGCCGACTTGATCTCGGCCATCTCGACCATCAGCGGCTCGTCGATATGGGTGCGGCCGGCGGTGTCGATAATGACCACGTCGTGGCCGCCGAGCTTGGCCGCCTGCACCGCGCGCGCCGCGATCTGCAGCGGCGACTGGCCGGCGATGACGGGCAGCGTGGCGACGCCGGTCTGCTCGCCGAGCTGGCGCAACTGCTCCTGCGCGGCGGGACGGCGCGTGTCGAGCGAGGCCATCAGGACCTTCTTGCCCTGACGGTCGGTGAGGCGCCTGGCGATCTTGGCCGTCGTTGTCGTCTTGCCCGAGCCCTGCAGGCCGACCATCATGACCACAACGGGCGCCGGCGCGTTGAGGTCGATGGCGACGCCTTCCGCGCCCAGCATGTCGACGAGTTCGTCATGGACGATCTTGACGACCATCTGGCCCGGCTTGATCGACTTCAGAACCTCGGCGCCGACCGCCTTGGCGCGCACCTTGTCGACGAAGGAGCGCACGACGTCGAGCGCCACGTCGGCCTCGATCAGCGCACGGCGCACCTCGCGAAGCGCTGCGGAGACGTCGGCCTCCGACAGCGCGCCGCGGCCCGTCAGGCCGTTCAGGATGGAACCAAGGCGTTCCTGCAGGCTCTCGAACATCATGCTTCCTTCGGTCTCGGATCGGGTCAGACCCGAGAGGTAGTACGTCCGCCCCGGTGGTCCAAGCAACGCGCAAAGCCAAAAAGCACCCGGGGGCGCATCGCGCTGCCGGGTGTTGGCCTCCGGGATCGATTTATACCTCTAGGGGTCCCGGTCGGCTGCTCGGAGTACATACTCGTCGCGGAATTTCGCCGGGCTTAGACAGGAAAAGCCGGGAAGAGTCAAGGTTGCGCGGGTTCTTGCTCCCGTGCGGGCGAAACCGGCGACCCGCCTTGCTCGGGGTCTGCCGCGTCGGGCCCCACTTTCAGCGGGGAACGAGGATGGAGCAGCAGCAGGCCGGTGACCAGGATCGATGCGAGGCTGGTGCCGGCGATCAGAAGCGTCTCGGCCGGCGTCCATGCCAGGCTGTCGAGCGGCGCAGCCTGGAATAGCGCCAGGCCGCCAAGCGTCCGGTCGTGCGAGATAAGCGCAAACCCGATCAGATTATTGCCGAGATGCGCGCCCATCGCCGCCCCGAGATTGCCGGTGGCGTAGACGAGAAGCGCGAGCAGGGCGGAGAATGCCCCGATCGCGATCATCACGGCGATGTTCATCGCCAGTACCGATGCCGGGTTCCAGTGCAGGGCGGCAAAGACGAGCGTCGGCAGCACCGCCCACACGATCGGGCTCCTGAATCGGCTGGCGAGCCCGCGCTGCAGGTAGCCGCGAAACAGCAACTCCTCGGAGGAGGTCTGCACGAAGGCGAAGAAGGCGAGCGGACAGAGCAGGAGCACCCAGGCGCCCAGTTCGACCGGTCCGCGCACGATTTCGGGTTTGAGCGCAAGGTAGGCGACCTCGGTCAGGAGCGAGGTGATCGCCACGGCCGCGAAGCCCTTGATGAATGGCGCGCGGGCGATGCTTGCACTGTTGCCGAACAGGCGCGACAGCCTCTCCCTGTGGAGCAGCCTCATCGCCAGCCACAGGCCAAGCCAGATTCCGGCAAAGCTGCCGAGCGTCGCGAACAGGCCGACAGGCGTTCCGAGGAAGCGGCCCACCGGGTCGTTGGCGCCGAGCGTTTCCGATGCCGGCCCAAGCAGCGCCCAGCCATGGGCGCCGCCGAAGATCGCGGCGAGGGTCACGCCGAACCAGCACGCGGCGACGACGACCACGCCCAACACCATGCGAGGCAAAGTGGTCCTTGCGGTGGGCGAACGCCGGTAGCGTTCGAAGGCTGCTGGGTCGATGGCCATCGGGAATCCGGGACGGGTAGGTTGGGTGCGATAGGGTCGATGAAACCCCCTCGCGTCAAGTGCCGCCCGGACGGCTTCGCTCTGGATGGTGAAGAAAGGCCCGCCCGACTTTCTGTCGGGCGGGCTCGTCAAGATGCTGGTTCAGCGCATCACGTAGACAATACGCCGGCTGTCCGGTTCCACCAGAACCGGCTGGCCGTTCACGTAGACGTAGCGATATTTGTAGTCCGGGATTTCCCGGAGCTTCACGGTCTCGGGAAGCCCTGCCCCAACCACGACCTCTCCTTCGAGATAGACCGGCTCGATCTGGTTGGAAGCGACGTAGGTACGGACCTGCTCCGGAGGATCGATCACGGTTCCGGCTGCGGCGCCGCCGATTGCGCCGGCGCCTCCGCCTACCACTGCGCCAATCGGGCCGGCGACGATGGCGCCTGCGACCGCGCCGGTGACGCCGCCGGTGATCGCGCCGGTCGCGCCGCCGTCGACATCCGCCGGGGGATCGACAACCACGACGCCCGAGTTGGCGGGCCGTTCCGTAAGCACGACCTGGGTGCCGCCAAACTCGCCGGTCAGGTAGTCGGAATAGACCCAGCCTTCTCGGCCTTCAAACGCGACGACACACCATTTGCTGCCTTCGAGGCAGCCGTTGAGGTCGGCGGACCGACCGGCGCCGATCACGCCGACAACCTGGTGCTGCGGACCCGGGCCGGCGCGCACGTTGAGATCCGTCGTGGCGACAACGGCCGACTGGGCGGAGGCCGCTCCGGTCAGCGCCAGCAGCGCGCCTGCGGCTGCGGATGCAAAGAGTTTCGTATGCATATGACTTAACTCCGTTGTTTGGTCCCTCGGCTTTCAAACGAAGTTCACATCGATGCGTTCCTGCCGGATCGGGCCGAGCCATGACGTTTTGTTGCAGGAGATTTCACGCCCCGGCCTGCGTCCGGCGATGACATCGCGGATACCCTCAATGGCACGCCGCTGCAGTGTCCTGTCGATCACAACCGCGGCAACATCGGCGCCTGCGGCCGATTCCGGGCAACAAAAGCTTGATCGGCGACCGGTTTTTGGGCATTCGCAGCTTATTAAGACAGGTAATGCACCTTGCGGGCCCGTGACCTTCGCGACCGACCGCAAGTCAGGCAAACGATCACAGTTCGAACAACTCAGGAGAACAGCATGGCATTCTTTGCCAAGGGGAAGTGGATCGCGGCAGCAGGCGCGGCGGCGCTTTGCCTGCTGACAGGCGTTGCGCAGGCCGCTCAGTGTGGCGATAGCGGCGCCGGATTCGAACAGTGGAAGCAGGCTTTCGCGCAGGAGGCCAAGTCGGCTGGCGTCAAGAGCAAGGGGCTCGCCGCGCTGGCCAATGCAAACTACGCCACGGCGACGATCAAGGCCGATCGCGCGGTGCACAAGGCGTTCAGCGGCTCGGTCGATTCCTTCATGCAGCGCCGCGGCGGCGCCACGATCATTTCGAAGGGCCGCTCGCTCAAGAAGTCGAACGCGGCGCTCTTCAACAAGATCGAGCGCACCTATGGCGTATCGCCAGGCGTGCTGCTGGCCATCTGGGGCATGGAAACGGGGTTCGGCTCCTTCATGGGCAAGCAGAACACGGTTTCGGCCATCGTGACGCTCGCCTATGACTGCCGCCGGCCGGCGTTCTTCACGCCACATGCCATCGGCGCGCTGAAGCTGGTCGACATCGGCGCGCTCAGCGCGGGTTCGGTCGGCGCCATGCATGGCGAGATCGGCCACACGCAGTTCCTGCCGGGGAACGTCCTGAAATATGGCGTCGGCAACAAGAACCTGCGCGACAAGAACACGGCGCTGATGTCCACGGCCAACTTCCTGAGGGCGCATGGCTGGCAGCCCGGCGTCGGCGCGCAAGGCAACATGGGCGCCATCGCAGGCTGGAACTCCGCAAGCGTCTACCAGCAGGCTATCGCGCGCATCGCCACGGCCATCGACGGCGAATAGACCTGTCCTTCACGGCAAGAAAAAAGCCCGGCGCATCGCCGGGCTTTTTTTGTTCATGCAGACTGCCTCAGGACTTCCGCTTGCGCGCCGCGAGCGTGCGCAGCCGCAGGCCGTTCAGGCGGATGAAGCCCTCGGCGTCCTTCTGGTCGTAGGCGCCGCGGTCGTCCTCGAAGGTGACCAGTGCGTCGGAATAGAGCGACTTCGGCGAACGGCGGCCGGTAACGATGACGTTGCCCTTGTAGAGTTTCAGGCGGACGTCGCCCTCGACCTCTTCCTGGCTCTTGTCGATCAGCGCCTGCAGCATCTCGCGCTCGGGCGAGAACCAGAAGCCGTTGTAGATGAGCTCCGCGTAGCGCGGCATCAGCTCGTCCTTGAGGTGCGCCGCGCCGCGGTCGAGCGTGATCGATTCGATCGCGCGGTGCGCGGCCAGCAGGATGGTGCCGCCGGGGGTCTCGTAGACGCCGCGGCTCTTCATGCCGACGAATCGGTTCTCGACGAGGTCGAGCCGGCCGATGCCGTTGTCGCGGCCAAGGTCGTTGAGGGCCGACAGAAGGGTTGCCGGCGACATCTCCTTGCCGTCGATCGCGACGGGATCGCCCTTGCGGAAGGAAATGACGATCTCGGTGACCTGGTCGGGCGCGTCCATCGGCGAGACGGAGCGCTGATGCACATATTCCGGCGCCTCGACCCACGGATCTTCGAGCACCTTGCCCTCGGAGGAGGAGTGCAGGAGGTTGGCGTCGACCGAGAAGGGGGCTTCGCCGAGCTTGTCCTTGGCGATCTGGATCTGGTGGTCGCGCGCGAAGTTCAAGAGGTCGGTGCGCGACTTGAAGGTCCAGTCGCGCCACGGCGCGATCACCTTGATGTCGGGGTTCAGCGCATAGGCCGACAGCTCGAAGCGGACCTGGTCGTTGCCCTTGCCCGTGGCGCCGTGGGCGACGGCGTCGGCGCCGGTCTCGCGGGCGATCTCCACGAGATGCTTGGAGATCAGCGGGCGCGCGATCGAGGTGCCGAGCAGGTAGACCCCTTCATACTGCGCGTTGGCGCGGAACATCGGAAAGACGAAGTCCTTGACGAACTCCTCGCGGACGTCGCGGATGAAGATCTCCTTGATGCCCATGTCCTGGGCTTTGCGACGGGCCGGCTCGAGATCGGATTCGCCCTGGCCGAGATCGGCGGTGAAGGTGACCACCTCGGCGCCGAGCTCGGTCTGCAGCCATTTCGCGATGATCGAGGTGTCGAGCCCGCCCGAATAGGCGAGCACGACCTTTTTGACGTCTTGCAGTTTCGGCATGGATCCAGGCAACCTTTTTCGCAAGCGGCCGCGGGCCGCAGTTTTCCCGCGGCACTATTAGAGCGCTTCCGCCCGGGTGGGAAGCCGCAAGGCGCGTCGAGTCTTGCGGTCGGTCCCGCGCGACGCGGGCCAGGCGGGTCTAGCGGCGTTTCGGCGCGCGCTGGCTCCACAGATCATAGGCGACCAGCGCGATGCCGATGGCGATGATCACCGAAAGATCGACGCGCGCGACCTTGACGGCCACGATCCCCAGGAACCCGGCGAAAGCGGCGAATGCGATCAGCGCGAGCAGGCGGTCGATGGGTTTCATCCGAACGGCTCCTCAGCGCCCGTACATCAGTTGCGGCAGCCAGTAGACGAGCTGTGGGTAGGTGTAGATCAGCGCCATGGAGAGAAACACCATGCCGACATAGGGCAGCGAGCCGGCGAATATCTGCGTCAGGCGTATGTGCGGCGGCGCGATGCCCTTGAGGTAGTAGGCTGACATGGCCATCGGCGGGGTCAGGAAGGATGTCTGCAGGTTCAGCGCGATCAGGATGCCGAAGAACAGCGGGTCGACCCCGAACAGCGGCAGGAGAGGCAGGAAGATCGGCACGAAGATGATGATGATCTCCGACCATTCTAGCGGCCAGCCGAGCAGGAAGATGATGAGTTGCGCCAGCAGCAGGAACTGCAGCGGCGTCATGTCGAGGCCGACGACGAACTCCCGGACGACCTGTTCCCCGCCCAGGTATGAGAAGACCGAACTGAAGGTCCACGAGCCGACGAAGAGCCAGCAGACCATGGCGGTGGTGCGGACGGTCAGGTAGACGGACTCGCGCAGCCGGTCCCATGTCAGCGCCCGATAGGCTGCTGCGAGCACGAGGCCGCCCAATGCGCCGATCGCGGCCGCTTCGGATGGCGTCGCCAGGCCGAACAGAATAGCGCCGAGGACCGAAAGGATGAGGATCGCCAGCGGGAAGAACGAGGTCAGCAGCATCCAGACGAGCGTGCCGTAGGGAATGGGCTCGGCCGAGCGCTCCGCCTGGGGGGCCAGCTTCGGATTGAGCATCGCCCGACCGACGATGTAGACGAGGTAGAGCCCGGCGAGCATGAAGCCCGGAATGAGGGCGCCGGCATAGAGGCGGACGATCGAGGTTCCCGACGACGCGGCGTAGACGATCAGCATGATCGACGGCGGGATCAGGATGCCGAGCGTGCCGCCGGCGCAGATCACGCCGGTTGCAAAGCGCTCGTCGTAGCGGGCCTTGAGCATCGCCGGGAGGGCGAGCAGGCCCATCAGCGTGACGACCGCGCCGACGATGCCGGTGGCTGTGGCGAACAGCGCGCAGGTGATCAGCGCGGCCACCGCCATCGAGCCGGGAAGGCGTCTGGTGGTGATGTTCAGCGTCTCGAACAGCCGGTCGACGATGTTGGCCCGCTCGACGATGTAGCCCATGAAGAGGAACAGCGGGATCGCCGTCAGGACGTCGTTCGCCATCACCGAATAGGTCTGGTTGACGAACAGGTCGAAGATGCGGTTGTCGAAGATGTGCCGCATCCGGTCGGCATCGTAGTAGGCGTAATAGCCGAAGCCGATGCCCATCGCCATCAGCGTGAAGGCAATCGGGAACCCGAACATGATCACGAAGATGAACATGCCCAGCATGAGGATCGCAATCTGCGGGTCGGTCATTCGCGGGAGCCTTTCGGAAGGACGATATCGACGGGCTCCTCGCCCTTGAGGGCGGTCATGCCCTCCTCCTGGAGCAGTTTCTCGAGCTCCTCGACGTCTTGCTCCGGTCTCGGCCAGACGTTGGTGCGCATGGTGATGATGCAGCGGAACAGCTGGGCGATGCCCTGGATCACCAGGAGCAGACCGGCCAGAACGATCACCGTCTTGAACTGGAAGATCGGGATGCCTGCCGGGCTCATGCTGGACACTTCCAGGTAGCGCCAGGAACGGCCCGCGTAGCGCCATCCGGAGATCACCAGGGCGATGACCCCGGGGAAGAAGAAGAAGAAATAGAGCACGAACTCGACCTTCGCCTGGGTTCGTGGCTGCCACAGGCGGTAGACGAAATCGCCGCGCACGTGGCCGTCGCGCGAGAGCGTATAGGCGCCGGCCATCATGAACATGGTGCCGTACATCATGTAGCTGAGGTCGAAAGCCCATGGCGTCGGCGAATTGAGGACGTAGCGGACGAAGACCTCGTAGCCGACGCCGAAGGTCATCACCAGGACGCACCAGGCGAACACCTTGCCGAACCAGGCCGACAGATTGTCGGCAAATCTTATATAGGCTTGCATCCCGACGCGTTCCCCAGCTTCCGGCGTGGCGAACGGGGCGGACCAGCCGCCCCGTTCATCAAACAAGCAGGCAGTCGCTACATCTTGCCGGGATAGTAGTGCTGGTAGGCGAGTTTGTAATCAGGCGCGTTGAGCAGGCTGTAGTAGACCACTCGTTCGCACCAGGCCTTCTGGCTGTCGACGACCTTGGCGAAGAACGCATCCTCCATCAGCGGTGGCAGGATCTTGTCCCAGGCATCCAGCTGCGCCTGCAGGACCGAGTCCGGCGTGCGCTTGACGTTGACGCCGGATTCGGTCGCGAGCTTCTGCAGGTCGGACGAGTACTGGTTCATCGCCAGCGCGAAGTTTGCGAGGTGGGCGGCCTCCACGCCGTGCTTGAGGATCGCCTGCAGGTCGGGATCTAGGCCCTCGAACTTGTCCTTGTTGAAGATGTACTCGAACGATTCCGAGGCCTGATGGTAGGACGCCAGCATGTAGTTCTTGGCGACATCCTGCGCGCCGAAGCGCATGTCGGACGTCGGGTTGTTGAACTCGAACCCGTCGATGACACCGCGCTCCATGGCCGGAACGATTTCGCCGCCCGGAAGCTGCGCCACCGAAGCGCCCATCTGCTGGAACAGGTCGGCGGCGAGGCCGACGGTGCGATACTTCAGGCCCTGGAGCTGGGCGGCGTCGGTGATCTCCGTCTTGAACCAGCCGAGCGGCTGGGCCGGCATGCCGAAGGACAGGAAACCGACGACGTTGAGGCCGAGGATGTCCTGGGTCAGTTCGCGATAGAATTCCTGGCCGCCGCCATAGTATAGCCAGGCCAGCATCTGGTTCGCGTCGCCGCCGAACACCGGCCCGGTTCCGAACAGCGATGCCGCCTTGTTCTTGCCGTACCAGTAGACCGGCACGGTGTGCGCGGCGTCGAGGACGCCGTCATGGCATGCGTCCTGCACCTGGAAGGCGCCGACGACTGCGCCGGCGGGCAGCAGGTCGATCTTGAGGCGATCGCCGGACATCGCGTGCACGCGTTCGACGAACTGCTTGGCCATATCCTGGAAGATGTCGGAGTCCGGCCAGGACGACTGCATCTTCAGGACTATCGGGGCCTGTGCAAGGACGGCCGGAGCGGCGAGTGTGGCGCCGGCCGCAGCCGTGCCGCCGACGGCCGCCGTTTTCAGAAACCTGCGACGAGAAATTTGCTCGGTGGTCATGCGTTCCTCCCAACTGCATCTTCGTGCATTGTTTTGCCTCGCCAGAATATGCAAGAGGGACGCCTGTGCAAGCACATTGGAGACGATTTGGGGACCAGATCGAGTCCTGTCTGCATTTGCCGCCCGAAACCGGATCCGGGCATAAACTTAAGTCGTACGACTTTAGTTCTATTCTTGAACAGGCGCGCACGAATTCTGGTGTCGTGGCGATACTCTATTCTCGCAGCTGGGTGTTCTGTTTAGCAACGGACGGCCTGGGTGAAGCCGAGCACTTTGGGGCGTCGTGGCCCAAGCGGTCGCCGCCGCACCCCCTTCGCGCGTCCGATGAAAGGCATTAGGCTGGCGCGTCATCAACCGGCCTTGCGACATGCCCTTCATTCCCGACACGACCGTTCTCCTCCAGTTTGCAATCGCCTCGATCATCCTCGCCATCACACCCGGGCCGGACATGACGCTGTTCGTGAGCCGGACGCTCAGCCAGGGGCGAGCGGCCGGGTTCGCCTCGATGGCCGGCGCACTGGCGGGAACCATCGTGCATACGACGCTGGTGGTGGTCGGCGTCTCGGCACTGATCGTGGCGTCGCCGACAGCGTTCCTCGGCCTCAAGATCTTCGGGGCGGGCTATCTCGTCTTTCTCGCCTGGCAGGCGATCCGCTACGGTTCGGCCTTCTCGCCCGAGACGAAGGCCGGTCCGCGCATCTCGGTGGCGCGCAGCTTCTCGATCGGTCTCGGCGTCAACCTGATGAACCCGAAGATCATCCTGTTCTTCATGACCTTCCTGCCGCAGTTCGTTTCGGCGCACGACCCGAACGCGGCAGGAAAGCTGTTCTTCCTCGGCGCGATGTTCGTGCTGATCTCGATCCCGGTGACCGCGCCGATGGTGCTTGCGGCGGACCGTTTCGCCGCGGCGATGAAGAAGAGCCCGCGGGTGACGCGCGCCGTGGACTATCTTTTCGCTGGCGTCTTCTCGGCGTTTGCGCTGAAGATCATCACGGCGCAGGCGAAGTGACGCCCGCGCCGGCGCGCCAGAGCCCCGCGCTCCGTCCCGCGACCAGCCAGTAGCCGATGCCGCCGCACATGCCTGCGCCGACCACGACCAGAGCGAGGTTCAGGTCGGCCACGTCGGCATAGCCGGTTTCGCCAGCCGTCCGGCTGAAGGCGATGACGACGACCGATACCGCTCCGCCGGCCAGCGCGTGGAACAGCCAGTCGCGCTTGCCGAGCAGTTCGGCCAGCACGATGGCCGGTAGTGCGGGCAGAAATCCGAAATAGGCCACGAAGAGCGCGACGAACGGGATCGTGAAGACAAGCGAACCGGCCGCGACATCGCGCGTCTCTTCAGGCGCCAGGCCGAACCAGGCCAGCATCACGACGTTGAGAAACGCGCTCGTGGCGAGCGATGCGACGGCATAACCGACGAGGATGACAGCGAAGCGCCAGAGGCAGGCGAAGACGGCGTTCACGCGACCCGCTTGCAGGCGCGGCCCAGCCTTCCGCCCGTCGTCATTCGCCGTGTCCCGCGATCATCATGGCTTCGAGCGCCAGCCGCTCGGACTTCTTCAGGCGCTCCGATTCCGACTTGAGTTGGCCGCAGGCGGCCAGGATGTCACGGCCGCGCGGCGTGCGGATCGGCGAGGCGTAGCCGGCATTGTTGATGTAGTCGGCGAACTTCTCGATCGTTTCCCAGTCCGAGCACTGGTAGTTGGTGCCGGGCCAGGGGTTGAACGGGATGAGATTGATCTTGGCCGGGATACCCCTGAGCAACTTGACCAGCGCCCGGGCGTCGTCGAGGCTGTCATTGACGTCCTTCAGCATCACATATTCGAAGGTGATGCGCCGGGCGTTGGAGAGGCCCGGATAGTTGCGGCAGGCCTCGATCAGGTCCTTCAGCGGGTACTTCTTGTTGATCGGTACCAGGAGGTCGCGCAGATCGTCGTTGGTGGCGTGCAGCGAGATCGCCAGCATGACGCCGATCTCCTCGCCGGTACGGGTGATTTCCGGCACGACGCCGGAGGTCGACAGGGTGATGCGGCGCTTCGACAGCGCCAGCCCGTCGCCGTCGGAGGCGATCAGCAGCGCCTTCTTCACCGCCTCGAAGTTGTAGAGCGGCTCGCCCATGCCCATCATCACGATGTTGGACACCTTGCGGCCTTCGGCCGGCACGATGGCGCCGGCCGGCGTATCGCGGTCCGGGAAGTCGCCGAGCCGGTCGCGCGCCGTCATCAGCTGCGCCAGAATCTCTTCCGCCGTCAGGTTGCGCACCAGCTTCTGCGTGCCGGTGTGGCAGAACGAGCAGGTCAGCGTGCAGCCGACCTGGCTGGAGATGCATAGCGTGCCGCGGCCTTCCTCGGGGATGTAGACGGTCTCGATCTCCACCGGACGGCCGGCGCCGCGCGGCGGAAAGCGGAACAGCCACTTGCGGGTTCCGTCCGACGAGATCTGTTCCTCGACAATCTCCGGCCTGGCGATCGAGAAATGCTTCGCCAGTTCGGCGCGCAGATCCTTCGAGATGTTGAACATGTCGGCGAAGTCGGAGACGCCGCGCACGTAGAGCCAGTGCCAGAGCTGCTGGGCGCGCATCTTTGCCTGCCGCTCGGGAACGAGGCCGGCTGCGACGAGGGCTTCGGCCATCTCGCCGCGGGTCAGCCCGATCATCGGCTGCATGTCGGATGCGGGTGCGCGCGCTGCGGATGCTGCGCGCGTCGGACGGGTGTTGAGATCGAGCGATACGGTCATGCCGGGCTATATGGGTGACGGTTGCCGCCGTTGCGACACCCGGGGCACATAGCATGCTCGCCGGCTTGCGTCACGCCGCGCTGTTGACAGGGGGTGTCGAAACCCCCGAAGTCCTGACGATGGCTGCTCGCAAGACGAACAGGTTCCCGGTTGTCCGCCGCTCCCGCGCGATGTGGACGTCGAGGCGCGTCTGGCTGCCGCGCCTGGTGTTCTGGGTCGGAGCGATCTGCATCGGCGTTATCAGCGTGGTCTTCGCCCAACTGGCCGACCTCGCGCAGCACCTGTTCCACTCGGCGACAGGTGCAGGCGGGTGGAGAGCGGCATTGCCCCTGGCGATCACGCCCGCGGGCTTCATGCTGTGCGCCTGGATGGCCTATGCCTGGTTTCCCGGTACCCAGGGCAGCGGCATTCCGCAGGCGATCGCGGCGCGCTATCTGCGCGACGACGAGGACCGGCGCCAGATCCTGTCGCTGCGCCACGTGGCGGGGAAGATCCTGCTGACGGTGATGGGCCTGTTGTCCGGCGCATCGATCGGGCGCGAAGGCCCGACGATCCAGGTCGGCGCGTCGCTGATGCTGCAGGCCGCGCGCTGGGGCGGCATGGCGCAGGCGCGCGGCCTGATCCTGGCGGGCTCGGCCGCCGGCATTGCGGCCGCCTTCAACACGCCGCTCGCCGGCATCGTCTTCGCCATCGAGGAAATGGGGCGGAGCTATCAGGCGCGGACCAACGGCTTGGTCCTGTCGGCCGTCATCCTTGCCGGCCTGGCCTCGATCGCCCTCGTCGGCAACTACTCCTATTTCGGGGTGACCGACGCGCGCATGTCCTCGCATGCCGACTGGGCGATGGTGGCAGCCTGCGGTGTCGCCGGCGGCCTGCTCGGATCCGGCTTCAGCTGGTCGGCGCTGCGCGCGATGCGACGGATCCGCCGCTGGGTGCAGCCTGACCCGCTGCGGCGCACGATCGCGCTTGCCGGCGCATGCGGCCTCGGCGTGGCGCTGATCGGCCTGGCCTCTGGCGGCCAGACCTTCGGCACCGGCTACGAGCAGGCGCGCTCAGCCATCGAGGGCAATGCGCTTCCGGCGTTCTTCTTCGTCGAAAAGCTCGCGGCGGGACTGCTTTCGATGATCTCCGGCATACCGGGCGGCATCTTCGCGCCGTCACTGTCGGTCGGCGCCGGGGTCGGCAGCACGATCGGGCTGCTGCTGGGCACGGACATCGCGCTTGCCGCGCTGCTCGGCATGGCGGGCTATTTTGCTGGGGTCGTGCAGGCGCCGATGACGGCCTTCGTCATCATCCTCGAGATGACCGGGAACCACGACAACGTCATACCGCTGATGGCGTCGGCCATGCTCGGCTACGGCACGTCGCGCATGATATCGCGCGAGCCGCTCTACCACGCGATGTCGCGGCTGATCATCGCCGACGCGCTGAGGCGCAAGCGGTCGCGGTCACCGGAGGGCGACGCGCAGGAGACCGGCTGATGGCAGAATTCAGGAAGGTTCAGTTCCGGGCGGGGCTAGGGCAAGCTGTCGCATCAGACAGAAAAAGGGCCCCGGCACGCCGGAGCCCATTCCGTCAGCCACTCGCCAGAAATGTCAGATCGACAGGCCGGCGTAGCGGTTCTTGAACTTCGACAGGCGGCCACCGCGGTCGAGCAGGTTCTGCTGGCCGCCGGTCCAGGCCGGATGCGTGTTCGGGTCGATGTCGAGGTTCAGCGTGTCGCCCGCCGCGCCGTAGGTCGAACGGGTTTCGTAGCTGGAGCCATCGGTCATGACGACGGTGATGGTGTGGTAGTCGGGATGAATCTTCTCTTTCATCGGTCTCGTCCTTTGCCGGCGCGATCGGCGGGCCTGCGTCGATGCGCCCCTTTTGAAAAGCGTCAAGCCGCAGCTATTAGCCAGCCGCGGCTTCTAAAACGGTTGGCGAGCCTATACATCAGCCGAAATTGAATCACAAGGCCGCGGCGCAGGCGCCCCGGAACCAGGAGGAAGCGCAGTCCAAATGGCTCGGACGACGGCTCGGTACGAGGAGCGGACGGCTCGGTTGCGGCCGCTGCGGAGCGTCGCGCCGTATGTGCTGCGCTACCCGGGCCTCGTCGCCGCGGCGCTCATTGCGCTGACGGTCGCGGCGGGCACCACGCTGACGCTGCCGCTTGCCGTCCGGCAGATGATCGACAACGGCTTCACCAGCGCCGACACGACCTTCGTCGCCAACTACTTCTTCCTGCTGATCGGCATTGCCGGGTTGCTCGCGCTCGCCTCGGCCAGCCGCTACTATTTCGTCATCACGCTCGGCGAGCGGGTCGTGGCCGATCTTCGCCGCGACGTGTTTTCGCATGTCACGACACTGTCGCCGGCCTTTTTCGATGCGGCGCTGTCGGGCGAGATCGTCTCCCGGCTGTCGGCCGACACGACCCAGATCAAGGCGGCAGTCGGCGCCACCGCCTCGGTCGCGCTGCGCAACGTGATCCTTGGGCTCGGCGCCGTCGGCATGATGGTGGTGACGAGCCCGAAATTGTCCGGCCTCGTGCTCGCCGCGATCCCGCTGGTGGTCCTTCCCCTGGTCGCGTTCGGTCGCGCCGTGCGGCGCAAGGCGCGCCAGGCGCAGGACACGCTGGCCGGCGCCACCGCCTACGCCAGCGAGCAGATATCGTCCGTGCGCACGCTGCAATCCTTCACCAACGAGGGACTCGTCACCGGGCGGTTTTCGCGCGCCGTCGAGGCAGCCTTCGATGCGGCGCGCGCCTCGGTCCTGGCGCGGGCCGTCCTGACCTTCTTCGCGATCTTCACCATCTTCGCCTCCGTGGTCATGGTGCTCTGGTTCGGCTCCCACGACGTCCTGACCGGCGCGATGTCGCCCGGCGCGCTCGGCCAGTTCCTCATCTATTCGGTGTTCGCCGCCGGCGCGCTCGGCGCTTTGTCCGAAGTCTGGGGCGAGCTTTCGCAGGCTGCGGGTGCCGCCGAGCGGCTGACCGAAATCCTCGCCGAGAAGCCGGCCATCTCCGCGCCGGCGAGCCCGAAGCCCCTGCCGGCAACGGGCAAGGGTGCGATCGCCTTCGAGCGCGTGACCTTCGCCTATCCGGCGCGTCCCGACCTTCCGGCGCTTCACGATGTCAGCTTTTCCGTGAAGCCTGGCGAGACGGTAGCGATCGTCGGCCCCTCGGGCGCCGGAAAGAGCACCGTCTTCTCGTTGATCCTGCGCTTCTACGATCCCGAGGCAGGCAAGGTGCTCATCGACGGCGTCGATGCGAGCGACGCCGATCCGGCAGCGTTGCGCGCGCGGATCGCCATCGTGCCTCAGGACGTGACGATCTTCGCTGCAAGCGTGCGCGACAACATCGCGTTCGGGCGGCCCGGCGCGTCCGGCGCCGAGATCGCCCTGGCAGCGAAGGACGCGCTGGCCGATGAGTTCATCGACCGGTTGGAGAACGGCCTCGACACCGAGGTCGGCGAACGGGGCGTTACGCTTTCAGGCGGCCAGCGCCAGCGCATCGCCATCGCGCGCGCGATCCTTCGCGATGCGCCCATCCTGCTGCTCGACGAGGCAACATCGGCGCTAGACGCGGGCAGCGAGACGCTGGTCCAGACCGCGCTGGCCCGGCTAATGGAGCATCGGACGACCATCGTGATCGCCCACCGGCTGGCGACGGTGCTGAAGGCCGACCGGATCCTGGTCATGGATGGCGGCCGCATCGTCGAGGAAGGCACGCACGAGAGCCTGGTGTCGAAGGACGGCGTCTATGCCGGGCTCGCCAAGCTGCAGTTCGAGACCGGCGCCAGCGCCTTCCGCGGCGCGGCCGAGTAACGAGGGTTACGGTTCGGCGCCCATGCGCTTCAGCCATTCCATGCCGACGCCGCGGTCGCGGACGATGGCGAGCGGGTCCTGGCTGTCCAGGCGCGAGCAGAGGCGGTAGACCTCGAGCACTTCGGCGGAAAGGTCGCCGCGCTTGTAGAAGTACATCGCTGCGGCGTAGCGGGCGCGGCCCGACCACGCTTCGCCGAGCGGGGCGTTGACCAGTTCCCACTGTTCGCGGTCTTCGGCGTCGGAACCGGCCATGTCAGAAGTCCGCCGGCGGCGTGGCGGTGCGGCGATCGAGCTTCATGAAGGGTCTCGGAACGATCTTCGCGCGTTTCATGAGCTTCTCGTATCTGAGCTCCCGCATCGCATAGATCTCGACCCAGAGATCGTCGGTGACGGTGTCGCCGAACGGCCGGGCGAGGCTGGCGATCGCGATGTTGCGCTTGGCGAGCGGCGACCACGCGGCGGCGCTGACCAGTCCGACCTCCCTGGTCCTGCGATGGTAGACGATGGCATGCTCGGCGGGAATATTGCCCTCGATCTCCAGCCCGACCAGGATGTGGCGCAGCGTCTTGTTCTCGCGCGCTCGCGCGATGGCGCGTCGGCCGTTGAAATGGCCCTTCTCGAGATCGACCATGAAGCCAAGGCCGATTTCGTCGGGCATGCGGACGCGATCTTGCCTCAGCGCATGTTCGGCCGTCGCAAAGTCGGCATTGGCGACGATCAGGCCGGCTTCCAGCCGGGCGCGGTTGAGGGCGGTGTAGCCGATGGCGCGGATGCCGCGCGCCTGGCCGGCGTCCATCAACCGATCCCACAGTGACAGAGCGAGTTCTGCCGGAACGAACAGTTCATAGCCGAGGTCGCCCGTGAACCCGGTCCGCGATATCGTAACGGTACCGTTCTGATGCTGGAAATAGGCGAGATCGAACACCTTGAGCCGCTCTATGCCCGCAAACCCGGCCTCGCGCAGGATCGCGAATGCGGTCGGACCCTGCAGGGAGAGCCCAGCGATCGCCTCGGTCTCCTCGACCACCGCCACGTCGTAGCCGAACGCGCTGTCGTGGAGCCAGGGCAGGTGCCGCTCCTGGCAGCAGAGCCTGAACCGGTTGTCAGCGAGCCGGAACAGCGTGCCGTCATCGAGCACGTGGCCTTCGTCGTCGCACCAGGCGGTGTAGTGGACCCGCCCGGACCGCAACTTTGCGACGTCGCGCAGCGTGATCCGGTTGAGGAAAGCTTCGGCGTCAGGACCCTCGATGCGGTACTTGACCATCGGCGAGATGTCGAACAGCGACGCCTGGCTGCGGATCGCGAAATATTCGAGTTCTTCGTCCCAAAGGGAATTCGGCGCGCGATAGCCGCCCCATGAGTACCAGTCGTTACGCTTCATCAGCGCGTCGATCCTTGGCTGGAACGGCGTGTCGAGACGAAGTGTCCGGAAATGTCCGCGCGCGGCGATGCGGGCCGCGTAGGGCGTGCTGGCCTTTTTCGCTGTCGTTCCCATCGTCTAGCGCTCCATGGCCAGGATGCGGCGGGCGGCGTTCAGGCCAGGCGTGCCGGAGACGCCGCCACCCGGATGCGAGCCTGCCCCGCAAAGGAACAGCCCGCCGATCGGCGTGTCATAGCCTTCCGCGCCGAATACAGGCCGCGACACCAGCATCTGGTCCGCCTGCAGTTCGCCATGGTGCCAGTGGCCGCCCGGCATGCGGTAGCGCTGCTCGAGGTCAGCGGGCGTCAGGAGGTCGGCATGACGCACCCGCTTGCCAATGCCCGGTGCGTGCTCCTCCAGTTTCGCCATGATGGCGGCGAGGAACTTCGCCTTGCCGGACTGCCAGCCCTCGCGCAACCGGTAGGGCGCATACTGGATCACGGCGGACAGGACGCAGGCGCCGTCTGGCGCAAGCGACGGATCCGAAAGCGAGGGAAGCGTAACCTCCATTACGGGTGCGGGCGAAAACTCCCCGTATTTGCAGGGGTTGAAGGCGCGCTCGACATGATCGACCGATGGCGCGATGACGAGCCGGCCGCGGTGGCCGGCAGAATCGACGCCGGCGAATTCCGGCGGCCTGTCGAGGGCGAGATGCAGCTTCGCGGCGTCGCCGCGATTTCTGATATTGCGCATCTTGCGCACGAAGCCGGTATCGAGTTCGCGCGGGCCGACCAGTTCCAGGAACGTCGCCGCGGGATCGGCGGCCGACACGACGGTCGCCGCCGACAGTTCTTCCCCATCTGCCAGGATGACGCCGGTCGCACGACCGTTCTCGATGCGGATAGTCCTGACGACCGCTTCGGTGCGCACGGTGACGCCGGCGGCGGCGGCCGAACCGGCGATAGCAGAGACTACCGCGCCCATGCCGCCCTTGGGCGCGAATTGCGCCCCCGGCACGCCGCCAACGTCTCCGGCAAGGCGATAGTAGAGGCCGAGCAGCGAGGTCGGCGAGCGCGGCCCGAGATGACTGCCGAGCACGGCGTCGAAGGCCAGCAGCCCTTTCAAGCGATCGTCGGTCAGTTGTTCGTCGAGCAGGTCGGCCACGTTCATCAGGATGACGCGAAGGAAATCGCGCATGTCCTCCTTGCCGAGCTTCTTCAGCGCCCAGCCGGCCTGGCCGAGGGAGAACGTCTCGGCGAGCGAGTTGCCGCCGCGCAGGTCCGGCGGGCGGCGGGAGAGAAACGGCTTCAGGACGCCTGCATAGCGAAACAGCTGCGCCCGCAGGCTCCTCCATGCGGCCTGCTCGGACGCCTGGGCTCCGACGAGGTCGTCACCGTAGGCGCCCGCCAGCGTCAGCGGGCCATCCCTGGTCGACAAGGATAGCGACGGCACGGATTGCTCCGGCTGAAGGACAAGGCCGTGCTTGGCGAGATCGAGCAGCTTCACCACCTCCGGATGGAGGCGATTGAGCAGGTGCGCGACGCTCGATACCCGGAAGCCGGGCGCGAACTCCTCGGTGCGCGCGGCGCCGCCGAGTTCGGACGCTGCCTCGAGCAGCAGCACCTTGCGGCCTGACTTCGCCAGAACGGCCGCGCAGACGAGGCCGTTGTGCCCGCCGCCGATGACGATGGCATCAGATGACGTCATGGGCCGGGCTCATGTGGCGGTTGGGTGTGGAGAGGTCGCGGAGGATCTCGGCGGCGGCGTTGCGGCCGGGTGCTCCCATGACGCCGCCGCCCGGATGGGTCGACGACCCGCAGATATAGAGGCCTCCGATCGGCGAGCGGTATTGCGCGTAGCCGGGCACCGGCCGATTGAAGAGAAGCTGGTCGAAGGTGAGTTCGCCCTGGAAGATGTTGCCCTCGGTGAGGCCGACCTCGGCTTCCAGCTCGCGCGGCGTGCGCACCTCCATGTGCACGATGCGGTCGCGGAAGCCCGGCGAATAGTCGGCGATCTGCGCAATGACCGTTTCGGCGAAGGCGTCGCGGTCGGTGTCGGTCCAGTCGCGCCCTTCCACCTTGGGCGGGCAATATTGCACGAAGCAGCTCATGAAGTGCTTGCCGGGCGGCGTCATCGTCGGGTCGAGCGTCGTCGGGATCATCATGTCGAGAAAGGGATCGGCCGACCAGCGCCCGGCCTTCCAGTCGTCATAGGCGCGCTCCATGCGCTCGACGGAATCGGTGAAATGAAGGTCGCCGCGATAGCAGGGCGAGTCCTTTGGCAGGGCGGGGAACTCGGGTAGCGAGTCGAGTGCGATGTTGACCTTGCCGGACGAGCCCCGGATCTTGAAGTTCCTGACCCGGCGCAGGAAAACGTCCGGCAATTCCTTCTCTGCGACGAGCTTCAGGAAGGTGCGCTTCACGTCGGCATTGGAAACGACGAGTTTTCCCGAAATCTCCTCGCCGCCGGCCAGAACGATGCCGGTGGCCTTGCCGTCCCTGACCACGACATGGTCGACCTCGGCGCCGGTGCGGATCGTGCCGCCCGACGCCTGGAAGCTCGCCGACAGGGCTTTGGTGATGGCGCCCATGCCGCCGCGCGCATAACCCCAGGCGCCGACCGAGCCGTCGACCTCTCCCATGTAGTGGTGCAGCAGCACATAGGCGGTGCCGGGCGACATCGGGCCCAGCGCGGTGCCGATGATGCCGGAGATCGAAAAGTTGGCCTTGATGACGTCGGTCTCGAAATACTCGTCGAGGAAGTCGGAGATCGACATTGTCCAGAAACGCAGGGTCGCGGCCATCTGGTCGGGGCCGAGGCCCCAGAACTTCTTTGCCAGATACATCAGTTCGCCGATGTCGCGCGGCTTCAGGCTCGTCGGGTCAGGCGCCGTGCGCATCAGCAGCGGCTGGATGAAGCGACATTGCCTCGTGACGTCGCGCGCATAGCGGTCGTAGGCCTCGGCGTCGCGCTTCGAGAAGCGGGCAAACTCGCGGCGGTGGGCGTCATGGTCGCGGTAGTTGGCGAGGTAGTCGCCGTCGCGCGTGAACACCGCACCGCCTTCATAGGCGATGACCTGCAGGCCGAAGCGCGGCAGTTCGAGGTCGCGCATGATCTCGGGCCGGAAAAGCGAGCAGACGTAGGAGCAGTTCGAGTAAAGGAAGCCAGGCGTGAGTTCGCGGCTGACCGCCGCGCCGCCGACCCAGTCGTTCTTCTCGACGACCAGGACGTCGAGCCCGGCCCGCTGCAGGTAGCATGCGTTGACCAGGCCGTTGTGGCCGCCGCCTATGACGATCGCGTCCCAGGTTTTCAAACGATGGGTCCCCACGTCTCTTTTCCGGAAAACCTGCCACGTCGCCCCCGAGCTTGTCCAGATATTGAATGAATGTTCAACAAACGCAGTTGCAATTTCTTCATGGCGCGTTAGGCTTTGCCGAGATTTCCGGCCACAGGCGCGTCAACGTTTGGGGAGGATCGATGAACGAAACGCATGCTATCGCGCCCGAGTATGACGACCAGGCGATCCGGTTCCTGGAGGCGCTGTGGGGCGACGGCTACCTGTCGCCGGGCGGACCCGAAGAGGTCGATCGCGTGCTCGAAGGCCTTTCGCTGCAGGGCAAGTCCATCCTCGACATTGGCTGTGGCTCCGGCGGCATCACCCTGCACCTGCTCGAGAAGCACGGCGCGGGGCGGGCGACCGGCTTCGACGTCGAACTGCCGGTCGTGGAAGCAGCCCAACGCCGTGCCGCGGCTCGCGGTCTCTCGGAGCGGGCGCGTTTCGTGCAGGCGCCACCCGGACCGCTGCCGTTCGCCGACGCGACGTTCGATCTGGTCTTCTCGAAGGACGCGCTGCTGCATGTGCCCGACAAGGAAGCGCTGTTTGCCGAGATATTCCGGGTTCTGAAGCCCGGCGGCGTCTTTGCCGCGTCGAACTGGATGATCTCGCATGACGGCGAGCCTTCGCCCGAAATGAAGGCCTATGTCGCCGCCGAGGGGCTCTCCTTCTCGATGGCGTCGCCGGCGCGCTACGCGGCGGCGATGCGCAAGGCAGGGTTCGAGGACGTCGTCACGCGCGACCGCAACCCGTGGTACCGCGAGGTCGCGCGCCGGGAACTCGAAAGCCTGAAAGGCCCGCTCTACGACAAGGTCGCCGCAGCCGTCGGCGCGGCTTATGTCGACAAGAACATCGTGACATGGGAAGCGATGCAGAAGGTGCTTGACTCGGGCGAGCACCGTCCGACTCATCTTCGCGGCTGGAAACCTTCGCACGGTCCATGAACATGCACGCCCAATCCCATACGTCATCATCCTCCAGCCTGCCGGCCACGGTTTCCGCCAGCCGGGCGGTCGTGGCGCCTGGAGGCATGCCGTGACCGTCGACACGCTCAATCCGCCGGCGGCCGAGCCGGAAAGGCGCGGGCGCAAGGCGTCCAAGGAGATGCGCCGCCAGCAGTTGATCGAGGCGACGATCGATTCGCTCGCCAAGCGCGGCTATTCGGAGACGACGATGGCTGACGTCGCCGATGGCGCCGGTCTTTCGCGCGGCATCGTGAACTTCCATTTCGAAAGCAAGGAGAAGCTGCTCGTCGCGACGCTGCAGTTCATGGCCGATGAGTATGCCGCGCATTGGCGCGCTGCGCTGCAGAAGGCCGGCGACGATCCGGCCAGGCAACTCGGCGTGATCGTCGCCGCGGACTTCGACCGCTCGATCTGCAACCGCAGGAAGCTGGCGGCCTGGTGCGCCTTCTGGGGCGAGGCGAAATCGCGCCCGACCTACCAGGCGCTCTGCGGCGCGCGCGACCAGGTGTACCAGAACGTGATCGTCGATCTCTGCCGAAAGCTGAAGGAAGACGGCGGCTACGCCTACGAGCCGGTCGCCGCGGCGCTTGCGCTTGCAGCAATGCTGGAAGGCTTGTGGCTCAGGCTGATGATGGGAACCGAGGACGTGACGCGCGAGACGGCCTACCAGGCGGCCTGCGAACACCTCGCCTCGACGTTCCCTCGACATTTTTCTCGCGGCGGGGGGCGCGCGCAAGCCACCGGGTGACCGGAACGACCAGACGATAAACAGAGACAGGGGAACGAACATGAAAACAAGAATCCGTCTTGCGATCAAACTGGCGGCCACCGCCGCCCTGCTTGGCTCGGCAGCGTCAGTCGCCAAAGCCGCGGACAGCGAACTCATCATCTTCGAGTGGTCCGGATACGAGGACCCGGCCTTCCATCCCGGCTACGTTGCCAAGCACGGCGATTCACCGACCTTCACCTTCTTCGGCGACGAGGACGAGGCTTTCGAGAAGCTGCGCGCAGGCTTCAAGACAGACCTCGCGCATCCCTGCTCGCAAAGCGTCGTGAAGTGGCGGGAGGCCGGACTGCTGCAGCCGCTAGATACCTCGAAGATCGAGGGCTGGAAGGATCTCAATCCCGGCATCATGGCGATGAAGGACCTGGCCACGACGGAAGACGGCACGGCCTGGTTCATGCCCTGGGACTGGGGCAACACGCTGCTTACCTACAACAGCGAGAAGGTGTCGGAGGACGACATCAAGTCGGTCAAGGTGCTGGCAGACCCCAAGTTCAAGGATCGCGTCTCGATCGGCGACAATGTCGACGACGCCTACGCCCTGGCCGCACTGTCGCTCGGCGTCAGGGACTGGACCACCCTCACCGACGAGCAGTTCCAGCAGGCTTCGGACTTCCTGCGTGAAGTGCACAAGAACGTTCGCCTCTACTGGACGGACACCACCGAAATCGTTCAGGCGCTGACCGGCGGCGAGGTGGACATCGCCTGGGCATGGAACGACGCTGCCGTGCAGGCGGCGGCGGCAGGCGCGCCGATCAAGTCGACGCGCGACACCGTCGAGGGACAATCGGCCTGGGTGTGCGGCTTCGTCCGGCTGAAGGATGCGCCGGGCAGCGAGCAGAAGGCCTATGACTTCCTCAACGCGGTCAACGCGCCGGAGGTGGCGGCCTACCTGCTAGGCGACTGGGGTTACGGCCACGCCAATTCCAAGTCTATGGCGACGATCGACCCGGCCGTCGTGGAGGCCCAGGGCTATGCGGACGTCGACAAGTTCATGGCAAAGACGCTTTTCCAGTCGCCGCTGCCCCGGCTGAAGCAGAAGATGATCGAAGAGTTCGAGAAGATCAAAGCCGGCTACTGATCCGCTTCTGCGCATGATGGAGGCGGCGCCGTGTGCGTCGCCTTTTTCGTCTCAATGCGTCGTCAGGCACACCGGTCAGGTCTCCTGTCCGCCAGAGCCCGTTTCTGACGCGCGGGCCTTGCGATCGGCTGCCGCGTCGGCCGCGAGCAGGCTGGAGAGCATGTCGAGGCGCTGGTTCCAGAATTTCTCGTAGTGGCGTATCCATTCCATGCCGGCATGCAGCGGCGCGGCGTCCAGGCTGCAGATATGCGTGCGACCGTCCACGCGGCGGCGGACCAGTCCGGCGCGCTCCAGCACCTTGATGTGCTTGGAGGCGGCGGCGAGCGATATCGAAAAGGGCCCGGCGAGTTCACCGACCGTCATGCGTGATCCGGACAGGCTCTGCAGCATCGCGCGCCGCGTCGGGTCGGAAAGGGCGTGGAAAACATCGTCGAGAAGGTGGTTGTCTGGCATGGCAGGGACATTACGAACGCCACTCACAATTGTCAACCTAATGGTTGAATAAATGCCAGGCAAGCAGGCCAACAACGTGCCGGCGACGGAGCCACTTGCAAAGCAATAGCCGTCCGCGTCTGCTGGAGCAGACACAATTCGGCGAGAGGCACGGGAACAATGCAGCTTGGCATGATGGGACTGGGCAGGATGGGCGCCAACATGGTGCGTCGGTTGATGCGCGACGGGCACGATTGCGTCGTCTACGACATCAACGCGGCTGCGGTGGCCGACCTCGCCGGCGATGGCGCGACGGGTGCAGGTTCGTTGCAAGATTTCGTATCCAGGCTGGAAAAGCCGCGGGCTGTCTGGCTGATGCTTCCGGCGGCGATCACCGGCAAGGTCGTGCGCCAGGTGGCGGCATTGCTGGAAGAAGGCGACATCGTCATCGACGGCGGCAATTCAAACTACCGCGATGGCGTCGATCTCGGGGCCGAACTGGCGACGCGCGGCATCAGTTTCGTCGACGTGGGCACGTCCGGCGGCGTGTGGGGGCTGGAGCGCGGCTACTGCCTGATGATCGGCGGGCCGAAGGATGCGGTGCAACGCCTCGACCCTATTCTCGCATCGCTGGCGCCCGGCGCCGGTACGGCGCCCGAGGTGCCCGGGGATACTGCGTCTCGCGGCTATCTGCACTGCGGGCCGAGCGGGGCCGGCCACTTCGTCAAGATGGTGCACAACGGCATCGAATACGGGCTCATGGCGGCCTATGCCGAGGGCTTCAACATCCTGCAGGCAGCCGATGCCGGGACCAAGGCGCGCGCCGCCGACGCCGAGACAACTCCGCTCGCCGAGCCGCAATACTACCAGTTCGACATCGACCTCGCGGCGGTCGCCGAGGTCTGGCGGCACGGTTCGGTGATCGGTTCCTGGCTTCTCGACCTGACGGCCGGCGCGCTGAAGGACGATCCCGATCTCAAGACTTTCGGCGGGCGCGTATCGGACTCCGGCGAAGGCCGTTGGACTCTGAAGGCCGCGATCGACACCGGCGTGCCGGCGCCGGTGCTGTCGACTGCGCTGTTCGACCGATTCTCCTCACGCGGCGAATCGGAGTTCGCCGACAAGCTGCTGTCCGCGATGCGCTATGCCTTCGGCGGACATGTCGAGAAAAAGGGGTAGTTCAAGTTTCCAAAGGGTGGAGCCTCAATAGGTTTCCTCTGCCTAGCCCGAGGCGACCGATGGGTAGTTTCGATTGTAAGCTGCCGTGCGGCCTGTGCCAATTGTAGCGATGTAGCCATCGCGGAAGCTCGGTTGTTCGCTCGTGAGAGCTGTTGTAGGGCGCGGGCATCAGCCCACTCGACCGCGCGGCCGAGGGGCGTGCAGCCAATGTCTGAAACGGCTCAGTTGGTATCGACGCTGATGCCGTGATGTTCGACGATCCCCGGTTGGATCAGACGTGCATGGGGCAGCCGGGACTTGCCGGGAGCGGGCAGTGAGCGAATCCAGCCCAGGCTTCAGGACGATGCCGGTGTAACTCGTCCGCTATTGCTTCGGCGCTGGTTGCTGCCGAAATTCCAGGCTCTCGTTCAATTGCTTCAACGCCGCTTCGCTCTCGGCTTTCGCCTTCCGTTGCAGTTGCTCCGCGTCTCGCTTGACCTTTAGCGCGCGCTGCAAGTCGGCTTCGACCTCTCTTTGCCTTTGGGCGTCACGTCGTTGCACGAACCAATCGTGGAAAATCCCGTGTTTTCCCCGCGCCGGGCCGTAAAAGACCATCCCGGCGACAAACGCAGCAAGAATGGCGGTCGCACCGACAAGCCTGAGAAACCCTATTCCCGGCTTCGATTTGTTGTGGGCAAGGCGGCCAAATCGCAATTTGGTTCGGCGACGATGTCGCTGCAGTTCACCCCGAGACTGGCGGTCATCTGCCATGGTCTATCTTCCGTCAGGCCGGTTCCAGCCCGACACCAAGGTACCCAAATCCGGAGAGCCCGCCAAGCAGCCAACCCTGCGGAATGCGGGATGGTGGTGCGAACTAGCCGCCGTTGAAGCCGGGAGGACGCTGGGTGAGTTCGATAGGCATCACTCTGTTACCGACTCGTAACCGCCGATATGCTATTGATAGTTTGGAGGGGGACGGCAGAGCGGGCACTAGCGAGCCAAAAATGAAGACTGGCGAATTAACGCGACGAAGCATCCTCGGAATTCTCGCCCTGGCGATCTCTGGATGCACGTCGGTGGATCCGGAAGTGGAGCCGACTCCTCCAGAGCCCAAGCCGGAACGCGGCCTTAACCCCGCCTTCGCGCGCGCGCATGTGCAGTACGAAGGAAGCGAGCCGCCCGGAACAGTCGTCGTCAATACGACGGAACGTTTTCTCTACCACGTCGAGGAGGGTGGCTGGGCGACGCGCTACGGCGTGGCCGTCGGCGAACAGGGCCTGACGCTCAAAGGAAAGGCGACGGTCGGGAACAAGGTGGAATGGCCCGGCTGGACGCCAACCCCCAGCATGATGCAACGCAAGCCCCGCTTGCTGCAGTATGCTAATGGGGTTCCTGGCGGGCCTGCCAATCCGCTGGGTGCGCGAGCGCTCTATCTCTACCGTGACGGGCGCGACACGATGTACCGGCTGCATGGCACCAACGAGCCTTGGTCGATTGGCACGGCCGTATCGAACGGATGCGTCCGCCTGACCAACGAGGACATTGTCGACCTCTATCAGCGCGTTCCCATGGGAACCACCGTGCTGATCATCTGACTGCCGCCGCGCGCCGCTCCTTCTTTCCCGACAGGGCCGGTCACTTGGCGCGACGTCGCCGACGGGCAGGGGTAGAAGGCTGTATAGCCGCCTGAAGCGGGCACACGCCTCAGTCGCGTCCCAGCAGGATCACTAACAGGCCCAGCACCGTCAGGGCCGCGCCCGCCACGATCGCCAACGACGGAAGGCCGTGGCCAAGTCCGGCCTCCAGGACGATGACGAAGCTTGGCGTGAGATAGGCGTAGGGAAAGACCTTGGCGCTCGGCAGGTGCATCGACGCGTATTGGAGAAGGAAGAAGGAGATCGCCGTCGCGAAGATGACCAGATAAGCGATGGCGCCCCAGACGACCCAGTTGAGGCCGGCCCAGTCCGTTTCGGCCAGTTGCGGGATCGCGAAGGGCAACAGGCAGAGCGTGCAGCCTAAGAGCGTCCACACCGTGAATTCGAAGACGCTCTCGCCGCGGCTGAGCAGCCTCACCAAAGGCGCGTATAGCGCCTGGCATGCGCACCCGATGAAGAAGATGACCCCGCCGGTGCTGACGTGAAACGCGCTCAGGCGCGCGATCTCTCCCCTGAAGATGACCCAGAGCGCACCGGCGGCTGCGATCATCAGGCCTGCCAGCACGACCGGGTGCGTCCTCTGTCCGAGCAGCAGGAAGCCGAAGCCAGCGGCCATGAACGGAATGAGCGTGAACACCGCGCTGGTCGACACCGGGTCGGTGAGTTGCAGCGCGATGAACATCAGGACGAAGTAGGCGCCCATCAAACCGCCGAGGAGCAGGAAGCGCCACGGCGCCACGGGAACTTTCAGCGGACCCCGCACGATGCGCAACAGCGCCGCCATCAGCAGGAACGCCGCCAGGAACCGGACGAGGTTCAGCACCGAGGAAGGCACGTGCGGCGCCGCCAGCGCGCCGAACGAAAACGAGCCGGCGATGATCAGCGCGTAGGCCAGCATGGCGAGACGCGCGATCATCGCCGTACGCGGCGCCCCCGGCCGGCCTTCGGTCATCTCCCCCTCGCCCTCCGCGCCTAGCCTTCGATCTTGAACATGCGCTGCCCGTCCTGCTTGCAGATCGTCACCATTTGGACATACAATCCACTATATGGATATATGCAGCAAGCTGGATTTCGGACCGCCGCCGGACTGCCGCCCCAAGATGCGCAGCGAGTGGTAACGGAGACAAGATGTCTTTCCTAGGCGACATGCTGGCGGCCATCACCGAACGGGGGCGGTCGCTGACCGACTTCACGGCGCTGCCTCAGGCGACCACGCCCGCCGAACAGACGGCCGCTCTGTGCCACAACCTCCTGAGGTCGCGCGGAGAGGCCATAGCGCTCGCGACCGCGGCCGAGATCCTGAGGCGATACCGCAAACAGGACCGCGCCCAGCGCATCGGGTTCTTCCGCATGCTGCTCGACGAGTTCGGCCCGGACATGGAGCCGCTGGTGGCGGCGGCCCGCGCCTTCTCGACGTCGCCCGACGAGCGCGCCGCCGAAGCGCTTCATCGTCTGTCCGAGCCGCGTCGGCAGGATTTGTTTCGCATGCTGAACCAGTCGGCGCACGGTACGGCCGAGCTCATCCGCATGCGGGCCGACCTGCTGGACGTCCTGCCTGACCATCCGGAGCTCGAGCCCGTCGACAAGGATTTCCAGCATCTGTTCCGCTCATGGTTCAATCGCGGCTTCCTCGAACTGCGCCGCATAGACTGGGATACTCCGGCCGCGATCCTCGAACGCATCATCCGCTACGAAGCGGTACACGAGATCAAGGACTGGGACGACCTGCGCCGCCGCATCGATCCGCCGGACCGCAGGCTCTACGCCTTCTTCCATCCCCGCCTGCGCGACGAGCCGCTGATCTTCGTCGAGGTGGCCCTGGCGCGCGAGATGGCAGGCTCCATCGACTTCATCCTAAGCCCCGAACGGAAGGTGCTGGACGCGCACGAGGCCGACACTGCCGTCTTCTATTCGATCTCCGATTGCCAGCCGGGCCTGCGCGGCATTTCCTTCGGCAACTTCCTGATCAAGCAGGTCGTCGAGGAACTGCGGGCGGACCTTCCGCAGCTCAAGCGGTTTGTGACGCTCTCGCCGGCGCCCCTGTTCGCACGCTGGCTGGCGCAAAACATGCCGCCGGACATCGGCGAGGCGCTGCAGGACGCCGATTGGTGGCGGGACGCCAGGAAGGCAGCGTCGATCGAACAGTCCCTCACGGCTTCCGCCGCGTGGTATCTCACCGGCCCGCGAAGCGCGGCGGGCCGCCTGCTCGACCCGGTCGCCCGGTTTCATCTGGGCAACGGCGCGCGCCTCGAACGCATCAACTGGCTGGCGAACACGGGCGCGGCGGGCATGGCGTCCTCGCACGGCATCATGGTCAACTATCTCTACAGGCTGGGCGACATAGAGCGGAACCACGAAACCTATGCTTCCGGGCAGGCCGTCGCAGCGTCCGCGCCGGTGCGCCGCCTCGCCGCGACCGGCGCGCGCCTGCTAGAAGTCGCCGACACCAACGGGGGAACATCATGAACGGCAATCTCTTCGCCACCATCGAAGGCCGCATCGCCGATCCGTCACGGCCGTTCCTGACGGGAGAGGACGGGCGATCGTTCACCTACGGCGACATGCTGGCCGCTTCCGCACGCTATGCCAACGCGCTTGTCTCGCTGGGCGTGAAGGCGGGCGACCGCGTTGCGGTGCAGACCGGCAAGCATGTCGACAGCGTCTGGCTCTATTTGGCCTGCCTGCGCGTCGGCGCGGTCTACCTGCCGCTCAATCCGGCCTACACCCCGGTCGAAGTCGCCTATTTTACTTCGGATGCCGAACCGGCGCTGATCGTCTGCGAAGGCAGCGCGCGCAACACGCTGGCCTCGGGGCTCGGGAAAGCAAGTGTGCGGATCGAAACACTGGACGGGTCGGACGGCGGCTCGCTTCAGAAACTCGCGGATACGATGCCGCTTGAATTCGATACGGTTGAGGCGAAGCCCGACGACCTGGCCGCAATCCTCTACACATCCGGAACCACCGGCCGCTCCAAGGGCGCGATGATCACGCATGAGAACCTGCGTTCGAACGCGCTGTCGCTTGTCGACATCTGGCAGTTCGGCGCAGACGACGTCCTGCTCCACGCATTGCCGATCTTCCACACGCACGGCCTGTTCGTGGCCATCAACACCGTGATGCTGTCCGGGTCGTCGATGATCTTCCTGCCCAAATTCGATAACGACGCTGTGATGTCGGCTCTTCCGCGGGCGACGGCGATGATGGGCGTACCGACCTTCTACACCAGGCTGCTTGGCGACACGCGCTTCGATCGCGGCGCGGCCAGCCACATGCGCCTCTTCGTCTCCGGCTCGGCGCCGCTCTCGGCCGAAACCCACCGCGCCTTCACGGCACGCACCGGCCACGCGATCCTCGAACGCTACGGCATGACCGAAACCAACATGATCACATCCAATCCCTATGACGGCGAGCGACGCCCGGGCGCGGTCGGGTTTGCCCTGCCCGGCGTCTCCCTGCGCATCGCCGAGCCCGACACCGGGAAGCCGCTGCCGCACGGCGGTATCGGCGTGATCGAGATCAAGGGCCCGAACGTGTTCCAGGGGTACTGGCGCATGCCCGAAAAGACCGCCCAGGAGTTCAGGCCGGACGGCTGGTTCATTACCGGCGATCTCGGCTACATCGACCCGGACGGCTACGTCACGATTTCCGGCCGCGCCAAGGACCTCATCATCTCGGGCGGGTTCAACGTCTACCCGGCCGAGATCGAGAACGCGTTGGACGCGTTGCCGTCGGTCGGCGAGTCCGCTGTCATAGGCCTGCCGCATGCCGATTTCGGCGAAGCGGTGACCGCGGTCGTGACCGCCCGAAACGGGCAGATCGTCGAAGAGGGTGAGGTTCGCGGCGCGCTGGAAGGCGTACTCGCCAAGTTCAAGATTCCGAAACGCGTGCTCGTCAGGTCCGCCCTGCCGCGAAACGCGATGGGCAAGGTTCAGAAGAACGCGCTGCGCGAGGAACTTGCGCGGCTCTATCTGGACTGACCGGCACGACCCCACAGTTCGGCCGGCCCTCGATCCATCGGCTGTCGCCAGCGCGCCCGGCCGATGTGAGCGCCGGCCCGGGCGGCCACCCATGAACCATGGTCAACACGCCCGCCGTCAGGCCGCGCCTCGCCGCGAATCCGCCGCGGGGCGGACGCCGTACGCGACATCCTGGGAGTCACAGGCAGACCGCCCGCTCAAAAAGGGGGTTGCCACTGATTTGAGAATGTGCGCTAAATGAATGCAATATCCGTATAGTGGATACTCGGAGGGGTGCAGATGAATGTCAGGGTAGCCATCGACACCGGCGGTACGTTCACCGACGTTGTCGCGATCGACGAGCGAACGGGAGCGATCACGGCGATCAAGACGCCGTCGACGCCCAGCGATCCGAGCGTCGGGTTGCTCGACGGCGTACGCAAGGTTCTCGAAAAGGTGGGCGCCGAGCCGCAGGATCTCGCGATGCTGCTGCACGGCTCGACGGTCGCTACCAACGCCGTTCTGGAGCACAAGTTCGCCGGCCTCGGCCTGCTGGTCACCAGCGGCTTCCGCCACATGATCGAGATCGCGCGCCAGTCGGTGCCGGACGGCTACGGAAACTCGTTCTTCTGGGTGAAGCCGCCGAGGCTGGTTCCCCTGCACCTCGTGCGCGAGGTTCCCGGCCGGCTCAAATTCGACGGCACGGAACTCGAGCCCATCGACGAGGAGGCGACGATCCAGGCGGTGCGCGAACTCGTCGAGGACGGCGTCACCTGCATCGGCGTCTGCCTGATCCATTCCTATGCGAATGGCGAGCACGAGCGCCGCATCGGCGAGCTGATCGAGAAAAACTTCCCGGGCGTCTTCGTTTCGCTGTCGTCGGTGGTGCTGCCGGAGTACCGCGAGTACGAACGCGCCATGACCACGCTGGTGGACGTGCTGGTCAAGCCATACTGCAAGACCTACCTGCAGAGCGCGGCCGACCGCCTGCGCGCGCAATCCGGCGACATCCCTTTCCTCATCATGCAGTCGAACGGCGGCGTGGTGAAGCATGCCACCGCAGGCGACAAGCCGGTGACGATGCTGCTGTCGGGCCCGGCGGCCGGCATCCTCGGCGCCATCCACATGGCGACGCTGGCCGGCTACGACAACATCCTGACGTCGGACGTCGGCGGAACGTCGACCGATATCGCCATCATCGAGAAGCAGACCCCGATGTACACGTCGGAATCGATGATCGAGCACTATCCGGTGAAGACGCCGATGCTGGACATCGTCACCGTTGGGTCCGGCGGCGGCTCTATCGCCTGGACCGACCCCTATGGCAGCCTGAAGGTCGGCCCGCAGAGCGCCGGCGCCGACCCCGGACCGATCTGCTACGGCCGCGGCGGCACGCGTCCGACCGTCACCGACGCCGCGATCGTTCTCGGCCGGCTCCCGACCTCCCTCATCGGCGGTGAGATCAAGCTCGATCTCGACGCCGCGCGAAAAGCCTATGAGGAGCTTGGCAGGCAGCACGGCATGAGCGCCGAGGAAGTGGCGGCCGGCGTGCTCGAGATCGCCGCCGTCAACCAGGTCTTCGGCATCCGCAAGGTCACCACATCGCGCGGCCGCGATCCTGGCAACTACGCGATGGTCGCCTTCGGCGGCGCCGGCGGTCTGTTCGCCACGGAAGTTGCCGACTTCCTCGGGATGAAGACCGTCATCTCGCCGCCCGACCCCGGCAATCTCTGTGCGCTCGGCCTGCATGTCTCCGACGTCAGGCGCGACTACATCCGCACCATGGTACGGCGCCAGTCGACTGCGGACGTCGCCGAGATCGTCGCCGCGTGGACGGCGCTCGCCGAAGAAGGTCGCCGCGACATCCGCGCCGAAGGCATCGGTGACGCTGACATCAAGACCGAATATGTGGCCGACGTCCGCTACTTCGGGGAGGGCCACGAGGTGCAGGTCACGGCGCCCGACGGCGTTTCGGGCGAGGCGGCGGTCGCGCATATGTGGAAGGACTTCCACCGCGTCCACGACGAGTCCTTCGGCTTCCACTACGAAGGCGAGCAGGACGTCGAGCTGGTGAACCTGAGGGTTCGCGCCGTCGGCGTCCAGAACCGCCCGCGGATAGAAGCGAAGGAGACGGCGTCGGAACCGGCTAAACCCTTCGGAACGCGCAAGGTCTACTGGAAAGGCACCGGCTGGGTCGACAGCCCGCTCTACGAGCGCACCGAACTGGTCGCCGGCCAGGTCGTACCGGGACCCGCCATCATCCAGGAGTACGGCTCCACCGTCGTGGTGCCCGGCGGCTGGTCCTGCACCACCGACGGCTACCGCAATCTTATCCTGACCGCGAGGGAGACGCAGTCGTGAGCAGCGAGAAGAAAGTGAAGCTTGGCCCGATCGAGCTCGAAGTCATCCACGGCACCATTCGGGCGGCGGAGTTGGAGATCGAGGCGGCGGTCGAGCGGACCGCGCGGTCGCCCATGATCCGCGACCAGCACGACTATCGCGTCGCGCTGTTCGACGCCAAGGGGCGCAAGCTGACCGGACGTTCCTATTCGGCGATCGTCGAGCCGGTGTTCGAGTATTTCGGCGCCGACAACATCTTCCCGGGCGACGTGTTCTTCTGGAACGATCCCTACAATTCCTGCGGCGCCATCGGCCACGTGCCCGATCTGTGCACGACGGTTCCGATCTTCCATGGCGACAGGCTGATCGGTTTCAGCCAGGTATTCGGCCACCATGACGACGTCGGCGGCGCCGTGCCGGGCAGCTTGCCGGTGCATGCGACGGACAGCTGGATGGAAGGCGTGCTCGTTCCGCCGATCAAGCTTTACGACCGCGGCGTCCTCAACGAGGCGGCGTTCCGCATCATTACGCGCAACTCGCGCCTCGAAGACCACCTCGCCGGCGATCTCGACGCCGAGATCGGCGCCTGCAAGCTCGGCTCGCGCCGCATCGTGTCGCTCGCCGAGCGCTACGGCGTCGAGACTCTGGAGGCGGCCTTCGAGCAGATACTCAAGAACGCGGCCGAGATTTTCCGGCGCGAGATCCTGCCGAAGATCAAGGACGGCGTTTATCACTACGAGGACTACATCGAGGCCGACGGCGTCGAGGACGGCAAGCTGCACGCGCTGCGCGTGACCATGACCAAGACGCCGGACAAGATCGTGCTCGACTTCAATGGCACCGATCCGGAGGCCAAGGGTCCCATCAACTGGGCGCTCGACGAGGTCGAGGGACGCTATTTCCGCAAGTGGCTGGCGCCTGTCCTGCGTTCGCTCGCGGCATCGCCCGAACGGGCCGCCGAAATCGATTCGAACGAAGGCGTGCTCGACGTCATCGACGTGATCTTCCCCGCGAAGGGCACGCTGATCACGCCGACATTCGGCAAGCCGACCGGCATGCGCTTCTTCCTGATGCTGCGCTCTCTTGGCGTCTTCGCCGCATGCCTCTCCAAGGCGACGGACGGCCGCATGCCGGCCGACCACGAGACCATCCGCATCTGGGGTCTTACCGGCGGACGCAACCGCGACGACTTCTTCCTCTTCCGCGAGGTGCTCGGCGGCGGCGGCCCGGGACGGCCATGGGCCGACGGATCGGACGTCGTCCACATCGTTCCGAACTCGCGCAACCTGCCGGCGGAATTCTCCGAGACGCGCTACCCGATCATGGTCGAACAGCTGGCGCTGAAGACAGATTCCGGCGGCGCCGGCTTCAGGCGCGGCGGCTTCGGCTACGACAAGCGCATCCGTGCGCTCGACGAGTGCCGCCTGATCTCCAACGCCGACCGGTCGATCCTCGGGTGCTATGGCGTCAACGGCGGCAAGACCGGACAGAACTACCAGGTCTCTGTCATCGAACCCGACAATGGCGAGAAGGTCTATCCGGGAATGTCCGACACGGTCGTCGTCAAGCCCGGCACGTCGGTGCGCGTGATCACCACCGGCGGCGGGGGCTGGGGCGACCCGCTGGCGCGCGAAGCCGACAAGGTTGTCTATGACCTGCAGTGCGGCCTCATCTCGGAGGCAAGCGCGCGCGACGACTACGGCGTGGCGGTATCGCTCGCCGGCCGCAAGTGGGCGCATGACGCGAGGCAGACCCAGGCGTTGCGCGAGCGCCTGCGCAAGGAACGCGGAACGCCGCCGATGTTCGACCGCGGCGACGCTTTCCGCGCCATGAAGGCAAAGGGCATGGTGCGTCTGCCCGACAACTGGACCGATCCCGACGAGGGTTGGCACGCGGTTGGCGAGGGGGCATCCTTGTCGCAGGCGGCGGAATAGCAGGGCATACGAGGAGAACGAGCGACATGCAGATCAAGCAATCCGTTCTCATCAACCGCCCGCGCGAGGAAGTCTGGCTTCTGTTCCAGGATATCCCCGCCATCGCCGGCTGCATGCCCGGCGCGGCGCTTACCCGCGACGACGGAGACGGTGCCTATGCAGGCACGGTCTCCATCAAGCTCGGGCCTTTCAAGGCGGCCTTCGAAGGCGAGGTCACACATGAACCGGACCCAGCTACCTTCTCCGGCAAGGCCGAGGGGCGGGGCGTCGACAAGAAGGGCGGCAGCCGTTCGCGCATGACAATGACCTATGCGCTCGCCGACAAGGGCGAAGCGACCGACCTTGCGCTCGACGCGGACATCCAGCTCAGCGGCCCGGTCGCGCAGTTCGGGCGGCCGGGCGTTGTGACCGAGACCGCGAAGCTTCTCATCCAGCAGTTCGTAGCCAACATCGAAGCGAAGCTCGGCGGCGATGATGCCGCGCCGGCATCGGTGAAGGAACTCAGTGCATTGAAACTCGGCGGCCAGGTGGTCGGCGCCTCGGTCAAGCGCTGGCTCGGCAAGGAAAGCTGACACCCACTTTACCGGCTCAGGAGGCGACCTTGGAAAACCGCATGTCATACATGACGCAGATGGAGATCGCCGACGCGATCGCCGCAGGGCGTCCCGTGATCGTCCCTACCGGCGCCACCGAGGCGCACGGCCCGCATATGCCGGTCGACACCGACACCCATCAGGCCGAGCACATCGCCATCAGGCTGGCCGAGCGGATCGGCGCGCTCGTCGCCCCGCCCGTCGCCTACGGCGTGTCGATGACCTTCGAACATTTCCCCGGGACGATATCGCTGTCCATCCCGACCTATCAGCTGATGCTGTTCGAGATCGGCGCAGCGCTGGTCAAGCAGGGCTTCAGGCACGTCATCCTGCTCAACGGCAACCGCCCGAGCGGCACGGCCAACGATCAGGTCGCGCGACACATGGTCGACCAGCTTGATACAGAGCACGACTTCAAGGTATCCGCCGTGAGCTACTGGGAGCCGGCGGCCGACAGGATCCATGCGATGCGGAAGTCCGTCGTTGGCGGCATGGGCCATGGCTGCGAGCTCGAGGCGTCGTTCCAGCTGGCGATCCGTCCGGAGCTGGTGAAGATGGAGAAGCTGAAGGGCGCCAAATACGGTCCCGTCGGCTGGGATCTCGTCGCGCCGACGAATCCGACCCGGACCTATGCGCGGCGACCGCGTCCGGAAGCCGGCCATGCGGCCATCTTCGGCGACCCGACGGTCGCCAGCGCCGAGATGGGCCACAAGTCGATCGAGATCATCGTCGACGTGCTGGAGGAGACGTTCACCAACCTGCAGGGATCCTATCAGGACCGACCGGGCAAGGCAGCGCGCTGACCCGGTCAGACCTGGCCGGGATGCCAGCCCAGCGACACCGAAAGCGTATGGGTCATCAGCAGCAGCGCTTCCTTGAGCTCGTCCATCAGCGCATGATCTCGGGCAACCTTCTTGAGGTAGACGAAGCAGACGCAGCCGACCAAGGCGCCCTTGGCGCCGAAGACCGGGGCGGCGATCGAGCCGGTGAAGGTCTGCACGTCGCCCTCGGTCTGCGCAAAACCTTCCGAGCGTACCTGCGCCAACCGTTCGCGCAACGCGTCCGGGTCCGCAATCGTCAGCGGCGTCAGCTGTTCGAGCGGCTTCGAGCAATAGGCGGACACGAACTCTGGCGATTCATAGGCAAGCAGAACCAGTCCCTTCGATCCCGCATGCAGCGGAATGTGGTAGCCGTACTGCGCCTTCGAAATCTCCTGAACCTGCCGCTTTTCGGCGTGGATCACCACGGAGAAGTCGCCGATCCGCTCGACGACCTGGACGTCGACGCCGCGTATGTCGCGGTCGCGGGCGAGATAGGAGATCGCCGTCGACAGCATCTTGTTGTTGGCGAGGTATGCGGAGCCGAGATGCCACATGCGCGGGCCGATCTCGTAGTGCGAGGTCTCCGTGTTCAGCATCAGAAACTGGGCCTTCTCCAGCTTCTTCACCGTCCGGTGCGCGGTCGCCCAAGGCAGTCCCATGTCGCGCATCACGTCGACCACGCGGCACGGCCTGGCCGCGATCAGGTCGAGCACGGCGAACGACCGCTCCAATCCCTGCTTGGCCTCGGTCGACCGCGCATCCAGCGCGGTCGGCTTCTGCAAGCCGGATTCCTCCGTGGCCGGATCAGGGGTCCGGCGCACCGTCCTCGTCGGTTTCCTCATGGCAAATCGTCTGATGTTTGCTCGTTATTCAGATACCGTATCCACTATTTCGATGATTTGCCAGCCTCGGCGGGCACAGGACGGGAGAGCGTAGGATGAGCGAACCGCTGTGGTCGCAGGATGCCGTCACCGTCGTAGACCTTCTACGCACACGCACGATCAGCCCGCAAGAGATGCTTGACGCCACCGAGCAGCGCGTCCGGGCGATCGATCCCCTTGTCAACGCATTGCCCACGCTTTGCTTTGACAGGGCCAGCGACCGACTTGCGCAACGGCCGGACTGGTCCGGAACCATGCTTGCCGGGCTGCCCGTCCCGATCAAGGATTCCTACCCGGTCGCCGGCGTCCGCACGACCTATGGGTCGCGCGTCTACCGGGACAACGTTGCCGATCGCTCCGATTTCATGGTCGAGGCGCTTGAAGCTTCCGGAGGCGTCGTCTTCGCCAAGTCGAACACGCCGGAGTTCGAAGCGGGTGCGAACACCTTCAACGATGTGTTCGGTCGCACGCTCAATCCCTGGGATACCCGGCTGTCGCCCGCCGGCTCCTCGGGCGGCTCGGCGGTCGCGGTCGCCACCGGCATGGCCGCCATCGCCCAGGGATCGGATTTCGCGTGCTCGCTGCGCTTTCCGGCGGCGTTCTGCGGCGTCGTCGGATTGCGGCCGACCCCGGGGCTGATACCGCAAGGTCCCGGAGGGGTTCATGGCCAGACGCTGTCGGTCATCGGTCCGCTTGCGCGCAGCGTCGCTGATGCCGGACTGGGTCTGGCGGCAATGGCCCGGTTCGACGCACGCGACCCGCTCTCGCGCCCGCTGCCGGAGATTGACTTCGCGGTCGCCGCCCGACAGCCGTTCCAGCCGGCGCGCATGGCATTCTCCGCCGATCTGGGGCTCGCCGAACTCGAACCCGAGATCCGCGACGTCGTCGCCGACGCGGCGGCGAGGCTTGCCCGCGCCGGCGCCACGGTGACGAACGAGGCGCCCGACCTCTCCGCAGCCGACAATGCGTTCCGCACGCTGCGGGCGCACCAGTTCGCGGCAGCGCGCGGCGAACTGCTCGCCGGGCCGGAGCGCGACCTGATCAAGCCCGAAGTGATCTGGAATATCGAGCAGGGCCTGGCGCTGACCAGCGCCGAGATTTCCCGGGCGACGCGCGAGCAGGCGCGCTGCCGCGCCAATCTGCTCGCCTTCCTCGATCGCGAAGAATTCCTGGTCAGCGCGACGGCGCCCGTGCCGCCCTACCCGGCGGAGGAACGCTATGTGTCGCGCATCGCCGGCCGCGATCTCGCAACCTATCTCGACTGGCTGATTCTCGGCTACGCGATCACCGTCACCGGATGTCCCGCGATCTCAATTCCGTGCGGCTTCACGCGATCGGGCTTGCCGGTGGGGCTGCAGATCATCGGCAAGCCCTGTTCCGAGGCCCGCCTTCTGTCCGTTGCCGCCTGGTGCGAAACGGTCCTCGGACGCCGGATGGCCCGTCCGATCGATCCGAAGGAAATGACCGGCCCGTGAGCGGCGGGCGCCATGCGGAAAGGCGCGAAGCGGTGCCAGGGTTGTCCCTCGTCGCTGCGCCGCAAAAACCCGGTTGACACCCCGCGCGGCTGAAACTTATAGTCAAAAAGTCGATATAATATCCACTATCAGGATAAGGCGACGGGGAACTGAGCAGGCTTGTCGGGCACGGCAGACTGCGGGAGATAAAGGCGCCCAGGCGTCGAATATCCCGCAACAAATGCGTCCGGCGATGCCCCGAGACGGGGGAAAATGGGTGAAACCACCGCTCTTCGACTATCTTGTCGCGCGGTCGTCGGATGAGGCGGTTCGCCTTCTCTCCGAACATCCCGGCGCGATGATCCTAGCGGGCGGCCAGAGCCTCATTCCGGCGATGAACTTCCGGCTGGCGTCGCCAGCGACGCTCATCGACATCAACCGCATCCCCGACCTCAGCAGCATCGACATCATCGATGGCAATGTGCGGGTCGGCGCCGCCGTCCGGCACCGCGATCTCGAGCAGAGCGACGCGGCTTTCGCAGCCAACCCGCTGCTGCGCGCGGCGCTCCACCACGTCGCCCACGTGCCGATCCGCAATCGCGGCACGACGGTCGGCAGCCTTTGCCACGCCGACGCCGCCGCCGAGATGCCCATGATCCTGCTGCTCAGCGGCGGCTGGGTGACGGCAGCCGGGCCGAGCGGCCGGCGCGAGATCGCCGCCGACGAGTTCTTCGAATTCCACATGACAACCTCCCGGGGCGAAGACGAGATGATCGTCAGCGCCACCTTCCCCGCCCTGCCGGCCGGAGCCGGCCACGCGTTCGCCGAGTTCGCCAGGCGCAAGGGGGACTATGCAATCGCCGCGGTCGGCGCGATCATCGAGCGCGGCGCGGACGGCAAGGTCTCGGCGGCGCGGCTCGCCGCCTGCGGCATCGCCTCGCGGCCGGTCCGGCTGCCCGACGTCGAGGCGGCGATCGTCGGAACGGCGCTCTCGGACGCCGACGTGGCGCTCGCCGGCGAGCGCGCGAAGGAAGCCGTGACGGCGCCCGACGATAACAACGCGACCACGGCATACCGCAAGCACCTGCTCGCCTCGCTCACCCGCCGCGTGGTTCGCGAGGCGGCCGACATGACACGGGAAGGCTGATTCCGATGAGTAGCCACGAGCATCTGGACCGCGCCCTTCCCGACACTTCGGCCGACCCTAGGGCCGAGGTGTCGCTGACGGTCAACGGCCACGCCGTGACGCGGGAAGTCAGCACCCGCATGCTGCTGTCGGACTTCCTGCGCCATGGCCTGCGCCTGACCGGCACGCATGTCGGCTGCGAGCATGGCGTTTGCGGCGCCTGCACGGTCATGATCGATGGACGGTCGGCGCGCTCCTGCCTCACGCTCGCGGTGCAGGCCGATGGCGCCGACGTCCGCACGATCGAGAGCGAAGCCAACGACGACGGATCGCTCAGTGCGCTTCAGCAGGCATTCCAGGAATGCCACGGCTTGCAATGCGGCTACTGCACGCCGGGCATGATCATGAACATCCGCTCGCATTTCGATTCCGGCGAGCCCCTGGACCTTTCCGACGCCGGCATCCGCGAACTCATCTCCGGCAACCTCTGCCGCTGCACCGGCTACGCCAACATCGTGAAGGCAGTTCGCCGCGCCGCCGAGCTGGCCGGCCGAGCCTGAAGGAGCGAGTGATGTCGACGCGTAAGTTCGGAGCACCCATCAAGCGCAACATCGATCCCCGGCTGCTGACCGGAAAGGGCGCTTTCACCGACGACATCAACCTGCCCGGCGCGCTGCATGCCGCCTTCCTGCGCAGTCCCTTCGCCCGCGCCAGGATCAAGGGCATCGACGTCAGCGCGGCCGAACAGGCGGCCGGCGTGGTGGCGGTCTATACCTGCGACAACATCGGCCACCTGGATATCGAGCTGCCTCTGCTCATCCCGCATCCGTCGATGACCGACGCGCGCACGCAACGCCCGCTGGCGCGCGACGACGTCTACTATGTCGGGCAGACCGTCGCGATGGTCGTCGCCGTCGACCGGTACGTCGCCGAAGACGCGGTCAACCTGATCGACGTCGACTACGAACCGCTCGAAGTCGAACTCGACCTAGAAAGCGCGGTCGGCGACGCCGCGCCGCTCGTTCATCCGACGCATCCCAACAACATCGCGGCCGACTTCACGCAGGTCTGCGGAAATCCCGAGGCGGCGTTCGCCGAGGCCGAGCACGTCACGCGCATCAAGATCCAGGTCGACCGCTCGACCGCCGCCGCCATGGAATGCCGCACCGTCGCGGCGCGCTACGATTCCGTACGGGGCGAACTCACCGTCTGGGACGGCACGCAGGCGCCGCTCGGCGTGCGCGGTGGCCTGGCGTCGATCTTCGGCTTCGACGAGGACAAGGTCCGGGTCATCGCACCGGACGTCGGCGGCGGCTTCGGCCAGAAGGTCATGTTCCCCTATCCCGACGAACTGCTGGTCCCGCACGCCGCGATCCAGCTCGGCCGGCCGGTCAAGTATATCGAGGATCGGCGCGAGAACTTCATCGGCTCCAACCAGGAGCGCACCCAGATCCACGAGATCGAGCTGTTCGCCAGGAAGAACGGCGAAGTGATCGCCCTGCGCGACAACTTCCTCCACGATACCGGCGCCTTCATTCCCTACGGCATCGCGGTGGCGCAGGTGGCTTCGACATCGATCGCCGGTCCCTATCGCATTCCCAACATCCACGTCCGCTTCCGTGCGGTGTACACGCCGACGGTCCCGGTCACGCCCTATCGCGGCTGCGGCCGGCCGCAATCCTGCTTCGCCATCGAGCGCGCGATGGACCAGCTTGCCGAGGAACTCGGCCTCGATCGTTTCGAGGTCCGCCGGCGCAACCTGATCCGCGATGAGGACTTCCCCTATACCCGCGAGGGGCTGCTGTTCGCCGACGGCCTGCGCGTCAAGCTCGACAGCGGACAGTATCACAAGGCGCTCGATATGGCCCGCGAAGCGATCGGTTGGGACGCGTTCGCCGCCGACCAGGCGGCAGCCCTGAAGGACGGCAAGGCGCTCGGTCTCGGCCTGGCCTACTATGTCGAAGGCACCGGGCTAGGTCCCTATGAAGGCGGCCACGTCAAGATCCATCCGATCACCGGCAAGGTCTACGTCAACACCGGCCTGACCTCGCAGGGTCAGGGCCACGACACCGTCTTCGCACAGATCGTTTCCGACCAGCTCGGCGTCGCGGTCGAGGACGTGATCGTCGTCGAAGGCGACACCGGCACCTTCGAATGGGGCGTCGCGACCTTCGCCAGCCGTGCTGCCGTCGTGTCCGGCAACGCCATCCACAAGACCGCGATGAAGGTGCGCGAGCAGACCATCAAGGCGGCGGCCAACATGCTGGAGGCCGACCCCGCCGACATCGAACTCAGGGACGGACATGCCGTCATTGCCGGCACCGACCGCAAGGTGTCGCTGGCAGCGATCGCCACGGCCACCAACCCGCTGCGCTACGCCTTCAACTCCGCGGCGCAGGCGGCAACGCAATTCGCCCCGGCCAGCCGGCACGACGGGCCACCGCTGATCGATGGGCAGCATCCCGGGCTCGAGGCGACCGACTACTTCAGCCCGGAGTGCGCGACCTGGGCCTATGGCGTCCACGCGGCCATCGTCGAGGTCGACCGCGACACCTGCAGCGTCGAGGTGAAGAAGTACGTCTGCATCCACGACTGCGGCAACATGATCAATCCCGTCATCGTCGACGGCCAGGTGATGGGCGGTTTCGCCCAGGGCATCGGCGGCGCACTCTACGAACGCATCGAGTACGACCGCGAAGGCAATCCGACGAACGCCAACTTCGTCGACTTCCTGATCCCCTACGCCACCGAAGTACCAAACATCGAGATCGCCCACCTCGAGACGCCGTCGCCGCTCAATCCGCTCGGCGTGAAGGGCGTTGGCGAGGCCGGTTGCATCGCTGTTGGAGCGACCCTGGCCTCCGGCATCGAGGACGCGCTGAAGCCGTTCGGCGGCGCCAAGTTCCATCAGACGCCGATCACGCCGAGCATGATCTTCGCCGCGATGTCAAACGCATGAACGAGGTTCCGATTCGAGTGGCCATCGGAACCGACAACAAGACGGGTTGGCTACGGGAACGAAAACAAGAGCAAACTCGAAGGAGCATGAAATGGGCATGACTCGAATCTCAACGCTGGCGTGGGGGCTGGCGCTATCGATTGTTCCGGCGGCTATCCACGCCGAGCCGTTCAAGCTGGAAGGTGATCCGAGCCCCGCGCTGATCATCTTCTCGCAGAAGAATGACGGCGGCTGGTCGCAGTCGCTCGACGAGGCGCGCGCCAAGGTCGAAAAGGAACTCGGCATCACCATTCCGGTGGTCGAGAACGTGCCGGAGAACGCCACCGCGATCCGACCGGCCGTCGAACTTTTCATCGACCGCGGCGCCAACATCATCCTGGGATCGGCGTTCGGCTATTCCGACACCTTCCTCGAACTCGCCAACCAGCATCCCAACGTCGCCTTCATCAATCCGGCAGGCACCACCAACGCCGCCAACCTGCAGTCGATCTATGGCCGCACCTATGAGAGCCAGTATCTGTGCGGAATGGCGGCGGGCGCCATCTCCAAGACCGGCAAGCTCGGCTTCGTCGCGGCCAATCCGTTCGGCCTGGTGAACTGGACCGTCAACGCCTATGCGCTCGGTGCGCAGAAGATGAACCCGGACGCCACCGTGACCGTCGTCTTTACCGGCGCCTGGAACGATCCTGTCAAGGAACGCGCCGCAGCCGAGGCTCTCATCGAGCAGGGCATCGACGTCATCGGCCAGCACGTGGATTCGCCGACTCCGCAGATCGTGGCGCAGGAGAAGGGCATCTACGGCACCGGCCACCACCGCGATCTCAGCGAGTTCAGCACCGCCACGCAGTGCTCCTCCGTCTGGGTGTGGGACAAGTACCTGACGCCCACCATCCAGAAGATCGCCGCCGGCGAGTGGGAACCCGGCCCCTACGGCGCATTCCTGAGCATCAAGGAAGGTGGTACGGATATCGCCTGCTGCGGCGACGCCGTTTCCGAAGAGGCCAAGAAGCAGATCATGGACGAGCGCCAGGCCATCATCGACGGCAAGCAGGTCTATGCCGGGCCACTGGCCGACCGCGATGGCAAGGAGCGCGTCAAGGCAGGCGAAGTCCTGTCGGATGGCGACCTGTGGGCGATGGACTGGTACGTCAAGGGCGTGATCAGCCAGCAATGAACGCGATCACGGGCCATATGCGGGAGACCGCCCGACATGGCCCGGATGGCGCCGATGTTCCGCCAGCCCTCGCGCTGGCGGCCATCTCCAAGACGTTCGGCGACTTTTCGGCGCTGAAAGGCGTGGATTTCGACCTGAAGCCGGGCGAAATCCACGCGCTTCTCGGCGAAAACGGAGCCGGCAAGTCCACCCTGATGAACGTCGTCGCCGGCATCTACACGCCGGACAGCGGCACGGTATCCGTTCATGGAAGGCCGGTCGCGATACGCGGGCCTTCCGACGCGCAGCAACTCGGCGTCGGCATGGTCCACCAGCACTACAAGCTGGTGAAACCGTTTACCGGCCTGGAAAACATCCTGATGGCCCATCCCGAGGGGTCGTACAGGCAGGCCCGCAAGCGCCTGCAGGCGATGACCAAGGACGCGCTCGACGGCATCGGCTTCGACGTCGATCTTAACCGTCCCGTCGAAAGCCTGTCGGTGTCGGAGCAGCAGCGCATCGAAATCCTCAAGGTCCTGGTCGCCGGCGCGAAGGTCATCATCCTCGACGAGCCGACCGCCGTTCTGACCGACGACGAGGCCGTCCGCCTGTTCACGGCCATCCGCAACCTCGCGCGCGAAGGTCATTCGGTCGTGCTGGTCACGCACAAGCTCGCCGAGGCGCTGACCTACGCGGACCGCATCACCGTGATGCGGGGCGGCCAGGTGGTGCGCAGCGTGCTGCCGTCCGAGGTCGGCGAGGCCGAACTCACGGCGCTCATCGTCGGCAGCACGATCGATGAACGCGAGCGGCGTAGCGGCAACGCCGGCAAGTCCGTGCTCAAGCTTCGCGCCGTGGAGCGCCGCGACGACCGGGGTCCGGGTCTGCGCAACCTGTCGTTCGAGGTCCGGTCGGGGGAGATTTACGGGATCGCCGGCGTCGGCGGCAATGGCCAGAGCGCGCTGGTCGAGATCGTGACAGGGCTTTCCCAGGTTGATTCAGGCAACATCTGGCTGGACGGCCATGACGACGTCACCAACCAGCCTTCAGAACGTATGCGCCGCTGCGGCATTGCGTGCATTCCCTCCGACCGCCAGTCCGATGCAATTGCGGGTGACCTTCCCGTCGCCGACAACTATGCGATCAACGGTGTCTTGGAAGGACGCTACGGTTCCGTCCTCAGGGTCGACCGCCGGCGCATCGACGCCGACACGCAGGACGCAGTCCGCCGCTTCGAGGTGATGGGCGTTCGCGGCTCGCACCAGAAGGCCGGTCTGCTTTCCGGCGGCAACGCACAGAAGCTTGTCATCGCCCGCGAGTTTTCGGGCACTCCCTCGCTGATCCTGGCGCATTCTCCCAGCCGCGGCCTCGACATACGGGCGTCCGCGGCCGTGCACGATCATTTGCGGGCCGCGCGCGACCGCGGCGCCGGCGTGATCCTGATCAGCGAGGACCTGGACGAGATTATGCTGCTGTCGGACCGGATCGGCGTGATGAGCCGCGGCAGCATTGTCGCCGAGTTCGAGACACCCGCCGACCGCCAGGCCATCGGAAAGGCGATGGTGGGCCATGGCTGACGCGTCCATTTCGGCGCCGACGCGCCGCAGCTTGTTCGGCCGGTTCAATCTGGAAGTGCGCGGCCACATGCCCATGGGCCAGCAGATGCTCGTCGTATCCGCGGGCATCCTGCTCGGCCTTCTCCTCTCTGCATTGCTGCTGATGGCCTATGGCGTCAAGCCGTCGGGCCTGCTGAACGAGTTCGTCGTCGCCATCTTCGGCAGCCAGCGCAACATCGCCTCGGTGCTCGCCTACGCAGCGCCCCTGACGATCGTCGGCCTTTCCGCCGCCCTCGCTTTCAAGGCCCGCTTCTGGAACATTGGCATCGAGGGGCAGGTCATATTCGGCGCCATCGGCGCGACGCTGGTCGCCAACTACGATATCGGCCCGCCTTCCCTTCGCCTCGTCCTGATGGCGCTTGCGGCCATCGGCGCCGGCATGCTCTGGATCGCGCTGCCGCTGTTCCTGAAGATCAGGCTTCACGTCAACGAGATCATCAGCACGCTTCTGATGAACTACATCGCGTTCAACCTGCTGCTGCATCTCCTGTACGGTCCGTGGAAGGACCCGCAGAGCGCCTTCCCCAACTCGAAACTGTTCGAGGACGTCGAGCGCCTGATGGCGATCGGCTGGCAGAACCTGAACCTGTCGCTGCCGATCGCGGTGGTCCTCGTCCTCCTCGCCGGGTGGCTGCTCGGCGTCAGCCGCTACGGCTTCCTGCTCAACTTCGTCTACGCCAACGCGCGCATGGCGCGCGCGCTCGGCGTCAAGATCGTCGGCCTGACCCTGCTTTTCGCGCTGGCGTCAGGCGCCCTGTCCGGCTTTGGCGGCTTCATCATCAGCACCGGAATCGAAAGCCGCCTCACCCAGTCGTTCTTCGTGGGATACGGCTTCTCAGGCATCCTGATCGCCTTCCTGGCGCGCAACAATCCGTTCGCCGTCGCCTTCTTCGCGCTCCTGATCTCGGTCCTGATGGTCGCTGGCCAGAGCCTGCAGGTCTTCTACCAGGTCCCCTTCGCGATGGTTCAACTCATCCAGGCGATCATCGTCATCTGCGTCGCCGCGTCGGAGTTTTTCATCCACTACCGGCTCAGGCTGCTGGAGTAGGCGCGCCCCATGGATTTCGTCGTCAACTGGCTCGCCAACGTTCCCGGCTTCGCCGTTCCCTTTGCGCTTGCCGCACTCGGCCTCATCATCTGCGAGAAGTCGGGCGTGCTCAATCTCGGCGCGGAAGGCTACATGCTGGTGGGGGCAATGGCCGGGGCCGGCGCCATGCTGTCGCTGCAGGTCCACCCCCTGCTGGCGCTCGTCATCGCGGCCCTCGCAGCCGGCACCCTTTCGCTGCTCTTTGCGCTGCTGGTGATCGCGCTTCGCGTCAACCAGGTGATATCGGGCCTGGTCATCGTCTTCTTCGCGCAGGGATTGACGGCCATGCTTGCCACCAGCAACGGCTGGACCAACCGCGCTTTCTCCGGACTCGGCGACCTGAACTTCGGGCCGCTGTCCTCCCTGCCCTTCGTGGGACGCATCCTGTTCCAGCAGGACCTCGTCGTATACCTGACGATCGTCATCTTCGCCGTGACCGTGCACGTGCTCTATGCGACGCACATCGGCATGCGCCTGCGCGCGGTCGGCGAAAATCCCGAAGCCGCCGACGCTGCCGGGATCCCTGTCGGCTGGTACCGCTTCGGCGCCGTTGTCGTCGGCTGCATGCTGATCGGGCTCGCCGGCGGCTACCTGACCGTAGCCGTCTCCAAGATCTGGGTCGACGGCATGTCGGGGGGGCGGGGCTGGATCGCCATCGCGCTGGTCATCTTCGCAAGATGGCAGCCCTGGCCGGCACTCGCCGGCGCGTTCCTCTTCGGCTGCATCGAGGCGCTGATACCCCGCATGGCCGCGATCGGCCTGCAGCTGCCGCAGTATTTTGTACTGATGCTGCCCTACATCGTCACGCTGGGCGTCATGGTCTGGAGCAGCCTTTCCGCCGGCCGCCGCAGCGGCCAGCCGGGAGCGCTCGGCCAACCCTTCGTCCGCGAGGAACGCCACTGACATCCGGCTGGCGACGGGCCCGGCAAAACGCCGGGCGTGCGTCGGCTTCAGGCTTTCAGCGTCTCGATGGTCCGCATGATGCCGCGCAGTTCGGCCAGGCCCTTCAGGCGGCCGATGCAGGAATAGCCGGGGTTCACCTTCTTGCCGATGTCGTCGACGATCGCGTGTCCGTGGTCGGGCCGCATCGGGATTTCCCAATCCGCCCTGCCCTCGTTTCTGCGCCGCTTCTCCTCGGCAAGCAGGGCATCGACCAGCGCGACCATGTCGGTGTCACCCTCCAGATGCTCCGCCTCGTGGAAGGAGCCGTCGGCTTCCTTGGTGACGTTGCGCAGATGCGCGAAATGGACGTGGGGACCGAAACGCCTCGCCATTGCCGGCAGGTCGTTGCGCGGGTTCGCGCCATAGGAGCCCGCGCAGAGGGTCAGCCCGTTGGACGGCGACGGCGCAGCCGCCAGCAGCGCCTGGACGTCGTCGGCGTCCTTGACCACGCGGGGCAGGCCGAACAGCGGGAACGGCGGATCGTCGGGGTGGATCGCCATCCTGACCCCTTCCTCCTCGGCAACCGGAACGATTTCGCGCAGGAAGGCGAACAGGTTCTCGCGAAAACCGTCGGCGGAGACGTCGCGATAAAGATCGAGAGCGCGGCGAAAGCTGTCACGGTCGAAGATGAACTCGCGCGCCGGAACCCAGCCTATGAGATTGGTCTCGAGGCGCGCCAAGTCGCTTTCGCTCATAGCAGCGAGACGCGCCGTGGCTGCCGCGATGCGCTCGGCCGGATGGTCCGCCTCGGCGCCATCCCGCTTGAGCACCAGCACGTCGTAGGCGCAAAAGTCGACCACGTCGAAACGCAACGCTGTGCCGCCGTGCCACATCGGATAGTCGAGATCGGTTCGCGTCCAGTCGGTGATCGCCATGAAATTGTAGCAGATCGTCTTGACGCCGGCCTTCGACAGGGCGCGGATCGACGCCTTGTAGTTGTCGAGCAGTTCGCGGTAGCGGCCGCTCCGCGTCTTCACGTCCTCATGCACGACGACGCTTTCCACCACCGACCATGTCAGCCCGGCCGCTTCGATCTCGGCCTTGCGGACAGCGATCGCATCGGCCGGCCAGGCCCGGCCGTCATTGAGTTCGTGCAAGGCTGTGACCACGCCGGTCGCGCCGGCCTGGCGCACATGGGAAAGCGAGACGGAATCGTTCGGACCGAACCAGCGCCAGGTCTGTTTCAAGCGGATTGTCCTCCGGTATCGAGTTGGGAGAGGGCAGCTGCGACGCCGTCTGTGCGCAGCATCGCCAGGTTGTCGGCGGCGAGCGCCTCCAGCGCCGGCCGCCACTTGCTGGCGCCGGCAAAGCCGGCGAGGTCGAACACGGCACCGACGGCCTCCGCCGCAGGCAGGTTTCGCTTGGCGATGCGGACGAGTGCGTCGTCGAGAGGATCGGTGAAGTGCTGGGCGGCGAGGCCAGATACGCGCAGTTCGCAGGCCCGCATCCAGGCGGCGACGGTCATCATCAGGTGATCCGCGCCGGCGCCGGCGTTCATCCGGTCGAGCGCCGTGGCCACGATGCGCTGCGGCAGCTTCTGGCTGCCGTCATTGGCGATCTGGGCGGTTCGGTGGGCGAGCGCCGTGTTGTCGAACCGGGTGGTCAGTGCTTCGACATAGCGCTTCGGATCGAGCCCGGAGGCGGTCGGCAGTGTCGGCGCGGCCTCGGCCCATTGCCCTTTGACGAAGCTGCGGATCGCCGGATCGCCGAACGATTTCGCGACCGTCTCGTGGCCCGAAAGCAGGCCAAGATAGGCGATCGCCGAATGAGCGCCGTTGAGCAGCCTCAGCTTCATGTCCTCGAAGGGACCGACGTCACGCACCATCTCGACCCCGAACGCTTCCCAGCCGGGCCGGCCGGAGGAGAAGTCGTCCTCGATGACCCATTGCGAAAAGGGTTCGGTCAGCACCGGCCAAGCGTCCTCGACGCCGAGTTCCAGCGAAATGCGCGCACGGTCCGCGTCGGTGGTCGCCGGCACGATGCGGTCGACCATGCTCGACGGACAGGAGATCTCGGCGACATGCTTCGCCAGTTCCGGGTCACGCAGGGCAGCGAATTCCCCGAGCAGCCGGTGCAGTGTCGCGCCGTTGGCCGGCAGGTTGTCGCAGGAGAGAACCGTGAACGGAGCGATACCGGCGGCGCGGCGCCGGGCCAGCGCCTCGACCAGGTAGCCGTGTGCCGTCCGCGGGTTTTCCGGGGTGTCGATGTCGGCGACGATCGCGGCATGCCCCGTGTCAAGGCCGCCAGCCGCATTGCGCAGATAGGCCTTCTCCGTGATCGTCAGCGTGACGATGCGGGTGCGTGGATCGCCCAGCACGTCCAGCAGTCCCGACGGGCTGCGCGGCGCCACCAGCACCGAACCGATAGAGCCTACGACGCGCAGCGTTTCGCGGTCGCCGCCGCGTGTGGCCAGGGTATAGAGGCCGTCCTGCGGGCCAAGCGCATCATGCGTGGACGCACTCTGGAGCGAGGCTCCGACGATACCCCATTCGCGCTCGCCCGCGGCAAGGCAATCGTCGACATAGACGGCCTGGTGCGCGCGATGGAACGCGCCCACGCCGAGATGCACGATGCCGGGAGTCACGGCGGCGCGGTCGTAGCACGGCACCGCCACCGACGACGGCAGTGCAGCCAGTGTTTTGTCGGACAGGCGTTTGGACATGCTGGCGGATACTACAGGAAATCGGCGCGGCAGGGCGTGAATGTGTCGACCAGCCGGCCGGCCTCCAGAGCCTTGACGCCATGAACGAGACCGGAGGGCACGATAAATGCGCCGCCGGCCTCGACGATGGCGGTCCTGCCGTCGATCGTCACCTCGAACCGCCCTTCCGCGACATAGCTCGACTGGACATGCGGGTGCGAATGAGCGGCGCCGATCCCGCCCTTCTCGAAACCGAACTCGACCATCATCAGTTCTTCGGTATGCAGCACCACGCGCCGACGGTTGCCGTCGGGCGTCGGCGTCCACTGCTTTGCGTCCGGCTGCGAGAAGAGCTTTTCGTCGGTCATGCGTCTTCCTATCGCGCCAGCCATCCGCCGTCGACCGGCACAACGGCTCCGTGCATGTAGGCGGACGCCGGCGCCAGGAGGAAGACAGCGACGTCGCCGATGTCCTCCGGCCTGCCCCAGCGCCCGGCGGGAATGCGGCCAAGAATCGCGGCGCTGCGGTCGGGATCGTTGCGCAGCGCCTCCGTGTTGTTGGTGACCACGTAGCCGGGAGCGATGGCGTTGACGTTGACGCCCTTGGCAGCCCATTCGCAGGCGAGCGCCCGGGTCACGCCGAGCGCGCCATGCTTGGACGCCGTGTAGGACGCGACGCGGATACCACCCTGAAACGACAGCACCGAGGCTATGTTGACGATTCGTCCCTCCCGGCCCGCCGCAAGCGCCCTGCGGGCGAATGACTGGCACAGGAAGAAGAGCGACCTCAGGTTGACGTCCATGACGTCGTCCCAGTCCTCTTGCGAGAACTCGACGGCGTCGGCGCGGCGTATGATGCCGGCGTTGTTGACCAGCCCGTCAATCGTTCCTGACATGTCCCATACGGTATCGAACATTGCCGTGGCCGCGTGGGGATCGCCGAGATCGCATATGACCGGCAAGAAGGTCGCGCCCTGCGCCGCAACCAGCGCCGCCGTGTCCTCCATCGAGGAGCGTCCGACACCGACCACATCTCCGCCGGCGCGGGCGACCGCGACACAGATGCCCTGGCCGATGCCGGTGTTGGCACCGGTGACGACGATGCGCTTGCCCGAGAGGCTGAATGCCGACAGGTCGGTCACCGCAGGCTGTCCAGCGGCACGGCGTCCATGTCGGTGTAGTCGATATTGTCGCCGGCCATTGCCCAGATGAACGCATAGTTGGACGTGCCGGCCCCGGAATGGATCGACCAGGGAGGCGAAAGGGCGACTTCCTCGTTGGCCATCACCAGGTGCCGCGTCTCGTCGGGCTCCCCGAGAAAGTGGAAGACACGCGCGGTTTCGGGCAGGTCGAAATAGAGGTAGGCCTCCATGCGCCTGTCGTGCACGTGGCACGGCATGGTGTTCCACACCGACCCCTCGGCAAGCTGCGTCATGCCGACGACCAGCTGGCAGGTCTTGACGCCCTCCGGGTGGATGAACTGGAAGATCGAGCGTTCGTTGGATGTCTTCCTGTCGCCGAGCTCGAGCCGCTTCGCATCGCCGATGCGGATGACCCCGGTCGGGTGCGCGTGATGCGCGGGAGCGCTGAGCAGGTAGAACCTGGCCGGGGAATCAGGGACGGCCGAGGAGAAGCCGACCGTTTCCGTTCCCATCCCGACATAGATCATGTCGCGCGTGCCCAGCGCATGGTCGGCGCCGTCGACGCGCACCGTTCCGGGCCCGCCGATGTTGACGGCGACCAGTTCGCGGCGGTCGAGGAAGTTTGCCGTGCCCGTCGGCTTTATCGCGGCAAGGTCCAGCCTGTCGCCAACCGGCATCGCGCCGCCCACGATCATTCGGTCATAATGCGTGTAGGTCAGGCTGATCCGTCCCGGCTGGAACAGGCCGCCGATGTGGAAGTGGCTGCGCAGCTCGTCGGTGGCCATGGCTGCGGCGGCCTGTGGGTCGATGGCGTAGCGTGACGTATAGTCGAGATGGCTCATGGTGTGGCGTTCCGTCCTTCGAGCGTTCAGCCGGCGCGCGTCTTGCCGGCACTGGCCAGGTAGTCGGCCTGCTGTCCGCGCAGGCGGCGGCGATAGCGCTCCTGGCTGGCGGAGAGATGCGCCCGCATCGCGTCGCGCGCGGCCTCGGGGTCGCTGGCCGAGATGGCGTTGAGGATGACGAGGTGTTCGCGCTGCAGCCCTTCCTGATAGTCGCGGGTCAGCACGCTGTCGGTGCCCCATGGCGATGTGATGTCGCAGGGGATGGTGCGCGCGCCCAAGGCGTCGAGCACCTCGACATAGAAGGGGTTGTTGGTCGCTGCGGCGATCGCCCGATGGAACGCGAAGTCGGTCTTTCCGGTTGCCTCCTCGAGCGCCAGCAGCCGCTCGAAATCGAAGAACGCCTCCTGGATCTCCGCTTCCTGGGCGCTGTTGCGCCTGAGCGCGGCAAGCCCGGCGCTTTCGATCTCGATGCCCATGCGGACCTCGAGAACGTTGATCGCCTGCGACAGCTTGTTGCCGACTTCGAGGCTGATCGATCCGAAAGCCAGCGTCGGGTGATCGCGCACGAACACGCCTGCACCCTGCCGCGGCTCGACGAGGCCGTCGGCGGCGAGGGTCGCCATGGCCTCGCGGATGACCGTGCGGCTGACGCCGAATGTCTCGGTCAGCTGGTTCTCGGTCGGAAGCTTGCGGCCGGGCGCGATCTCGCCGGACAGAACCTGGCTCCTGAGCGCCGCCACGACGCGTTCGGAGAGCTTCGGCCGGCGTTCGGTGCGGGGATCCGCGATTGGTCCGGACATATCCATTCCTACCTGAACAGTTCCGGGAGCCAGAGCGACAGCGCGGGGACATAGGTGACAAGTCCCAGCACAGCGAGGCCGGCCCCGTAGAAGGGCCAGATCGACCGCATCGCTTCCCAGACGGTTATCCTGCCGACGGCGCAGGCGACGAACTGCACCGCGCCGACCGGCGGCGTGTTGAGGCCTATACCCAGATTGAGGATCAGGATCACGCCGAAATGCACGGGATCGACGCCATAGTGCATGGCGACAGGGAGGAAGATCGGCGTCGCGATGATGATCGTCGGCCCCATGTCCATGAAGGTGCCGAGCAACAGCAGGATCACGTTGATGAGGAGGAGGATGACGATCGGGTTCTCCGAGACGGCGCCCATCCAGGCGATGAGCTGCGCCGGTATGCGCAGGTAGGCCATCAGCCAGGCGAAGGAGGCCGCCGTGCCGATGATCAGAAGGACCATCGCCGTCGTGCGCACCGCGCCAAGCGTGGCGCGGACGAAGTTGCGCCATCCGAGCGACCGGTAGACGAACAGGGTGACGAGGATCGCGTAGAACACCGCGATGCACGAGCTTTCGGTGGCCGTGAAGACGCCGGAACGCACCCCGCCGAAAATGATGCCGATCAGCAGCAGGCCGGGCAGCGAGATCAGAAGATAACTGCCTACCGTCGCGAAACCCGGAAACGCCTCGGTCGGATAGCCGCGGCTCCGCGCGACGAAGTAGGCAGCCACCATCAGCGAGGCCGCGAGCAGCAGACCGGGTATGATGCCGGCCGTGAAGAGGTCGGCGATGGAGATCTTTCCGCCAGCCGAAATGGAGTAGATAATCATGTTGTGCGACGGCGGCAGCAGAAGCGCGATCAGAGCGGCCATCGAGGTGACGTTGACCGCATAGTCGGCGCCGTAGCCGCGCATCTTCATCTGCGGGATCATCAGCCCGCCGACCGCGGCCGCCTCCGCGACCGCCGAGCCGGAAATGCCCCCGAACAGCGTCGATGCCGCGATGTTGACCTGGCCCAGGCCGCCGCGCAGGTGGCCGACCAGCGAGCCCGCGAAGGCGACGATCCGCTGGGCGATGCCGCCGCGCACCATCAGGTCGCCGGCATAGATGAAGAACGGGATGGCGAGCAGCGTGAACACGCTCATGCCGGAGTTCATCTGCTGGAAGATGACCAGCGGCGGCAGCCCCATGTAGAGGATCGTTGCGAAGCTGGCGGCCCCGAGACAGAACGCGATCGGCGTGCCGATCAGCATCAGCAGGGTGAACACGCCGAAGAGGACGAGGGCGGCCACGGCTCAGACCTCCTTCGGCTGGTCGAGGTCGAGCGCCTCGTCGAGATGCGGATCGACGTCGACATCGTGGCCCGCAAAGCGCAGGGCCAGACGTTCCAGCGAGAAAAGCGCGACGAGGAAGCCGCCGCAGACGAGCGGCACGTAGCGCAGGCCCTCGGGGATGCCGAGCGCCGGCATGGTCGCCGCCCATGACAGCCTGACGAGCTGCGTTCCGTAGTAGATCATGCCGATCGAGAAGCCGAGGACGACGATGTCGGAAACGGATCGCAGATACTTCTTGCCACCCTTCGGCAACGCATAGAGCAGGACGTCGAACCCGAGGTGATAGTTCTCGCGCACGCCGACCGCGGCTCCGAGAAAGATGAACCAGCTCATCAGCATGACCGCCGTGACTTCGGTCCAGGTGTTGGTCCAGTTGAGGATGTACCGGACGAAGACCTGCCAGAAGACGATGACGGTCATCACCACGAGGCCCGCGCCGGCGATGTAGAGCGCCCAGTCGCAGAGCAGGGTCAGGAACCGTACCATCGGTCCACGCGGCGGGGCGGCCGCGTCGCGTGCATTGCCGGTTGTGTCGGGCTCGGCCATATCGGTTCAGGTCCGTTTTCGAAGATCGGTCGTCGCGGACCGGGGCCGGCGTGGCCCCGGTCCGCCAGTGGTCACTGCGTTTCCTGAATACGCTTCACCAGGTCCTGCAGCTTGGCGTCCGTCACATGCTTCTCGTAGACGGGCTTCATCGCGTCGATGAAGGGCTGCTTGTCGACCTCGGTGATCTTCGATCCCGACGCGACGACCTTGTCGCGGGATTCCTGCACCTTGGCGTCCCACAGTTCGTACTGCTTGGCGACGCTGTCCTTGGCGGCCTGCCTGAAGATCGCCTGGTCCTCGGGCGTCAGCTTGTCCCAGGCAACCTTGGACATCACGAAGACTTCCGGAACGATCAGGTGCTCGTCCATCACGTAGTTCTTTGCCACCTCGGCATGCTTGGCCGTGTCGTAGCTCGGGAAGTTGTTCTCGGCGCCGTCGATGACGCCCGTTTCGATGCCGGAATAGACTTCGCCGTAGGGCATCGGCGTTGCGCTCGCGCCGAGGGCGGCCACCATGTCGACGAAGATGTCCGACTGCATGACGCGGAACTTCATGCCGCTGAGATCGTCCTTCGAGTTGATCTCCTTCTTGGAATTGTAGAAGGACCGCGCACCGCCGTCGTAGAAGGCGAGGCCGACCACGCCGAACGGCTCGAACGCGGCCAGGATCTCGTCGCCGATCGGCCCGTTCATGACCTTGCGGGCATGGTCGACCGAGCGGAAGATGTAGGGCAGCGACGGTACCTTGGTTTCCGGAATCAGGCCGTTCCAGGGGCCGAGCGAGGTGCGGTTTAGGTCGATCACGCCGGCGCGGACCTGCTCCACCGTGTCAGCCTCCTGGCCAAGCTGGGCGCCGAAATAGACCTCGACCTCATAGCGGCCGTTGGTGCGCTCCTTCACCAGGTCGCCGAAGTACTTCACGGCCTCGACGGTCGGATAACCGTCGGGATGCGTGTCGGATGAACGCAACACCGTCTGGGCGTGCGCCGTCCCGACCAGCAACGCCGCGACGGCGAGCGTTGCCCCCGCCAGTTTCTTGAAATGCAGCATGATCACCTCCCGTTTGCATGTCGGGCGCTATCGCCCACTAGAGCCGGTACGCCTTCTTCGCCAGCGTATAGGCCAGTTCATGCGCAAGCTCGTGCGCCTCGTCCTCCCGCAATCGGTGCTGGGCGACGAGGCCTGCGAGAAATGCGCAATCGACCCGGCGCGCCACGTCGTGGCGAGCCGGTATGGATGGAAAGGCACGTGTGTCGTCGTTGAACCCGACGGTGTTGTAGAAGCCGGCGGTTTCGGTCGTCATCTCGCGGAAGCGCCGCATGCCTTCCGGGCTGTCGTGGAACCACCAGGCCGGGCCGAGCTTCAGCGCCGGATAGACGCCGGCGAGCGGGGCCAGTTCGCGCGCGTAGCTGGTCTCGTCCAGCGTGAAGACGATGACGGAAAGCGATGGCTCGACGCCGACCGCGTCGAGCAGCGGCTTCAGCGCCGCCACATAGTCCGTCCGCGTCGGTATGTCGAAACCCTTGTCGCGTCCGAAACGCTGCATCACGGCCGGCGAATGATTGCGCCAAGAGCCCGGATGAACCTGCAGGACCAGCCCGTCGTCGAGGCTCATCCTGGCCATTTCCGTCAGCATCTGCGCGCGGAACAGGCGATGGTCGCCGGGGTCCCCGGCGCCGCGCCGGATGCGGTCGAAAAGCGTCGCCGCCTCGCCGTTCGCCAGGTTCGCCGTCTCCGCCGTCGGGTGTCCGTGATCGCTTGAAGTGGCGCCGAACGACCTGAAATAGGCGCGCCGCTTGCGATGCGCATCGAGATACCCCGCCCACTGTCCCGTGTCGCAACCGGTAATTTCGCCGAGCGTGTCGAGGTTGGCGTCGAACCCCTCGAAGTCCGGGTCGATCACCGCATCCGGCCGGTAGGCGGTGACGACGCGTCCGTCCCAGCCGCTCTGGCGGATCGCCTCGTGCCACTTCAGGTCGTCAAGCGCTCCCTCCGTGGTGGCGATCACCTCGATGTTGAAGCGCTTGAACAGAGCGCGCGGCCGAAAGGCGTCCGTAGCAAGCATGGCCGCGATGGCGTCGTAGTGCGCGTCCGCGGTCGCCGCCGAGAGAGGCTCGTGCAGTCCGAACAGGTTCTGCAGCGTATAGTCGAACCACAGTCGCGTCGGTGTGCCGCGAAAAAGGAAATAGCGCTCGGCAAAGCGCCGCCAGATGGCGCGGCCGTCGGTCTCGACAGGCGAACCGTCGAGCGTGGGCACGCCGAGATCCTCCAGTCGGACGCCCTGGCTGAACAGCATGCGAAAGATGTAGTGGTCCGGCACGATCAGGAGCCCGGCCGGATCGGGAAAGGGCTCGTCCAGCGCATACCAGCGCGGATCGGTGTGGCCATGCGGGCTGACGATCGGCAGGTCCCTGACGGCAGCATGGAGGTCGCGCGCAATGGCGCGCGTGCCAGCATCGGCAGGGAACAAAAGGTCCTCCGCGATCAGCGCACCCATGCTTCCAGCCTTCCTCCCTCGCCCGGATGCACAACCGTAGGAGGCGGCCTGCCCCGATGTCAACATACAAAAATCGTGATGTTGTATGATGACTTGTGGCTCGCTATCCTGAGTTCATGGGAGGACCAGAATGACAACCAGGATCGGGATCGTCGGCCTCGGCATGGCAGCCGGTCCGCATGCGAAAAGCCTCCGGGATCTGGATGGCACGGTCGAGGTCGCAGCCGCATTCAGCCCGAGCATCGAGCGCCGGCAGGCATTCGCCGCGACCTACGGATTTCCAGTCGTCGACAGCCTGGACGCCGTGTTCGACGATCCGGCGATCACCGCCGTCCTGCTACTGACGCCCCCCAGCACGCATCTCGACCTCGTCCGCCGGGCCGCCGCTACCGGCAAGCATGTGCTGCTCGAAAAGCCGCTGGAGGTGAGCTTCGAGCGGGCCGTTGAACTCGTCGACGTGGCGGAGCGGGCAAATATCCGGCTCGGCATTGTCCTGCAGCACCGGTTCCGGCCGGTCAGCATCGCGCTGCGCAAGTTGATCCGCGAGGGTCGGCTTGGCGCCATCGTCAGCGCATCGGCGCGGCTCTACAACTGGCGGCCGCAAAGCTACTACGACCAGCCAGGCCGCGGCACCCGCGCGCGCGATGGTGGCGGGGTGTTGCTCACGCAGGCGATCCACACACTGGACCTGATGATCTCGCTGGCCGGCTTGCCGGAAGAAGTCGCAGCCTATGCCGCGACCACCCCCGTGCACCGGATGGAGACCGAGGACATGGCCATGGCGGCCGCAAAATTCGCCAATGGCGCGATCGGGACGATCAGCGCAACCACCTCGGCCTATCCAGGCATTCCCGATGCGGTCGACATCATCGGCACCAACGGCATGGCGCGTATCGAAGGCTCCAGGATGATCGCGCATTTCCACGACGGCAGTGAGGAAACCATCGACGACGGCGCCATCGGTGGCGGCGCCGGCGCGGACCCGATGGCCTTTCCCCACCATCACCATCGCGCTGTCATTGAAGATTTCATCGAGGCGATCGACGAGGCGCGCGCGCCGGCCGTCAGCGGCAGCGAAGCGCTGAAGGTTCACCGCCTGATCGACGCGATCCTGCGATCGGCGGAAACCGGCGAGCGGGCGGCCGTCTGAACCTCGCCGGAAAAGCCGGCGCTCGGCTCAGCCAGGCTGGAAATTCAGGGCGACGCCATTGATGCAATAGCGCAGATAGGTCGGCGGCGGGCCGTCCTCGAAGACGTGTCCGAGATGGCTGCCGCAGCGCGAGCAGTGGACCTCGGTGCGAACCATGCCGTATCCGCGGTCGACCGTCGTCTCGACGGCCCCGGGGACCGGGTCGTTGAAACTCGGCCAGCCGGTCCCGCTCTCGAACTTGAGCCCGGAGGCGAACAGCGGCTGGTCGCAGCCGGCGCAACTGAAGGTCCCGGCCCGCTTTTCATGAAGCAGGGCGCAACTCCCCGGCCGTTCGGTGCCATGGTTGCGCATAACCTGATACTGCTCGGGGGTGAGCTTCTCGCGCCACTCGGCGTCGGTGCGGGTCACGGGATAGGTCTTGGCATCCATGGCGGCTTCCTTGCGATCTGCGTTGGGCCCGTTCCCAATGTAGGGCGGCTGCCCGCCCGGCGCAAAGTCAGCGCGCCGTCAGGCCGCGCTGCGCGCTTCGGAAATCACGTCGACGAGGTCGTCGACCACCTGCCTGACGAGGCCCGGGTCGTCGCCCTCGGCCATGACCCGGATCAGAGGTTCGGTGCCTGACGGACGGATCACCAGCCGGCCCGACTTGCCCAGGCGATCGCGCGCTTCCTCGATGGCGGCCTTGACGGGCGCCTGGTCGAGCGGCTTGCCGCCGGAGAAGCGGACGTTCTTCAGCAACTGCGGCACCGGCTCGAACTTCTTCGCCACCTCGCTCACCGGCTTGCCCTGCCGCTTCACGCAGGCCAGCACCTGCAAAGCCGAGACCAGCCCGTCGCCGGTCGTGGAAAAGTCCGAAAGCACGATGTGGCCCGACTGCTCGCCGCCGACGTTCAGCCCATGCGCCCGCATGTGCTCGACGACGTAGCGGTCACCGACCTTGGTGCGGTGAAGCTCGAGGTCGAGGCCCGACAGGAAGCGCTCGAGGCCGAGGTTCGACATCACGGTGGCTACGACGCCGCCGCCCGCAAGCCGCCCGGACTGGAGCCAGGATTCCGCCACCAGCGCCATGATCTGGTCGCCATCGATGACCTCGCCGTTCTCGTCCACGATGACGACGCGGTCCGCGTCGCCGTCGAGCGCGATGCCGATGTCGGCGCGCACCTCGTGCACCTTCTTCGACAGGCCGGCCGGGTGGGTTGAGCCGCACTCCTGGTTGATGTTGAAGCCGTTGGGCTCGACGTTGATCGGGAACACTTCGGCGCCCAGTTCCCAGAGTGCTTCCGGCGCCACCTTGTATGCCGCGCCGTTGGCGCAATCGACGACCACCCTCAGCCCGGAGAGCGACATCGACTTCGGCAGGGTGCGCTTGGCGAACTCGATATAGCGGTCGTGCACGCCGTCGATGCGCTTGGCGCGCCCGAGCGCATCGGACTCGGCAAGCGTCATCTCGACGCTTTCCTCCAGCATCGCCTCGATGTTGCCTTCGATGGCGTCGGAGAGCTTGTAGCCGTCCGGCCCGAACAGCTTGATGCCGTTGTCGAAATAGGGATTGTGCGAAGCCGAGATCATCACGCCCATGTCGGCGCGCAGCGAGCGGGCGAGCATCGCCACGGCCGGTGTCGGGATCGGCCCGAGCAGGAACACGTCCATGCCGGCAGCAGTAAGCCCCGCCACCATGGCATTTTCGATCATGTAGCCGGAAAGCCGCGTATCCTTGCCGAGCACGACGCGATGACGGTGGCTGCCGCGCTGGAAGGAAAGCCCGGCGGCCATGCCGACCTTCATCGCCACTTCCGCGGTCATCGGAAACGTGTTCGCCTTGCCACGGATGCCGTCCGTGCCGAAATATTTGCCGGCCATCTTTGTTCGCCCTCGAAAGCTCTTGCGCCTGCCTGCGGCTGCGGCGGCGATTTCTGCCACAGAACCGGGCCCGCCCCCGATCACATTTGGTGAGCTTATATTACGAAACCTTCAAAATGATTGTCGACCGGAACCTCGCCGAACACCCAGGATCGGCGCCGCCTCGCATGCCACCTTGACGTGGTCGCAATCGCCCTTTCTACAGGTCGGCAGGAAGTTCCCCGGGGAGAAAGCCATGTTGTCCAGCGTGCCGCTGCTTGTCGTTTCCTTCATCCTGTACAATCTCGGGCTGGCCGGCCTGTTCGGCACAGGCCCCAACGGCGATCCCTGGCAGATCGAACTGTTCTCGTTCCGGATGATGTCGGGCGGCGACTTCTCGATGACGTCAGGCATCCTGATGATCGTGATTGCGCTGCTGCTCTTCTTCGTCGAGATTGTGAAGGCCACGCGCACGTCCAACGCGTCGGTGATCGACCATCTGCTGTCGACTTTCGTCTTCGTCGCGTTCCTGGTCGAGTTCCTGCTGGTGCGTGGCGCGGCCCACCCCGTCTTCTTCGTGCTGATGATGATCGCGCTGATCGACGTGCTCGCCGGTTTCTCCGTCTCGCTGCGGGCGGCGGGGCGCGACATCAGCCTGAACTGACGCTACTGAAACAGGAAAGGCCGGCTCTCGGGCCGGCCCCTCGACCCGCGCGTGTTCGGGTCAACGGTTCTTGGGACGAGGCTGCGCCTACTGCCGGCCCATCGTATCGAGCTTGCGCTGCATCGCCGCGATCTGGTCGCGCAACTCCTTGAGGTCGTCGCCTTCGGCGGGGTCCGCCTCGGCGCGCTCTCCCGGTCTGTCGCCCGAGGCGCCCGGCGGGAACGGCGCGAACAGGCGCATCGCATTCTGGAAGAGTTCGATGTTGCGGCGCGTCTGCTCCTCGATGGCCTTCATCGGAGTGGCCATCTTCATCATCTCCATCGGACCCTTGCCCATGGCGGAATTCATCTGTTCGCGGAAGCGTTCCTGCTCCTTGGCGAAGGCGATCATCGACTGCTCCAGGAAGCTCGGCACAACCATCTGCATCTGGTCGCCGTAGAACGATATCAGCTGGCGCAGGAACGGGATCGGCAGCATGTTCTGCCCGTCCTTGTGCTCCAGCTCGAAGATGATCTGCGTAAGCACGGGGTGGGTTATGTCTTCGCCGGACTTTGCGTCCTGCACCGTGAAATCCTCGCCCTTCTTCACCATCTCGGCGAGATCCTCGAGCGTCACATAGGTGCTTGTTCCGGTGTTGTAGAGACGGCGGTTGGCGTATTTCTTGATCACGACCGGGTCGTCTTTGGCGGGCATCGTCATCCTCCCAGAAGACCGGCAGCCCCCGTGAGCCCCGGCAGCGATTGCGCCTTTGCCGGCAGGATATGCCTAAAAGTATCGTATTTCCAAGTGCTTTGTGCACTGCGGGATAAGTGCTATGCTGCGCTGCCGGCAAATTATGCTGCGCAGCATTACCCGGCATCCCCGCCAGCGCGGCGGCGTTCACCGATTTCCGGTTTGACTCGACAGAGGGAAACGCCCAGAAAAGTCCGGAAATCGTACGTCCAGCTGCACCCATTTGGAGTAAGCCATGTCCTCTTCCATCGTCGTCGCCGGCGCCGCCCGCACCCCTGTCGGCTCTTTCAACGGGGCCTTCGCCAACGTGCCCGCCCATGATCTGGGCGCCGTCGCGGTCAAGGAAGCGCTGGCTCGCGCGGGCGTTGACGGCAAGGAGGTGGACGAGGTGATCCTCGGGCAGATCCTGACCGCCGCGCAGGGCCAGAACCCGGCGCGACAGGCCGCCATGGCGGCCGGCATCCCGCAGGAGACGACGGCCTGGGGCCTCAACCAGCTTTGCGGGTCGGGCCTGAGGGCGATCGCGGTCGGCATGCAGCAGATCACGTCGGGCGATGCCAAGATCATCGTCGCCGGCGGCCAGGAATCGATGTCCATGGCGCCGCATGCCCAGTATCTGCGTGCAGGCGTGAAGATGGGCGACCTCAAGCTCGTCGACACGATGATCAAGGACGGGCTGACCGACGCATTCCACGGCTATCACATGGGCATTACGGCGGAGAACGTCGCCCGCCAGTGGCAGCTCACCCGCGACGAGCAGGACAGGTTCGCCGTCGCCTCGCAGAACAAGGCGGAAGCCGCGCAGAAGGCCGGCCGCTTCAAGGACGAGATCGTTCCGTTCACCGTCAAGGGCCGCAAGGGCGACGTCGTCGTCGCCGACGACGAGTACATCCGCGCGGGTACGACGCTCGAGACGGTCGGTAAGCTGAAGCCCGCCTTCGACAAGGACGGCACCGTGACGGCCGCGAATGCGTCGGGCATCAACGACGGCGCCGCGGCCGTCGTTCTGATGAGCGAGCAGGAGGCTGTGCGGCGCGGCGCGACCCCGCTGGTCCGCATCGTTTCCTGGGCGACCGCCGGCGTCGACCCGGCGATCATGGGCACGGGCCCGATCCCGGCCTCGCGCAAGGCGCTGGAAAGGGCAGGGTGGTCGGTCGGCGATCTCGACCTGGTCGAGGCCAACGAAGCCTTCGCGGCGCAGGCCTGCGCGGTGAACAAGGACATGGGCTGGAACCCCGACATCGTCAACGTCAACGGCGGCGCGATCGCGATCGGCCACCCGGTCGGAGCGTCGGGCGCCCGCGTCTTCAACACGCTGATCTACGAAATGAAGCGGCGCGGGGCGAAGAAGGGTCTCGCCACGCTCTGCATCGGCGGCGGCATGGGCGTTGCCATGTGCGTCGAAGCGATGTGAAATCTGCCAGGCAACAATGCGGCGGGCACGGTCGGCAGCGATCGGCCCGCTGCGCTCAAGAGAAGTCAGGGAGGAACACTGAATGGCCAGAGTTGCACTCGTCACCGGAGGTTCGCGTGGCATCGGGGCGTCGATCTCGCTTGCGCTGAAGGCCGCCGGCTACAAGGTGGCGGCCAACTACGCGGGCAATGACGAGGCTGCCGAGCGGTTCAAGGCCGAGACGGGCATTCCGGTCTACAAATGGTCGGTCGCCGACTACGACGCCTGCGTCGCCGGCATCGCCCGGGTGGAAGCCGACCTCGGCCCGGTCGACGTTCTGGTCAACAACGCCGGCATCACGCGCGACGCGATGTTCCACAAGATGACGCCGCAGCAGTGGAAAGAGGTGATCGACACCAACCTGACCGGCGTCTTCAACATGACGCACCCGCTTTGGAGCGGCATGCGCGACCGCAAGTTCGGCCGCGTCATCACCATCTCCTCGATCAACGGCCAGAAGGGCCAGGCCGGGCAGGCCAACTATTCGGCGTCGAAGGCCGGCGACATCGGCTTCACCAAGGCGCTGGCGCAGGAAGGCGCGCGCGCCGGGATCACCGTCAACGTGATCTGCCCCGGCTACATCGCCACCGAGATGGTCAAGGCGATCGATGAGAAGGTGCTCAACGAACGCATCATCCCGCAGATCCCCGTCGGCCGGCTCGGGGAGCCCGAGGAAATCGGCCGCTGCGTCGTGTTCCTCGCCTCCGACGACGCCGGTTTTATCACCGGCTCGACGATCTCCGCCAACGGCGGCCAGTATTTCGCCTGACGGCCAGGCCTGGCTGGCCGGAAACTTCGCCCCGGGAATTGAAACGGCGCCCAGTTGGGCGCCGTTTCCGTTCGAAAGCGCAGCCAATCAGTCCTTTTCCAGCAACGCCTTGTGCACGAGACCGGCAACCGCCGCGCCGGCGATCGGTGCGACCCAGAAGAGCCAGAGCTGCTGGAGCGCCACCCCGCCGACGAAGAGCGCGGGCCCCGTCGAGCGGGCCGGATTGACGGACGTGTTGGTCACCGGGATCGAAATCAGGTGGATCAGCGTCAGCCCGAGGCCGATGGCGATCGGCGCGAAGCCCGCCGGAACGCGGCCGTGGGTGGAGCCGAGGATGATCATCAGGAACATGAAGGTCAGGACGAACTCGATGATCAGGGCCGACCCGAGCCCATACTGGCCCGGAGACGCCCCGCCGTAGCCGTTGGTTGCGAAGCTGCCGATGTCGGCGAAGTCCGCCTTCCCGCTGACGATCAGGTAGAGCAGCGTGGACGCGACCACTGCGCCGATCAGTTGTACCACGACATAGGGAACGAGGTCCTTGGCATCGAAGCGGCCGGCGACGGCCATACCAACGGAAACGGCAGGATTGAAGTGCCCGCCCGATATGCCGCCGACGGCGAAGGCCATCGTCAGCACCGTCAGCCCGAAGGCAAGCGCAACGCCGACAAATCCGATGCCGAGATCGGGAAAGGCCGCGGCAAGCACCGCGGCGCCGCATCCCCCGAACACCAGCCAGAACGTGCCGAGAAACTCGGCCAGAAGTCTCTTGGACAATGGTTCCTCCTACGGTTCCCCCAACGGAAATGGACACCCGTCGGCGTCTTCTTTCAATCGGCAATGGCAAGGCGCATCGCCGCCAGGCGGACAAGTCACAGCTATTTTCCACCCCGAGGCCCAGCCTGCAGGTGTGCCGCATCGGCACGCATTGGTTAACGGCTGCCGCACCGCAAGAGCGCCAACGTGCGCAAGGCTGAAGTTCTTTAGTCGCCTCACAGCGTCTCGCCACAACATGTTGCGGAGAACGAAAGGGGAAACCGTCGCCCGCAGTGATTCGTCGCCGATTCGTTCCGCCTTTGCTCCAAAGGTTAACGGAAATGGCGGAACCCTGCATCTGGAGGCTCGGGCAACTAGAGGGAATCATTAACGAAATCATCGACTTGGGTTGCATTGCGTCGGTCACGCCGGTATCGGCGCCCCGCCGTTAACTCTTTTGCCCGGCTTCGCCCAATTGCTTCAGTCCGGAGAACGCCGGCGATTCAGCATCTGGTGCGCCTGGAAGGCCTGTCGGCTAGATGTAGGCATGAACAAAAAGGGAATCGCGTCGAGTCAGTGATTCGTCGCTGATTCGTTCCAGACTCGTTCCATTGCTTAATTCCGGCGCGCCGGGACCACGCGTTTTTTCCTTTCGTTCGGTGCGGCGAAACCCTATGTGTTGCCGGTCCCCTTGCGGACGATGCGGCCATGCCGCCGCCAGCGATGCCGACTGCAACGAGCAGCCAGGAAGGCCCCGTTCCGATCCCATGACGATCCATGCAAAGTCGAATGAGCCGCTGGTTCTGTCCGGCCGCGACGTCACCGCCGTGCTCGGACCGACCAACACCGGCAAGACGCATCTCGCCATCGAACGCATGGTTGCGCATGAGAGCGGTCTGATCGGCCTGCCGCTGCGGCTTCTGGCGCGCGAGGTCTACGGACGCGTGTGCGAAAAGGTCGGGGCGCACAAGGTGGCGCTGGTCACCGGCGAGGAGAAGATCGTGCCGCCAGGCGCGCGATACTCCGTCTGCACGGTCGAGGCGCTGCCCCGCGAGACGGATGCCGCCTTCGTCGCCATCGACGAAGTGCAACTCGCCGGCGATTTCGAGCGCGGACACATCTTCACCGACCGGTTGCTGCACCTGCGCGGACGCCAGGAGACGCTGCTGCTCGGCGCCGCCACCATGCGCGGCATCCTGGAGAAGCTCCTGAGAGGCGTTTCGGTGGTGACGCGCCCGCGCCTGTCCCATCTCGCCTACGCCGGCCAGAAGAAGCTGACGCGGCTGCCTTCCCGCTCGGCCATCGTCGCCTTCTCGGCGGACGAGGTGTACGCCATCGCCGAACTCGTGCGCCGCCAGCGCGGCGGCGCGGCGGTCGTGCTCGGCGCGCTCTCGCCGCGCACGCGCAATGCCCAGGTCGCGCTCTACCAGTCGGGCGACGTCGACTACCTTGTCGCCACCGACGCCATCGGCATGGGGCTGAACCTCGACCTCGATCACGTCGCCTTCGCGCAGAACCGCAAGTTCGACGGCTATCAGTACCGCGACCTGTCGGCCGCCGAGCTCGGCCAGATCGCCGGTCGCGCAGGACGCCATCTTCGCGACGGCACCTTCGGCGTCACCGGCCAGGTCGATCCGTTCGACGACGAACTGGTGCACAAGATCGAGGCGCACGACTTCGATCCGGTGAAGGTCCTGCAATGGCGAACCGCCGGCTTCGACTTCGCCAGCCTCGAGGCGTTGCAGCGGTCGATCGAGACGCCGGCGCCGGTCGAGGGATTGACGCGCGCCCTTCCGGCCGTCGACCAGCAGGCGCTGGACCAGCTGTCGCGTGACGCGACGATCCGCAGCCTCGCCACCGGCCGCGAGCGTGTGCAGCTGTTGTGGGAGGCCTGTGCGCTCCCCGACTATCGCAGGATCGCGCCGGCCCAGCACGCCGACCTGATCGCTTCCATGTATGACGATCTCGCCCGCAAGGGCCATGTCGACGAGAACTACATGGCCGAACAGGTTCGCCGGGCGGATTCCACCGATGGCGATATCGACGCCCTCTCGCAACGCATCGCCCAGATCAGGACCTGGACCTTCGTGTCAAACCGGCCCGGCTGGCTTGCCGATCCGACACACTGGCAGGAAAAGACGCGCGAAATAGAGGACAGACTGTCGGATGCCCTGCATGAGCGGTTGACGAAACGGTTCGTAGACCGCAGGACTTCCGTCCTTGTGCGGCGCCTCCGGGAAAATACAATGCTTGAAGCCGAAATCAGCCCATCCGGCACGGTGATGGTCGAAGGTCACCACGTCGGCGAGTTGCAGGGCTTCCGCTTCACCGCGGACCAGAGCGCCAACGGCGAAGACGGCAAGGCCATCAGGACGGCCGCGCAGAAGGTGCTCGCCACCGAGTTCGAGACGCGGGCCGAACGGTTCGCCGCGTGCGCCAACGGCGACATCGCGCTTGGTTCCGATGGCGTCCTGCGCTGGATCGGCGCGCCGATCGGGGCGCTTGCCGCCGGCGAGGATGCCCTCAAGCCGCGCGTCATCCTGCTCGCGGACGAACAGCTCACGGGGCCGGCGCGCGACAAGGTCGCGGCGCGAGCCGAACGGTTCGTCAACTACCAGATCGAGTCGTTGCTGAAGCCGCTGATCGAGCTCCGGTCCGCTGACCAGATCGCCGGCATCGGCCGCGGCATCGCGTTCCGTCTGGCCGAGGAATTCGGCCTGATCAACCGTCGCGAGATCGCTGATGACGTAAAGTCGCTCGACCAGACCGGCCGCGCCGCTCTGCGCCGGCTCGGCGTGCGCTTCGGCGCGTACCACGTGTTCGTGCCGGCTCTCGTGAAGCCGGCCCCGGCAGGCCTGATCACCCTGCTCTGGGCGCTGAAGAACGACGGCAAGGAAAAGCCCGGCTTCGGCGACATCGTCAACGCGCTTGCCTCCGGCCGCACCTCTGTGGTGGTGGACCCCGAATTCGACCGCACCTTCTACAAGCTTGCCGGCTTCCGGCCGCTCGGCCGACGCGCGGTCCGCGTCGACATCCTGGAGCGGCTTGCCGATCTCATCCGTCCCGCGCTGGGCTGGAAGGCGGGGCTCGGTCCTCGCCCCGACGGGGCCTATGATGGCCAGGCCTTTATCGTGACGCCGGCGATGATGTCGATCCTCGGCGCCAATGCCGAAGACATGGAAGAGATCCTCAAGGGCCTCGGCTACCGCGCCGAGCCGAAGCCCGCCGAAGATGTGAAGGCGAAGCTCGATGCGTTCGACCTGGCCGCCCGCGAGGCGGCCGAACAGGCCGCAGCCGCCAAGGCTGAAGCTGCCCAGAAAGCCGCGGTCGAAGCAGAGGCGAACGCGACAACAGAAGCGGCCGGGCAGAGCGCCGAAGGGGCAGCCGACCAGGCCGACGCAGCGGCGGCGCCCGAAGACGCTCCGGGCGAACCTGCCGTTTCGGAAGCTGCGGTGGTCGAACCGTCGTCGCCGGACGAAGCCGCCGTCGCCGCGTCCGAAGATGTGTCGAACACTATCGATCCCGCAGCCGCTGAGCCTGCCCGGAATGCCGGCGAGACGCCCGATGGCACGGCAGACTCCGGCTCGATTGCCGGCGCGGCCGAGGCCGAGCCGGAAGCCGTGTCGCAGCCGGAAACGCCGGCAGAGGAGAGCAAGCCTATCCTGCTGTGGCGCCCGGGCCGCTTCGAGCGTCCGGCGGGCGGCCGCCGGCACGACCAGCGCCAGCGCCATTCCGGCGGTCGGGCCGACGGCGAAAAGGCAGGTCACCGGCAGGGGCGTGGCCGCCGCGACGGCAAGGACGGCGAAGGCCAGGCCAAGCCGGGCCGGGACCGCAACAAGGGCCGGCCGGAGCGCGACAGCCGTCAGGATACCCGCAAGGGCAGGTCGCAGGACGGCGCCGAGCGCGGATCCAAGCCCGCCTTCCAGGCTCGTCGCGAGGAACGCCCGGCCCGGATCGATCCATTGTCGCCCTTCGCCAAGCTCGCGGCATTGCGCGACCAGCTGAAGAAATAGCCTTCGGCGTCGATGGAGGGCACCCGCCAGCGCATCGACAAATGGCTGTTCTTTGCGCGGGTGGTCAAGTCGCGCACGCTGGCCGCCCGGCTTGCCGTCGCCGGCCGCGTCCGCATCAATCGTGACAAGGTGTCGCAGGCATCGGATCTGATCAAGCCGGGTGACGTCCTGACCATTACGCTCGACCGACGCATTCTCGTCTACAAGGTTGTTGGCGCGGGCGTACGCAGGGGTCCGGCCGAAGAGGCTCGAAAGCTCTACGAGGATCTGTCGCCGCCGGCGCCCGCGAAGGCCGCGCCGGCGGACGCCCTCGTGCCCCTGCGCGACGCCGGCAGCGGCCGGCCCACCAAGCGCGAGCGGCGCGACACTGACCGCCTTCGCGACAGGCAGTAGCGGCGGCACGGCGCCCTCGCCTGGAATGGCATTCCACGCCGCGGCCCCGAACCGGAACCGCCAGCCTTGCAAGCCCCCTGCAAACGGGCTAACTCACGAAAATTGCTTGAAATGCGGGAAGAGTCCCGGAGCGCCTATGACCTATGTCGTCACCGACAATTGCATCAAGTGCAAGTACATGGACTGCATCGAGGTGTGTCCGGTCGACTGCTTCTATGAAGGCGAGAACATGCTCGTCATCCATCCGGACGAGTGCATCGACTGCGGCGTCTGCGAACCGGAATGCCCGGCCGACGCGATCAAGCCGGATACCGAACCGGGCCTCGAGAAATGGCTCGAGATCAACACGGAATACGCCGTCAAATGGCCCAACATCACGGCCAAGAAGGAGCCTCCGGCGGACGCCAAGGAGTTCGACGGCGTCGCGGGCAAGTTCGAGAAGTACTTCTCAGCGGAGCCCGGCGAAGGCGACTGACTGACGTTGCGTAAGAGGCGCGCGTCGCAGCGCGTTTCCCAATCCGGCATTAACCAGTCCGCGCCCGGCAGGGCGGCGGAAACCTTCGCGTATGCAGCAAATTGTTGATTCTTGCGCCTTTTTGTGCTAGGTATGCAAAATATGCAGGTGGCAAAACGTCAATCATGGCGCGAACGCCGTAATCATTGAAAGGCGCAATCTGACGACGGACCAGGGTAATCTGGGCCAGGCGGGCGTTTTACTGCGTCATCGCCGGTTTGGGGCTGTTCCGTTTTTTTGCGCCGTTGTCACCGCAAGGGTTCGGCCTTGGTGAGGCTGACGCATCCAGGCTTGCCGGCTCGACCGGCTGCCGCAACGAAGGAGTTCAGGGCGTAATGGCAACCACCACCCAGCAGAAGAAGTCAGCGCAGCGTCACGGGTTCAAGACCAACGAGTACATCGTCTATCCGGCGCATGGCGTTGGCCAGATCGTCGCCATCGACGAACAGGAAGTTGCTGGGCACAAGCTTGAACTCTTCGTCATCGATTTCCAGAAGGACAAGATGCGGCTGAAGGTGCCGGTCGCCAAGGCGACATCGATCGGCATGCGCAAGCTCTCCGAGACCGACTATGTCGATCGTGCGCTGAAGGTGGTGCAGGGACGCGCCCGCGTGAAGCGCACCATGTGGTCGCGCCGTGCCCAGGAATACGATGCGAAGATCAATTCCGGCGACCTGATTTCGATTGCCGAGGTGGTGCGCGACCTCTACCGCGCCGACAACCAGCCGGAGCAGTCCTATTCCGAACGCCAGCTCTACGAAGCCGCGCTCGATCGCATGGCGCGTGAACTAGCCGCCGTCAACCGCCTGTCGGAGACCGAGGCCATCCGCCTCATCGAGGTCAATCTGGCCAAGGGACCGAAGCGCGGCGCCAAGGCCGACAACGAGGAAGCCGAGCAGGAAGAGGCGGCCTGATCCAGCCTCTCCGCCAGACACGGTCAAAGGCCGCGCCTCGTGCGCGGCCTTTTTCGTTCCTTCAGTCCGTCAAAATAAACAAAAAACCCGCCGGAGGAGGCGGGGTTCTCGTCCCGGTCGCTCGCCGGGGAACTCTGTCTTGCCGGGCTACTTGCAGCCGGCGATCGAATCCAGCGCTGCGGTTATGCCTTTCAGCGAGAACGAGTAGCTGGTCTTGGTGCCGCGGCCGGACTGCGCCTGAACCTGCATCGTGTCGCCACCCTTCATGGCCGCGATCAGCATCGGCTCCTCGGCGGCGTTCTCGACCCACGCGGACTTGCCCTTGGTGAACATCGTGAACTTCTTGTTGCCGATCGACACGGACACCTTGGAGCCTTCGCGCAGCGCGTAGCCGGCGATGAACTGGGGCTCGAACGACACCGCCTGGCCCGGCCGCTGGCTGACGAAGAAGAACATCGAGCCGTGATCGACGGTGGCCGGCTGCATGGACTTCGGCTTCGGCACCGTCAGCACGTAGCAGACCTTGCCGTTCTGCGCCTGGTAGCTGTAGGTCGCCCAGTCGCCGTGCTCGGCCATCTTGCGGGCCGACTGGGCAAAGGCCTGCCCGGCGCACACGGTCATCGCCAGAGCCGCGAATATGGATATCAAACCCCGCATTGCTTTTCGTCTTCCTGTGTTTTTGCCGGCTGCCGGTGCTGATTGGATTGATGGCCGGATGCGACCCAAGCCCGTTGGGTTCATTTTGATTTAATCTGAGTTACCAAATGATGAATCCTTCGCAAAGGATCGATTTCAACATTTGACCGTGCCGCAGGCGGCGTCGAGACACATGGCGCCCGCTTCATCCCTAGCCCGTTTTGAAGAGGAGGAAAACGGCAACAGTTTGACTTTTCCGCCCGCGCGCTCGCGGATACGCCAGTCAGTCCGAGGCAAGCGCCTCGCTGGCGGCAAGCCGGTGCGCCGGGGTGATGTGCGCGCGAACCGCTGCGATCGCCGCAGTCAGGACCGCGACATCGTCGGTAAAGCCCAGGCCGAATATGACGTCGGGGATGCTGTCGGCGGGCAGCACGAAATAGCCGAGCGCGGCCAGCAGGATCGCCTTGGCGCGCAGCGGCGTCCGCTTGTCCAGCGCGCAAAAATAGGCGGCGACCACCTCATCCATGAAGGGAACCTGCCGGGCAGCCCGCTTGGCGGTACGCCAGAACTTGCTGCGCACTTCGCCCTCGTCGGGATGGGCGGAACGGCCGGCGTCGTAATTTTGGGCCATCGGCGATCTTCTCCTCTGACCGGCATGTGGGAAATCCCGCGCCGCGCCGCAAGATATAATCGGTCAGCCCCGCGCGTAGACGTTCATGCGTCTGGCGAGTTCGAAATCCAGCTCGGTGAGACCGCCGGCGTCGTGCGTGCTGAGCGCGACCTCGACAGTCCTGTAGACGTTGGACCAGTCCGGATGATGGTCCAGCTTCTCGGCGGCAAGCGCCGACCGGGTCATGAAGGCAAACGCTTCGCTGAAATTCTTGAAGGTGAATGTCCGGCGGATCGAAAGTCCGTCTAAGGCGAGCGCCCAGCCCTCCAGCCTGGTCAGGGCCTCCTCGACGGACGGCTTGTCGAGCTTTTCCCGCGGCATCGCGAACTCCCGTTGCTCCGCACGGCGACTTTCAGCCGGTGTCCGATGAGCCGCCTATCGCATGATCCAGTTTTGCTGGGCGCTTGGCGCCGGAATGCTGGATACCCGCGCCTCGGTTGCCGCGAGCGGCCATGCTTCCTCGATGACATAGGGCCCGCCGCCGACCGAATCGCGCGACGACATCAGAACGAAGCGGCCGACGCGGAAAGGCGCAGCGGCGAAGTTGCCGCGCGCCGAGAGGTACTTGGCGACTTCCGCCGGGCTCGAATTGCGAAGCCTGGCAAGTGTGACATGCGGCGTGAAGCGACGCGGGTCGGCCGGCACCCCTAGCCGCTGGCAGATGCGGTCGATCTCGCCCTGCAGCGCGTTGAGATCCGGCGAGGCCTTCGCCCCGGCATAGATCGCATGCGGCTTTCTGGAGCCGAAAGCGCCGACACCGGACAGCGTCAGGGAAAACGAAGGCCGACGGACCCGGTCGAGCGCATTGGCGATCTCGTCGGCGACATGGCCCTCCACATCGCCGATGAACCGCAGCGTCATGTGATAGTTTTCGACGTCGATCCAGCGCGCCCCAGGCAGGCCGCCACGCAGCAGGGAGAGCGAAAGCGCGGCATCACGCGGAATTTCGAGGGCGGTGAAAAGTCGCGGCATGGCCAGGCTCCCTTCCTCGAATCGTACTCTCGACCGTCAGCGAATCATCGATCAACCCGGCGGGCAAGCGGTTTTTGGCAACGACCCTGCGGGCCTTGCCGACGCTGCGTCAGGGGATCTGCCCAGCCGCCGGTTGCGCAGCGACCACGAATTTTTCGACCTCGGGCAACATCCCTTCGACGATGCGGTCGATCCCGGCCGCATTGGGATGCATGCCGTCTTCGAGCAGATAGGCTCGATCCGCGGCGACGCCTTCGAGGAAGAAGGGATAGAGCGCGACGCCGTGCTTTTCGGCAAGTCTCGGATAGATCGGATCGAAGGCGGCTTGGTAGTCCGGCCCGAGGTTCGGCGCCGCGCGCATGCCGGCGAGCAGCACCGCGATGTCGCGTTCCTCCAGGCGCGCGAGCATCGCGTCGAGGTTGCTTTCCGTGATTTCCGGCCCGATGCCGCGCAACATGTCGTTGGCGCCGAGTTCGAGGATGACAAGGCGGGTACCGCCAGGAACCGACCACTCCAGCCGGGCGAGGCCGCCGCTTGTCGTATCGCCGGACACTCCCGCCTGCTCTATCACGACATCGTGACCCTTGGCGCGAAGCGCTTTTTCAAGCTTTTCCGGAAAGCTCTGGCCGGCATCCAGTCCATAGCCGGCCATCAGGCTGTCGCCGAAGCCGACGATCCTGTAGGGCTCCGCGCGCGCCGACGCCGCCAGCGCCACAAGCGCGAAGCAGGCGAGGAGAGCGGGACGAAGTGCCGATTTGAAAGCCATGCCGCAGAACCCATATGACGAAGACGACGCCCGCCTCATACTCCTTCCATATAGGATAGTTTGTCCGTGACAGAACCCGTCATCCAGCTCAAGGACGTGTCGCTGACGCTCGGTCACGGCGCCTCATCGGTGCACGTGCTCAAGGGCGTCAGCCTGGAGGTCGAGCAGGGCGAGGCGACCGGCATCGTTGGACCCTCGGGTTCCGGCAAGTCGACACTGCTCATGGTCCTGGCAGGGCTGGAGCGCGTCGACGCCGGCACGGTGCGTATCGCCGGCGAACTGCTCAACGGCAGGAGCGAGGACCAGATCGCCGCCTTTCGCGGCAGGAACGTGGGCATCGTCTTCCAGTCGTTCCACCTGATCCCGAACATGACGGCGCTCGAGAACGTCGCGGTGCCGCTGGAGCTTGCCGGCCACCCCGATCCCTTCGCCGCGGCGGAACGGGAACTGGCCGCCGTCGGGCTGTCGGAACGCACGACGCACTATCCAGGCGAACTGTCGGGAGGCGAGCAGCAGCGGGTGGCGATCGCCCGGGCGCTTGCCCCCGATCCGCGCATCCTGATCGCCGACGAGCCGACCGGCAATCTCGACCAGGCGACAGGCCGGCAGATCGCCGACCTGCTTTTCGCCAAGGCCCGCGAGCGCGGCATGACGCTCGTGCTGGTCACGCACGACCCTGCGCTCGCGCACCGCTGCGCGCGCCAGGTCGCGATGCGATCCGGCCGTATCGAGGCGGCGCCGGCGCTAGCGGCGGTACCGGCGTGACCGGCCGCGCGACGCCTTCCTCCAACCCTCGCACATTCGCCCTCGCTTTGCGTTTTGCGCTTCGCGAGATGCGCGGCGGGCTGTCGGGTTTCCTGATCTTCATCGCGTGCATCGCGCTCGGCGTCGCGGCGATCGGCGGCGTCAACTCTGTCGCGCGTTCAGTCACCGCGGGCGTCGCCGAGGAGGGGCAGTCGCTGCTCGGCGGCGACATCCGCTTCGAACTCAACCAGCGGCAGGTCACGCAGGCCGAGCGAGACTTCCTTGTGGGCCTGGGCACCGTGGCGGAGAGCGCGGACATGCGCTCGATGGCCAGGCTCGAGGACGGCTCCGACCAGGCGCTCGTCGAAGCCAAGGCCGTCGACGCCGCCTATCCGCTCTACGGCGAACTCGTTACCGAGCCGGCCCTGCCGCGGGCCGAACTATTCGGCGAGAAGAACGGGGCTTTCGGGGCGGCGGCGCCGGATCTGCTGTTCGAGAGGCTTGGTATCCAGCCGGGCGCACGGATCAAGCTCGGCACCCGGACTTTCGAGTTGCGCGCCAGGTTGGTCACCGAGCCGGACGCGGCTTCGGAGGGTTTTGGCTTCGCGCCACGCCTCCTGCTTTCGCTCGAAGGCCTGAACGCTTCCGGGCTGGTGCAGCCCGGCAGCCTAGTCGAGCACGCTTACAAGGTGCGGTTGGAAAGCCGGACGAGCGAGGCCGACCTGGCTCGCATCCGGGAGCAGGCGGCGGCCGCGTTCCCCGAGGCAGGCTGGTCGATCCGGACGCGCCTCAATGCGGCGCCGGCGCTGTCGGCCAACATCGATCGTTTCTCGCAGTTCCTGACGCTGGTCGGCCTGACTGCGCTGGTCGTCGGCGGGGTCGGCGTCGCCAATGCTGTGCGCGCCTATCTCGACGGGAAACGCGGCGTGATCGCCACCTTCAAGAGCCTCGGCGCCTCCGGCGGTTTCGTCTTTGTCGTCTACCTCATCCAGATCCTTCTGATCGCCGGTCTTGGCATCCTGGCCGGGCTCATGCTCGGCGCATTGATGCCGTTCGCGGCGCAGGCCGCGCTCGCGTCGTTCATACCCGTGCCGGCGGAAACCGGCATCTACCCGGCCGCCCTGGCGATGGCGGCGTTGTTCGGCGTGCTCGTGACGCTGGCATTCGCGCTGCTGCCCCTCGGCCGCGCCAGGGACGTGCCGGCGACCGCGCTGTTTCGCGAGTTGGGCTTCGAGGCCGGCGAGCTGCCGCGCGGCCCCTATGTGATCGCCGCCGCAGGCATAGCGGTTGCTCTGGCGCTGCTGGCGATCTGGTTTTCCGGCGATCGCCGCATCGCCACCATCTTCGTCGGCGCCGTGGTGTTCGCCTTCCTTGTACTGCGCGCGGTGGGGCAGGCGGTGCAATGGCTGGCCCGGAGGAGCCCGCGCGTGCGTTCGGTGGCGCTCAGGCTCGCTATCGGCAACATCCATCGTCCCGGCGCGCTGACGCCGTCGGTGGTGCTCTCTCTGGGACTTGGACTGACGCTGCTCGTCACGCTTGCGCTTATCGACGGCAATCTCAGGCGGCAGATCGCCGGCACCCTGCCGGAACGCGCGCCGAACTTCTTCTTCGTCGACGTGCAGAGCACCGAGGTCGACGGCTTCGCCTCCTTCGTCGCCGAGCAGGCGCCCGGCGGCAAGCTGGTACGTGTTCCAATGCTGCGCGGACGCATCGTCCAGTTGAACGGCATCGACGTCCAGAAGGTTCAGGTGCCGCCGGAAGGCGCATGGGTCCTGCGCGGGGATCGCGGCATCACCTACGCCAGGAAACTGCCGGAGAGCTCGACACTGGCGGCGGGCGAGTGGTGGCCGGAGGACTATTCGGGTGAGCCGCTCGTCTCCTTCTCCGCGCAGGAGGCCGGCGAGATCGGACTGAATATCGGCGACACGGTCACCGTCAACGTGCTCGGCCGCGACATCACCGCCAGGATCGCCAGCCTGCGCAACGTCGAATGGGAGTCCATGTCGATCAACTTCGTCATGGTGTTCTCGCCCAACACCTTTGCCGGCGCGCCGCACAGCTGGCTGGCGACTCTGACCACGCCGGACGCCACCATCGCGGAGGAGGCGCGCCTGCTGAACGCTGTGACGCGTAGCTTTCCGGCTGTGACCACCGTCAGGGTCAAGGACGCGCTCGACGTTGTGAACCGTATCGTCGAGCAGCTCGGCACGGCGATCCGTGCGGTGGCGAGCGTGGCCCTTGTCGCCTCGGTGCTGGTCCTTTCGGGAGCGCTTGCGGCAGGCAACCGCGCCCGTGTCCACGATGCGGTGGTGCTGAAGACGCTCGGCGCTACCAGAAGGACGCTGATCGCCGCCTTCTCCCTGGAGTATGCGCTGATCGGCCTCGCCACGGCGATCTTCGCCCTGTTCGCCGGCGGTCTGGCCGGCTGGTATGTGGTCGCGCAGGTGATGCGGCTGCCCTCGGCGTTTCTGCCGGAGGTTGCGCTCGCAACGGTGGTCGCCGCGCTGGTGCTGACGGTCGGATTCGGGCTTGCGGGGACGTGGCGCGTGCTCGGACACAAGGCGGCGCCGGTCCTCAGGAACCTCTGACCATCGCTGCCGATAACGCACTCGTGATGACGAAAAATTCATCCATCACAGTCGGTTGCCAACCTTTGCCGCTCTTGTCCTTTGGCGCGAGACACATCATATTTCCGGCAGGCATGCTGGAGTCCCGCCAGCGGCGCCTGGGCGCTTGGAAAAGCTGCCCGACACCCGACGGGGCAGAAGCAATAGAGGAATCCAATGGCTGAACTCCGCAACTATCAGACGCGAGCGGTGCCGAACGCCGGCAGTCGCGTCGATACCTCGATAGACGAGGGCCTGCGCGCCTACATGCTCAAGGTCTACAACCTGATGGCGCTGGGCCTCGCCATCACGGGCGTCGCCGCGCTGGCAACGATGATGATGGCCACGACCAACGATCCGTCGGCCGCCGTCGCCACGCTCGGCAACGGCAAGATGCTGACCGGCCTCGGCGCCGCCCTCTACGGCTCGCCGCTGCGCTGGGTCGTCATGCTCGCGCCGCTCGGCATGGTGTTCTTCCTGAGCGCCCGCGTCCACACGATGAGCGTCTCGGGCGCGCAGACCGCATTCTGGGTCTTCGCCGCGCTGATGGGCCTGTCGCTGTCGTCGATCTTCCTGGTCTACACGGCGCAGAGCATCGTGCAGACCTTCTTCATCACGGCGGCCGCCTTCGGCGCGCTGTCGCTGTGGGGCTACACGACCAAGCGCGACCTGACCGGAATGGGCACCTTCCTGTTCATGGGCCTGATCGGTCTCATCATCGCGATGGTGGTCAACATCTTCCTGGCCTCGCCGGCCATGCAGTTCGCCATCTCGGCGATCGGCGTGCTGATCTTCGCCGGCCTGACCGCCTACGACACGCAGAAGATCAAGGAGATGTATTTCGAGGGCGACGAGGTTCTGGTCGCCGGCCGCAAGGCGATCATGGGCGCGCTGACGCTCTATCTCGACTTCATCAACCTGTTCACCTTCCTGCTGTCGTTCCTCGGCAACCGCGAGTAACGCAGCGGGTCGGGGACTGGAGCAAAGAATGAAGGGCGGCCCAAGGGGCCGCCCTTTCCTTTTGGCGAACGGCTCGCTTTCATCTGCCGGCCCCGAAAGCGGAGTGATCCGAGTGAGCGACCCTGCAATCCGCCCGGCGACGGCAGCCGACCTCGATGCGATCACCGACATCTATGCCGATGCGGTCCGCAACGGCACGGCGAGCTACGAGCTGGAGCCGCCCACCCGGGCCGAGATGGCGGCGCGCTTCGAGACCCTGGCGGCCGGCGGCTTTCCCTATCTTGTCGCGACAAGCGCCGGCCGGGTGGCCGGCTACGCCTACGCCGGTCCATTCCGTCCACGCCCCGCGTACCGCTTCGTCGTCGAGAACTCGATCTACATCGCGCCCGAAGCCAAGGGCCGGGGCCTGGGCGGGCTCCTGCTCGAAAGACTGATCGCGGATGCCGAACGACTGGGCTTCCGGCAGATGATCGCGGTCATCGGCGACGGCCACTCCGGAAGCGCTTCGGTCAGGCTCCACCAGCGCATGGGCTTTCGCCACAGCGGCCGCCTTGAAGGGTCCGGCTACAAGCACGGCCGCTGGCTGGACACCACCTTCATGCAACTGTCGATGAACGGCGGCGCCTCGACTGCACCGGATCCGGATTCGCTGCCGGAACGGAAGTTTGCGAAGGCGACCTGACGGCGGCCCGTTGACGCCCTCGGCCACACGAAATCTGCTGCGCGCCCTGCATGCAGCAGGATAGCGTTTCGAAATCAGGCCTCGACCAGTCTCAACGTCCTGTCGAAAACGGAAAGCACGTTGGTCAGTTCGTGCCCGCGCTTGAGGATTTGGCCGGTCACCGAAACCACCGACCACATGCCCTGCCGGCGCGCCAGCGCCGGTGTCTTCGCGATGCTGTAGAGCGGCGTCTCGCTGGTGCGCCGGAATACCGAGAACACAGCCCGGTCGGACAGGTGATCGATGGCGTAGTCGCGCCATTCGTTTGCAGCGACCATCCGCCCGTAGAGTCTTAGGATCTGGTCGAGTTCGCGCCGCTGAAACGTGACCGGCATGCCTTGTCGCTCGCGCCGAGCCTCGTGCAGCGGTATCAGTACTGAGGAATCGTCCCCGCCCTCCGTCCCGCCTGCGCGATCCATGATTCGATCACCTTTCGCAACGTTTCCGTGACGGTGCGAGCGTGACGTTTTCAGGCTGGAATTGCAACCCCGACGGGACCGCTTCGGGCAGGCTCGGACCTTATCTCACAGGTCGATAACAAGCTGATACACATTGTAGTGATTGGTGATGTTGCGCCACAATCCTGCCGCTTTTTATCCGCGCTGAAGCCACGATGTCCGACGACCTTACGCGTGTTGCCTGAGACGGTTCGGTCCGGCACCGGCTCGTAAACCCCAAGCCCCCCGCCCACGGGTCTGCGTCGGATCGAACCAACCTCGGCCTTCTCCGGAGAACAGCCGGGGTCACAATCACGGATCACAGACCGGTGTCGGGATCGCCTGACGCCGGTTTTTTGTTGTCTCGATGCCCGCTATGGGGCCTGGGTTTCCGGTGCGACGATCGCCGCGCCGAGGATCGGGCCCGGAAGCCCGTCCTCGCCCATGGCCTGAAGCAGGATGGCGCACCCGCCCTTCTTGTTGATCTCGCTGCGCGGCAGTTCGAAACGCGCGGCCTTGCCATGCCACATCCCGGCTGTCTGGATGCTCGTCACAGGATTGGCGTAGCTGATCGTTCGGCCCTTGTTCTCGCCGCGCTCGATCACGATGGGTTTCACGGGATCGAACTGGACCAGCACCAGATGCGCGTTCCCGATGCCGCCTGGCGAACCGGCGGCATCGATCAGCACGCTGTCGCCGACGCGGGTAACGGTGATCTCCACCGACAGCCCCTTGCCCGTTCGCTCCAACTCGACAAGGGCGGCTTCCACCGCACCCCGCTTGCCGCCCTTCACATGGGTACGCCCGTTGATGACGGCCTGCGGCGTATAGACCTCGCGTTTTCCGAATGCCTTGCCGTACAGCTTCTGGCGCTCGGTATTCTCGGGCTGGGCCAGCGTATCCTTCCAGCCGAGATAGTCCCAGTAGTCGACGTGATAGCCGAGCGCGACCACTTCGCCGCGCGCCGCAAGCCTGGCGAGCACGGCGTCGGCTGGCGGGCAGGAGTTGCAACCCTGGCTGGTGAACAGCTCGACCACGCCCTTTGGCTTCTGGACTTCGCCGGCGAACGACGGCGGCGCGCCGAAAATCGTCGCCGCAGCCGCGATCCAAAGCAGAACCCATCGTCTCATGAGCGTTCCGGCCCCGGCGGCGGGACCAGCCTTTTTGTTTTCTTTTGCCGGAATGCTTGCCAGACAGCTACTGCGAGAGGAAGTCACGTTGCAGTGAAACACCGGCGCAAGGCCGAGACGGCCTCGCCCGTATATCCAGGCGAGGCCGCACTAGCCGGCTTACGCTGCGAGATCGCGCAGCACATACTGCAGGATGCCGCCGTTCCTGAAGTACTCCAGTTCGTCGACGGTATCGATGCGGCAAAGGATCGGCACGTTCTTCACCGTGCCGTCGCCATAGGTCACCGTGGCGGTCATCTTCTGGCGCGGACGGATCTGCTCCAGCCCGTCGATGGTGACGGTCTCGTCGCCCTTGAGCCCGAGCGACGCCCACGACGTTCCTTCCTCGAAGACGAAGGGCACGACGCCCATGCCGACGAGGTTGGAGCGGTGGATACGCTCGAATGACTGTGCGATGACCGCCCTCACGCCGAGCAGGTTGGTGCCCTTGGCTGCCCAGTCGCGCGACGAGCCGTTGCCGTACTCGACGCCGGCGAAGATGACGAGCGGAACCCCTTCCTGCTTGTAGAGCATCGCGGCGTCGTAGATCGACATCTCCTCCTTGGAGGGATAGTGGATCGTGAAGCCGCCTTCCTTGCCGTTCTCGCCGAGCATGTGGTTGCGGATGCGGATGTTCGCGAAGGTGCCGCGCATCATCACCTCGTGATTGCCGCGCCGCGTGCCGTACTGGTTGAAGTCGGCGACGCCGACGCCATGATCCGTCAGGTACTTGCCGGCCGGCGAGGCCGCCTTGATCGAACCGGCCGGCGAGATGTGGTCGGTGGTGATCTTGTCGCCGAACAGGCCGAGCACCCGGGCGCCCTTGATCTCGCCGATCGCGCCCGGCTTCGCGCCCATGCCGACGAAGTATGGCGGGTTCTGCACGTAGGTCGAGTCGTCGTTCCAGGTGTAGGTCTGGCCTTCCGGCGCCTGCACCGCGCGCCAGTTCTCGTCGCCCTTGAAGACGTCGGCATATTTGCGTGCGAACAGTTCGCGGGTGACGTTCTCGGCGATGAACGCCTCGATCTCCTGCGTCGTCGGCCAGATGTCCTTGAGGTAGACCGGCTTGCCGTCGCGGTCCTCGCCGAGCGGTTCGGTGGTCAGGTCCTTCGTCACCGTTCCGGCCAGCGCATAGGCGACGACCAGCGGCGGCGACGCCAGGTAGTTGGCCTGGACGTCCGGTGAGACGCGGCCCTCGAAGTTGCGGTTGCCCGAAAGCACGGCAGCCCCGATCAGGCCCTTCTCGTTGATTGTCCTGGAGATCGGCCCCGGCAGCGGGCCGGAATTGCCGATGCAGGTCGTGCAGCCGAAGCCGACCAGGTTGAACCCGATCTGGTCGAGTTCCTTCTGCAGGCCCGACTTTTCGAGATACTCGGCAACGACCTGGCTTCCCGGCGCCAGCGACGTCTTGACCCAGGGCTTCTGCTTCAGCCCGACACGGTTGGCGTTGCGGGCGAGCAGGCCGGCACCCATCAGGACGCTCGGGTTGGACGTGTTGGTGCAGGACGTGATCGCGGCGATCACCACGTCGCCATGGCCGAGGTCGAAGTTCTCGCCTTCGACGGCATAGCGGCGGTCGACGTTGGCGGTCTTCTTGTATTCCGCCTCGAGCGCCTTGGCGAAGTTCGAAGCGATGTCCTCCAGCGCCGCGCGTCCCTCCGGCCGCTTCGGGCCGGCCATCGACGGAACCACGGTTGCGAGGTCGAGGTCGAGCAGGTCGGTGAAGACAGGATCGGCCGAATCCTTGTCGCGCCACATCCCCTGCGCCTTCGAATAGGCTTCCACCAGTTCGATGCGGTTTTCGGCGCGGCCGGACATGGTGAGATAGCGGATGGTCTCGGAATCGACCGGGAAGAAGCCGCAGGTCGCGCCGTATTCCGGCGCCATGTTGCCGATCGTCGCGCGGTCGGCGAGCGTCATGTTGGAGAGGCCGGGGCCGAAGAACTCCACGAACTTGCCGACGACGCCCTTCTTGCGCAGCATCTGGGTCACGGTCAGCACCAGGTCGGTGGCGGTGACGCCCTCCTTCAGCTTGCCGGTCAGGCGGAAGCCGATGACCTCGGGCAGCAGCATCGAGACGGGCTGGCCGAGCATCGCGGCCTCGGCCTCGATGCCGCCGACGCCCCAGCCGAGCACGCCGAGGCCGTTGACCATGGTGGTGTGCGAATCGGTGCCCACGCAGGTGTCCGGATAGGCGACCACGTCGCCATCCTCGCCGGTCATCGTCCAAACCGTCTGCGCCAGGTATTCAAGATTGACCTGGTGGCAGATGCCGGTGCCGGGCGGCACGACGCGGAAGTTGCGGAACGCCTGCTGGCCCCACTTGAGGAAGTTGTAGCGCTCCTGGTTGCGCTCGTATTCGAGCTCGACGTTGCGGGCGAACGCGAGCGGCGTGCCGAACTCGTCGACGATGACCGAATGGTCGATGACGAGGTCGACCGGGACCAGCGGGTTGATCTTCTGGGGATCGCCGCCGAGCGCGGCCATGGCGTCGCGCATTGCCGCAAGGTCGACGACTGCCGGAACGCCGGTGAAGTCCTGCATCAGCACGCGCGCCGGGCGGTAGGCAATCTCGACGCCGGCCTTACCGCGATCGGTCAGCCAGCCGGCGACCGCCTGGATGGATTCCTTGGTGACGCTGCGCCCGTCCTCGTTGCGCAGCAGGTTCTCCAGCAGCACCTTCATCGAATAGGGAAGCTGGGAGACGCCCGTCAGGCCGTTCTTCTCCGCCTCGATGAGGTTGTAGTAGACATACTCCGCGCTTCCCACCTTGAGGGTGCGGCGGCAATTGAAACTGTCGAGTGACTTGGACACGTGCGATCCCATCCTGGTCTGTTCGGCCTGACGGGAACGGACTCCGATGGGCATGCAATCACGCGCAAAGGTGCGGGTACGGCCATTTCCGCTGTCCGCTCCCAACGTTCGAACCGAATATCGGCGCAAACGCCAGCCCGACGCTACAATCGTTGCCTTCCCCGACCGCTGGGGTTGGTATCCCGCATATAGAGAAATTCCTGGAATAGTTCTAGACACGGAATCGCCAATTTTGTTGCGCCGCACAGCGGGCGCGCGGGACCGTCAAACGGGGAGGACGATGCGGCTGATCGCCGAGAATCTGTGCGGCGAACGCGGCGGCCGACGCGTCTTCTCCGACATCGGCTTTTCGCTCGGCGCGGGCGAAGCGCTGGTGGTCACCGGCGCGAACGGCGCCGGCAAGTCGACGCTGCTGCGCGTGCTGGCCGGTCTGCTGCCGGCGGCGTCCGGCCGCGCCATCGTCGAAGGCGGCGGCGAGGACTTCCCGACCGTCGCGTCGGCCGCACACTACCTCGGCCACCTCAACGCCATGAAGCCCGTCCTGTCCGTGGCCGAGAACCTGGCATTCTGGCGCAGCTTTTCGGGCGCGGACGCACCGATCGAGACTGCGCTCGAAGCGGTCGGGCTCTGCGGCATCGCTCACCTGCCCTACGGCTACCTTTCCACCGGCCAGAAACGTCGCGCCGCCATTGCCAGGCTTCTCGTCAGCCGCCGGCCCGCATGGCTGCTCGACGAGCCTACCGCCGGGCTCGACGCGGAATCGGCCCGGCAGCTGTCGTCCCTGATGGTCCGCCACCGCGAGGAGGGCGGCATGATCATCGCCGCAACCCACCTGCCGCTCGGACTGGAGCGGGCGCTGGAACTGACGATGGGTGGCGAGGATGCGTAGGGCGACCAACCCTGCAACGGGGGGAAGGTAGCGATGCGCGCGCTCTTCCTCCGCGAACTCCGCCTCGCTGCCCGCGCCGGAGGCGGGGCGCTCACCGGCGTACTGTTCTTCCTCGCCGTCGTCGCCACGATCCCCTTCGCGCTCGGCCCGGACCTCAACATGCTCGCCCGGATCGGGCCGGCGGTGCTGTGGATCGGCGCGCTGCTGGCATCGCTGCTGGGGCTCGACCGGCTGTTCCAGGCCGACCGCGAGGACGGTTCCCTCGACGTGCTGGTGTTGTCTTCCGATCGCCACATGCTGGCGCTGACGGTGTTCGTCAAATGCCTCGCGCACTGGACGGCGAGCGTGCTGCCGCTGGTCCTCGCAGCCCCGGTGCTGGGGCTCGTGCTCAACATGGAGCCGGTCGCGATCGGCGCGACGGCGCTGACGCTGCTGGTCGGGACGCCCGCGATCGCCTTCATCGGGGCCACGGGCGCCTCGGTGGCGGTTTCCTTGCCACGCGGCGGCCTGCTTGTGTCCGTTCTGGTGCTGCCGCTCGCCATCCCGGTCCTGATTTTCGGCGTTTCCGCGAGCTATGCGGCGGTCAACGAGCCGGACCCGTTCCTGCCACCCTTCCTCATTCTCGCCGCACTGACCATGTTCCTCGCCGTCATCGGCCCGGCGGCCGCCGCGCTGGCGCTGCGCTACTCGACCGATTAGCGGTGCGGCATCGGGCAAGATTGCCGCGCAGCCACGCGACCTGTATTCCCCCGTGCAGACAAGGATGACGACGATGTCCGCGCACGCGCTTTATGTGACCGCCGCCTACGGCATCTCGACCCTGGCGATTGTCGGGCTGGTTGCATGGGTGTTGCTCGACAGCCGGGCGCGTCGGCGCGAGATGGGCGACCTGGAGGCCAGCGGCATGCGCCGGCGCTCCGACCGCAAGGATGCGGCCCGATGACCGCCGAGACCGCATCGCAAAAGCCGCGACGCCTGGTCGTGCTGCTGCCGCTTGCCCTCTTCCTGGGACTGGCCGCGCTCTTCCTTGTGCAACTGCTTTCGGGCCGCGATGTCGCCGAGATTCCGTCGGCCCTGATCGGCCATCCGGCCCCCGAGACGAACCTTGCGCCCCTCGAGGGCATCGATTTACCCGGCCTCGACAGCAAGGCATTTGCCGGCAAAGTGACTCTGGTGAACGTTTGGGCATCGTGGTGCGCGCCCTGCCGGGAGGAACATCCGCTGCTTGTCGCCCTCTCGGCAGACAAGAGATTCGCAGTGGCCGGACTGAACTACAAGGATAAGCCTGAGAATGCCCGCCGGTTCCTCGGGAGCCTCGGCAATCCGTATTCGGCGATCGGCGTCGACGGTGCCGGCCGTGCGGCGATCGACTGGGGCGTCTACGGCGTGCCCGAAACCTTCCTTGTCGGCAAGGACGGCCGGATCCTGCTCAAGCATGTCGGCCCGCTCGACCAAAAGGCGGTGACCGCCACGCTGCTTCCGGCAATTGAAAAGGCGCTGGCGGCAAACGAGCCACCAGCGCCCTAGTTAGTTCGCAAAGCCAGCCCGCGCCGACCTGCGCGTCGGCTCAGCCGTAGACCTTGTTGTAGACATGGCGAAGCATTTCGCCCCTGTCGGCGCGAAGGTCGGCCAGGTCGCGCTGCGACAGGCTGGCAATCTCGGCGGCGAGACGATTGTACTCGCGGCGCTTCTCGATGCGATGCTGGGCGTAGGTGATCAGGTTGCGGATCATGGTGAGGCTCCTTCTTCGCCGCTCCCCGATGGCGGCTGAATCGGTTGTTCCTCCCTGACACCTTCAAGATAGGCGCGTGCTGCTGCGGTGCAACATTAGATGTCGCATTGCAGCAATGCAGCCCGTGCATGGCGGGTTTACAAAGCGTTACCGGCCGTGACGACTACCAGAGCGTCGCCTTGTAATCGGCGTCCAGGCGTCGGTCGGCCTGTTCGGCCGGTTCGTCGATGGCCATCTGGTCGCGCAGGATCTGGCCGAGCGTCGGAAGCTTGCTGCGATCGGGCCAGCTTTCGGGCTTCCACAGCTCCGAACGCATGAAGGCCTTGGCGCAATGCATGTAGGCGGCCTTCACCGTCACCAAGATCACGCTGAGCGCCGGCTTGCCTTCGACGGCGAAGCGCTCGCGCAGCGCCGCGTCCGCCGTGATGCGCGCCTCGCCGTTGACGCGCAGCGTCTCGTTCATGCCGGGAATGAGGAAGAGCAGGCCTACCGCCGGATTGACGACGATGTTCTCCAGCGTGTCGAGGCGGTTGTTGCCGGGCCGGTCGGGGATGGCGATCGTGTTGTCGTCGACAACGGCGGCGAAGCCCGGTCGGTCGCCCTTCGGCGTCACGTCGGCATTGCCCTTGCCATCGGACGAGCCGATCAGCACGAACGGGCTTCTGGCAATGAAGGAACGGCAGTGACCGTCGAGCCGCGTCAGTTCCTTGCGGATCGATCCAGCGGTCGGCTCCGGCGTCTTGTAGACCCTGCGCAGTTCCTCGTGCGTGCCGATATAGTCCATCGTCCCCCCGCTACTTCTTCTTGAATTTCTCGTCGAGCGAATGGCGCATGATCAACGGCATCTGGCTGAAAGTGAAGACCAGCGTGATGGGCATGATGGCCCAGACCTTGAAGGCGACCCAGAAGTCGGTCGAAAAGGAACGCCAGACCACCTCGTTCAGAATGGCGAGGACGAAGAAGAAGATGCCCCAGCGCAGCGTGAGCTTGCGCCAGCCCTCGGCGTCCAGGCTGAAGGCCGAATCGAAGACGTAGCCCAGCAGCGACTTCCCGAAGGCGAGTCCCCCGAGCAGGACCACGCCGAACAGCGTGTTGATGATGGTCGGCTTCATCTTGATGAAGACGTCGTCCTGCAGCCAGAGCGTCAGCCCGCCGAATACGAAGACGACGACGCCGGACACCAGCGGCATCATCGGCAGGGTGCGGGTCAGCGACCAGGATACGGCAAGCGCGATCGCCGTGGCGATCATGAACAGGCCGGTGGCGATGAAGATCGGCCCGCCGAAGGACGCCAGCGCCGGAAACTTCCCGACCAGCCATTCGCCGCGCGCATTGGCAAAAAAGAAGACCAGCAGAGGCCCGAGTTCCAGCGCCAGCTTCAGCAGCGGGTTTATCTCTTTCTTCTTCGGGTCGGCGGGGTCGCGTTCGAGGATTGGCGAATTCATGTGTGGCTGTCAGACTCCCGCGATCGCCCTGGCAAAATCGCCCGCCGAAAACGGCTCCAGATCGTCTACCTGCTCGCCGACGCCGATGAAATAGACGGGCAGCTTGTGCTTCGCCGCGATCGCCACAAGGATGCCTCCGCGCGCGGTGCCGTCAAGCTTGGTCATCACAAGTCCGCTGACGCCCGCAACATTGCGGAAGATCTCGACCTGGCTCAGCGCGTTCTGGCCGGTGGTGGCATCGACGGTCTGCAGCACCGTGTGCGGCGCGTCCGGATCGTGCTTGCCGAGCACGCGAACGATCTTTTCGAGCTCGGCCATCAGTTCGACCTTGTTCTGGAGCCGGCCCGCCGTGTCGATGATCAGCACGTCCGACCCGGCGTCCCTCGCCTTCTCGTAGGCCTCGAAGGCGAGGCCGGCGGCGTCGGCCCCGAGCCTGGACGACACCACCTGCGAGCCTGTGCGCTCACCCCAGATCTTCAGCTGCTCGATCGCCGCGGCGCGGAACGTGTCGCCGGCGGCGAGCGTCACCTTCAGCCCGCCGGCCGTCAGCTTGGCGGCCAGCTTGCCGATGGTCGTGGTCTTGCCGGTGCCGTTGACGCCGACCACCAGAACGACATGCGGCTTCACCCGGAGATCGAGTTCCAGGGGCATCGCCACCGGCGCCAGCACCTTCTCGATCTCGGCAGCCATGATCGCGCGGACATCGGCGTCCGACACGTCGCGGCCGTAGCGGCTGGCCGACAGCGCGTCGGTGACGCGCAGCGCCGTCTCCATGCCGAGGTCGGCGCGGATCAGCACGTCCTCGAGGTCCTGCAGCGTGTCCTCGTCCAGCTTCTTCTTGGTGAAGACGCCAGCGATATTGCCGGTGAGTTCGCGTGACGATCGCGCCAGCCCCTGGCTCAGCCGCTGGAACCAGCCGGGTCGCGGTGCCTCGGGCGGCGCTGGTTCGACCGCCCGGGCGGCCACGCCTACGGCCTTCCCGACGGTGATTCTGCCAGGAGCAGTTCCTTCTCCCGCGCCTGGCGTATCGTCCGCCGGTCGCGCAGCGTTGGGAACATCGGCGACTGCCTCGGCCCGGTCAGCGTCGCCTGCCGAGGGTATCCCAGGCGGCGCGGCGGGGGGCATTTCGGTAGGCGCCGGCGCATCCGGCAAAGGCGGAAAGGTCGGCACTTCCCGCGGTTGCACAGGCTCCGGCTGCGGCGGGAAGTCAGGCGGCGACTGAGGTGTTTCCGGCTGCGGCGCCGGCGGCATCTCTGGTGGCGTTTCCGGTGGCGTCGGCGGTTGAGCCGGCGGCGCGTCCGGCCCACCGAACGAAAACACCTTCCTGATGAACCCCAGCGCCATCCGCGTCAGGCGACCCGATTGTGCCGGTCGGCGGCCGGAACGGCCGTCAGCCGTTCGCCGTCGTGGCCGGTGATGACGGCATTGACGATCTCGCCCGGCTTGCCGGCGGCGAGCGCCGCCAGGGTAAAACCTTCCGTGCGGCCGAGCCCTTCGCGCTCGACCAGGATCGACTGCGGCGTGCCGGCCAGCGAGGCGAGATGCCTCGCATAGGCCCGCTCCCCGGCGGCACGCAGCCGTGTCGCGCGTTCCTTGACCGTTTCTCGCCGGACCTGCGGCATGCGCGCGGCCGGCGTGCCTTCGCGTGGCGAGAACGGGAAGACATGCAGATGCGTCAGCCCGCATTCCTCGACGACCCTGAGCGAATTCTCGAACATCCCCTCCGTCTCGGTCGGGAAGCCGGCGATGATGTCCGCGCCGAACACGATGTCGGGGCGCAGCGCCCGCACCTCCCGGCAGAAGCGGATCGAATCGTCGCGCAGATGACGGCGCTTCATGCGCTTCAGGATCATGTCGTCTCCCGACTGCAGCGAGAGGTGCAGATGCGGCATCAGGCGCTTCTCGTTCGCAATCGCCTCCATCAGCTCGGCGTCGGCCTCGATGGAATCGATGGAGGAGAGCCTGAGCCGCCTGACGTCGGGAACCTGGCGCAGGATCGTCTTCACCAGCCGGCCGAGCTTCGGGCTGCCTGGAAGGTCGGCGCCGTAGCTGGTCAGGTCGACGCCGGAGAGAACGACCTCCGCATAGCCGTTGCCGGCCAGCCGCTTCACCTGCTCGACCACCGCTCCCATGGGCACCGAGCGCGAATTGCCGCGGCCATAAGGGATGATGCAGAAGGTGCAGCGGTGGTCGCAGCCGTTCTGCACCTGCACGAAGGCCCGCGCCCTTCCCTCGATGGCGTCGACCAGATGTCCCGCCGTCTCGCGCACCGAGAAGATGTCGTTGACGCGCGCCTTCTCGAGATCGTTGACGCCGAAGTCCGGCAGCGCGCGATAGTTGTGGGCCTTCAGCTTCTCCTCGTTGCCGAGCACGAGGTCGACCTCGCCCATGGCGGAGAAGGCGGCCGGGTCGGTCTGCGCGGCGCAGCCGGTGACGATGATCCTGGCATTCGGGTTTTCGCGGCGCGCCTTGCGGATCGACTGCTTTGCCTGGCGCACGGCTTCCGCCGTCACGGCGCAGGTATTGAAGATCACCGCGCCATCCTTGAGCTCGCCGAGGCCCGCGGCCGTCGCCTCGCGGCGCATGACTTCCGACTCGTAGGTGTTGAGGCGGCAGCCGAACGTGACGACGTCGATGCCCATCAGGCGGCGCTCTCGGTATCGCGCACCCAGGCGCCGGTGGCCGGGTCGAAGGTGCCGGAGAATTCCCACTCGGCCGGGCCGGTCATGATGACATGGTCGTCGTCGCGCCATTCGATATGCAGCGGTCCTCCCGGCACGGTGACGGTGACGACGCGGCCGGTGCGGCGGGTGCGCGCCGCGCTGACCGCGACCGCGCAGGCCGCGGAGCCGCACGCGCGGGTCAGCCCCGCGCCGCGCTCCCAGGTGCGAATGGTGATCGCATCGGGGGCGGCGACCTGCGCGATCGAGATGTTCGCGCGCTCCGGGAAAACTGGATGATTCTCGAGGAGCGGGCCGAACCGGTCCAACTCATAGGTCCAGACGTCATTGTCGACCCAGAACACGGCATGCGGGTTGCCCATGCTGGCGACCGAGGGCGAATGCAGGACCGGCGCGTCGATCGGCCCGACCTGCAACTCGATCATGCGCGTGTCGCGGAACTCTTCCTCCAGCGGTATGTCCTGCCAGCCGAAGCGCGGTACGCCCATGTCGACCGAGATCGTCCCGTCTTCATGCTCGCGCGCGGTGAGAATGCCGGCGACCGTCTCGAAAGTGAAAAGCTGCTGTCCGGTCTCGGCGGCCAGCGCCTGAACCACGCAGCGCATGCCGTTGCCGCAGGCCTGCGCCATCGAGCCGTCGGAATTGATGATCTCGATGAAATTCGCGGTGCCGGGCGTCCTGCTGTCGTGGATCGCCATGATCTGGTCGAACTTTGTCGCGGGGTCGGCCGCGAGCGTCACCGCCGCCGCCGGCGCGACACGGTCCGCGCGACCGCGCATGTCGGCGACGATGATGTCGTTGCCGAGCCCGTTCATCTTGGCGAAGGGGGCCGCGCTGGCCATGAGCAAAGGTATTCCGCTGTCTGTCCGGGGCTATATGGCCGAACCGACCGCAAATTACCAGTGCGGCCGGCCTTGGGTGTCGTGCCGGCAAGTCTGCTAGGCCGGTGGCACGTCCCAGACTTCGCCGGGCCGCATGGCGCGGAAACGATGGCTGTCGATTCCCCTCTCCGCAAGGGCGGCATCGAGGCGCCGGGAAGGCTCGTCGATCGCCTCGTCGGTGAGCGGAAACGTCCCCCAGTGGCAACCCGCGGCGAAGCTGGCGTTGGCAAGCAGCATGCCGTCGACCGCTTCCTCCGGGTTCTGGTGCTGCGCCTCCATGAACCAGCGCGGTTCGTATGCGCCGATCGGCAGGATGGCGAGGCGGAAGCCGCCATGCTTGTCGGCGAGCGCGCGATAGTGCCGGCCGCCGTGAAAGCCGGTGTCTCCCGCAAACAGGATACGCCCGGCCGGCGTCTCGATCACGAACCCGCCCCATAGCGCCATGCGGCGGTCGCGCGTTCCGCGCGCCGACCAGTGATGCGCGGGCTCGACATGAACGGCGATGCTGTCCGTGATGTCGATCCGTTCGCCCCAGTCATGCGCCGTGACCGTCGAGCCCGGCGCCGCTGCTGCGACGATCCCGTCGTTGCCGAGCAGGGTGATCATGGCCGGACGGCAGGCGCGGTCGATCCGCGCCAGTGTCGCGCAGTCGAGATGGTCGTAGTGGTTGTGGCTGACCAGCACGAGATCGATCGGAGGCAGGTCATCGAACGAGATGCCCGGCGCGTTGACCCTTTTGGGGCCTGCAAACGATAGCGGCGAAACCCGGTCCGACCAGACCGGGTCGGTCAGCACGTTGATGCCGCAAGTCTGTACGAGCAGGGACGCATGCCCGACCATGGTCACGCGCAGCGCCGGCCCGTCGAGCCGGTCGGCCGGTTTTGCCGGTTGGAACGGGCTCGGCCAGGACGCCGGCCACGCCTTGCGCCCACGCGACATGCGCCAGCGCAGCAGGTCGGCCAGCCCGCGCGGCGCCTCGCCTTCAGGATTGAAGAAGCGACCCGCGCGAAAATGGTCGCTTTCGGCCCCTCGATAATAGCGGTTGTTCCCGGTGCGACGCGTCGACATTGGTTCGCCTTCCAGTTTCCCGACATATTTCGGGCTCTCTGTGCCGTCGCGCAAGCAATTGGGCGTTCCGGTTGAGGCGCGTCGCCTCTGAACGCAGAACCGCTGCCCGCTACCGAACGGTGCGAGTCACACCGTTACAATTGTTGACCAATTTTTCGACAAATCCGGCTGCACACCCAATTTTAACCATATCAGGCTGAAATTCGGCCACGTTCGCCGTCTTGTTGGGGTGGTGAGGAACGGTCCTGCGGCGGCTCCTGGTGACCGCCCGACGGAGGGAATGATGGCATTGTCTAAAACTGGTCTTGTCGTGGTGTCGCTGGCGGCGCTGTTCGCCGCGGGCTGCTCGAGCACCCGCTTCTCCTCGATGAACCAGCAGCCGGAGCCCCTGCAGGCCGCGCCGTCGGGCTCTGTCACCTCGTCGACCGCGCTGCCGCCGCCGGTGTCCCCCGGCACAGCCGATCCCTCGAGCTTCCCGGAAGCGCCCGGCGCCTCCACGCAGGTCGCCGCCGCGCCGGCAGAAGGTGCGCCCGACATCACGACGGGCAACGTCGTCGGCGCATGGAATGCGTCGGTCGCCGGCCAGAGCTGCCAGCTGATCACGTCGCTGACCAAGCTCGGCTCGAACAACCGCGCGGCCTCGCGGGCATGCGCCGCCCCGGTGAACGGGGTCAAGGCCTGGAACGTTGCCGGCAAGCAACTCTCGCTCTACGACGAGAGCGGCTCGGTGGTCGCGACGCTCTACTCGTCCGGGCCGGAAAAATTCGATGGACAGACATCGACCGGGATGCCTATCTCGCTTTCCAGATAGTCCCTCTTGCTTCCCGCATTATGACCAAGCACCTGCGTGACGGCCTGGAGCCGCATTCGACCGTCGCGCAGCGCTATGCGCATCTCGTCGAGACCGGCGAGATCGCCGAGGACCAGGCCCAACGCACGGTCGTCGCCGCACTCGACCACCTGATCAACGACATCAGGGCCAAGCGCCTTGCCCGCAAGTCGAGCGCGCTCGGCTGGCTGTTCGCCAAGAACCGGGCGGCGCAGGAGCATGTTACCGGCCTCTACGTCCATGGCGGCGTGGGGCGCGGCAAGACCATGCTGATGGACCTGTTTTTCGAAACCGTCCCGGTGCGCCGCAAGCGGCGCGTGCATTTCAACGATTTCATGGCGGATGCGCACGACCGCATCCAGAAGCACCGCCAGGCCCGCAAGGAGGGAACGGTGCGCGAGGACGATCCGATTCCGCCGGTCGCGAGGGCCCTGGCTGACGAGGCCTGGGTGCTCTGCTTCGACGAATTTTCCGTCACCGACATCGCCGATGCGATGATTCTTTCCAGGCTGTTTTCGGCGTTGTTCGCCAGTGGCGTGGTTCTGGTCGCCACCTCCAACGTCGCCCCGGACGATCTCTATCGCGACGGGCTGAACCGTCAGCTCTTCCTGCCGTTTATCGGCCTCCTGAAGAAGCACGCGAAGGTTCTGACCCTGGATTCTCCGACCGACTATCGAATGGAGAAGCTCAATGGCATGCCGGTCTACCTGACGCCGATCTCGGCTGCGACCGACCGCAGGATGGACGAGGCGTGGCAAGCGGTGGCGCGCGGCCTGCCCGTCGCCCCCGATACGGTGGCCGTGAAGGGAAGGCAGGTGCCGGTACCACAGGCGGCGGGAGACGCCGCCCGGTTCAGTTTCGCGGGGCTGTGCGAGAAGCCGCTCGGCGCGCGTGACTATCTCGCCATCGCCGAGCGATACGCGACGATCTTCATCGACCATGTGCCGGTGCTGGCTGAATCCAGGCGCAACGAGGCCAAGCGTTTCATCCTGTTGATCGATACGCTCTACGACAGGCATGTCCGGCTGTTCGTCAGCGCCGAGGCGCCTCCGCAGGACCTCTACCAGGGCAAGCGCGGCACCGAGGCTTTCGAGTTCGACCGCACCGTCTCCCGCCTGATCGAGATGCAGAGCCGCGACTGGCTGGACGCCTGCCCGAGCGCGCCGCCGCCGACGGGCCATGTCGAGGCAGGCCTGACCACCTGATCCGAAGCGCAACGATGCCGGATCCTGTCTGGTCCGCAGTGGCTGTTCGTGAACAAAATGTCATACTATTTTGACGTTTACGTAACTCCCTTTATATCTAACCGATTGAAAATATTTGCCCAAAATTAATCCGTTGAACTTATTTGGGCGTGGCGTTATTTCAGGGCGGAAATTGTCTGGCACTATGCCCGCTTCTCTCTGGCCTCACGCGACAGCCGGGCCTTGCCGCCCAGCGACGGATTAAGGGAAAACTCCTCACATGGCACGCAACAAGATCGCCCTCATCGGGTCAGGCATGATCGGCGGCACGCTCGCCCATCTCATCGGGCTCAAGGGGCTCGGCGACGTAGTCCTATTCGACATCGCCGAGGGCATTCCGCAGGGCAAGGGCCTCGACATCGCCCAGTCCTCGCCGGTCGAAGGGTTCGACGCGCGCTACGTCGGCGTCAACGACTATGCGGGCATTGAGGGAGCCGACGTCTGCATCGTCACCGCCGGCGTGCCGCGCAAGCCCGGCATGAGCCGCGACGATCTGATCGGCATCAACCTCAAGGTCATGGAGCAGGTCGGCGCCGGCATCCGCAAGTATGCGCCCAAGGCATTCGTGATCTGCATCACCAACCCGCTCGACGCCATGGTCTGGGCGCTGCAGAAGTTCTCGGGCCTGCCGAAGACCCATGTGGTCGGCATGGCCGGCGTGCTCGATTCGGGCCGCTTCCGCTACTTCCTAGCCGAGGAGTTCAAGGTCTCGGTCGAGGACGTCACAGCCTTCGTGCTCGGCGGCCACGGCGACTCGATGGTTCCGCTGACGCGCTACTCCACGGTTGCCGGCATTCCGCTGCCCGATCTCGTCAAGATGGGCTGGACGTCGAAGGAAAAGCTCGACCAGATCGTGCAGCGCACCCGTGACGGCGGCGCCGAGATCGTCGGACTCCTGAAGACCGGATCGGCCTACTATGCCCCGGCCTCTTCCGCCATCCAGATGGCCGAAGCCTATCTCCTGGACAAGAAGCGCGTGCTGCCCTGCGCTGCGCATCTGTCCGGCCAGTACGGCGTGTCGAACCTCTATGTCGGCGTGCCGACCGTGATCGGCGCCGGCGGCGTCGAGCGTGTCATCGAGATCGACCTGAACAAGGCCGAGCAGAAGATGTTCGAGAAGTCGGTCGAGGCCGTCCAGACGCTCTGCGAAGCCTGCGTGAAGATCGCGCCGAACCTGGCCAAGAAGTAGGAGCGGTACGGATGAACATCCACGAGTACCAGGGCAAGCAGCTCCTGAAGTCCTACGGTGCGCCGGTCGCCGAAGGCGTCCCCGTTTTCGCGGCGTCGGAAGCCGAAGCCGCGGCGAAAAAGCTGCCTGGCCCGCTCTATGTGGTGAAGAGCCAGATTCATGCCGGCGGCCGCGGCAAGGGCAAGTTCAAGGAACTGCCGGCCGACGCCAAGGGCGGCGTGCGCCTGGCCAAGTCCGTCGACGAGGTCGTCGCCAACGTCAAGGAGATGCTCGGCAACACGCTGGTCACCAAGCAGACCGGCCCGGCCGGCAAGCAGGTCAACCGCCTCTATGTCGAGGACGGCGCCGACATCGACCGCGAACTCTACCTGTCGATCCTGGTCGACCGCACCGTCGGCCGCATCGCCTTCGTCGTCTCGACCGAGGGCGGCATGGACATCGAGGCGGTGGCGCATGACACGCCGGAGAAGATCGTCACCGTGGCGATCGACCCCGAGAATGGCGTGACCACGGCCGACGTGACGGCGCTGAACGCGGCGCTGAAACTCGACGGCGATGCGGCAAAGGACGGCGAAACGCTGTTCCCGCTGCTCTACAAGGCCTTCGTCGAGAAGGACATGAGCCTGCTCGAGGTCAACCCGCTGATCGTCATGACGAACGGCCGGCTGCGCGTGCTCGACGCGAAGGTGTCGTTCGACAACAACGCGCTCTTCCGCCATCCCGAGATCGTCGAACTGCGCGACAAGACCGAAGAGGACGAGAAGGAGATCGAGGCGTCGAAATACGACCTCGCCTATGTCGCGCTCGACGGCAATATCGGCTGCATGGTGAACGGCGCGGGTCTCGCCATGGCGACGATGGACATCATCAAGCTCTACGGCGCCGAGCCGGCAAACTTCCTCGACGTCGGCGGCGGCGCGAGCAAGGAAAAGGTCACGGCGGCGTTCAAGATCATCACCGCCGATCCGGCGGTCGAGGGCATCCTCGTCAACATCTTCGGCGGCATCATGAAATGCGACATCATCGCCGAGGGCGTGGTCGCGGCTGTCAAGGAAGTCGGCCTCAAGGTGCCGCTCGTCGTGCGCCTCGAAGGCACCAACGTCGAACTCGGCAAGAAGATCATCAACGAGAGCGGGCTGAACGTCGTGTCCGCCGACGATCTCGACGACGCGGCGAAGAAGATCGTCGCGGCGGTGAAGGGGTAACCTGCATGTCCATTCTCATCGACAGGAACACCAAGGTTCTCGTGCAGGGCCTGACCGGGAACACCGGATCCTTCCACACCGAGCAGGCGCTCGCCTATCACGGCACCAAGATGGTCGGCGGCATCCACCCGAAGAAGGGCGGCACGACGTGGGACGGCTCGGTCCCGCTGCCGATCTTCGCGACGGTCGCTGAAGGCAAGGCTGCGACAGGCGCCAACGCATCGGTGGTCTACGTGCCGCCGGCGGGCGCCGCCGCCGCCATCATCGAGGCGATCGAGGCGGAGATCCCGCTCATCGTCTGCATCACCGAGGGCATCCCGGTGATGGACATGGTCAGGGTCAAGGCCAAGCTCGACAAGTCGAAGTCGCGGCTGGTCGGCCCCAACTGCCCGGGCATCGTGACGCCGGACGAGTGCAAGATCGGCATCATGCCGGGCAACATCTTCCGCAAGGGTTCGGTGGGCGTCGTCTCGCGCTCGGGAACGCTGACCTATGAAGCCGTGTTCCAGACCACCAACGAGGGCCTCGGCCAGTCGACGGCTGTCGGCATCGGCGGCGACCCCGTCAAGGGCACCGAGTTCATCGACATCCTCGAAATGTTCCTTGCCGACGACGAGACGAAGTCGATCATCATGATCGGCGAGATCGGCGGCTCGGCAGAGGAAGACGCGGCGCAGTTCCTGATCGACGAGGCCAGGCGCGGCCGCAAGAAGCCGATGGCCGGCTTCATCGCCGGACGCACGGCGCCTCCCGGTCGCACCATGGGCCATGCCGGCGCGGTGATTTCCGGCGGCAAGGGCGGCGCTGAAGACAAGATCGCGGCGATGGAAGCCGCGGGCATCAAGGTGTCACCATCGCCTGCCAGGCTCGGCACGACTCTGGTCGAGGCGATCAAGGGTTAAGGGAGTATGGGTTTAGGGGAGTAGGTCAGTAGGGCGACCAACGCTTTCCCCTACTCCCCGGCTCACCTACTCCCCTCGAAAAGGAGACGGAGCGCGGCGCTCCGACAGGCAGAAGATGGCACGACAAGATCAGGCCAACGACGAGTTTTCGCTCACCTCGTTCCTCTACGGCGGAAACGCCGACTATCTCGAGCAGCTGCACGCTGCCTACGAGGACGACCCGCAGTCGGTCGACCCGCAGTGGCAGGACTTCTTCGGCGCACTGAAGGACGATGCCATCGACGTCAGGAAGAACGCCAGGGGCGCGTCCTGGTCGCGGCCTTCCTGGCCTCTGCAGGCCAACGGCGAGCTGGTTTCGGCGCTCGACGGCGACTGGGGCCTTGTCGAGAAGCACATCGAGAAGAAGGTGAAGGACAAGGCTGCCGCCAAGGGGGTGGCCGTCTCCGATACGGACGTTCTGCAGGCGACGCGCGATTCCGTGCGCGCCATCATGATGATCCGCGCCTTCCGCATGCGCGGCCATCTGCACGCCAACCTCGACCCGCTCGGCATCGCCAAGCCGTTCGAGGACTTCAACGAGCTTTCGCCGTCCTCCTACGGCTTCACCGAGGCGGACAACGACCGGCAGATATTCATCGACGGCGTGCTCGGCCTGGAATACGCCACCATCCCCGAGATGGTCGACATCCTGACCAGGACATATTGCTCGACGCTCGGCGTCGAGTTCATGCACATCTCCGATCCCGAGGAAAAGGGCTGGCTGCAGGCGCGCATCGAAGGCGCCGACAAGGAGATTTCCTTCACCGCCGAAGGCAAGAAGGCGATCCTCTCCAAGCTGATCGAGGCGGAAGGCTTCGAGCAGTTCATCGACGTCAAGTACAAGGGCACGAAGCGCTTCGGCCTCGACGGCGGCGAGTCGCTGATCCCGGCGCTCGAGCAGATCATCAAGCGCGGCGGTTCGCTGGGGCTGAAGGAGATCGTCCTGGGCATGGCCCATCGCGGCCGCCTCAACGTGCTGTCGCAGGTCATGGCAAAGCCGCACCGCGCGATTTTCCACGAGTTCAAGGGCGGTTCCTTCGCGCCGGACGACGTCGAGGGCTCGGGCGACGTGAAGTACCATCTCGGCGCTTCGTCGGACCGCGAGTTCGATGGCAACAAGGTGCACCTGTCGCTGACTGCCAACCCCTCGCACCTGGAGATCGTCGATCCGGTCGTCATGGGCAAGGCGCGCGCCAAGCAGGACCAGTTGTTCGGCCGCATGAAGGAAGAAATCGTCCCGCTCGACGAGCGCGCCAAGGTCATGCCGCTCCTGCTGCACGGCGACGCGGCCTTCGCCGGGCAGGGCGTCATCTCCGAAATTCTCGGCCTGTCGGGACTGCGCGGCCACCGCGTCGCCGGTACCCTTCACTTCATCATCAACAACCAGATCGGATTTACGACCAACCCGCGCTTCTCGCGTTCGTCGCCCTATCCGTCCGATGTCGCGAAGATGATCGAGGCGCCGATCTTCCATGTGAACGGCGACGACCCGGAAGCCGTGGTCCATGCCGCCAAGATCGCAACCGAATTCCGGATGAAGTTCCACAAGCCGGTGGTGGTCGACATGTTCTGCTACCGCCGCTTCGGCCACAACGAAGGCGACGAGCCGGCCTTCACGCAGCCGATCATGTACCGCAAGATCCGCGCCCACAAGACGACGGTCCAGCTCTACGCCGACCGGCTGATCCAGGAAGGCCACGTGTCGCAGGCCGACGTCGACCAGATGCGCGCCGACTGGCGCGCGCATCTCGAGGCGGAATGGGAGATCGGCCAGTCCTACAAGCCCAACAAGGCCGACTGGCTGGACGGCGCCTGGTCCGGCCTCAAGAAGGCCGACGACCAGGACGAACTCCGGCGCGGCAAGACCGCGGTTCCGGTCAAGACCCTGAAGGAGATCGGCAAGAAGCTGACCGACGTTCCGAAGGATTTCGAGGTGCACCGGACGATCGGCCGTTTCCTCGACACCCGTCGCGGCATGATCGAGACCGGCGAAGGCCTCGACTGGTCCACGGCCGAAGCGCTCGCCTTCGGCTCGATCCTGCTCGACGGCAACCCGATCCGGCTGTCCGGCCAGGATTCCGAGCGGGGCACGTTCTCGCAGCGCCACTCCGTGCTCTATGACCAGCGCGACGAAACCCGCTACATCCCGCTGAACAACCTTTCGCCCGCGCAGGCCGGCTACGAAGTCATCAACTCGATGCTGTCGGAAGAGGCCGTGCTCGGCTTCGAATACGGCTATTCGCTCGCCCAGCCGAACGCGCTGACGCTATGGGAAGCCCAGTTCGGTGACTTCGCCAACGGCGCGCAGGTGGTGTTCGACCAGTTCATCTCGTCGGGCGAGCGCAAGTGGCTGCGCATGTCCGGCCTGGTCTGCCTGCTGCCGCACGGCTACGAGGGCCAGGGGCCGGAACATTCCTCGGCTCGCCTGGAACGCTTCCTGCAGCTTTGCGCCGAAGACAACATGCAGGTCGCCTACTGCACCACGCCGTCCAACTACTTCCACATCCTGCGCCGGCAGCTGAAGCGCGACTTCCGCAAGCCGCTGATCCTGATGACACCGAAGTCGCTGCTGCGCCACAAGCGGGCGGTTTCGACGATCGCCGAAATGTCCGGCGAAAGCTCGTTCCATCGCCTGCTTTGGGACGACGCCCAGTATCTCGGCAACGAACCGATCAAGCTGGTCAAGGACTCGAAGATCCGCCGCGTCGTGCTTTGCTCCGGCAAGGTCTACTACGACCTCTACGAGGAGCGCGAGAAGCGCGGCATCAACGACGTATACCTGCTGCGTGTCGAGCAGCTCTACCCGTTCCCGGCAAAGGCGCTCATCACGGAGCTGTCACGCTTCCGCAACGCCGAGATGGTGTGGTGTCAGGAAGAGCCCAAGAACATGGGGGCCTGGTCGTTCATCGATCCCTATCTGGAATGGGTGCTCGCACATATCGACGCGAAGCATCAGCGCGTGCGCTACACCGGGCGTCCAGCGGCCGCCTCGCCCGCGACCGGGTTGATGTCGAAGCACCTGGCCCAGCTCGCCTCGTTCCTCGAGGACGCGCTCGGGCAATAGCATGATCCGGTCCCGACTTGCGGGATCGGCGAACAACTGGAAGATTTCGAGCGGCTGGCGACAGATCCGCTCCGCAACAGATACGGACAGGCAGGACCAGACAGCGATGGCTACCGAAATCCGCGTTCCCACCCTCGGCGAATCCGTCACCGAGGCGACCGTCGGCAAGTGGTTCAAGAAGGTTGGCGACGCAATCGCCGCCGATGAACCCATCGTCGAACTCGAGACCGACAAGGTAACGGTCGAGGTGCCCGCGCCCGCCGCCGGCACGCTCGAGGAAATCGCGGCCCAGGAAGGCGAGACCGTCGGGCTCGGCGCTTTGCTCGGACAGATCGGCGCAGGCGGCGGCGCGGCAAAGAAGGCCGACGCGGTGGCGCAGGCCGCCGGTCCCTCGGGCGCGAACACCGTCAGGGAAGCGGAAAAGAAGACGGCGGCCATCGCCGGCGACGCGACCGAAGTGAAGGAGCGCGCCATGCCGCCGGCTCCGGCGGCGGCAAAGCTGCTCGCCGAGGCAAACCTGTCGGTCGATCAGGTCGCCGGCTCGGGCAAGCGCGGCCAGGTGCTCAAGGGCGACGTTCTGGAGGCGATCGCGAAAGGCGCGGCATCGCAGCCGACCGAGACGCCCAGGGTCGCCGAGACGCCTGCAGTTCCGCGTCCCGCATCGCCCGCCGACGACGCCGTGCGCGAGGAGCGCGTGCGCATGACGAAGCTGCGCCAGACCATTGCGCGCCGCCTGAAGGAAGCCCAGTCCACGGCCGCCATGCTCACCACCTTCAACGAGGTGGACATGAAGGGCATCATGGACCTGCGCGCCAGGTACAAGGACGTCTTCGAGAAGAAGCATGGCGTGAAGCTCGGCTTCATGGGCTTCTTCACCAAGGCGGTCACGCACGCGCTGAAGGAAATCCCCGCCGTCAATGCCGAGATCGACGGGACCGACATCATCTACAAGAACTACGCCCATATCGGCGTCGCCGTGGGCACCGACAAGGGCCTCGTCGTGCCGGTCGTGCGCGATGCCGACGCCATGTCGATCGCCGAGATCGAGAAGGAGATCGGCCGGCTTGGCCTGGCCGCGCGCGACGGCAAGCTGTCGGTCGCCGACATGCAGGGCGGCACCTTCACCATCTCGAACGGCGGCGTCTACGGTTCGTTGATGTCGACGCCGATCCTCAATGCGCCGCAGTCGGGCATCCTCGGCATGCACAAGATCCAGGACCGTCCGGTCGTCGTCGGCGGCCAGATCGTCGTCCGTCCGATGATGTACCTGGCGCTCAGCTACGACCACCGGATTGTCGACGGCAAGGAGGCGGTGACGTTCCTGGTCCGCGTCAAGGAGAGCCTGGAGGATCCGGAGCGCCTGGTGCTCGACCTCTGAGACGGGTGTCCGTCGATCCGGAAAGGTAGCCTGAACCGCTCGTTGTTGTCGAAATCCCGGAATGTCGAACGACATTCGCCTGTAACTGTCTCGAAAGCGAAGCCCTGCTTCGCCCGCCAGGAAGGGGAAGGCAATGGAAGCTGCTGCTGCATCGACTGAAATCTGGGTACTTGGCTGGAGCGCTGCGCTCCTCGTCCTGCAGGTCATCCTGCAGGCGACGGCGACATACGATCTCGGGCCGACCTATCTGCTCGGCCCGCGCGACGAGAAGCGGTTGTCTAGGCACGTGGTGGCCGGACGGCTCGAGCGCGCCCTGAAGAACCTGCTCGAGACCTATCCGGCCTTCATCGCGATCGTCGTCGCGCTGGTGGTGGCGGGAAAAACCGGCGGAATTGCCGGCACCGGAGCATTGGTGTGGCTCGGGGCGCGCGTGCTCTACGTTCCGGCCTATGCCTTTGGCATCCCGGTGGTGCGGACCCTGCTGTGGTTGATCTCCGCGGTCGGGCTGGTGATGATGTTGGTGAGGCTGCTCGGCGGTTGACCGGGCCGCAGGAATGGCGCACCGGGCTGGCATGACCGCCGGCCCGGCAAGCGCCTGACAGTTGGTTCAGAATGGGAAGCAAAAATGGCATATGATGTCGTCGTCATCGGTTCGGGTCCGGGCGGGTATGTGTGCGCGATCAAGGCGGCGCAGCTTGGGCTGAAGGTTGCGGTGGTCGAGAAGAACGCCACGCTCGGCGGCACCTGCCTGAATGTCGGCTGCATTCCGTCGAAGGCTCTGCTGCACGCTTCGGAAGTGTTCCACGAGGCAGGCCATTCGTTCGACACGCTTGGTGTCGAGGTCTCGCCCAAACTCAACCTCAAGAAGATGATGGCCCACAAGGACGCCACCGTGTCGTCGAACGTCGGCGGCGTCGCTTTCCTGTTCAAGAAGAACAAGATCGACTGGCTGAAGGGCACCGGCAAGGTGCTGGCCGCCGGCCGGGTGGCCGTCACCGGCGAGAACGGCAAGGTCGATGAGGTCGAGGCGAAGAACATCGTCATCGCCACCGGCTCGGACGTCGCGGGCATACCGGGCGTCGACGTCGCCTTCGACGAAAAGGTCATCGTTTCCTCGACCGGCGCGCTGTCCCTCGCCAAGACTCCCGGTACGCTCGTCGTCGTCGGCGGCGGCGTGATCGGCCTCGAGCTCGGCTCGGTCTGGGCCAGGCTCGGAGCGAAGGTCACCGTCGTCGAGTTCCTCGACAACATCCTCGGCGGCATGGACGGCGAGGTTGCGAAGCAGTTCCAACGAATGCTGGCCAAGCAGGGATTCGACTTCCGCCTGGGATCCAAGGTCACCGCGGTCAAGAAGGTGAAGAAGGGCGCTTCCGTCACCTTCGAACCGGTGAAGGGCGGCGACCCCGAAACGGTCGACGCCGACGTCGTTCTGGTCGCCACCGGCCGCAAGCCCTATACCGAAGGGCTCGGCCTCGCCGAAGCCGGCGTGGAACTGGACGAGCGCGGTCGCGTCAGGACCGACGGGCACTATCGGACCAGCGTGCCGGGAATCTATGCGATCGGCGACGTCATCGTCGGTCCGATGCTGGCGCACAAGGCCGAGGACGAGGGTGTCGCCCTGGCCGAAATCCTTGCCGGCCAGGCAGGCCACGTGAACTACGACGTGATTCCGAGCGTCGTCTACACCAGCCCCGAGATCGCTTCGGTCGGCAAGACCGAGGAAGAGCTGAAGAAGGTTGGCATCGAGTACAAGGTCGGAAAGTTCCCGTTCTCCGCCAACGCCCGCGCCCGCGCGACGCTGCACACCGACGGCTTCGTCAAGATCCTTGCGGACAAGGCGTCCGACCGGGTCCTTGGCGTGCATATCGTCGGCTTCGGCGCCGGCGAGTTGATCCAGGAGGCGTCCGTTCTGATGGAATTCGGCGGATCGTCGGAAGACCTGGCGCGTACCTGCCACCCGCACCCGACAATGTCGGAAGCAGTCAAGGAAGCCGCGCTCGCGACGTTCTTCAAGCCGATCCACATCTGATTTAACGCACGCGGCGCTGGTGGTCCTACGCAACGCAAGGTAGAGTGGCGTATCGGTCAGGGCGGCCATCGATGGCCGCAGGCGTCCTGCCAGGTGGGCGGCAGGAGCCTTGTCAGGACTGATCGCTGCGTGAGTTTTTGTGGCTGTTTTGCAGTGCAAACATGATGTATGAGTCCGCGCCCCCCGCGCGTTCCGGCGCGGGCGTACTTGAATCGTTTGAAGTTTACGCAGTTCGGACCCATATCCGAACATCGCGCCCGGGCTCGATTGCTGCCTTGGATGGACTTCGCAACCGGATATGTGAAGCATGGCGAAACTCAGGTTCCACAAGGTCGCCGCGATCGCGGTCCTGATTGGTGTCGCGGCCTGGGTGGCGACCGGCGAGTTCTCGTCCGTGGGCAGCGCACAGAACGAGGCAGCCGATTCGGCCAAGACCGAGGCTCCCGAGGAGGTGAAGGTCCTCGTCAGGACCGTCGCCGTCGTCACGCCACCGCACATCATGCATGCGCGCGCGATCCGCATTTCAGGCCAGACCGAAGCGGAGAAGCGGGTGACCCTCGCAACCCGCGTCATGGGCATCATCGAGAGCCTGCCGATAAAGCAGGGCGAGCGCGTCGAGCGCGGCGAACTGGTGATGCAACTCGAGGCCGAGGACAAGGAAGCCGCTGTCCGGATGTCGGAGAGCGTGGTCGAGCAGCGGCAGGCCGAGGCCGATGCGGCTGAGCGCCTCGTCGGCGGCGGCAACGCGCCGCGGCTGCAGGCGGACCAGGCCCGCGCCGCGCTGGCCACGGCCAAGGCGCAACTGGAAGGCGCAAAGGCGGAACTCGCGCAATACAGCATCTATGCGCCCTTCAACGGCGTGGTCGATCGTGTCCCGGTCCAGCGCGGCAGCGCGATCCTCGCCGGCGCCGAGGTTGCCACGCTGATCAATCTCGACCCATTGCTCGCGGTCGGCGAGGTGAGCGAACGCGACCTCGCTCATCTCAGGCTCGGCGGCCCCGCGGATATCCGCCTTGTCGACGGCAAGGTCGTCCAGGGAACGTTGCGCTACATCAGCCGCGACGCCTCTTCCGCCACGCGCACCTTCCGTATCGAGGTCGCGATACCCAACGAGGACAAGGCGCTACCGGCCGGAATGACCGCCGAGATAACCTTGCATGCCGAACCGGCTGAGGCGGTGGTCCTGCCGCGCTCCGTCGTCACCCTCGGCGTCAATGGCGATCTCGGGATCCGCGCCGTCGACAAGGACAACAAGGTCGCGTTCTTCCCGATCGATCTCGTCGACGACACGCCGCGCGGCCTTGTCCTGGGCGGCATTCCGAGCGACGCGCGGGTGATCGTCGCCGGACAGGACCTGGTCAGCGAAGGCGACGAGGTGAAACCGGTCGAAGCCGATGCGGCGACCATCCAGAAGCTGATCGGCTCGACCGCGAACGGAACCTGAGCCGGAGAACCGCGGACAGCGCTGCCATGGATATCGTCAAGCTAGCGATCAGGAACGCGCGACTGACGCTTTCCGTCCTGGTGTTCCTGATCATCGCGGGAGCGCTGGCGTATCGGGCCGTGCCCAAGGAGGCCGAGCCCGACGTCGCGATCCCGATCATGTATGTCAGCCTGGTCTACCACGGCATATCGCCGGAGGATTCCGAGCGCCTGCTGCTGCGACCCGTCGAATCGCAGTTGAAGAACCTCAAGGGCTTGAAGGAGATGAAGTCGGCCGCCTATGAGGGCGGCGGCTACGTGCTGGTGGAGTTCGACCCGTCGACCGATCTGGGCGACGCGCTCATCGACACGCGCAACAAGGTTCAGGACGCCAAGCGCGACCTGCCTTCGGGCGTCGAGGAACCGACCGTCAACGAAGTCAACGTCTCGGAATTCCCGGTTCTGGTGGTCACGCTCTCCGGCAGCATCCCGGAGCGGATCCTGACGGCCGCGGCCAAGCAGTTGCGCGACCGCATCGAGGAAGTGCCCGGGGTTCTCGAGGGCGTCATCCAGGGCGCGCGCGACGAACAGGTCGAGGCGATCATCGATCCGGTCAAGCTCTCCTCCTACGGTCTCCAGCTCGACCAGCTGATCCAGGGCGTCGGGGCATCCAACAGCCTGGTCGCCGCCGGCGCGCTCGAAGGGTCCGAGGGCAAGTATTCGGTCAAGGTTCCCGCGTTGATCGAGACGCCGAGGGACATTGCCGACCTTCCCGTGGTCGCCATGCCCAACGCGGTCGTCCGGGTACAGGACGTCGCAACGGTTCGCTCGACCTTCAAGGACGCGGAGACCATCACCCGGCTGAACGGCAAGCCGGCCATCGCTATCGAGGTCAAGAAGCGCATCGGCGCCAACATCGTGGAGACGATCGAAGGCGCGAAGGCCGTCGCCGACGCCTTCGTGAAGGCCGCGCCTGAGGGCATGGAGGTCACCTACACCCAGGACAAGTCGGTCTTCGTCAACACGCTGCTCAACGACCTGCAGAACCACGTGCTGATCGCCGTCATCCTGGTGTTCATCGTCATCCTCTACGCGCTGTCCGGGCGCGCCTCGATGCTGATCGGCCTCGCCATCCCATCCTCCTTCCTGATGGGCATCCTGGCGCTTGCGATGATGGGCTTCACGATCAACATGATCGTGCTGTTCAGCCTGATCCTGGCGGTCGGCATGCTGGTGGACGACGCGATCATCGTCACCGAGTTCGCGGAGCGGCGCATGTCGGAAGGCATGCCCAAGGACCAGGCTTTCGAGCTCGCGGCCAAGCGCATGGCCGGTCCGGTCATCGCCGCGACCATGACGCGCATCGCCGCCTTCTCGCCGCTCCTGTTCTGGCCCGGCATCATCGGCGATTTCATGAAGTATCTGCCGATCACCCTGATCGTTACGCTCGCGGCCTCGATGGCCTACGCGCTGATCTTCGCGCCGACGCTGGGCGCGATCTTCGCCAGGAGCCCCGACCATGCCGAGGAGCAGACGCCGGATGGGATCTACATGGGCCTCGTCAAGCGCGCCGTCGCCTACCCGAAGACGGTTCTGCTGTTGACGGTGGCGTTGCTCGTGGCCGTTCCGGTCGCCTATTCGAAATACGGCGCCGGCGTCGAGTTCTTCCCGACCGTCGAGCCGGACTACGGCCTGCTCTACGTGCACGCGCGCGGCAACCTTTCCCTTGCCGAGATGGACGCGGCCACGCGTGAGGCGGAGAACCGCATCCTCGGCTGGCCGGGCATCAAGTCGGTCTATACCCGCTCCGGAAAGACGCGCGGCGGCGGCGCCGAAATCCCCGAGGACGTCGTCGGCGTCATCCAGTACGAGTTCGTCGACTGGCGCGAGCGCAAGTCGGCGCACACGATCCTCGACGAACTGCGCGTCAACATGGCCGGCATCCCGGGCGTCGATGTCGAGGTTCGCGTGCCCGATGCCGGACCGCCGACCGGCAAGGCGATCCAGGTCCAGCTCTCCGCCGTTGATCCGGCCGGGCTGAACGAGAAGGCACGGGAGGTGGCGGCCGCTGTCGCAAAGGTGCCCGGCGTCATCGACATCTCCGACGGCCTGCCGCCGCCCGGCATCGACTGGTCTCTTGAAGTCAATCGTTCGATGGCGGCGCAGTTCGGCATCAGCCCGGCGTCGGTCGGCACGGTCGTGCAGCTTGTTACCACGGGCCTGAAGCTCACCGACTACCGCCCGGCCGGCGCCGACGACGCGGTCGACATCCGCCTTCGGCTGCCCGAGGACAGGCGCACGCTTGCGTCCCTCGACCAGCTGCGGATCGAGACCAGCCAGGGTTCTGTGCCGATCTCGAACTTCGTCTCGCGCAAACCGGAGAAAACGGTCGGCACGCTCAACCGCATTGACGGAAAGCGCACCATCACCATCCAGGGCAACGTGGCTTCCGGCTACCAGGTGGCGGCCGTCCAGGCCGAAGTGAGCAGGCTTGTCGGCGGCCTTGGCCTCGACCAGCAGGGCGTAGACTGGAAGCTCGCGGGATCCAACGAGGACAGCGAGGAGGCGGGCGCCTTCCTGACCAATGCATTCGGCGCGGCCATCTTCCTGATCTTCCTGGTGCTGCTGGCGCAGTTCAACAAGTTCACCAGCGTGTGGCTCGTGCTGTCCTGCGTCGTCATGGCGACGATAGGGGCCTTGCTCGGCATGATGCTGACCGGACAGGCTTTCGTCATCGTCATGTCCGGTATCGGGGTGATCGCGCTTGCCGGCGTCGTGGTGAACAACAACATCGTGCTGATCGACACCTACGATCGGCTGCGCGACGAGGGCTGGAACAAGGTCGACGCGGTGCTGCAGACCTGCCGTGAGCGCGCACGACCCGTCGTCCTGACGGCGATGTCGGCGATCCTCGGCGTGCTGCCGATCGCCTTCGGCCTCGGTCTGGAACTCTTCCACCACGAAACGACGATCAATGCGCCGTCGACGCAGTGGTGGATCGCGCTCTCGTCGGCGATCGTGTTCGGCCTGACCTTCGCGACCATCCTGACGCTGATCGTGACGCCGTCGATGCTGATGGTGTTCACGCGCGACGCGGTGAAGGCCGGTGAACGCCGACGCTGGTTTACCCGGCTGTTCCGACGCAAGGCGGCCAAGGAGACCACGCCGCCGAAGCCCGCGAACGAGGCCGCCGTCGCCTTCCCCAAGGCCGCCGAGTAGATCGTCAGCCTGCCGGAGCAAGTCGCCGAGGGAACCCCTCGGCGCACTCGCGCATTGTTGTGCCATTGCAAAGCCAGCGAGGGCGCACCATGACCTTGACGACCGTTCTGATCATCATTCTTATCCTGATCCTTCTGGGCGCCATTCCCGCGTGGCCCTACTCGCGGTCATGGGGCTACGGCCCATCCGGCATCGTCGGCGTCATCCTGATCGTTCTGCTGATCCTGGCCCTGATGGGGCGGCTCTAGGCCAAGCCGCCGGCCGCCAATCGGCCTGCAACCCTCGGCTCCGCTATGCCTGATCAGCTCGGCTGGAGCGGCGCGGCGCCGCGCGCCGGCTGGTCGGCGGTACCGGTCATTCCGGAGGCGAGCATCACAGCCAGCATCAAGCCTGAAATGGCGACAAAGATGGGCGCAAAGCCGGTGCGCTCACCGACGAAGCCGATCACCGAGGGGGCAAGCAGGATACCCGAATAGCCCATCGTGGTGACCACGCTCATGCCGGCGCCCGGACTCGTGCCAGCCTGGTTCCCGGCTGCCGAAAACAGGATCGGAACCATGTTGGCGATGCCCAGACCGCTGACCGCGAAGGCCGCGATCACCAGCCACGGCCACGGCGCCAGGCCGGCAACCAGCATCCCGGCCGCCGCCACAAGCGCTGAAGTGCGGAAGGCGGCGACCGCGCCGAACCGATTGCGCACGCCGTCTCCGAGGAACCGCATCAGCGCCATCGCGCCGGCGAAGGCGCCGAAGGCAAAGCCGGCGGTGGCAATGTCGGTACCGAGCTCCTGCCGAAGGTAGAGCGCGCCCCAATCGAGCACAGCGCCTTCCGAGTTCATGCACAGAAGCGCCATAAGTCCGATGATGTACACCCCCGGCGTGCGCGGCAGCACGAACTTCCGGTGCTCGTCGGCCACCGGAAGGTCAGTCACGATCTTGCCGATTGCTGCGGCGACGATCACCGTCGCGACGACGGAAACGATCGCCGCATGGGCAAGATGGCCCCATGCCTGGATGGCAATGCCGCCGAGGCCCCCACCGACAAATCCGCCGAGGCTCCAGAACCCGTGCGACGACGACATGATGGCGCGTCCGAGCTTCTTCTCGACAGTCACCGCGTTGGCGTTCATCGAAACGTCCGTCGCGCCGATCGTTCCACCAAACACATACATGGCGATCGCCGCGGTCCAGACATTGGGTGCCAGCGCAACAAGCAGCAGGCCAAAGCAGCATGAAATTGCAAACAGCGAGGTCACGGCCCTGGAGCCGTATCTCGGGATAAGATGCCCGGCCCAGACCATCGCACTGACGGCGCCGGCCCCGAAGAGAAGGATCAGGAGGCCGAGCGTGGTTTCGGTTATCTCCAGACGGTGCAGGAACACGGGAATCTGGGGAGCCCAGCTTCCGGTGACGAAGCCGTTGACGAAGAAGATCGCGGCGATGGCCCAACGGCCGCGGACTGCCGCTGCCGCCAATGTGTCAGTGCTCATACATGCGGCTTCTAAATCGGTTCAATTTCGGGTCAAGGGTCGCGCGTGCTGGAAGCGTTGGACCAACGTCCCCCCATATCGTCGCGGCGATCAGCTGGTGGTGCTTAGCCCAGTACCACCAGCAGGTCCTTGGCGTCGATCTGGTCGCCCGCCTTCACCAGCACTTCCGTCACCGTCCCGTCGCGCTCGGCATGAAGCGCCGTTTCCATCTTCATGGCCTCGATGGATAGCAGCACGTCGCCGGCCTTGACCGGCTGGCCGGCTGCGACGGCAAGCGTGGAGACCACGCCCGGCATCGGCGCGCCGACATGCAGTTCATTGCCGACGTCCGCCTTGCGGCGGGCGACACCGGCAGCGCCTCCATGCGCGCGGTCAGGCACCTTGACGCGGCGCGGCTGGCCGTTGATCTCGAAGAAGACGGTCACCATGCCCTTCTCGTCGGTGTCGCCGATCGCCAGGCAGCGCACGACCAGGGTCTTGCCCTTCTCGATGTCGACGAAGATCTCGTCTTCCGTCCGCATGCCGTAGAAATAGGTCGGGGTCGGCAGAACGCTGACGGGACCGTAGGTCTCCTGCGCCGCGGCGAAATCGGTGAACACCTTCGGGTACATCAGCCAGGAGGCGAACTCGTACTCCGTCAGCTTGCGGCCGAGCTTTTCCTCGATCTCGCGTCGGCTCGCCGAAAGGTCGGCCGCCTTGAGCAGCGAGCCTGGCCGCACCGTGATCGGCTTTTCGCCCTTCAAGGCCTTCTGCTGCAACGCCTCAGGCCAGCCGCCCGGCGACTGGCCGAGGTCGCCGCGCAGCATCGACACCACGGAATCCGGGAAGGCGATGTCCTTGGCCGGATTCTCGACATCGGCGACGTCCAGGTCCTGGCTGACCATCATCAGCGCCATGTCGCCGACCACCTTCGAGGACGGCGTCACCTTGACGATATCGCCGAACATCAGGTTGACGTCGTGATAGGCCTGCGCCACCTCGTGCCAGCGTGTTTCCAGCCCCAGGCTGCGCGCCTGCTCCTTCAGGTTGGTGAACTGGCCGCCCGGCATTTCGTGCAGGTAGACCTCCGACGCCGGCCCCTTGAGGTCGCTTTCGAAGGCCGCGTACTGGTTGCGGACCGCCTCCCAGTAGAACGATATCTTGCGGATCCACTCGGGATCCAGGCCGGGGTCGCGCTCGCCGCCCTTCAAGGCCTCGACCAGCGAGCCGAGGCAGGGCTGCGAGGTGTTGCCCGAGAAGCTGTCCATCGCGGCGTCGATCGCGTCGACCCCGCTCTCCACCGCCGCCAGCACCGTCGCCGCGGACAGTCCCGACGTGTCGTGCGTGTGGAAGTGGATCGGCAGGTCGGTTTCTTCGCGCAGCGTCTTGAAGAGGATGCGCGCCGCGGCCGGCTTCAGCAGCCCGGCCATGTCCTTCACCGCGATGATATGCGCACCGGCCTTCTCGAGGTCCTTTGCCAGTCCGACATAATATTTGAGGTCGTACTTGGCGCGCGCCGGATCGAGCAGGTCGCCCGTATAGCACATCGCCGCTTCGCACAGCTTGCCCTCGGCGACCACCGCGTCCATCGCGACGCGCATGTTCTCGACCCAGTTCAGGCAGTCGAAGACACGGAACAGGTCGACGCCGCCAGCCGCCGCCTGCCTGACGAAATGTTGCACCACGTTGTCGGGATAGTTGGTGTAGCCGACGCCGTTCGCGCCGCGCAGCAGCATCTGCAGCAGCAGGTTCGGTGCGGCTTCGCGCACCCTGCCCAGGCGCTCCCACGGATCTTCGGTCAGGAACCGCATGGCGACGTCGAAGGTCGCGCCGCCCCAGCATTCAAGCGACAGGAGTTGCGGCAGCGAGCGCGCGTAGACGCCTGCGATCCTGGCGATGTCGTAGGTCCGCATGCGGGTGGCCAGCAGCGACTGGTGCCCGTCGCGCATGGTTGTGTCGGTGACCAGGACCTGCTTTTGCGCGCGCATCCAGGCCGCGAACTTTTCCGGGCCGAGTTCGTCGAGCCGCTGCTTGGATCCCGCCGGCACCGCGCCGTTGAGGTAGGGCACGAACGGCTCGGCGGCTTCGGGATCGGGGGTCTGTCGGCCGCGGGTCTCGGGATGGCCGTTGACCGTGACGTCGGCCAGATAGTTCAGCAGCTTGGTGGCGCGGTCCTGGCGCTTGACCTGCGCAAACAGTTCCGGCGTCGAGTCGATGAAGCGCGTCGTGTAGGAACTGTCGCGGAACGCCTGGTGATTGATGATCGCTTCAAGGAAGGTCAGGTTGGTCGCCACGCCGCGGATGCGGAACTCGCGCAGTGCGCGGTTCATGCGCGCGATCGCCTCGACGGGCGTCGGCGCCCATGCGGTCACCTTCTCGAGCAGCGGATCGTAGAAGCGCGTGATGACCGCGCCCGAATAGGCAGTGCCACCGTCAAGCCGGATGCCGAAGCCGGTGGCGCCGCGATAGGCGGTGATGCGGCCGTAGTCCGGGATGAAGTTCTGCTCGGGATCCTCCGTGGTGATGCGACACTGCAGGGCATGGCCGTTGAGGCGGATATCGGCCTGCGCCGGGACGCCCGATTCCGGCGTGCCGATCGCGAAACCGTCGAGGATGTGGATCTGCGCCTTGACGATGTCGATCCCGGTGACCTGCTCGGTCACCGTGTGCTCGACCTGGATGCGAGGATTGACCTCGATGAAATAGAACTTTCCGGTGTCGGCGTCCTGCAGGAACTCGACGGTGCCGGCGCCGATATAGGCGGTGTCGCGCGCCAGTTTCAGCGCGTAGCCGCACAGTTCGGCGCGAAGCGCCTCGCCGAGATAGGGCGCAGGCGCCCGCTCGACGACCTTCTGGTTGCGGCGCTGGATCGAACAGTCGCGCTCGAAGAGATGCACGGCATTGCCGTGGGTGTCGCCGAGCACCTGGACCTCCACATGGCGGGCGCGCTCGATCAGTTTCTCGAGGTAGACCTCGTCCTTGCCGAAGGCCGCCTTTGCCTCGCGCTTGCCCTCGGTGACTTCGCGGATCAGGTCGGCCTCGCTGCGGATCGCGCGCATGCCGCGTCCGCCGCCGCCCCAGGAGGCCTTCAGCATCACAGGATAGCCGATTTCGGCGGCAAGCCTCTTCACCGCCTCCATGTCGTCGGGCAGCGGATCGGTAGCCGGGATCACCGGCACGCCGACCTCGATCGCGAGGTTGCGCGCCGCAACCTTGTTGCCGAGCCTGCGCATCGTCTCCGGCTTGGGGCCGATGAAGGTAATGCCGGCCCCCGCACAGGCCTCGGCAAATTCCGGGCTCTCCGACAGCAGGCCATAGCCGGGGTGGATGGCGTCGGCGCCCGATAGCTTCGCGACGCGGATGACCTCCTCGATCGAAAGATAGCTCTCGATCGGTCCCATCTCCTTGTCGAGATGCGGTCCGCGGCCGACCTGGTAGCTCTCGTCAGCCTTGAACCGGTGCAGCGAGTATTTGTCTTCCTCTGCCCAGATCGCCACCGTTTTCAACCCCAGTTCGTTGGCCGCGCGGAACACGCGGATGGCGATTTCTGAACGGTTGGCGACGAGGATCTTTGTGATGGGCACGTATACGCTCCGGACGAAAAGGCAAACTGACGCACCGCATGATTAGCGTGAATAATTGCTGCAGTGCAAACAGTTTCATCGCCGAGATTTAAAACGATTGAAATGCGCATCTTGGCACAAAAAAGAGCCCGGCGGTTTCCCGCCGGGCTCCTCAGACGAAATGGTACGATGGCTTACATCTGGAAGTAGGTGTACTTGCCGTCGTCGCCCTTCTTCCATTCGTAGATCACGTAGCCGGGCAGCTTGGGATCGCCTTTCTCGTCGAAGCCGATCTCGCCGAGCACGGTCGCGAACGGACCCTGCGCCTTGGCGGCTTCGGCGACCTTCTGCGGGTCGTTCTCGCCAGCCTTGGCGGCGGCGCCGGCGATGACCTGCACGGCGGCGTAGGAGTAGAGCGTATAGGCTTCAGGCTCGAACCCGGCGGCGCGGAACTTCTCGATGAGTTCCTTGTTGTTCGGGTCGTTGCGCGGATCCGGCGAGAACGTCATCAGCGTGCCGGCCACGGCGTCGCCCGCGATCGAGGCGAGTTCGTTCGACACGATGCCGTCGCCCGACATGAACGTTGCGTCCATGCCCTGGTCGGCCAGCTGGCGCATGATCAGGCCGGCTTCGGTGTGCAGGCCGCCCCAGTAGACGACCGAGACGCCAGCGTCCTTCATCTTGGCGATCAGTGCCGAGAAGTCCTTGTCGCCGACGTTCACGCCTTCGTAGAGGACCTCGGTCACGCCGGCATTGTTCATCGCCTTCTTGGTTTCATCGGCGAGACCCTGTCCGTACGGCGTCTTGTCATGCAGGACGGCGATCTTGGCGTCCTTGAACTTCTCGGCGATGTAACCGCCGGCGACGCCGCCCTGCTGGTCGTCGCGACCGCAGGTACGGAACGTGTTCCACAGTCCGCGCTCGGTGAACTGCGGGTTGGTCGAGGCCGGCGTGATCTGGAAGATGCCGTTTTCGGCGTAGACTTCCGAAGCCGGGATCGACACGCCCGAGTTGAAGTGGCCGACCACGAACTTGACGCCGTCGCCGACGAACTTGTTGGCGACCGAGATGCCCTGCTTCGGATCGGAGACGTCGTCGCCGATGACGATGCGGATCTGCTCGCCGTTGATGCCGCCGGCCGCATTGATGTCGGCGGCGGCCTGCTCGGCGCCCTTCTGGAGCTGCGCACCGAAGGCGGCGTTCGGGCCGGTGATCGGACCGGCCACTCCGATCAGGATCTCCGCCCACGCGCTGCCGCTGAACCCGAGTACGGCGGTCAGGGCAACCGCGGACAACAGTGTTTTCTTCATTGATGACTCCCATTAAACCGAGTGGGCGTGAATGATACTTTCATGCGATGCCCACCCTATCGCAGAAAGGCAACTTTGCCCATTTTCCGGCGCTTGTCACGCCGTTTCGCATCAGCTTCGGCCCTAGGCGGAGGCCTTCGGCTTCCAGCTCAGCAGCGAGGTTCGCTCGTAGAGCCAGTGGTATTGGGTGACCATCTGGCCGGCCCGGGTGTACCGGTACCCGACGATGCCGATGACCAGCAGGATGATCGTGTCGACGATGTAGAACTGCGCCGTGAACATGGTGCCGTCGAACAGGGCATGGTGGATGAAGCGCACTGCGATGCCCAGGAGCAGCAGGAACACGACAAGGCTCGACAGCGGCCGCCACGTCTGCGCGCAGGCGCGGCCTGTCATCCACGCGGCCCACCCGCCGAGCAGGCAGGTAATGAAGAAAAACTGCCAGATGGATTCTTCTTCGTAGAGAATGCCGTGCATGCCCCTAATCCTTCACGCTCAATGGCGGCCGCCTTCGAGATAGGCGGCGCGCACTTCCGGATCCGCGAGCAGTTGCTGACCGGTGCCGCTCATCGTCACGTTGCCGTTGACCATGACATAGCCGCGGTTCGCCAGCTTCAGCGCGCCGAATGCGTTCTGCTCGACCAGGAAGACCGTCAGCCCCTGGCTCTTGTTGAGTTCGCGCACCGCATCGAAGATCTGCTTGACGATCAGCGGCGCGAGACCGAGCGAAGGCTCGTCGAGCAGCAGCAGCCTTGGGCGGGCCATCAGCGCACGGCCGATCGAGAGCATCTGCTGCTCGCCGCCTGAGAGCGTGCCGCCGCGCTGGCTGATGCGTTCCTTGAGCCGCGGGAAGAGGTGGAACACCTTCTCGACGTCCTCGTCGTAGTACTTCAGCTTGTCGAGACTGGCGCCCATCTGCAGGTTTTCCAGCACGGTCATGCGCGGGAAGATGCGCCGTCCCTCGGGCGACTGGGCGATGCGAAGCCTGGCGATCTCATGCGTCGGCAGGTTGGTGATGTCGGTTCCGGCGAAGATGATCTTGCCGCTGCGCGCGCGCGGCGTACCGAAGATCGTCATCATCAGGGTCGACTTGCCGGCGCCGTTGGCGCCGATCAGCGCAACGATCTCGCCCTCGTTCACGTCGATCGTCACGCCGTTCAGCGCGCGGATGTTGCCGTAGTAGGTCTCGACGCCCTCGACCTGGAGCAGGGATTTCTGCGCCATCACTCGGCCCCTCCGGTCTTCTGCGCGAGCGACCTGGCCTGGCCGATCCAATCCTCGCGGGCGATGCGTCCGTCGAAGTCCAGATAGGTCTCGACTTCCCTGACGTCGGCCTCGGTCCATGCCGCGATCTGCTCGAAGTGGAAGATGCCGTGCTCGTGCAGCTTGCGTTCGTTGACCGGGCCGATGCCCTTGATGAGGGTGAGCTTGTCCGGCTGGCCGCCCCTCGGCGTGTCCAGCGAGTTCGACAGCGCTGCGGCGCGCCGCTCATACTGCTCGGCCTTGGACGCCCCCCGCGACACCTTGATCATCTCGCCTTCGGTGTCGCTGTGGTTGACGGTGTCCGACACCGGCCCGGCCATCATCGAGGCGGAATCCGACGGGCCGTGGGCGCGGTCGGGCTCGGCGTCCAGTTTCTCGATCACCTGCTCGTCGCCGACTTCGGTCAGCGCATCGGTCACTTCGGTGTCGTCGACGCCGAGATAGGCGGCGATGACGCGGGGATCGGTCTTCACCGAGGTCGGGTCGCCGTCCGAGATCTTGCGGCCGTACTCCAGCACCACCACGTGGTCGGATATCTCCATGACCACCGACATGTCGTGCTCGATCAGCAGGATCGACGTGCCCGTCGACTTGATGTCGTTGAGCATCAGGTTCAGCGCATGCGACTCGCGCGGGTTGAGGCCCGCGGCCGGCTCATCCAGGCAGAGCAGTTCCGGCTCGGTGCACATGGCGCGCGCGATCTCCAGGCGCCGTTGCGCGCCGTACGGTAGGTCGCCGGCCGGATCGTCGGCGCGGTCGGTGAGGTTGGCCTTGTCCAGCCAGTGCTTCGCCAACTCGATGGATTGGGCCGACGCCTTGCCGTAGCCGCCAAGCCCGAGCAGGCCGAGGATTGTATAGCCCGACGCTTCCATCAGCCTGTTGTGCTGGGCCACCAGCAGGTTCTCGAGCAGCGTCATGCCCGAAAACAGCCGGATGTTCTGGAAGGTGCGCGCCACCTTGGCCTTGGCCGGGATCTGGAAATCCGGCAGGCGCTCCAGCAGGAACTGGCTGCCGGCGCGCGTGGTCAGCGTGATCATGCCCTCGGACGGCTTGTAGAAACCGGTGATGCAGTTGAACACCGTGGTCTTGCCGGCGCCGTTGGGTCCGATCAGCGCGGTGATCTCGCCGCGCTGGGCCTCGAAGGACAGGTCGCCGATCGCGACAAGTCCGCCGAACTTCATCGAAAGGTGCTCGACCCTCAGGATCGGGCCGGTGGTGGCGGAATGCGCGTTCATCAGCCGTGCCCCTCCTTGGTGAAGGCACTCGAGACGGCTTTTCGCTCATGCAGGAAGGCTGTCGGCTCCCGGCTGCCGACGAAGCCGCGCGGCTTCCACAGCATGACCACCACCATGGCGAGGCCGAACAGCAGCATTCGGTAGAGCTCCGGGGTGAAGCCGTCGCCGAACACCTGTTTGAGGAATTGCAGTTCGCGCAGGATTTCCGTGCCGCCGATCATCACCGCGGCCGCCACGGCGATGCCGACCAGCGAGCCCATTCCGCCGAGGACGACGATAGCGAGGATGATCGCCGATTCCAGGAAGATGAAGGATTCCGGGCTGACGAAGCCCTGCCGCGCCGCGAAGAAGGCGCCGGCGAAGCCGCCGAACATGGCGCCGATGGCGAAGGCAGTCAGCTTGGTGTTGGTGGTGTTGATGCCGAGCGAGCGGCAGGCGATCTCGTCCTCGCGAAGCGCTTCCCAGGCGCGCCCGACCGGCATGCGGCGCAGCCGGATGGTGACGAAGGCGGTGAGCAGGGCGAGCGCCAGGATCAGGTAGTACAGGAAGATCTTGTAGTAGACGCCCGACATGCCGAGGTCGAAGACCTTGCCGAAATAGTTGTCGTCCGACACGTTGAAGGTGGCGAACCCGAAGAAGGTCACCTTGGGGATGCCGGAAATGCCGGTCGTGCCGTTGGTCACCTCGCGCCAGTTGATGAGCACCAGGCGGATGATCTCGCCGAACGCCAGCGTCACGATCGCCAGGTAGTCGCCGCGCAAACGCAGCACCGGGAAGCCGAGGATGACGCCCCAGAAGGCGGCCATGATGCCGGCGGCCGGCAGCAGCAGCCAGAACGACCAGCCGTATTCGGTGGCCAGCAGCGCATAGGAGTAGGCCCCCACCGCGTAGAAGGCGACGTAGCCGAGGTCGAGCAGGCCGGCCAGGCCGACGACGATGTTGAGGCCCCAGGCCAGCATCACGTAGATCAGGATCTGGATGCCGAAATTGTCGACCCACTTGAGCGAACCCTGCAGGCCCGCCGTGAACAGCGAGATGACGGGGAACAGCATCAGCAGGATGATGGCGACCGTCGGGAAGTTCTTGCGAAGATAAGGCCGGCGACGGTCGATCACGAGCGCCGCGGCGATGAGGGCGACGATCAGCCAGGTCTTCCAGTTGAGGAGCAGGTCGACCAGGCCGCTCATGTCCGGCCGGGCGTAGGCGATGAAGGCGAGCAGCACGGCGAGCGCGCCGGCAATCGCGCCGTTGCGTACCTTCTTCGTGTCGCCTCGCGAAAGCGCCGGATGGACGAAGGCGACGTATACGAAGCGGCCGGCCATCACCAGCGCGACGACGATGGCGAGCAGGCCCCAGCGCGGAACGAGGATCAGCTCGTTGCGGATGTTCTGGTCGGTTTTGATGCCAACGAACAGCACGAAGAGGCCGAGGGCGATTACGCCGGCATAGAGCGCTTCGCGTAGCGCGGCGGCATAGGGATTGGCGGAAGCGCGGTTGGTGTCGGTGACAGCGGCCATGAACGTCAGACCTTTTCGACTTCAGGCCGGCCAAGGATGCCGGAGGGCAGGAAGATCAGCACGATCGCGAGGATCGAGAAGGCGGCGACGTCCTTGTAGTCGATCGAGAAATAGGCTGACCACATGCCCTCGATGAGCCCGATGAGCAGCCCGCCAAGCACCGCGCCCGGGATGGAGCCGATGCCGCCGAGGACCGCCGCCGTGAAGGCCTTCACCCCCGGCACGAAACCGTCCGAGAACACGACGACGCCGTAGTACATGAGGTAAAGCGTGCCGGCGACGGCGGCGAGCGAGGCGCCCATGATGAAGGTGATGGAGATGGTGCGGTCGACGTCGACGCCGAGCAGCGCGGCCATCTTGCGGTCCTGTTCGCACGCCCTCTGCGCGCGGCCGAGCGCGGTCTTGTTGACCAGGTACCAGAAGATGGTCAGCAGCGCGGCCGTGACAACGACGATGACGATCTGCTTCGCCGAGATCGAGATGCCGAGGACGTTGTAGACCGTCGAGATCATCGGCGGGATCGGCTTGTTGCGGGGGCCCTGGGTGACCTGCACGAAGTTCGACAGCACGATCGACATGCCGATCGCGGTGATAAGCGGGGCCAGCCGGAAGGAGCCACGCAGCGGCCGGTATGCGACCTTTTCGATGGTCCAACTGTAGAAGCTGGTCAGCAGCATCGCGACGATCATCATGATCAGCAGGAACAGCACGACGCTGACCGACGCAAAGACGCTGACGAGGAACAGGAAGACGATCAGCGCGATGAAAGCACCGATCATGAAGATGTCGCCATGAGCAAAGTTGATCATGCCGATGATGCCGTAGACCATCGTATAGCCGATCGCGATCAGCCCATAGATCGATCCCAGCGTCAGCCCGTTGACAAGCTGCTGGACGAAATATTCCATCTGTAGACTGCTCCCCGAGAATGTCGTCCGGAAGGACGCATTCCTTTCTTGATTTCCCCTAGTCCTAAAGTGTCGCGCCTGGATTGCAACGTCAATTTTCCGCGATGCGACATGCCCCTGCGGCATGTCACGCTGCTGCCCTCCACGGCATCGGCCAGCGCCTGGACCATCGCGGACGCTACCATTGGCACAAAGCAATGTCTTTGACTTATCGGCGCTGCGCAAGCCGCAATTTCGAAGTTTCTGGCGCACGTTCGGCCGCTGGCGCGGGATTGTTGCACGGCATGGCCCTGCCGCAATGTCAGGGCAGCCGCCCCCGGGTAGGTTTTTTGATGCGCTTCGATCATGCCACGACGAAGCCGTGCGCGAAGGGATCGCGGTCGTCGATGAAGATCGTGTTCAGGCCGGTCTGGCGTGCCCAGCCGCCGATCGACGGCACGATCGCGGGCTTGCCATCGACGGTCGTCTCGTTCTCGACGCGCCCCTTGAAGAGCGAGCCTATGATCGATTCGTGCACGAAGCTGTCGCCGGGGCCAAGCCTGCCCTTGGCGTGCAGCTGCGCCATGCGCGCCGACGTGCCGGTGCCGCACGGGCTGCGGTCGATCGCCTTGTCGCCGTAGAAGACGGCGTTGCGGGCGTCGGCCTCCGGATGGACGGGCCTGCCGGTCCACAACATGTGGCTCAGCCTGTTGATGCCGGGATTCTCCGGATGAACGAAGCTGTACTTCTCATTCAGCCGCCGGCGGACCACCGGGCTCCAGGCGACGAACTGGCCGGCGGAATAGTCGGCCATGTCGGAATAATTCTCCTGCGGCTCGACGATCGCATAGAAGTTGCCGCCATAAGCGACGTCCACCGTGATGGTGCCGAGGTCGGGGCAGTCGACCGTCAGGCCCTGCGCGTAGAGAAAGGACGGGACGTTGGTGATCCGCACCTCTTCGACGTATTCGCCCTCCTGCCGGTATTCGGCGACGACCAGGCCTGCCGGTGTGTCGAGGCGCAATACGCCCGGCGTCCTGGGTTTCACCAACCCGTTCTCGATGGCCATCGTCACCGTTCCGATCGTTCCGTGGCCGCACATCGGCAGGCAGCCCGAGGTCTCGATGAACAGGATGGCGATGTCGCAATCCTCCCGCGTCGGCGGATACAGGATCGAGCCCGACATCACGTCGTGGCCGCGCGGCTCGAACATGAGGCCGGTCCGGATCCAGTCGTATTCGGCAAGGAAGTGCGCCCTTCGCTCCATCATGGTCGACCCGGCGAGCAGCGGGCCGCCGCCGGCGACCAGCCGAACCGGGTTGCCGCAGGTGTGGCCGTCGATGCAGGTGAAGGTATGTCGGGCCATGACTAGAACCGTTGCGCGCTGAAGGGATTGAGATCGATCGCCGGAGCCTCGCCCGAAACGAGGTCGCGGATCAAGCGCGCGGTACCCGCCGCCTGCGTCTTGCCGAGATGGCCATGTCCGAACGCATAGAAGACGTCCGGCGCCTTCGAACGGCCGATGACCGGCAGCGAATCCGGCAGCGACGGCCTGTAGCCCATCCATTCGCGGCCGCCTTCGGTCTTCAGTCCGGGAAGGAAGCGCGCCGCCTTTTCGAGCATCGCCTTCGACCGCGCGTAGTTGGGCGGCCGGTTCAGCCCTCCAAGCTCGACCGCGCCACCGACGCGCAGGCCCGTCGACAGCGGCGTGATGACGAAGCCGTGGCCCGAGAAGATGAGCTGGCGCCTGACGTCGAAGGCATCGACGGGCAGGGTCGTGTTGTAGCCGCGCTCGGTTTCGAGGGGAATTCTGTCGCCGAGTTGGCGCGCCAGGAGATGCGACCATGCGCCTGCCGCGATGACCAGGCGGCTTGCCGTCAACGTCCGGCCTTGCCTGAGCTGGATAGTGACGCCGCTCTTGGTCTTCATGACGAGCCCGACTTCGCCCGGGAGGAACCCCGCGCCCAGCTTTTCCGCATAGGCCCAGATCGCCTTACCGAGGATCTTCGGATCGTCGGCGGTCTTCCAGCCCGGAACGAGGGTCGCCTTGACGAACTGTCTCGACAGGCCAGGCTGCAGCTCTGCGAGTTCGTCGCCCTCGAGATGACGATAGGGGATGCCAAAGCGGTCGCGCGCGGCCCAGCCTCCCAGCGAGGCCTCGAATTCGTCGGCGCTCTCATAGAGTTCGAGCGAGCCGTCCTCGCGCAGCATGCTTCTTGTGCCGGATCGGTCGAGCAGGCCCATCCACTCCCGCTCGGCTAGCTTCATCATCCCCGCCTGCGCGGAGAGGGCTGCTTCGTAGTTTTCCGGCGCGCCGGCGCGCCAGAACCGCCAGAGCCACGGCGCCAGCCTGGGCAGGTAGGCTGGCGGGATCGCAAGAGGGCCGAGCGGGTCGGCAAGCCAGCGCGGCAGGTTCCTCATCATGCCCTTGTGGGCAAGCGGCAACACGTCGGAAAAGGCGAATGCCGACGCATTGCCGGAGCTGGTTTCCTCGCAGATTCCAGTACGATCGATCACCGTGACGCGGTAGCCGGCCTCGGCGAGGTAGGCGGCGGCGCAAATGCCGACGATGCCGGCGCCAATGATGACGACGTCGTCTTCGCCGGCATGCTGGCGCGAAGGCATATGGGCGTGTCCCAGACGGCGTTAGGCCGCCTTTGCCCGCGCGAGTACCGGAAGTTCGGGCCGGTTGGCGAGCGCGTTCCTGACAACGGTCTCGGCCATGGCGCGACGCTCGCCGGCGAGCGGCTGACGCGGCATGCGCACGCGCTCGGTGGTGCCGATCGCCATCGCCTCGACCAGCTTGATGTTCTGGACGAGGTAGGTCGAGACATCGAGGTCGAGCAGCGGGCGGAACCAGCGGTAGATTTTCAGCGCTTCGTCGCGCCGTCCTGCCTTCATCAGCTGATAGATGGCCACCGTCTCCTTCGGGAAGGCGACGACCAGGCCCGCCACCCAGCCGATGGCGCCGACGGACAGCGCCTCGAAGGCGAGGTTGTCCACCCCGGTGAACAGGTCGAAGCGGTCGCCGAAGCGGTTGATGATGTCGGTCGAGCGTCGGATGTCGTCGGATGACTCTTTGATGGCGACGAAACGCTCATCCCTAGCCAGCCTCTCCATGTCATCGACCGAAACGTCGACTCGGTAGGCGATCTTGTTGGAGTAGATCATCACCGGGAGGTCGCCGGCCGCCGCCACTGCATTGAGCGCTGCTACCGTCTCGTCGGGATTGGTATGATAGATCGGCGAGGGCACCACCATCAGCCCGTCCGCGCCGGCGGCGGCGGCGCGCCTGGCCATGGCTGCGGCCTCGCGCGTTCCCGCTTCGTTGACGGTCAGCAGCACGGGCTTGCGGCCGGCCACCTTGCGCGCGGTATTCAGGACCTCGATCTTCTCGTCCTGGCTGAGCATCGGCCCTTCGCCGAGCGATCCCGCCACGATCAGGCCGTCGCACCCAGCCTCCATCTGCAGCGCGAAACAGCGCTCCATTTCCGCATGGTCGAGCTGGTCGTCAGCGGTGAACTTCGTCGTGACTGCAGGAAATACGCCGGCCCACATGGCACCCTCCATCTGATATATCTGTGATATATCTCAACGTGACCAAGGCTGTCAACGGGCTATCCGATGTGATATATCATTCGCATATCATAGGAGTCATCGTTGAATTACAATGGCATAGCGCAAGAAGCCGCAGCGTCTCGCGCCTATCATGCGCTGGAGCGGATGATCGTCACGCTCGACCTGCTGCCAGGCAGCGTGGTCACCGAAGGCGCCCTGATCGAGCGCCTCGGCCTCGGCCGGACACCGGTGCGCGAGGCCATCCAGCGGCTTGCGTGGGAAGGCCTGATCGAGGTGCGGCCGCGCGCCGGCCTGGCGATCGCGCCGCTGCACCCGGCCGACTGGTCGCGGGTCATCGAGGCGCGTCGCAGCCTCGAACTGCTGCTGGCGCGATCAGCGGCGCGCTTCGTCACCCGAAACGCCGCAGACCTGTTCCATGCCTCGGCGCTCGCCATGCGGCAGGCGGTCATCGCAAGCGACGTCCTCGCATTCCTGCAGGCCGACAAGTCGCTCGACGAAGCCTTGGCGGTGGCCGCCGACAATCCCTTCGCGGCGCGGGTCGCGGCGCCGCTTCAGACCCACAGCCGCCGGTTCTGGTATCGCTACAACGCCGAAACGGGGCTGGCGGAGTCGGCCGAGCATCACGTCGCGCTCATTCGTGCCATCCTCGATGGCGACGAGGAGGGCGCGGCAGCGGAGGCCGACCGGCTCATGCTTCTCCTGCGCGCCCACGCCGAGGCGGCCGCGCGCCGCTAGCTGCCTCTCGTTTGGAGGGCCGCTTCGCTTCAGGGTCCGTCCTTTTGGCGTCGGAACCGCCGCTGACCTGCAGATCCGTCAGAAGTTGCTCGCACGCGGCAGCGGCACCGTCGACCCGCACGGCGGCACGCGGCGCAGATTGCCGGCGCCGATGGCCGCACCGAGATCGACCTGCGCGAGCCGGAAGTGGCGACTGGACGTGCGCAGATAGATGGTGGCCTGGACCGGGCCGCCACCCAGATCCTGAGTCCGGCAGGCCCCGGTGATCGCCACCGTCATCGAGCCGTTCCCGGTACCTGGACGGGCGCGGGCGGCGCGAGCCGCCGCCTGCGTGCGCATGAAGCGGTCCCGGTCCTTCCCGGCGATCCGGGCGGCCAGCACATGCCTGCGGGGAGCGGTCTTGGCCACGCCGTCCAGTCCTTCGACCTGCAGGACAAAACGCTCGTCCAGTTGATCGTGGACCGTCAGCCGCAGCATGCCGTCGCCCGTTCGCAGCCAGAGGCTTTGCGGGAGTTCGATGGCGACCGAAAGCGTTTCGGGATCAAGCGCCAGCGGATCGACGGCAGACAATCGCGCAAGGCCTGTCGGCGAAACGGAGGTGCAGCCGCAGATCAGCGCGACGGCGGCGGGGCCGACTGCAAGGGCGCGGGCAACGGAGGAGATTTGCATGGTCCGAAGATTTCCGATTTACAACATGAAATTATTGTTTTACGGAAATTCAATGTTGTCAATCGAGATGAAAGCCATGCCGGTTCCGATTTCCGCTGAGCGTAATGCCCGCTCCGCCGCACGTGCGATGCGTCGCGCCACCCTCGCGTTGGGCGTCATCCTCGCCCTCGGCCTTGCCTACGCGGCGATCAGGGCTGCATTCGACAGGCAATGGCTCGACGGGCTCATCGCCGCCAACCACGCCGGGGTCGATTCGTCGTCACCGTCGGCCCTGGCGCTCCTGTTTGTCCTGTTTGCGGCACAGGTATCGGTGTTCACCGTCGCGCTTCATGCCGTATGGCGCACCTTCGACGCCCTGGCGGGAGACCTGCTACTCCCCGCGGAAGCGGGGCGATGGCTGCGCCGGGCGGGATTGTGCTTCGCGGCGTCAGCCATCCTTACGATCCTGGCGGTCCCGGTCGTCAGCCTTGCCGCCAGCCTTCATGCGCCGGCCGGCCAACGTTTCGTGAGCCTGGGCCTCAGCTCCGGCGAGGTGATGACGCTGTTCATCGCGGGCGTGCTGGTGGCGCTCGGCCACGTCCTCAGCCTCGCCGCGGAAGTCGGCGAGGACAACCGACAGATCGTCTGACCGTGCCGATCGTCGTCAATCTCGACGTCATGCTCGCCCGCCGCAAGATGCGCTCGAAGGAACTCGCCGAGACCATCGGCATCACCGAGGCGAACCTGTCGCTTCTGAAATCGGGAAAGGTGCGCGGCGTGCGCTTCGAGACGCTGGCGAAGATCTGCGCCGCACTCGACTGCCAGCCGGGCGACCTCCTCGCCTTCGTGCCCGAAACGACGGGCAACTGAAAACGACAACGGCCGGGCAAGCCCGGCCGTTCTCTTGGCAATTTGCGTTGCCGTCAGTTCATCGTCGGAATGACGAATTCGGCGCCGTCCTTGATGCCGGACGGCCAGCGCGAGGTGACCGTCTTGGTCTTGGTGTAGAAGCGGAAGGCGTCGGGACCATGCTGGTTGAGGTCGCCGAAGGACGACGCCTTCCAGCCGCCGAAGGTGTAGTAGGCGATCGGCACCGGGATCGGCACGTTGACGCCGACCATGCCGACCTGCACCCGGGATGCGAAATCGCGCGCGGCGTCGCCGTCGCGGGTGAAGATCGCGACGCCATTGCCCATCTCGTGGTCGTTGGCGAGCTTGAGCGCATCCTCGTAGCGCGGCGCACGGACAACCGAGAGTACCGGCCCGAAGATCTCTTCCTTGTAGATCTTCATCTCCGGCGTCACATCGTCGAACAGGCAGCCGCCCATGTAGTAGCCGTCCTCGTAGCCCTGCATCTTGAAGCCGCGGCCGTCGACGACGAGCTTTGCGCCTTCCCTGACGCCGGTGTCGACATAGCCCTTCACGCGCTCCAGCGCCTGCTTGGTCACCAGCGGCCCGAAATCGGCGGAGCTGTCGGTCGAGGGGCCGACCTTCAGGCTTTCGACGCGCGGGATCAGCTTGTCCATCAGCCGGTTCGCGGTGTCATTGCCGACAGGCACCGCAACCGAGATCGCCATGCAGCGCTCGCCGGCCGAGCCGTAGCCGGCGCCGATGAGCGCGTCGACCGTCTGGTCCATGTCGGCGTCGGGCATGATGATCATGTGGTTCTTGGCGCCACCGAAGCACTGCACACGCTTTCCGGATGCCGTGCCGCGCGCGTAGATGTACTGCGCGATCGGGGTCGAGCCGACGAATCCGATCGCCTTGATGTCGTGATCGTCGAGGATGGCGTCGACCACCTCCTTGTCGCCGTTGACGACGTTGAGAATGCCGGCTGGCAGGCCGGCCTCGATGAACAGTTCTGCGATGCGTAGCGGCACGCCCGGGTCGCGCTCCGAAGGCTTCAGGATGAAGGCGTTGCCGCAGGCGATCGCCGGCGCGATCTTCCACAGCGGTATCATTGCCGGGAAGTTGAACGGGGTGATCCCGGCCACGACGCCCAGCGGCTGGCGCATCGAATAGACGTCGATGCCCGGACCGGCGCCGTCGGTATACTCGCCCTTCATCATGTGCGGCGCGCCGATGCACACCTCGACCACCTCGAGCCCACGCTGGATGTCGCCCTTGGCGTCGGCGATGGTCTTGCCGTGCTCGCGCGCCAGGATGTCGGCGAGTTCGTCGTACTCACGATGGACCAGTTCAAGGAACTTCATCAGGACGCGAACGCGGCGCTGCGGGTTGGTGGCGGCCCAGGCCGGCTGCGCGGCCTTGGCGTTCTCCACGGCCGCGCGCAGTTCGGCGGCCGAAGCGAGCGCAACCGTTCCGCGCACCGTACCGTCGAGCGGCTGCATCACGTCCTGCTTGCGCCCGCTGGCGCCGGCGACGCGCTTGCCGCCGATGAAATGGCCATAGTCGATCATGTCTCGCTCCCTGGCGTTGTGACTGCTTGGTTCCATTCTCCCGCTTCGCAGCGCCCATGGCAACGCGAGCGAACACGCATCCGTTGTGCGCAAACTCGATAGCGAGTACTTCTAGAGCATCAACGAGCGCAAACAAAGACGCGGGCGCGCCAGTCCGCAGAAGGGATCGATGCATGAACTGGGACGATGTCCGCATCTTCCTGGCCGTCGCCCGCGCAGGCCAGATCCTCGGCGCAGCCCGGCGGCTGGAACTGAACCACGCAACCGTCTCCCGACGGGTCGCGGCACTGGAAGACGCCCTTGGCGCAAAACTGTTTCGCCGGCTGACAACCGGCAGCGAACTGACGCCGGCCGGGGAACGGCTTCTGGATGTAGCCGAACGCATGGAAGCCGAGATGATTGCCGCGCGTTCCGCCTTGGCTCAAGGAGACGAAGCGGTTTCCGGCACGGTGCGCATTGGCGCGCCCGACGGTTTCGGCGTCGCCTTTCTGGCGTCGCGCCTCGGCGCGCTCACCGCCGAGCATCGCGACCTCAGGATCCAGCTGGTGCCGGTGCCGCGGTCCTTCTCGCTGTCCAGGCGGGAAGCCGACATCGCCATCACGACCGAGCGCCCCCAGGCAGGCCGCCTGGTGGCGCAGAAGCTGGTGGACTACTCGCTCGGTCTCTACGCATCGCGCGAATATGTGGCCTCCAACGGCCTGCCGGAGGCGCAATCCGATCTCATGGCCCACCGCCTCGTCGGCTATGTCCCCGATCTCGTCTTCAGCCCTTCACTGGCCTATGCGCAGGAGTTCTCGCCGGAATGGGACGCCGCCTTCTCGATCTCGTCGGCGCTCGGCCAGGTCGAGGCGGTTCGCTCGGGCGCCGGCATAGGCATCCTGCATGCCTTTATCGCGCGCGCGATGCCAGACCTCGTGCCGGTCGAGGCCGCGAAGCCGATCCGCCGCGCCTACTGGCTGGTCTACCACGAAAGCGTACGGCCGCTGCGCCGCATCCAGGCCGTCGCCGCCTTCATCACCGGGGCGGTGGAGCGGGAGCGGCGGCTTTTCGTATAGCTTCGATCACGGGTGCTCGCAAAACGCTCCCCTGCGTGTTGCGCCGCAACCGGCGCGCGTGGATAATCACGGCGCACGACGTCGCGCCCGATTTGGACGCGCCACCCAGTTCTCGGAGTGCATCCTTGGCAATACGAATTGCGCCGGCAGCAGCCTTCATCATGCTTGTCCCCGTTCTGCTGGCAGCCTGCAGCAATCCGTGGGGCGACCGGCCGGCGAGCGAACTGCCGAAGCCGCTGCGGTATGCTGTCGGAAAACCGTCCAACCTGGTCTTCGGCAACTATTGCGGAATCGGCACGCGAACCGGAGACCTGACGGCGCGGCCGGTCGACCAGTTGGACGACATCTGTTTCCGCCACGACAGCTGCTACGTCGAACGCACCAACCACTGCATCTGCGACCAGGCGCTGGTACGGGACGCCTCGGCGCTCCGCGACGACGCAAGCCAGCCGGCCAAGACTCGGCGAAGAGCGGGGCTGCTCGTGCGCAGCTTTTCGCTGGGCGTCTGCAGGGTTTTCCCCGAGGGTTTCATGCCGCCACGTCCCCGCGACCGGCGCGAGCTTGGCCTGGAACCCTCCGGCCAAAACGGGACGGCGCCTGGATGAGCGCCGCGATCCGCTCGGCTGCCCCGCTTCTGGCCGCGCTGCTGGGCGTGTCCGCCTGCGCGGCGCCGCTGGCGTTCATCGACACAGCCTGCGAGCGCGTCGCCGACGAAAACCGATGCAGCGTCCCTTCACTCGAAACGGCGTTGCTGCCGGGCGCCGAACCTGACGATGCCGACTACAACCGCCAGTTCCTAGCTCTGCTTGCGGAGCAGAAGCTTGGCGAGGCTGACCGCGCCAACGGCACCGGGCCGTTCGGCCGCGACGTCCATTCGATCACCAACCGCGACTTTCTGGCTGCCTATCGCGGGCTCGAGCAGGCTGCGGATACCTCACGGCTGCTGCCGTCGCGGCGCTCCAGGAGCGGAACTTTCAGCGCCGCCTGGCGCTTGTCCCGCCAGACGCTCTTCCTCGACGCCGACACCCTTGACGGCGGTCGCGGCGAGTTCCAGTTCTCCGGATTGCAGGCGCGATCGGTCGAGATCGTCGTCACGCAAATCTCAGGCGGGCCGGTCAGCATCTCCGGCCACTGTGACGGGCCGATCGCCATCGGTCCCGGCAGGCGCATCGTCGAAGCAGGCAGGCCGGTTCATCTCAGCCTGAGCGGATCGGAGACGCTCGGCGCGTCGACCACGCTGTTTCCCGCAACCAGCCTCAATCGCTGCGACCTGTCGGTCCGATCGCAGGGCCGCAGCCGCAGCATTGCGCTGGTGCGGGAGGAGACGTCAGATCCCAGGCTTGCGCGCCTCGACAGCCTGTATCAGCGCTGTCCCGCGCCCGATCCAAATGGCCTGTCCCCGCTGGAGCGAGTCTTCTTTGCCAGTCGCGACCTCTCCGAAACCTGTCCCATGCCGATCGGACGGCCGAAGCTCCTGCTCGATGAACGCGACGCCTTCAACGCCAAGGTCGAAGCCCTGGCGGGCACCACGCTTTCCGACGCCTTCTTCGATGCGGGAAACCCGGAAGCGCCGATCGACATGTCGCGGGCGCCACGACTGAAGCTGATCTACTTCTCGTTCCTGGACTTCAAGGCCGACTTTTCGGGCCGCGTCATGGAACGGCTGATCCGCTATCACGCCGCGCGCGGAGCCAAGGTGCGCATGATGGTGACCGACGTGCTCGAGCGCGACAAGGATCGCGCCCTGCTGCGCCGGCTGGCCGCCGACCATCCCAATGTGCAGCTTCAGGAATACACCTGGGAGCCTGCTGCCGGCGCGCCGCTCGGCGAGCAGGCTTCGCAATTCTACAAGACGCACCACGCCAAGATGCTCGCCACGCTCGCCCGCGACCCGCGCCGCTCGCGCGCCATCGTCGGCGGCCGCAACATCCATGACGGCTTCCTGTACCACGAACCGCTGGACCTCTCGCGCTATCCGGACCTGCACCAGTACGGCGCCACCAACGGTCTCTCGCTCAATTACTATTCGAACTGGAGCGACTTCGAGATCGAGGTCGACAAGCCGGAGGCGGTTCGCATCCTCGTGGCCCATCTCGGGACACTCTGGCACCGCGACGCCGAAACCAACCAGACGCGGCCGTTCTCGATCGCCGGCAAGCCGACCGGGCACGTGAAGCGGAGCGCCGTGGCGCGCCACTTCATATCGGTGCCTTACGCCGACGGACGCGCGCTTGAGGACTACTACATCGATCTGATGGACTCGGCCGAGCACACGATCGAGATCGTCAATCCCTACCTCAACCTGCCGCCAAAGGTCGCCGACGCCCTGACGCGGGCGATCGACCGCGGCGTCAAGATCACGCTGGTGACCCGCATAGACCTGAAGGGCGATTTCGGCGGCCAGTTCATCACCGAACTGAACGAACTCTTCGTCGAAAAATATGCGCGCGACATCGAGATGTACGAATATCTGGGCGACAGCGTCGTGCTGCATTCCAAGATTCTCATGATCGACGGCCGCTACGTCTCGGTCTCGTCGGTCAACCTGAACCACCGCAGCTTCATCCAGGACAGCGAGAACGGCATCGCCGCGCTCGACCCCGCGTTCTACGACCGCATGAAGCCGGTCTTCGAATACTACATCGCGCGCTCGAAACCGGTCGCGCCCGATGTCCGCGTGCCGCTTTTCTATCGCCTTGTGTTCGCCAGCCAGATCGTTCGCGAGGCGTTTTAGGCGACTGCCAGGGCTGTTGCACGCGGCCCGCCCCGCCGCCCGGACAGGTCGGCCAGTTCTCGGATTAACGGCTGGAAATCGCGGCATTTTTCCGGCCTGCGTCGACAGGCGACCATCTGAGTGGTCCATCAAATTTTGACTAAGGCATTGCAACTTATACAAAAATATGATCGTATTGAATGAATGTTCAACAATTTCGAGGGCGACCCATGAACCCACATGTCCGCGATGTGGCGGTTCCCAACGATTGGGACAGGAGGGGGTTGCCCGGTTGGGCCTATCACAGCCCGGCGCTTCTCGAACTCGAGAAGGAACACATCTTCCGCAATCACTGGCAGATCGCCGGCCACGTCTCGGACATTCCCGACACCGGCGACTACCTGACCATGGACGTGGTCGGCGAGCGCGCTCTGATCGTGCGCGGCAAGGACGGCATCGTCAGGGGCTTCCACAACATCTGCCGCCATCGCGGCAGCCGCGTCGTCGCCGAGAACCAGGGCAACTGCAAGAATGCCCTGGTGTGCCCCTTCCATGGCTGGGTCTACAACCTCGACGGCACGCTGCGCGGCGCCGCGCGACCGCGCTCCTTCCCCGATCTCGACAAGGACGAATTCGGCCTGATGCGGCTCGACCTCGAGATCTGGATGGGCTTCATCTTCATCCGCTTCCGCAGCGGGCCACAGCCGCCGATCGCCGAACTCATGAAGCCGGTGGAGGCGGAGATCACTCCATACCAGGTCGCCGAGATGGTGCCGTCATGGGGAATCTGGACCCAGACGTCGCCGGTCAACTGGAAGTCGGTGCGCGACGTCGACAACGAAGGCTACCACGTCGCCATGGCCCACCCGGCCTTGCAGGATCTCTACGGCGCAACCTACTACGATGAACCGTTCGTCGGCGGCGTTTCGCGCTCATTCGCGACCTACAATCCGCATGCGGGCCGCCGCTGGAGCGTGAAGAACTACGTCAGGATCGCGCCGCAGCCGGATCGGCTGCCGGAACCGCTGCGCAAGGCCTGGATCTATTACGGCATCTTCCCCAACAACGTCATCGCAATGACGCCGGAGACCGTCCAGTTCTACCAGGAGTTCCCACTCTCGACGGGCGAGACCGTGCTGCGCGGTGCGATCTACCGCTATCGCGACGAAACGCGCGAGCAGGCCGCCGCCCGATACCTCGCATACCGCATCGACCGCGACACGATGGCGGAGGACGTCCAGCTTTCCGTCTGGTCGAACGAATCGATGCAGTCGCGGTCTTTTGCCGGCTTCTATCTTTCGGACCTCGAATACGGCGTGCGCACCCATCACGACCACCTGCGCAGGGCGCTGCCGGTGTTGAACCTCGAATCCGCTCCCGACGAGAAGGACATGGCCAATCTGAACGACGCCTTGCGGTCGCAGTTCTGACGTGCCTGGGCAGCTGGGCCCGACGCCTCAGTTGCCGGCAATCTCCTTCTTGGCGACGTATCGCTCGCGCTCGTTGTAGGTCACTTCGACGGCGCCGGCGATCTTGTCCGACAGCCGCCTCAAATAGTTGTCGATGTGGTGGTCCTTCAGGTCGGCGAAGTCCAGCGACCGCCCGAGTTCGCCGACCGACAACCGGTCGGCGTCGTGTTTCGGCAGATACACGTAGCGCGGTCCCTCCAGCAGGATGATCTCGGGGCCCGCATGCTCGTAGATCCCGTAGAGCCGGTTGACGATGGTCGTCGGCGGCAGCATCGGAATGATGTCGTTTTCGTCGACAACGCGGACGAGCGTCAGGAATCCGAGCTTCTCGACGCCCCGGGCGGTGGTGAACTTCGGCTGGCCGAACGTCACCACCTTATCGACCTTGTAGCCGTCGTCGGTCATGTGGATGGCGAGCAGCGCGGCGATCGCTCCGCCCAGCGAATGGCCGGTGATGTAGGTCGTATAGTTCTTCTTCAGGTAGGGCTTCATGTCGGCGTAAAGGACGCGCGCCGTGGCGTCGAAGCCGATATGGACGGGGATTGCGAGCGACAGGTCCTCGCGTATCCGCATCTCGACATCCTCGAGCAGGTTCTTCCGGTTGGCAGTGCCGCGAATGGCGATGTACTGGACCTTGGCCCGGTCGTCCTGTTCGAGGAAATATTGCGCGTCGGTTTTTCCCGGGGCGCTGACCCGGACAGTCGCCGGATAGCGGCTCCGGATCGCCGCTTCCCCCGCATAGGCGGCCTTTGCCCGGCCGGCGTAAGCGTTGAGTTCGACGAAATCGACCTTGTTCGGAGAGAGCGTCGAACCCAGAAGCCCCAGTTCCTGCCCGGAAATGCCCACGCACGCGGTCAGCGTCAGCAGGCAGACAAGCATGGTCGCCCGCAGCCAGGCCGCCCCTGGAGAAGGGAATTGCTCCAGCCGCATGATGGCTCCCCCCAAACACACGGTCGCCCTATCGGCATACCGCGGGGAACGATGCTAGCACCGTTTTGCAGTCGGTTTAAGAACAGCTGCAGCGTTGCTAGACATCCGCTAGCCATGGCGCGACAGCACGGCGTACTGAAACGACTGCTGCGATCCCCACGGCGTGACATGCAATCGCCGATGCCCGGAGAGGAGCGTGAAGCCGTCGCCGAGTACTTCGGCGAGCCCTGCCGCATCGTAGCGCCGAACCGGCAAGCCGCTACACCGCTCGGGTCCATCGAGGGCGAAGGTGGCGATGATCGCGTGCCCGCCTGGCTTCAGGGCTTCGCGCAGCCGCTCGGCATAGGCCGCGCGGTCCTGCGCCTCGATCAGGAAGTGAAAGGCCGCCCGGTCATGCCAGATGTCGTAGGAGCGGGTCGGCCGCCACGGGGTGACGTCGGCGACGATCCATTCGACGTCGCCGGCCCGCGGACCGAGTCTCGCGCGGGCGACATCCAGCGCCGCGTCGGAAATGTCGAGGACGCTCATCGTCAAGCCCCGGTCGAGGCCGGCATCGACGAGCCGCGAAGCCCCTCCGCCGATATCGATCACCGAAACCGGTTTGCCTGCGGCGCAGGCCTCGATGAGTTTCATGGAAAAGTCAGGCTGCTCCTCGAACCAGCTGACGCCGGTTTCTCCCTTGGTGGAGTAAGCTTCGTTCCAGTGCTCGGCGCGTCCGGTTGTCATGCCGTCAGTCTAGGCAGCAGTCGTCACCCCTGCCAGACGCCTTCTTTCCTCAGATCGTCCATCGTCCGCGATATCCCCTCCCGCAGGATGGCGACGAGATGATCGATCTGATCTTTTGTGATGACCAGCGGCGGGCTCATCACGCACATGTTGATCAGCGGCCGCACCAGGAGGCCGAGTTCGTGGCAGTGCTGGTCGATGCGCTTGCCGACGTCCTTGTCGAGCTGCAGCGGGTCCTTGCTTTCGCGATCGGCCACGCATTCCACGCAGGCCATCAGGCCGGCCCCGCGCACCTCGCCGACCAGCGGCAGATCTTCCAGCGTCTTCAGCCGCTGCTGGAAATAGGGGGCGACCGCGCGGGCATGGTCCAGGATACCCCCCTCGAGCAGGTCGAGGTTCTTCAGCGCCACCGCACATCCGACCGGATGGCTCGTATAGGTCAGGCCGTGGCCGAACATCGCGTCCGGATGGTTGGAACGGTTGAGATCCTTCAACAGGCGCTCGGAAATGACGACACCGCCAAGCGGGAAGTAGCCCGACGTCACGCCTTTCGCGAAGGTGATCATGTCGGGCTCGATGTCGAACAGCTCTTCCGACGCAAACACGTGGCCGAGCCGCCCGAAGCCCGTGACGACCTCGTCCGACACGTAGAGAATGTCGTTCTCGCGGCAGATGTCGCGGATGCGTTTCAGATAGCCGGCAGGCGCGATGATGACGCCGCCCGAAGCCTGGATCGGCTCGCCGACGAAGCAGCCGATGTTCTGCGCGCCGACCGCCTTCACCGTGTCACGGAACTCGTCGACGAGAAAATCGCAGAAGGCCTCGGCGCTCATTCCTTTCGGTCGCCGGAACGGATCCGGCGAGGAGAGCTTCACCACCAGGTCGTCGGCCGCGTCCATCCAGTCGCGGTCGCGCGGACGTCCGTTCAGCGAGGCCGACAGATAGGTGGAGCCGTGATAGGCGCCGCCTCTCGACAGGATCTGCTTCTTCTCGGGCCGTCCCCGGACATTGTTGTAGAACTGCATGAAGCGCAGGGCGGTCTCGACCGCCGACGACCCGCCGGTGGTGTAGAAGACGTGATTGAGGTCGCCGGGCGCATACTCGGCGATGCGACGCGACAGCTCCGCCGACGGCGCGTTCATCGTGTACCATGGCGTGTTGTAGGAAAGTTCCATCGCCTGTTCGTACATGACGCGGGCGAGTTCCTCGCGGCGGTGCCCGACGTTGATGCACCACATGCCGGCGGGACCGTCGATCAGCTTCTTGCCATCGCCATCGATCAGGTAGACGCCGTCCCCGCTGGTGACGAGCGTGCGGGCTTCGGCGCCGATAGAACCGGCATAGGGCCAAGGCTGGACGAGATGGCTCTTCGCCAGTTCGACCGCCGGATTCTCAGCCGCCATCTCTCGAGAATCCCTGACCGCCGCCATATCCGTTCTCCGAATTCATCCGACCGCAAAGCACTGTAACTCAAGCCTTGCTGCGCCATATATTGAATGTCCGTTCAATCAATATCGCAGAATTTTCGCTTGCTTTCAATTGCGCTCTGCGTTCATGATGATCATCAGCCGGCTGGCGGGACGGGAACCCCGCAAGCCCGGACAAGCCTTGGGACGGCCGATGCTGCGACTGCCGACAGAAACGCATGACGACGCGGGCCGCCCGGCGGTCGGTGGCGGGCCGCTGCGATGACGGCGATAGCGGAAGGCACGGATTCGCAAGGCGCGGGGCGGCGCCACCGAAAACCCCTTCTGCGGTCAGAACAGTCACAGGGCCTTGCCCTGATAAGCCCGACGCTGCTCTACGCCATCATCCTGCTTGTCGCTCCCATCGCGGTGGTGATCGTCTACAGTTTCTGGACGCAGAACTATCTGACCATCGACAAGACCTTCACGCTGGAGCAGTACCGCGTCGCGCTGACCGAGCCGATCTATCGCGATCTTCTGATGCGCTCGCTCTGGGTGTCGCTGCTGGTCAGCGTGATCACCGTCGTGCTCGCCTACCCGCTCGCCTACTACATCTCCTTCCATGGCGGCTCCCACAAGAGCCTCTGGCTCTTCCTGATCACCATCCCGTTCTGGACCAGCTACCTGCTGCGCGTCATGTCGTGGAAGGTCATTCTCGGCTACAACGGCGTGCTCAACTCGGGCCTGGTGGGCCTTGGCATCCTCGACGAGCCTTCTACCGCGCTGCTCTACAACACGTCGGCGGTCATCATCACGCTCACCCATGCCTGGGCCGCCTTCGCCATCCTGCCGATCTTCGTGTCGCTGGAGAAGGTCGACCGGACGCTGATCGAAGCCGCCAAGGATCTGGGCGACGGCCCTGTGCGTTCGTTCCTCAGGGTCACGCTGCCGCTGTCCCTGCCCGGCGTCATCTCGGCTCTGCTCATCGTCATGATCCCGACCGTCGGCGACTACGTCACGCCGAAACTCGTCGGCGGCAAGGACGGCGTGATGATCGCCACCGCGATCGAGGCGCAGTTCAAACGCGGCGCCAACTGGCCGCTGGGCGCGGCTCTTTCGGTCGTCACCATGACCGTCGTCACCGTCATGGCCGCGTCCATCGTCTTCGTCATCCGCCAGGCCGGGAGGCGCGCCCGATGAGCCGCATCCTGTCGCGCTGGCTTCCCGCCTACGCCTTCGTCTACATCGTCTTTCTCTACCTGCCGGTGATCTTCCTGCCGATCTTCTCGGTCAACCAGTCCGCGGTGCCGAAATTCCCGCTCACGGGCTTCACCTGGAAATGGTACGCCCAGCTGACCAACACGCCGGCGCTGACGGCCGCCGCCTGGAACAGCCTCATGGTCGGCGTCACCGCCGCCATCCTGTCGACGATCCTGGGCATATGCGCGGCGCGCGCCATCACGCGCTACCGCTTCCCCGGGCGGACCGTGGCGTCCGGCCTCATCATGGCGCCGCTGGTGCTGCCGGAGATCATCTTGGCGGTCTCGCTGCTGATCGTCATGCTATCGCTCGGGCTGGAACTCTCGCTGTTCACCGTCGTGCTCGGTCATGTGCTGATCTGCATTCCCTATTCGGTGACCGTGCTCAACGCCGGCTTCGAGGGGTTCGATCGCAGCCTTGAGGAGGCCTCCGCCGATCTCGGCGAGACCGCGTTCGGCACGTTCCGGCGCGTGACCCTGCCGATGGTCGCGCCCGCGATCATCTCTTCGCTGCTGGTGTCCTTCACCATCTCGCTCGACGAGTTCATCATGGCCTTCTTCCTCGCCGGCACCGAGGCGACGCTGCCCGTCTACATCTGGGGCCAGTTGCGCTTCGCGGCCAAGCTGCCGGGCGTGCTGGCGCTCGGCACGTTGCTGCTCGTCGGATCCTTCATCCTTCTCACCATCGCCGAGGTTCTGCGCCGCCGCGCGGAGCGTCGCGTCCACGGTACTGGAGCACCCATTGCCTGATCCCGCAGATACTCCCGGACCCGGCGCGCGGCCGATGATCGAGATTAGGGGCGTCACGCGCAGCTACGGCACGTTCAAGGCGCTCGACGACGCGACGCTCACCATCCGCGAGGGCGAGTTCTTCTCGCTGCTCGGCCCGTCCGGCTGCGGCAAGACCACGCTGCTTCGCATGATCGCCGGCTTCGACGACCCGACCGCGGGGTCCATCAACATCGACCGCCAGCCGATGGACGGCATCCCGGCCAACCGCCGTCCGACCAACATGGTGTTCCAGAGCTACGCCATCTTCCCGCACCTCAATGTCGAGCAGAACGTGGCCTACGGGCTGAAGCGGATGAAGCTCGAGGCGTCGGAGGAGAAGCGCCGCGTCGAGGAAGCGCTGGCCCAGGTGTCCCTTGTCGGACTCGGCAAGCGCGGCGCCAACGAACTGTCCGGCGGACAGCGCCAGCGCGTCGCGCTTGCCCGCGCGCTGGTGATGCGGCCGAAGGTGCTTCTGCTCGACGAGCCGCTGTCGGCGCTCGACAAGAAGCTGCGCGAGCAGATGCAGGTCGAGCTTCGTCGCCTGCAGCAGGCGGTCGGCATCACCTTCATCCTGGTCACGCACGACCAGTACGAGGCGCTGGCTCTCTCCGACCGCATAGCGGTGATGTTCGGCGGGCGCATCGCCCAGGTCGCATCGCCGAAGGAGATCTACCAGCGCCCGGTCAACCGGCAGGTCGCCGACTTCCTCGGCGGCATGAACTTCATGAGCGGCGAGGTGGTCGAGGCCAACGGTTCGACGGTCACGCTCGACACCGCCGGTTTCGGCCGCGTCAGGGCCGAGAAGCCGGACGGGTTCGTCGCCAACGGCCATGCCACGCTCGGCATCCGGCCGGAACGCCTGCGCGTCCTCTGGGACGACGCAACTGCCAGCCACGAGATTGCCGGCAAGCTCGTCGAACGTCACTATTTCGGCGAGATCACCCATCTCGTGGTGGAGGTTCCCGGCTTCGAAAAGCCGCTTTCGGTCACCGAGACCAACGACTTCGGCGCCGACGATCTGCCCATCGGCGCCACCATCCGCCTCGCCTACGATCCGGACGCCCTGGTCGCGATGGCGGATTGATATTGGGCGGATTTCCAACCCTCAAAACTGATTAGTATTGACTTATCAATTAGCCTTCGCTATTGCTATGCCATGCTTGAACCCGCAGCCGTCACCGCTGTCATGCGCGCACTTGCCGACCCTACGCGGCGGGCCGTCTTCGAACGCATCGCCGGCGCCGATGAAGTCACGGTCGTCGAACTGACGCGCGGCTCGGGCGTCACGCAGGGCGCGATCTCGCAGCATCTGAAATCCCTGAAGCTGGCCGGCCTCGTCGCCGAGCGACCGGAGGGGCGCAACGTCTACTACCGCGCGACACCCGGCGGCCTCGAGCCGCTGGCCGACTGGATGAGCCACTACGGTGTGTTCTGGCGCGAGCGTTTCGCCAGCCTGCGCGCGCTGCTCGGCGAACTCGACGCCGCGCCTGCCCCCCGCAAGGATGCCGACCGATGAACGAAACCGCCGTGCAGCCGGCCACGCAGGCCATCGTCATAGACGAGGTGTTCCCGCACGACGCCGCGACGACCTGGCGGGCGCTGACGACGGGCGACCTCATCGCCCGCTGGCTGATGCCGGCCGAGGGATTTGAAGCCGTGGTCGGCAACCGTTTCACCTACAAGACGACTCCCGCAGGCGCATGGGACGGCACGATCCGCTGCGAAATCCTCGAGGTCGTCCCCAACGAGCGCCTGGCATACTCCTGGAAGGGCGGCGACGACGCGAATGTCGGCTACGGCTCGAAGCTGGATACAGTCGTCGCCTGGACGCTGTCCCCGGTTGCCGGCGGGACACGGGTTCGCGTGATCCATTCCGGCTTCGTGCTGCCGCGCAACGAAACGGCCTACCGAAACATGAGCGATGGCTGGAAGAAGGTCACGCGCAGGCTCGACGCGACAGCGGCGGAACTCGGCCCTTCGGGCAAGCCGCACTGACTGGCGGTCGAAGGAGGCCGCTCCGTCACGCCGGCAGACAACCTAGAGAATCTCCACAGGAGGTAAGCCATGCAAAAGCAACAGTCCCTGGCCAAACCGCTCGGCATGAGCAGGCCGCCAGTCGTTTCGCCGGAGGAATGGCAGGCCGCCCGCGAGCAGATGCTGGTGAAGGAGAAGGCGCATACGCGCGCCCGCGACGCGCTTGCGGCCGAGCGCAGGCGCATGCCATGGATGGCGGTCGAGAAGGACTACGCGTTCGAAGGCCAGGACGGCCCGATGACACTCGCCGATCTGTTCGATGGCCGCCGCCAACTGGTCGTCTACCGTGCCTTCTACGAGCCCGGCGTCCATGGCTGGCCCGATCACGGTTGCCGCGGCTGCTCCATGGTGGCCGACCAGGTCGCCAACGTCGCGCATCTCAACGCCCGCGACACCACGCTCGTCTTCGCCAGCAGGGCGCCGCAAGCCGACATCGCCGACCTGAAGAGGCGAATGGGATGGACGATGCCTTGGGTCACCGTCACCGACAGCTTCGACTGGGACTTCGGCGTCGGCGAGTGGCACGGCACCAACGTGTTCATCCGCGACGGCGACCGCATCTTCCGCACCTACTTCATCAACAGCAGGGGTGACGAGCAGATGGGCGGCACCTGGAACTATCTCGACATCACGCCGCTCGGCCGCCAGGAGACCTGGGAGGACTCGCCTGACGGCTATCCGCAGACGCCGCCCTACCAGTGGTGGAACTGGAACGACAGCTATCCTGAACACGCCAAAGCGCGCGCGTAGCGCAGCGCGGCGAACGTCATCGTCCTCGGCTTGATCCGGGGATCCATGCCCCGGGGCGCATGTCCCTGAGGGAGGGGCCTATTCGTCCAACAACACGCAACGAGGAGAACACCCATGTCCAGGACCTACACCGGCGGCTGCGCCTGCGGTGCCATCCGCTACGACGTCTCGGGCGACCCGATCGTCATGGTCGACTGCCAGTGCCGCCAATGCCAGCGCGCCAGCGGCGTCGGCCATACGTCGAACATGACGTTCCGGGCGGCAGAGGTGAAGCTGACGGGTGATGCCTCGACCTGGGAGACGACGGGCGACGGGGGCACGACGAAGAGCAGCGGCTTTTGCCCGACCTGCGGTTCGCCGGTCTACATGACCTTCCCCGACATGCCCGACATCTTCATCGTCAGGCCCGCGAGCCTCGACGATCCGGCGAGCTACCGGCCGAACATCGTCACCTGGACCGCCGCCGCGCAGCCCTGGGATCGCGTCGACCCGGCGCTTCCGACTTGGAGGACAGCGGAGACGAACTGGACACTGCAGCGAATGACCGCTGGAATCACCGCTCGGGCATGGAAGTGCTGACGGAGGATCACGAGCCGTCATTGGGGCAGGAAGGCACCTGGACCGACGCCGGCATCATGTATGACCTGGAGGAGGACAAGGCCGACGAGGAGCCTGCCCTAGGCGCTACAGAGGCGTTCAACCAGGAGTGCGCTTGGAAGGGTGTCGACCTGTCGCTTTCCGATGGGGAGGGCGAGCCGTATCTAGGCTGGGCCGAACATCACGGGCGTGGTGTCATTCCTGGCGAGAACTTCCAGGACAGGGAAGTTGAGTTTGAGGACGAGGGCGCGCAATGCGACGACGAAGGCGTCATCGAGGGCGACACTTTCATCTGACATTCTTGTCAACTTGAGAGTTTGATGGCCCGGCTGCGGAAACGTGGCCGGGCTTCGGTGATGGTAGCTTTCTTGGAATAATCGAGGACTTCTCGGCGTTGTTCTTGTGGTCCCAATCAGGGACAATGATGGGAGGTTTCAACGATGATCAGCAAGACCCTTACTGCAGTCGCAGCGGTTGCCCTGATGGGCACTCCTGCTCTCGCGGCTCACTGCCCGAAGGATGCCGCTGCCATTGAGCATGCTTTGACAAAAACCAGCCTCAGCGCGGCAGACAAGGCCGAGGTCGAGAGATTGAAGAACGAGGGGGTGGCGCAGCACGAGGCTGGCAACCATCGAGAGTCCGAGGCGCTGCTTGCTGATGCGATGCGACGGCTGCTGCTTGCCGAATAACGGCTTTGATGCTGCGCGATGCGTTCGTGATCCCAGATGGTGACGACGCCGTCGTCCTGCAGCGTTGCGGTCAACCGCAGTCAGCCGCGTTGAAGTCGTTAGTCTGCACTGTCGTATTCAGGCAGCCAGGCGTGGAACGCTATTGAACCGCGAAGCACTTCGACGAGGTTCGACGGCGGTTGCGACAGTGTTGTGGTGGTCACAATAGACGCGATCCGCTGCCGTTGGCGCGGCGCAGAAGAGATGGCTGCCCGGTACGCTGGGGTCCTCGCTCACAGGGAAGCGGCACTGGCAGCGAGCCAGATTAAGGAGGGGGATGTCCCTTACGTGTGGCATGGTGTCGTCCAATAGTTTGATTGTACAAAACGGGTCACGCTCCTGCGCCAACAAGGCGCGGGAACTGAGGCGGCGAACGTTATGGAAAGGCCCTTGGGCTGGGCCTTAGGCCGTATGTGGTCGCGACGTTGCGTCAATGAAATGCGACAACTTGTCTGCGATAGGCATTTGTTTGCTTCGGACGCCAAGGCCGTGTCACAGGCTGTGGCAGTCAAGCTGGTAGGTCGAGACCTCCAGGCGGCGCAAGCGGCTACTTTGCCCTCCGGGGATGGCGTCGGGCAAAAAGTGACCCCGACGCGCCAGGAGTAGCAAACGGCGCTCAGGCTTCCTGAAGTGCCACGCGGAATGGCTAGCCCTACAGCCGATTGGTTCAGTTTGCCATGTCGGCCGAGTCGAAGGCTCTTAGTGCCCGGTAGCGGTTCCACGGCCGGGCCCGCTTGCGCATGCTGCCTGTCTAACCTATATGACGTTCATCGATCTTGGTTGTCGAACTTTGTTGCTGCGCAAATTGCGCGCCCCTGACGATCTTCTCCTCTCAACATCGATCAAATTTGCCGAGGGCCAAAGATGGCTTCGGGCAGAATCTCCATGACCGATGAAAGGATAACGTCATGAATTCAGGTACCGTAAAGTTCTTCAACGCAACGAAAGGCTTTGGTTTCATCCAGCCCGACAACGGCGGCACGGACGTCTTCGTCCACATTTCCGCTGTCGAACGGGCAGGCCTGCGTACCATCGTCGAGGGCCAGAAGCTCTCCTTCGATATCGTTCAGGACAAGCGTAGCGGTAAGAACGCTGCCGAGAATCTGGCGACTGCGTAATATCGCGTTCGGACCCGCGACCACGGATGTACTGGCGCGGAACTGAACGTTGACGAGGAGGTCGGGCAATGCCCGGCCTTTTTCTTTTTTGATCAGGAGGTTTGCATGGTCAAGGCAAGCGCACCGCAAGGCGTGTTCTCACCGACGCAGTCGAAGCAGGAGTCGAAAGCAAGCACCACCAACAGCGTCTCTCGTTCGATTGTGGAGGCAGAGACCAAGCAGCGAGAAGCGAAGACCGCGAGGCTTAGGGCGTTGCGGCTGCTGAAAGAGGCCGAAGCCCCGACGCCCGTGGCGCCCAAGAAGGTAGCAAGAAAGCGCGCCTAACCGCCCGGCGTGCATCGAAGACAAGCTGGGCCGCCACTGCATACCAGCGGTAGCTAGAACACTTCGACCCAACTATCGCGCAATTCGAAAGTTTGGCCCTTTGTTCGAAAGTCAGTGCGGGGGTCGTTAACCGCGTGCTCCCGGCAAATCCCGGCTATTCCCAGCCAAGCGTGTCCGAAACAATCAAGCCGCGCCCCACTAAAGTGGGGATGCAAGTGGGGACAAAAGCGCATCCCGGTAATTTCGCAAGCAATTTCAGCTTATTGATTTTCGCCGATGGTGGAGCTGAGGGGGATCGAACCCCTGACCTCGTCATTGCGAACGACGCGCTCTCCCAGCTGAGCTACAGCCCCGTTCGGCGATGGCGCATTTATCGGCCGGCCCCCTCGCCTGTCAAGCGTCGCCATGGCGGCGGGCGACCCGGCGTGGCCGGCCCTTGCCGCTCCGCCGGGCAATGGCTAAATGTCGCGGGGTTCTGGAGCCTGATCGGGCAACGAGGGCGGTGCGGCGCAAGGCGCACTCCTTGCCGTGGAAGCCGATCAAGCTCGACCGAGTTGACTTGGGCGCGTTCGTGCTGTGCGAAGTGGCGCCGTTTCGTTGCGGACCGTCTAGGAGACAGGCATGCTTGCCCTCATCAAAACGATCGACCTGGCACTCTCGCTCTACTGGTGGATCATCATCGCTTCGGCGGTCTTCTCCTGGCTCTACGCCTTCAACGTGGTCAATCCGCGCAACCCGTTCGTGGGATCGGTCGGCAACATGCTGTTTCGCCTGACCGAGCCGGCCCTGAAGCCGATCCGCCGGCTCCTGCCGGATCTCGGCGGCATCGACATCTCGCCGATCGTGCTCCTGCTCGGTATCTACTTCGTGCGCCAACTGCTGTGGACGACGATCGCCCCGGCGCTCGTCTGAGATGACGGGGGCGCCCGGCCCCTACAGGAAGCTGCCGGGCGGCCTCGACCTCGCCGTCAGGCTCACTCCGCGCTCGTCGACCGACGCCATCGACGGCGTGCAGGCCGCCGCAGACGGTTCGGTCCGCGTGGCGGTGCGCGTGCGCGCCGTGCCGGAGAAGGGCGCCGCCAATGCCGCGCTGGAACGGCTTCTGGCCGACCGGCTCGATCTGCCGAAGAGTGCCGTCAGCATCGCCGCCGGCGCGACATCGCGACTGAAGACGGTGCGCCTTTCGGGCGATGCAGACGACATCGCGGCGGCGATCGAGGACGCACTGGCGCGCGGCGCCAAGCAGCCCTAGCATTCCCCCGTGCTGCCAGAGGGTGAACCGATGAGACTGTTCCTTTGCGGGGTCCTTGTGCTTGGAGTTTCGAGCCAGATCGCCGTCGCCGGCGAGATATCGAGCGCCTACACCGATGTTGACACGCCGAAAACCTGTGCGGTTTTCGCCTCGGCCGAGGAGGGAGACGGCGACTGGGCCAACATGATCTGCGCCGGATGGCGCGGCTATCCGGTCCTGATCTATGCGGGGGATCTCAGGGAATCCGTGTACTACGGTTTCCCGCCCGCCGGCGACCTCGCGCCGGCCTGGGAAAGTTCTGCGGCCTTCAACTCGACCGGCCCGCGGATCGAATGGCGGATCGAGACCGAGGGTCCGCGCTCGGTACCCTTCGCGACCATCCATCGCTGGTTCGTCAACGCGGACGCGCAGAATCCAGACCGCCGCACCGAAGTTCTGGTGGTCGCCAAGGTCGGCCAGATTGGCGAGCGCGATGGCTGCACCGTCGGCCTGGTCCTCGCAAGCGGAAATCCCGGCGCCAACGAGGCAGCGCGCCGGCTTGCGGACGAGCGGGCGCGCGGCTTCGCATGCGGGACCGACGATCCGGCCATGATCGGAGACCGGATCCCGGAATTCACCCGCAGCCGCAACTGACCAGGCGGCTACTTCGCGCGCTCGATCGCCTCGACGATCATCTGCTTGGCGCGCGTGCTGTCATGCCAGCCGCCGATCTTTACCCACTTGCCGGGCTCGAGGTCCTTGTAGTGCTCGAAGAAGTGCTGAACCTGCTGCAGGGTGATGTCGGGCAGCTGGTCGTATTCGGTCACATGCTGGTAGCGCAGCGTGAGCTTGGGCGATGGCACTGCGATCACCTTCTCGTCCTGGCCGGCATTGTCCTCCATGACGAGCACGCCGATGGGCCGCACGTTGATCACGCAGCCGGGAACCAGCGCGCGCGTGTTGCAGATCAGGACGTCGACCGGATCGCCGTCGCCCGACAGCGTGTGCGGTACGAAGCCGTAGTTGCCGGGATAGCGCATCGACGTGTGCAGGAAGCGGTCGACGTAGAGCGTGCCCGCCGCCTTGTCCATTTCGTATTTGATCGGTTCCCCGCCGATGGGTACTTCGATGATGACGTTGACGTCTTCAGGCGGATTGTTGCCGGTCGGTATCGCTTCGATGCGCATGCAGGTCCCTCATGTGGTGCGCGCATGGATATCGAGAGGGCCGGCCAAGTGCAACGCACTCGTTGTCGCGGTCAGGCTTACATCGCGGAAGGACGTTCAGTCCCAGACGAAAGCGACCTTTTTCAGAGCCTTCTGGTCGAACACCTCGATGCCTTCGGCGATGTCGCGCCCGCCCGCCCTCTCGTAGAATGACAGGGCACCGGCGTTGTCTTCCAGTGCCCAAACCACCAGTCCGCGCAGTCCCGACCGCGCAAGCCTCCCGCGCGCCTCGGAAAACAGCCGGCCGCCCAACCCGATGCCCTGATACTCGGGACGCAGGTAGAGTTCGTAGATTTCGCCCTGCTGGGAGAGCTCGCGGGCGCGGTTGCGTCCGATGGTGGCGTAGCCGGCGAGGGTTCCGCCGATCTCGATCACAAGCACCGTCGCCGCGCGCCGGATCGCGTTGGCCCACCAGTCAGCGCCGCGGCGATTGATCATCCGGGTGAGCGCATGATGCGGAATGATGCCGCTGTAGGCGCCGCGCCAGGCCTCATGGTGGACGTCTGCGATCGCGGCAGCATCGTCCAGTTCGGCCTTCCTGATGTCGATCGTCAGCGTCTTCATGATTTGTTAACCATAAACGCTGGCCGGACTCCCTGGCAAGCAGCCATCGATGGCTGCCGGCCATCAAAGCTCTATGCGATCGGGAAGATGTTTCAGATTTCGACGAGGTGGTCGTCGAGTTCGTTCACGTCGTCCGCACGGATCGGGAAATGCTCGGCAAGAAGCGCGCCGACCGCGGCGATCGCCGTGACGAAACCGCTGGCCAGCCGGTCGTTCCCGGCGTCGTCGATCAGGCCGGCGACGATGGAATCCCAGATGTCCTGAGGCACCTTGGAATTGATGCCGGCGTCGGCGACGACCTCCGCATAGCGTTCGGCCAGCGACACGAAGATGAGGACGCCGGTGCGCTGCGTCGTCAGGTGCACGTTGCGCGAATAGAACTGTTTCAGCGCATTGTCGTGCGCGCGCATGTACTGCCAGCGGCGCGGGGCGAGCCTGATGCGCAGGCCGGGCAGGGCATAGATCAACGCCAGCGCCGCTGCGAGCGCCAGCAGCTGCGCACCGACGAAAACCGGCAGCCGCATGGTCAGCCACCAGGCCTCGATCATGAACGCGACCCCGAGGCTGATGACAATGATCGCGATCGTGACGATCAGCGCGGCGGAGAAGAAATAGCCGTCACTGCGGCGCGCCAGGACGCAGTAGATTTCCCCCGACGTCGCGGCTTCCGCGGTTCGGATCGCGTCCGCTATGCGCTCGTGCTCCTCGACGCTTATGCTGTCCGTTGTCATCTACCAGCTCCCCGAAGATCCGCCGCCGCCGGATGATCCGCCGCCTCCCGAAAATCCGCCGGAGGAGCCGCCCGACCAGCCACCGCCGGAAGAACCTCCCGACCATCCCCCGCGCGACGACCTGCCGCTCGAATTGTAATTAAAGGTCATGCCGAGCCATTCGTAGCGCCCGGGCCCGATCCTGCGGCCGTAAATGCGCGGCAGGATCGCCATGGCGAAGCCGCCGAAGAAGAGCGTCGCCCAGACGATGAGAAAGAGGGCGGCGAAGACGGTGTCCTCGCCTCCGCCGCTGCGTTCGTTGCGCTTCGCGCGGGCCTCGAGCTCTGCCGCGTTGCCTTCGAGCACCATGATGATGTCGTCGACCGCATTCGAGATGCCGCCGGAAAAGTCGCCGGCGCGAAAGGCCGGCACCATCGTGTTCTCGATAATTAGCCGCGAATGGAGGTCGGTCAGTGTGCCTTCGAGACCATAGCCGACCTCGATGCGCATCTTGCGGTCGTCGCGGGCCACGAGAAGCAGGATGCCGTTGTCTTCGCCGGCCTGGCCCAGGCCCCAGGCGCGAAAGAGGCGGTTGGCATAGGGCTCGATGGCTTCGCCGCCCAGGCTGGGAACGGTGGCGACGACGATCTGGTCGGAGGATTTGTGCTCGAAGGCCTCGAGCTTCTGGACCAGCGCCGCCTCCGCGGCGGGCTCGATCAGCCCGGCTCGATCGACGACGCGGCCGGTCAGCGCGGGCAAATCCTGCGCGGACGCTGCCAGGGCCGCAAACAGGACGAGGCAGAACGAAAGCGCGCCGAAGGTCGCCGCAGTCAGACGTCCGGGCATTGACGGCGAACCCGCCACCCTGTCGATCGTGCCGGACTGCAAGACGTCGCCCGCCTGGTCCGCCGGCTATCCGCCCTGTTGCTGCGTGCCGAAGTCCACCTTCGGCGGCTGCATGGCGTCGTCCGCCGCGGTGAAGTTCTGGAAGGGCTGGTTGCCGAACCACAATGCGTTCCAGATCATCGGTGGGAAGGTTTTGAGGGACGTGTTGTAAACGCGCACGGCCTCGATGTAGTCGCGGCGGGCAACCGCGATGCGGTTTTCAGTTCCCTCCAGCTGCGCCTGGAGCGCGAGGAAGTTCTGATTGGCCTTGAGATCAGGATAGTTCTCGACCACGGCCAGCAGTCGCGACAGCGCGCTCGTCAGGCCGGCCTGGCTTTCCTGGAAGGCCTTGAAGGCATTGGGATCGCTGAGCGTTTCCGGCGTCACCGTCACCTGGGTCGCCTTGGCGCGCGCCTCGACGACACTTTCCAGCACCTCGCGCTCGTGCGAAGCGTAGCCCTTGACCGTTTCGACCAGATTGGGAATGAGATCGGCGCGCCGCTGGTACTGGTTGAGCACCTCGCTCCACGCGGCCTTGGCCTGTTCCTCGAGGGTGGGGATGGTGTTGTAGCCGCAGGCGGAAAGCAGCGGCAGCGCAAGCGTCAGGAACAGGAAAGCGGGCAGACGAGCCATGAAAGGGCGTTGGCAGCTTGGAGCAGACATGATGATCCCTCGGGTCGCGTTCGGGCCACCCGCAGCATTAGCACGTTCAACGTGAAAATACAGGTTCGGCGGTCAGGCGGCCGCGCTCCGGATAGCCGGGAAATCGGGACTGAAGTGGGGAGCGGGAATGAACGGGAAACGTGACGCTGACGACCGCGCCGAGTCGCGACGAATCCTCGACCGGGTCTCGCAGGAGGCCGAAAGCGGCGGTCGCTCCGCAATCGATCGCGCCGCCACGCGGGCCCGCGACCATCTCTCTGCCTCGGATGTGGACCGCGGCGACTGGGCCGAGTATTGGGGCACGAGAATCGGCCGCACCATCGGTGCGGTTTTCCTGGTCGGCCTGATCGCGTGGCTGGTTCTGTACCTCGCGGATGGCCGCTAGGGCGCAATTCCAGCTACGGGCGAAGGCGGAATGGACAAGAGCGGACAGAAGGCGGCGCGCGCGGTCATCGTCATATCGAGCCACGTGGCGCGCGGCTCGGTCGGAAACAGGGCAGCGGTATTCGCGCTGGAGACGCTCGGCCATCCCGTGTGGGCGGTTCCGACCGTGCTCCTCCCCTGGCATCCCGGCCATGGCCCCGCGACCCGCATCGTGCCCGATGCCGAGCAGTTCTCCGCCTTCATGAAGGATCTCGAGCGCGCGCCCTGGCTTGGCGAGGTGGCAGCCGTGCTATCCGGCTATCTTGGCGACGCACGCCAGGCGGCCGACGTCGCATCGCTCGTTTGCCGCGTGAAATCAGTCAATCCCGACGCGCTTTACGCCTGCGATCCGGTGATGGGCGACCTTGGCGGGCTTTATGTGCCCGCCGCCACGGCGGAAGCGATGCGCGACCTGCTGCTGCCGCTTGCCGACATCGTTACGCCCAACCGCTACGAACTGGAGTGGATCGTCGGCGCAAAGCTGCCCGACGCCAATGCCGTGATCGAAGCGGCAAGGCGGGTCGGTCGGCCGCGGATGCTGGTCACCTCCGCGCCGGCCATGCTTGCTGGCGGGACCGGCAACCTGCTTGTCACCCGGGCCGAGGCGCTCCTGGCCGAACACCCTCTGATCGGCGGGCCGCCGAACGGGCTCGGCGACCTTACGGGGGCCGTGTTCCTGGCGCGGCTGATGGCGGGCCGGACGGACACCGACGCGCTGCAGAGCACAACGGCTGCCGTCTACGAGATCCTCGCCCGCACGGCCAAGCGCGGCGGCGACGAGCTGCAGCTCGAGACGGACGCCAAGAGCCTGTCTCATCCGATGGCGATGGTGCAGTTCCGGCGCATCGCCAGTCCCGGCCGCCCCATTCGGGCCTAGCCGTGATCTGTGTCGTCGGCGTCGACGGCTGTCCCGTCGGCTGGATCGCCGTCGGGCGCAGGCGAATCGACGATTTTCCGTCCGCCCGGGTCTTCGCCACGTTTGCCGAACTGCTAGAAGCCTATCCCGACGATGCGACGATCGCCGTCGACATGCCGATCGGACTGCCCGATTTCACACGGCAAGGCGGACGCGGTCCCGAGGCGCTGGTGCGGCCGTTGATCGGGCAACGCCAGTCGAGCGTGTTTTCCATACCGTCGCGCGCTGCTGTCTACGCCGAGGTCGATCCGTTCAGCACGGTCGAGACCTGGTACGCGGCGCATCGCCGCGCGAGCGAGGTGGCAAGGCGCACCTCGGACCCGCCGCGTGGCGTCTCGATCCAGGCCTTCGCGATCTTCGCGAAGATCCGTGAAGTGGATGTGTTGATCCGTGAGCGGCCCGAGCTGCGCGATCGCGTGCACGAATCGCACCCCGAAGTTGCGTTCATGCTGCTGAATGGCGGGCAAGCCATGCAAACCCCGAAGAAGATCAAGGGCTCGGTCAATCCCGCGGGGTTGAACGAGCGCAAGGCCCTGCTTGTCCGTTGCGGCCACGCCTCGGAATTTCTCGACCGTGCGCCTCCGTCCGGCGCCACCGGCGACGACCTTGTCGATGCTGCCTGCATGATGCTGGTCGCAGATCGTATCCGGCGCGGCGAAGCGGTCTCCTTCCCCGATCCGCCCGGATTGGACGGGTTTGGAATTCCGGTGGCGATTCACGCCTGAGCGATCGCCGGCATTGCAGTGCGAAAAAAATTGCCGTTAATGTCCGCGCATGGCTCACATCCCTGACAGTCTCCTCGCCGGCTACCGCAATTTCATGAACGGCCGATACGCGTCCGAAAGCGGCCGCTACCGTGCCCTCGCGCGCGAGGGGCAGACGCCTGAAACGATGGTCATCGCCTGCTGCGATTCGCGCGCCGCGCCCGAGGCGATCTTCGATGCCGGCCCGGGCGAATTGTTCGTGGTCCGCAACGTCGCCAACCTCGTACCGCCCTATGAGCCGGACGGCGAATTCCATTCCACCTCGGCCGCCCTGGAATTCGCGGTGCAGAGCCTCAAGGTGAAGAACATCGTCGTCATGGGCCACGGCCGCTGCGGCGGCATCGGGGCGGCCCTGAACGTCAACGCCGCGCCGTTGTCGCCTGGCGACTTCATCGGCAAGTGGATGAGCCTGATTGCGCCGGCCGCCGAGACGGTGTCGGGATCGACGCTGATGACGCAGTCCGAGCGCCAGACGGCGCTTGAACGCATCTCCATCCGCTACTCGATCGCCAATCTGCGTACGTTTCCCTGCGTCAGCATACTCGAAGGAAAGGGGCGTCTGACGCTGTCTGGGGCATGGTTCGACATCTCGTCGGGTGAGCTCTGGGTGATGAACCGTGCCACAGGGGACTTCGAACGGCCCGAGGAGAAGGCCTAGCACCGTCGCTCCGGCGGTCGGGCGGGTTGCGGCGCAGGGCGGTCGGCCCTACATCCGTTCATCCTTTCCGCATGCCTCCTGGATAGTCTCATGACCACAACCGCCGCCGTCGATCTCGACAGCCATCCGCTCACTCACTGGGACGGACCATCGGGACTGCCTGACTTCACGCGCCTCAGCGATGCCGATTTCGGTCCGGTCTTTGATGCGGCTCTGGCTGCTCATCGGGCCGAGATCGACGCGATCTCGGATGATCCGAACGATCCGACAATAGAGAATACCTTCGTCGCGATGGAACTGTCGGGCGATGCGCTCGACCGGGTTTCCGCGATCTTCTGGTGCAAGGCAGGGGCCAACACCAACGACCAGATCAAGGTGATGGAGCGGGAAGTGGCTCCCAAGATGTCGCGCCACTATTCGGCGATCTCCATGAACGAGAAGCTGTTCGCGCGCATTGACGACCTGCATCGTCGTCGCCACACGCTCGACCTCGACCCGGCAACGCTGCGTCTGGTGGAGAAGAGCTGGAAGGGCTTCGTCAAGTCCGGCGCCCGGCTCGATGCGGACGGCAAGGCGCGCCTGGCGGCCATCAACGAGGAGCTTTCTTCGCTCGGCACGACCTTCAGCCAGAACGTGCTCGCCGACGAAAGCGAATGGGTGATGTTCCTGGAGGAGGGCGATCTCGCCGGGCTGCCCGGTTTCCTGAAGGACGCCATGGCGAGCGCCGCTGCCGAGCGCGGCCACGAAGGCGGGTATGCCGTCACCCTGTCGCGCTCGATCTACGAGCCGTTCGCGGCCTACTCCGAGCGCCGCGACCTGCGCGAAAAGGCATTCAGGGCTTTCGCGGGCCGCGGCGAGACGGGAGGCGCTACCGACAACGGCGCTGTGGTAGCCAGGATCCTCGCACTGCGCGCCGAGAAGGCGAACCTGCTCGGTTACGACAGCTATGCGGCGCTCAAGCTCGACGACACCATGGCCAAGACGCCGAAGGCGGTATTCGATCTCCTGGAGCCCGTCTGGGAAAAGGCGCGCCGCAAGGCGACCGCCGACGAAGCGGACCTGCAGCGACTGGCTGCCGCGGCCGGCAGCAACGACAAGCTCGCCGCCTGGGACTGGCGCTTCTACCAGGAACGCCTTCGCGCCGAAAAATATGCGTTCGACGAGGCCGAACTGAAGCCATATCTCCAGCTCGACAGGATCATCGAGGCGTGTTTCGACGTCGCGACGCGTCTGTTCGGCGTTTCCTTTGCGGAGAAGCAGGGCGTGCCTGCCTGGCATCCGGACGTTCGAGTCTTCGAGGTGCGCAATGCCGACGGGTCGCAGCGCGGGCTCTTCCTGGCCGACTATTTTGCCCGCCCGTCGAAACGCTCGGGCGCCTGGATGAGTTCGCTGCAGTCGGGCTACCGGCTCGGCTACGGCTCCGCGCCGATCATCTACAACATCATGAACTTCGCCAAGCCGTCGGCCGGCGAGCCGGCGCTGCTGTCGCTCGACGAGGCCAGGACGCTGTTCCACGAGTTCGGGCATGCGCTCCACGGCCTGCTGACCGAGGCGTACTGGCCATCGCAATCCGGCACGTCCGTGTCGCGCGATTTCGTCGAACTTCCCTCGCAGCTCTATGAGCACTGGCTGACCGTGCCGTCCGTGCTGGAGACCTTCGCGCGGCACTACAAGACCGGCGAGGCGATGCCGAAGGCCCTGCTCGACAAGATGCTGGCCGCCGCCACTTTCGACGCCGGCTTCCGGACGGTCGAGTTCACCTCGTCGGCGCTGGTCGACATGGCCTATCACGCCGAGAAGGACGCGCCGGCCGATCCGGCGAAGTTCGAGGCCGACACCCTGGCGCGGATCGGCATGCCGGACGCCATCGTCATGCGCCACCGCACGCCCCACTTCGGGCATGTCTTCTCTGGCGACGGATACTCGGCCGGCTACTATTCCTACATGTGGTCGGAAGTGCTCGACGCCGATGCCTTTTCGGCCTTCGAGGAAACCGGAAACCCGTTCGATCCGGATCTCGCCGCGAGGCTCAAGAAGAACATCTACTCGCCCGGCGGGTCGGCCGAGCCCGAAGAGCTTTACACCGCGTTTCGAGGCAAGATGCCTAGTCCGGACGCGATGATGGCCAAGCGCGGCCTGGCGTGATTTCCGTCAGGACGCTCCTGTTCCCTCGGGCCGCCGGGTTCGCCGTCGGCCAGGGGGTCCTTTGACATGGCGCGCCGAAGCTCTTTCGGCTTTCTCGGCCGTTTCGGCCGCTCCGAGGATCTTCGACGCCTGGACCTGGCGTTGCGTGGGGCCGATCTCCACCCGTCGCTGGTGCCGGAAGGCGTCAAGCTGGCGCTGGTCAACCTGCTGAAGGACCATTTCGGCGACGATCCGCCGGAAAGCGCCTATGCGCCGGCCGCCGCCCTCTTTGCCTACTGCGCCCTCGGGGCCGGCGCCTTCGCGCAGGCCAATGGAGACGAGGCGCTGGACGATGCGATCCGACGTCTCGACGAGGCGATGGAGCGGCCGCAGAGCCTTGACGCAGGCATCGTGCTGCTGGCCTTCCATGCGCGTCTGATCCAACCGGGGATCGTCGAACATCACGGCATCAGCGTCGATACCGACTGAGCCGTTTCAGACATTGGCTGCACGCCCCTCGACGGCAATCTCATAGGCTCGCAGGCGGCTTCGCACGGAGCCCGACCGGCTCTCCGAAATCCTTGTCGAGTCTGCCTGAGAACGAGCGCTGTCAGTCGGGGTAGCAGGCGAGCGGCACGTCGGGCCACTTTGCCTGCGCGCATCCGGCAGCGTCCTGCCGCTTCCCGAACGCCGTCGAGGTCGGCCCGGTCACCATCGGGTCGACGCCATAGGGCGCATCCGGATAGGCCTCCTGCGCGTCAGTCAAGAGTGCGACCGGGCGATCCACCTGACGGGTTCCCGTCGAATGGGCCACGCCAGCGGCGAGCAGCACCGCCACGGCCGAAGTGGCGATTGTCGTCCGGTAGATCCTGGAAAACGCCATGGTCATGCCCGTTAACTTTTCAGACGCCGAATCGATCCGCCGTGGTTAGCGATTCCTTGTCGCACGCGATGCCTAATTTTCGGTAACCACCCCGCCCCCTTTCGCAACTGCGAAAAAACATGTATGAGCCGCGCAACCGAAGTCGCGGCGCCGATACTCGCGCTGCCCACTCCCGAGATCAGATCATGAATATTCGCAACATCGCGATCATCGCGCATGTCGACCATGGAAAGACGACACTGGTCGACCAACTCCTCAAGCAGTCCGGCACGTTCCGCGACAACCAGCGTGTCACCGAACGCGCCATGGATTCCGGCGACATCGAAAAGGAACGCGGCATCACCATCCTCGCCAAGGCGACTTCGGTCGAGTGGAAGGACACGCGCATCAACGTCGTCGACACGCCCGGCCACGCCGACTTCGGCGGCGAGGTCGAGCGCATCCTGTCGATGGTGGATTCGGCGATCGTCCTGGTTGACGCGGCCGAGGGCCCGATGCCGCAGACGAAGTTTGTCGTCGGCAAGGCGCTCAAGATCGGCCTGAAGCCGATCGTCGTCATCAACAAGATCGACCGTCCCGACGCCCGTCACGTCGAGGTCGTGAACGAGGTGTTCGATCTGTTCGCGGCGCTCGACGCCACCGACGAGCAGCTCGACTTCCCGATCCTCTACGGTTCCGGCCGCGACGGCTGGGTTTCCGAGAACCCCGAGGGCCCGAAGGAGCAGGGGCTTACCCCGCTGTTCGACCTGGTGCTGCGCCATGTGCCGGCGCCGACCGTCGAGCCCGGCCCCTTCCGCATGATCGGCACCATTCTCGAGGCCAATCCCTTCCTCGGCCGCATCATCACCGGCCGCATCGCCTCCGGCACGCTGAAGCCGAACCAGGCGGTCAAGGTGCTGCATCACGACGGCACGCTGCTCGAAAACGGCCGCGTCTCCAAGATCCTTGCCTTCCGCGGACTCGAGCGCCAGCCGATCGAGGAAGCGCAGGCGGGCGACATCGTCGCCATCGCCGGCCTCTCCAAGGGCACCGTGGCCGACACCTTCTGCGACCCGTCGGTGTCCGGGCCGATGGCCGCGCAGCCGATCGATCCGCCGACCGTCACGATGTCGTTCCTCGTCAATGACAGCCCGCTTGCGGGCACCGAAGGCGACAAGGTGACGAGCCGCGTCATCCGCGATCGCCTGCTGCGCGAGGCCGAGGGCAACGTCGCCCTGAAGATCGAGGAATCGGCCGACAAGGATTCGTTCTACGTCTCAGGCCGCGGCGAACTGCAGCTTGCGGTTCTCATCGAGACGATGCGCCGCGAGGGCTTTGAGCTTGCCGTCTCGCGTCCGCGCGTGGTCATGCAGAAGGACGAGCATGGTCGCCTGCTAGAGCCGGTCGAGGAAGTCGTCATCGACGTCGACGAAGAGCATGCCGGCATCGTCGTCCAGAAGATGAGCGAACGCAAAGCCGAGATGGTCGAGCTGCGCCCGTCGGGCGGCAACCGCCAGCGTCTGGTCTTCTTCGCACCGACGCGCGGCCTCATCGGCTACCAGTCGGAACTCTTGACCGACACGCGTGACACGGCGGTCATGAACCGGCTGTTCCACGCCTACCAACCCTACAAGGGCGAACTGCCCGGCCGCACCAACGGCGTGCTGATCTCGAACGAAATGGGCGAATCGGTCGCCTACGCGATGTGGAACCTCGAGGATCGCGGCCCGATGGTGATCGACGCCGGCGTCAGGGTCTACCAGGGCATGATCGTCGGCATCCACAGCCGCGACAACGACCTCGAAGTCAACGTCCTGAAGGGCAAGAAGCTCACCAACATCCGCGCTGCCGGCAAGGACGAAGCCGTTCGCCTGACGCCGCCGGTCAAGATGACGCTGGAGCGCGCGCTCGCCTGGATCCAGGACGACGAACTCGTCGAGGTGACGCCGAAGACGATACGCCTGCGCAAGCTCTATCTCGACCCCAACGAGCGCAAGCGCTTCGAGAAGCAGCGGGTCGCAGGCGCCGCCTGACGCGCCCGACCAATCGCTGCCGTCCGGACACCTGGCGGCAGCGGATGTCAGGATCTTTGGTCTGAAGGTTTCCTGCATCTATGTCGGCCCGTTTCCGCCTGCTAGACTGCAATGTCGCAGGCGGAGGACACGGCCTTGGAACTGACCTCGCTTCTCATCTTCGCGGGCGCGCTTCTCGTCGCGGCGGGCTCGCCCGGCCCATCGATCGCAGCGCTTGTGGCGCGCGTCATCGCCAAGGGCTTCCGCGATGTCTTCCCGTTCCTTGCCGCGATGTGGATCGGCGAGGCGATCTGGCTGTCCATGGCCGTCTTCGGGCTGGCCTTCGTCGCCCAGACTTTCCATTTCGCCTTTGTCGTCGTGAAATGGGTCGGCGTCGCCTATCTGGTCTGGCTCGCCTGGAAGATGTGGACGGCGCCGGCCGTGGTGCGCGACGCCGGCATGCCGAGCGATGACTCGCCGGCGAAGCTCTTCTTCGCCGGCATGGCCGTTACCCTCGGCAACCCCAAGATCATGATGTTCTACCTAGCGCTCCTGCCCACCATCATAGATCTTGGCTCGGTGACGCTGCTTGGCTGGGCCGAACTGACCGCGACGATGGCGCTCGTCCTCATTGGTATCGACTGCGCCTGGGTGCTGGCCGCCGCGCAGGCGCGCCGGCTGCTTCGAAGCGAGCGGGCCATGCGCTTCGCGAACCGCGTCAGCGCCGCCACCATGGCGGGCGCGGCCGCCGCCATCGCGGCGCGCTCCTGAAGCGTCACATCCAGGCCAAACGAACGCACTATTCCTTCTGGTAGGCCAGTCGCCAAACCGCTGGCTTCTGCTACGATGCCGCAAAAGCATGCATGGAGGGAACAGACGCCATGGCCGACGCTCGGGCAAAATCCAAGGCCACGCAACGCAAGGCCGCGCCTCGACCCGGCCCCCTCGCACTCCGCCTCCTCGACCGTGCGCCTGCCGAGGACGTCGCCGCCTACGAGCCTGCCGTCCTGGCCAGGGCCGCGGCCCTGGCGGAAAAGGTGGTCATGTCGCATCGCAAGGGCGAAAGCGTCGTTTCGGTCGTCACCGACCCCGAGCTTGTGCGCGATGGCCGCCCGATGACGGCGGTCACCGTCGTCAACGACAACATGCCCTTCCTGTTCGATTCCGTGCTGGGCGAAATCGCGGACCGAGCCGGCGAATCGACGCTTGTCGCGCATCCGGTCATCGCCGTGAGACACGGCAAGAAGGGCGTCCTCGAAATTCTTCCCGACGGCGCCAAGGATGAGAATGTCGATCGACTTTCCGTGATCCACATTCATGTCAATGCGCTCTCCAGCGACGAAGGCGCTGCTCTGGAGGCCGGCCTTGCCAAGGTGCTCACCCAGGTTCGCGCGGCGGTCAATGACTGGAAGCCCATGCTCGCGCGGCTCGACCGGGCGATCTCGGAGTTCCGCTACCATCCGGTACCTCTAGATGCCCGGGCGGTCGACGAAGCCATCGCCTTTCTGGAATGGCTGCGCGACGACAACTTCACCTTCCTCGGCATGCGCGAATTCCGCTACTCGGGCAGCGAGAAGAGCGGCACGCTGACGCGATCGGCCAGTCCGGGCCTTGGCATTCTGTCGGACCCTGAGGTCCGCGTGCTCAGGCGCGCCGGGGGCGAGGCGACGACGCCGGAAATCCGCGCCTTCCTCTACGGGCCGGACGCCCTCATCGTCACCAAGGCCAACGCCAAGTCGGTCGTGCACCGGCGCGCCTATCTCGACTATGTCGGCATCAAGATCTTCGACAAGAAGGGCGCGCTGTCCGGCGAACTGCGTGTCGTCGGCCTGTTCACGTCGACGGCCTACACGCGCTCGGTGATGAAGATACCGCATCTGCGTTCGAAGGCCGAAAGCGTGATCCGGAAGTCCGGTTTCGATCCCGGCGACCACTCCGGAAAGGCGCTGATGAACGTCCTGGAAAGCTATCCCCGCGACGAGCTTTTCCAGGTCACGGTACCGGTACTGCGCAAGCATGCGGAAGCGATCCTCGGGCTCGTCGAGCGGCCGCGCGTGCGCGCGCTCTACCGCGTCGACCAGTTCGACCGCTTCGTCTCGGTCATCGTCTTCGTGCCGCGCGACCGATACGATTCCGTCGTCCGCGAAAAGATCGGCCGGTATCTGAAGGACGTCTTCGACGGACGCCTTTCGGCATACTATCCAGCGTTCCCCGAAGGCGGTCTGGCGCGCGTCCACTTCATCATCGGCCGCTCTGGCGGCAAGACACCCAAGATCGAGCCGGCGATGATCGAGGCTGCGATCCGCGACATCGTGACGACCTGGGAAGACGGGCTGCGCGTCGCCTCGGCAGGCGCCGGTCTGCCGGCGTCGCTCGTCAGTGTCGCCACCCATTTCCCGCACGACTACCAGAACAGCTTTTCGCCGGCGACGGCCCTGCTGGACGCCGAACGCATAGCGGCGATCGACGGCGCCAATCCGATCGCCATCGACTGGTATCGCGAGCGGGGGCGCAGGCCTGAGCAGGCGTCCCTCAAGATCTACCACCACAGCGCGCCGGTGGCCCTGTCGCGGCGCGTCCCGCTGCTCGAGAACATCGGCTTCCGGGTCATCAGCGAGCGGACCTTCGAGATCGACGCGGCGCCGGACGGGCCGGTCTTCATCCACGACATGGAACTCGAAAACGCATACGGCGGGCCGATCGATCTGGCAGATGGCGGCGCGCTGTTCGAACAGGTCTTCCTGTCGGTCTGGCGCGGCGATGCCGACAACGACAGCTTCAACGCTCTGGCGCAGACGGGCGGTCTCGACGTCGATGCGATCGGCGTTCTCCGCGCCTACGGCCGCTACCTGCAGCAGGCCGGCATTCCGCAGAGCCAGGGTTTCATCGCCGCGGTGCTCAACCGCTATCCGGACATCGCCCGCGGGCTGTTCGGTCTCTTCGAGGCGCGGCTCGATCCTAGAGCGGGCAAGGAAGGCGAGACCACGGCAAAGCATCTCAAGGCGAAGATCAAGGACGCGCTCGACGATGTCCCGAACATCGACGACGACACGATCATCCGCCGCTATCTGAACCTGATCGAAACGACCCTAAGGACCAACCACTTCGTCGCCGGCAAGAAGGAAGCCGGCCAGTCGCTGGCGTTCAAGCTCGAGTCCCGCAGCGTCGACGGGTTGCCCGATCCGAGGCCATGGCGCGAAATCTTCGTGTATGGCCCGGAAGTAGAGGGCGTCCACCTCCGCTTCGGACCGGTCGCGCGCGGCGGACTGCGCTGGTCGGATCGCGCGCAGGACTACCGCACCGAGGTGCTCGGCCTCGTCAAGGCGCAGCAGGTCAAGAACGCGGTCATCGTGCCGGTCGGTGCGAAGGGCGGCTTCTTTCCAAAGCGCCTGCCGGCGGGGGGCGGCCGAGACGCGGTCTTCGAGGCGGGCAGGGCGGCCTACGTCAATTTCGTCTCCAGCCTCTTGTCGATCACCGACAACATCGTCGGCGACATGGTCGTGCCGCCCGAGGGCGTCGTGCGCCACGACGCGGACGACCCGTATTTCGTGGTCGCCGCCGACAAGGGCACGGCCACCTTTTCGGACACGGCCAACGGCATAAGCCTGAAGCACGACTTCTGGCTCGACGACGCGTTCGCATCAGGGGGCTCCGCCGGCTACGACCACAAGGGCATGGGCATCACCGCACGAGGCGCCTGGGAGGCGGTCAAGCGGCATTTCCGCGAAATGAACCGCGACATCCAGACGACCTCGTTCACGGTTGTCGGCGTAGGCGACATGTCGGGCGACGTGTTCGGGAACGGCATGCTGCTTTCCGAGCAGACCCGCCTGATCGCGGCGTTCGATCACCGAGACATCTTCATCGATCCCGACCCAGACCCCGCCCTGTCGTTCGCCGAGCGCAAGCGCCTGTTCGACCTGCCGCGCTCGAGCTGGCAGGACTATGACAAGTCCAAGCTTTCCCCGGGCGCAATCATCGTCTCGCGCAGCCAGAAGTCGATCGTCCTGACGCCGGCCGCAGCCGCTGCGATCGGCCTGGAAAAGACGACGGCCGCGCCTGCAGAAATCATGCGGGCGATACTCAAGGCGCCGGCGGACCTGCTCTGGTTCGGCGGCATCGGCACCTATGTGCGGGCGGCCGGCGAGGCAAACCAGGACGTCGGCGACCGTGCGAACGACGCCATCCGGGTCGCCGCCGGTGAACTGCGCGTCAAGGTCATCGGAGAGGGTGCAAACCTCGGCGTCACCCAGCGCGCCCGCATCGAATTCGGGCTCGCCGGCGGTGCGTGCAATTCCGACGCCATCGACAACTCCGGCGGCGTGAACTGCTCGGATGTCGAGGTCAACATCAAGATCGCGCTCGCCTCGGCAATGCGCAGGGGATCGCTGTCGCGGCCTTCGCGCGACCGCCTGCTCGCCGACATGACCGGAGAGGTGTCCCGGCTCGTCCTCGAGAACAACTACCAGCAAACCCTCGCGCTTTCCGTCGCGCATCGCACCGGCATGGCCGACCTCCCGCACCAGGCCCGCTTCATGACGGCGCTCGAGGCGCGGGGCCTGCTCGATCGGGCGATCGAGACGCTGCCGTCGCCGGCCGCGCTCGCCGAGCGGGAAGCGCGCCGCGAGCCGCTGACGCGGGCCGAACTCGGCGTCCTCCTCGCCTATGGCAAGATCGTGCTGTTCTCGGACCTGGTCGCCAGCAACCTGCCCGACGATGCGCATTTCGAGCGCGACCTGTCGGCGTATTTCCCCGATCGCATGGAGAAGAAGTTCTCGGCCGACATCGCCTCGCACCGGCTGCGCCGCGAGATCATCGCCAGGGTCGTTGCCAACGATCTGATCAACCGGGGCGGGCCGTCCTTCGTCACGAGGCTGCAGGACGCAACCGGCCGCAGCGCCGCGGAGGTCGTTCGCGCATTCGCCGTGGTGCGCGACGGCTTCGACCTGCCAGCGCTCTACGCCGAAATCGACGCCCTGGACAACAGGATAGACGGGCAGGTGCAGCTCGACCTCTATGCAGCGGTCCGCAAGATGGTGCTCGCGGCCAGCGACTGGGACCTCAGGAACGGCAGCGGAACCTTGCCGCTCGCCAAGCAGATCGGGGCGCTCCGTGATGCCCGCAAGCTGCTCGAGCCGAAGCTCGCCGCACTGCTGCCCGGGTTCCCGCGCGAGCGCATGGCCGCGCGCAGGCTCGGCCTCGTGGAGGCAGGTACGCCGGAACAGCTTGCCGACCGGTTGGCGCTTCTGGACGCATCCCTCCTGATACCCGACATCATGCTTGCCGCCGGCAATGCCGGCTCCGATCTGCTCGCGACGGCCAAGGCGTTCTTCTCCGTGACCGACGCCTTCCGCATCGGCCGCATCGAGGATGCCGCGGGCGCGATCGCGACGTCCGACTACTACGAGCACATGGCGCTTTCGCGCGCTGTCGAGACGATCGGTGCAGCCAGGCGCGGCATCACGGTCTCCGCGCTCGCCGGCTTCGGCGGCAAGGGCGATCCGGTCGCGGCGTGGCTGCAGGCCGGCGGCGAGCATGTCGCACGGACCCGCGAGCGGCTGCAGGCGCTGACCGAAGGCGGCGACATCACCGTATCGCGGCTGTCGGTCGCGGCCGGCCTGATGAGCGACCTGGCTGCTTCATGAGCGAGGCCAGCGCAGCCGCGGCCGGCGTTTCGGCCGGCCAACCGAATACGCCCAGGCGCGGCATCTGGGGCTGGATGCTCTTCGACTGGGCAGCCCAGCCGTTCTTCACCGTGGTCACGACCTTTATCTTCGGACCCTATTTCGTCTCGCGCATGGCGACGGACCCGGCCGCCGGTCAGGCCGCGTGGGGCTACGGTATCGCCGCCGCCGGCTTCGCCATCGCTATCCTCTCGCCGGTACTCGGATCGATCGCCGACCAGACCGGCCCGCGCAAGCCGTGGATCGCGGCGTTCGCGGTCGTCAAGATTGTCAGTCTCTGCGCGCTCTGGTTCGCGGCGCCCGGCTCCAGCCTGTTCTGGGTGGTGTTCTTCTTCTCGCTGGCGTCGATTGCCGCGGAATTCTCCACGGTCTTCAACGATTCCATGATGCCGCGCCTCGTGTCGAAAGCCGATATCGGGCGCATCTCCAACGTCGCCTGGGGGCTCGGCTATCTCGGCGGCATGATCGTGCTGATCTTCGTCGTCGCCTTCATGGCGGGATCGCCGGAAACCGGCAAGACGATCATCGGCGTCGAACCCATACTCGGGCTCGATCCGCGGCTTGGCGAGGACGCCCGCGCCACCGGCCCGCTGTCGGCGGCCTGGTATTTCCTCTTCATCCTGCCGATGTTCTTCTTCACCCCGGATGGCGGCAGGGGCATGCCGCTCGCGCTGGCGGTGCGCCAGGGGCTTGCCGAACTGAAGGCCACGATCGGCGAGGTGCGTCAGCGCAGCGGCATCCTGCGCTTCCTGATCGCCCGCATGATCTACCAGGACGGCGTTGCCGCGCTGCTGGCACTGGGCGGGGTCTTCGCCGCCGGCATGTTCGGATGGTCGATCACGGAAATCGGCGTCTTCGGCATCATCCTGAACGTCGTCGCCATCTTCGGCTGCCTTGTCGCCAGCAGGATCGACACGGCGCTGGGGTCAAAGGCGGTGGTCATGGTGTCGCTGGTGATGCTCACGGTCGCGACGCTCGGCGTCGTCTCCACCGGTCCCGGCTACACGCTGTTCGGCGTCCTGCAACTGCCGGGCCCGGATACTGGCGGGCTGTTCGGCACGCCGGCGGAGAAGGCCTACATCGCCTTCGGCCTGCTGATCGGCCTGGCCTTCGGGCCCGTCCAGGCCTCGTCTCGCTCCTATCTGGCGCGCAGCGTCACCGCCGACGAAGCCGGGCGCTATTTCGGCCTCTACGCGCTCGCCGGCCGCGCCACCAGCTTTCTGGCGCCCTTCATGGTCGCCACGGTCACGGCGCTGACCAGCTCGCAGCGCTACGGAATGGCGATGATCCTGCTGTTCCTCGTGGGCGGCATGCTTGTGCTTTGGCCCACACCCTACCCGGCGGACAGGGCAGCCGACTGAGCGCCGCGCCCAGTTGGGTAGGCTAGTGGCGGAAATGCCTGACGCCGGTGAACACCATGGCGACGCCGTGCGCGTCGGCCGCGGCGATCACCTCGTCGTCGCGCATCGAGCCGCCCGGCTGGATCACCGCCGTTGCGCCGGCCTCGATGGCTGACAGAAGGCCATCGGCGAACGGGAAGAAGGCGTCTGACGCCACCACCGATCCCCTGGTCAACGGTTCGGCCAGTCCGGCGGCCTCTGCCGCATCGAGCGCCTTGCGCGCGGCGATGCGCGACGAATCCACACGGCTCATCTGGCCGGCGCCGATGCCGACCGTCGCCAGGTCCCTGGCGTAGATGATGGCGTTGGATTTCACGTGCTTGGCCACCCGGAACGCGAACTTCAGGTCCGCCATCTCCCTATCGGTCGGCGTGCGTCGGGTCACCACCTTCAACGCGAAATCGTCAACCACCGCGTTGTCGCGGCCCTGTACGAGCATCCCGCCGGCGACAGACTTGACCGCCATGCCCGCAGCGCGGGGATCGGGCAGTCCGCCGGTCACCAGCAGGCGCAGGTTCTTCTTCGCCGCGACGATGGCCCGTGCGTCGCCGCTGGCCTCCGGCGCGATGATCACCTCCGTGAAGGTCTTGACGATTTCCTCCGCCGCTTCCGCGTCGAGCGGCCGGTTCAGCGCGACGATGCCGCCGAAGGCCGAGACCGGATCGCAGGCGAGTGCCCTCAGATAGGCCTCCGTCAGCGTCGCCCCTTCGGCCACGCCGCAGGGGTTGGCGTGCTTGATGATCGCCACCGCGGCCGTGCGCGCCGGATCGAACTCGCCGACCAGTTCGAAGGCGGCGTCCGTGTCGTTGATGTTGTTGTAGGAGAGCTGCTTGCCCTGCAACTGCCGTGCCGTCGCGACGCCCGGCCGCTTCTCGCCGGTCACGTAGAAGCCGGCCTGCTGGTGCGGGTTCTCGCCGTAGCGCATGACGCTGTCGAGCTTGCCGCCGAAGGCGCGCCAGGTCGGATGCTCGACCTCGAGCGTTTCGGCGAACCAGCCGGAGATCGCCGCGTCATAGGCCGCGGTGCGGGCGAAGGCCTTGGCCGCGAGCTTCTGGCGAAACTCGAAGGACAGGCTACCGAAGTTCATCTCCAGCGCGCCGACCACCGAGGCATAGTCCTCCGGATCGGTGACAACCGCGACATAGGCGTGGTTCTTCGCCGAGGCCCGCACCATGGCCGGGCCGCCGATGTCGATGTTCTCGACGATCGACGCGTAGTCCGCGCCGGATTGCCGGACATCCTCGAAGGGATAAAGATTGACCACCACGAGGTCGATAGGCGCGATGCGGTGCACTTCCATCGCTGCGGCATGTTCGGGGTCGTCGCGAACGCCGAGCAGGGCGCCGTGCACGGATGGGTGCAGCGTCTTCACGCGCCCGTCCATGATTTCGGGGAAGCCCGTGAGTTCCGATACGTCGCGCACCGCCAGGCCAGCGGCGGCGATCGTCTTGGCCGTGCCGCCGGTCGAGACCAACTCGATGCCGGCCTTCGACAGGGCAGCGGCGAATTCGACCAACCCGGTCTTGTCGGATACGGACAGCAACGCGCGGCGCACCGGAACGAGATCGGGGGCCGGAATTCTCTTCGAGGCGACCGCCATGCGGGAGGCCTTTCGGTCTGTGAACGGGATGGCTGCGCGTAGCCGCTTGGACCCCGGAAATCAAGCGCGCGGCGCGATTGTCGTGGATTTACTGGGGAACGTCCGCCACATGGGTGCGCGTGAACTGCCAGCGGACTTCCGGCAGTTCGGACGCCTTGAACGCGAGGACGACCTGGCGGCTTCGCCGCGGACCGCCGAGGCCCGCGAAATAGATCGATTCCTCGATCTGGGGCGCAACCTGGCCGCAAGACATGACCCATCGGTCGGCGTTCGGGGCGGTGAGCACGAGGCGATCCTCGTCGTCCTGGTAGAGTTCGACGTCGGGATGCAGGTGAAACCGGATCGCGACGAGATCGCGCCCATTGTCGCGCGCGGGCGCTCCGCCGGCGCGCAGGAAGCGGTCGATGCCGGCCAGCACGTTTCCGCCAGACGTCAGCGACACGCCGCGCTCATGATAGATCGAGAAGCGGGCGACATAGCCGTCGTGGCTGGCGACGAAGCCCTGCGCTCCGGCTTCGTCGATCCGCCGGCATGGAACGTGCTGGGGACCGCCGATCAGTGGCGGGCTCTCCATGTCGTTGATGCGGATCGAATGGTTGAAGCGCGCCGAGGACGTGTCGTTGATCGTCGCGGTCGAGTGCGCGGCGGTAGCGCGCGCCAGCGGGCGGAACTCGGCGGCGCCATAGGTGTCGACGCCGCAATTGATGACGAAATGCTGCCGGCCCGAGGACATCTCGAAGGACAGGCAGCCGGCATGCGCTGCGTTCGACACGTCGATCGGCGGCGGTGGGCCGGTGTCGGCGATCACCGTCACGCCACCCATCGACAGCCGTTCATATCCGGAGTGCGGCGCGTGCAGAAGCGGGGCGCCCTCGGTGTCGTCATGGCGCAGGATCGCGGCGATGCGGTCGTGGATGGTTGCGCCCATGCCGTTGAAGCGGGCGAGTGCGCCGTCCTCGTGGCGGAAGAAACGAAGCGCCGGCAGCATGCGATCGACCGCGTGGATCAGCGCCGGCGGCGGCGTCTCGGCCTGGTTGGTGTAGGTGTAGCGCAGCGGCAGGAGGTCGGCGAGAAGCTCCATCACGGCCAGTGGGTTGCGCGAGATGTGCCCGCCATCGGGCAGGATCTGGCGCTCGAGCTCCTCGGCCAGGTTCCGGGTCGCGCTGCGCAGCGCCGAGGCGGGGGCCGGCAGCGAGAGCGCCGCGAACGCAAGCGCGATCCGGGCGCGCAGGCGGTCCTTGCCGTCCGGCATCTCGCGCGCGACAGAACGCAGATAGCGTATCTGGACGGCCAGCGACTTCAGATAGGCGCGATAGAAAGGAAACTCGGCGCCCTGCAGCACCACCGAGGAGTGCTGGAGCCAGGCGATGATCCGCTTGGCGGTCGTCGCGGGCTCCCAGGCGACGCCCGAGATGCTGCCGCCGTGTGCGGCAATCCAGTCGGACACCAGCGCCCGCGCATTGGCTGCCGCAAGCTCCGTGCCGGCCGCCCGCATATGCCGCAGCCACCGGAAGCCATGCAGCGTCTTCAACCAGCCGCGGTGCTGGACGTCTATCTGGAACGGCGAGCGCCCGCCGGTTTCGACCAGGTGCCCCGACAGCGGGAAGCGGCCGTAGTAGATCTCCAGGGCGATCTGCGGGTCGGCGAGGCGGAGATCCGGCGGCGCGATGAGAACGCGCTCCGGCGTCCGGCCGGAGTACCGCCAGCGGTACATCGGGCCGGCGCGCAGGCGACGGCGCGTCTTGCGCCACATTTCCTTTGCGACGAGCGCCCAGAGACGCGTCGTGTTGCCCGCCGCAGTCGCCAATGAAAGTTCCTCTCCCGCTTGAAAGCCTGGCCCGTCCCGGCCCTGGGCCCAGACACCCCCGGAATGACTAGTCGATTCAGCAGTTTATACGAGAGTGAATTTTACGTGAAGGCAACCCGGTGCTTTTTGGACAAATCCTGCCGGGATTCAGGCATTTCGGCGAAAGCGGGCCGCGAAGAAGCCGTCGAGCCCTGAAATGCCCGGCGTCGCAAGTTGCAGGTCCGCCGGCGTCGTCCTGAGGGTCCCGTCTTCAGAGAGAAACGGATCCACGCCAGCAATTTCGCCGGGACGGATGGGATCGGGCGAAACGTCGCCGGATTCGGCCGGAAGGTCGCGAAGGAGTTGCTCTCCTTCCGCGGGGTCGAGCGAACAGTTGGAAAAGATCAATCGCCCACCGGGCTTCACCAGTTTTGCCGCGGCCTCGATCATCCCTGCCTGGAGCGCGGCCAGCTTCGCGACGTCTTCGGCCGATTTGGTCCAGGGAACGTCGGGATGTCGGCGAACAGTTCCGGTCGACGAGCAGGGCGCGTCGAGCAGGACAGCATCAAAAAGCTCGTCGGGCGCATATGACAGCAGATCGGACTGCACGACGGTCGCCGTCAGGCGCAACCGCTCCAGGTTGCGGACGAGCCGCGCCAGGCGGTTCCTGGAGACGTCGAGAGCGGTCACGTCCGCTCCGGCGAGGGCGAGCTGCGCGGTCTTGCCGCCGGGAGCCGCGCACAAGTCGGCGACGCGCCTGCCCGCGACGTCGCCGAGGAGCCGTGCCGGGAGGGCGGCTGCCGCGTCCTGCACCCACCAATCTCCTTCGGCGAAGCCCGGCAGGTCCGATACGTTTGCCTGCAGCTTCTCGACGCGTACCGTCCCGGTCGGCAGCACGAAGCCGCCCAGCCGTCCGGCCCAGCCTTCCGGATCGGTCTTGACGGTAAAATCGACTGGCGCTTCCACCCTGTGCGCGGCCAGGATCGCGTGCGCCTTCGGCTCGCCATAGGCATTGACCAGCATGTCGGCGAACCACGGCGGCGCGTCCAGGGTGGCATCGAGCATCGGGCCGAGTTCGCTTTCCTTGCCGCGCGCAAGCGAACGCAGCAGGCCGTTGACGAGCGCGGCGAAGCGGGCCGTGCGCGGGTCACCCTTGGCATGGGTGACGGCGAGGTCGACCGCTGCGCTGTCTGGAACGTCGAGGAACAGGATCTGCGCGGCCCCGACATGCAGGATATGCGTGAGCGTGCTGGCGTTGGGCGGCAGCGGCCGTTCGAGCCGTTTGGAGATCAGCTTGCCGATGGTGACGCGGAAGCGCAGAGCGGTGGTGAGGATTGCGCGCAGCAGGGCGCGATCGCGGCCATCGAGCGCAAGATAGTGAGGATGGCCGTTGTCATTGTCGGTCAGGCCATCGAGTGGCGTCCTGGCGTCGACGACGATCGAAAGCAGCTTTGCCGCGGCCATGCGTACCGGCAGCCCGGGCACGTCGGAGGCGACTGCGGGCTTGGGCTTCCGGACGGTTCCGTTCGGGCGGCGGGTCACGACCACCGGCCCCTGGGGCCGGTCGGGTTGCGGCCCCAGGGGTTGCGCTTCGGTTTCTCCGGCCGGGCCGTCGTCCGGCCTGCCGACCACGGTCCCTCGCCTGCCTGGGGTTCCGCGTCGGGCTGCGGCGCATGCACCGGTTCCGGTCCCTCCTCGGCCATGGCCTGGAGGGCGCGGATGCGGTTCTCCGTGTTCGGGTGCGTGGAGAACAGGTTGTCCATCCGCTCGCCGGACAGCGGGTTGATGATGAACATATGCGCCGTCGCGGGATTGCGCTCCGCGTCGGGGTTGTGGATGCGTTCGGCGCTCCTGGCGATCTTGGCGAGCGCCGAGGCAAGCCACAAAGGCTGGCCGCAGATTTCGGCGCCGCGCCGGTCGGCGGAGTATTCGCGCGTGCGGCTGATGGCCATCTGCACGAGCGCGGCGGCGAGCGGCGCCACGATCATCGCGACCAGCGTGCCGATTGCGCCGAGCGGATTGTTGTTGTCGCGATTGCCGCCGAAGAAGAGGGCGAAGTTGCCGAGCATCGAGATCGCGCCGGCAAGCGTGGCGGTGATCGTCATGGTCAGGGTGTCGCGGTTCTGCACATGCGCCAGTTCATGCGCCATCACGCCGGCTACCTCCTCGTAGGTCAGGCGCTCGAGCAGGCCGGTGGTCGCGGCGACGGCGGCGTTCTCAGGGTTGCGTCCCGTCGCGAAGGCGTTGGGCTGGTCGCTCTGGATGAGATAGGTCTTCGGCATGGGCAGGCCGGCACGCGCGCTGAGGTCGCGCACGATGCCGTAATATTCTGGCGCGTTGCTCTCGTCGACCTCGACGGCGTGGTGCATTTTCAGCACCATCTTGTCGGCGTTCCAGTAGCTGAAGAAGTTCATGCCTGCGGCCACCAGCAGGGCGATCATCATGCCGCCGCCGCCGCCGATCATGTAGCCGATCGCCATGAACAGGGCGGTCATGAACGCCAGAAGCATGGCCGTACGCAGGATGTTCATCGCGATCTCCGTTGGAAGCTGCCGAGGTGCACTCGATCGAGCCCTGACTTGCACTATATGATGGGAGAGTCACCTCCCTCTTTCAACGATCGCATAGGGGAAATATGGACCAGCACGAGCAACCCGCGGGCCCTGGCCGCAAAGCGAGGACGCCAGCGGCGGAGCGGGCGCTGGCCGAGGCGGAAATCCGCCGTCGCGCCTACCTCGAAGAGGAGGCCGCGCGTCCGGTGGAACGGGGCGGCCGCGGCGGCAAGGAACCGATCCGCTATGGCGACTGGGAAGTGAAGGGCCTCGCAACCGACTTTTGAACGACCGGCACGCCCGACGGGAACAAGCGTCGCGCCCGAGCGTTGAGCATCGAATTTTCCGAAATGCCAACGCTGCGAGGTTCAGCCATGCTTATCCGGCTCGGCTATGAAATTGCCATCGAATGCGAGCAGCGGACACCTGTCGTATCGCTCCTCGATATCCATCGCGACAGGCAGTCGGACATCAAGCGGCAGACGCGCGTGCTGACGTCGCCGTCGGTCGTTTCGACGGTCTATGAAGATCGCTACGGCAATGCCTGCCGGCGCTTCACCGCGCCGCAGGGTGCGTTTCGCATCCTCTATGACGCCGTGGTCGAGGACTCTGGCGCACCCGACGAGGAGAACCGACTGGCGCGCGAGACGCCGGTGGAGGACCTGCCGAACGATGTGCTCGGCTACCTGCTCGGCAGCCGCTATTGCGAGACCGACCATCTGAGTTCGCTGGCCTGGAACCTGTTCGGAGGCATGCCGCCTGGCTGGGCGCGGGTCCAGGCGATCGTCGACTACGTCCATAGCCGGCTGTCCTTCGGCTACGGCTATGCCCGCTCGACCCGCACCGCGGCGCAGGCGCATGAGGAGCGGGTCGGCGTGTGCCGCGACTTCGCGCATCTCGCCATCACGCTTTGCCGCTGCATGAATATACCGGCCCGCTACGTGAACGGATATCTCGGTGACATCGGCGTACCGGAAGATCCCGCCCCGATGGATTTTTCGGCCTGGATGGAAGTCTTCCTGGACGGAAGGTGGTACACGTTCGATCCGCGCCACAACCGCCCGCGCATCGGCCGGGTGGTCATTGCGCGCGGCCGCGACGCAACCGACGTTCCGCTGCTGCACAGTTTCGGACCGCATCGTCTGTCGCTGTTCAAGGTCTGGACCTACGAGCAGGAGAGCCATCCCGCCCGGCCGCCGCATGACCGTGTTGACCGCACGGCTGACGCGCAGGTTCTGGCCTAGGCGCGACCGACCCGCTATTGCCATGTCAACATGAGAGGAATAAATTCCTCTCATGTTGTGTCATCCGCGATTCGCCATCGTCCTTGGACTGCTCGGCGCGCTTGCGCCGCAGACCGTATCGGCCGCCAAGGTGTTTCGTGGCCCAGTGGACGCGATCGTGCTGGACGTGCTCGACGGCGATACGTTTCTCGCCGAGGCCGTTGTCTGGCCCGGGCACAGGGTGAAAGTGAACATCCGCATCCGCGGCATTGACGCACCGGAGATGAAGGCCCGATGCGACGACGAGCGGGTGGCGGCCGAAAGGGCGCGCGATGCACTGGCGCTGATCATCGGCTCCGGTCCGGTCTCGATCTCGAACATTGCCGGTGCGAAATATTACGGCCGCGTGCTGGCGGACGTCGCCACCGCCGACGGGCTCGGCGTGGCGCCACGCCTTCTCGGCGAAAAGCTGGTCCGCCCGTATCACGGTGGCCGACGCGACCCCTGGTGTGGGCGCCGCTGATCCGGCGAGGGACAGGGCGACGTCCCGTTCCGGCACGTCTTCGTTAATGGCCACGACCGGGTTGCCCGGCAGGGTAAACAACTGGTTAGCGAATTCGTTCGAACGACCAATATTTAACCCTTTGTTCACCATGAATCCGTGCCAAGTCGTTTATTTTCAATGCGTTAGATTTTGATCTCAGTAGACGCCGCAGGGATCGGCGAGATGGCCGGATTCCTGCTCCACCGCGTTCGGATGCGCGGATGGAGGCATGGAATGCGGCAGTTCACGGCACAGGCCGTTAAGCAATTCGGCGGCAATCGCTCGGGCAGTTTTGCGATCATGATGGCGATGGTGCTCGCGGCGCTGACCCTGTCGGCCGGTTATGCGGTCAATCTCGCGCAACTCTACAATGTCCGCTCGGCGCTCCGGCAGGCGCTCGACTCGGCGGTCACCTCGACCGCCCGGGACATCACGACCGGCGTCATCGTCGTTGACGACGCACGCTCCTGGGTGGAGCTCTTCCTCAAGACGAATGGCGCGCTGACGATCATGGACGGCGAGCGGATCGTGCTCGACCGTATCGCCGTCGACAGGGTTCAGGGCACCCTGGAGGCGTCGGCCTATGTCGACGTCGCGCTCTATTTCCCGCTGTTCGGAGCGGACAGCGAAAAACGCGTCAGGTCTGAATCGGCTTCGCTCTATTCCGACAGGAAGATCGAGGTGGCGATGATGCTGGACGTGACCGATTCGATGTCGGGCTCGAAGATCAGGGATCTCAAGACAGCGGCCAGCAACGCCGTCGATGCGCTGACCAAGAACCAGAGCAAGACGAACCCGCGGGTGAGGATCGCGCTTGTTCCGTATTCCGACGGCGTCAATGTCGGGGCGCTGGCCAAGGACGTCGTCTTCGTGGAGAAGGCGGGCGGATACGACCTGCCGCCGCCGGTCGACGCCAAGAAGGCGGAGATCGACGCCAACACCGGCGCCTGGACCGACACCTGCGCAACCGAACGCAAATCTGCGGACCTCAAGGCCGATTTCAGCGACGACGCCCCGGATGCCAAGCGCGTGCGCCTGATCGACGGAAAGGAACGCGAGTACCTTGCTAGGGTCAATCGCGACGACCGGCTCAACAGTTGCGCCAAGGCAGTGCTGAAGCCGCTGAGCGACGACGCCGAGGCATTGAAGACGCAGATCCAGGACTTCTCCGTCGCCGGCTACACGGCCGGCGCCACCGGCGTTCAGTGGACCTATTACATGCTTTCCCGCAACTGGCGCACAGCGATCAGGAACGCGGGCCTTGGCGACGGACCGGCTGATGCAGATCCCAGGAACGTGGCCAAGATCGCCATCCTGATGACCGACGGCGAGTTCAACACCGCGCATGCCGACGTCGTCGGCGACAAGACCGTCGTGCGCAAGCAGAACGCGAAATCGCGCTCCTACGCCGAGACCCTGTGCGACAACATGAAGAAGGACGGCATCGAAGTCTTCACCATCGGCTTCAAGCTGAACTCCAGCGCCGCCAGGGCAGTTCTGAAGAACTGTGCTTCGCCCGACACCGGTTCGCTCAAGCGCTACTACGAAACGTCGAGTGGCGAAGAGCTCAACGAGGCGTTCCTGACCATTGCCCGCAACATCGAGGCGCTGGTGCTGACGCAGTGAGCATCGCATGAAAAGCACGGGGCCGCCTCATGGAGGCGGCCCCGTGCTTTCGTCCGTGGCGCGGCTCGTGGCCGTAGCGAGGCTATCGGCCGCGCATCATGCCGCTGTCAGGAAGGCTGCTTCCCGAAAGGGCAATCCGCTCGAGCCACGCTCTGGAAACCGAAACCACTCGACATCGGATCACCTCCTTTCGTTTCGTTGAACACCCATCAATGATGGGGTCGCGGATCAAGGATGACAAGGGTGAAACGACAGGAATTCTGACGGACAGTTCGCGACCGGCGCCGAATCCGCGGCGCTTGTGCAGGAACGGTTCACCCGCCATCATGCGACCCCAGCCCAATGTCGTCGGGAGCAGGCATGAAGAACGGGGAGAGGGCAGCCCGGATCGTCCGCACCTTGGTCGAGGAATTGCGGCCAGGCTTCGCGGTGCGGCTTTGGACGGGCGAACGCATCGGGCTGGCCGACGGCCCTGTCCTGGCGATCAACGACAGCGGAATCGTCGGCAGGGTCCTGAGGCGCCCCGTCTTCACCACGCTGCTCGAGCTTTGGGTATCGAAGGCGATCGACGTCGAAAACGGCACGCTGTTCGACATCGTCGAGCGTCGGCCGAACGGCAACCTGAAGGCGGGGCTGCGACGCATCCCCAAGCGAAAGCTGTTGCGGGACCTGCCCCTGCTTGCCCTTTCCCGGGGCTCAAAGTCCGCTGCCGAGGGGCTCGCCGGGCGCAATCCCTACGTGAGCGGCTCCAACAAGGAGGCGATCACGCACCACTACGACATCTCGAACGACTTCTACCGACTCTTCCTCGACGAGCGCATGGTCTACAGCTGCGGCTACTTCAAGGATTTCGACAACGACATCGACCAGGCGCAGTTCGACAAGCTCGATCACATCTGCCGGAAGCTGCGGCTGAGGCCCGGCGAAACGCTGCTCGACATCGGCTGCGGCTGGGGCGCGATGCTGATCCACGCCGCCAAGCACTACGGCGTCGTCGGCCACGGTGTGTCGCTGTCGGAAGCGCAGACCGAACTGGCGCGCGATCGCATCCGCGCCGAGGGCCTCGAGGACAGGATCACGATCGAGGTGAAGCCGTATTCCGAACTCACTGGTCGGTTCGACAAGATTTCATCGATCGGCATGTTCGAACATCTCGGGCTTGCCAATCACGAGGCCTATTTCCTCGCGGTCGGTCGACTGCTCCGGCCGGGCGGCATCTATCTCCATCACGCCATCACCCGGCGCATGAAGCGCGACCGGCGCGCCTGGCGGCGCAAGGCGCCGGCCTACAAGGCGCTGATCAAGTACATTTTTCCCGGCGGCGAGGTCGATCACATCGGCATGACCGTCGAAAATCTCGAGGCCTACGGGTTCGAGGTGCACGATGTCGAGGATCTGCGCGAGCACTATGCCCGCACTTGCCGGCTCTGGGCGGAACGGCTGCATGCCCGCTTCGACGAAGCCGTCGCCGAGGTAGGCGAACCGAAGGCGAGACTCTGGCTCCTCTACCTCACGGGCTGCTCGCTCGGCTTCGACGGCGGCTCGGTGCTGATATACCAGACGGTCGCCACGAAACGCGCGCGCGGACGCAGCGGGCTGCCGCCGACACGCGCCGACCTCTATCGCTAGAGAGGATCGGGTCGCGAGGCGTCAGTACTTCTTGGTGCAGGTGCCGTTGGCGTCCTTCGACAAGCACTCATTGCAGAACTCGCCGTACGTCGGCTTGCCTTCCCGCTCGTCATAGTCGCTGGTAGGCCAGTTCTGGCAGTTGGTGCAGAAGTGCCACGTGTCCTTGCCATTGCGTTTCCGATATTTCATCGCGCGCTCCAATGTTGACAGTGACCGACGGGAATCGGCGCGCAGAGGTTGCGATATACAATCAAGAATTGCAATAGAAATGCATGCAACTATTGCGGGATCAGCCGCATGGCGTCACCCAGCCTGATCCGGCCCGGCCTGGTCACCGCGCAATAGACGCCAAGGTTGTGGGCGTTGTGCTTCACGAGCGTGCGCAGGATGTCGGGATCGTTGGCAAGGCCGTCCTGAGCGATGATGGTGAAGCCGCAGCGGCGGCAGGCTTCGGTCACCGTCAGTTCTAGCGCTCCGATCGCGATCCTTCGGCCGACCCATTCCGTTTCCGGGAAGCGCCCGGCCGCCGGTTGCAGGTCGACCAGAATGTTCGGGCGGAAGCGCCTGGTGTCAGGGTCGCCGGTCGGATGCAGACGCCGCACCTCCGCCAGCGAGGCGGTCGTCAGGAGGTGAATGGGATCCTTGATGTAGCGGGGCGCGGCGACGATCCCTTCGCGCGCGCGGTCCTGCCGGTACGGCCGGATGGATACTGCGAACCCAAGAAAGGCGCTGGCGGCGCGGTCGGCCGCTTCGCCGGGCGCCGGAAGCCAGTTGCCCCCGGGCACCATAACCTCCAGACCTCCGCCTTCGCCGATCCGCGCGGCGATCAGCGGCGCGCCGTGCCACTTGCGGTCGGCGTCGGGGCTGGCGATCTCGCCCGTCGATGCATCGACCAGACCGAACAGGCGGTCGCCTTCCGCGCCGGCGGCGTCGACCGCCATCTCGTCAACGCTTTGGCCGGCGAGAGAACTCGCCGGATAGCGCCAGAGCCCCGAGACGAGCCCAGGGCCTTCCTCGCGATCGTCGGGGCCGCTCAAGCCTTCCTGTTCTGACGGTTGGCGATCAGGTCGTCGACGACGGTCGGATCGGCAAGCGTGGAGGTGTCGCCGAGCGCGCCGAACTCGTCCTCGGCGATCTTTCTCAGGATGCGCCGCATGATCTTGCCCGAACGCGTCTTCGGCAGGCCGGGCGCGAACTGCAGCTTGTCGGGCGTGGCGATGGCGCCGATCTCCTTGCGCACATGCTGCACGAGTTCGGCCCGCAGTTCGTCTGAAGCCTTCTCGCCCGCCATCAGAGTGACGTAGCAGTAGATGCCTTGTCCCTTGATGTCGTGCGGATAGCCGACGACCGCTGCCTCCGAGACCTTGGGGTGGCTGACCAGCGCGGATTCCACTTCGGCCGTGCCCATGCGGTGGCCCGAGACGTTCAGCACGTCGTCGACGCGGCCCGTGATCCAGTAGTAGCCGTCCTCGTCGCGGCGGCAGCCGTCGCCGGTGAAGTATTTGCCCTTGTAGGTCGAGAAATAGGTCTGCACGAAGCGCTCATGGTCGCCATAGACGGTGCGCATCTGCCCCGGCCAGGAATCGATGATGCAGAGATTGCCGTCGGCGGCGCCCTCGATGACCTTGCCGTCGCCGTCGACCAGTTGCGGCTGGACGCCGAAGAAGGGGCGCGTTGCCGAGCCCGCCTTGAGCCTGGTCGCGCCGGGCAGCGGAGTGATCAGGATGCCGCCCGTCTCGGTCTGCCACCATGTGTCGACGATCGGCACCTTGCCTTCGCCGACAACGTTGAAATACCACTCCCACGCCTCGGGGTTGATCGGCTCGCCGACGGTGCCGAGCAGCTTCAGCGACTTGCGCGAGGTCTTCTTCACATGCGCGTCGCCCGCGCCCATAAGCGCGCGCAGCGCCGTCGGGGCGGTATAGAAGATGTTGACCTTGTGCTTGTCGATCACTTCCCAGAAGCGCGACATGCTGGGGTAGTTGGGCACGCCCTCGAACATCAGCGTGGTCGCGCCATTGGCGAGCGGCCCGTAGACGATGTAGCTGTGGCCGGTCACCCAGCCGACATCGGCCGTGCACCAGTAGACGTCCCCGTCGTGGTAGTCGAACACGTACTGGTGCGTCATCGACGCGTAGACGAGGTAGCCGCCCGTCGTGTGCAGCACGCCCTTCGGCCTGCCGGTCGAGCCAGAGGTGTAGAGGATGAACAGCGGGTCTTCCGCCTTCATCTTCTCTGGCGGGCACTGCGCCGGCACGCTCTCGATCTCGTCGTGGTACCAGAGGTCGCGGCCCTCGGCCCAGCTGACCTTGCCGCCGGTGCGGCGCACCACCAGAACGTTCTTGACCTTCACCTTCTGTCCGGCGGCGATCTCGACCGCCTTGTCGGTGTTGTCCTTGAGCGGGATCGGCCTGCCGCCGCGCAGTCCCTCGTCCGCGGTGATCACGAAGGTCGATTCGCAGTCGACGATGCGGCCGGCCAGCGAATCCGGCGAGAAGCCGCCGAACACCACCGAATGGATGGCGCCGATGCGCGTGCATGCGAGCATCGCGTAGGCGGCCTCGGGGATCATCGGCATGTAGATGGTGACGCGGTCGCCCTTCTTGACGCCGTGCTTCTTCATCACGTTGGAGAGGCGGCAGACTTGGTCGTGAAGCTCCCGATAGGTGACCTTCTTGTCATGGTAGGGGTTGTCGCCCTCCCAGATGATTGCGACCTGGTCGCCGCGCTTCTTGAGATGGCGATCGATGCAGTTGTGCGAGACGTTCGTGACGCCGTCCTCGAACCACTTGATCGAGACCTTGCCCTTGAAGGAGGTGTTCTTCACCTTGGTGTACGGCTTGAACCAGTCGATCCGTTTGCCGTGCTTGGCCCAGAACTTGTCCGGGTTGGAGACGCTTTCGCCGTACCACTTCAGATAGGTGTCGTTGTCGATCAACGCGCGCTTCTTCCACGCAGCCTGAACCTTGTGGACGTGAACGTCGGACATTTTCGTCTCCCTCCCCGGAATCATCCGCCGCGATGGCGGGCGTCGCGGTGAGAACTCCGCGAGCGGCGGCACCTAATAACAATTCTCCGCCTATTATCAATTCCCGCGGGGTCGCAACATTAGACGTTCGGCCGTTGCGGGCAGGCGCCTCATCGCCCTGGTCCGCTCGGTGGGCCATTCTCGGGACCCATATCAGCACTCTTGGGCTCCTGCTGCCAACTATCTGGAATCGTGACGGTTTTTGCCTGTTGACCAGACTTTTTGGTAGACGGTCGAGGAAACTTGCATGACACTCGATGGCGCGAGGGACACGAATCTTCAGGCGACAGGGGACCAGGGATGCGCGATCACGCAGAGATGGAATTGATGCTCAAGGGCTACGGGCTGACCACCGCCCACATTCTCTATCACATGCCCGACCACCCGCATCTTCTGCAGAGCTACATCTGGCAGGACTATGACCTTGCCCCTCGGTTTCCGGCGCTGATCCGTTTCGTCGAATTCTGGAGAGCCAAGCTCGAGGGACCGCTCCATTCGGTCCGCTACACGCACAAGAAGCTGATCTCTGCGACGGAGTGGCGCAACGTCACCGGAGAACTCGCGCTCCACTGACGCGTCGGAGCGTTCCCTGTCGGTCCGGCCCGCGCTGACGCGCCGGCCGACCGTCAGCGCGTGCCGAAGATCGCGCTGCCGATGCGGACGCTCGTTGCGCCGAACGCGACCGCCGTCTCGTAGTCGCCGGACATTCCCATCGACAGCTTGCCCAGGCCGGCCTCCCTCGCGAGCTTCGCCAGGAGCGCGAAGTGCGGCCCGGGATTCTCGTTCGCGGGGGGGATGCACATCAGGCCCTCGATCGACAGGCCGTGCGTCTCGCGGCAGCGCTTTACGAATGCGACAGCGTCGCGCGGTTCGATACCGGCCTTCTGCGGCTCGGAGCCGGTGTTCACCTGGACGTAGAGCCTGGGCCTCCTGCCTTGCCTGGCGATCTCCTTCGCCAGTTCGGCGGCGATCTTCTCGCGGTCCACCGTCTCGATGACATCGAACAGCCCGACCGCCTCCTTCGCCTTGTTGGACTGCAGCGGACCGATCAGGTGCAGTTCAATGCCGGCAAACTCTTCCTTGAGCGCAGGCCATTTGCCTTGCGCTTCCTGCACGCGGTTCTCGCCGAAGATGCGATGGCCCGCCTCGATGACGGGTCCGACCTCGCCGGCCGCAAAGGTCTTGGTCACGGCGACAAGGACTGCCGAACCCGTCGGTCGGCCGGCATCGCGCTCGGCCGCGGCGATCCTCTCCTTGACGATTTCCAGCCGTTCGACCGTGCCGTCCATGCCTCAATCCGCTCCATTCCGGGGCATATGCCGCCTGCCATACAGTTGACGCTTCCCGCAAACCATGGTGAAGGTCCGCCCCAATGTCCCGATCCGCCGGGTGCGCCTTGCGGGTCGCCGCTCCTGTTTAAGTGAAATACCCGTCATGGCAACCGAACGATACAATCCGCGTGCGGCCGAACCCAAATGGCAGAAGGCCTGGGATGCGGCAAAGCTCTTCGAGACGAAGAACGAGGATCCGCGCCCGAAGTATTACGTGCTCGAGATGTTCCCCTATCCGTCCGGGCGCATCCACATGGGCCACGTTCGCAACTACACGATGGGCGACGTCGTGGCGCGCCACCGCCGCGCGCTCGGCTACAACGTGTTGCACCCGATGGGCTGGGACGCCTTCGGTCTGCCCGCCGAGAACGCGGCGCGAGACCGCGGCGTCAACCCGCGCGCCTGGACCTACCAGAACATCGAGGCGATGAAGGCCCAGCTCAAGGTGATGGGCCTTTCGCTCGACTGGGCGCGCGAGATCGCGACCTGCGACCCCAGCTACTACAAGCACCAGCAGAAGATGTTCCTGGACTTCTGGAAGGCGGGCCTCGTCGAGCGCAAGTCGGCCAAGGTCAACTGGGACCCCGAAGACATGACGGTGCTCGCCAACGAGCAGGTCATCGACGGGCGCGGCTGGCGTTCCGGAGCCCTGGTAGAGCAGCGCGATCTGACCCAGTGGTTCTTCAAGATAACGGCGATGGCGCAGGAGCTGCTCGACAGCATCGACACGCTCGACCAATGGCCGGACAAGGTCAAGCTGATGCAGGCGAACTGGATCGGCCGGTCGGAAGGCCTGCTGCTGCGCTGGCAGATCGATCCCGCGACCGCGCCTGGCGGCGAAGTCGCGCTCGACGTGTTCACTACGCGGCCCGACACGATCTTCGGCGCCTCCTTCATGGCGATCGCCGCGGATCACCCGCTGGCCAGGAAGGCTGCGGAAGGCAATCCGAAGCTGGCTGCGTTCATCGAGGAAATCGGCCATCGCGGGACGGCGGCCGCCGATCTTGAGACCGCCGAGAAGAATGGCATGGACACCGGCATCCGTGTCGTCCATCCCTTCGACCCGTCCTGGACGCTGCCCGTCTATGTCGCCAACTTCGTCCTGATGGACTACGGCACCGGCGCGATCTTCGGTTGCCCGTCGGGCGACCAGCGCGACCTCGACTTCGCAAACAAGTACGGCCTGCCCGTGGTGCCGGTCGTCATGCCCGAGGGCGCCGACGCCGCCACCTTCAGGATCCTCGAGGAAGCCTTCGTCGACGACGGCGTGATGATCAACTCGCGCTTCCTCGACGGCATGAAGCCGAAACAGGCCTTCGACGAGGTAGCCAACCGGCTGTCGGGCATCTCCATCGGCGGCCGGCCGCAGGCCGAGCGCAAGGTGCAGTTCCGCCTGCGCGACTGGCTGATCTCGCGCCAGCGCTACTGGGGCTGCCCGATACCCGTCGTTCACTGCGACGCCTGCGGCTCCGTGCCGGTGCCGGAAGCGGCGCTGCCGATCGAACTGCCTGTCGATGTCAGCTTCGACCGGCCGGGCAATCCGCTCGACCATCACCCGACCTGGAAGCACGTCGCCTGCCCGCAATGCGGCAAGGACGCGCGACGCGACACCGACACGATGGACACTTTCGTGGACTCGTCCTGGTATTTCGCCCGGTTCACAGATCCCTGGAACGAGCAAGCGCCGACGACGCTCTCGGCGGTCGACGGGCCAAGCGGCTGGCTGCCCGTCAACCAGTATATCGGCGGCATCGAGCATGCGATCCTGCATCTGCTCTATTCGCGCTTCTTCGCCCGGGCCATGAAGGCGACCGGCCACCTGAACTCCGTCGACGAGCCCTTCCAGGGCCTGTTCACGCAGGGAATGGTCGTTCACGAGACTTACAAGGGCCCGGACGGCTGGGTGACCCCGGCCGAGGTCAAGGTCGAGGACTTCGACGGCACGCGCAAAGCGTTCCTGCTCGACGGCGGGACGCCGATCGAGATCGGGCCGATCGAAAAGATGTCGAAGTCGAAGAAGAACGTCGTCGATCCTGACGACATCATCGGCAGCTACGGCGCCGATACCGCCCGCTGGTTCATGCTCAGCGATTCGCCGCCGGAGCGCGACGTCATCTGGACGGAGGCCGGCGTCGAGGGCGCGCACCGCTTCGTTCAGAGGCTCTGGCGCCTCGTGTCGGAGGCAGCGCCGTCGCTGGCCGGCGTTGCCCCCAAGGCGGCGCGCGAAGGCGAGGCGGCGGAGATTTCGAGAGCGGCGCACAGGGCGGTGAAGGCCGTCGGCGAGGAGATCGAGCGGCTCGGCTTCAACAAGGCCGTGGCGCGCATCTATGCGCTCGCCAACGCCCTGCAGGGTCCGGTCGCCGACATCGCCGCCGGCAAGGCGTCCGCCGAGGTTGCCGCCGCGGCGCGCGAGGCGCTCGACATGCTGGTGGTGCTGATCGCGCCGATGATGCCGCATCTGGCGGAGGAGTGCTTCGCGGCGCTCGGCGGCTCCGGTCTCGCCGCCGACCGGCTCTGGCCGGCGTTCGATCCGGCGCTCACGGTAGACAACGAGATCGTCATGCCGGTACAGATCAACGGCAAGAAGCGCGGGGATTTGACAATCGCCCGCGACGCGGATCAAGGTGCGGTCGAGAAGGCTGCGCTTGAACTCGAAGTCGTGCGCAAGGCTCTCGAGGGGAAGAAGCCGCGCAAGGTGATCGTCGTGCCGCAGAGGATCGTCAATGTCGTCGTTTGATCGGTTCCTGTCGGTGGCCCGTCGCCGAGCCGCGATCTTCCTGGTGGCCGCGCTGCCCTTCGCCTCGGCCTGCACGGTCCAGCCGCTCTATTCCAACCCGTCGTCCGGCTCGCCGCAGGCGGCGGTGACCGCGGATCTCTCGGCGATCGCGATCAAGCCGGTCAAGCAGCGCTATGCGCAGCAGGTTCGCAATCATCTGATCTTCCTGTTCGGCCGCGGCGCCGGACAGCCGGCGTCGCCGGCTTATTCGCTGACGCTCGTCGTGACCGCCGTCCACCAGTCGGCGGCGGTCGTGCAGGTCGGCGACGACAATGAACCGACCGCCGGCACGGTGACGATGACGGCAAACTACTCGCTCGCGGCTGCGTCGAGCGGCGAGGTGGTCGCCTCCGGCCGTCGCATGATCTCGGCGCAGTATGACGTGCCGCGCCAGGAATTCGCGGCCTATCGCGCCCGTCTCAACGCAGAGGACCGGGCCGCCCGTGAACTGGCCGAACTGTTGAACCTGACGCTGGCGCAGGAACTCTCGAAGTAGAGCCGATCGGCGATTGCGATGAAACGGATCGCGGCAGCCCTGGCTTTCTGCCTGCTGCCGTTCGCTTTGCCGGCCATCGCCCAGGACACCTACCCATCCAGGTCCATCACCATGATCGTGCCCTTCGCGCCGGGCGGATCGACCGATGCGATAGGACGCATCGTTTCGGAAGGACTGCGTCAGGTGCTTGGCCAGACGGTGGTCGTCGAGAATCGCGCCGGCGCCGGCGGATCGATCGGCACGGCGGCGATCGCAGACGCGCCGCCCGATGGCTACACGATCGGCATCGGCACCGCCTCGACGCTCGCGATAAATCCGGCAACCTACAAGAACCTGACTTTCGACGTTCATGAGGATGTGGTGCCGATTGGCGGCATTGCCGATGTCCCGAACATCATGTCGGTCAACAAGTCGGTTCCGGCGGCCGACATTGCCGCCCTGGTCGAGCTGTGCCGTGCCAATCCCGGGATGTTGTCCTATGCATCGGCCGGAAACGGTTCGGTCAGCCATCTGCTTGGCGAGCAGTTCAGGCTGGCAACCGGGTCGGACATCGTCCACGTTCCCTACAGGGGCGCCGGCCCCGCGTTGACCGAAGTCGTCGGCGGCCAGGTCGAGATACTATTCGACAATCTGCCGACCTCGTTGCCGTTCGTGCTCGATGGACGACTGCGTCCGCTCGCTGTTTCCGGCGCATCGCGCGTGCCAGCCTTGCCTGAGGTGCCTACCTTCGCCGAGGCCGGACTGGAAGATATGAACTGGATGGCCTTCTTTGGCCTTGTCGCGCCGAAGGGTACGCCGGAACCGATCATCCGCAAGCTGGGCGACGCGCTCGGTCAGGCATTGGCGCTGCCGGCCATACGCGAGAGGCTCGTTGCCCAGCAAGCCATTGTCACCGCCAGCCCACCAGAAGCCTTCAAGGCGCAGATCGAGCAGAATCTCGATCTTATGCGCCGCGCGGCGGCGGCCGCCAATATCCAGCTGGAATAGCCGTCGATGCGGCTCAGGCGATCTCCACCGAAAGCCCGGGAAGGTCGATGCCGTCGAGTTCGGTAGACCAGCGTTCGCCCGGCGTCACCGGGAAGGCGCGCGTCAAAGTCCCCGTGGTTACGATTTCGCCGGCGCGCAGCGGCGGATTGAGGGGATCGTCGGCGAGCACCGACGCGAGATGCGCCAATGCCTGGACCGGCCCGTCCAGAACGTTCGCCCCCGAACCGCTGCCGGCGGGCTCGCCGTTGCGAAACAGCCGGATCGTCAGGCGCGACAGCCGGGCCGCCAGCGTGCGGCGCTCGTCGTCCGAGAGCTTTCGCTTCGGCCCGATGAACAGCCGCCCGTGCAGGCCGCCGTCGGCCACGCAGTCGGCGACCGTGAAGCGCCATCCCGGGAAAATCGACTGCACGAACTCGAAGCCGTGCGCCATCCAGCCGATCGATGCGGCGATGTCGCCGAGGTCCATGGCCGGCGTGACGTCGCGGGCCAGTCCGAGCACGATCTCGGGTTCGATGCGCGGTTCCGGCAGCATCGACACCGCAACGCGTCCACCCGGCGGAACGGCGAAGGTCGTCGTGTCGTAGATGTCGCCCCAGATCGGCCGGAATACGCCGTATTCCGCCCAGATGGTGCGGTTCGTGAAGCCGATCTTGCGGCCGACCGACTTTTCGCCGCGCGCGACCCGCAGGCCGCGCAGGCTGGCCGTCACGGCATAGGCGTCGGCCTCGGTGAAGCCGGGATCGTTGTCGGTGAACGGCCTGATCTGGCGTCCGCCGTCGATCGCCTGCAGAACTGTGGCGGCGATCGCGGCGGCGTCCATTGCGGATCAGCCGATCTTCTGGCCTGTCTTGGCCCAGTCGGCGAGGAAGGCGGCGAGCCCCTTGTCCGTCAGCGGGTGGCTGACAAGGGCGCGCAGCGTCGCCGGTGGTGCGGTAATGACATCGGCGCCGATGAGCGCGGCCTGCTTGACGTGGTTCACCGTGCGCACCGAGGCGGTCAGGATCTCGGTCGGGTAGTCGTAGTTGTCGTAGATCTGACGGATCTCGGAGATCAGTTCCATGCCGTCGGCGCCGGTATCGTCGATGCGGCCGACGAAGGGCGATATGAAGGATGCGCCGGCCTTGGCTGCAAGCAACGCCTGGTTGGCCGAGAAGCAGAGGGTCACGTTGACCATGCGGTCCATCTCGGTGCGGATGGTGCGGCAGGCCTTCAGGCCGTCCAAGGTCAGCGGCACCTTGATGCAGACGTTCGGCGCGATCTTGGCGAGCGCCTTGGCCTCGCGCATCATGTCCTTGTATTCGGTCGCCACGACCTCGGCCGAAACCGGTCCCTCGACGATCGAGCAGATTTCCTTGGTCACCTTGGCGATGCTGCCGCCCGACTTGAGGATCAGCGACGGGTTGGTGGTGACGCCGTCGAGCAGGCCAAGGTCGTTGAGTTCACGGATTTCCTTGACGTCTGCGGTGTCGACGAAAAACTTCATGGCGGTCTCCTGGTCGTACGTGTGGCGGTCTGCGCGCGCGATGTTTCGGGCATCTGGCCGTGCTGGACTTTGCTCTAGCCGAAAGTCGCTGCAAGGTCACGCGCCATGACAGACGATTCGCGCCCCGGCCGACCGGCCCCCGTACGCTCGGCGCCGGTGCTCGTTCCGATGCCGGCCGAGAGGCCTTATACCTATCAGGTGCCCGATGGGATGGATGTCGCGCCGGGCTCGATCGTGCGCGTGCCGCTCGGGCCGCGCGAGGTGGCCGGCATCGTCTGGGACAGCGCCACCGACCCCGTCGATCCGAAGAAGCTGAAGCCGATCTCGGAAGTCTTCGACTGCCCGCCGATCGACCAGGAAACCCGCCGCTTCGTCGACTGGATCGCATCCTACACGCTGTCCGCGCCCGGGATGGTCGCCCGCATGCTTCTGCGCGCCCCGGCGGCGTTCGATCCGGAGCCGTGGACGGAAGGGCTGCGGCGTACCGATGCCGTTCCCGACCGCATGACCAGCGCGCGCGCGCGCGTCCTGGAAACCGCCGATGACGGCCTAGCCTGGACGCGTTCGGGTCTCGCGCATGCAGCGGGCGTGTCCTCGACGGTCGTCGACGGACTGCGTGACCAGGGTGTCTTCGAGACGGTGATGATCCCGCCGCGGCCGGTGGTCGCCGTGCCCGACACGGGGTACGCTCGCTCCGAGCTTTCGGCGGACCAGCAGGCGGTCGCCGATGCGCTTCGCGCCGCCGTGGACAACGGCGGCCCGGGCGTGACGCTGATCGACGGCGTCACCGGCTCCGGCAAGACGGAGGTCTATTTCGAAGCGGTAGCCGCCGCGCTCGACAGGAACCGGCAGGCGCTGATCCTGCTGCCGGAAATCGCGCTTACCCATGCGTTCCTCGAACGCTTCCAGGATCGGTTCGGCGCAAAACCGGCCGAATGGCACTCCGACCTGCCGCCGCGCATGCGCGAGCGGGTGTGGCGGCAGGTCGCCGAGGGGAGCGTCCGGGTTGTCGCCGGGGCGCGCTCCGCACTGTTCCTGCCCTTCCAGGAACTCGGCCTGATCGTCGTCGACGAGGAGCACGACCCCGCCTACAAGCAGGAAGACCGCGTCCCCTACAATGCCCGCGACATGGCGGTGGTGCGCGGCCACATCGGCGGCTTTCCGGTCGTTCTCGCCTCGGCGACGCCCTCCATCGAAAGCCGCGTCAATGCCGACCAGGGCCGCTATGCCAGGGCCGTGCTTTCGGCCCGATTCGCCGAAGCGTCGCTGCCCGACCTCAGGACCATCGACCTTCGCCGGGCGCCGCCTGCGCGCGGCGGTTTTCTGTCGCCGGCGCTGCTGACGGAAATGCGCAACACTCTGGCGCGCCAGGAGCAGTCACTGCTTTTCCTCAACAGGCGGGGATACGCGCCGCTGACGCTCTGCCGCGTCTGCGGCCACCGTTTCCAGTGCCCGGACTGCTCGAGCTGGCTTGTCGAGCACCGCTTTCGCGGGCAGCTCGTCTGTCACCATTGCGGCCATCATGAAAAGCGGCCGGACGCATGCCCCGAATGCGGGACCTTCGACCATCTGGTCGCCTGTGGCCCGGGCGTCGAGCGCGTCGCTGAAGAGGTCGTCGGCCATTTTCCCGATGCGAGGACCATCGTGCTTTCGTCGGACCTCTTGGGCGGGGTGAAGCGCCTGCGGCTCGAGCTGGAAGCCATCGCCAACGGCGAGGCGGACATCGTGATCGGCACCCAGCTCGTCGCCAAGGGACACAATTTCCCGAACATGACCCTTGTCGGCATCGTCGACGCAGACCTCGGTCTGGCGAACGGTGATCCCAGGGCTGCCGAACGCACGTTCCAGCTGCTGAGCCAGGTCACCGGCCGTGCCGGCCGGACCGGAAAGAAGAGCCTCGGACTGCTGCAGACCTATCAGCCGGACCATCCGGTCATGCGCGCGATCGTTTCCGGCGACGCCGAGGCCTTCTACCAGCGCGAGATCGCCGAGCGGGAAAGGGCGGGATTGCCGCCCTTCGGCCGCCTGGCGGGCATCATCGTCAGCGCAGCGACCCGGGCCGAGGCGGAGGGCCACGCGTGGGCGCTTCGCCGCGCCGCGCCCGCTGCGGCCGATATCCAGGTTCTCGGACCGGCCGAGGCGCCGATCGCCCTGCTTGCAGGCCGCCACAGGTTCCGCCTGCTCGTCCATGGCGAACGCCGTTCCGACATGCAGGGCTTCATCCGCGCCCTGCTGGCCGCCGGCCCGAAGGTGCGCGGCTCGGTGCGCGTTTCAGTCGACATCGACCCGCAAAGCTTCCTGTAGAGGCGACGATGGCCGGGCATGTCGTCATGCCGGCCTCGCGGTGACGCCGATCTGCGCGACCTTGCCGAGCGTCGTTCCGAAGAACTGGCTCGTGAAGCCGTTTTCCGCGAACTGCGCCGTGAGCGCCTCCCTGATCCGCTCGCCCTGTCCCGCCGACGGCGGTTCGTAGAACAACCAAAGTCTGCCGCCGTCCGTCAGCAGCCTCCTGGCTGAATCGAGCGCCGGCCCGGCGTTCAGCCAGAAGACGTTCACATTGATCGCGAAAATGACGTCGAAGCGCGCCGCGCCCGGAGCGAAGGTCTCGATCGACGCCTGATGGAACGTTGCCCTGTCGCTCGCGGCAAGCTCGGCGTTGGTCGCCGCCGCGGCATCGATCGCGACTTTCGAGCGGTCGATTGCCGTGATCGTTCCCCGCCGCAACGCCGCGCCGACGACGGAGGCGGCGATCCCGCGCCCGCAGCCGATTTCCAGGACGGTCTCGTTGCCGGACAGGGCGAGCCGCTCGAGCGCCCATCCGATCCGCGCCGGCACCCTGGTCGCCATTTTTCCATCCCTGCTTCAGACGCCGTTTGGCGCAATGCACGCGCGCCGCTAGTATGACTGCTGGAAGACTCTCGATTAGAACCAGTTCCACGATTCGGATGTGCCGGTCGAAGCGACATCGGCCAGAGGAGGCATCATGGAGTTCGCATTTCCCTGGCCGACCACGCAGGGCGAATGGCTCGCCTGGGTCAGCGCGGCCGTCACCGTGTTCTTTGGCGCGGTTCTTCTCTTTGCGCCCGGCCTCTCGTTCCGGCTGTTCAGGCTGCCGGCAAACCCCGAGCGTCCGGAGGCCTATGCCGCCGCCCGCGCCAACATGGCGGGCTTCTATCTCGGACTCGGCCTGTCGGCGCTGCTGCTCGCCCAGCCGCTGCTCTACATGGCGCTCGGCTTCTCCTGGCTGTTCACAGCCTTCGGCCGTATCGTGTCGATGATGTCGGATCGCGGCACCGGCCTTTCGAACTGGCTCTGGCTGGTCGTCGACACAGTGCTGGCGGCGCTCGCGCTCGCCTTTGCCCTGGGCATGGTCGCCTGATTGACGCGCGCGTCGCCCGGCGTGTCCGGGCGGTGCGACAAAAGTGCCGGAAAGGCCGCCCGGCAACGTGTTGCGGTCGCCGAAAGCCTGTGCTAGACGGCATTCGACTTTCGACAGGGGGGATGCGGAGCGCGTATGCTCATGTCGAGGAAAATCCAATAAGGCCAAGTACTTAGCCAGCTCGACAGCTAGCCACGTGCACTTTGCGGCCGGACCAGAAAGAGAAAAGACGATCCGTGGCACAGTCAAGCTCGCCAGTCTCCGGTATCGCCGAACGTTACGCAGGCTCCCTCTACGAGCTCGCGGTCCAGTGCAGTTCCGTAGACAAGGTCGAGGCTGATCTCGGACGCTTCGAGGCGCTGCTTTCCGAAAGCGAGGATCTGGCTCGCATGATCCGCAGCCCGGTTTTCTCCGCCGAAGAGCAGTTCAAGGCCGTGGCCGCGATCGCCGACAAGGCGGGCATCACAGGCCTCGTCGGCAACTTCCTCCGTGTCGTCGCGCAGAACCGCCGCCTATTCGCGGTACCGTCGATGATCCGCGCATTCCACGCCATCGCGGCGGACGCGCGCGGCGAGGTTTCGGCGGAGGTGGCCACGGCGCATCCGCTGTCGGCTGCACAGCAGGACGAACTCAAGGTGGCGCTCAAGGGCGTTACCGGCAAGGACGTGACAATCGCCGCGACGGTCGATCCGTCGCTGCTCGGCGGCCTCGTGGTGAAGATCGGCTCGCGCCAGATCGACACGTCGCTCCGGACTAAACTCAATTCGCTCAAGCTTGCACTGAAAGAGGTCGGCTGATGGACATCCGCGCCGCGGAAATCTCCGCAATCCTTAAGGACCAGATCAAGAACTTCGGCAAGGAGGCCGAGGTTTCCGAGGTCGGTCAGGTTCTCTCGGTCGGCGACGGCATCGCCCGCGTCTATGGTCTCGACAATGTCCAGGCCGGTGAAATGGTCGAGTTCCCCGGCGGCATCCGCGGCATGGCGCTGAACCTCGAAGAGGACAATGTCGGCGTCGTCATCTTCGGTGCCGACCGCGACATCAAGGAAGGCGACATCGTCAAGCGCACCGGCGCGATCGTCGATGTGCCTGTCGGCAAGGGCCTGCTCGGCCGCGTCGTCGACGCACTCGGCAACCCGATCGACGGCAAGGGCCCGATCAAGGCCGACGAGCGTCGCCGCGTCGACGTCAAGGCGCCCGGCATCATTCCGCGCAAGTCGGTGCACGAGCCGATGTCGACCGGCCTCAAGGCCATCGACGCGCTGATCCCGATCGGCCGCGGCCAGCGCGAGCTGGTCATCGGCGACCGCCAGACCGGCAAGACCGCGATCATCCTCGATACCTTCCTCAACCAGAAGCCGCTCAACGACGGCAACGACGAGGGCGCCAAGCTCTACTGCGTCTACGTCGCCGTCGGCCAGAAGCGCTCGACCGTCGCCCAGTTCGTGAAGGTCCTGGAGGAGCGCGGCGCGCTCGAATACTCGATCGTCATCGCCGCGACCGCCTCGGATGCTGCGCCGATGCAGTTCCTGGCGCCCTTCGCCGGCTGCGCCATGGGCGAATATTTCCGCGACAACGGCATGCACGCCGTGATCGCCTATGACGACCTGTCGAAGCAGGCCGTCGCCTACCGCCAGATGTCGCTCTTGCTGCGCCGCCCGCCGGGTCGCGAAGCCTATCCGGGCGACGTGTTCTACCTGCACTCCCGCCTTCTCGAGCGCGCTGCGAAGCTCAACGACGAGAACGGCAAGGGTTCGCTCACCGCGCTGCCGGTCATCGAGACCCAGGCCAACGACGTGTCGGCCTACATCCCGACCAACGTGATCTCGATCACCGACGGCCAGATCTTCCTCGAGACCAACCTGTTCTTCCAGGGTATCCGTCCGGCCGTGAACGTCGGCCTGTCGGTGTCCCGCGTCGGTTCTTCGGCGCAGATCAAGGCGATGAAGCAGGTTGCCGGCTCGATCAAGGGCGAGCTCGCGCAGTATCGCGAGATGGCCGCCTTCGCGCAGTTCGGCTCTGACCTCGACGCCGCCACGCAGCGCCTGCTCAACCGGGGCGCGCGCCTGACCGAGCTGCTCAAGCAGCCGCAGTTCTCGCCGCTCAAGACGGAAGAGCAGGTTGTCGTGATCTTTGCCGGCGTGAACGGCTACCTCGACAAGCTGACCATTCCGCAGGTCGGCAAGTTCGAGCAGGGCCTGCTCGCCCACATGCGCTCGGACGGCAAGGACGTACTCGAGACGATCCGCACCGAGAAGCAGATCAGCGACGATACCCGCGCCAAGCTCAAGGAGCATATCGACGCCTTCGCCAAGAACTTCGCCTGAGCTGACGGTTAAGGCATGGCTTCGCTAAAAGACCTCCGCAACCGGATCGCCTCGGTCAAGGCGACGCAGAAGATCACCAAGGCCATGCAGATGGTCGCGGCGGCGAAGCTGCGTCGCGCGCAGGAGGCTGCCGAGGCTGCGCGTCCCTATTCGCAGCGCATGGGCGCCGTGCTCGCCAACATCGCCCAGGCGGTCGGCGGCGGTGGCGATGCGCCGGCCCTGATGACCGGCACCGGCAAGGACGACACGCATCTGCTGCTCGTCTGCACCGCAGAGCGTGGGCTTTGCGGCGGCTTCAACAGCCAGATCGCGCGTTTCGCGCGCGATCACGTCCGTCGTCTCCAGGGCGAGGGCAAGACCGTCAAGATCATCTGCGTCGGCAAGAAGGGCTTCGATATCCTTCGTCGCGACTTCGCCTCGCTGATCATCGACCGCGTTGACCTGCGCGAGGTGAAGTCCCTGAACTTCACGCACGCCGACGCCATCGGCAAGAAGATCATCGAACTCTTCAACGATGGGCAGTTCGACGTCTGCACGCTGTTCTACTCCGAGTTCAAGTCGGTTATCAGCCAGGTGCCGACGGCGCAGCAGATCATCCCTGCGGCCGCTTCGGTGGCGTCCAGCGAGGCCGAATCGGGTGGCGCGGCAGTCTACGAATACGAGCCGGAGCCGGGCGAAATCCTCTCCGACCTCATCCCGCGCAACATCTCGGTCCAGGTCTTCCGGGCCCTGCTCGAAAACGCCGCCGGCGAGATGGGCGCCAAGATGAGCGCGATGGACAATGCGACGCGCAACGCCGGCGACATGATCGGCAAGCTGACGATCACCTACAACCGTCAGCGGCAGGCGCAGATCACCAAGGAACTGATCGAAATCATTTCGGGCGCGGAAGCGCTCTAGGCCCCGGGCGGTAACTCCGCAGGCGCCTGCAACAGGATAAGACGAGAGGCACGAAAGATGGCGAAAGCAGCTTCCACCAAGAAGGCCGACGGGGCCGCTGCCCAGACTGGCCACGTCGCACAGGTCATCGGCGCGGTTGTCGACGTTCATTTCGACGGCGAACTGCCGAAGATCCTGAACGCGCTGGAGACGATGAACGGCGACAACAAGCTGATCCTCGAGGTCGCCCAGCACCTCGGCGAGAACACCGTGCGCTGCATCGCCATGGACATCTCCGAAGGCCTCGTTCGCGGCCAGCCGGTTACCGATACGGGCGGCCCGATCACGGTGCCGGTCGGCGACGAGACCCTCGGTCGCATCATGAACGTCATCGGCGAGCCCGTCGACGAGGCCGGTCCGGTCAAGACCGCTTCGCGCCGTGCGATCCACCAGGACGCGCCTCCCTATGTCGACCAGTCGACGGAAGCGCAGATCCTCGTCACCGGCATCAAGGTCGTCGACCTGCTCGCCCCTTACGCACGCGGCGGCAAGATCGGTCTGTTCGGCGGCGCCGGCGTCGGCAAGACGGTTCTGATCCAGGAACTCATCAACAACGTCGCGAAGGCGCACGGCGGCTACTCGGTGTTCGCCGGCGTCGGCGAGCGCACCCGCGAAGGCAACGACCTCTATCACGAGATGATCGAGTCGGGCGTGAACAAGGACCCGCACGAGAACAACGGCTCGACCGAAGGTTCCAAGTGCGCCCTGGTTTTCGGCCAGATGAACGAGCCGCCGGGCGCGCGCGCCCGCGTCGCGCTGTCCGGCCTCACAATCGCCGAGCATTTCCGCGACCAGGGCCAGGATGTGCTGTTCTTCGTCGACAACATCTTCCGCTTCACCCAGGCGGGTTCGGAAGTGTCGGCTCTGCTCGGCCGCATCCCGTCGGCCGTGGGCTATCAGCCGACGCTCGCAACCGACATGGGCGCGATGCAGGAACGCATCACCACCACGACCAAGGGCTCGATCACCTCGGTGCAGGCCATCTACGTTCCGGCCGACGACCTGACCGATCCGGCGCCGGCCACGTCGTTCGCGCACCTTGATGCGACGACCGTGCTCAACCGCGCCATCTCGGAAAAGGGCATCTACCCTGCCGTTGACCCGCTCGACTCGACCTCGCGCATGCTCGATCCGATGATCGTCGGCGAAGAGCACTATTCGGTCGCCCGCCGCGTTCAGGAAATCCTCCAGCGCTACAAGTCGCTGCAGGACATCATCGCGATCCTGGGCATGGACGAACTGTCGGAAGAGGACAAGGTCACGGTTGCACGCGCCCGCAAGATCGAGCGCTTCCTGTCGCAGCCGTTCTTCGTTGCCGAGGTGTTCACCGGTTCGCCGGGCCAGCTCGTGCCCCTCGAAGACACGATCAAGAGCTTCAAGGGTCTCGTCGACGGCGAGTACGACCACCTGCCGGAAGCGGCCTTCTACATGGTCGGCGGCATCGACATGGCGGTCGCAAAGGCACAGAAGCTCGCTGCGGAAGCGGCGTAAGGATGAGGGAGTAGGGAGTAGTGAATGGTCTGTGGTGAATTCGTGAGATCGGCGTCAAAGCCACTCACTGTTCTCTGCTCACCGTTCCCTGCTCACTAGATTCGATGGCTGAAGCTTTCCAGTTCGAACTCGTTTCCCCCGAACGTCTTCTCGTCTCCGAGAAGGTCGAGTCGGTCGTCATTCCGGGTGCGGAAGGCGAGATGACCGTGCTTGCCAACCACGCGCCGGTCATGACCACCATCAAGCCGGGCGTCGTTACCGTGAACAAGAGCGCCGGCGAAACCGAGCGCTACTGCGTGTTCGGCGGCTTCGCTGACATCCTGCCCGAGGGTTGCACGCTGCTCGCCGAATCGGCGGTCGCCGTCGAATCGATCGACCGCGAAGATCTGGCCAAGCGCATCCAGGACGCCCGTGAGGACGTCGCCGATGCCAAGGACGAGCAGACGCGCGCGCGCGCGGAGCAGTATCTCAGCCACCTGACGACGCTCGAGGCGGCGATCTAGTCCATCCGCCGGACCGGACAAAGAGCGAGGCTTCGGCCTCGCTTTTTTGTTTGCGCATTGGCGCGAGCGGCAGCCGGCTCGATGAGGCGCCGGAAGCAGTCGGCCGCGCGATCAGATCACGCGAAAGGCGATGTCGCCGACGCCGTCGATGTGGCCGCGCATCGCGTCGCCGCGCTCGACCGGCCCGACGCCGGCAGGCGTTCCCGTCATGATGATGTCGCCGGCGGCCAGCCGGAACAACCCGGACAGGTGGCTGATCATCTCCGGCACCTTCCAGACCAACTGGTCGAGATCGCCCGTCTGCCTTCGCTCGCCGTTCACGTCGAGCCAGATCGCGCCGGCGGTCGGATGACCGATCTCCGACGCCGCGCGCAGAGCCGAGCAGGGGCCGGACTTCTCGAAAGCCTTGCCCACTTCCCAGGGCCTCGCCATTTCCTTGGCCCGCGCCTGAAGGTCGCGCCGCGTCATGTCGAGCGCAACGCCATAGCCGAAGACGCAATCGAGAGCCCGGCCCTGCGGAATGTCCACGCCGCCGTCCTTCAGCGCGACGATGAGTTCGATCTCATGATGGACGTCCTGGCTTGCGGACGGGTATGGAAAGCTGTCTCCGACGTAGAGATCGTCAGGGTTCTTCTGGAAGAAGAACGGCGGCTCGCGGTCGGGGTCGCCGCCCATCTCCACGGCGTGGGCCGCATAATTCCTCCCCACGCAATAGACTCGATGGATGGGGAACAACAGTGTCGATCCAGAGACGGGGAGAGCCGGGATCGGCGCCGGATCGAAGGCATAGGATTGTGCGTTCATCTATCGCTCCGTGCTCGGTGGCGCCGCGTTCGCCGGGGCGCCGAAGATTGTCGCCAGGAATTCGTGAAGCCAGCGTTTTAGATGCATGTCCCAGATCAGGCGGCCGCCGAGGTGGTCCCGGCCCGGCTGCGCTCCGGGGAGTTCGAAACGATGCGCCCCGTGCACCACCCATCGGTGCATCATCATCTGCGTCAGTTCCGCGTGAAACTGGATGCCCCAGGCATGCTCGCCGTAGCGGAACGCCTGGTTGGGGTAGGTATCGGATGTGGCGAGCAGCGTCGCGCCGGCAGGCAGGGAAAAGCCCTCCCGGTGAAACTGGTAGACCATTTCCGGCCATTGCATGAGCGCCTTGCCATCGTCGGTCGGCTTGATCGGATACCAGCCGATCTCCACCAATCCGTCGCCGTGGCCCTCGACCTTGCCGCCGAGATGATTGACCAGCATCTGCGCGCCCAAACAGATGCCGAGAAACGGTCGCTTCTCCAGAAGCGGCACCTTGAGCCACTCGGTCTCGCGGCGGACGAATTCGTCATGGTCGTTGGCGCTCATCGGCCCGCCGAAAACGACAACGCCGGCATGGTGGTCCAGGGTCTCGGGAAGCGGATCGCCGAGCGGCGGACGGCGGATATCGAGGTCGAATCCGGATTCGATGAGTTGGTGGCCGACGCGCCCCGCGCTCGACCGTTCCTGATGCAGCACGACGAGGATCCGTTCCCTCGGTCGCTCCCGTCGCGGCATCAGTCCTCCGTCGAACTACCGGTTGCCTGCGCCTGAACCTTCTGGCGCTGCAGGATGCGGTCGCGATTGTCCACGCCGATCAGTTCGGCGATGCGCCACAGCGTGTTGTCCTCGAGTTCGTGCAGTTCGCCGTCGGCGAAGACGATCTCCCACATCAGGCCGACGAACTCGATCCGCGCCCTCTCGTCGAGATGCCGCTTCAGCACGCTGGTGAAAGCGTAGAGGTCGACAGCTTCCTCATCCGCCTTACCGCCGGCCACCACGAGCCGGTCGAGGTCCTCGCCGGCAAGACCATAGGCTTCGGCTAGGATGTGCTTCATGCGCTCCCACTCGGTGTCCTGCCGCACACCGTCGGCGTCCATGACATGGAACATGAGGGCCGCCGCGGCGATGCGGGGATCGTCAGCGGAAGATGGTCCCCGGTTGTCGGAAGCGGATGGCAGGTCCTTCAGAAAGGCGATGATACGGTCGAACATCCTGGTCCCAATGGCTGTTGGCGTTCAGAAAAGCCGGAAGCGGCGTTCCGGTTGCTCTTGTACGGGATCGACGCCCGGATCGTCGGGCATTCTCGCCGGCTCGGCCTCCTGTTCCCGTTCGGGCGCCGGGCTTTCGTCGCTCTCCGGAACGGCCTGGTCGCCTCCGGCGACGGCAACCGGTTCCGCCTCGACCACGACCGCGTCGATCTCGGCCGGGACCGTGTCGTCTGCCGGCACGGTCTCGCCTCCCTTGGGCAGGGCCAGCGAGGGGTGTTCCGGAGCATCCTGTTCGATCAACTGGCCGAGACGCTCCACCGGCGCGCGCCATTCAAAGGCGTCGAGCCTGCCGGTGACCGGCGACACCGGCGCCCATCGGTCCGACACGAAGCCATCGGCGACCCAGGCCGGATCGCGCGGCGCGCGCACTGCCATGGCCAGATACTGGCGTACGCGCCCCTGGTCGCCGGTTTCCGCTTCCTCGATATCGGCGAGCAGAAGATAGGCGCCTTCGCGCGGCTGCATGCGGATGGCAGCCTCGACGGCCTCGCGCGCGACCTTGAACTCGTGCGCGTCGAGTGCCGCGCGGGCCACCGCGAGTGACGATTCAACGTTGTTCTGGCGCAGCGACTGCAGCTTCTGCGCACGGGCCAGGCGGTCGAGCACCGCGTCGCCGGGCCGGGCATGGATATATTGGTCCGCGACGGCCGGATGTGGTTCGGCCTTCCACGCGGCCTCGAGTATCTTGGCGCCCTTGCGGATGTCATTCTGCCTGAACAGAGCCTTGGCGGCGATGACGGCCGCAGGCGGGAAGGCCGGCAACAGCCTGTTTGCCTCGAGGGCGGCGGCCTTGGCGGCAGCGAGGTCGGTGTCGATCAGGTCCTCGGCCTTTGCGGTCAGCAGGACGGCGCGCCGGCGGCTGGCCGCTTCCTTGTCGACCTGGCGGGTGGCCGTCTGCGCATCGACCAGCTTCAGCGCAGAATCCCAATCGCCGGCCGCTGTCTTCTCCTCGAGCGTCGAGTCGATGGCCCAGCCGAGTTGAGGCGCAATGCCTGCCGCGCGACCGGCATAGTGGCGCGCGGCCTGGCGATCGCCGAGCCGCTCCGCCTCCAGATAAAGCCCACGCAGGCCGAGCAGGCGCATTTCGGGATCGTCAAGCATGCGCTCGAACTTTTCGCGCGCCGCGTCATGGTCGCCCTCGAGCAGCGAGGCCTGGGCGTCGAGCAGATGGATCAGCGGCTCCGTCTCCGAGCGGATCAGCTTCGCGGCCTGCTTGTTCATCTTGCGGGCAAGCGCGGCGTCGCCGGCGCCGGCCGCGATCATGCCGCTGGAAAGCGCCTGGTAGCCCCGGTCGCGCTGCCTGACGCGGAAATAGCGTGCAATCGTGTAGGGGCTGTTCCAGATCGACTTGACGAGCCACCAGGCGATCATCACTGCTGCCACCACCGCCGTAACCGCGACCGCGGCCACCATCAGGCTGACCTGGTACTGGTATCCGCCAAAGGTAACGACCATGTCGCCGGGACGGTCGGCCAGCCAGGCGAAGCCCAGCCCGAGCGCGAAGACGACGGCGAGGAAGACCAGGATACGGATCATGACGCTTCCCTACGACGCCTGCATTGCGGCTGAGATGGCCTGGTCTGCCAGCTGCTCTGCGGCCAGACGGGCCTTGATCCTGTCGGCATAGGCCGCTCCGGCTGCCTTCGAGCGTTCCGGCAGCGTATCGTACTCGCTGATCGCCCTGGCGAGATCGCCGCTCTTCACCGCAACCTCCATGCGGGCAACCGTTTCCGGTACGCCGGGCCCTTCGATGTCGCCGATCGGCCGGACCGTGACCATCGATTCGGCGCTCGACAGCAGCCTTTCGAAGAAGCCGTCGTCGCCCGGCGGCGGGCTGGCTGCGGCGATCATCGCCTTGGCGGCGGCATCCGTCTCGGCGATGATTTCCGCACGGGTCGCGATGCCGCTCTTGGCGTGTGCCCGCAACTCGGCCAGCCCCGGCGCATCCGCGGCGATGGCCGCGAAGGTCTCGACCTCGGGTTCGAAGGGCGAGCCGCGTTCGATCGCGGATTTCAGCGCTGACGCCGCAATCGCCAGGGCGATCTTCGGCTGGCCCGCCTGCGCCTCGACCTTGGCACCGAGCGCGGCCAGGCTCTGCTCGAGCGCGCCGATGCGCCCGTCAGCGGCCGAGCCGGCATCGGTCACCGCCTTGGCCAGGGCTTCGACGCCGGCGATCCGCTCGTTGATGGCGGCGATATCGTCCGGGGTCGCGGCTTCGGGCCCCGATCCGATCGCGGCGATCCGTCCTTCGATTTCGGAGATCTTCGTGTTCAGCGGCGCAAGATCGACGGTCTGGCCATCGCCCGCCGACGCAACTGATTTCTGGAGCGTCGCGTAATCGGCCTTCATCTGCTCCAGCGCCGTGGAGAGACCCTCGACCTGCGCTGCCAGTTCGCCGCTGGGTGCGGGGGCAGTCGCCTTCAGCGAATCAAGGTCGGACTTCAGGCTGGCGATCTCGTTCTGGACCGCCTCGGGAACGACGGGCGCCTGGGAACCTTCGGGTGCTCCCAGCAAGCCGGCGTACTGCAGCGCGCCCGCGGCCGCCAGCGCGACCAGGCCACCCGCAAGGCCCGCGCCAAGCGCCGAGCCGCGCCCCTGGCGCGTCGCGGAAGGGGGCGGAGCGGCCGATGCCTGGGCGCGGTCACTCTCGGACTTGTCCGTTTTGACAGCGTCGCCCGGATCTGTGGACAGTCCTGCGGGCGCTTCCGGGAACGTTGATTCGGCGGTTGCGGTGTCGGGCTCGCCGTTCGATGGCGTGGATGTGCTACCATCGGCCGCCGCGTTGTCTTCCGCCGTCCCGTTGTCCCCGACAGCTTCGGCTTCACCAGTCACCCGCGAAACCTCGTTGGGCCCAAGCTCGATGGTCACCGGTTCGCGCTCGGTGTTCGAATGCCGCGTCCTGGGTGTTTTGACCATTACGGCCTCCGCTGGTGTCTCGAGTTGCCGGGAGCGTGAAGGGTGATGCAGATCACTATCATAGCGGTGCTCTGATAAAAGGGGCAGGGTTAAGGCGCGCCTTCGAGCAGGGAGAGCAGTGCAGCCTCGGTCGGTTCGCTTGCAACTCGGGTTCCGCGATGCCCGCCGCCAGCCAGCACGCCGGCAGTCCGGGCGGAAATACAGAGAAGTTCGGCATGTTCGAACGAATCACGCAGTTCCGGCCGGGCCATGAGCCTGACCATCTCGGCGGCGGCGAAGGCGGAATAGATCAGGACTTGATCGATCGGCCCGCCGCCGACCGCGTCCAGAATCTGTTCGCGGCTGCGAACGACGGGCGCCGTGTCGTAGGTTTCAAAGGCCGCGACTGTGAAGCCGGCGCTGCTCAGCCTGTTCTCGAATGCGGGGCGCCTGATCCTGCCGCACAGATAGACGATCGGCCCGGGCGGGCGGCTGGCGATGATCCTGTCCGCCAGCATCTCGGCGTCGCCGCCGCCTTCCAGCACGCGGGTGAAGCCCGCTTCCCGCATGCAGGCGGCTGTGGCGGCGCCGACCCCGAAGCTGGGCAGGCCGCACAGCCGGTCCAGAATATCGCGCGAGGCGTGTCGGACAGCGTTGGCGCTGGTAACCGCGACCGCCGCTCCCTCGACAGGGATCGCAAGGGGCGCGACTGGCACAGGCAGCATCTCCTGCAGCGGCAACGTGATCGGCTCGAAGCCGAGTTTCGCCAGTCGCTGAGCGGTATGCGATGCGGCCGGTTGCGGCCGCGTTATGAGAACACGCCTGCGGGCGCCGGCCATCCGGCCTAGTTCCATCCGTCGAAGAAGCCGGTCCCGGCGTCGCGGCGAAGCTTCTCGCCGGATGCACTGCCGATCGCGGCGGCCTCCGCGACGGGGCCGCTTGCGGAAATCTCGTGCGACTGCCGGCCGTCGGGCGAGAGGATCGTGCCGTCAAAAGCCAGATGTCCGCCGTCGATTGTCGCGCGACCGGCGATAGGCATGCGGCAGGATCCGTCGAGGGCGGCGAGGAAGGCGCGTTCGCAAGCCAGCGCCTGCGCGGTCGGCGCATCGTTGATCGCTGAGAGCATCTCGTCCAGCCGGCTGTCGCCGATCCGGCTTTCGATGCAGATGGCTCCCTGTCCCGGCGCGGGGGGAAAGAGATCGAGCGGGAGGATTTCCGTCGCGACATCCTGGGAACCGAGACGCTTCAGTCCCGCGAGCGCAAGGATCGTTCCGTCCGCGACACCATCGCGCAGCTTGCGCAACCGCGTCTGGACGTTTCCGCGAAACATGATGACGTTGAGATCGGGCCGCATCCTGAGCAGCAGCGCCTGGCGCCGCAACGACGACGAGCCGACCGTCGCGCCATGCGGCAGGTCGGCGATCGTGCTCGCGGCCTCGCCGACGAATGCGTCGCGAGGATCCTCGCGCGGCAGGAAAGCGGTCAGCGCCAGGCCCGAGGGCAGGGCGGTCGGCATGTCCTTCGAGGAATGCACGGCGAAGTCGATTCGGCCGTCGAGCAGCGCCTCTTCCAGTTCCTTGGTGAACAGGCCCTTGCCGCCGGCTTCGGAGAGCGGCCGGTCCTGGATGCGGTCTCCGCTGGTCGAAATCGCCTCGATCGCGAATGCGTCTTCGGACAGGTCGTGCGCGGCCATTAGCCTGGCGCGGGCCTCGTGTGCCTGTGCCATGGCCAGCGGGCTGGCGCGCGTTCCTATCCTCAGCACGGTTGTTTGCATGGTGCCGTCCGTGATACGCCCGGCCGAACCGGGTTTTGCCCGCAAACTCCTATCCCAGGACCTGCCAGGGCGGCAATGATCGAACGACGCGACAAGATGATCCGCGTTCTCGGCATCGAGACGAGTTGCGACGAGACCGCCGCGAGCGTGGTGGTCCTGCGCGAAGGCGATGCGCCCGAGATCCTGTCGAACGTGGTGCTCAGCCAGATCGAGGATCATGCGGCCTTCGGCGGCGTCGTGCCGGAGATCGCGGCGCGCGCGCATGTCGAGGCGCTGGACGGGATCGTCGAGGCCGCGCTGGCCGATGCCGGCGTCGACCTTGCCGCAGTCGATGCGGTCGCGGCGACCGCGGGTCCCGGCCTTGTCGGCGGGCTGATCGTCGGGCTGATGACGGCGAAGGCGGTCGCCAGCGCCGCTGGCAAGCCGCTGCTCGCGATCAACCATCTCGAGGGGCATGCACTCACCGCGCGGCTGACCGACGGGCTGCGATTTCCCTATCTGCTGCTCTTGGTCTCGGGCGGTCATACGCAGATCGTGCTGGTGCGCGGCGTCGGCGACTATCAGCGCTGGGCGACGACCATCGACGATGCTCTCGGCGAGGCGTTCGACAAGACGGCCAAGATGCTCGGCCTGCCCTATCCCGGCGGACCGAATGTCGAGAAGACGGCAAAAGGCGGAGACCCGACGCGGTTTGCGTTCCCGCGCCCGATGAAAGGCTCGGCCCAGCCGGACTTTTCCTTTGCCGGCTTGAAGACGGCGGTCAGGCAGGCGGCGAGCGCCGCCGCGCCGTTGTCGGACAGGGACGTGGCGGACATCTGCGCGTCGTTCCAGGCGGCGGTGTCTGATGCGCTGGCGGACCGAGTCGGGCGGTGCCTGCAGCGGTTCCGCGAGACATTCCCCGATATCGGAACACCCGTCCTCGTCATCGCCGGTGGTGTCGCCGCCAACCGGGAGATCCGGGCCTCGCTTGAGGCGCAGTGTCGGGAACACGGCTTTCGTTTCATAGCCCCGCCGCATGAACTCTGCACGGACAATGCGGCGATGATCGCGTGGGCGGGCATCGAACGTCTCCGCGCCGGGCTTGCCGGCGGCGACGCCTTTGCGTTCGTGCCGCGGTCGCGCTGGCCGCTCGACGAGGTGTCGGCGCCGGTGGTCGGCTCGGGTCGCCGCGGAGCCAAGGCATGAGCATGCGCGTCGCCGTTCTCGGGGGAGGCGCCTGGGGCACGGCGCTCGCCATGCAGATGCGCCGGGCCGGCAACGCGGTCGCGCTCTGGGCAAGGGACGAGGCGACGGTCGAGGCGATCAGGCGCCGCGAAAACCCGGCCTACCTGCCCGGGATCGAAGTCGACGCCGGGATCGAGGCGTCGACGGACTGGGCCGCCACCCTGGACGGGGCCGGCTGCGTGCTCGCGGTGATACCGGCCCAGTCCCTGCGCGGCGCGCTTGCCAAGGTCGCCGGCTCGGTACCGGCAGACGTGCCGATGGTGCTCTGCGCCAAGGGGATCGAGCACGACTCCGGACTGCTCCTGTCGCAAGTCGCGGCAGAGTTCCTGCCGAACAATCCGGTCGCCGCGCTTTCGGGGCCGAGCTTCGCGGCAGATCTCGCTAACGGGCTGCCCACGGCTGTCGTGATCGCTGCGCGCGAGGAGCCAATGGCCGTTCGCCTCGCGCAAGCCTTCTCGACGGAGCGCTTCAGGTGCTACTCCACCGGCGATCTTGTCGGGGTCGAGATTGGCGGAGCGCTGAAGAACGTCTTCGCCATTGCCGCCGGCGCGGTGACGGGCGCCGGCCTCGGGGCGAGCGCCCAGGCGGCGATGGTGACGCGCGGTTTCGTGGAACTCAGGCGCATCGCGCAGGCCTTCGGCGCGGAACCCGAGACGGTGATGGGGCTGTCCGGCCTCGGCGACCTGCTGCTCACCTGCTCTTCCGCGCAGTCGCGAAACTTTGCCTACGGGCTGGCGCTGGGGCGCGGCGAAAGCCTCGCCGGTCGGCCGCTCGCCGAAGGCGTGGCGACGGCGGGCATCGCGGCGACGATTGCCGGCCGGCGCGGGATCGAAGCGCCCATAATCTCGGCGGTTGCGGCGATCCTCGCTGGAAGCATAACCATCAACGAGGCGGTTTCGGCGTTGATGACGCGGCCGTTGCGCGCCGAAGCCGGCTAAGTTTTCGAGGAAGGAGTTTTCGCCATGCTGTTTGCCCTGGTCTGCAAGGACAAGCCGGACCATCTCCAGGTGCGGCTCGATAATCGTCCGGCCCATCTCGAGTTTCTGAGAAAACTGAACGATGCCGGGAAGCTGAAGTTCGCCGGGCCGTTTCTCGACGACGAAGGCAAGTCGACGGGGACGCTTGCGGTGATCGAGGCGGCGGACAAGTTGGAGGCGGCGAAGATCGGTGCCGACGATCCCTATGCCAAGGCTGGACTGTTCGAGAGCGTCAGCATCCGGGCCTGGACCTGGGTCTTCAACAATCCGGCCAATCCGTCGAACCCCTAGCTGTCGCCATCGCAATTGCAGGAGCGCGCCATGAACTATTGGTTGTTCAAGTCGGAACCCTTCAAGTTCTCGTTCGACGATCTGAAGAAGAAGGGAAAGGCCGGCACGCAGTGGGACGGCGTGCGCAATTATGCGGCGCGCAACAACATGAAGGCGATGAAGGTCGGCGACCTCGGCTTCTTCTACCATTCCAACGAGGGGCTGAACATCGTCGGCATCGCCGAGGTCTGCGCTCTCGCCCATCCCGACACGACGACGGACGATCCGCGCTGGGAGTGCGTCGACGTCCGCGCCGTGAAGGACATGCCGAACCCGCCGACGCTTGCGCAGATCAAAGCCAACGCCAAGCTTGCCGACATGGCGCTTGTTCGCCTCGGCAGGCTGTCGGTACAGCCGGTGACGCCGGCCGAATGGAAGGAAGTCTGCCGCATGGGTGGGCTCGAGACGGCCGGCTGAATGCCGTTGGCGGCCGACATGCCGCGATCAGCCAGCCGGTTCAAGGACTTCATCCTCGCCAACACCGCGTTGATCGCGCCGCCGCATGTGCCGGAAATCAGCCTGCATCTCGCAGACGAGGCGCACGACCTCTGGCATCGCACGGAGGAAGAACTCGCCGAGATCGGCCTGCCGCCGCCCTTCTGGGCGTTTGCATGGGCCGGCGGACAGGGGCTGGCGCGCCATGTGCTCGATAACCCGCAAATAGTCCGCGGCAAGCGGGTGGTCGATTTCGCGACGGGTTCAGGTCTCGTCGCCATCGCAGCGGCGAAAGCCGGGGCGGCTGGGGTCACGGCATGCGACATCGATCCATTCTGTGAAGCCGCCGTCAGCCTGAACGCTGCGGTGAACGGCGTCGCGATCGCTTTCAACAGCGATGACCGTATCGGCGAAAACCTTGACGCCGACGTCCTGCTGGCCGGCGACGTCTTCTACGACCGGGCGTTTGCGGAACGGCTCGCTCCCTGGTTCGCTCAGTTGTCCGACGCAGGCATGACTGTCCTGGTGGGGGATCCCGGCCGTTCCTACCTGCCGCGTGCAAATCTGACACGGCTCGCCGAATATCAGGTGCCGGTCACGCGCGCGCTTGAGGATACCGAGATCAAGCGCACGACGGTGTGGCAGTTCGGCTGAGGCTGCGCCGCCGGGCCGGCCTATCCGACATCCAGCATGATCTTGCCGATGTGGTCGCCTTCCTCCATGCGTTCATGCGCCCGCCACGCTTCCGTCAGCGGATAGATCATGTCGAGCACGGGGGCCACCCGGCGGGTCGCCAGCAGAGGCCAGACGTTGGCCTCGAGAGCGGCGGCAATCTCGCCCTTGACGGCGACGCTGCGCGGCCTGAGCGTCGAACCGGTGTGGGTAAGCCGCTTGACCATCAGTTTGGCGAAGTCGGTGCTGGCCACCGCGCCCATCTGCGTCGCGATCTGCACGATGCGGCCCTCGACGGCCGCTGCCCGATAGTTCCGCACGACATAGTCGCCGCCCACCATGTCGAGGATGACGTTGGCTCCGTCGCCGGCGGTCGCGTCCTTCACGGCCGCGACGAAATCCTCTTCCTTGTAGTTCACCGCACGATCGGCGCCGAGCTTCAGGCATGCCGCGCATTTGTCCGGCGAGCCGGCGGTCGCGATGACGCGCGCGCCGAAGGCCGAGGCAAGCTGGATCGCGGTGGTGCCGATGCCGGAGGAACCGCCGTGGACGAGGAGTGTCTCACCGGCCTTCAGCCCGCCGCGCTCGAAGACGTTGTGCCACACGGTGAAATAATTCTCCGGGAGCGCGGCCGCCTCGGTGAAGGTGAAGCCGGCAGGCATCGGCAGCGCATGGCTTTCATGGACGACGACATATTCGGCATAGCCGCCGCCGGCCGTCAGCGCGCAGACCTGGTCGCCGCCGTTCCAGCGTTTGACGCCGGCGCCGATCGCCGCGACCTCGCCAGCCACCTCCAGGCCGGGCAGGTCGGAAGCGCCTGGAGGTGGCGGATAGAGCCCCTTGCGCTGCTGCACGTCGGGCCTGTTCACGCCCGCGGCGCGCACCCGGATGAGAATCTCGCCCTCGCCCGGCCTAGGCACGTCGCGCTGTTCCGGTTTCAGCACGCGGGGGCCGCCGGGCTTGGAAATCGCGACGACCGTCATCGTCGACGGAATGCTCGTCGTCCTTGCCATGGAACTCTCCTTCTTTCCTGCGGTCACGCGCGTGCGTATCGGTTGGTGCTTCGTTGCCGACTATGTATTCTCTGCGGACCGACCATGCAAAGCGGAGGGAACCATGGCGCTTTTCGACGATGAGCCGCTGAAAAAGCCGAAGGCGCATGAGATCGGGCAGGATTTGTCGCTCCTTTCGGTCGATGAACTCGGTGAACGAATCGCGCTGCTGCGGGCGGAGATCGAACGGCTGGAGGGTGAACTGCGAGCCAAGGGTACGACCAAGACCGCCGCCGAGGCGCTCTTTCGCCGTTCGTGACGGAATTGTCGTCGGCACGCCGCAATCGCGCCCGTATGGTGTCGATTTCTGCCGCCGTTCGCGCCACCGATTCGAAGAGCCCCTAGCAGCATGCTGAACTTCGCCGCCTACAAACCGATCTTCTCCCTGCTGCGCGGCACGGCCTTTCTCCTCGCGGCGTCCGGCCTGCATGGACTTTTGTTGCCGCTGCGCGGCCAACTCGAAGGGTTTTCGACGGCGTCTCTGGGCTTGATGGGGACCGCATGGGCCGGCGGATTCGTCGCCGGCTGCATCTTCGCTCCCCGCATCGTGCGCCGCGCCGGCCATGTTCGCGCCTTTGGCGCCTTTGCGGCGTCGGCGGCGATCATCGCCTTGCTGACAGGGCTGATGATCGATCCGTTCATCTGGATCGTCCTGCGGGCGTGCACGGGATTCGTGATGGCCGGGGCGTTCATGGTGATCGAAAGCTGGCTCAACGAGCGCGCCAGCAACGAGAACCGCGGGACGGTGTTCGGCCTCTACATGATGGTCACCTATGCCTCCATCATGGTCGGGCAGATGATGGTCGCGGCAAGCGATGTCGGCTCGGCATCGCTGTTCATGGTCACCGGTATCCTCTTCTGCCTGTCGCTGCTCCCGACGGCGGTGTCGACGGCCGCCCATCCGACGCCGCTGCAGGATGTTTCGCTCGATATTCGCGGGCTTTACGCCAACTCGCCGGTCGCCTGGGCGGCCTGCCTGCTGATCGGCGTCGCGAACGGAGCCTGGGGCACGCTCGGCGCCGTCTACGGAGCGCGCATAGGTATCTCGACCGCGGAAATCGCTCTGATGATGAGCCTCGTCGTCATTGCCGGCGCGGCCCTCCAGATGCCGGTCGGCCGGCTTTCCGACAGGACCGATCGCCGCTACGTGCTGGCGGCGGCGGCCCTTGCCTGCGCGGTGGTCGGCGTCGTTATCTTCTTCGCCGCGCCGCGCTCGGGCGCCTTCGTGATCGCCTTGACCGCCGCCTACGGCGCCTTCGCCTACACGCTCTATTCGCTGGCGGTGGCGCATGCCAACGACCATGCGAAACCCGAGGAGTTCGCCAAGGTATCCGGCGGCCTGCTCCTGCTCTACGGCTTCGGCACGATGATCGGTCCGGTGATTGGTTCGGTCCTGATGGATTCGATGCGACCGGAAAGCCTCTTCCTCGCCACCGCGCTCGCCCATTTCCTGCTCGTCGGCTACACGATGCTGCGCATCCGCCGGCGCGCGCCCGTGCCGCTGGAAGAACGCGAGGCCTTCAAGACCATGCCGTCCGAAAGGGGCGTCACCCCGGAGGCCGCGCGACTCGACCCGCGCACGCCGCAGGAGGAGACTGCGGGATAGGATGGCGCCAAGCGCTGCCTGCACAGGGGAGTTGAGATCATCCCGATTATGCCGCACAAAGGGCGATGACCTTCGCCGATGCCTTTCTGGCGATCGCCGATCCCAACCGCCGCCACCTCCTCGAGGAGTTGCGCCGGGGGCCGAAGACGGTCGGCGAACTCGCCTCCGGTCTGCCGGTGTCGCGTCCGGCGGTCTCGCAGCATCTGAGGATGCTGCTGGATGCCGGTCTGGTCGACGTGCAGGCGCAAGGTACCAGGCGAATCTATGCCGTGTCCGCGACGGGCTTCGTCAGGCTCAATGTCTGGCTCGACCAGTTCTGGGAAGCATGAGCGGGCGGGATCCAATCTCGGCAGACGCTTTGCCGGGCAAGATGACGACCCCTTGCCGAGTTGGTAAGGTGCCGCAGGGACAAGCAGGAAGGACTGATGGTCATGACGCCAGTGCGTTCGAGTATGGTTCTTCAGGCCAGTGCCGCCGTCGTGGCTGCCTTCCTTGGCGCATCTCTCGGGCCCGCATCCGCAGGCCCGAGTTGTTCGGCTTCGGCCGCCCCGGGAGTTGACTGGACGGGCTGCGACAAGAAGCTGATCATCCTCAGCGATTCCGATCTCAATGGCGCCACCCTGGTCGACACCGATTTTACGTCGACCGACCTGCGCGACACGAACCTGCTCGCTGCCAATTTCGAGAAGTCGACGCTGGTGCGCGCCTCGCTAGCCAACTCCAAGGCGAGGGGCGCGCGATTCGACCGGATCGAGGCCTACCGGACCAATTTCAGCAGCGTGGACGCGCGCGGGGCGACGTTTGCCAGCGCCGAGGTCCAGCGTTCGAATTTCACGAATGCGGTCTTGGTCGACGTCGATTTCACCAAGGCCGAGCTTGGCAGGGCAGACTTTTCGGGCGCGGACATTACCGGCACCAAGTTTGCGCTGGCCAATCTCGCGCGCGCCGACCTCAGCAAGGCGAAGTTCAGCGGGCCGATCGACTTTGCCGGGTCCTTCTTCTTCCTGACGCGCATCGAAGGGCTCGATCTGTCCGCTGCGACCGGCCTGCAGCAGTGGCAGGTAGACATGTCCTGTGGCGACGGGGAAACGAAGCTGCCGTCGGGTCTCTCTGCGCCGTCGGCCTGGCCCTGCAGTTTCGACTGAGGTCGCGCCGGACCGAACTCTCCGCTGCGAGGCGTTCCGGCCGGGAACAATGGGGAGATGCCCGAGACGGGCAGGTGAACGTTGCGGAACCAGGCCGCCTGGCCGGCGACGCCTGGCGTCGCCGGGGAGTGTTCCGCAAAGTGCGGCTTGGCGTCAGTGCTTGGTTGGCTGCGTCCTCAATTTTTCAATCTCGTCCTTGATTGCCAGCTTGCGCCGCTTGAGAGCCGCGATTTCGAGGTCGTCGACGGATGGATGAAGCATGGCCTCGTCCAGCTCGCGCTCGATGTCGCCATGCTTCCGCTGCAGCTCATCAAGGTGGTTGGCAAGAGACATGATTGGTTCTCCCTTTCATGGATTCCTCGAATGCAAACCGCAACAAACGGACCCCGCCGCCGGTTCCGTCCATGACGGCACGATGACATTTTGCCACCTTACCGCGCCGGTGTCGAACGCGTCTTGGTAGCATTCCCGTGAGCGCAAAAATGTGATATGGCATGCGCCGCTGGCGGCCTCCGGACCCGGACCCGCACAGACGGCGCATTGCCGGCGACCAAACCCTGCAGACGGTGGCCATGTCGGACCAGGACCAGACTGAAATTCGACTGGAATTCGCCAAGCTGAAGCAGGATCACACCGATTTCGATGCGGCGATCAACGCGATGGCAGCCATCGGCTGCGATCCGCTGCAAATCCAGCGCATGAAAAAGAAGAAGCTGGCCATCAAGGACCGCATGCAGGCGCTGGAAGACAAGATCATCCCCGACATCATCGCCTGATTCGGTCCCGACCCAGCCTCGCCCCACGATCCTTGCGATGCGGCATGATTTCGACTATTGCGCGACCTTTCCGCGGGGAGTGACTTCCGGTGAACAGCAAACGGGCCGACGTCGCGATCATCATGGGCAGCCAGTCGGACTGGGCGACCATGCGTCATGCCGCCGAGACGCTTGCCGCGCTTGGCGTCACCCACGACAGGAAGATCGTCTCGGCGCACCGCACGCCTGATCGGCTGTACCAGTTCGCCAAGGGGGCCAAGGCCGCCGGCTACAAGATCATCATCGCGGGCGCCGGCGGCGCGGCACACCTGCCGGGCATGGCCGCGGCGCTGACCCCGCTGCCGGTGTTCGGCGTTCCGGTCGAATCGAAGGCCCTTTCCGGCCAGGATTCCCTGCTTTCCATTGTCCAGATGCCGGCCGGAATTCCAGTCGGCACGCTCGCGATCGGGCGTGCGGGCGCGGTCAACGCCGCGCTGCTTGCGGCGGCCGTCCTCGCGCTTACCGACGCCGGCCTCGCCAAGCGGCTCGACGGTTTTCGTGCGGCGCAGACCGCCAAGGTCGCCTCCGAACCGTCCGATCCGCAATGACGGCGACCGCCCATCCGCTGCCGCCGGGCTCGACGATCGGCATCATTGGCGGCGGCCAGCTCGGCCGAATGCTGGCGATGGCCGCTGCGAGGCTCGGCTACCGCACCGTCGTGCTCGAGCCCTCCGTCGACTGCCCGGCGGCCCAGCTCGCCAGCCGGCAGCTTGCGGGCACCTATGACGACCCGGCCGCGCTGGCCGAACTCGCCAGGCTCTGCGACGTCGTCACCTATGAATTCGAGAACGTCCCGGTCGCCGCGGCGGTCGGACTGACGCGCGACGTGCCGGTGTTCCCGCCGCCGCGCGCCCTGGAGGTGAGCCAGGACCGGCTCGCCGAGAAGCGTTTCCTCAACGGCATCGGCATTCCCACGGCCGCCTTCCTCCCGGTCGACAACGATGCCGACCTGGCGTCCGCGCTGTCCGAATTCGGGGGCAGCGGCGTCCTGAAGACCCGCCGTCTTGGCTACGACGGCAAGGGACAGCGCGTGTTTCGCGATTTCCATGGCGACGTCGATGGCGCCTGGGCGGCAATGGGGGGCGTGCCGCTCATCCTCGAGGCGCTGGTTTCGTTCAGCTGCGAAATATCGGTCATCGCGGCACGGGCCGGGGACGGATCGGTCGCCGCCTACGATCCGGCGCAGAACGTCCACCGAGACGGGATACTGCATCGTTCGACGGTCCCTGCCGCCATATCGCGGGAAACCTCGGACCTTGCCGTCAGCAGCGCCCGCGCCATCGTCCAGGCGCTCGACTATGTCGGGGTGATCGGAGTCGAGTTCTTCGTGGCCGGGGATGGCCGGCTTCTCGTCAACGAGATCGCGCCAAGGGTTCACAATTCGGGGCACTGGACGGAAGCGGCATGCGCGATCTCGCAGTTCGAACAGCACATCCGCGCGATCTGCGGCCTGCCGCTCGGCGACACGCGGCGGCATTCGGACTGCGTGATGGAAAACCTCGTGGGCGACGAAGTCGGCCGCGCGCCGCACCTGCTTGGCGAGCCGGATCTGTTGCTCCACCTCTACGGCAAGGCAGACGTGCGGAAGGGTCGCAAGATGGGGCACTTCACGCGACTGACGGGGCGCGCGGTTGACAGGAACGACATTCCTCGTCTATGAGCCTGTCACCAATTCGGGCGCGCTTTTGGGCGCGCCTTTTATGTTCGGCCCGGATGGGGCCCATTCGACAGGCCAGACCATGAAGATCAAGAACTCCCTCAAGGCCCTGAAGGCCCGCCACCGCGACAACCAGCTGGTTCGCCGCAAGGGCCGCGTGTACCTGATCAACAAGACCGCTCCGCGCTTCAAGGCGCGCCAGGGCTGATCGCCCGACGGGCCGCACAGTCGGCCTGTCGCTCAGTGCACGCAAAATTCAGTTTGACCTTTGCATGGGCGGGAATAGATTCTCGCCCATGCGGATTCGTTCTGCCTTCTGCGCCGTCGCCCTGACAGCCGCGCTGCTGTCGCCGGCGGTTGCCGCCGAGCCGGTTGCGACCGCGCCGAAAGGACAGGCCGCCGCCGCCACTTCGCCCCAGCCACAAAGCCGCCTCGATACGCTGTTTGCCGAACTCAAGCGCGAGCGCAACGAGAAGGCCGCCGAGCGCATCGCCGCCCGCATCTGGGACGAGTGGAACCACTCCGGCAGCGCGTCGATCGATCTCATGATGGGTTGGTCGAAGACGGCGATGGAAAGCAAGAAATACGACGTCGCACTCGATTTCCTGGATCAGATCGTCACCATGGACCCTGGCTACGCCGAGGGCTGGAACCGGCGCGCCACCGTTCATTTCCTGATGAACAACTATGCCAAGTCGATGGCCGACATACACCATACGCTGCAGCTTGAGCCGCGCCATTTCGGCGCCCTGTCGGGCATGGGCCAGATCATGAAGAGCAGCGGACGCGACGAACTCGCGCTGCAGGCCTGGCAGCGGGTGCTGGACATCTATCCGATGATGCGGAGCGCGCAGAGCGAGGTTTCCACCCTGTCGGAAGACCTCGCCGGCGAAGGCATCTGAAACCTCCCGCCGGCCGCGCGGCCGGGCCAACAGGGATTGCGCGCCCCTCCCGTGCCCATGTTCCTCCTGACCGGATCTGCCGCCGTGATCGCGCTTCTTCTCGTCCTGGCGACAATGACGCGCGCCTACGCGTTACTGATCGGCAGGCGTCATCCGCCTGTCGGCGCGTTCACGGACATTGCGGGTGTAAAGGTGCACTACGTCCATGTTCCGGCGCCGGGGGCGTCTGGGCCGCCGGCGACGGTCTTCATCCATGGCGCCAGCGCCAACCTCAACGACCAGATGGCGCCGCTGAGGCCGCTGCTCCAGGGCCGGACCGAAATGCTCTTCTTCGACCGGCCGGGCCATGGCTGGTCCGGGCGGAATGGCGGGCACGCGTCCCAGGCGCGGCAGGCAGAGCTGATCGCGGCCTTGATGGATCGGCTGGGGATCGGGCCGGCCATCGTCGTCGGCCATTCCTTCGGATGCTCGGTCGCCGCCGCGTTCGCGCTCGCCTATCCCGAAAGAACCCGGGGCCTGGTCTTCCTGTCGGCCGCCACCCATCCCTGGCCGGGCGGCAGGACCTCCTGGTACTACCATCTCACCTCGGTCCCGGTGGTTGGCTGGCTGTTTTCCGAAACCATCGCCAGCCTGGCCGGAATGCTGCGCGTCAAGGCGGCGAGCGCCTGTGTCTTCGCGCCGAACCGGATGCCGCCCGACTATCTGCAACGCGCCCGGATTCCGCTCGTGCTGCGCCCGGGGGCGTTTCGCGCCAATGCGGAAGACGTCGAGGGGCTCTACCGTTTCACCGTTGCCAACGCTCCCCGTTACCGGGAAATCGTGGCGCCCGCGATCGTCGTCTCGGGCGACGCGGACACGGTCGTCTATGAAGAAGTGCACTCGCTCGGCCTGGCGCGCGACATCGCCGGCACCGAACTCGTCTGGATCAGGAACCTCGGGCACAAGCCCGACTGGGTCGCGCCGGAACTGGTCGTCGCCGCGATCGACAAGCTGTCCGGCCGGTCGGTCGACCTGCAGGCGATCGCGCGAACGGTGGAATCCAGGATCGCCGACGATGCGTTCGGCCGGCGCTGCCAGCCGACCGCCGCTATCGGGGAGCCTTTTGGGGTGTGATGCGGCCGCGCTCGGGATCGACCGAGTTCTCGTCGACGCCGATATAGGCGATGCGCAGCATGTTGGTCGAGCCGGGGGTTCGCAACGGGACGCCTGCCGTGATGATGATCCGGTCGCCCGTTTCGCCGAAGTTCTCCTCATGCGCAATGCGGCAGGCGCGTGCGACCATGTCGTCGAGGTCGGTCGCATCGGGCGAGACGACGCAGTGTGTCCCCCACAGCAGCGACAGGCGCCGCGCCGTGTTGAGGATGGGAGACAGGGCGATGATCGGCACCTGAGGACGCTCGCGCGCAGCCCGCAATCCGGTGGTGCCGGACGCCGTGTAGGTCACGATCGCCGACAGCTTCAGGGTCTCGGCGATCTGGCGCGCGGCAAGCGATATGGCGTCGGCACCGGTGGCTTCCGGCTCGGACCGCTGTGCGTTGATGATACTGTGATAGAGCGGATCGGTCTCGACCTTGGTGGCGATCTTGTCCATCGTGGCAACGGATTCGATGGGGTACGCGCCGGACGCCGATTCGGCGGACAGCATGATGGCGTCAGCGCCCTCGAAGACGGCGATCGACACGTCCGACACCTCGGCTCGCGTCGGGACAGGCGCCGTGATCATCGATTCCAGCATCTGCGTCGCGACCACGACCGGCTTGCCGGCGCGGCGCGCGGCGCGTGTGATCTGCTTCTGGATTCCGGGCACCGCCTCGAGCGGCATCTCGACGCCAAGATCGCCGCGCGCGACCATCAGCGCGTCCGACAGCTCGATGATCTCAGCCAGCCTGGCGACGGCCTGGGGTTTCTCGATCTTGGACATCAGAAGCGCCCGCCCGCGGGCGATCTTGCGCGCCTCGGAGAGATCGTCCGGGCGCTGGATGAAGGACAGCGCCACCCAGTCGACGCCGGTCTCGAGGACCGCGTCGAGATCCGCACGGTCCTTGTCCGTCAGCGCTCCGACCGGCAGGTCGGTGTCCGGCAGGCTGACGCCCTTGCGATCGGAAATCGAAGTCCCGGCAACCACGGTACAGGTGATCGACCTGCCGTCGCAGGAGACCGCCTGCAGCGCGAGCTTGCCGTCGTCGATGAGCAGCCGATGGCCCGGCTCAACAGAGCGCAGGATCTCGGGATGCGGAAGATAGACGCGCGACGCGTTGCCCGGATCGGGATTGTCGTCGAGCGTGAAGGTCTGGCCGACCTCGAGCGTTTCCTTGCCATTGGCGAACTTGCCGACACGCAGCTTGGGACCCTGCAGGTCGGCCAGGATGCCGATCGGCCGGCCGACGGCATGCTCGACCGAGCGGATGCGCGCGACGAGCGTGCGCATCAACTCGTGGTCGGTATGGCTCATGTTGATCCGGAACACGTCAGCGCCGGCTTCGAACAGCTTTCTCAGCATGTCTTCGCTGGACGAGGCCGGGCCGATCGTCGCCAGAATTTTTACCTTGCGGCTGCGTCTCATGGATTGGTCTGTCCTGTCACGGCCGCCTCGCCGTCATCTGCGGGTTCGTCGGTCAGCTGAACCATCCAGCTCGCCTGCTCGCCCGTGTCGTATTCCTGGAACCCCGCGCGCTGGTAGCCGCGCGCGAAGCAGTCGTTGACGCCGGCGATCTTGAACTCCTTTTCGGCCACGCACATGTTGATCGGGCCGTCCCAGCGTCCGCCGCGCTCGGCGTCTTCTGCATAAAGATAGTAAAACCTGGATGACAAAGGGCCTTCGATGAGCGTCTTGCAGGTCGAGCCCTCGATGTGCCACCACCCCTCGGTCACCCAACCAGCCTTTGCCCGGTAGCCGATGCCGACGCCGACCAGGTTTTGTGTCGCGTTGCAGACCCGGAAATCCGCCTGCGCCTCTCGCACGCCGAAAGCGGTCAGGCAGACCGCGGCCAAAAAGGCCAGCGACACGGGCGACGCAAGGCCGTAGCGTCGCCCAGCGGCACGAGCCATCCTCAAACCCCTCTTCGAACGCAGAAGCATTGTCTGGCGCCCCTTTTCGGAAAAGTCGCGGCGCATGTCAACGCGCGCGGCCGCACGAATCAAACCGATAACCAATCGCTATCCAACCGATATCCAATCGATTTAGGCTGCCGGCTCGACTGCAGTCCGGCGCCTGCCGCAGAATTCCTTGAAAAGCGTGACCAAACAACGGCATTGTGCGGCCTCCGCTTTCGGTTCGCGCGGAGCCATCTTTTCCGGAATGACCCCGCCGATGAAACGCACTGCCCTCTTTGCTCCGTTCGAGGTTGTCGAGGGCGACCGCCGCATGGGCCTCGTGCTGGTGGCCGATCACGCACGGCGCGACCTGCCGGCGGAATATGGCGACCTCGGCCTGCCGGCCGCGGAGTTCGACAGGCACATCGCCTACGACATCGGCGTCGAGGCTGTCACGCGGACGCTCGCCGCGCTCACCGGCGCGCCTGCGGTGATGGCCTGCTTCTCCCGGCTCCTGATCGATCCGAATCGCGGCGAGGACGATCCGACGCTGATCCGCCAGCTCTATGACGGCACGGTCGTGCCGGCCAACTATCCGATGGCAGCGGCCGAGCGGGAGCGCAGGCTTGACCTGTTCTATCGGCCCTACCACGACGCGGTCGGTTCGATGATCGCCTCGGTCGCGGCGGAATCGGGAAAATCGCCGTTCATCCTCTCCGTGCATTCCTTCACCCCGGTCATGCAGGGCATGGTCCGGCCGTGGCATGCCGGCGTGTTGTGGGACCTCGACGATCGCGCGGCGCGGCCGCTGATCGACATGCTGGCGCTCGACGGCGGCCTCGTCGTCGGCGACAACGAGCCCTATGACGGCGCGCTGCGCGGCGACACGATGTATCGTCACGCCGTCGTCAGCGGCTATGCCCACGCGCTGCTCGAGATCAGGCAGGACCTGATCGCCGACGAGGCCGGCGCGGACGAATGGGCCAGGCGCATCGCGCCGATCGTTGACGCGATCAACCGGCGGACCGATATACACGAGGTCCGAAAGCACGGCTCGCGAACGGGCCCGCCGTGAAACGCAGGAGATAGTGTGATGACCGATCTCAGCGAAATGCAGCGGCGCGATTTCGAGGCCGCCGCCTTCCGCCGCCTCGTCGAGCATCTGCGCGCGCGGACCGACGTCCAGAACATCGACCTGATGAACCTTGCCGGTTTCTGCCGCAACTGTCTGTCCAACTGGTATCGCGAGGCGGCCGAGGCGGGCGGCGTGCCGCTCTCCAAGGACGAGTCCAGGGCGATCGTCTACGGCATGCCCTATGCGGAGTGGCAGCAGAAGTACCAGACGGAAGCCTCGGATGCGAAGAAGGCGGCCTTCGAGATCAACCGTCCCAAGGACCATTGAGCGCGCCGCACGGTTCCCGACGGGAAACGTCTCGCCACTTGACCCTCCGATCTGCTTCAGGCATCGAACCGCACGCCTTGCCGCGGCCCGATTCCATACGGGCGGACAGAGATAGCCAGGAGAGCAAGATGGCCGACGAAATCACCGAGACCAGCCAGACCGTTGCCGCCGGCCAGCTGCGCGCCTTCATCGAGCGCGTCGAGCGCCTTGAGGAAGAAAAGAAGACCATCGCCGACGACATCAAGGACGTCTACGCCGAGATGAAGGGCACGGGCTTCGACACCAAGGCGGTACGCGCGATCATCCGGCTTCGCAAGCAGGATCAGGCCGAAAGGCAGGAGGCGGAAGCGATCCTCGATCTCTACAAGGCCGCGCTCGGGATGGTCTGACGGACCAACTTTTCGGCGCGAACCCGCCTGCCGGATATGGCTCCGGCCAAAACCTCCCTGTAGTATCCGCTCGCTAAAGCCCACGGCCCCGGGGTCGGCTGGCGGGCGAATCGAGGGGAATCATGGCTGAAGGCGCATCAACGTCGGTTTCGTCCGACGTCACTTCGATACTTTCGGGTTTCGAACAGGTCGTAGAACAGTTCGTCAGCGGTTTCGAAGCGCGGATGACGGCGTTCGGGGGTGTCGGTCAGGAGACGGCCGCGCTGTTTTCCGCCTTTGCCGCCGGCGGTACGAGCGCGACGGCGCTCATCCTGCAGATACTCGTGGTCACGCTTGTGGCTGCCGGCGTGTTCCTGTTTTGCCGGCGCCGGTTCGCGCGTGCGGGCGCCGGCGTGTGGCGGCGGCTGTTCGCGACGCTCGCGGCAGCCTTCATCGCCATTGTCGCAGGCGTGGTCGCGCAGAGGCTCCTGCCGGCCGAAGGGTTGGCCGTGCGCACGCTGCGCACCTGGGTCGTCGTCACCGTCTTGTCGCTGGTCGCCATCTTTGCCGTGCGGGCGCTGCTGACGCATTCCAAGCCCCTCAAGGTGGGTCGGCTGGCGAGCCTGGCGCGCGACCTCTCGATCGCCATAGGCTGGAGCATGTTCGGCCTTGCGTTCATGGCCACGCTCAGGCTGTGGGGCGCCGGGCCGGGGCTGCGTGACGCACTCGGCAGTGTCCTGATCACGTTTACGGCCTTCGCCCTGTTCATCTGGACCGTCTGGCGCCATCGCCGCACCCTGGCGGGAACCGTGGCGGGGTCGAAGCCGCGCAGCAGGTGGCAAGGCCGGCTCGCCCGCATCTGGCCTGCCATGGTGGTCGGCTTCCTGCTGGCGACCCTCGTCAGCGCGGAGGTCGCGCTGACCCTGGGCGTTCCGCTCCCGGGCGCGACGGTGCTCCTGACCATCGTGATCGTGTTCCTGACGCCGCACCTCGACGCGCTGATCGCCAGCAGCGCCAACAGGGCCATGGAAGCCCAGCGCGTGTCGATCATCGGGGTGGCGCTGCGCCAGACGGCGCGCTTCGCGGTGCTGATCGTCATGATCACCATGCTCGGCGCCATCTGGGCCTCGCCTTTGGCCACCGGCTTCGGCATCAAGCTCCGCAGCCTGACTTCCGAAGCCCTGCACATCGCGCTGATCGCCATCGCCGCCTCCTTCCTGTGGAGTGTGCTGTCGACCGTGATGGGACGCGTGCAACAGGGCGACAAGCGGGCGCAGACGGAGATGGCGACGCCGCGTTCCCGTCTCGGCACGCTGGTGCCGCTGATCAGCGGCGTCGGCAAGGCGACCATCATCGCCCTGGCGTTCCTGTCGATCCTGGTGTCGGTGGGCGTCAATGTGTGGCCCCTCATCACCGGCCTCAGCGTCTTCGGGCTGGCGATCGGCTTCGGATCGCAGACACTCGTCAAGGATATCGTTTCGGGGCTCTTCTTCCTCATGGACGATGCCTTCCGCCTCGGCGAGTACATCGAAACGTCGGGGGCCAAGGGCACAGTCGAGAAGATTTCGGTGCGCTCGGTAACGCTGCGCAACCCGCGCGGCCCCGTGGCGACGGTGCCATACGGGCAGATCAGCAAGATCCAGAACTTCAGCCGCGACTACGCGATCGAAAAGCTGGCCTTCCGGCTGGCCTTCGACACCGACATCGAACTGGTCCGCAAACTCTTCAAGAAGATCGGCCAGGAGCTTCTGGAGAATCCGGAACTGGCGCCGGACGTGATGGAGACCTTCAAGAGCCAGGGCATCGCCAATGTCGAGGACGGCACGCTCGTTGTGCGCGGCAAGTTCGTCGCGAAGCCCGGCAAGCAGTCGATGATACGCCGCTTCGTCTTGAAGGCCGTGCACCAGGCGTTTCGCGAGAACGGCATCCGCGTCGTACCCAAGCCGCTGACCGGGGACCCAGTGGCGGCCGCGTGAGCCGGCTCAATTCCTGCGGTAGAGGAAGTAGCGTCCGGGCCGGATGCCTTCCGGCAGGGGCAGCGGGGAGAGGTCGGGGTGGTCGAGCGGGACGCCGCTCGCCGCGATGCCGCCGGGGGCGAGCATGTCGACGGTGACCTGCGGCAGCCAGCGCAGGTTCAGTTCGTCGAGGTCGTCATAGCCGCTGCCGATGTCGGCGTGGACAAGCGCCGCGCCGATGCCGGCGAAGGCGCGGGCGGTCTCGCTTATTTCGCCCAGGATGAGATCGCCTTCCGGCGGAAGCGACCTGAGATTGGCCGCGTTGACGCGGTCGAAAGCGATGATGCGCCGGTCGGGCAGCCTGTCGCGCAGATGGTCGTAGGTGCGGCCGTTGCCGAGGCCGAGTTCGATGACCGGGCCGTCGCCCAGCTGCATGTCGCGGCAGATGAGGTCCAGAATCTCGCGCTGCGCCGTGAGGCGGCGGATGAAGCTTTCAAGGCGGCTCATGGAAGCCCTTAGGGAATGACGGCGGACAGCCCCTGATAGCGGCGCCGACGGCAAGCCGCAATCCCGGTTGCCTTGTTCCGGACGATCAGGGCTGAACGAGGCGCGAAACGTTTGCGAGCGCCGAAAGGAAGGCCACCAGAAGCGCAATGTGCGTCGCCGCGATCAACTGCAGCGCAGTTGGCGTTGCACGGTCGGCAATGGCGATCACGCGGGCTTTGGTCATGACGGCATCATTGTCCGGCAAATCTCCTCAGACGGTTAACGCGCCCACGGAAATTGTTGCGATCTACGCGCGCGGATGCGCCGCGTCGTAGATATCGAGCAGCCGCTGGGTATCGACGCCGGTGTAGATCTGGGTCGTCGAAAGGCTGGCGTGGCCGAGCAGTTCCTGGATCGTGCGCAGGTCTCCGCCACGACCGAGCAGATGCGTGGCGAAGGAGTGGCGAAGCGCATGCGGCGTCGCCGTGTCGGGCAGGTTGAGGGCCGAACGCAGGCCGCGCATCGCGCGCTGCACGATCGCCGGGTTCAGCGGCCCGCCGCGCGCGCCCCTGAACAGCGGCCGATCGGGAGCGAGATGGTAGGGGCAGAGCTTCCTGTATTCGGCGACGGCACGCTGGGCGAGCGGAAGCACCGGCGCCAGTCGGGTCTTGCCGCCCTTGCCGGCGATGCGCAGGACCCCGGCGCCGGGCAGGTCTCCGGCCTCGATCGCGAGCGCTTCGGATATGCGCAGGCCGCAGCCGTAAAGCAGCGTGAGCACGGCGGCGTCGCGCGCTGCGATCCATGGCTCTTCGGACAACTGTTCGGCGGCGGACACGACGCGACGCGCATCGGCGGCGGTCAGCGGCTTGGGCAGCGACTTCGGCTGGCGCGGCGCCCGCAGCGCGGTTGCGCCGGCGGCGTTGGCGAGGCCACGCCTTTCGAGGAAGCGCAGCAGCGAGCGAACCCCGGCAAGCCCGCGGCCGAGCGTGCGCGCCCCGACGCCCTGCGAGCGCCGGTGGGCGAGGAACGCGCGCAGGTCAGCCGGGCGAAGCGCGGCAATGTCGGAAATGCCGGGAGGGCTTGCATTGTGTCCGGTCAGGAACTGGAGGAACTGGCGCGTATCGCGTTCGTAGGCCTCGGCGGTCTCTGGCGACAGGCGGCGTTCTTCGGCCAGCGCCTTCAGCCAGCCTTGGCGCTCCCTATGGAGATCCGGTTTGGCCGAAACGAGGAAATCCTGCATTGGCAGCGGCGGCCCGATTGGAATATGGCAGTATTGGCTCCCCCAAGTTAGCAATCCGTGAAGCAGAGATGAAGCCGATCAATCCCGTCCAGATGGCCGTCATAGGTGCCGCGCAGGGCATCAAGGGCGAAGTTCGCGTGAAGACCTTCACCGGCGATCCGCTTGCCCTGGCCGACTATGGTCTGCTCTACGCCCGAGACGGACGGGCGTTCAAAATCACCGGCATCCGCCCGGCCGGCGAGGTCGTGGTCGTGCGTTTCGAAGGGATCGGCGACCGGACGAGCGCCGAGAAGCTGACCGGCACCGACCTCTTCGTCGACCGCTCGGTGCTTCCCCTGGAGGAAGAGGACGAGTTCTACCATGCGGATCTGATGGGCCTCGAAGTGCGCGACGAGACCGGTGCGGCGGNCATCAAGGGCGAAGTTCGCGTGAAGACCTTCACCGGCGATCCGCTTGCCCTGGCCGACTATGGTCTGCTCTACGCCCGAGACGGACGGGCGTTCAAAATCACCGGCATCCGCCCGGCCGGAGAGGTCGTGGTCGTGCGTTTTGAAGGGATCGGCGACCGGACGAGCGCCGAGAAGCTGACCGGCACCGACCTCTTCGTCGACCGCTCGGTGCTTCCCCTGGAGGAAGAGGACGAGTTCTACCATGCGGATCTGGTGGGCCTCGAAGTGCACGACGAGACCGGTGCGGCGGTCGGGCGCGTTACGGCCGTGCAGAACTATGGCGGCGGCGACCTCCTGGAAATCACGTTCCGCGGCCGCAAGAGCCAGCTCATTCCGTTTTCCCGGGCTGCGGTCACCGATGTCGATGTCGCGGGCGGCTTCGTGCGCGTGGACACCCTTGCGGCGGGGCTTGCCGAGGATGCCGACGAGGACGGCAGGCCGGACCGACCCGGGGATTTCAACGCCCGTGCGCGGCCGAGAGGGCCCAGGGACGCCGGGGGCAACCGATGAGCTTTCGCGCGACCGTCCTCACCCTCTATCCCGAGATGTTTCCGGGCGCGCTCGGCCTGTCGCTCGCCGGCCGCGCGCTGGAAGCCGGCGCCTGGTCGCTGGAGCCGGTCCAGATCCGTGATTTCGCGGCCGACCGCCACCGCACGGTGGACGACAGCCCGGCCGGCGGCGGCGCCGGCATGGTGATGCGGGCGGACGTGCTGGCCAGGGCGATCGACCATGCGTCACCGCAGGGCGACCCGCGTCCGCGTCTGCTGATGAGCCCGCGCGGCAGGCCCCTCACGCAGGCCAGGGTGCGAGAACTGGCGGCCGGTCCCGGCGCCGTCATCCTGTGCGGTCGGTTCGAAGGCGTAGACCAGCGCGTGATCGAGGCGCGCGGTCTCGAGGAGGTCTCGGTCGGCGATTTCATCCTGTCGGGCGGCGAACCCGCGGCGCTCGTTCTGCTCGACGCCGTGGTGAGGCTGCTGCCGGGGGTGATGGGCAATGCGGCGTCGGGCGACGAGGAAAGTTTCGAGAGCGGCCTGCTCGAACATCCGCAATACACGCGGCCGCAGGTCTTCGAGGGGCTGCAAATCCCCGACGTGCTGACATCGGGCAATCATGCGAGGATCGCCAGGTGGCGGCGCGAACAGGCCGAGATGCTGACGGCCGAACGGCGGCCGGACCTGCTGGCCGCCAAAGAGGCGACGACGACGACAGGATGAGCCGGCTTCTGCGCCTAGAAAATGCTGCGCTGGCGCTTGCGGCTCTCGTCGCATACCACGTTGCAGGCGGCAACTGGTGGCTGTTTGCGGCGCTGATCCTGGCGCCCGACCTCTCCATGGCTGGCTATCTGGGCGGACCGAGGGTCGGCGCATGGTGCTACAATGCCGTGCACGCCTGGCTGGCGCCTGTCGGCCTCTGGCTCGCCGGTCTTGCCCTTGGCCTGCCGTTCATGGTGCACGCCGCCATCATTCTCGCAGCCCACATCGCCATCGACCGGGCGCTTGGCTACGGGCTGAAGCACGAGACCGGCTTCCAGGACACGCATATCGGCCGTATCGGTCGAGCGCCGGGCCCGGGGCCAGCCGGTTGATTCACGCGCTGTTGTGGTGTAAGTGCGCCCGCATGAAGCGGCCGTTGGCCGGGAATTCAACCAAGAACGCGTGAACTCGCTCCTGTCTCCTTCGCAAATGAAGGGGCGCTTTCCAAGGCGGTATTGACTGCCGGCAAGATGGGCGCTCTGACGGTTCGCAAGAACTAAAGGATCATTCCGATGGACATCATTCGTCAGCTCGACGCCGAGCAGGCCGCCAAGATCGAGGCCAAGCGCACCCTTCCCGAATTCCAGCCGGGCGATACCGTTCGCGTCCAGGTTCGCGTGACCGAAGGCTCGCGCACCCGCGTGCAGGCCTATGAGGGCGTCGTGATCGCCCGCTCGGGCGCCGGCCTCAACGAGAACTTCACCGTTCGCAAGATTTCTTACGGCGAAGGCGTGGAGCGCGTGTTCCCCGTCTACTCGCCGCTGGTCGAGGGCGTCGAGATCGTGCGCCGCGGCAAGGTGCGCCGCGCCAAGCTCTATTACCTGCGCGATCGTCGCGGCAAGTCGGCCCGTATCTCCGAGAACACCGGCGTGCGCGCTCGCAAGCTGAACGACGCCGAGCGCGAGGCGATGCTCGCCGAAAGGGCGAAGCTGGAGGCCGAGAAGGTCGCGGCGGCAGAGGCTCTGGCCGTCGAGAAGGCCGCGCAGGATGCCGCCGAAAAGGCAGCAGCCGAGAAGGCCGCCTCCGCCGAATAAGCGGGGCACACGGGTTCTACCGGAAAGGCGGCTTCGGCCGCCTTTTTGTTTTGCGCGGATCCCGGCCGGCGGGCAACGCGCAACCGTCCGGAAACGCCGTTCCGCTTTTGCCCGGGCAAAGGAAATGGCGCCGCTTGCAAGGCCGATCCAGAACGCTACAGTCTGCTCCATGCGCGGCCGAGGGGCCGCTTCGGCATCGTCTGAGGAGCGGATTATGAAGAAGATCACGACACTGTTGGCCGGCCTGGCGGCCGGTCTCGTTCTTGCGGCCGGCGCCGCCACCGCCGAGACGCTGCCCGACCTGGGCGGCAAGTCGGTGGTTGTCGTCACCGAGAACGCCTACTTCCCGCTCCAGTTCGTCGATCAGAAGACCGGCGAGGCCATTGGCTGGGAATATGACGCGATGGCCGAACTCGCCAAGCGCCTCAACTTCAAGGTCGAGTACCAGAACACCTCATGGGACGCCATGATCCAGGCCGTTTCGGACAAGCAGTACGACATCGGCATGACCGGCATCACCATCAAGGACGACCGCAAGGAGAAGGTCGACTTCTCCGACCCCTACATGAAGTCCGAGATATTCATGCTGGTGCGCGGCGACGAGAGCCGCTTCGACGACCCCAAGAGCTTCGCGTCGGACGACAAGCTGCTGGTCGGGGCGCAGGCGGGGACGTCGCCCTTCTACGTCGCCGTCTACAACGTGCTCGACGGCAACGAGCAGAACCCCCGCATCAAGCTGATGGAGACTTTTGCCGCCACCGTCGAGGCGCTCAAGTCGGGCGACGTCGACCTGGTGCTGACCGACAGTGCGGCCGGCCGGTTCATTTCTGATGGCTCCGGCGGCGCGCTCAAGATGATCGGCGAACCGCTGCAGGCCGAGGAGTTCGGGTTCATCTTTCCGAAGGGTTCGGACCTCGTTGCCCCCATCAATGCGGGTATCGCCGCGCTGAAGGCCGACGGCACGCTCGACGGGCTCACCCAGAAGTGGTTCGTCGACTACAAGCCGTGATCCTGCGATGTCGATCGAGATCGGCGGATACCGGCCCGGAGCTCTTGCCGACATTGTCGGGCTCCATGCGCGCTACTACGCGCGCTACTGGAAGTTCGGGATGCCGTTCGAGACGAAAGTGGGCATGGAACTTGCCGAGTTTCTCGCGCGCCACAACGCAAGCAGCGACCTGTTTCTGGCGGCCTATGGCGACGAAGGCGCCGTCGGTTCGGTGATCGTCGATGCGAGCGGCGGCGGGCCGCGCGGCGCGCATCTGCGCTGGTTCATCGTCAACGAGGACATGCAGGGCAGGGGGTTGGGGGCTGACCTGCTCGGCCGCGCCGTCAGCTTTTGCGACGAGCGCGGATACGAATCCGTCTGGCTAACCACGTTCGCTGGGCTCGACGCTGCGCGAAGCCTCTACGAACGGCACGGCTTCGTGCTCGTCGGCGAGGCCGAGGCCGACCAGTGGAGCGGCGAGGTGCAGGAACAGATTTTCGAGCGCCGGGCGTCCGCGCTGCCCGGCCGCTGATCATGGCGAATGTCGCGCCCGGGCGTCCGGGCAGGAAAGAACTGCCCTGGTGGCTGGTGGCGGCGGTGGCGATCGCGGTGGTGGTCGCGATCGTGATCGCGACCAGCGAGATCTACTCGCAGGTCTTCAATATCGTCCTCAAGGGTGTAGGGATCACGATCTTCGTCACGATCGTCGCCTTCGCGATGGCGTCGGCGCTCGGTCTCGCGGTCGCGCTCATGGCATTGTCGCCGTCGCGCTTGCTGAGCCAGAGCGCGCGCTTCTACGTCGAGATCATTCGCGGCATTCCGATCCTGGTGCTGCTGTTCTGGATCGCCTTCGCCGGAGTCCCGGCCTTCGTGGCCGGCTGGAACTTCGTGATGGCCCCGCTGACCAAGGCTGGCCTTGTCGGCGAACTCCAGGTGCGAGACGTCTCGTTGCTGTGGCGGGCGATCATCGCGTTGACGATCGCTTATTCGTCCTTCATCGCCGAGATCTTCCGCGCCGGCATCCAGGCTGTCGACGCCGGACAGATCGAAGCCGCCAAGGCGCTTGGCCTGTCACGCTATCGGCGCTTTCGCCATGTTGTCTGGCCGCAGGCGTTCCGCACCATCCTGCCGCCCTACTCCAACGACTTCGTCGCCATGGTGAAGGACAGTTCACTGGTGTCGGTGCTCGGCGTCGCCGACATCACCCAGATGGGCAAGGTCTATGCGGCAGGTTCGTTCCGCTTCTTCGAGACCTATTCGATCGTCGCCTACATCTACCTGATCCTGACGGTCGGCCTGTCGATCTCGCTGCGCGCGCTGGAGCGGCGGCTGCGCGCGCAAGGCGTGCCGCAGGACTAGGGCGCGTACTCAATAGGCCTTGCTGATTGGTCGCGGTGTTGATTCAAGGGTTCCGGAAGGAGGCCTTGAAATGGCGCGATACGATCTGAACGAGGCGGAGTGGCGGATTGTCGAGCCGCTACTTCCTGCGGCTGGCAAGGGTAAGCGTCGGGTTGACGACCGTCGGGTGGTCAACGGCATCTTCTATGTGCTGAGGACAGGATCGCCGTGGCGTGATCTGCCGGAACGGTATGGGCCATACACGACGGTCTACAACCGCTTCAATCGTTGGGCCAAGAAGGGGGTATGGCTCGGCCTGTTCGAGGCCCTGGCGGCCCAGTCGCCGCAGTCTCTTCACCTGATCGACTCGTCGATCGTGCGGGCCCACCAGCACGCAGCCGGTGGAAAAAAGGGGGTCCGGATCACGCCATCGGCCGTTCTCGTGGCGGACTGAGCACCAAGATCCATGCCGTCGTCGATCAAGACGGACTGCCGGTCCGGTTGTTGATCACGCCTGGGCAGGCGTCAGACAAGACCGCCGTGCCAGATCTTCTGGCGGGATTGCCGCCAGCTCGGGCGCTCGTCGCCGACCGTGGCTACGACAGCCGCGCCATCATCGATCTCGTCCGCAGGGCAGGCGGTGAGGCCCATATCCCGACCCAGAGCCGCGTCAAGGCCCAACGCTCCGTCGATCACGAACTCTACAGACGCCGCAACCTGGTCGAGCGCTTCTTCTGCAAGATCAAGCAGTTCCGGCGCATCGCCACTCGCTTCGAAAAGCACGCCACGAACTTCCTCGCCGCTGTCGCACTCGCTTCGGCTAGACTCTGGATGCGTTCAGTTGAGTCCACGCCCTAGTCGCCGATCAGGAGTTTCAGCTTCTCCGAGAGCTCGGCGACCTGGCGCTCCAGCGTCTCCACGCGCTCCTCGAGGTCGGATCGCGGCGCAGCGGCGGCCGGTGCGGAACCGGAAGGGGATTGGGGGGAAATCTGCACTTCCCCGGACAGGAGATGCGCGTAGCGTTCCTCGCGCTGGCCGGGGCCGCGCTCGATCAACTGCACCAGGGGCGGCCGGCGGCCGATCAGCAGGTCGAGGTCGCCGCGCAGCTGCTCGATCGACTGGAAGCGCGCCATGCGCTCGGTGCGCGCCATCAGTTCATGCGCCGTCTGGGGGCCGCGCAGGAGCATCAGCCCGAGCAACGCGATCTGCGGCTGCGTCAGCGAGAACGCCTGCGCGAGCTGATGCTCGTAGCGCTCGACGCGCGATGCGAAGACCTGGCGAACCAGCCCCTTGTCCATCAGCAGCCTCAGCGCCCGGTGAACGTCTCCCTGTTCCAGGGTCATCACGGGTTCGCGCGATGTCTTCTGGTTGGTCGCCGACTGCAGCCCGTTGACCGTCATCGGATAGACGTCGGGCGTCAGTTCCTTCTTCTCGATGAGCGAACCGAGAACACGCACTTCGGCGGGGTTGAGGATGGGGAGGTCGTCCGACACAGTCAGACCCGCCGCTCCACCATCATCTTCTTGATCTCGGCGATCGCCTTTGCCGGGTTGAGACCCTTGGGGCAGGTCTGCGCGCAGTTCATGATGGTGTGGCAGCGGTAGAGCCGGAACGGGTCTTCCAGGTTGTCCAGCCGCTCGCCGGTCGCCTCGTCGCGGCTGTCGATCAGCCAGCGATAGGCCTGCAGCAGCACGGCCGGACCCAGGTAGCGCTCGCCGTTCCACCAGTAGCTGGGGCATGAGGTCTGGCAGCAGAAGCAGAGGATGCACTCGTAGAGACCGTCGAGCTTCTGCCGGTCCTCGTGGCTTTGCAGCCACTCCTTCGCCGGCTCGGGCGAAACGGTCGTCAGATAGGGATTGATCGACGCCAGCTGCGCATAGGGCACCGTCAGGTCGGGCACGAGGTCCTTGACGACCGGCATGTGCGGCAGCGGGTACACCTTCACCGCGCCCTTGATCTCGTCGCAGCCCTTGGTGCAGGCGAGCGTGTTCGAGCCGTCGATGTTCATCGCGCAGGAACCGCAGATGCCCTCGCGGCACGAGCGGCGCAGCGTCAGCGTCGGGTCGATCTTGTTCTTGATGTAGAGCAGTGCATCCAGAACCATCGGACCGCAGTCGTCCATGTCGACGAAATAGGTGTCGATGCTGGGGTTCTCGCCGTCGTCGGGATTCCAGCGGTAGATGCGGTACTCGCGCAGGTTGGTCGCGCCCTCGGGCTTCGGCCAGGTCTTGCCCTGCCTGACCTGCGAGTTCCTGGGAAGGGTGAGTTCAACCATCGGAAGCCATCCTTCTCAATAGACCCGCGCCTTGGGCGCGATCTTGGCCGGATCGATGCCGCCTTCGGCGACCGGCAGCATGGTTTCGGTGTGCACCGGCCGGTAGCTGAGCGTTACCTTGCCGTCGGGCGCCACATGCGCCAGCGTGTGCTTGCGCCAGTTGGCGTCGTCGCGGCTGGAGAAGTCTTCGCGTGCGTGCGCGCCGCGGCTCTCCTTGCGGGCTTCGGCGCCGTGGACGGTGGCGATGGCGTTGGCCATCAGGTTCTCCAGTTCCAGCGTCTCGACAAGATCGGAATTCCAGATCATCGAGCGGTCGCTGACGCGCAGGTCCTTGAGTTCGCCCCAGATTTCGGAAATGCGCTTGCAGCCCTGCTCGAGCGATTCCTGCGTGCGGAAGACGGCGGCATCCTCCTGCATGGCGCGCTGCATCTTGTCGCGCAGCGTGGCCGTGGGCGAACCGCCATTGGCATGGCGCAGCCTGTCGAAGCGATCCATGATCTTGTCGACCGCCGCCGTGTTGATCGCGGGCGCAGGCGCTTCGCGGTCGACGACCTGGCCGGCGCGGATCGCGGCGGCGCGGCCGAACACGACGAGGTCGATCAGCGAGTTGGAGCCGAGACGGTTGGCTCCGTGCACGGACGCGCAGCCGGCTTCGCCGACCGCCATCAGGCCTGGCAACACGCGATCGGGGTCGTCGGCAGTCGGGTTCAGCACCTCGCCCCAATAGTTGGTCGGGATGCCGCCCATGTTGTAGTGGACCGTCGGCAGCACCGGGATCGGCTCGCGCGTCACGTCGACGCCGGCGAAGATCTTCGCCGATTCGGAGATGCCCGGCAGCCGCTCGGCCAGCACCGCGGGATCGAGATGGTCGAGGTGCAGGAAGATGTGGTCCTTGTTCTTGCCGACGCCGCGTCCCTCGCGGATCTCCATGGTCATGCAGCGCGAGACGACGTCGCGGCTGGCAAGGTCCTTGGCCGAGGGCGCATAGCGCTCCATGAAGCGCTCGCCCTCCGAGTTGACGAGATAACCGCCTTCGCCGCGGGCACCCTCGGTGATGAGGCAGCCGGCGCCGTAGATGCCGGTCGGGTGGAACTGCACGAACTCCATGTCCTGGAGCGGCAGCCCGGCGCGGGCGACCATGCCGCCGCCGTCGCCGGTGCAGGTGTGCGCCGATGTCGCCGAGAAGTAGGCGCGGCCGTATCCGCCGGTCGCCAGCACCACCATCTTGGCGGAGAAGCGGTGGATGGTGCCGTCGTCGAGATTCCAGGCGACGACGCCGGTGCAGCGGCCGTCCGGTTCCATGATCAGGTCGAGCGCGAAATACTCGATGAAGAACTGGGCGTTGTGCTTGAGCGACTGGCCGTAAAGGGTGTGCAGGATGGCGTGGCCGGTGCGGTCGGCCGCCGCGCAGGTGCGCTGGACTGGCGGACCGTCGCCGAAGTTCATCATGTGGCCGCCGAACGGCCGCTGGTAGATCTTGCCTTGCTCGGTGCGCGAGAAGGGAACGCCGTAGTGCTCGAGTTCGTAGACCGCGGCCGGCGCCTCGCGCACCATGTATTCCATGGCGTCGACGTCGCCCAGCCAGTCCGATCCCTTGACGGTATCGTACATGTGCCACTGCCAACTGTCGGGGCCCATGTTCTGCAGCGAGGCGGCGATGCCGCCCTGCGCGGCAACCGTGTGCGAACGCGTGGGGAACACCTTGGTGATGCAAGCCGTCTTGAGGCCCTGTTCGGCCATGCCGAGCGTGGCGCGCAGGCCCGCGCCGCCGGCGCCGACGACGACGACGTCGAACGTGTGGTCGACATAGGTGTAGGCCGAACCGCCGGCCTTCTTTGCTTCCGTCACCTCAGCCCCCAAATGCCAGTTTGACAAGTGCCCAGGCGCAGGCTGCGCCGACGGCGATGGCGAAGAAGGTATTGAGCATGACCAGCGCCAGCTTCAGGCCTTCGCCGTGAACGTAGTCCTCGATGATGACCTGCATGCCGAGGCGCATGTGGTAGAGCGCCGAGAACAGCATGAGGGCGAACATCACGGCGACGAACGGATTGGCAAAGGCTGCCTGCACCGTCGCGTGGTCGGCTCCGTTGATCGAGATCAGGAAGCCGATGAAGAAGAGCACCAGGGGGATGTTGGCGACGGCCGTCAGCCGCTGCCGCCAGAAGTGCCCGGCGCCTTCGCGGGCCGAGCCCAGTCCACGGATCCTCCCGAGCGGCGTGCGCATGTCGGACATGTCAGAACCCCCTCGCGGCGTATCCCGCAAACCAGATGAGCGCGGTCAGCACGACCGAACCGGCGACGGTCGCCGAGGCGATGCGGGACGCGGTGTGCTTTTCCAGGCCGGCGCCGGTATCCCAGACGAGATGACGCACGCCCCCCAGCAGGTGGTGGACCAGCGCCCAAGTGTAGCCGAACAGGATGAGCCGGCCGATCCAGGATCCGAAAATCGAGTTAACGAACTCGAAGTAGCTTTCGGACGCTGCGGCGGCGACCAGCCACCAGGCCACCAGCAGCGTTCCGAAATAGAGCGCCCCGCCGGTCACGCGATGCAGGATCGACATCGTCATCGTGATGGGCCAGCGATAGACCGTCAAATGCGGCGAAAGCGGTCGGGCTCGGGTGGCTGTGACCTTGCTCATGGCTCCCCCAGATGGCGCCGGTCTCCCGCGCGCAGTTTTGTCCGCATGCGGGATTTTGCGATGGTTGCTGCCGCTTCCCTAAAACTCTTTTTGCACCGCGTCAAAGCGGGAAGCCGCACAAAGGCCACATATTAGCGGCCGATCGGCGATCCCGATGGCTGCGCACAAACTTCAATCGGTTGAAGCGTTTAGCCGGCCATCCGGGTCTTTGCGGAAGGCGAATCAGACATGCCGCGACGGGACCTCCTCAGCCTCGGGTTCGCCTGTGGCGCGACAGCATCCGAGCACGGACGGCCTGCCTTGGGCTGTTGATATTAACCATGTTGCCGAAGGCGTGAACGCAGACGGGCCTTTGGCTCTTAACAAAGCTTAAGAAAGCGTTAACTTGCGGGATGAGGAGGCGAGGAACCGTCGGCCCTTGGGGCCTGCCGGCTTCCGACCCACACCGAGGATGACGCGCCATGCGTTTGAGATTGAGCGAATTGGGTTTCCTGCCGCTCGCGCTGGGCCTGTTGGCGGTCCCGGCCTTGCCTGCCCATGCCGGCAGCGGCCCCCAGCACGATCGGATCTATGCCGACAGTTTCGGAAATCTGGTTGTGCACAGCCGCGGCGGCTACAAGCGCATCGTCGTCGGCCAGGGTCACCTCGCGCGCGAACTCGCTGAATACGAGCAGCAGGGCGAGCCCCATGTCGTCTATCTGGACGACGCTGCCGAAGCGGGCACGCCGTATGAATGCTGGCGGCCGGCAGTCCTGCTGAAGGGCCGCAGCTACATGTACGGCCTCGAGGACGGCGAGCTTCCCGACCTGCCCGGAAAATGGTGCGGCCTTCCGGAACGCGCTGCGCCGGGCGCGGCGCTCAGGCGTGTCCAGCCCTGATTCCGTCACTTCCCGGCTCGCAACAGGCGGGCCGGAGTCCGTTTTGAAAGCCAGCGAGCGATGAGCCGCGCCGTCCAGACCCGCCGCCTCAGGGAACACATCGCCTCGCTGCAGACGATGACCCGTTTCGTCCTGGCGACGCTGGCGCTGGGCAGCGGCGTCTATACCTACCTGGGCGTGCGGTCCCTGCTCGACGGTTCGGCAACGATCATCTTCTTCGCCGCCATCATCTATTCGGTCTCGGTTTCGGTCGCCATGTACGGCTTCTGGACCTACCTGATCCGCTTCCTTCCGGAGATGCGCGACGGCGGATCGCGGCTGTCTCTCGTCGGCATCATGGTGGTCGGCTCGGCGATGATCGTCGCGATGTCATCCTGGCTGAACGCCGCGGCGCTGGCCGGTTCCGCCGCCGTCGAGCAGCACCTCGCGGTGACCCTCGAGGACTATACGGCCGATCTGGACCAGGCTCACAGCAACGCGCTCGGCGCATTGTCGCTGCTGCCCGACATCCAGCGCGCCTCCGAGCGGTTCGCCCGGCTCGCCGCCGACGAACAGGCGACCGGCGCGCTGACCGGCACGTCCGGTTCGGGCAGCGTCGTCCAGTTGCTGACGCAGATGTCGGCCCAGATGAACGAACTGGCCGCGACGATCGAGGGATCGCGCGAAACGGTGCAACTCAGCTTCGCCGAGGGCCAGGCTCACCTTGCGACCATGCGAACGCTGGTTTCGTCGCCGGGCCAGATCGCGCCGCGCTCCGACGCGTTCGCATCCGAGGCGGTCAAGCTGACCGGCGTGATCGCCGCGCTCGAGCAGACCTCGATCGCTCCGTCCGTCATGCGGGCGGCCGCCGACCTGTCGGTCGGCTTCATAGCGCCGGTCGCGGACGGCAATTCTGCCGACCTCGCCGGTCGGCAGGATCAGGTCATGGCGACCATCCGGTCGTCGGTCGAAGCGCAGTCCGCCGCGCTCGCGGAAGCCGCCGGCGAGATCCTGGCGCAGCCCAAGGTGCCGGACCGCCGCTACGTGCCGCTGACGGCGGCAGAGGCCGTGATCCGCTATGCCTCGGATTTCGTGCCGAGTTGGGCGGGCGCCATCTCGATCGACCTGCTGCCCGCCGTGCTTGTCGGCATCATGTGCGTCGTGCACGGCGCGATGCGGCGCGGCGAGGATGAGATCGACGATGCCGACAGGATCACCGCGGGCGACCTGTTGCGGTCGCTCGACCTGCACGAGGCGCTTTTGGCACGCCGCAGGGCATCTGCGGACATTGCAGACGATGCGCCGGTCGATGGCGCGGACCAGACACGGCGCGAGCATCGGCCTGCAGCCGAAAACGTGATGTCCCTGACGCTCGGCGAGCGCAAGCGGAGCGATCCATGACACAGATGCAGACGGCGTCGTCCCTCCATCCACCGGGCCTGCCTGGCTCGGCTCCGGCCCGGCAAAACGGTTTCGTGCGGTACTTTTCACGCTTCGACGACGGCGAGGTCGTGCGCTGGGCGTTTCGCGGCCTCCTGCTGGGCGCGATCGGGGTGCTCGCGCTCGACCTGGTCGACCTCTCGCGGGAGAACGGCTGGTGGGGACCGGACGAGGCCCGGTTCGAGGTCCCGACCGACCCGGTTCTCCCGCCGGTGATCCAGACAGGCTTGCCGGTGCCGCCTGACGATCCGCGCCGCTTCGTCACCGCCGGCGAGGAACTCCTCGCGCGCAACATGACATTTACGCTTCGCGCCGGCGGCGTGCTTGCCGCCGAAGGCAGCATCGACCCCGGCGCGTCGGCGCGCCTGGCGGCCGAGCTCGAAGCCCGCGGCGAATATGTGAAGGTGCTCACGCTCAACTCGCCTGGCGGGGCGCTCGACGACGCCATGGCGATGGCCAGGCAGATACGCGGCAAGGGTATCTCGGCCACCGTCGACGACGGGGCGCTATGCGCATCGTCGTGTCCGCTGCTGCTTGCTGGCGGCGTTACGCGAACCGTGGGACCCATGGCGGCCGTTGGCGTGCATCAGTTCTATGCGGGAGAGGCGACCCCGACTGCGCCTGCCCAGGCAATGGCCGATGCGCAGATGACGACGGCCCGCATCTCGCGCCACCTCATCGAGATGGGCGTCGACCCGGCGCTATGGCTGCATGCGCTCGATACGCCGCCACAGGCGCTCTACTACCTCTCTGCGCCGGAAATGACGGAGTACCGGCTGGTCACCACGCCGATCGAAACGGCCCAGGCACACTAGGCCGGCCTCAGGTCAGGCTTATCGCTGCGCCGGAATCGTCGTCCGAGCGCCGGCCACCCGGCCTCGGAGCGATCTTCACGCAATCCCGGCCGCTGTTCTTGGCGAGGTAGAGGGCCTTGTCGGCGCGCGCCATGAGGTCGCCGATGCCTTCGCCCCTGGCGAGTTCCGCCACGCCGAAGCTCGAGGTGAATCGCTTGGTCGACGGCAAGCCCTCGACCGCCATGGAGGCGAAGGCATTGCGCGCGCCTTCCGCGAACAGTCGCGCCGCCACGAGGTTGGTGCCGGGCATCAGGATCGCGAATTCCTCGCCGCCGACCCGACCCGCCACATGGTGAGGAGCCATCGCCGAGCGCAGGAAACCCGAGAAGGTGACGATCACCGCGTCTCCCGCCGCATGGCCGAAATTGTCGTTGATCGACTTGAAGTGGTCGAGATCGGCGATCACCAGCGACACCGGCAATCCGAGGCGGCGGGCATCGTGGAGGGCGACCGACGCATGTGTCTCGAATCCGCCACGGTTGAGAAGACCCGACATCGTGTCGGTTTCGGACCGGGCGTGGGCATCGGAAAGCACGTCGCGGACGAGGATGACCAGCAGCAGCAGGGCAAGCGCCATGGCGAAGACCGTGCCCATCGACTGCGAGAACATCGCGTAGATCGTCGAGAGATACTGGTCGGGGCTGTCTCCCGTTCCGCCGAAGGCCCTGAAGAGCAGGGGTTTCGACAGGAACTGCAGCGCGCTCGCCGCAAGCAGGACCAGAAGCATGTTGTCGAGCGCGGTTCGTCCCTTCGACTGCGCGACGATGCCCGCGGCGATGGCCTGGAGGACGAAGAAGGGCGACTGGTAGAGCAGCATGCGCATGAACGACTGCCGCGACAAGTCCTGGATGAAGTAGCAGGTGACGAGAGCGACCATCGATATGGCGCAAAGCGTCACCAGGGGGACGGGCACCGCGTATTTTCGCGCAATGCCGATGTTGAACACCGAAAGGGCCGCAAGAAGGGCGCCGTAGGACGCCATAACGAGCAGCGTCGAGGTTCCCACCGTCGCGATGGCGAACTCGATGAGGAAGTTCGACATGCCGATGGCATAGCTGAGCGCCAGCCAGCGCGCAGCCTCCCTGCGCCGGTCGTAGGCGGCGATCGCCGCGAACGAGGCGGCGAGCAGGCCCGCCACGAAGAGATTGATTGCGAGGATGAACCCTGCGCCGGTCACGGTTTCAGCACTGCCCTTCCTTGGGGAGCCCAGTACACCACGCAGCCCGCAAAGAAGGTGTTAACACACAACCCTCCGGTTGTACCGCCCGGCAATGCATTCGCTCAGGCGGACCGCTGGACGATCTCGAGCGGCGGCGGGGGCTCCGGCGTGCGCTGATACGAGACGCGGATGCTGTCACGGCCATCCCGCTTGGCATGGTAGAGGGCTTCGTCGGCACGGCGGGTAAGATCGTCCAGCGTCTCGTCAATGGAGTGGACGGCGATTCCGAAGCTTGCCGTGACCCTGACGTGGCCGGGCAGCCCATCGATCGATCCGGCCGAAAAAACGGTGCGGACGGCCTCTGCGAAGAGGCGAGCCGCCGCGGGATCGGCCATCGGTATGAGGACCGCGAATTCCTCGCCGCCGAGGCGCCCTGCTACTGCGCGCAGGCCGGCGGCGCTGCGCAGCCGGGCGGCGAACTCCGCGATGACGCGGTCACCGGCCGCGTGACCGTGGCTGTCGTTCAGGGCCTTGAAGCGGTCGAGGTCGGCGACGACAAGCGCCGCTGGCAGCCCGGATGCCCTGCAGGTGTCGAGCATCGCCGACGCCTTCGCCTCGAAACCGCGGCGGTTGAGCAGGCTGGACAACGGGTCGGTCAGCGATTCCGAACGCAGCGTCCTCAGCATGTCCAACGCCTCGGCGGTCAACAGGCTGAGCGCGATCAGCAGCGACAGCACCGCATGGGACAAGAGAGCCGTCGTCCAATACAGCGAGGAATAGAAGCCTTCATAGCCGGCATAGGGCCCGTGAAGGGCGACCACCATCACGGTGCGCACGATGAAGTTGACGCCCGAAAGCGCCGCCAGCACGATCAGCAGCCGCTCGATGGGTCCGCGATTTGGCACCGCGCGGATCTCGGCTGCCACGACAAGGCTGATGCCGCCGAATGCGAAGTTGACGGACAGGATGCGCCAGGTCAGGTCGGGCTGGACGAACATGAACCAGGCAAAGGCGCCGAACCCGCCGACGGCGAATACGACGAACGCCGGCCATGGGATCGGTCGGTTGTAGCGCGCCAAGATTGCGACTGTGAGGCAGAGGGCCGAAGCCATGAATGCCCCGACAGAAAGCATCCTGGTCGCCGGAAAGCCGATGGAAAGCGTGAAGTGCTGCAGCAGGAAGCCCGTCGCAGATCCGGCATAGGCGATCACCACCAGGAGGAGATAGCCCCTTTCGCGCGTGTTGAGCCAGAGCAGCAAAAATGCCGCCGCCAGCGTCAGTGCGATCGCCGGATTTAGCAGCGATATGAATAGACCCGTGCTCAAAACGCCGCTGCCCCCTGCGGAATCCTGTCGGTTTTAGGTGGCAGGGACGAAAATACCGTTAAGCACAGACAGCGGATTTGAGGCACAATCACCGAAGCGGAGCGGCGCTTCCGCAAATATTTCCATCGCAACGGAGATACCAATGGCCGAAACCGTTCTCGTCACCGACCATGAAACGATCCGGGACTGGGCCGCCGCCCGCTCCGGATACCCGGCCGTCGTCGACATTTCGCCGGCTGGCGGAACGCAACCCATGTTGCGGCTGGTGTTCGGCCAGGCCGCCTATCAGGACCAGGATCGCGCTGAGCGGCCGATCAACGCCGGCGGGTTCGAGCTCGTGGAATGGGACGAGTGGTTCAAGCTGTTCGAGGAATACCAGCTGGCCCTGATCGTCGGCAAGGACGTGCCCGGCCGGCGCGACAACTTTCACGAGATCGTGCGGCGGCCGGACTGACGCGTCGGAGCGCGCCCTGACGGCAACGCGCCGGGCCCGCCCGGCGCGTTGGAGTGGCCAGTCGGCCTAGTTCCAGTCGCGAATGTCGACGAAATGCCCGGCGATGGCCGCAGCCGCCGCCATCGCGGGCGACACGAGGTGGGTGCGGCCCTTGAAGCCCTGGCGGCCCTCGAAGTTGCGGTTGGACGTCGAAGCGCAGCGCTCGTGCGGCTTCAGGCGGTCGTCGTTCATGGCGAGGCACATCGAGCAGCCCGGCTCGCGCCAGTCGAAACCCGCCTCGATGAAGATCTTGTCCAGCCCCTCCGCCTCGGCCTGAGCCTTCACCAGGCCCGAGCCCGGAACGATCATGGCGTTGACGCTCGGATTGACCTTCTTGCCCTTGGCGACGGCTGCGACGGCGCGCAGGTCCTCGATGCGGCCGTTGGTGCAGGAGCCGATGAAGACACGGTCGAGCTTGATGTCCGTGATCCGGGTGCCCGGCTCGAGACCCATGTATTCCAGCGCGCGCTTCTTGGAGTTGCGCTTGTTCTCGTCCTCGATCTCGTCGGGATCGGGCACGACGCCGAGCACGGAGGTAACGTCTTCGGGCGACGAACCCCAGGTGACGATCGGCGGCAGTTTGGCCGCGTCGAGCACCACGACCTTGTCGAAATGCGCGCCTTCGTCGGACTTCAGCGTCTTCCAGTAGTCGAGCGCCATGTCCCACGCCTCGCCCTTCGGCGCGCGCGGCTTGTCCTTCACATAGGCGAAGGTCGTCTCGTCGGGCGCGATCAGGCCGGCGCGGGCGCCGCCCTCGATCGACATGTTGCAGACGGTCATGCGGCCTTCCATCGACAGCGAGCGGATTGCCTCGCCGGCATACTCGATGACGTAGCCGGTGCCGCCGGCCGTGCCGATCTCGCCGATGATGGCGAGGATGATGTCCTTCGCCGTCACGCCGGCAGGCAGTTGCCCGTCGACGCGCACCAGCATGTTCTTGGCCTTCTTCTGGATCAGCGTCTGGGTGGCCAGCACATGCTCGACCTCCGACGTGCCGATGCCGTGCGCCAGCGCACCGAAAGCGCCGTGCGTCGAGGTGTGGCTGTCACCGCAGACGATCGTCATGCCGGGCAGGGTGAAGCCCTGCTCGGGGCCGATGATGTGCACGATGCCCTGACGGCGATCCTTCTCGGAATAGTATTCGACCCCGAAGTCGGCGGCGTTCCTGGCGAGTGCCTCGACCTGGACGCGGCTTTCCTCGTTCTTGATGCCGTTCACGCGGTCCGGGGAGGTCGGTACGTTGTGGTCGACCACGGCCAGCGTCTTTTCCGGATGCCTGACCTTGCGCCCGGCCATGCGCAGGCCTTCGAACGCCTGCGGGCTGGTGACTTCGTGGACGAGGTGTCGGTCGATCCACAGCAGGCACGTGCCGTCGGGATCGCGCTGGACGACGTGGTCGTCGAAGATCTTGTCGTAGAGGGTGCGCGGTGCGCTCATGTGCGTAAATCCGTCGATTGAGACAATGGGGAAGTCCGGATGGGCCGGAGTTCGTCAGCCGCCTGTCAGGCGAGAAGGCTGGTCATTGCGCCGGACACGCGCGCAAAGAACCGCGCCGGCAGGCGCTTCCTGTCCTGCAGCACGAAGCCCTTGTAGGCCGGATCGCCAAACAACTCTTCCATGGCTGGGGCTCATATCAAGCTTTTGACGACGCGGCAATCACACCGCCCTACGCCGCTTCCTGTTCGTAGCAGATCTGGCCAGCCTCGGCGTCTGCCAGCGGCTGGTGCAACAGTCGGCAGAAATGCCGGCCCGGACCGTCACTGTCGCCGGCGAAATGGCGGCAGGTCCGGCACATGCCGAACGGCCTGCCGCCGCCGGCGGCGATCCGCTTGCCGAGCAGCGCATCCAGCCCGGCCTCGAGCCCTTGCCGGGTTTCGTTCGAAAGCTCGTCGACCGCATGGCGCAGCGTTTCGATCTCGTCCTTTTCCAGCATCGCCCATCCCGCAGGCGTCAGGGCAAGGCGGACCGAGCGGCGGTCGCCCGGGTTGGCTGCCTTCTCGACCAGCCCGACGCGCTCGAGTGACATCACGGTTTGCGAGACGGTGCCCTTGGTCGAGCCGAGATAGGCCGTCAGCGCACCTGGCGTGCGCGAAAACCGGTTGGCGCGGGAGAGATAGCGCAACGCGTCCCATTGGGCGGGCTTGAGGCCGTGGGCATGGCCCTCGTTGGCCACTGCGCGCGCCATCCTCTCGATCAGTTCGACGGTTCTGTTCCGGGCATCCATGTCAATTTAGTATCGTATCAATACCAGTATTGCAACCGTGGAGGGCGCGTGCTAGCGCTAAATGGTATCGTAACGATACTAAGGAGAGAAATATGAAGATCCACCTGCTTGCCGTCGCTTTCGCGGCCGTCGCGACCACCGCATCCGCCCACGACGTGAAAAGCCCGGTCGACCCTGCAAAGCCGGCGCCGTTCGACATCACCGCCGCTTCGGCCAGCACGGACGGGCGCCTCGTCACTTTCGCCATGGAACTCGCCGGCGAGGCTGGTTCGATCAAGCCCGAGGCGACCGGCAGGCTGCCCGGAGCCAAGGTTGCCGCCTATGTCTGGCCGACGGCACTTGATCCCGCCACCGCCGGCTTCGCTGAAAAGTCCGGAATCCTGGCGCTTGCGATCACCGCCCATCCGGATTTCGACGACACGCCGCTGTTCGACGAGAACGGCAACGGAGATCCTTCTGACGACGGGGAATCCTGGCATTCCCACTGGGTGGTGCTTGGCGAGGACGCAGGCTGCGGCGCCGGCCTGAAGGTGCTCGACGTATCACCTGGCGTCGACATCCTGCCGGCGACCGCTCCGATGCTGCCCGTGGCGTTGGACAGCCCCGGCATGTCGCCGCAGTTCTCCGGCACCACGGCCCGCATCACCGTACCGGTCAAGGGCGGCGAGCAGGCAGCTTTCGATGCGGCAACCGCGGAGCTTCAGGTCAATGGCGAGGGCAAGACGCCGCTGCTCTGCGTGACCGGCGTGCACGACGTCGCCTCGGGTGACCTGTCGATGCCGGGCCGCATCACGAAGGAGAAGTGACGCGCTCGGGCGCGCCATTGGAACCGCGCGGCTCCGAACCTTTGGTGCCGGAGCCGCCGTCCTCGGCCGTAGCCAGATCTTCGCTCCGGTTTAGCTCCATTCCTGACTCGAAGGCAAAGAGCAGGATCAGTACAAGCAGCGCGAGAACGGTGGCGAAGAGCGCGATCTGCCAGAGGCCGATGCCGCTCGCCACGCCAATGGCGCCGGCGAGCCACATGCCGGCACCTGTCGTCAGTCCGTGAACCTGGCCGCGCGTGAAGATGACGACGCCGGCGGCGAGGAAGGCGACGCCCGCTGTCACCGCCTCGATGATGCGGATCGGGTCGAACCGGCCGGTCTGCTTTTCGAACATCGGTGCGTGTACGATCTCGATCGTCAGGATGGCGAAGGTCGCCGCCGCCACGCAGACGAGGATGTGCGTCCTGAGGCCGGCCGGCCGCTTGCGCCACTCGCGTTCAAAGCCGATCGCCGCGCCGAACAGCGCCGCCAGAAGAAGGCGCGCCGCCATGACCGGGAAGGGCGTGTATGTCGGGTGGGCGAATTCTTCGACGAGTTGTTCCATCGATCCCCCGTGCATATCGGTTGGCCATGAACGCGCATTCAGCGCGGCAGGTTCCAGCAGGACGCGATGGGATCGGGACGTTCGGGCCGCCGGGCGCGCCTTTGCGCCCGGCAACCGACGTGATCAGGCGAGGCGTGCGTCCAGCGACACGTTGATGGCGCCGAGCGCGCGCGATACCGGGCATTCGGCCTTTGCCTTGTCCGCCAGTTCCCTGAATTTGGCCGCATCGATGCCGGGAACGGTACCGGTCAGCGTAAGTGCGCTGCCCGTGATCCCGGTGCCAGGCACCAGGGTGACCACGGCCTTTGCGTCGAGCTTTTCGGCCGGAGTGCCGTTCTCGGCCAGGAAATGCGATAGCTGCATCGCAAAGCACCCGGCATGGGCTGCCGCCAGGAGCTCTTCCGGGTTGGTGCCCGATTTGCCGCTTTCGTCCTCGAAGCGTCCCTTGAACGAATAGCCGAGGCCCTGGAGGGCCCCGCTTTGGGCATCGAGCTTGCCGGCGCCTTCCTTCAGCGTGCCGCTCCAGACGGCTGTGGCGTGACGGTCCATGGTCTTCTCCTGGGTTGCGAGGACAATGTTCAGAGGATGGCGCCGGCCCAAGGCGGCGGTGGCGCTTTTATAGCGCGGGAAGCCGCGCCGGTTCGACCGCAAAAACACGGGTCGGCGATGAAAGATGCGGGATGAAGGCGTCAAGAATGTCGGCGTCGTCGCGCCGTGTCCGTCCTTGCCCCGAGCCGCATGCCGCGGCCCGGGAGGAAAGCTTGGACGTTCTCCACCATGCCGCCTGGCAATGCGCCGCCCTCTGGCGAAGGCGTCGCGAGCGCGCTCGCCCCGAACCGCCGGCGCCCTCACCGACCGCCTCCGGCTTCGGCCGTTTGCTGGCGGCGGCGCTTGTCATTGCGTCTGTCGTGTTCATGCTCGAGCGGGCCGCCGACCGCGCGCTCTCGATTGCCGCGGCCACCCCTTCAAGCCATGCAGGAGAGATCGAATGAACTATGTCTGCCTCGTCTACGGTGAAGAAAAACACATCGAGGGACTGGGGGCCGAGGGGCTCGCCGAGCTCGACCGCCGTTCTGTCGCCTACGACAAGTGGATCGAGAAGGCCGGCAAGCTGGTCATCGCCCAGGCCCTGCAGTCGGTGAAGACGTCGAAGACGGTCCGCAGGCGCAACGGCAAGGTCGCCATGACCGACGGGCCGTTCGCGGAAACCAAGGAGCAGCTTCTCGGCTTCGTCATGCTGGACGCCGGCAGCCTGGACGAGGCCCTCGCCATCGCGGCTGACATCCCGATCGCCGAGTTCGGCTCCATCGAAGTGAGGGCCGTCTACGATGTTCCGGGACGGTGAAGTCCGAACGGCTCGATTCAGATCGCTTCGCCCCGGAGCAGCCGCGGCGTGTCGCCGCCGAGGCCGGACGCCTGGCGTATGAAGAACTCCTTCATCCGGGGCATCCGGTCGACCAGCCCCAGCCCGATGTCGCGGATCTGGCGCAAGGGGCCGATGTCGTTGGAGAAGAGCCGGTTCAGCACATCGGTGGTGATGCCCATCTGGACGGTGTCGAAGCGTCGCCATTGCTGGTAGCGCTCCAGCACGTCCAGCGCCCCGATGTCCTGCCCGAGGCGGTCGGCCTCGACAATCGTCTCGGCGAGCGCGGCTGCGTCCTTGAAGCCAAGGTTGAGCCCCTGGCCGGCGATCGGATGGATTCCATGCGCGGCGTCGCCGGCCAGAGCGAAACGCGGAGCGACGAAGGCGCGGGCGAGCGTCAGGCCGAGCGGCCAGGCGCGGGGCTTGCCCTCGACGCTGATCTCTCCGAGCTTCAGGCCGAAACGCTGCTCGAGTTCTACCTCGAACACCAGTTCGTCGCCGGCAACCAGCCTGTTGGCGTCCTCGGTCCGCTCCGACCAGACGATCGACGACCGGTTGACGCCGTTCTTGTCTGGTTTCAGGGGCAGGGTTGCGAACGGTCCCGCGGGGAAGAAATGCTCCTCCGCGCGGCCATTGTGCGGACGTTCGTGCCTGACGGTGCAGACAATGCCGGACTGGCCGTACTCCCACGTCACCGTCTTGATGCCGGCCATGTCGCGCAGCTTTGATTTCACGCCGTCGGCGGCGACGAGCAGCCTGGTCTTAAGGGAAACGCCGTCGGCAAGGTGAACCTTGGTGACGGCGGGGCCGGTCTCGAAGGAGGAAACCGCGACGCCTTCGATGATGTCGATCCCGAGAGCGGCGGCGCGGCGGCGCAGCGAACCGTTGAGCACCTTGTTGGCGACCATGTACGCAAAAGGCTCGCCGGGAGCCACTTCGCCCTGGAACGTCAGGAAGACCGGGCGTACGGGATCCGACGCGCGCGAATCGGTGATGACCATGTCGGTGATCGCCTGGGCCTCCGGCGCGATGTCGTCCCAGCACCGGAGGCGTTCGAGCATGCGGCAGGCCGCAGCTGCTATCGCCGAAGCGCGGGGATCCTTTTCCCAGGCGTTTGCCGGCGCGGCGTCGACGATCGCAACGCGCAGCCCGGGGCGTGCCGCCTTCAGCGAAACCGCTGTTGCCAGGCCGACATAGCCGGCGCCGGCCACGAGGACGTCGAGCGGGCCGTCCGTTACCCCTGCTGCCTTCGCCATCGCGCTTCTCCCGACCTCTCGTCTTGACTTGCCCGTCCCGGTCCCGCTGATGGAAGCCGTCTGTACCGAGCCTGTAGCAGGAAGGGCGCGAAACAATGACGGCTGCCATGCAGGAGCTTCTCGCCATTCTCGACCTGGAGCGGCTCGAGCACAATCTGTTTCGAGGTCGCAGCCCGAAACTGGACTGGCAGCGCGTCTTCGGCGGGCAGACGATCGCGCAGGCCCTGGTCGCGGCCCAGCGAACGGTCGATCCCGACCGCCACGTGCATTCCCTGCACGGCTACTTCATGAGGCCGGGCGACACCAAGGTACCGATCGTCTACGAAGTCGACCGCATCCGCGACGGCGGCAGCTTCACCACGCGGCGCGTGGTCGCGATCCAGCACGGCCACGCGATCTTCTCGCTTGAAGCGTCCTTCCAGGTCGAGGAGCCCGGTCTCGACCACCAGGTCCCCATGCCGCTCGGCGTCCCGGCTCCCGATTCACTGCTCGACCAGCGACAGCTCATCAGCGCGTTCGGCGAGGCCGTGCCGACCGGGATCCGCCGGTACTGGGAGCGCGACCGGCCTATCGAGATGAAGCCGGTCATGCTGAAGCACTATACCAGCCGCGAAAAGCTGGAGCCGCACCAGAACATCTGGATCCGCACGACGGGACCGGTTCCCGCCGACCGCGCCGTTCAGACCGCGGTACTCGCCTATCTCTCCGACATGACCCTGCTCGACACGTCGACCTTCGCGCATGGCCGCGCCATCTTTGATCCGGACATCCAGGCGGCGAGCCTCGATCACGCCATGTGGTTCCACCGGCCGCACCCCCTCGACGGCTGGCTGCTCTATACGCAGGACAGCCCTTCGACGCAGGGCGGGCGCGGCTTCACGCGGGGCGCCATCTATGGCCAGGACGGCACGCTGATCGCCTCGGTAGCCCAGGAAGGCCTGATCCGCATTCGGCGTTAGGTGAATTTTTAGGCATCTTTTCAGAATTGCCTAATTTGAAGGCAAGGCAAATCCTGCCTCGACATCCGCCTGACCGAAAGCGGCGGCGATAGCCCTTCACTTACAACAGGTTAACGGTCGGCTCCGGCAACTGGCACGGAGCTTGATTTGCGTTTCGCACTTACCCGGGTTCCGCGAGGTTTCCGGAAAGTCACGTGTAACGCGGGGACCCGCAATCAGCGAAGGGTGAAACCTTATGAAAATCGTGATGGCAATCATCAAGCCGTTCAAGCTGGACGAGGTGCGCGAAGCGCTCACCGCGGTCGGCATACAGGGCCTGACCGTCACCGAAGTCAAAGGCTACGGGCGTCAGAAGGGGCATACCGAAATCTATCGTGGCGCGGAATACGCCGTCAGTTTCCTGCCGAAGATCAAGATCGAGGTCGCTGTGGCGACCGACACCGTCGACAAGGCCGTCGAGGCGATCGTGGGCTCCGCCAAGACCGGACAGATCGGAGACGGCAAGGTCTTCGTCTTCCCGCTCGATCACGCCGTGCGCATCCGCACCGGCGAAACCGACGCCGACGCGCTCTAAGCGGGCTGGATTCCTAGTTTCATGGAGATTTCAATGAACATTCCGTCACGTATCACTACCGCGGCGCGCACAGCGATCTGCGCAGCCCTGGCCCTTGCTTCGATCGGCACCGTTGCCGCGTTCGCCCAGGAGGCGGCGCCGGCCGCTGAGGCAGTCGTCGAAGCGGCCACGCCCGTCATCGACAAGGGCGATGTGGCCTGGATGATGACCTCCAGCGCCCTGGTCCTCTTCATGACCATTCCCGGTCTCGCGCTGTTCTACGGCGGTCTCGTCCGCGCCAAGAACATGCTCTCGGTGCTGATGCAGTGCACCGTCATCGCCTCGGTCGTCATGGTCGTCTGGGTTCTCTGGGGCTATTCCATGGCGTTCGGCGGCGGCACCAGCCCGTTCTGGGGCGGCCTCGGCAAGATGTTCCTCGCCGGCGTCTCGCCGGAGACCACGGCCGCGACCTTCACCGACGGCGTGGTGCTTCCCGAATATGTCTTCATCGCCTTCCAGATGACGTTTGCGGCGATCACGCCCGCGCTCATCGTCGGGGCATTCGCCGAGCGCATCAAGTTCAGCGCGGTGATCGCCTTCGTGGTGCTGTGGGTCACCTTCGTCTACTTCCCGATCGCTCACATGGTCTGGGACGGCGCCGGCTACATTTTCAACCTTGGTGCGATCGACTTCGCCGGCGGCACCGTCGTTCACATCAACGCCGGCGTGGCTGCGCTGGTGGGCTGCCTGTTCGTCGGCAAGCGCACCGGATACGGCAAGGACAACATGGCGCCGCATTCGATGACGCTGACCATGGTCGGCGCGGCGATGCTGTGGGTCGGCTGGTTCGGCTTCAACGCCGGCTCGAACCTCGAGGCGACGGCTGGCGCCACGCTCGCCATGATGAACACCTTCGTGGCGACCGCCGCCGCGGTGCTGTCTTGGTCGGCTGTCGAAGCCATGATCCGCGGCAAGGCATCGATGCTTGGCGCAGCGTCGGGCATGGTCGCGGGACTCGTCGCGATCACCCCGGCATGCGGCACCATCGGCCCGGTTGGAGCGATCGTTCTCGGCCTCGTCGTCAGCCCCATTTGCTACTACTTCGTGTCGACCGTTAAGACGAAGATGGGCTACGACGACTCTCTGGACGTGTTCGGCATCCACGGCGTGGGCGGCATCATCGGCGCGCTTGCGACCGGCATCCTGACTGCGCCGGCCCTCGGCGGAACCGGAGCTGAAGATTTCAGCATCGCCGGCCAGGTCTGGATCCAGTTCGTCGCGGTCATCATCACAATCCTCTGGTGCGGCATCATCTCCGCGATCCTCTACAAGCTGGTGGATATGGTGATCGGACTGCGCCCGACCGTCGAAGCCGAGCGCGAAGGTCTCGACCTGACGTCGCATGGCGAGGTTGCCTACCACTCCTCCTGAGTGATCTGCCGGGTTCCGGCCCGGCAGAACAGATCCCGTCGGGAGTCTCTCCCGCTCTTGAGCCCGGTTCCGACCGGGCTCCTTTTTTCCCTGGCTTGCACTCGGGCGAGTGGCGGCGGAATATGGCGGGATGAAGAGATTGACGCTTGCCGCCGTGATTGCCCTTTCAGCATCGGACGCCTTTGCCGTCTCGCGCTACGACATCACCAATCTTACCTGTGAGTCCGTGCAGGCGCTGATCAGGACCGAAGGGTCGGCGATTCTCGCCTATCGTTCGTCGGGCATTCTCGGTCTGCCGATCTATGATCGCTACGTGCGCGACCAGCAGTTCTGCGACTTCGGCGAAGTGGCAAGGGGCGCGGGCGTTCCGACCACCGACAAGAAGTACTGCCCCGTCAAGAAGTGCGTCGCCAGCGAGATTTTCCGGGCGCGCTAGCTCCGCGAAGGAGTGCGTCCGCCTCAGCCCATGGTTAATGCGCCCTTAACCTCCCGCCGATAGGCTTGCCCTGATCGCCCGCGATGCGCCCAGGCGCATGGCATCTGCACGGGATACGGGGAACGACATGCCTACTGGGGTTTCGGCACCGCTAGCGCTGGACGATACGGGGCACGGCCTTCATGCCTTCCTGCGCCGCCAGGCAGGCCGCGTCGCCGGCCTCGGACTTTTTGCGTTCGTCGCGTTCGCGCTCGCCAGCCTCGGCACATGGAACGTCGCCGATCCTTCGTTCAGCCATGCGACGTCGGCTCCTGTTTCCAACGCCATGGGCTATCCCGGTGCTGTCTTCTCCGACATCGCCATGCAGTTCCTGGGGCTCTCGTCGGTGGCGGCGCTCGTTCCTGGAGTCATCTGGGGCTTCTTCTTCGTGACGGCGCGCGGCGTCGACAATCTGCCGAAGCGGGCGGCCGCATGGCTGGGCGCGGCGATGCTGTTTGCCGCCATCGCCGGCTGCGCGACGCCGCCCGACAGCTGGCCGCTGCCGACCGGGCTCGGCGGCGTGTTCGGCGACATGGTGCTGAAGGTTCCGGCGCTGTTCACCGGCGGCGGCTATCCCTCAGGCGTCCTGGCTTCGCTTCTCGCCATCCTGTTCATCGTGCCGGCGATCTATCTGTTCGCCTTCGGCTCCGGGCTCTCCGCCCGCAAGCACGGATTTGCTGCGCGCAGGCCGGCAAGGCCGGTGCCCGAAGCGGTCGAGGACGAAGCCGACTTCGACGTGGACGAAGACGACAGCGGCGTCCTGGCGCTCGGCGCGATGGCGCATTGGTGGTTGTCGGCACGGGCCTTCCTGCGCCGCGTGGCGGTCAGGTTCCGCCGCAGCGACGACTACGAGTTCCAGGGCGTGGACAGGGCGGGCGGCTGGCGCCGGGCGGCCGAGCGTGTCGAATCGGCCGAGCGCGCCGAGGCGGGCGTTACCGCAAACGGGCGCGCCCGCGTCGAGCCGGAGTTCTTCGCCGCCATGGTGTCGGATCGCGCGCCGGACGTGGAAGCCTTCGATCCCGAAGATGGCTTCGACATCGATGACGAGGAGGACGGTTTCGATCCGCCCGAACCGCAGCGCGTCCCGGCCCAGGCCCGGCAGTTCCGTTCGGACGCCGCGACCCGCGTCGAAGCCCCGGCGCCGCGTCCCGCCCCCGGCGTTCGCGTGCAAAGGGAGGCGCAGACGTCGCTGATCGGTTCTTCGAAGTTCGAAATGCCGACGCTGCATTTCCTGGCCGAGCCCAAGAATGTCGTCCGCGACAATTCCGTCTCCAAGGATGCGTTGGAGCAGAACGCCCGCCTCCTGGAAGGCGTGCTGGAGGACTTCGGGGTCAAGGGCGAGATCATCCATGTCAGGCCAGGCCCGGTCGTCACCCTGTACGAACTGGAGCCGGCGCCGGGCATCAAGTCTTCGCGGGTCATCGGCCTTGCCGACGACATCGCGCGCTCGATGAGCGCGATCGCCGCCCGCGTCGCCGTCGTGCCCGGGCGCAATGCCATCGGCATCGAACTGCCCAACGCGCGCCGCGAGACCGTCTATCTCCGCGAAATCCTCGCCAGCCGCGACTTCGAGACGACCAAGTCGAAGCTCGCCTTGGCGCTCGGCAAGTCGATCAACGGCGAGGCGGTCATCGTCGACATCGCGAAGATGCCGCACGTTCTGGTCGCCGGCACCACCGGCTCCGGCAAATCGGTGGCGATCAACACGATGATCCTGTCGCTGCTCTACCGCATGACGCCGCAGGAATGCCGCCTGATCATGATCGACCCGAAGATGCTCGAACTCTCGGTCTATGACGGCATTCCGCATCTGCTGACCCCGGTCGTCACGGACCCCAAGAAGGCGGTCGTGGCGCTGAAATGGACGGTCCGCGAGATGGAGGACCGCTACCGGAAAATGTCGAAGGTCGGCGTGCGCAACATCGACGGCTTCAACGCAAGGGTGCAGCAGGCGCAGAAGAAGGGCGAGAAAATCTCGCGCACGGTGCAGACCGGGTTCGACCGCGACACCGGCGAGGCGATCTACGAGACCGAGGACCTCGAACTCGACGCAATGCCCTACATCGTCGTCATCATCGACGAGATGGCCGACCTGATGATGGTTGCGGGCAAGGATATCGAGGGTGCGGTGCAGCGCCTGGCGCAGATGGCGCGCGCGGCAGGCATCCATGTCATCATGGCGACGCAGCGCCCCTCGGTCGACGTCATCACCGGCACGATCAAGGCGAATTTCCCGACCCGCATCTCCTTCCAGGTGACGTCGAAGATCGACAGCCGCACCATCCTCGGCGAGCAGGGCGCCGAGCAGCTGCTCGGCATGGGCGACATGCTCTACATGGCCGGCGGCGGTCGCATCCAGCGCGTCCACGGCCCGTTCGTCTCGGACGACGAGGTCGAAAAGGTCGTCGCCCACCTCAAGCTTCAGGGCATCCCGGAATATCTCGACGCGATCACCGAGGACGACGACGAGGACGACGACGACCAGCCTTCCGGCAAGGGTGGATCCGCTTCCGGCGTGCTCGAGGAATCGGACGATCCCTACGACCACGCGGTCGCCATCGTGCTGCGCGACGGCAAGGCTTCGACGAGCTACATTCAGCGCCGCCTCGGGATCGGCTACAACCGGGCCGCTTCGATCATCGAAAGGATGGAGAAGGAGGGTGTCGTCGGACCGGCCAACCATGCAGGCAAGCGCGAGATCCTCGTGCCGACGGAGGAAGACAAGCTCTAGCCGCAGGACGGCGGCATTTTCGCCCTTTGTCATGGGTAGCGGGCGCCCCATATGTCGTCAAACTTAGGCCCAACTGGCCGAATAGAGATCGGATCGACATGACAAAGATGAAAGCGACGACCGGCATGACATCCCGTTTACCCTTCGATGCGACGCGTCGAGGCCTGCTCCGTTTCGCGACCTGCGCCGCTGGCGCAGCGGCGCTTGCCGCCATACCGGGCGCCGGGTTCGTTGCCACGGCCGATGCGGCCTCGGGAACGGCCCAGAAGATCGCCGACCACTTTTCCAGCGTCTCCAGCATGGCGGGCGAGTTCGTCCAGTTCGGCCCGCGCGGCGAGCAGACCGGAGGCAAGTTCTTCATCCAGCGCCCCGGAAAGCTGCGCTTCAACTACGAGCCGCCGTCCGGTTACCGGGTGATCTCGGACGGCAAGTCGGTGGTGATCGACAACACCAAGCTGAACACGATGGACCTCTATCCGCTGTCCAAGACGCCGCTGAAGCTGCTTCTCGACAGCAAGATCGACCTCAGCGGACGGCGGGTGAAAAGCGTCAGGGAGGAGTCCGACCTGACGACCATCCAGCTCGCCGACCGCCAGTTCTTTGGAAGTTCGACCATCACCATGATGTTCGACCCGAAATCCTACGAACTGCGGCAATGGACGATCACCGATGCGCAGGGCAAGGACACGACGGTCATGATCTTCAACGTCCAGCAGGGCGTGAAGATCGACCAGAGCCTGTTCGTGGTCGACTACAAGCGCAACTACCAGCTCAACAAGCCGGGCGCGAACAACAACAACCGCTAGGCGCTTCAGAACAAAGCAGCAGAGGCCGCGCCCCGCGCGGCCTTGCCGTTTGCGCCCCGCGCTGTCAGTTTCCGGCCCTGATTCCCCCGACCGGACCTGCCATGCCCCTTTCGATTGCGACCTGGAACATCAACTCCGTGCGGCTTCGCCTGCCGCTGGTCGAGCGCCTGATCCTCGATCGGGCGCCGGACATAATCTGCCTGCAGGAAACGAAGTGCCCGGACGAACTCTTTCCAGTCGAGCGCTTTCATGCGCTCGGCTACAGGCATGTCGAGGTCCACGGCCAGAAGGGCTACCACGGCGTGGCAACCATCTCGCGCCTGCCGATCCAGGCGGTGGAACGGCGGCGCTTCTGCGAGATCGCCGATAGCCGGCACCTCTCCGTGCGCTTCGAGGCTGGCGGGCGTTCGATCCTGCTGCACAATTTCTACGTCCCGGCCGGCGGTGACGAGCCGGACCCGGAGATCAATCCCAAGTTCCGGCACAAGCTCGACTTCGTTTCGGAGATGAATGCGATCCGGGCCGAAAACGGCGAGGACGACGGTGCGATCCTCGTCGGCGACCTCAACATCGCCCCGCTCGAGCACGATGTCTGGTCGCACAAGCAGTTGCTGAAGGTTGTCAGCCATACGCCTGTTGAGACCGAAGGTTTCGAGACGATGCGCAAGGCGGGCGGCTGGGTCGACCTGATGCGTCACAATGTTTCCCCCGAGCAGAAGATCTACACCTGGTGGAGCTATCGCGCAGCCGATTGGGCCGCGTCCGACCGCGGCCGTCGCCTCGACCACATCTGGTCGTCGCAGAGCCTTGTTGCCGGCTTCAGGGACGTCGACATCCTGCGCGACGCGCGCGGCTGGGAGCGGCCGTCGGACCACGTTCCTGTCATTGCGCGGTTCGACCTCGGCTGAGCGACGCACCTGGCCTGGCCGCCGCCAGGCTACAGCCGCTCGCTGACCTGCTCGATTCGCCGGATGAGCGCCTGCAGGTCGTCGATGATCTGGTTGCGGAGCGCTTCGGCCGTCTCGGGATATTCTTCCAGGATGCGCCGGAACATCGACCGGTTGATGCGCAGGACCTCGGCGTCGGTCGTCGCCTCCGCGCTGGTCAGCCGCCGTGCGTCGGCGATCAGCGCCATCTCGCCGAGAACCGAGCCGGGGTCGGCCGTGCCGACCTCCATGCGCTGGCCGTCGTGTTCGCGAAACAGGCCGATCCTGCCGCGAGTGACGATGTAGGCCGAATCGGCATCGTCTTCCTCGCGATAGAGCTTCTTGCCGGATTGCAGCCGCATCGCCTCCGCGCCGAAGGCGAGCAGGCGCAGCTGTTCGCGCGTGAAGCCCGCGAACAGCTTCACGCCGGACAGGATGCGGATGTGATCATCCAGCGCCATGATGTCCCCGAAAACTCAGTCTGGCGCTCCTCCTCAGATGCTCCCCTACCTCTCCGCAACGATCACGCTAGGGAACCAGCTTGTATCCGCCGCTTTCTGTCACAAGAATTTCGGCATTGGAAGGATCGCTCTCGATCTTCTGCCGCAACCGGTAAACATGGGTTTCGAGCGTGTGGGTGGTGACACCCGAGTTGTAGCCCCATACTTCCTCGAGCAGGACGTCGCGGGTGACCACCTTCTGGTCGGCACGGTAGAGGTACTTGATGATCGAGGCCTCCTTCTCGGTCAGCCGTACTTTGCTGCCGCGCTGGTCGACCAGCAGCTTCTGGCTCGGCTTGAAGGTGTAGGGGCCAACCGTGAACGTCGCGTCCTCGCTCTGCTCGTGCTGGCGCAGCTGCGCGCGGATGCGCGCCAGGAGCACGGCGAAGCGGAACGGCTTGGTGACGTAGTCGTTTGCGCCGGCTTCAAGCCCCAGGATGGTGTCGGAATCCGTATCGTGCCCGGTCAGCATGATGATCGGCGCCTTGTAGCCGCCCTTGCGCAGCAGCTTGACCGCCTCGCGCCCGTCCATGTCGGGCAGGCCGACATCCATGATCAGCAGGTCGACGGAGCCACCGCGCGCCGCGGCGATTCCCTTGGCGGCGGTCGCCTCGTCGAGAACGGCGAACTCCTCGTAGAGCGACAGCTGCTCGACCAGCGTCGCACGCAGATCGTTGTCGTGGTCCACGATCAGTATGGTCCGTGAAGTCATTCTGCAGTCCGTTGCGGCTGGAAGCCGGTTGGTCGGTTGACCCGAAGCCCCGTTTATGTGGAACGTAATACGGTGTCGGGCAGGTGATTTGTCATGTGGGGATCATACAGGAAAAAACATAAGTGCAAGTCCGGCAATGCAAAATACCGGCGGGACGGCAATCGCGGGCTCGCGCGGCTGACTGTGCGGGCGAAGCCCGGCAACCCGTCGCGCGGGCTGCTTGACGCCGGCGGGGTTGTGTTTCCCTGCGCGCTCGGCAGGGGCGGCATATCGTCCCGCAAGCGCGAGGGTGACGGCGCGACGCCGCTTGGAGCGATGCGCCTGCGGTCGGGCTATTTTCGCGCGGACCAGACGGCGGCTCGTCACGCGCGACTGAAAATGACGCCGATCGACGGTGGCCTTGGCTGGTGCGACCGTCCCGACGACCGAAACTACAACCGCCCGGTGCGGCTCCCCTATCGAGGCAGCCACGAGGATATGCATCGCGCCGATCGTCTCTACGACGTCTGCATCGTGCTCGACTGGAATATCGTTCCGCGCCAGCGCGGACGCGGCAGCGCGATCTTCTTCCACCTGGCGCGCCCCGGCTTCACGCCGACACAGGGTTGCGTCGCGGTGACCGCCAGGGTCATGGCGCGCCTGCTGCCCCGGCTTTCCAGCAGGACGGTGCTCGAGGTGAAGCGTTGATCGCGGCCGCTCCCTAGCGGCCGAGACGCCAGCCGAAATCGACCAGTCCCGGCTTTCCGAGTTCGCGGTAGACGGTGCTCGTCATCGAATGGGGTTTCAATCCGATGTCGCGCAGTTCCCTGATCGACAGGCCGGAGGCCCTGCCGGTGGGGTGGACAAGGGCGGTCCTCGCGTCGCGCAGCCAGTCGAGGATGGCACGGGCCCCGATCGGGCGAGGGGTGGGTTCACAGGCAAGGGCCATGGCGGTGTCCAGATCTCCGGAAGCAAATCCGGTTTGATGATTGTTTGCTGGATGCAGCGTCGGTCCTTGTGAGAAAAAAGAGAAGCGAGTAGTTTTTATCGGTTCAGATAACTTTCTTTGAAGATCATGGCCCGATACGTGCCCGGTACGCGTGCGCTGAGGACGCTGGAAGCGGCGGCCAGGCACCTGAACTTTACCCGCGCCGCCGACGAACTCGGGCTGACGCCGGCGGCCGTCAGCCACCAGATCAAGGAAATCGAGGACCAGCTCGGCATCGCGCTCTTCACGCGCACCAGCCGCAGCATGCGGTTGACCGAGGCGGGCTCGGTGCTGTTCGAGGCTTCGAGCGAGGCCATCGACGTCTTGAACCGCGCGGTGTCGCGGGCGCGCAAGCTGTCGCGCGGTCAATCCCTGCTCAAGGTCACCGCCGACACGCATTTCGCGGCAAAGTGGCTGATGCGGCGCATCGATGGCTTTCGCGCGTTTCGGCCGGACATCGAGCTTCGCTTCGACATCTCCTACGAGGTGCGCGACTTCGAAACTGACGACGTCGATGTCGGCATCCGGTTCGGCAGCGGAAAATATGCCGGACTGGCAGCTGATCGGCTGTTCGACAATGTCATCATTCCGGTCTGCAGTCCCGAACTTCTGCGCAACGGCCCGCCCTTGCAGGTCCCGCGCGACCTCTTCAACCACCGCCTCGTGCACATCGAATGGTCGCGCCGGGGGGTGACCTGGCCAAACTGGTCCATGTGGATGGCCGCCGCCGGGGTGACCGATTTCGACGAAAGCCGCCCGGTCGTCTTCTCGAACTCGTCGGACTGCATCCAGGCCGCGATAGAGGGCAGCGCGGTCGCGCTCGCCGACTTCGCGATGGTCGCGCACGACCTGTCGGAAGGACGCCTTGTGCAGCCTTTCGCCCTCGGCGTGCGCATGGCTCCCGAGTTCGCCTACTACCTTGTCTATCCGCGCAACAATGCCGCCGACCCGCGCATCGCCGGCTTTCGCGAATGGATCCTCGGCGAGGCGGCGAAGACGCGAACCTGAAGGCCGGGGGGCGGCATGGGCAGTCGGCGGGGCGAAAGAATCTTGCTCCTGCGGCCGAAGACCGCTATATACGCCGCGATTTCCCAAATTGGTGGTCTTGCCACCGCCCGCGACAGGGACGCGGGCGAACGAGAGGATTGTATCACATGGCCAACACACTTCTGATGCCCAAGGCGACGGCGGTCTGGCTCGTCGACAACACGGCGCTTTCCTTCGACCAGATCGCCCAGTTCTGCGGGCTGCATCCGCTGGAAGTGAAGGCGATCGCCGACGGCGAATCGGCGCAGGGCATCAAGGGCATGGACCCGATCATCACCGGCCAGCTGACCCGGGACGAGATCGCCGCGGGCGAGAAGGACCAGAACCGCCGGCTGCATCTCTCCGAGCCGAAGGTGCGCGTGCCGGAATCGAAGCGCAAGGCGCCGCGCTACACGCCGCTTTCCAAGCGCCAGGATCGGCCGAACGCCATCCTGTGGCTCGTGCGCAATCATCCCGAGCTGAAGGATGCGCAGATCTCCCGCCTGGTCGGCACCACCAAGGCGACCATCGAGCAGATCCGTGAACGCAAGCACTGGAACTCCTCGAACCTCGTGCCGATGGATCCTGTCACGCTCGGCCTGTGCTCGCAGATCGATCTCGACATCGAGGTCAACCGCGCATCGAAGGGCCGCGACCAGGCGCTGCCGACCGGCGACACGCTGCTGCCCGCCGCATTGACCGAACGCCTTCAGCCGGAGCAGCCTGCCAGGAAGAGCGAAGACGACGAACTGGACGCAGACGCGGTCTTCGCCAAGCTTTCCGCGCTCAAGGGAAAGACCGAAGACGACCAGGATCATTGATCGTCTTCCTGACGAACTGAAAAAGGGGCCCGGCGGGCCCCTTTTTTTTGTTTGCCGGTTTGCAATTCGCGCGATCCGCGCCGGCCACGCGGCCGGTGCCATCAACGATGCTAGTATCCGCTGGCGCGGCCGGGAGCGGCGCCGGGACGGTCGCCACGCTCCATCGACCGGTAGAAGTCCGCGAGCTGCTTGCCCCGCTCCGGCTTGTAGTGGCGCCCGGTGGCGATGACGGCGGCTATGCGGTCGATGCGAAAGGCGCGGAAGTCGGAGCGCATCTCGCACCAGGCAACCAGCGTCCACACCTTGCCCCAGAACCAGAGGCCAAGCGGGCGGACGTCGCGGGCCGACGGCCGTCCCGCCTCGTCGCGGTAGTCGAGGGTCAATATCTCACGCTTCTCGACGGCGCGCTCGATACGGTCGATATGCGCACGATCGGCGTCGCTCACGACCCACATAGGCGCATGGATTTCCGTCCGCGCAATGCGATCCTTCTCGGCATCCGGCAGGACCGAGCCGATCTTCACCAGGGCCTCTTCCGCGGCGCGCGCCATCGTCGCTCCACCGAACGCGCGGACCATGCGCGCGCCGGCGACCAGCGCCACGATCTCGTCACGCGTGAACATCAGCGGCGGAAGGTCGAAGCCCTCCCTCATCATGTAGCCGACGCCGGCTTCTCCATCGATCGGCACGCCGGTCGCCTGGAGATCGGCGATGTCGCGATAGATGGTACGCTCCGATACCTCCAGCCATTCGCCGAGCTTCTGCGCGGTGACCAGCCGGCCGCCGCGGAAATGCTGGACTATCTGGAAAAGCCGGTCCGCTCTCCGCATGGTTCGTTCCTGCCCTCGAGTGCTCTGTCCGCGACGCCGCAATGCCCTCGCAGGCGCCGGGGCGCGAAAACTGCCACAAGGCTCCTGACAGCATATTGTCAGGAGCCTTCAGCATAGCGACCTTCGCGCGAGCGGGAAATCGGGGCGATGCGAGTGCCATCGGTTGTCCCGCTCAGCGCCCGCGCGTGCAGCGGTCGCCGTGGAAATCCGGCCATCCGATATCCTTGCGGATGTCGTCCGGCAGCGAATACATGAAATGCGCCATGCGGAATTCGTCGTGCATTGCCTTCAGTCGTCCGGCGTAGCTGCGAACCGTGTGCAGAAACTTGGGGGCGGTCGGGTGCATGATCGTTCTCCTTGCTTGATGGAGGCACTGTCGCACACCCCTCCTGACAGCAGTCCGTCAGGAACCTGCGGGCTCGTCACAGACAAATGCGGGTCGTCGTCGGGACCCGGCGCGGCGGTCGCAAAGCGGCGCATTCCGCGTCACGGATTTGGGCAACTCGTGCGTGCCTGCCAGTCGTCGGAATGGCGGATTTCCTGGGTTTTGGGCTGTTAGCCGGCGAAGCGCTCGTGTTTTCCGGCACGATGACGAAGGGCCGGACGAGGGCTCCGGATCCGTTGGGCGATGTCCGTTGGCGACGACCGTGCCGGGCGCCGCGAACTGGCCAAGTGCCCTTGGGCCGGATGCCCCAAAAATTGTGAAACTGTCAGTTGCGTCATGGCACGTCGCGTCACGAAGGCCTCGACCGTCCCCGACAGCACGGCCAAGCGTTTTCGGGAGCGCATACCGGCGGCAGTCAGGAGGATATGTGTGCCGCGTACTTGCCCAGGCCGTTGTCTCGGGAGGTTCGCACGCCAGTTCCGGAGGCGGCTGGGATGGGGGGCGCTGTCGTCGCCCACGGTCGCCCGGCCGCAAAGCCGGCGCACAGAGACACGGCCGTTCGCCGCTCGAACGGTTATCCTGCCAAATGCGGGACCCGCGGGCCAGTCGACAACCTTGCCTTGCTGGTTCGTCCCAAACTGCCGCTTGCCGACCGCCGGCCTCGTGACTAGATTTGCCGGCCGCAACGAACCGCGGATGCGCGGGCGGAATTCCAAGAGATGACGATGGCACTCACGATCAACGATACGGCGCCCGATTTCGAGGCGAATACCACCGAGGGCCCCATCCGCTTCCACGAATGGCTGGGCGACAGCTGGGGCGTGCTGTTTTCCCACCCCAAGGATTTCACGCCGGTCTGCACCACCGAACTCGGCCGGATGGCGGCGCTGAAGCCGGAATTCGACAAGCGCGGCGTCAAGGTGATCGGCCTCTCGGTCGACCCCGTCGACAACCACAAGAAGTGGTCGATCGACATCGCTGAGACGCAAGGCACGGCGCCGAACTATCCGATGATCGGCGACACCGACCTCAAGATCTCAAAACTGTACGGCATGCTGCCGGCTGACACGGCAGGCACCTCCGATGGCCGCACGCCTGCCGATAACGCCACCGTGCGCGCGGTCTTCGTCATCGGGCCGGACAAGAAGATCAAGCTTGCGCTGATCTACCCGATGAGCACCGGGCGCAACTTCGACGAGATTCTGCGCACGATCGACTCGCTGCAACTGACCGCCAGACACAAGGTGGCGACGCCCGTCGACTGGAAGCAGGGCGACGACGTCATCATCCTCGGTTCCGTTTCCGACGAGGATGCGAAGAAGCAGTATCCGGACGGATGGAAGGCGCCGCGACCCTATCTGCGCATCGTGCCGCAGCCGCGCTGAGCCGACGCTCAGCGGGGCTTCTTCCGGACTGCATGCCCGATCCGGCCGCGGGGCCGGATCAGCCAGGGAGCGATCCATGATCTTCCGCCAGCTCTTCGATTCGACGTCGAGCACCTACAGCTATCTCATCGCCAGCAGGCGAGGGGCCGAAGCGCTGATCATCGATCCCGTTCTCGAGAAGGTCGATCGCTACATCAAGCTGCTGAACGAACTCGACCTGCGCCTGGTCAAGGCCGTCGACACGCATCTCCATGCCGACCACATCACCGGGCTCGCCGAACTGCGCGACCGCACCCATTGCATCACGGCCATGGGCGAGCAGACCAAGGCGGACGTGGTCTCGATGCGGCTCGCCGATGGCGACAGGCTGACGATCGAGGGTGTCGGGCTCGACGTCATCTACACGCCCGGCCACACCGACGATTCCTATTCCTTCGCGATGGAAGATCGCGTCTTTACGGGAGACACGCTGCTGATCCGCGGCACCGGCCGCACGGACTTCCAGAACGGCGATCCCAGGCAGCAATACGATTCCATCTTCAACCGGCTGCTCAGGCTGCACGACGACACGATGGTGTTCCCGGCGCACGACTACAAGGGCGACACCGTGAGCACGATAGGCGAGGAGCGGCGCAACAACCCGCGCCTGCAGGTGCCGTCAGTCGAGGCCTATGTGGAACTGATGAACAACCTGAACCTTCCCAACCCGAAGATGATGGACGTCGCGGTTCCCGCCAACATGCATATCGGGCTGCATCAGGAAGAAGTGGCGCAGAAAGGCTGGTCGGTTTCGGCAAGCGCCGCGCTGGGTCTTCTGGGCCGGCCGGACGTGGCCCTTGTCGATCTCAGGGAGAAGACCGAGCGCGAGCGGCACGGCACCATCCCCGGCGCGCTGCACATTCCCTACACGGCGATCGACGACAATGTGAGGCCGGGGGGTGTCCTGCACCAGCTCGGAGCGATGCAGAAGCTCGCGTTCTTCTGCGCGTTCGGCGAACGTTCGGCGATGGCGGTGACATCCGCGCGGGACGCCGGGATTGCCTCCGCGATCCACATCGAAGGCGGCATCGACGCCTGGAAGAAGGCCGGCGGGCCGATCGAGCGCTGAGTCTGGCCGGCGTCGCTCGACCAGGCGGCTGGAGGCTTCGCTTTGACAGCGGGCCGCGCGCCTGCTCAAAGACGGCATGTCGAAAATCCTCGCCCTCGTCATCCTCGGCCTGATGACCGTCCAGATCATCAAACCATTGGGCCTGCCAGGGTTGAGGCAGCGGCGCGATTTCTGGAAGCTCGCGGTTGCAGCGCTCGCCGCCATCTCGCTTACCGTCCTCCTCAGCCACGGCTCATGAAAAAGCCCCGCCTGAGCGGGGCTTTCTGATTATCCGGTGCGGAAGCAGGCTGATGCGCCTCAGCTGGCGCGCGACGCCTCGAAGATACTGTCGATCGCCGAGGCGAGTGCCGTGTCGAACTGCGCGTCGCTCTGGCCCGCCGAAAGTCCCTCGGTCAGCGCGCGCGAAAAGCTGGCGATCATCCCGGCGTTCTGCTTCAGCTTGTCGTTGGCCTCGGCGCGGGAGTACCCGCCGGACAGGGCGACGACGCGCATGACGCGCGGATCGTCGATCAGCGGCCTGTAGAGGTTGGCCTTGGTCGGCAGCGTCAGCTTCAGCATGATCTGCTTTCCGGCCGGCACGTCGGCGAGATGCTTCTTGATCTCGGCAAGCAGGATGTCCTCTGCTTCCGCCTTGTCGGGGATCGAGATCGTGACTTCCGGCTCGATGATCGGAACCAGGCCGTGCGCAAGGATCTGCCGGCCGATGTCGAATTGCTGCTGCACGACGGCCGCGATCCCCGCCGGGTTGGCCGCATCGATCACCGAACGCATCTTGGTGCCGAACACGCCCTTGGCGACGGCGCGCGTCAGCAGCCCGTCCAGGGCCGGCATCGGCTTCATCACCTTTACCCCGTCCTTGGCTTCCGCGAGACCCTGGTCGACCTTCAGGAACGGTACGACGTGGCGCTTCTCCCAGAGATATTGCGCCGTTGGCGTGCCGTCGATGTCGCGGTCCATGGTCTGCTCGAACAGGATGGCGCCCATGACCTTGTCGCCGGTGAAGGCGGGCGACTTGATGATCCGGGCGCGCATCTGGTGAACGAGGTCGAACATCTGCGCTTCGTTCGACCAGGCGCTTTCGTCGACGCCATAAAGTTTGAGCGCCTTCGGCGTGGAGCCGCCCGATTGATCGAGGGCTGCAATGAAGCCGTCCTTCTTCGAGGCCTGTTCGGCCATGTCCTTGTTCATCTACCTCTCCTAGGTGGAACGATTTCCAGGGTTCAATACGTCAAGGCGCGCTTCGACGCCACCATTCCGGGGCCGCTTGCCCGCCCGCGCCTCCGGCCTATCGCAGGGATGCCGGACTGCTATCGGGTCTTGAGCACCTCGACGCCCGGCAGTTCCTTGCCCTCCATCCATTCCAGGAAGGCGCCGCCGGCAGTCGACACATAGGTGAAATCGTCGGCGACGCCGGCATGATTGAGCGCGGCGACCGTATCGCCGCCGCCAGCGACCGACAGCAGCCCGCCGGCTTTGGTGCGGGCGGCCGCATGGCGCGCGACGGCGACGGTGGCCTTGTCGAACGGTGTGATCTCGAAGGCGCCGAGCGGACCGTTCCAGACGAGCGTCTCGGCGCGGTCGATCCACTCGTTGACGGTCTCGACCGTCTTCGGCCCCGCGTCGAGGATCATCGCGTCGGCCGGCACCTTGTCCACGGGCACCACCATGCTGTCCGCGCCGGCCTTGAACTCCTTCGCTACCACGGCGTCCGAAGGCAGGACGATGGCGCATCCGGCCGTCGCCGCCTCGATCATGATCTGCCGCGCCGTCTGGGCCAGGTCGTGTTCGCACAGCGACTTGCCGACGTCCTCGCCGCGTGCTGCGAGGAAGGTGTTCGCCATGCCGCCGCCGATCACGAGCGCATCGACCTTCTTCACGAGGTTCATCAGGAGGTCGAGCTTTGTCGAAATCTTGGCGCCGCCGACGATCGCCACCACCGGCCGGGCCGGATTGCCGAGTCCTCTTTCCAGGGCTTCCAGCTCCGCCTCCATGGTGCGGCCGGCATAGGCCGGCAGGACGGTTGCGAGCCCTTCGGTCGAACAGTGGGCGCGGTGCGCGGCGGAGAATGCGTCGTTGACGAAGATGTCGCCGTTTGCCGCGAGCTTCTCGGTGAACTCGCGGTCGTTCTTCTCCTCACCCTTGTAGAAGCGGGTGTTTTCGAGAAGCGCGATGTCGCCCGGCATCATGGCGAAAATCGCGCCCTCGACCATTTTGCCGATGCAGTCGGGGATGAAGGTGACGTTGCGGCCGAGGACGTCGGACGTGGCGCGCGCGACCGGCTCGAGGGACAGGTCGGGATCGGGACCCTTGGGACGGCCGAAATGGGCGAGAAGGACAACCTTGGCGCCCTTGTCGGAGAGTTCGCGGATTGTCCCGGCGACCCGTTCGATGCGTGTCGCGTCGGTCACCTTTCCGTCCGACATCGGCACGTTGAGGTCGACGCGCACGAGCGCACGCTTGCCTCTGATGTCACCGAGGTCGTCCAGCGTACGGAAGTGGGCCATTGTCGCGCTCCTTGAGGGGAAAAATGCCGCCGGACATTATCGCGAAGCGGCGGGGATGCAAGACGCCGATACCGCGGATTTCAGCTTGTCCCGACCTCGCCGTCGGACTTCGCCTCGGCGGCTGCGGGCGCAGACGAAGCGGTCGCTTCCGCTGCCGCCCTCCTGCGCTTCAGCCTCTCGCGGACGCGGTCGACGAGTTCGGCGGGACTTAGAAACGCCGGGATGGTCACGGTGCTCGGAGACGGTTCAAGCGAGATGCCAACGGAAGTCACGGTCCCCTCCTCGTCGACGTCGCGGACGATGAGGTCGATGGCGCCGAGCGAGACCCGGTCGGCATATTCCGCGTGACCGCCGAGCCGCTGCTGCATCAGTTGCCCGATCGTCAGCTTGCGTTCGGCTTCGGTCAGGCCGGGCTCGTAGTTGGCTTCCAACTCGTCTGCGGAGTGATCCGGATCGACAGCGAAGGCGCCGAAGAAGTCGGCATCGTCGGGATCGACCTCGGTCCTGCTGGCGAACAGCTTGTCGAGCAGGCGGGGATAGCGATCCGACACGAAGATGTAGACATGGTCGCCCGCCACGAGGCGGCCTGCCTCCTGGTATTTCATCGATCGTCCGTCGCGCACGACGAGCGACGGCCGCGCCCAGCGCGGGATGCGCTCGCCGCGCGCGACAGGGCTGCCGGCGACGACGGTGTAGGCGAGCAGCTCGTGATGCGCGGAGCCGGGCAGTTCGAGCTCGACCTTGTCGAGCGGGCCGGTTCTCTTGGGCACGATCAGGCCGAGCCGGCGCGCCAGCGGGCCGATGGTCCAGCCCTGTATCACCAGCGAAACGAGGACGACGATGAACGCCATCTCGAAGATCAGCCTGCCGTTGGCCAGGCCGCCGAGAAGCGGCGTGATCGCGAGCAGGATGGAGACGGCGCCACGCAAGCCGACCCAGGATATGAAGGCCGTTTCCTGGCGCGGAAAACGGAACGGCAGCAGGCAGAGCCAGACTGCGACCGGCCGGGCGATGAAGATCAGGAAGAGCCCGATCGCGATGGCCGCCGGGAGGATGCCGAGAAACTGAGACGGCGTCGCGAACAGCCCGAGGACGAGGAACATGATGATCTGCGCCAGCCAGGAAACGCCTTCCTGGAACCGTTTCAGGCTTGCCGCGGCGCGGATGTTCGAATTGCCGGCGACGAGGCCGGCCAGGTAGACCGCAAGGAAGCCGGAACCGCCTATCGCGCCGCCTGCCGCGAAGACCAGCAGCGAAAGGGCCAGCACGAAGATCGGCATCAGCCCCTGGTCGAGGTTGAAGCGGCCGACGAGGCGGACGATGGCGATGCCGCCGAGCAGTCCGACGATCGCACCGAGACCCATCTGGACGAAGAAGCCGCTGATAAGGTCGACGAGCAGGACTTCTGCGGCCGGGTCGGAGCCGGCCGCGATGATCTCGACCAGCATGATGGTCAGGAAGATGGCGATCGGGTCGTTGGTGCCGGATTCGATTTCGAGTGTCGAGCGGACGCGTTCGCGAATATGCAGGTTGCCGGCGCGCAGCAGGAAGAACACGGCCGCCGCGTCTGTCGAAGCGACGGCGGCGCCAAGCAGAAGCGATTCCAGCCAGCCGAGATCGGTCAGGTAGTAGACGGCGACGCTGACGATGCCCGCCGTCAGGACGACGCCTACGGTGGCGAGCGACAATGCGGGCGCGCCTGCCTGTCGCAGGACGGCTATCGGCGTTCCGAACCCGGATTCGAAGAGGATCAGCGCCAGCGCGAGCGAGCCGACGAAATAGGCAAGCGGGGCATTGTCGAACTGGATGCCGAGCCCGTCCACGCCTGCGAGCAGTCCGAGACCGAGGAATAGAAGCAGCAACGGCGCGCCGAAGCGGAAGGCGATCAGGCTCGAAAACGCTGCGGCCAGGACGAGCGCGGTGCCGATCAGCGTGACGAGATATATCGACTGACCCATTCCGGCGTTGTCCCTCCGACCCTTGTTCGTGGCTTAACGCAGAGTGCGGCGAAGACATGGCGCAGGCAAGGAAACAAGGCCGTTTTTATTGCCCTGATGCGAGATTCCTGCGCTTGAGCCGAAAAACAAAAACGCCCGGACGAGCCGGGCGTTTCGAAAGCGTTGTGGTCCTGAACGTCAGGCGATCGTCTTGGCGAAGGTCGCGGTGACGTCGGCCATGCGGTTGGAGAAGCCCCACTCGTTGTCGTACCAGCCGAGGATGTTGACGAAGTTGCCGTCCATGACCTTGGTCTGGTCGAGCAGGATCGTCGCCGAGTGCGGATCGTGGTTGAGATCGGACGACACCAGCGGATGCTTGGTGTAGGTCATCACGCCCTTGAGCCTGCCGTCCGACGCCGCGACGAGCGCATCGTTGACCTCCTGCACCGTCGTCGCGCGCTTGGCGACGAACTTCAGGTCGACCAGCGAGACGTTGGGGGTCGGCACGCGGATCGAGATGCCGTCGAGCTTGCCCTTCAGTTCCGGAAGCACCAGGCCGATCGCCTTGGCCGCGCCCGTGGAGGTCGGGATCTGCGACAGCGCGGCGGCGCGGGCGCGGTAGAGGTCCTTGTGCATGGTGTCCAGCGTCGGCTGGTCGCCGGTGTAGGAGTGGATCGTCGTCATCATGCCCTTCTCGAGGCCGACGAGTTCGTGCATCACCTGGGCCATCGGCGCCAGGCAGTTGGTCGTGCACGACCCGTTCGAGATGACGATGTGGTCCTTGGTCAGCTTGTCGTGGTTGATGCCGTAGACGACGGTGTAGTCGGCGCCGTCGGCAGGCGCCGACACGATGACGCGCTTGGCGCCGGCGGTGAGGTGGGCGGCGGCCTTGTCGCGCGCGGTGAAGATGCCGGTGCACTCGAGCGCGATGTCGACGCCCAGTTCCTTCCACGGAAGCTGGGAGGGATCCTTGATCGCGGTGACCTTGAACGTCTCGCTGCCGATGGAGATCTGGTCGCCGTTGACCGTCACCTCATGCGGGAAGCGACCGTGCACGCTGTCATAGCGCAGCAGGTGCGCATTGGTCTCGACCGGGCCGAGATCGTTGACGGCGACGATGTCGATGTCCTTGCGGCCCGATTCATAGATCGCGCGCAAGATGTTGCGGCCGATCCGGCCAAATCCGTTGATTGCAACTCTGACTGCCATGTCATTCTCCTGCAGCGCTTGGGAAGGGTCGCCGCTTCATAGCGGCGAACGCAGAAAGAATCCAGACATTGGCGGCGCGAATTTAAATCGATTAGCTGGCGCCGGCGATTCGCCGTGCGCCAGCGTCCAACCGGACTGGCGAAACGCGTCAGGGGTGAGGGCGCGCCGGTTCGCTGGCGGGGATTGCGCGAGCAGCCTCGCCTTTCGGAACGCCGTTCTTCACGCGCTCCGCAGCGATCGTCGCCACGGCTTCCGCGGTGATGCCGAAATAGCGGTAGAGGTCCTTTGCCGGTGCGCTCGCGCCAAAGCCGGTCATGCCGACGAAGGCGCCGTCGGACCCGACGAAGCGGTCCCAGCCGAAACGAAGCGCGGCCTCGACCGCGATCCTGACCGGCGCAGTGCCGAGCACCGCCTCCCGATAGGCCGCGTCCTGCTCCTCGAACAGCTCGAAGCACGGCACCGAGACGACGCGCGTCGGCGTGCCGTCCTTCTGCAGCAGGTCGCGCGCGTCGAGGGCGATCTCGACTTCGGAGCCGCTGGCGAAGATGGTCACTTTCGCATCGCCGCCCTCGGCGGCTGCCAGTTCGTAGGCTCCCTTCGCCGACAGGTTTTCGGCGACGTAGTCGGTGCGGACGGCGCGCAGGTCCTGGCGCGTCAGCACGAGTGTCGACGGTGCCTTCGTCGAATGCAGCGCGGCCTGCCAGCATTCGGCGGTTTCCATCGCGTCCGCCGGACGGAAGACGAGATGGTTGGGGATGGCGCGCATCGCGGCCAGATGCTCGACCGGCTGGTGCGTCGGCCCGTCCTCGCCGAGCCCGATGGAATCGTGCGTCATGACGAACAGCGAACGGATGCCCATCAGCGACGCCAGGCGAAGTGCCGGCCGCGCATAGTCGGTGAAGCAGAAGAAGGTCCCGCCGTAGGGGATCAGTCCGCCATGCAGCGCGATGCCGTTGATCGCAGCGGCCATCGCGTGCTCGCGGATACCGTAGTGGACGTAGCGGTTGCCGTAGTTTCCGGCCGACAACTCCTTGGTCTGGCTTGTCTTGGTGTTGTTCGAAGGGGTCAGGTCGGCGGAGCCGCCGATGGTCTCGGCGAGCGCGCCGTTGATGACCTCCAGCGCCATCTCCGAGGACTTGCGGGTCGCGACCTTCGGCTTGTCCGCGGCGAGCTTCTGCTTGTAGGCGGCGATGGCGGCGTCGAAGCCGTCATGCAGCTTGCCGGACGCGCGGCGCTCGAATTCCGGGCGGCGATCCCCGGAAGCGGCGACCCGCTTGTCCCAGTCGCCGCGCGGCGCAGCGCCGCGGGCGCCTGCCTCGCGCCAGGCCGACAGGATGTCGTCGGGCACGACGAAGGGCGGAGCATCCCAGTTCAGCGCCTTGCGCGTCGCTGCGATCTCGTCCTTGCCGAGCGGTGAGCCGTGCGCGGCCTTGGTGCCGGCCTTGGTCGGCGCGCCGAAGCCGATCGTCGTCTTGGCGGCGATCAGCGTCGGCTTGTCCGACTTCTGCGCCGTCTCGATGGCGGCCGCGATGGCCTCGGGATCGTGCCCGTCGATGTGGAAGGCGTTCCAGCCGGACGCCTTGACGCGCGCGACTTGGTCGGTCGAATCGGAGAGCGACACCGGGCCGTCGATGGAAATGTTGTTGTCGTCCCAGAAGACGATCAGCTTGTTGAGCTTGAGGTGGCCGGCGAGCGCGATGGCTTCCTGGCTGATGCCCTCCATCAGGCAGCCGTCGCCGGCGATGACGTAGGTGTGGTGGTCGACGAGATCGTCGCCGAACTGCGCATTCATCACGCGCTCGGCGAGCGCCATGCCGACCGCGTTGGCGATGCCCTGTCCGAGCGGGCCGGTGGTCGTCTCGATCCCGCCGGCAAAGCCGTATTCCGGGTGGCCGGCGGTCTTGGAACCGAGCTGACGGAACCGCTCGATCTCGCCGATCGTCATGTCTTCGTAGCCGGTGAGATAGAGGCACGAATAGAGCAGCATCGATCCGTGGCCGGCCGACAGCACGAAGCGGTCGCGGTCGGGCCAGTTGGGGGCCTTGGGGTCGAATTTCAGGTAGCGCGTAAAGAGGACGGTCGCGATGTCGGCGCATCCCATCGGCAGGCCGGGATGACCGGAATTCGCCTTCTCGATCGCATCCATCGAAAGGAAACGGATGGCATTGGCCATACGGTCGTGCTGGTCTCGCGAGGCCATGGTTCCTCCGTGTCGGATTGAAAGAGGCGAGCGCTGGATTGAATCGCGCGACACATAGCAGGAGCCGCCTCGGAGTCAACAAATTGAAGGCCGTCAGGTCCCTGCTTGCCTGGTCAGGGTCCGCCCGCCGCGTCGTCGTTCCCTAGCGTCAGTTTCCGCTGTCGCAGCGTTTGTCGGGGACAGCCCGCAGGCCCAATATTGACGGCCACTTCACACAGTGCCTAATGTTTCCAACATAAATCGTTCTATATGCGAGCGATTCGGTGATGGGCGGGTCGGATACACGGGAACCATGACCGGGGAAGCCACCTTGAAGGAAGTACTCGCCCGTCTGGGGCGGGCGATGGATACGCTCGATGCGGCCGTTGCCGCGCGCCTTGAGCAGGAGCAGGACTATTCCGAGGCCGAGGCCGAGGCACAACGCCTCAACGCCGACCGGGCGCGGCTGGCGCAGGAACTCGACAATTCCGAGGCACGTGGCGACAGGCTCGAGGAAGCCAACAAAGAAGTCTCGCGCAGGCTGGTAACCGCGATGGAAACCATTCGCGCGGTGCTGGACAGGTAGGATCATGGCGCAGGTTACGGTCACAATCGACGGCAAGGCCTATCGCATGGCCTGCGACGAGGGGCAGGAAGAGCACCTGGTCGGCCTCGCGCAGCGTTTCGATCGCTACGTCTCGCATCTCAAGGAATCATTTGGCGAGATCGGCGACCAGAGGCTGACGGTGATGGCCGGCATCATGGTGATGGACGAACTCTCGGAAATGCAGAAGCGCCTGATGGGCATGGAGAGCGAGATCGCCACGCTGCGCAAGACGCGCGACGAAGCGCTGAGCAAGGCGGACAAGAACGATTCCGCGCTAACCGGCGCGCTCGGCGGGCTCGCGCAGCGCATGGAAACGCTCGCCGAGAAGCTGGCCGTGAAGCCCGCAGGATAGCCGGGGTCCTCCCGGCCGGCGGCGGGGCCTGAGCAAACCCGGCAGCCGGCCGTGCCGCCGCACTCCTTCCATCGAAGCGAAGCCATGTCGCAGCAGCCAGCATGATATCGGTCATTATTCCAGCAAGGAACGCTGCCGGGACGATCGGCGCCACCTTGTCGAGCCTGAGTCCCGATCGCGCCTTGATCGGCGAGATCCTGCTGATCGACGACGGTTCCGAGGACGGCACCGGTGCCGCGGCGGAGGCGGCCGCGCGCGAACTCGCGCTGCCGCTTTCGGTCGCGCGCGTCAGCGCCGGAAGCGCAGGCGCGGCCCGCAACGCCGGCCTCGACAAAGCATCGGGCGAATGGATCTTCTTCCTCGATGCCGACGACGAAGTCATGCCTGGCGCAGTGGCGGCGCTGCTCAACACCCTGCGTGCGAACCCGGGAGCCGGCCTTGCGGTCGGCGCGTCGATCCATCGGGCGAGCGGGGGCGACAAGCTCAAACTGCCGGGCCGCTATGTGGCGGACCGGGCAGCGAACGTCCGCCGCTACCTCGCCAACGATCTGCGCTCGATCACCGTGGGGAGTGCCCTCGTTACGGCGACGGCGACTGCGGGGGTACGCTTTCCGGAGAGTATCGGCCTCGACGAGGACACGCTGTATTGGGCAAAGGTGCTCTCGCGCACTGGCGTTGCCAGCATCGAGATGCCAGTCCTCGTCTACAACATCGATGAAACGCGAATGGCGGAGCGGTTCGTTTCTGAACCGCGCCGGGTCTTCCTCGACGTTTCGCTTGAACTCAACCGGCTGGCGGAATTCGGGATTGGCAAGGAGGCGTTGCAACACCGGAAGGCCTTCGTCGCGCAGCGGATTGCGCGTCATCTGCTTCGCCGGAAACGCTATCGCGAGGCCGCCGCAATGATGCGTGCGGTGCGCGCGCATCCCAAACTCGGGTCCAGTCTGAAGTCGCTGCAGTATCGGCTGCGCAGTTGGGCCGGAAGAATCAATGCTGTGGGCGTTCGACCACGGCCTCGCAGGGGAGAAGCAGCGCCGGCCCTGGAAAGGATCCTTATCCTGACGGCCGATCCGGCCTTTCCGCCGGTTTCCGGCGGCGACCTCCGCAACCATCAGAACGCCACCGCCGCGGCTCGTTTCGGCGAGGTTGTCGTCGTGTCGGTTGCGCCCCTTGAGGCCGAGGCCTTGAATACGAATGGGTTTCGAATTGAGGCGCTATCGACGAAGAACGAACCACGCAGCCCGTCGCTCGGTGGCCGTCGAACCAGCATCGAGGTCAGGATCCCGCAGGTCGCGCTGGCTAGGCTGCGCGCCCTTGTCGATGACTTTCGTCCTGACACCATCATCGTCGAAGGCATTCCGCTCTTTGCGTTGCTGAAGCCGTTGCGGACTTTGGTGCCACGGCTGATCGTGGATATGCACAATGTCGAGTCCGAACTTGTGGGGCGCATCGGCGCGCGACCGTCTTTCGTCGCTCGGTTGCTTCCCGAGCGCTGGAGCGATCAGGGCCGCATACGCCGCCGAGAGCGGCTGGCGATTGCGATGGCTGATCGCGTCTGGGTCTGCTCTGAAGCCGATCGCAACCTGCTGGCCGAGCTTTTCGGGGGTAGGACGCCGGTCGATGTCGTTCCGAACGGTATTCCGCGTCCCGAACGGATCCCTGCCATCCTGCCGGCGCCGGCGGACAACAGTTCTGGTTGGCCCGTGCTGCTGTTCATCGGGCATCTTGGCTACCAGCCAAACGTCGTGGCGGCCCAAAGGCTCGCTGCGTCGATCCTGCCTAACGTGAGACGCGCTTTTCCGTCCGCGCGTCTCATCCTGGCCGGCCGCAGTCCGAATCCTCAAGTAGCGGGGCTTGTCGCGCTGCCGGGCGTCGAACTGGTGGAAAACCCGCATGACCTCTCGACGCTCTACGAGCAAAGCCACGTGGCCGTTGTTCCGCTGTCGTCCGGAGGGGGCACGAGGATCAAGATCCTGGAGGCGGCAGCTGCGGGGCTGCCTGTCGTCGCCACGCCAGTCGGCGCGGAAGGTCTGGCATTTGAGCATGGCGACGACATTCTGATTGCTGATTCGGACGAAGAGTTGGCGGCGTGCGTCGTCGAACTCTGCTCTGACCCGGGGCGCTTCGAGCGCCAGCGGCAGCGTGCTTTCGAACAGGCCCGGCGCTTGTACGGATCGACGGCAATCGAGGCAGCGGTTGCAAAGGGACTGGTCTCGTCCTGAGGCACTGACTAGACTGACCGCGATCACAGTGCACCTCTTCACCGACTCAAAGGCGTTCGCTTGATTCCCCCGATTCTCCACCAGACCTGGAAGACCGACGACATACCCGACCGTTTCCGCGGATGGGTCGAAAGCTGGGAGCGGTACAATCCGGGTTGGACGCGGATGTTCTGGAACGACCGGGCCTTGCTCGATTTCGTCGCCGAGCACTACCCCGACTTCCTGGAAACCTTCTGCAGCTACAAGTTAGGCATCCTGCGCGCCGATGCCGGCCGCTATATGCTGCTTCATCACTTCGGCGGTATCTACGCGGACCTTGACTGCGAATGCGTGGCGCCCTTCGACGCGATCATGGACGAAGACCGTGTCGTGCTTTGCAAGGAGCCGGCGCTGCATACGCAGGAACAGACCTTTCGCGGCCTCCCTCATCTCCTGTTCAACGGTACGATGGCGAGCCCGCCGGGGCATCCGTTCTGGATGCATCTCCTCTCGTACCTGCCTGGACTGGCGGATTCGATAGACGTGCTGGACGCGACCGGACCGTGCGTTCTCACCTCGGCGCAATTGAGCTTCCCCGACCAGGCCAGCATCGCGATCCATCCCTCGACCCTGTTCGCGCCGCTCGACAGGGACGGGGTGAGGGACCAATCGGGGGAAGCCGAGCGGGTCGGAACACTTTCCGTGCATCACTGGGCCGGAACCTGGGTCGATGGATATGTCGCCGCGAAGTGGAAGGGAGTGCTCAAGAAGCAGTTCTACCGCACGCGCTATCTTCTGACCCGGGGCGAGCAGGCGAATGCCGACGAACTGAGAAGTCGTGTCGATGCCAGCGTCATCAGCAAACCCGTGACGACTGGATCGAACGTCGCCCTGCTCGTGCCACTTCGCGACGCGGCCCAGCATGTCCGGCCGTTCCTCACGGCGATCCAGGCGCTCGACTATCCGGCCGAGCGCATCAAGCTCGTCTTCTGCGAAGGCGACAGTACGGACGGGACCTGGGAGGTTCTGTGCGAGGCAGTCGAACCGCTACGCCGATCGTTCCGGGATGTCGTGCTTCTTCAGGACACGGTCGGCATCGCCTATGATCGGGAAAAACGGTACAAGCCGAGGTTACAGCGAAAGCGGCGTTCCGCGATCGCCAAAGTGCGCAACCATCTTGCGCGGCACGGCCTGGACGAGAGCGACGACTGGGCCCTTTGGATCGACGTCGATGTCTGGAAATTCCCGAGCGACATCGTCTCCACCTTGATCGCGCAGGGCCGCAAGATCGTCGCTCCCAATTGCGTGAAGGTGGCGGCAGGCCCAAGCTTCGACAGAAACAGCTTCGTGGCGACCAGGTTCGACCGCGACTACCGCTACTACAGATCGGTTGCCGGCGGCGTTTATCAGCCGTCGGAGGGCTTCTTCGGGCGCAGGCATCTGTCGGATCTTCGCCACCTTGATCGGGTGGACCTGCACGGCGTCGGAGGAACCATGCTCCTCGTGGACGCGGCCCTGCATCGCGGTGGCCTGCTGTTTCCGGAAAAGCCCTACAAGGACCTGCTTGAGACCGAGGCATTCGGCGTGCTGGCGCGCGACCTCGGCGTCACGCCGCTCGGGCTGCCCCGCGTCGAGATATTTCACGTGCCCTGGTGATGGGCAGGCGACCTTAACGAAAAAGCCGCGCCGGTTTCCCGGCACGGCTTTGCTTTTGAGTATTCGTTCGCGGCTCGCTACGCCGCCGGTTGCGCGTCGATCGTCCGAAGCGACTGGGCCTGGCGCTTGGCGGCCGCCTTGACGGCATCCTGCACCTTCTCGAATGCGCGCACCTCGATCTGGCGCACGCGCTCGCGGCTGATGTCGAACTCGGTCGACAGTTCTTCCAGCGTCATCGGGTCCTCGGCGAGGCGGCGCGCCTCGAAAATGCGCCGTTCGCGCTCGTTGAGCACCGACATCGCCTCCGACAGCATGGCGCGGCGATTCTCCAGTTCGTCCTGCTCGACGAGGATCTCCTCGGCATTGTCGTGGTCGTCGACGAGCCAGTCCTGCCACTCGCCGGATTCGCCTTCCGTCGCGCGAATGGGCGCGTTGAGCGAGGCGTCGCCGGACAGGCGCCGGTTCATCGACACGACTTCCGCTTCCGACACGTTGAGCCGGGTGGCGATCTCGGCGATCTGGTCGGGCCGGAGGTCGCCGTCGTCGAGCGCCTGGATCTTGCCCTTCACCTTGCGCAGGTTGAAGAACAGCCGCTTCTGGTTGGCGGTGGTGCCCATCTTAACCAGGCTCCACGAACGCAGGATGTATTCCTGGATCGAGGCCTTGATCCACCACATGGCATAGGTGGCCAGCCGGAAGCCGCGCTCCGGTTCGAACTTCTTGACGGCCTGCATGAGACCGACGTTGCCTTCCGAGATCACCTCGCCGATCGGCAGGCCGTAGCCGCGATAGCCCATGGCGATCTTGGCCACCAGGCGAAGATGGCTGGTGACGAGCTTATGGGCGGCGCCGGTGTCCTCGTGCTCCTGATACCGCTTGGCGAGCATGTACTCTTCCTGTGGCTGGAGCATAGGAAAGCGACGGATTTCCTCGAGATAGCGGCTGAGGCCGCCTTCCCCGGAAACGATACTGGGCAGTGACTGGGCCATGATAGCGCCCTCCTCTCTCTTGGTTGCCCCCTGAACAAGGCGGGCATGCGGCCCGACCGCATTCGCGCGCATCGAGCCAACCGACATATATAGGAACAAAACCGGAAAATACAGGATTTTGTTCAATCTTAAACAGATTGTAATGTTCCGGTTGGTGACGCCAGCGCCAAGTCTTGAACCTCGTTTCAGCGCCGCTGAAGCTCAAATTCCGCGGAAGCCGGCGACAAGCGCCTCCATGTCGGAGGGCAGAGGCGCCTCGAAGCGCATCATGGCACCGGACACCGGGTGCGCGAAGGCAAGAAGTTTCGCGTGCAGGGCCTGGCGCGGAAAATCCTTCGCCATGGCGCGCAGGGGGTCGGGCAGGCGGTTGACCTTGGTGCGGAACGCCTGGCCGTAGTCCGGGTCGCCGACGACGGGATGGCCGATATGCGCCATATGCACCCGGATCTGGTGCGTCCGGCCGGTTTCCAGCCGGCATTCGACGAGCGCTGCGAGTGGCGCGTCCAAACGGCCGAAGCGTTCGAGCACCGCGTAGCGCGTGATCGCGTGGCGCGCGTCGGCGCGTCCGGCCGGCACCACCGCCCGGCGGATGCGGTCGGCGGCGCGCCCGAGTGGCGCATCCACGACGCCCTCGCTGCGAGCGGGCGCGCTCCATACCAGGGCGACATAGGCCCGCTCCAGATCTCCCGTCAGGCCGTGATCGGCGAATGCTTCCGAAAGGCTGCGGTGGGCGCGGTCGGTCTTGGCGACCACCATCACCCCCGAAGTGTCCTTGTCGAGCCGATGGACGATGCCCGGCCGCTTGACGCCTCCGATGCCCGACAGGCTGTCGCCGCAATGGTGGATCAGCGCGTTGACGAGCGTGCCGGTCGGATTTCCGGCGCCGGGGTGTACGACCAGTCCCGGCGGCTTGTTGACGACGATGAGTTCGTCGTCCTCGTAGAGAATATCGAGCGGGATGTCTTCGCCCGCCGGCTGTGCCGGCTCAGGCTCGGGCAACCGGACCGAGATTGTGTCGCCGGCCTTCAGCCGGCGCCCGGGATCGCCGACCGGTCCGCCATTCAGTTCGACCGCACCCTGGCGCACCAGCGCCTGCACGCGGCTGCGGGAAAGGTCGGGCGCGAGCTTACCGGCCAGCCATTGATCCAGCCGTGCGCCGGCTGCCTCCGCCTCCGCGGTGAGGCATTGCGCCCCTATCAATTCGGCAAGCTCTTCGCTATCAGGTTCGCGCATCGGGCATCCGGATTTTGAACATGGCGCGGCCGGCATTCGAAGAAGACGAGGAGAAACCGCTGGATCCGGCGGTGGAGAAGGTGCGCAGGAAGCTGGTTCGCTTCGTCGCCATCAATCTAGGCCTGCTGTTCCTCGCCCTTATGGCCGTGGTCGCCGCGCTTGTCTACAAGTCGCTCGGCCCGGCGCAGCCGGAAAAGGCCGCTGAGGAAACCCAACTCCAGCCCACCGGGGAGGTGGCACAGGGCCGCATTCCGGTGCCATCCGGCGCGCGGATCGTCTCGCAGTCGCTGTCGGGCAACCGCATCTCGATGGACCTCGAACTGCCCGACGGCAGTCGCGCCATCCAAATCTACGACGTTCAATCGATGCGCGCGATCGCCCGTTTCACCGTGGTCGAGGAATGAGCGGACGACGCCTCGCCACCGTCGCGGTGGTTGTTCGCGACTACGACGAGGCGATCGCCTGGTATGTGCAGAAGCTCGGGTTCGCGCTCGCCGAGGATGTCGATCTCGGCGCGGGCAAGCGCTGGGTGGCGCTGTCGGCCGGATCGGACGGTGCGCGGCTGCTGCTTGCCCTGGCCGATGGCGCGGAACAGGCAGCGCGCATCGGCGACCAGACGGGCGGGCGCGTGTTCCTGTTCCTCGAGACCGACGATTTCGCGCGCGATCACGCCGCAATGCTGGCGAAGGGGGTCTCGTTCCGCGAGGAGCCGCGCCGCGAGAGCTACGGCACCGTCGCAGTCTTCGCCGACCTCTACGGCAATCTCTGGGACCTCATCGAACCCAACGTCTGAGCCCTCCGTCGCGTCCGCGACAGTCGTGCAAGAGGCATGTTGCATTTTCCCGGCGACCATCCTATATCGCCGGTTCCCGCGCCCATCGTCTAGCGGTCAGGACGGCGCCCTCTCACGGCGCAAACCGGGGTTCGATTCCCCGTGGGCGTACCAATCCTTCTTCTCCCAATTGCTGCTGCTTCCAACCGGGACCATGTTCGCCGGTTTCCGGCTGCCGCGCGGCAGGATCAGCGTCGAAGCCGCTATCAATTCGCGACAGTTCCGGCCGCTGAAATCATGGTTAGTCAATCCTTAATGCTTGTCGAGCACAGTTTCGCCGAGGAAGCCGGGGCAGACCGTCGCGGTTCGGGATGGAACCTATGGCGGACAGCGGGGACGCGGAGCGCGCAACGTCGGCGAGGTCGTATGTTCGGGCGAGGGGAGCGGAGCCCTGCCTGCAACGCGAGTTCTCCTGCAGCGAGGTTTTCGAACTGGCCGACGCAGGCTCGGACTGGATCTGGGAAACCGACGCCGAATTGCGCTTCTCCTGGCTGTCCGAGAACTACCAGTCGGCTACGGGCGTCCAGGCCGAAACGGTCCTCGGGCGCTTCCGATTCGATTTTCTGAGGGCGCGAGAGGGCACCTCTCCCGAAGCGGAAGCACATCTCGCCGATCTTCAGGCGCGTCGTCCCTTTCGCGACTTCGTCTACGAGTTCACCGCCGGAAACCCCGATTGCCGCTGGGTCTCGATCACAGGCTTTCCGAGGTTCGGACCGGACGGCGCTTTCCTCGGCTATCGCGGCATAGGCCGCAACGTCACGGCCCTGGTTGCGCCTTTCGAGGCAGCGCTGGAACGCTCGCGGCTGGCGGAGTCCGTGCTGAACTCGGTCAAGGACCCGATCTTCGTCAAGGACGAGCACCTGCGTTTCGTCTTCGTCAACGAGGCCTTCGCGACGCTTTCGGGCGTCGCCCCGAAAGACATGCTCGGCAGGCTGGGCGGCGACTTCCTGCCGCCCGACATCGTGGCCGGCTTCGAGGATTCGGAGCGGCAGGTGCTCTCGACCGGCGAGCCCTATGAAACCGAGGAGACCTTCGAGTTCGCCGGCATCGGCAGGTCGCGCGTGGTGCGCAAGCACCGGGTGGAACCGGGCGGCGACCAGCGCTACGTCGCCTGTTTCGTGTTCGACGTAACCGAACTCAAGGGCCGCGAGACGGAAGCCGAAGAGGCGAGAGGCCGGCTGGCCGACGTGCTGGAGTCGCTGCCGGCCGGCGTCCTCATCTATGACAAGGACGACGGGTTCGTGCTTGCCAACCGGAAGCTCAAGGAATCCCTGCCGGGGCTCGAGCCGATCTGGAAGCCGGGCTTTTCGTTTCGCGACGCTGCCGCCTACGGGCGGGAGCGCGGCTACTTCCGGTCGAGCGGCAATGCCGAGGTCGACGCCCTCTACGACACCGATGCGGAGGCCTGGCTCGAAGCGTACATGGCGCACCAGCGCCTGCGCCACAAAGTGTTCGAGCGCAGCAATCCCGACGGCCGCTGGTTCCAGGCCATCGACACGCGCGCCGACGACGGCACCTTCATCGGCGTCCGGCTCGAGATTACCGAGATCAAGGAGCGCGAGCGGCAGCTGCGCCGGAGCATGCGCAAGACGGAGCTTTATCGCCACGTCCTCGACGAACTGCCGGTGCCGGCCTACGTCAAGTCCGGCGATCTGACGTTCGAGTTCGTCAACAAGGCCTGGACCGAACTGACCGGCGTGTCGAAGGAACAGGCCTCGGGCATGACCGACCGCGACTTCTTCGCCGAGGAGGGCGAGGGCTTCGCAGCGCGCGACCTCGCCGTCCTGCGAAGCGGCATCGCCAACGAGACCGAGGAAACGCTGACGCAAGCCGATGGCACGTCGCGCCAGTTGATCGCCAAGAAGAGCCGGCTCATCGCCAGCGACGGCACCGTGCATCTGATCGGGTCGAGCACCGACATTACGGATGTGAGAGCGCGCGAGGCACGCCTCGAGCAGAGCCAGCGCGAAAACGAAATCTTCCGCAGCCTGATCGACAACGTGCCGGTGGCGATCTACGCCAAGCGCGACGATCTCCGGCTCGCCTATGTCAACAAGTACTGGACGCACCTGACGGGGGTGCCCTTCGCGGACGCGATCGGCAGGACCGACATCGAGGTGTCGGGCGAGGACGGGCGTGCATTCATGGAAAGCGATCGCGAAATCCTCAGGACCGGGGGCAGCTTGGAGATCGAGGAGACCGTGCGGACTGCGGACGGCGGCATGCGCTTCCAGATGGCGCGCAAGAGCTCGATGGTCGCCTCGGACGGAACGCTTTACCTGCTCGGCTCGACGATCGACATCAGCGAGCAGAAGGAGCGCGAGCGCGAGCTGCAGGACGCCAGGCAGAAGGCGGTGCTCGCCGATCGCGCGAAGTCGGAATTTCTGGCCAACATGAGCCACGAGATCCGCACGCCGATGAACGGCGTGCTTGGCATGGCCGAACTGCTTTCGCGGTCCGAGCTCGATGCCAAGCAGAAGACGTTCACCGAGATCATCGTCAAGTCGGGCAACGCGCTTCTGACGATCATCAACGACATCCTCGACTTTTCGAAGATCGACGCCGGACAACTGGTGCTCGATCCCGCGCCTTTTTCCCTGACCGAGGCGATCGAAGACGTGGCAACACTCGTCTCCACGCGCGCCAAGGAGAAGGATCTCGAGCTGATCGTGCGCGTCCAGCCCGATCTCGGCGACACCTTTGTCGGCGATGCCGGTCGCTTCCGGCAGATCGTCACGAACCTGATCGGCAATGCGGTGAAGTTCACCGATTCCGGCCACGTGCTCGTCGATGCGAGCGGTGAGCCGGCGGCCGGCGGCACACTGATCCGCATCGCCGTCACCGATACCGGCATCGGTATCCCGGCAAGCAAGCTTTCGACCGTGTTCGAGAAGTTCAGCCAGGTCGACGCTTCGTCGACGCGTCGCCACGAAGGGACGGGCCTCGGGCTGGCGATAACCTCGCGCCTGGTGGCGCTGATGGGCGGCGAGATCGGCGTCGACAGCGTCGAAGGCCGGGGTTCCACCTTCTGGTTCACGGTGACGATGCCATCGGCCGAGCGCCAGGACCGGCATGTAACGCCCTCGGACGTCACCGGGGCGCGCATCCTGATCGTCGACGACAACGGCGTGAACCGGCAGATTCTATCGGAGCAGATGGCGTCCTGGACGTTCGACGCCTGCGCCGCCGAAAGCGGCGAGGAGGGGTTGAAGGTCCTGCTGGCGGCTTCCGCCTACGGAGCTCCCGTCGACTGTATCGTGCTTGACTACCAGATGCCGGCCATGACCGGCGGCGAGATGGCGCGCATCGTGCGCACGACGCCGCAGATCGCCCATACGCCCATCGTCATGCTGACGTCGGTCGATCAATCGCTTTCGGGAGTAGGCTATCGCAGCCTGGCGATCGAGGCGCAGCTGACCAAGCCGGCGCGTTCCTCGGTCCTGTTGGAGACGATCGTTTCCGCGATCCAGAAGCACAAGGCGGCGCATGGCGTCGATGATTGCGACGATCAAGTGCCCGCCGAGCCCGTCCGCCTCGACGTCACGCCGCCGCCCGAGCCATCGCATGCGGTGGAGGTCACGGATGTTTGCCGGCTGTCGAATTTGGGCAGCAAGGTGGACATCCTTGTCGCCGAGGACAACGAGGTCAATCAGCTTGTCTTCACGCAGATCCTGACCGAGACCGGCTACAGCTTCCAGATCGTCGGCAACGGGCGACTGGCGTTGCAGGCGTTCCACGACCTCAATCCGCGAATGATCCTGATGGACGTCTCCATGCCCGAAATGAGCGGACTCGAGGCGACGGCTGCCATCAGGGAGGCGGAGACGGACACCGGCAACCGGGTGGCGATCGTCGGCGTCACCGCGCATGCGCTCAAAGGCGACCGCGAGCGCTGCCTGGAATTCGGGATGGACGACTACCTGTCGAAACCAATCAGCCCGAGAGCGCTCATCGGCAAGGTGGAGCGCTGGATCTCGTCTGCTGCCTCGGAGAATCGCTCTGCGATGTGACGAATGCGATATGGTGCGATCACACCATATCGCTCGCGATCCCAGGCGTTAACCATAGGGGCACATTTCGTGCCAGTTCCACGGACGGGACGAACGGCCGCCGAACACAAGACGATGTCGAATCCCCAACGGGACATCGTTTCGGCGAGGCCCGACCGGGCCACATCCCCCGGTTGGAGGCGCCGTTCCCCGTCCGATTTTTTCCGCACCCATGCAGACAGAAGCGACTTGGGGCCGGGCCTTTGCGCGGCAGTCGCCAAACGGCTGTTTCCATTGGCCTATGGCCCAAGCCGCTCAAACACGGAACCGTCCCGCGCAAAAGCTTAGCCGGCGGCGGCGTTACGGGACCGACATCAAACTGTCATGCAACTGTAATAGTCGGAAGCTAATTGCTCACCGGGCGCTGACGGATCGCGCCCCTCGAACAGGTTTCCGAACAGGAGCAGGCTAGATGAAAAGATCAACCCTTACCGCGACCGCTGCGGCCGTCGCGCTCGTGGCGTCGGCGGGCTATGCCGCCGCGCGAGACCAGGTGCAGGTGGCAGGTTCGTCGACCGTGCTGCCCTATGCCAAGATCGTCGCCGAGACCTTCGGCGAGACGTTCCCGAACTTCAAGACGCCTGTCGTCGAATCGGGCGGCTCCTCGGCCGGCCTGAAGGAGTTCTGCAAGGGCGTCGGCGAAGGCACCATCGACATCGCCAATTCCTCGCGTCCCATCCGCGAGAAGGAAGTCGCGGCTTGCGCCGAAGCCGGCGTGAAGGAAATCCAGGAAGTGCGGTTCGGCTATGACGGCATCGTGTTCGCCACCGACATCGCCGGCCCGGACTGGGCGCTGACCCCGGCCGACGTCTACAAGGCGCTCGCGGCCAAGGTGGTCGTCGACGGCAAGCTCGTCGACAATCCCTACAAGAAGTGGAACGAAGTCAATTCGGCGCTGCCCGATTGGAACATCGTCGCTTACATCCCCGGCGAAAAGCACGGCACCCGCGAGGTCTTCGAAGAGAAGCTGCTGATCGCCGGTTGCGAGGAACTCGGCGGGCCTGACGCCGCCAAGGCTGCCGGCATGGACGAAAAGGCTGCCGCCTCTGCCTGCAAGGCGGTGCGCAAGGACGGCGGCGCGGTCGACATCGACGGCGACTACACCGAGACGCTGGCGCGCATCGACTCGAACAAGACGGGCGTGGGCGTGTTCGGCCTCTCCTTCTACGAAAACAACGCCGACAAGCTGAAGGTCGCGACCGTCGGCGGCATCACGCCGTCCGTCGAGACGATCTCGAAGGGCGAGTACCCGGTGTCCCGTCCGCTCTTCTTCTACGTCAAGAAGGCTCACATCGGCGTGATCCCCGGCCTCAAGGAGTATGTCGAGTTCTTCCTCGACGACCAGATGGTCGGTCCGGAAGGCCCGCTTGCCGAGTATGGTCTCGTTCCTGCGCCGGATGCAGAGCGCGATGCCCAGCGCGAGGCCTTCGAGGGCGGCAAGACGATGTAGTCGCCGACCGGCGAGAACGACGCGGGCGGCACCTCCTGCCGCCCGCGACTTCCAAGGACAACCGGGGTCGCCGCTGACGGCGACCGAGCGGGGCCGGCGAAAAAAATGTCGATACTCTTCGTACTTATTCTCATTCTTGCCATTGGCGTCGTCGGGTTCGTGCTTGGACGCACCCGGGCCAATCGGCAGCAGGCGCATTCTACCGAGAAGCCGCATTCGCGCAGCCACTATCACGGCTGGTGGACCTTTCTCCTGTCCGTGCTTCCGGCCCTGCTCTTTCTCTTCGTCTGGTCGCTTGCCGGTCAGGCGTGGATCGAAAGCACCACCCGCTCCAATCTTCCGGCGCAGACCGAGGGCAGCGCGATCGCCAGCCGCGGGCTTGCCTTCGGCATGGTCAAGGACCTTGCCGCCGGGCTGAAAAGGCTCGAGCAGGCCGGCGGCGAGCGGGAACTTCCGAACACCTTCGAGGAACTGCGGCCCATCCTGGCCGACCGGGGCGTTGCCCTGGCCTCGGAGACGCAGGACTACATGATACCCCTCGCGCAGCAGATGAACGCGATGAAAGCGACGGTCGGTTGGATCGGCGCGATCGGCGCGCTGGCGCTGGCCCTGGCCGGCGCGGCGTATGCCTATGGCGGCATCCGCATCCGCTCTCGCGCGCGCAACAATGTCGAACGGATCGTCCTTTGGATGCTCATGGGCGCCTCGATGATCGCGATCCTGACGACGGTCGGCATCGTCTTCTCCATGCTGTTCGAGACGATCCACTTCTTCCGGTCCGTGCCTCTCCGTGAGTTCTTCTTCGGTACGGTCTGGGATCCGCGCTTCGCGGCCGCCGACGCTGTCGGAACCGAGGGCCAGTTCGGCCTGATCCCGCTGCTTGCCGGGACGCTCTACATCGCATTCGTCGCGATGCTGTTCGCGGTGCCGGTCGGCTTGATGGCGGCAGTCTACATGGCGGAATACGCAACGCCGCGTGTACGATCGACGGTCAAGCCACTGCTGGAAGTCCTCGCCGGCATCCCCACCATCGTCTACGGCTTTTTCGCGCTGGTCACGGTCGGTCCGTTCCTGCGCGACATTTCCACGGCGATCGCAGGGTTCACATTCATTCAGGCGCAGAGCGTTCTCACGGCCGGCATCGTCATGGGCATCATGCTCATTCCGTTCGTTTCCTCGCTATCCGACGACATCATCACCCAGGTTCCGCGCTCCATGCGCGACGGGTCGCTCGGCCTCGGCGCAACCAAGTCGGAAACGATCAAGCGGGTCATCCTGCCGGCGGCGCTGCCGGGCATCGTCGGCGCGCTGCTGCTGACGGCCTCGCGCGCCATCGGCGAGACCATGATCGTCGTGCTGGCCGCCGGCGTTGCGGCGAAGCTGACGATCAATCCGTTCGATGCGATGACGACGATCACGGTCAAGATCGTCAACCAGCTTACCGGCGATCTCGAATTCACGTCGCCGCAGACGCTCGTCGCCTTCGCGCTCGGCATGACGCTGTTCGTGCTGACGCTCGGGATGAACGTCTTTGCCCTCTACATCGTGCGCAAGTACAGGGAGCAGTACGAATGAGCGACGCCGCGATCTTCACCGGGGCCGCGCCCGCGAAAGCCCGGCGCGACATCGGCATCAAGCGGCGCTATGCCGCCGAGCAGCGCTTCCGTCTCTACGGGATCATCGCGATCGGCATCGGCATTTTCTTCCTGCTTGCGCTGATGGTGTCGGTATTCACCAAGGGCTACACGGCGTTCTGGCAGACGTCGATCGATCTGCCGATCACGTTCGACGCCGCCGTCATCGACCCCGACAACGAGCGGGCCAGCGACCCCAACGTCCTGCTGACGGCCAACTATCCCCGTCTCGCCCAGAACGCGCTGGTCGCGAAGCTCGGCATCGATCCCGGAAACCGCGCGCTGGTGAAGCAGGCGGGCGGGATGATATCGGCCGGCTCGCGCACTCAACTGCGCGACATGGTGGTGGCGGATCCGTCGATCATCGGGACAACGCGCAACGTCTGGGTGCTGGCCACCGCGGACGTGGATTCGGCGTTCAAGGGACAGGTCGACCTCAGCGTCGACGAGGCCCGCCGCAAGGTTTCGGACCAGCAGGTCGAATGGATGAACAAGCTTGCCGGCGAGGGCACGATCGCCCAGCGCTGGAATTCCGGCCTGTTCCTGTTCGGCGCGTCGAGCCGGCCCGAGACGGCGGGCATGGGCGTCGCCATCATCGGCTCCATCTACATGATGGTGATCGTGCTTGTCCTGGCGTTGCCGATCGGCGTCGCCGCCTCGATCTACCTCGAGGAATTCGCGCCGAAGAATCGCTTCACCGACCTGGTCGAGGTGAATATCAACAACCTCGCGGCCGTGCCCTCCATCGTGTTCGGCCTGCTCGGCCTGGCGGTGTTCATCAACTTCCTCGACTTTCCGCGGTCGGCCTCGATCGTCGGCGGTCTCGTGCTGACGCTGATGACGCTTCCGACCATCATCATCGCGACCCGCGCATCGCTGCGCGCGGTGCCGCCGTCGATCCGCTCGGCGGCGCTCGGCCTCGGCGCCTCGAAGATGCAGATGGTGTTCCACCACGTCCTGCCTCTGGCGGCGCCGGGCATCCTTACCGGCACCATCATCGGGCTGGCGCAGGCGCTCGGCGAAACCGCGCCGCTGCTGCTGATCGGCATGGTCGCCTTCGTCGCCGACTATCCGACCACGCCGCTCGACCCGGCAACCGCGCTGCCGGTGCAGATCTACATGTGGGCCAACGAGGCCGAGCGTGCATTCGTCGAACGCACCTCGGGCGCGATCATCATCCTGCTGGCGTTCCTGGCAGTCATGAATATCGGGGCGATCGTCCTGCGCCGGCGTTTTGAACGCCGGTGGTAATGGAGTAGAGGGATATGAACATGCTGACCGAAGCAGCGATCGAGAACAGGCTGTCGCCGATGTCGAACGAACGCGCTGTGAAGATGCAGGGCAGGGACGTCACGGTCCACTACGGCGAGAAGCAGGCGCTGTTCGGCATCAGCCTCGACATCCCCGAGAACCAGGTCACGGCCCTGATCGGTCCGTCCGGCTGCGGCAAGTCGACCTTCCTGCGCTGCCTGAACCGCATGAACGACACGATCGACGTCGCCAGGATCGGCGGCAAGATCACGCTCGACGGGCAGGACATCTACGACAAGGCGATCGATGTGGTCGAGTTGCGCGCCCGCGTCGGCATGGTGTTCCAGAAGCCGAATCCGTTTCCGAAGTCCATCTACGAGAACGTCGCCTATGGCCCGCGCATCCACGGACTGACGCGCAACAAGACCGAACTCGACGGCATCGTCGAGGAAAGCCTGAAGAAGGCGGCGCTGTGGAACGAGGTCAAGGACCGGCTCCACGAATCCGGCACCGGGCTGTCGGGCGGCCAGCAGCAGCGCCTGTGCATCGCCCGCACGATCGCGGTGTCGCCGGAGGTCATCCTCATGGACGAGCCCTGCTCGGCGCTCGATCCGATCGCGACCGCCAAGGTCGAGGAGTTGATGGACGAGCTGAAGCAGAACTACACGATCGTCATCGTCACCCATTCGATGCAGCAGGCCGCGCGCGTCTCGCAGCGGACCGCCTTCTTCCATCTCGGCGTGCTGGTCGAGGAAGGACCGACGGACACGATCTTCACGAGCCCGCACGACAAGCGAACGCAGGACTACATCACCGGCCGCTTCGGCTGAGCCGCCTGACCAGGTAACCGAAAGGCTCTCAACGATGGGCGAACATACCGTCACTTCCTTCGACGACGACCTGAACCACATCCAGCAGCTCATTCGCGACATGAGCGAACTGGCGGGCTCGATGGTCGGCGCGGCGATCCGCGCGCTCGTGACCTCGGACAATGCGCTTGCGCAGCGGGTCGTCTCCGATGACGCCATTATGGACGCACGCCAGCGCGAACTCGACGATCGTTCGATCGCGCTGATCGCCAAGCGCCAGCCGATGGCGCAGGACCTGCGCGCCGTCGTCGGCGCCATCCGCATGGCGGGCGACCTCGAACGCATCGGCGATCTTGCCAAGAACATCGCCAAGCGGGTCAGCGCCGTCGGCCACGGCGTCACACCGCGCAATCTTTCGCATGGCATCGAAGGCATGGCAGACCTGGTGCTGCGCCAGGTCCAGAGCGTCATCGAGCTCTATGTGGCTCGCGACGCCGACGGGCTGAGGACGCTGCGCACGGACGACGAGAAGATCGACGCCCGCTACACGGCGGTGTTCCGCGAACTCCTGACCTACATGATGGAAGACCCGCGCAACATCACGGCCTGCACGCATCTCCTGTTCTGCGCCAAGAATCTGGAGCGCATCGGCGACCATGTGACGAACATCGCCGAGAACGCCTACTATGTGGTGACCGGCGAGCAGTTGCCGGTGAGCCGCCCGAAGCTGGACGAGACCCAGCTCTCGGTGCTGGCCGAATAGCGCGACGACAGGAGGCATCCCAAGGTGATCGCTCCGAAAGTCATGGTGGTCGAGGACGAAGAGCCACTCGGCGTTCTGCTTCGCTACAATCTCGAGGCCGAAGGCTATCAGGTCGAGATCGTGACGCGCGGCGACGAGGCGGAGATCCGGCTGCAGGAGCACGCGCCCGACCTGCTGGTTCTCGACTGGATGATCCCCGGCATTTCCGGCATCGAGCTTTGCCGCCGCCTCAGGATGCGCCCGGAGACGCAGCGCCTGCCGATCATCATGCTGACGGCGCGTGGCGAGGAATCCGACCGGGTGCGCGGCCTCTCGACGGGCGCCGACGACTATCTGGTCAAGCCGTTCTCGACGCCGGAGTTCATGGCCCGGGTTCGGGCGCTGCTGCGTCGCGCGAAGCCGGAGGTGCTGTCCTCCGTGCTCAAGGTCGGCGACATCATGCTCGACCGCGAGGCGCACAGGGTCTACCGCAAGAAGAACGAGATCAAGCTCGGCCCGACCGAATTCCGGCTGCTTGAATTCATGATGCGCCATCCGGGCCGCGTCTTCTCGCGCAGCCAGCTTCTCGACAACGTCTGGGGCGAGACCATCTACATCGACGAACGCACCGTCGACGTTCATGTCGGCCGGCTGCGCAAGGCGGTGAACAACGGCCGGATGCCGGACGTGATCCGCACCATCCGCGGCGCCGGCTACGCCATCCGCGACGACTGATCCGCTCCTCCCGCGACGGTCTGCAGCGCAGCGCCCTTGCCGCGCCAGCATGTCCGGTGCATATTATTCCGAGCGCCGAAAAAAATAGCAGGCGGCGCTTGAGGGAGGAGTCCATGCGTTCATTCGCCCGCATGCTTGCGGCGCTTGCCGTGGCTATGCTGGCCTGGTGCGCGGTGCTGCCTGCCCAGGCGGCGGCGCGCCCGACGTCGCAGGAGATGCTGCGCGACTGGTACTATCTGATGAACGAGTTGGTCCGGCATACCGCGACCTATTCGCCGCCCGTGGCGAGCCGTTCGTTCGGCTATCTCGGCGTCACCGCCTTCGAGGCCGCCGTTGGCGGGTCGGACAGCCTGGTGTCGCTTGTCGGCCAGTTGCAGGGGCACACGTCGGTGCCTCAGCGCGAACCGGGAGCGATCTATGACGAGGCGGTCGTTACCAGCGCGGCCATGTCGGACGCGATCGTCTATTATTTCGGCAATACCGGTCCTACCGGCCAGCGCGCGATCAGGGCCGCGCAGAAGAAATGGCGGTCGATGGTCATCGACGGCGTGCCCGAGGATGTCGTGGCGCGCAGCGAAACCTTCGGCAAGGCGGTGGCCGCCAGCATCCATGAATGGTCGATGGATGACGGTGGCGCGACCGTCACCAACATGGGTTTTCCTGAACAGCTTGACCTGCCTGCCGGCGAGGACAAGTGGGTGCCGACGAGCGCGATCCGCCAGCAGCAACTGCCGCTGTTGCCGGGCTGGGGCAACAACCGCACCTTCGCGACGCCCTCGGGCTCGACCTGCGGCACGCCGGGCAATCCGCCCTACAGCACCGAGCCCGGATCGCAGTTCTACCAGGAGGCGATCGAGGTCTACGAGACCGCAAAGAGCGCCACGCCTGAACAGATCGCCATTGCCCGCTTCTGGTCGGACGACCCGATGCTGTCGATGACCCCGCCGGGCCACTGGATATCGATCGCGCTGCAGGTCGCGGAGCAGGCCGATCTTTCGCTCGACGACACTGTCGACCTGCTGGCGCGCATGGGAGTCGCGATGTCGGACGCGTTTGTCGGCTGCTGGCATGACAAATATGCCTTCAACCTCATACGCCCGGTCACCTACATCAAGAAGGTCGTCGACCCCAAGTGGGAGCCGATCCTGAACACGCCGCCCTTTCCAGAGTATCCGAGCGGCCACAGCACCGTCTCCGGCGCCATGGACGCCGTGCTGACCGCGTTTTTCGGCGACAACTACGCATTCGAGGACAAGACCGGCTCGCCCGACGGACGCAACCCGCGCAGCTTCAAGAGTTTCCGCGCGGCCGCCGACGAGGCCGGCATCTCGAGGATGTACGGCGGCATCCACTTCCGCTCCGCCATCGTGGACGGCCTCGAGCAGGGCCGCTGCATTGGCGGCTATACCAACAAGCTGAGGACGAGGAGATGACGATGCGCCTCGGATTGTGCGGGTTTGCCGTCGTGCTGGCGTGGGCAGGGATGTCGGCCGCGCGTGCCGAGGAGCCGTTGCCCGGCGCCCCCGCTCCCGTCGTCCCGAGCTTCGTCGAGGAGACGGCCAGCGCCGGAATCGACAATGTCTACAAGGGCGAGTGGGAATATATGGTGGGCGGCGGGGCGGCGTCCTTCGATTGCAACAGTGACGGCTATCCGGACCTGTTGCTTGCCGGCGGCGAGCAGCCCGCCCGTTTCTATCGCAATGCGAGCAAGCGCGGCGGCGTGCTTGCGTTCACGGTAGAACCAAGCGGCCTCGAACTGGACAAGGTCAGCGGCGCCTACCCGCTCGATGTCGATGGCGACGGCATCACCGACATCGTCCTGCTGAGGGTTGGCGAGAATGTCGTGATGCGCGGTCTTGGCGGCTGCAAGTTCGAGCGCGCCAACGAAGCCTGGAGTTTTGCCGGCGGCGATGCGTGGTGGACGTCGCTCTCCGCGACCTGGGAGAAGGGGGCCGGTTGGCCGACCATCGCGGTCGGCAGCTACATCGACCGGCGCGAGGAAATCTCCCCCTGGGGTTCGTGCACCGACAACTGGCTGCTTCGTCCCGCCGCCGGGGCGCGGGGCTTTGACGCGCCCATCGCTCTGAAGCCGAGCTTCTGTCCTCTGTCGATCCTGTTCACGGACTGGAACCGTTCGGGCACGCCATCGCTGCGCGTCTCCAACGACCGCGAATATTACGAGGGCGGCCAGGAGCAGATGTGGAAGGTCGAGCCGGGCAAGCTGCCGGCGCTCTATACCGCGGACGAGGGCTGGAAATATCTGCGCATCTGGGGAATGGGGATCGCCAGCTACGACCTCGATTTCGACGGATATCCGGAATATTTCCTGACCAGCATGGCGGACAACAAGCTGCAGACGCTTGCCGTAGTTCCCAAGGACGGATCGTCGCCCAAGCCGGCCTATGCCGATGTCGCCTATCCCAGCAACGTCACAGCGCACCGGCCGTATTTCGGCGACGATCTGAAGCCGAGCACTGCCTGGCATACGCAGTTCGAAGACGTGAACAATGACGGGCTCGTCGACCTGTTCATCGCCAAGGGCAATGTCTGGGACATGCCGGACTTCGCGATGAAGGACCCGAACAACCTGCTGCTGCAGACAGTCGGCGGCAAGTTCGTGGAGGTCGGCGACAAGGCCGGAGTCGCCAGCGTCGAGCAGAGCCGGGGCGCGGCGCTCGCCGACTTCAACCTGGACGGTCTTGTCGACCTTGTCGTCGTCAATCGCAATTCACCGGCGCAGATCTGGCGCAACACGACGGCGGGCGCGGGCGGCTGGATCGGGGTGAAGCTCGAGCAGGATGCGCCGAACCGCGACGGCGTCGGCGCGTGGATCGAGTTGCGTTGCGAGGGCATGCCGGTCATGCGGCGCGAGGTGACGGTGGGCGGCGGACATGCCGGCGGGCAGGCCGGCTGGTGGCATTTCGGCCTTGGCGTCATCACCTCGGCCGAGGTGCGTGTCCTTTGGCCGGACGGAACCGCCGGCGAATGGCAGCCCGTCGAAGCCGGGCGCTTCTATGTCCTCAGGCGTGGCGAGGCGCCGGTTCCTTTCGACCCTGCCTGACGCCGACGGCGCTCGCACGCCGGTCAGGCCACCGCCTTGCCGCCGCCTTCGGCTGGCGCCGGTCCTGCCGCGAATACCTCCAAATCGACGAAGGCGAGCGCCTGCATGGCGCAGCCTTCCCTCATGAGCGGCAACTCGTCGGGGATGATGTCGAATGGAATGGGGTCGGGGTGCTGTCCGCCGGCGGTCTCGGCGATCGCCTTGCGGATCGAAGGCTCCAGCAGGTCGAAGGTAGCCGCCCCGGCGCCGACGAAGGCCACCGGCGCCGGATCGATCAATGCAAACAGGCTGCCGATGCCATAGCCGATCGCCGTGCCGGCCTTGCGGTAGGCCTCGCGCTCGGGACCGTCGCCGGCGCGCGCGCGCACTGCGACCGCCTGCATGTCGGCGGCGCTGACGCCGTCTTCCGGAAGCGATGCTTCATTCATCCCGACCGCATTGCGCCAGATCGCATAGTCGCCGGCATAGGCCTCGACACAGCCGTGCCGGCCGCATCGGCAGAGCGCGCCGTTCGGCTGGTGGATCATGTGGCCGAACTCGCAGCCGGACGATTGCGTGCCGGAGAAGAGTTGCCCTTTCAGGACCAGTCCCATGCCGATGCCGTGCGACAGCAGGATGGCCAGGAAGTTCTCCAGGTAGCGGCTCGGATCGCGCCAGCGGAGTGCGATCGCCATCATGTTGCAGTCGTTCTGGATCGTTGCCGGGATAGAGAATTCGCGCTCGAGAATGTCGGCGAACGGAACGTCCCTGTGCGGCGTTATCGGAGACCACAGCATGACGCGCGCCGCGGCGTCTGTGATGCCCTGGATGGCGAGCACGACGCGCAGCGGGCGCGGTTGTGCGGACGGCCGCCCGCTCATCAGCCGGCGTATCATGGCCGTCAGTTCGGACGTGAGTTCGTCGCGCGTGATGGTCGCCGTCGTCAGTTGGCGGCGGTCTTCCGAGACCAGCGCGCCGGAGTAGTCGATAGCCGCCGCCGAAAGCTCGTTGAGTGTCAGCACCGCGACGATGACGGTCGCGGCCGCCGGATTGAGCTCGAGCGCCACCTGCGGCCGGCCGCGCCTTGCGGCGGCCTGTCCCGCCCCCTTCGTTTCGGTCAGGATGCCTTCGCCGATGAGATCGGCGGAGATCGCGGAGATCGTCGAGTGGCTGAGCCCGGTTGCCGAGGCGATTTCGGTCCGTGACGGCTGGCCGGCCCGGCGAACCGCCGAAATGACCATCGCGCGATTGCGCCGCCGCAGATCGTCATGGCGGATTCCTGCCGACATCGTTCCGCGTTTCCTCCTTCACCGGCTGCGGCCGGCTCGACTAGTGCTGCGTTCCGCCATCTGGGGCTGACAATGATGTCAGGAGCGGCCGGCACCTTCATCTTTGTTTCGCGGCCGGCGATCAAGCGGGCCGGAAACATATTGACAGGGATCGGACCTTGCGTCACTATTTTTTCGAGGCTCGAAAAAAGTCTCGCACACCTGGATCTGGGTTTGTGGCGCCTGCAGGCGCAGGGAGGACAATCATGAGGAAGTTTGCAACCGCCGTTCTGGCGGGCGTTGCGCTGTCGTTTGGTTTGACGGCAGCTGCCACGGCGAAGGACAAGACGATCGCCGTTTCCTGGAAGACCTTCCAGGAAGAGCGCTGGAAGACCGACGAAGCCGCGATCAAGGCGGTCGTCGAAGCGGCCGGCGACAAGTACATTTCAACGGACGCGCAGGGATCCGCGCAGAAGCAGGCGGCCGACATCGAAGGCCTGATCGCGCAGAACGTCGATGTCATTCTCGTCGTCGCCTTCGATTCCGACGCCATCCTGCCGTCGATCGAGAAGATCAACAACGCCGGTATGAAGGCTATCGCCTACGACGTGCAGTTCGAGGATCCGAACGCGCTCTACATCACCTTCGACAACATCGGCGTCGGTCGTCTGATGGCCAAGACGATGCTGGAGAAGGGCAAGCAGGAAGGCAACTTCGCCTTCATCAAGGGCGACAAGGGCGATCCGAACGCCACGTTCCTCTTCCAGGGCATCATGGAAGTCCTGAAGGACAACATCGATGGCGGCAAGATCAAGAACGTCTGCGAGACCTTCACCGACGGCTGGAAGCCCGACGCTGCCCAGAAGAACATGGAGCAGTGCCTGACCGCCAACGACAACGCCATCGACGCGGTCATCTCGGAGAATGACGGCATGGCCGGCGGCGTGGTTGCGGCGCTCGACGCGCAGGGCCTTGCCGGCTCGGTTCCGGTGACAGGCCAGGACGGCGACAAGGCCGCGCTGAACCGCGTCGCGCTCGGGACGCAGCTGGTGTCGGTGTGGAAGGACTCGCGCGTGCTTGGCAAGATGGCCGGCGAGGCTGCCGTCGCTCTCGCAGACGGCACCGCGATGGATGCGCTTCCGGGCGTGGCCAAGTTCTCGGGCGGCGCCAAGGGCGTCGAGATGAACTCGATCCTCATTCCCCCGAACCCGATCACCAAGGACAACCTCGGCGACGTGATCGGCGCCGGCTGGATCTCCAAGGAGGAGGCCTGCGCCGGCGTCGCCGCGGGTTCGGTCGCCGCCTGCAACTGACGCGTTGCCATACGGCCTGATCTAAAACAGAATGGCCGCATCACCCCGCGCGGGTGGTGCGGCCCTTCCAACGAACATGACGTCGAGGGCCGCGGGGAGGCGACGCGATGAGTTCAGTCTCGAGTTCCGACGACGCTCCGGCGCTGGTCGAGGAAGGCCCTGTCGCGCGGTTCTTCCGGGCCACCGAACTCGACACACGAACGCTGGGCATGGTGGCGGCGCTGCTCGTCATCTGGGTCGGCTTCGATGTCTACAGCGGCATGCTGCGCCCCAATGAAGGGCTTTTCGGCGGGTCTTTCCTGACCCCCCGCAACCTCTGGACGCTCTCGGTCCAGACCTCATCCATCGCGGTCATGTCGACCGGCATGGTGCTTCTTATCGTGATGCGCCAGCTCGACCTGTCCGTCGGATCGATGCTGTCGACCATCGCGGTCGCCACGGGCGTCCTCCAGGTGTTCGAACTCGGCCCCTGGCTCGGCGTCGGCCATCCCGCCATCTGGATCATCGCGGTTCTCTTCGCGCTCGTGCTCGGCGCCCTGATCGGCGCGTTCAACGGCGTGCTGACCGCCTATGCGGGCATCCCCGCCTTCATCGTCACCCTCGGCGGGCTGATCGCGTATAGCGGCGTCGCCTGGGCTCTCATCCGCGGCGAAACCGTCGCGCCGATGGACAAGACGTTCAAGCTGATCGGCGGCAACGGACCGCTGGCGTCGATCGGTCCGTTCTGGAGCTGGACGCTTGCCGCCGCAGCGTGCGCGCTGCTGGTGCTGGGGCTCCTCAACGGACGGCGGCAGCGCGGTCGGGTCAATTTCCCGCAGCGGCCGATCTGGGCCGAGGCCTTTCTCGCGGTATGCGGCAGCGCCGCGATCCTCGGCGTGACGGCGATCGTCAACTCCTATGCCTGGGCGCCGAAGATCATCGAGAACTACGCGAAAGAGAACAACATTCCGATCCCGCCTGGGGTCGAGGACCGGACCGGCGACGCCATCTGCATGGCCGGCGACGCGGTCGTGCGCTGCAACGAGGGACTGGTCTTCTACACCGGCTACGCGATCCCGGTGCTGATCGCGCTCGCCGTCGGCTTCGCCATGACCTTCCTCGCCAGCCGCACGTCGTTCGGCCGCTATGTCTATGCAGCCGGCGGCAATCCCGAGGCGGCCGAACTGTCCGGCATCAACACGCGCTGGCTGACGGTCAAGGTGTTCATGCTGATGGGGGTTCTGGTCGCGATTTCCGCGATCATCACTTCTGCCCGCCTCGACGCGGCGACCAACTCGCTCGGCCAGCTCAACGAGCTCTATGTCATCGCCGCGGTGGTCATCGGCGGCACGTCGCTCGCCGGGGGCGTCGGTACGATCTACGGCGCCATGCTGGGCGCGCTGCTCATGCAGTCGCTGCAGTCCGGCATGACGCTGCTGAACTTCGAGTCCGCCTACAAGGACATGGTCGTCGGCGCCGTTCTGGTGACCGCCGTGTTCGTCGACCAGATCTATCGCCGGCGTTTGAAGTGAGGAGGCCGAGATGACAGCGAAGCCCCTGGTGGAGATGCGCAACATCTCCATTGCCTTCGGCGGCATCCGGGCCGTCGACCACGCAAGCCTGGACCTGTTCCCCGGCGAGGTCGTCGGCCTGCTCGGCCACAATGGAGCCGGCAAATCGACGCTAATCAAGATCCTGTCGGGCGCCTACAGGCGCGACAGCGGCGACATCTACATCACCGGCGAAAAGGCCGAGATCAACAATCCGCGCGACGCCAAGAAATACGGGATCGAGACGATCTACCAGACGCTGGCGCTCGCCGACAACGTCGACGCCGCGGCCAACCTGTTTCTGGGACGCGAACTGAAGACGCGCTGGGGCACGCTCGACGACGTCTCCATGGAAGCCGAAGCCCGCAAGGTCATGGGGCGTCTCAATCCGCGCTTCCGGCGCTTCAAGGAGCCGGTCATCAAGCTGTCCGGCGGCCAGAGGCAGTCGGTCGCCATCGCGCGCGCCATCTACTTCAATGCGCGCATCCTGATCATGGACGAGCCGACGGCCGCGCTCGGGCCGCAGGAGACGGCGCAGGTCGGCGAACTGGTCAAGCAGCTGAAGGCGGAAGGCATCGGCATCTTCCTGATCAGCCACGACATCCACGACGTCTTCGATCTGGCCGACCGGGTCTGCGTGATGAAGAACGGTCAGGTTGTCGGAACGGCGCGGACGAGCGACGTCACGCAGGACGAGGTGCTCGGCATGATCATCCTGGGCAAATGCCCGCCCGGCGCCGTGCCGGGGCCCGGCGCGATGCCGATGGCGGCCTGACGGCGGCGGAATTTTCGCGCCAGGCGACGGCTGGCGGTGCACGATCGGTCTGGCGCAAGATTTTTACATTGTGTTGGCGCATTCGAGTGCTGATAAGTGATCCGGACTGAGATTGCCGGATCATCCTGTGAAGAAGCACTACCCCATCGTGGCGTTCGTGGCTGTGGCCATTGCCAGCCTGGCCATGGCCACGTTCGCCTATCTTGCGGCCGACGAGGCCGCCAGGATCAAGTTCGAGGCGGCCGCCGACGACGCGCTCAACCGCATCGAGAGCCGTGTCACGCTTCACCTGGCGCTTCTGCGCGCGACGGACGCCTATTTCATGACGCGGGGCGGCGACGTCGGAGCGGACGAATTCCGCGCCTATTTCGAGGCGCTGGACGTCGAGCACGATTTCGCCGGACTGCGCGGAATTGGCTTTCTCGGCCTGGCCGACGCCGACCGGACGGCGCTTCTGGAACAGGACATCGCAAGGCGACAGGGCGTGCCGAAAAGCGTGTTCCCGCCATCCGATGCGGACATTCGAACGCCCATCATGCTCTACGAACCGCTTGACCGGCCGCAACTCACCGGGATCGGCTATGACATGTACGGCGAGCCGGCGCGGCGAGACGCAATCACGGCGGCGATCGAAACCGGCGAGCCAAGGGCGACAGGCCGGCTGATGCTCGGTCAGCAGGTGAGAGCCGAGTCCTGGCCCGGCTTCATGATCTTCTCGGCGGTGGAACGGCGGCAGGCGGGAGACGACAAGCCGGTCGGCGTCCTTTTCGCGACCTTCAGGACGCCGGACATTTTCGACTCGGTCTTCGACAAGTTCCCGGCGCTGCCGGTCCATGCCGAAGTTTTCGACGGGCCGGCCGAACCGCAAAACAGCATGTTCAGGACGGAGAACGCGCCGCATGGCGATCTTGTCACGACGCGCCAGCTGCTCGTGGCCGGACGGCCGTGGACCATCGAGTTCCACCCGACGGTCGAGTTCACGCGGCCGACCTCGCAGGCGGTTCCGGTGCTGCTCGGACTGTTCGGGCTGCTGCTCGCATTCGCGATTGCGATGCTGCAGCGCTACCAGGCCCGCGCCTACGACGCGATGTCCGAACTGCAGGAGAACGCCGCGAAAAGCCTGCTCGAAAAGGATCTCATGCTTCAGGAGATGAAGCACCGGATCAAGAACTCGATCACCCGCGTGCTCGCGATCGCGCGTCAGACGGCAGCCAACGCGACAGACATCGGCGAGTTCTCGGAGTCGTTCTCCGCGCGCCTGCAGGCAATGGCCGCATCGCAGGACATGCTCACGCGGTCGCGCTGGCAGAAGGCGGAGCTTCGCGAGCTGCTGCGCATCGAGCTGTCGCAGGCCTTCGGCAAGGAACTGCCCGACGGAATGCTGAACGGCCCGAAGGTCCTGCTGTCCGAGACGGCGACGCAGGCGCTCGGCCTCACCTTCCACGAGCTCGCCACCAACGCCTTGAAGTATGGCGAGGTCGGCACGTCACCCGATGCACTGAAGGTGGAGTGGAGGCTGAGGGGCGGCGGCGGGCTGCTCCTCGTCTGGCGCGAAACCGGCACCAATCCTGTCGAAAAGCCCGAGAAGCAGGGCTTCGGTACCAAGCTCATCGATATGAACATCACGCGCGAACTAAGGGGCACGATCCGCCGCGACTTTAGCGATGGCGGGCTCCTCATCGAGATCGAAATTCCGCTGGACGGCAAGTAGCGCGATTCTCGATCGCGTGTGCCCGGCGTCCGGTCGGAGGCCTTACGCTGACGCCTGGCCGGAGCATGTCGAAGCTACTGGAGCCAAGAAAAAGGGGGCTATCCCGCGACAGCAGGATAGCCCCCTTCGCATTCCCGGGCGAATGCCGCCCTGAATTGCTGCTGTTAGCGGCAGCGAGCCTCGTAGATGCGGCCGTAGCGGTCGCGGTAGCGGCACCAGCCGGACCGCGTCGCCTTGCCGAGCAGAACGCCAGACGCTGCGCCGACGACGCCGCCGACGATCGCGCCGCCAGCATCACCGGTGGCCAGTGCGCCGATGCCCGCGCCGGCGAGACCGCCGACCGTCGCATCCTGCTCGGCCGTGGTGCACCCGGCCAACGCCATCATCGCTGCCACCGCAAGAATCGTCTTTCTCATATGAGGCTCCTGGTTTTTGTTCGTCCCGCGCGTCACTTAGCACGCAATTGCGGATTTTGCGCGCCCGATTTCAATGTTGCCTAACGTGGTTTTCGGCGCGAGCCTGCGGCGAAGAGGCAACCATGACTTCCGGCACCTCGATCAGCGCAAACAGCGTCCCATCCGGCTTAACGTCCCACACCAGTTCGGCATCCTCTTCCTCGACCGCCGGGTCGACCTCGACGCACTGTCCGAACACCTGCGGGTGTTTCGTGGTGTACAGGCTGATCGACGGCTGAAGATCGGCTTCGCATTCCTCGACGGTCTCGTAGACGCTCGTGGGCACCGGCATTTCTCCGCAACGGGAAAGGTCATCCGAACAGGCAATGACCAGCAGCAGGGCGGCAATGTGTTCCATGGTGACACCTCATGACGCGAGAAATCGGCCTCCATTCCATCAGAAAACGCGAAGTTGACGCGAAGGTTCCGTTGAGTTTCCCGCCAAACCGCGGTGCGGCGAGCCGGATCGGCCTAGGAACGAGGTCACGCCTGGCCGGTGCTGCAAGTTGTCGAGGACAGCGGTGGTTCAGCCGGGTTCGAAGTTTCCGGAGGGGATGGCGAGCCTGTATTCAAGCACGCCGTCTTCGATGTTCAGCGTCGCGCTACCGCCCAGCGATGCCGGCACGACGCGTTCCAGCGCGACGCTGCCGAAATTCTTCTCGCGCGTCACCTGTCCGACCGGTTGTTCCGGCGAGCCGATCGTCTCGGTCCAGAGCAACAGGAGCGAGGGGTCGCCCGTGGAGGCCCGGGCAACTTTCGCGGAAAGCGATACATGCCCGCCGGGCCTCGAAAGTGCCCCGTAGCTGACCGAGTTCGCGATCAGTTCATGCAGGGCGAGCCCGACATGCAGGGCAGCGTTGGGGTTGAGCCAGGGACGATCGCCTTCGAGGCGGACCGCTGAACCTGGGGTGGCGCTGTATCGTGCCGCCTGCCCGTGGACCAACTCGCCGAGGTCTGCGCCCCGCCAGTTCGACGACGTCACAAGGTCCTGGGAGGACGCCAGCGATTGCAGCCTGTCTCGGAATCGAGAAAGAAAGGCCTCGATCGACGACGCATAGCGCCCGGTCTGCGTGGCGATGCTCTGGATGATCGCGAGCAGGTTGCGCGAGCGGTGGCTGACTTCGCGCAGCAATACGCGAAGCGTCTGCTCCCGGCGCCTTTGCTCGGTGATCTCCACGGCGGTCGTCACGATCCCCTTCACCGTGCCGTCCGGCGCCTTGTCGACGTCGATCCACAGATCGAACCACTGCTCGTGCTGGTCGCCGGCGCCGTTTGGTATGCAGATCTCGAGACGTCCGGATTGGCTGCCCTCGAGCGCGGAGCGTTTCGCCGCCTTCAGTGATCCGGCAGCCTGCGCTGGCAGGAAGTCGTCGTCGGTCAGGCCGACGATACTGTCATTCGACCAGGCGGAAGGAATGTTCTGTGCCCAGGCCACCCGCATATCCGGCGACTGATACAGAACCGAGACCGCTGTGTTGCGAAGGGCGCGCGAAAGACCGAAGGCGATCTCCTTGTCGCCGTTGAGCGCCGCCCTGCCTTTCCCTCCGTTACCCAAGCTCATCACGATATTCCGGACCTGACCCTGTCCCAGGGAGCCTTGATTTGGCGCCGGCGCAAGGCGGCGCTTCGAAAAAGGTCCGCCGGGCAGGCTCCGTTGGAAAGCGCTGCCCGGCGGCGACTGGAAGCCGGTTGAGGGGGGCGGCCTCCAGTGTCTGAAGACGCCGGATCAGGCCCTGCGGAACAGGCCGGCGAGAAGCGAGATCACCAGGAACGCCAGGAAGACGAAGAAGAGGATTTGCGCGATTCCCGCGGAGGTTCCGGCAATGCCGCCGAAGCCCAGAGCACCGGCGATGATGGCGACGACCAGAAAGACAAGAGCCCAGTAAAGCATGGTTTTTCTCCTCGAATTCTTAGGTATCGGAAACGGCGGATACGGCAATTCGTTCCGAAAAGACCATGAAAATGGCCGCCTTGCGGCGGCCATCCCAGATTGTCAGGCGGCCGCGCGGGCCTGTCGGTCGAAGAACAGGGCCTGGCTGATCAGCGCCTTCACCATGTCGGGGTTGAATGGCTTGGTGACCAGGAAGGCGGGTTCCGGACGCTCGCCTGTCAACAGCCTTTCCGGGAAGGCGGTGATGAAGATCACCGGCACCGAAGCCGTGGCAAGGATTTCGTTGACGGCGTCGATGCCTGAGCTGCCGTCGGCCAGCTGTATGTCGGCCAGGATCATCTTGGCGCGCGAGTTCTTGAAGAGGGCGGTCGCTTCGGCGTGCGTCCTCGCCGTGCCGACGACGCGATGGCCCAGGCTCTCGACCATCTGTTCGATGTCCATGGCGATCAGGGGCTCGTCCTCGATGATGAGGATGTCGGTTGCTACCTGATGCGAGATTTCGGCGCTGGCCTCGGCCAGAAGTTCGGCGAATTCCGCTTCGGTGGTGTCGAGTATCTCGGCCGCCTCTTCGTTGGAAAAGCCTTCAACGGCGATCAGCAGGAATGCCTGCCGAGCGCGCGGGGCGAGGGCGGCGAGGTTAGCTGTCGCGCGCTGCTCCCAGGCCGTCGGCGCGGTTTCCGGCGGGATCCTGACGGACACGGTCGTGAACAGCTTCGCAAACAGCTGGTAGAGCGCGATGCGATCCGAGGACGCCTTCGGAAATATGCTGGTGTCGGCGATGATTGCTTCGAGCACGGCCGCGACGAGCGCGTCGCCGCTGTGTTGTGATCCGGAAACCGCCCGCGAGAATCGCCGGAGAAATGGCAGGTGCGGCGCAATGGTTGCGGATAGACTCATAATCGTCCGTCTCCCTCAAATGACGTGATGAATAGTTGAAACCAAACCCAGGCCTAAAATGCCGGCGGCGGAAAAAGGTTCCAAAAAAATGTGAAACCCCTGGAACCAAACCGGAAATGCCGCGTTTATCGGCCCAATGGCAACCGGACCGGAGTGCGGGGACGGGGCGTGGCTTGGCGTTCTACCGATGCGCCCGGCCCGGTTTCGGGGAAAAGAAGGGCGAAATACGGACAATGACGAAAAGAGACATCGCCGCGGACGCCGCGAAGCTCCGCCGGCCGGTCGCGGCCGATCCGCTCGGCCCGAACTCGGAGATTGGCCGCAAACTCAAGCAATATTACGACGAACTGGTGTCCGACGAGGTGCCGGACCGGTTCGCGTCGTTGCTCGCGCAGCTCGAGAGCGCCGAATCGGCGCGGAAGAAGGACTGACTGCATGGCGGTCTCTGCAGCCTTCAAGACCGATCTGCTCGCGGCGATCCCGAGCCTCCGGGCCTTTGCCGTGTCGCTCTCCCAGAACGCCGACAGGGCGGACGACCTGGTACAGGAAACCCTGGTCAAGGCATGGGACAAGCATGCCAGCTTCCAACCCGGCACCAACCTCAAGGCCTGGCTGTTCACCATCCTGCGCAACGAGTTCTATTCGCAGATGCGCAAGCGCGGGCGCGAGGTGCAGGATTCCGAGGGCCTGATGACGGCGCGAATGGCCGTGCACCCGAGCCAGCACGGCCAGCTCGACCTGAAGGATTTCAAGGTCGCGCTGGAGCAGTTGCCCGAAGATCAACGCGAGGCGATCATCCTGATCGGCGCGTCCGGCTTTTCCTACGAAGAGGCGGCCGAGATCTGCGATTGCGCGGTCGGCACGATCAAGAGCCGGGTCAGCCGGGCACGCACCCGGTTGCAGGATATCCTGCAGATTTCGGGCGAAGCGGACTTCGGACCCGACGCGATCGCCTCGCAGGTGATGGGGTCGAGCGCGGCCTGACGGATCAGGCTGCGCCGGCCGGGTCGGCGTCTGACACGGCCGGAACGCGCCCGCAGGCGATTGCCAGGGCCTCGACCAGATCGTTGCCGGCGTAGGGTTTACCCACAAGCGTCACATCCGGAAAACGCATTGCGATTTCCACGTTGTCGGTGTGCCCGGAGGCGAAAACGAAGGGCGTTCCCGCCCCTCTCAGCGTGTCGGCAAAATCAAGCGTCGACGCGCCGTCAACGAAGATGTCGAGGATGGCGGCGTTGAATTCTGCCAGGTCACCCACCTCGTCCAGGGTGCGTGCAGTCGATACATCCGCCGCGCCGTGTTCTCGGCACAGCAGTTCCACATCCATGGCGATGAGGAACTCGTCCTCGAGAAGCAGGATTCTCAAGCCTTCGAGCATGCCGGACAATGGGGCGAATCTCCCTGAAAATCGGCAGTCATGGCCAGTTGCGAAGGCCATGTCATTAAAAAAAGACAATGGCGCCGATGCGGCGTGTTGCGCGGTCAGTGGCGGCGCGGTTCGACGTCGTCGGCCCAGTTGATGCCGGGCACGATGTTGCGGATGACGGCATAGACGACGAGCAGCGCCGGGATCGCGATGAAACCCCCGAGCGGCCCCCAGAGCCAGATCCAGAAGATCAGCGCCAGGACCACAAGGAAGGGGTTCAGCGTCATCGCCCGTCCGATCACCAGGGGCGTCACGAACTGGCCCTCGATGGTGTTGATGACGAGGTAGGCGACGACCGGCAGGAGGCTGCCTGCCATCGTGTCGAACTCGGCGATGCCGACGAGCAGCAGGATCGCGACCATGAAGGCTGGCCCGACGAAAACGATGAAGTTGGCGAGTGCGGCAAGCACGCCCCAGAGCACGGCTGACGGAAGGCCGATGAGTTGCATCGCCAGTCCCACTGCAATGCCTTCCGCGACGTTGATGACCGTGATCGACAGGAGGTAGCGGGAGACCAGCTTCTCGACGTCGCGGAAGATGTGGGCGACGCGCCAGCGCAGGCGGCGGTCAAGGCAGAGCTTGAGTACGGCGACGCGAGTCTGGTTCCTGGTCGCCACGAAAAAGTAGAGGCAGGCGAAGAAGATCAGGATCTGGGCGGCCAGCGCGGGCGCCAGCAACGCCACGCTCTCGACCTCGCTGCCTTGATCGAGCGATACGGTGACGCCGTTGCTGCCGGTCACCTCGCGAAGCTGGTCGCGCACGCTCTTCAGCGTTTCGAGCGGCGCCTTCAGCTCTGAAAGCTGAAGTTGCAAGTCGGACCAGAGCTGCGGCACGCGCGACAGCCAGAACGACAGCGGCCCGGCGATTGCCAGGGCGAACAGGCAGATGGCGGCTATAAAGAGCAGGACGACCAGCGACGCCGACAGTCCCGGGCGCAGCCCGCTGCTTTCGAGGCGGGTCGCCACCGGCCCGAGCATGAGCCCGATCACGACGCCAAGGCCCGCGGGCGCCAGGATGTACTCGCCTGCGTGAAGCGCAAAGATCGCGGCGATCGTTCCCATCACGATCACCGCCACCTGTGCCCCGCGAAGCAGCAGGAGTTCGACATTGGACTTCGGCGGCAGTCTGACGACCGGCGCCCGCTTGGCAACCTGACTGGTCATGAAAACCTTCCCAAAGACCCGGAAAGATCGAAACGCCCTTTGACAATCCTTTGTTCCCGTCGGAACCTTGGCGGGCATGCGGCGTTGGAAGCCGGCGAACGCTAAGGAGTGAGACATGGCGACAGCGGCAACCGGAAAGGCTGACGAGGGGGCGAAGGACGCCGCCGAACTCGAAGCCGACATCAAGCAGTTGAAGGCAGAGATCGAGAAGCTGGCAAAGCTCATGGCCGCCACCGGCGAGCATGGCTACGGCACGGCCAAGCGCGCCGCCGCGTTCGGCGCGGAGCAGTTGCGCGCCCAGGGCGAGGCGAAGATGGAAGAACTGCGCGCCAATGCGCGGGATGTCGAGCAGCAGGTTCTAGCGCATGTGCGCGAGAAGCCGATCACTTCGCTCGCCATTGCCGCCGGCGTCGGCTTCCTGTTTGCGCTGCTAGCGCGTCGCTAGGCATCCATGCTGGCGTCGCTGCTCGCGAGCCTCGCCTCGGGCGAAACGGTCGTTGCCTTGCGCCGCGCGCGCCGGGCGGCGATCGTCTACCTGCTCGTCGGCCTCTTCGCCGCTTGCGGCCTCGGCTTCCTGATAGGGGCCCTCTACATCTGGTTTGCCGCGCGATACGGCAGCCTCGAAGCGGCCATACTGTTCGGCCTCGGCTTCATCGTGCTTGCGTTGCTTGTCCTGCTGGTCGACCGGCTGACCGCGCAGTCTCGCGCCCGCAAGGCCGCCGAGCGGCGCAAATCCGATCTCACCGCGATCGGCGTCGCCGCAGCGATGGCAGCGCTGCCCGGCCTGCTGCGAAGCCGCGTCGGCCTGGGCGCGACGTTGGTTCCTGCTCTGGCCGTGATCGCCTACGCGATCTACCGGGAAAACCGCGCGCCGGAAGCCGATGCTCCTTCGGAACAAGACCTGCCCTAGTTTCGCATCCGCCGTCGCATGCCTTCGCCGTCCAGCTGCCACGCGGGAACCTTGGCCCGCCGGAGGCATTGAAGAGTCTGTACGCGTTCGAAAGTGCCTGGATGGAGGCGGATCGTGGAGAAGACACCCGCTAACAAGGCGAGGCAAGGGCGGTCGGGCGCCCAGGTTCTTATCGTCCTGGTCGTCAGCCTCGCCGTCGCCGGAGCCGTATGGCTCGGCGTGGAATTCTATGGCGAGGCGATGGATGCCGGCGGCGGCGCCCGGCCGGTGGAGGCAGGGGCCGGCCAGAACGGCTTCTAGCACGCCAGACTTCACAACTCGATTGCCTGTTGAAAGCGCGGGTTGCCAGACGGCGGCCCGCGCTTGTGCGTTGCCCAGGAATCTGAAGCTTGAAGCACGAGCGTCGTCAGAAATTCGGAACGGATTCGCACCGGCAACGTTCTGTCCGGGTAACGTCGCGCCGACCCTTCCCAGCGACGAGCAAGGTCGGCGCGATCGATGCGATGACATCGTTCACGAAATCACGCACGAGGAGATAGTACATGTTCCGCAAACTTATGGCTACCACAGCACTGGCCACCCTTGTCGCCACGGGCGCGTTCGCCCAGGACGCGACGGCCCCGACCGTCGATCCGGCGGTTCCCGCAGACACGATGACCCAGGATGCCGCGCCGGCGCTCAAGGCCGACGGCCACCTTGCCAGCAACATCATCGGCGAGAACGTCTACAACGGCGCCGGCGAGGATGCCGAGCACATCGGCGACGTCAACGACATAGTCCTCGGCACCGATGGCAGCATCGACGCCGTGATCGTCGGTGTGGGCGGCTTCCTCGGCATTGGCGAGAAGGAAGTCGCGGTCGATTTCGCGAACCTCGAGTGGGTCGAGCGTGACGGCGACCGCTGGCTGGCGACGCCTGCCACGAAGGAGCAACTGGAGCAGCAGGCGGCGTTCGACCGCAGCGCCTATGAGGCGCAGGTTTCGGTCGCAGCGTCCGACCCGGCCGCCCCCGGCCTGGCGCCGGCTCCCGACAGCACGGCGCAGGCTCCGGCCGAGCCGACCGAACAGACGACGGCCGAGGCTCCGGCCGAGAACGCGCCTGCCGATCAGATGGCCCAGACGCCGGCCGACGATCCGGCGGCCGACGCGTCGACCGACACCACGACGACGGCTGCCATCGACAAGTCGACCCTGAAGGAAATGCCCGCGGCCGAGGTTCGCGCCGAGGAGATGATCGGCACGACGGTCTATGGCGCCGATGATGCCAATGTCGGCGAGATCGGCGACGTGCTCCTGTCGGGCGACGGCAAGGTCGACGCCTACATCATCGACGTCGGCGGCTTCCTGGGCATCGGCGAGAAGGAAGTGGCTGTCGGCAGCGACAACCTCGCCTTCATGATCGACGATGCCGGGCACAAATATCTCTACACGAACTTCAGCAAGGAGCAGCTGGAGGCGGCTCCGGCCTATGACGAAAGCACCTACGCCGAGAAGCGCGACGAACAGCGCATGATGGTGCAGTAGGCCCATCGCATGACGGAAGGGAGAGCCCGCGCCACCCGGCGCGGGCTCTTCTTCGTCACGGCCTGGCGAGCGCGGCCGGCGTCCCGACGACGCCGTGCTCAGTCAGTGCGGTGAGCGCCAGAGACTGGTCGAGATGCTTGGCGCGCCAGGCGAGGAGGCGCTCAGCGCAGTCCAGGCGGTGCACCAGGTACGTCTCGTCCTCGGCCACGTTGCGCAGTTCGCCGGGGTCGGCCGCGAGATCGTAAAGCAGCGGCGGCAGTCCGCCGCCGAAATGGACATATTTGAACCGGCGGGTACGCATCACCGCCAGGTTGCACTGCCGGGACGTCAGGCCGAAATGCAGCTCCGCCGATTGCGTTTCGATCGATCGGAAATCGAACTCCCAATGCGCCGCGTCGCGCCAGTCGGACGGCGTCGCCCCGTCGAGAAACGGTGCCAGGGATCGGCCGTCCAGATGCGCCGGCGGCGTCTGTCCGAGCAGGTCCAGGATGGTCGGCATGATGTCGACCGCTTCCGTGAACGCCTCGATGCGCGCGCCGGCCTGGCCCTGGCGGCGCGGATCGCGGATGATGAGCGGGATGTGGAAGCTCTGGTCGAAGAAGCCGCCTTTTCCCAGCAGGAAATGATCGCCCATCATCTCGGCATGGTCGGAAGTCAGGACGACGATAGTGTCGTTCCAGGCGCCTGATTTCCTGATTGCCGACCAGATTCGGCCGAGTTGCGCGTCGGTTTCCGAGATCATGCCCCAGTAGAGCGCGCGGATCGTGCGGATGTCGTTGTCGTCGAAATCGCAAACCTTTCCCTTCGTGCCGGGCAGGAACTTGCCGCGTTTCTGCCGGCCGATGACGTAGTCCAGGTAGGGGTGTGCGGCCGCCTCCTCCCGCCATGTCCGGCGACGGACGGGATCCGGGCCATCCGCCGGATCGTAGAGCGTGTTGTAGGGGGCGGGGACGATGAACGGCGGATGCGGGCTGATGAAGGAAAGATGTGCGAACCAGTGTTCGTCTTTGTCCTGTTCAGTCAGCCAGCGGATGAATTCACCGGCGAGGAACGCAGCCGGCGTTTCGTCCGCCGAATAGACCGGCGGCGCACTGGACACGCGCTTGCGCGCGCCGCCCGCTGGACGGTGGATGTCCGGGTGGCCGGCCGAGGAATCGACGCCACGCTCCGCAAGCCAGGACAACCAGGGCTTCTGGTGCTCGGGAAGGAGCTGGCGAACTGTGAAGCCGGGCAGGACGCCCTCGTAGCTGCGCAGGAACGGGTCGCCGGGCGCCCTGTGGCGCGGATCTGGGGCGACGTCGGTGTAGCCGAACAGCGTCGGATCGTAGCCCAGAGCGCGGGCGGCAAGGGCGATGTTGTCGTGGCGCAGGTCAAGCGGGCTGCCGTTGCGGCAGACGCGATTGTTCATCTGGTAGAGCCCCGTATAGAGGCAGGCCCGCGCCGGCGAGCAGGGCGCCGCGCCGCCATAGTGGCTGGCAAAGACAACGCCTTCCGCGGCAAGGTGGTCGATGTTGGGCGTCTTCAGGACGGGATGTCCGGCCGCGCCGAACGAGTCGCCCCGCCACTGGTCGCAGGTGATGAGGAGGACGTTGGGTTTCCTGTGGGCCATGCGCGCGAATCCGGAGAACGGCCCATGGAGTCGAATTTCGGAGCCGGTTGCAAGTCGCAACGCTCTGGATGAAGCTCAAAAACGCAAGAGACGATTGTTCGACTCTTGTAGACAGTCAATCCTGAATTGGTCGCCTTTTGTGAACGGCGGAATATCCGACATATAGGCCACGGAACGCGGCGGTGTTCGCCGCGACGAACGAAGGGAGCAGGACAGATGCTCAACCAGATCGAGGGCCTCCACCACGTGACGTCGATGGCGAAGGACGCCCGCCTCAACAACGCGTTCTTCACGTCCAGGCTTGGCCTGCGCAGGGTCAAGAAGACGGTGAACTTCGATGCGCCCGACGTGTACCACCTGTACTACGCCGACGAGGTCGGAACGCCGGGCTCGGTCATGACCTATTTCCCCTTTCCGAACATAGGCAAGGGCAGGCCGGGCGTGGGCGAAGTCGGCACCACGGTGTTTTCCGTGCCTGAGGGTTCGCTCGGCTACTGGAAGGAACGTTTCGAGAAGGACGGTGTCGCCGGCGTCACAGCCGAGACGCTGTTCGGCGAAAACCGGCTGAACTTCGACGGACCTGACGGCGACAGCTTTGCGCTTGTCGAGGCGAAGGGCGACCACCGCGCGCCCTGGGCCAAGGGAAGCGTCCCGGCGGACCAGGCGATCCGCGGCTTTCACTCGGCGTCGCTCAGGTTGCGTGATGCCGGTGCAACCGAGGAACTGCTCAAGTTCATGGGCTACGAGAACGTCGACCAGGCCGGCAACGTGAAGCGTCTCGCCATCGCCAACGGCAACGGCGCCGACATCATCGACATCGAGACACTGCCGGGCGCGGCCATGGCCGATCTCGGCGCCGGCTCCGTCCACCACATCGCCTTTGCGGTGGAGAACCGGCAGAAGCAACTCGAGGTCCGCAAGGCGCTGCTCGACACCGGCTACCATGTTACGCCGGTCATCGATCGCGACTATTTCTGGGCGATCTATTTCCGGACTCCGGGCGGCGTGCTCTTCGAGGTCGCGACCAACGAGCCCGGCTTCGACCGTGACGAGGACACGGCCCATCTCGGCGAGGCGTTGAAGCTGCCGGCGCAGCATGCACATCTGCGCGCCTATCTCGAACAGCACCTGCAGCCGCTGGGCGACTGAACGGAGGCATCGATGTCAGCCAACGACTACGTCCACAAGGTCCTGCCGGGTTCGCCCGGCGGACCGCTTCTGTTCGCCTTTCACGGAACCGGCGGCGACGAGAACCAGTTTCTCGGCCTGGCGCGGGAACTGATGCCGGCCGCGACGGTCGTTGCTCCGCGCGGCGACGTTTCGGAACATGGCGCCGCGCGCTTCTTCCGGCGAACCGGCGAGGGCGTCTACGACATGGACGACCTCGGCCGGGCGACGACCAAGATGCAAGGGTTCGTGCGGGCGCATGTCGATGCGGCGAAACCGTCCGCGGTGTTCGGCATCGGCTACTCCAACGGCGCGAACATTCTGGCGTCCGTTCTGTTCGCCGATCCCGTCCTGTTCGACGCAAGCGTGCTGATGCATCCGCTGATCCCGTTCGCCCCGGAGGTGAAAGGCAGCCTTGCTGGCCGGCGCGTGCTGATCACCGCAGGACGGCGCGACCCGATCTGCCCGCCCGGCCTGACGTCCAGGCTCCAGGACCACCTGCTGGCCGCCGGCGCCGGCTCCACCATTGACTGGCACGAAGGCGGGCACGAAATTCGCACCGGCGAGATCGAGGCGACGCAGCGGTTTTTCGCATCGGCGCAGAAGGCAGGAGCGGCGGCATGAGTGACGATTCCAGCAACAGGCCCGACATCCAACTCGAGGACCACGGCTCCAAGGGACGCTATGTCTTCCGCAGCGCAGCGGGCGATGAAGCAGAGATGACGTTCACCAAGGTCGGCGAACGGCAGGTGATCATCGACCACACGGAGGTTCCCGATGCCTTCCGCGGACAGGGCGTCGGCCTGCGCCTGGTGACGCGCGCCGTCGAGGACGCCCGCGCGGCCGGCAAGACGATCATCCCGCTCTGTCCGTTCGCGGCGTCGCAGTTCCGGCGCCACCCGGAATGGGCCGACGTTTTGAAGCGATGACAGATCGGCACTTGTCGGGAGCGACCGGCATGAACGATGCGGCGTCGGCAATCAGGGTCGAGCGCAGCGGAAGGCAGGGCGTCTACCTGCTTCGGCTGCCAGACGCCGATCCGGCGCGCTTGACCTTCAGCGAGATCGCGCCCGGCCACATCGCCATCGACTACAGCTTCGTTCCGCCCCGCTATCGCGGTCGCGGCGTCGCGCTTGAACTCATCAGGCGGGCGGTCGCGGACGCCCGGGAGCAGGGATTCCGCATCACGCCGCTTTGCGGCTACGTCGCAGCCGAGTTCAGGCGCCATCCCGAATGGGCGGACGTTCTTGCTGGCCGGCCACCCGCCGCATAGTCCCGGCACCCGACCTCCGCGGCCCCGCCAACCCGGTTCGAGAGGCTGCGTCCCCATGCGTTGCCGAACCTGGCACTCGAACCTTTTGCCCGAATCTGCCTGAATGCCGTGAAACATCGACGATACACGGGCATTTTGTCGCAACATCGGAAGGAAACAAGCGGCCGATAGATCTTCGTCATGCACCCACCGATGGAAACGAAAAGGCCTCAGGTCATGTCCGCCATCACCGACGTTGAATTCGACCGAAACTTCATGCCGCGCGAGCGGCACCATGGCGTTGCCGCGATAAGGCTGCGCCAGCGCAGCGCCGACCATCCGATGATCATGTTCTTTGTCCTCGCGGCCGCGGTGTTCCTGGCGATGGCGCTGGTGCCGCCAACGAGCGGCGCCTTTGCCTCTTTCGGCGCCCTCCGCGCCGCCGCGCCCGCGTCCCGACCGAGTCTCCCGGAACCCGATCTCCTGCAAGCCGACCTCGCCTGCATCGGCCAGGCCTGGGGCGCCGAGAATGCGGATTGTCTTGCCACGATTTCCAGGAATTCGGGTCGTCCGGACGGCGGCAAGGTTCGCGTCATAACAGGCGCATGAAGACGTTCCCTGTCGCGCACTTTCCTCCTGCGCGCAACTCGAGCCCCGCCACCTGCCCGGCGGGGCCACTTTTTCCTCGGCATGAAACTAGTGCGCCAGTTGCGTCTGGTCGTTGATCGCCGCGAGCGCGCTGCGAACGTCGAGCGTGCTGAACGGCTTTTCCAGGACGAGCGGTCGCTCGTGCGGCGCAAGAGCGCCGATCTCGGCGCGCGCGCCGACCATGTCGCCCGTCACCAGCACGAAGCGGCGCCCGATGTCCGGACGCAGCGCGGTGAGCTTGCGCAGGATGGTTATGCCGCTTGCTTCCGGCATGCGCAGGTCGCTGAAGACGATATCCGGGTTGTAGCCGGCGAGCGCCTCCTCTGCGGACCCCCATGCCGTGATGACGCGCGACTTGATCCCCATCAGTTCGAGAATGTCGGAGAGCGAGGCCGCGACGTCGGGTTCGTCGTCGATGATCAGCGCGTTGCGCAGTCCCGTCGAGCGCGCCTCTTGTTGCACCACGTTGGCGCGCCGGCCGGCGAATGCCGGCAGTTCGACGATGAAGCGCGCGCCGTTCGGCACCACTTCCTCGAAACGGATCGAGCCCTTGTGACGCTCGATGATGGCTTTCGAGATCGACAGGCCTATTCCGGTGCCCACGCCGACCGGCTTGGTGGTGAAGTAGGAATCGAAGATGCGGTGGCGGATGGCTTCCGGAATGCCCGGGCCGGTGTCCTCGACCGAGAAGCCGACGATCCCGTCGCTCACGCGAAACGTCTTCACGGTGATCCTGCGCTCGCCGTTCTGCGCGGCAAGCGCGTGCTGGCTGTTGACCAGGAAGTTTGCCGCGACCTGGGTGATGTGGTCGGCGTCGGCCAGTACCGGCATCGGCCCGTCGGCGAACTCGGTGTTGATGGCGACCCCGCTCGAGCGGACGCCATACGCCGTGACTTCCAGCGCGCCGCGCACCGCGCTGTTGAGGTCTGTCTCCGCCGGAACCGTCGGGTGCAGGCGCACCATGCCGAGGAAGCTCTTGACGATGCGGCCGCAGCGCTCGGCAGCGGCGCGAACCTTCTCGGCGCGAAGCTTGGTCTGCTGGTCGGGCGCGAACTCGTGCAGCAGCGTGGACTGTGCAACGACCACGGCAAGCGGGTTGTTGAGCTCATGCGAGACGCCGGCGAGCAGCGAACCCATCGCCGCCATCTTCTCGTTCTGGTGCAGCCGTTCGCGTTGGCGGTTAATCTCCTCTTCGGCGCGCCGCTTCTCGCGCAGGTCGCGGATGGAGCCGAAGAAGAAACGCCGCTCGGCGACGTGCATTTCGGTCACCGTGAGTTCGATCGGGAAGATCTCGCCGGCGGCGGTCTGGGTGACCGTCTCCATGCGCTGGCCGATCATCGGCGCGCCGCGCCCGGCCATGTAGCCCGCGCCGGTCGTATATCCCTTCCGGTAGAAGTGCGGGACGATCGTCTCGATCATGTCCTTGCCGAGGATGTCGGCGCGCCGGAAGCCGTACATGCGCTCGGCCGCAGGGTTGAACTCGACGATGCTCGCTGTCTCGTCGATGACGATAATGGCGTCGAGCGAGGATTGCAGCATGGTCTGGCGGATGATCTCGCTGACATGCGCGTCCGACAGCGAGCGTTCGATGGCCGCGCCGATCGCCATGGCGACGATCTCGGTGGCGGCTTTCTCCTCCTCGGTCCAGCGCCGTTCGACCGTGCAGTCGTTCACGGCAAGCGTGCCCCAGAGGTTGCCGTTGGCAAAGATCGTCACCGAAAGGAAAGCCTTGATCCTCTGGCCTTCGAAATCCTGTCGCAGGAAGCCGTCAATCTCGCGCGTACGGCCGGCGAACATCTTGCCCTGCCGCACCTCCGCCGATAGCCGGGTCAGCAGGGGATCGGAATTGACCACCGACTGCAAGATCACCCTGGGGCGGTTCGCGCCGGCCACGACCGCCTCGTCGTCCCAGTACGCGGCGATCGACTGCGTGAATTCTTCACCCGGCAGTTCGCGCAGCCGGAACAGGATCGCCCGATGGCAGCCGAGCGAGCGGGCCAGCAGTTCGAGCACTTCGTCGATTATGCGCTGCCATTCGGCCGTCTCGTGGAACCGTCTCACGATGCGCGCGGCCGCTACCGTGCAGCCTGGTTCAGTCAGGCTGGGATCGGTGCTGGGCGGCTGCGTGTCGATCATGGCTATCCCGCGGCGGCGCCCGTTTCGCTTTTCATGGGCCGGTCTGTCAGCGCGCGTCCTCCGGCAGCGAGAAGATGTAGCCTTCGCCGCGAACCGTTCGCAGGAATTTCGGGTTCGCCGGATCGTCCTCGATCTTCTTTCTCAGGCGCATGATGCGGATGTCCACGGCGCGAGACGAGTCCGGATCCTCGACGAAGCCGATCGCGTCGGAAATCGTCGAGCGGCTGAGCAGCCTGTTGGCGCGGGTGAGGAAGACTTCGAGTACGTCGAACTCGCTCTTGGCAAGATCGACGATCGTACCGTCGCGGCCGGTCACCATGCGACCGTCGAGATCGGCGCGAAAATCCCCGAAAGCCACGATCCTGCGCTCGCTTTCGCCGGTCCTGTCGGCGACCGGCGGCATCTCGGACGGCTTCGGCACGCGGCGCAGCACGCTGCGGACGCGGGCGAGCAGTTCGCGCAGTTCGTATGGTTTGACGATGTAGTCGTCGGCTCCGAGTTCCAGCCCGACGATCCGGTCGATTGCCGAACCCGCGGCGGTGGCGTAGATGATGCCCATCGATCCCTGCTGGCGAAGCCAGCGGCCAAGCGACAGGCCGTCCTCGCCGGGCATCGCAATGTCGAGTATGGCGAGGTTGAACGTTTCGGTCTTGACCAGTTCGCGCATCGCGTCGGCGTCCCGCGCGGACACGACATCGTAGCCATTGGCGCCGAGATATTCGGCGACAGCATCCCGCAGGTCGGGCTCGTCCTCGACTATCGCGATCCTGGGCGTCAGGGAAATCTCGCCTCCGCTATCGGCGGAGGAAAGTAGATTGGGTATAAACATGATGTCCAGCGCTCATTTTGGGCGATTTCAAGGGAAACGGGAGGCCGCGGGTCGGAGAATGGTTGGAAGGCCGGTCATAGCGCTCATCTGCCTGGCGCCGCAGCTCGACGACGGCCTCGCCGACTATCTGGAGCGGCGTGGCTACGACGTGAGGGAAGCGAGCGAGCAATGGCGGTCGCAGTCGCTGCTTTCCGCAGGCGACATCGATGTCGCCGTCATCGGCGAGAACTATCCGGCCAGCGGCTACCCTGATCTTCTTCGGCAACATGCCGGCGAGGGCGGGCCGAGCTTCGTCATGGTGTCCAGCAATGCCGACCTCATCGAGAAGGTGCTGGCCCTGGAACTGGGAGCGGCCGACATCGTGCCCAGCCCCGTCGGCAAGCGCGAGCTCGCGGCGCGCATCGGCGGCATCGTCGGTCGGCGCGGAAAGGGGCAGCGCGACCTGATCGTCCTGGAAAATGCGACGGTCGACCTCAAGGCGGCGCTGGTCATGCACAGTTCCGGCAATGAAGAACAGCTGTCGCCCGGCCAGGTCGCGTTGCTCAGGCTCTTCCTCGCGAATCCGCGAAAGGTGCTGACCCGCGACGACATCATGGCTGCGGCGCCGGCCGAGAGCGCCGACGCGTTCGATCGATCGATCGATTCGCGGATCGTCAGGCTCCGTCGCAAGCTCGATACCGAGAGCATTGCGACCATCCGCGGCGCCGGCTACCGCTTCGATCCGCCACAGACGCAAGGCCAAGCGGCCAGAAATCCGTCGACGCAGACCTGAAGCCCGGCGGCGATCCACTTCGGTTAACGCAACTGGGCGTCGGATGACGCGGCCGCTACGAGCGTCGTATGGGCCGCGGGCGCGTCAAGGACGCGATCCTTCAGCACCACGGCTGCGACGGCGGTCAGCCCGAACAGTCCCTGCGCGTAGAGCAGGGCGGTAAGCGTGGTCGAGACCAGTCTGGAGCTTCTTCCGTTCATGACGGCGATCCCCTACGGATTAGTTCGCGTTCGCGCGACGGCTCCGCGATGCGGGCACGCGCCTTCTGTTGCAACCATGAAGGGAGGCTGTATCGGCAGCATGCCGCTTGCTCCGGCCGATGTTTCGGGATTGTTGCGTTTGCAACGATCCGGCCGGACGGGCTCGTTTCGAGCCATGCGGCCCGATTTCCGCCGGCATCACTTCCCGCTTGATTCGCCGGGCGCTCCAAGCAACTGTGCCACTCGGAGCGAGGGGCCGTTCATGCGAAACTTCCTGGCACGCCTTCTGCATATCGGGCGTCGTCGGCGCTACCTGGCGATCTGGGCCACCGGCCTCTTGATGATCGCGCTGGTGATCGCGGGCGCCTATTCGCCCTTCAGCCCGCTCGATCGGCTCAATGTCCTGGTGTTCGACGCCTACCAGAAGCTGAAACCGCGCGAGACGACCGAAAGCGCTGTCGCCATCGTCGACATCGACGACGAGAGCATCCGCCGGCTCGGCCAGTGGCCATGGTCGCGCGCCGTGGTCGCCTCGGTGATCGATCGGCTGACTGCCGAAGGGGCCGCCGCGATAGGGCTCGACATCGTGTTTTCCGAACCGGACAGAACCTCGCCGGCACTCGCGGTGGCGCAATTGGAAAGCCAGGGCTTCCAGGTGACCTATCCCGGCTCGACCGACGATCTCGATCACGACAAGGCGCTTGCGTTGAGCTTTTCGAAAGCGCCGGTCGTGGCTGGCCTCGTCCTGTCGGATGGCATCGATACGCCCGCGCCCGCGCCGAAAGCCGGGTTTGCCTTCGCCGGCGACAACCCGGCCGAATACCTGCCGTCCTTCCCTGGCGCAGTGCGCAACCTGTCGATCCTCGACGATGCGGCGCCGGGCATCGGCGTGTTCAGCTTTCCGCCGGCCGAAGACGGAATCGTGCGGCGCATTCCGCTCGTTTCCCGACAGGGCGACAACCTGTACCCGGCGCTTTCGGTGGAATCGCTGAGGATCGCCCAGGGGGCGTCTAGCGTCGTGGTCAAGAGCACCGGCGCGAGCGGGGAGTTCGACACGGGCGAGCCCGGCATGACGGCGCTGAAGGTCGGCGCGCTCGAGGTGCCGACCGCTCCCGACGGCCGCATCTGGGTCTACTATATGAGCGACCCGACGTCGCCGATCGTTCCGGCCTATCGTCTGCTTGGCGAGGCGGATCCTGAGGTCGGCGCCCAGATCGAGGGGCGCATTGTCCTCATCGGCACGTCGGCGGTCGGGCTTCGCGACCTGGTGTCGACGCCACAGAGGGCCGGTTTCCCCGGCGTCCTCGTCCATGCCGAGATCATCGACCAGATCATCAACGGCAAGTTCCTGACGCGCCCGGACTGGGCGGTAGGGTTGGAAATCGCGGTGGCGGTCGCGCTTGGCCTGATCGTGCTCGCCTTTCTGCCCTGGCTGTCGACCTTCGCCAATGTGCTGATCGCCGCCGGCGCGATGGCGGTGAGCATTGGCGGCTGCTGGCTCGCCTTCGCAAACTACGACCTCCTTCTGTCGCCAATCCTGCCGGCGCAGGCTAGCCTGCTCGCCTTTGGCGTGGCGTCCGGCGTGCGGTTGCTGCTCAGCGAAAGCGAGAGCCGCTACATCCGCGGCGCCTTCGGGCACTATCTGTCGCCGGCGATGGTCGAGCAGCTCGTCGAAAACCCGGATTCGCTCGTGCTCGGCGGCGAAAACCGCGAACTCACCATCCTGTTCTGCGACATCCGCTCCTTCACCACCATCTCGGAATCGATGGAGCCGACCCAACTCACGGATTTCCTGAACAACTTCCTGACCCCCATGACCAACGTCCTGATGCAGCACGGCGCGACGATCGACAAATATATCGGCGACGCGATCATGGCGTTCTGGAATGCGCCGCTCGATATCGCGGACCATCGCCAGCGGGGTTGCGAGAGCGTCCTTGCGATGCTGGACGCGCTGAAGGTGCTGAATGCGACGCTGGAGAAGCCGGTGCGGATCGGCGTCGGCCTCAACACCGGCGTCTGCTGCGTCGGCAACCTGGGATCGCGGCAGCGCTTCGACTATTCGGCGATCGGCGACAGCGTCAATGTCGGTTCGCGCATCGAGGGCCTGACCAAGCTCTACGGGTTGAGCAACCTCGTCGCCGACAGCACGGCAAGCCAGGTCAAGGGCCTCGCGATGCTGGAGGTGGACAAGGTGATGGTGGTCGGGCGCGACGAGGCGACGCTGGTCTATACGCTGGTCGGCGGGCGCGAGCGGGCCACGGATCCCGAGTTCGAGGGCCTGAAGCGCCTGCACGACCGCTTCATCGCCGGCTATCGCGCGATGCGCTTCCAGGACGCCGCGGGCGATCTGAAGCTCTTGAAGGCGTCCGCTCCGGCAGAACTCCAGGGCCTCTATTCCGAGTATCAGGAGCGGCTCGACGCCTATCTGGCCACGCCGCCATCCGCCGACTGGGACGGTTCATATCGGGCCGAGCACAAATAGCGTTGCCGGCTGGCGCCTGGCGGGAGGTGCGCGCTATAGGAGGCTGAACCGGGAGGAACAGGAAGTGCAGGGATCGGCGCGACAAGCCGTTCAAGACGGCGCGACGCGCCGCGGCGGGCCGGCGTGAAGCCCCGTACGCGCCGCGGCGGAGGACGCCCCACCATCGCCGACGTCGCGCGGCTAGCCGGCGTCGGCGCGATCACCGTGTCGCGGGCGCTTCGCGAACCCGAGCGCGTCTCGGAAAGCCTGCGCAAGCAGATCCAGCAAGCCGTCGAGGAACTCGGCTACCTGCCTGACCCGAATGCGCGGGCGCTGGCCTCGGCGCGCGCCGAGGTCTTTGGCGTGCTTGTGCCGTCGCTGACCAACAACGTGTTCGCCGAGGTCGTGCGCGGCATCTATGACAGCCTGTCGGACAGCCCGTTCCGCGTGCAGCTGGCCAACACCCACTATTCGGGGCTCGAGGAAGAGCGGCTCCTGCAGCTCTTCCTCAGCCAGCGCCCGGCCGCTCTCATCGTCTCCGGCATCGACCAGACCGAGGCGGCCCGCAGGCTTCTCGACAATGCCGGCTGCCCGGTCGTGCAGATCATGGAGATCGGTCCTGATCCGGTCGACATGATGATCGGCTTCTCGCATTTCGAGGGCGGCCGCGTTGCCACAAACCACATGATCGAAGCGGGCTACCGCCGCGTCGGCTTCCTTGGCGCGCGCATGGACCCGCGCTCGCAGCGCCGCCTTGCAGGTTATCGCGCGGCGATGGAGGCTGCCGGGCTGTTCGATCCCCGACTGGTCACCACGACGCCCGTGCTGTCGAGCGTGACGCTCGGCCGCGATCTGTTTCGCGATGCTCTGGCCAAGATGCCGTCGCTCGACGGCGTCTTCTGCAACAATGACGACCTGGCGCTCGGCGTTCTGTTCGAATGCCATCGCGCCTCGATCGCCGTGCCGCAGACCATCGGGATCACCGGTTTCAACGACCTCGACATGATGCAGGTGGCGTTCCCTTCGGTGACCAGCATCAGGACGCACCGCTACGAGATCGGCCGCCAGGCGGTGACGATGGCGCTCGCCGCGATCGGCGGCGAGCGGCCCGAGAACCGGATCAAGGACCTCGGCTTCGACTTGAAGCGGCGGGAGAGCACGGCGCGGCCCGCCGACAGGTGAGGGGCAAGGAGCCGGCCACGACCAGACCCGGTAGCGCTACCGCTTCTGGTTGCACCTGCGGCGCTACCAGACTCAGAACCGGTTTTCCTGACGGAAATCCCTTTACACGGAATGATGGTAGCGCTACCATCATTCCGTTGGGGCGTGAGTTCACGCTGTCGGCTTGCCAAGGTCGATTTGTCGGATAAATATGTCAAAAGCCCCGCGGCGGAGGACGCGAGGCCGGGCCGGGATGGAGAAGGCCCTCAGGGCATACGGCAAGGACAGCGACACAGAGCGCTTGTCGAACAATCAATGGGAGGAATCGATGATCAAGTCCGTCGTCAGCGGCGTGCTCGCTGCTTCTGCATTCATGCTCCTTTCGTCGTCCGCCATCGCGGAGCCCGAGATCGTCAGCGGCCCGGCGGCCGATGCCGAGTGTTTCGTGCCGTGGACCGGCGACACCAAGTTCTTCAAGTATCCCGCCAAGGAAGGGCCTTACCGGATCGCGCTCGCCAACGGCTACATCGCCAACACGTGGCGCATCCAGATGATCCAGACGGCCAAGGCCTATGCCGCGCAGCCGGACGTCGCGGCCAAGCTGAAGGAATTCAAGGTCGTCTCGACCGGCGAGGACGTGCCGGCGCAGATTTCGGCGATCAACAACTTCATCGATTCCGGGTTCGACGCGATCGTCGTCAACGCCCAGAACCCGACCGCCTTCGCGCCGGTCATCAAGCGCGCCAAGGATGCGGGCGTGGTGCTTGTCGCCTTCGACAACATTCTCGACACCGAAGACGCGATCAACGTCAACGTCGACCAGAAGGGTCTCGGCGTTCTCTGGGCCAACTGGCTGGACAAGCATCTGCCGAACGGCGGCAAGATTCTTGAAGTGCGCGGCGTGGCCGGAACGTCGGTCGATACCGATCGCCACGACGGCATCCACGAGACCTTCGCCGCGACCGGCAAGAAATGGGACGTGGTCGAGGTGCTCGGGAAGTGGGACGATCCGACCGCACAAAAGGCGACGGCCGACGCCATCGCCGTGCACAAAGCCTTCGACGGCATCACCGCGCAGGGCGGCGACACCGGCGTCGTGCAGGCGATGATCGATGCCAAGCATCCCTTCGTGCCCTTCGGCGGCGAGACGGAAAACGGCTTCCGCAAGTTCTGCGCGAAGTTCGCCGGCGAAGGCCTGAAGTGCTCGTCGGCCGGCACCGGCCCGGCACAGGTCGCCGTGGCCATCAAGACTGCGATCGCCGCCCTCGAAGGGCAGGTGGTCCCGCAGTCCGTCAAGCTTCCCACGGCGATCGTCGAGGACCCCAACTTCAAGGAAGGCGAGGACTTCTATCCCGACCAGTCCGACAACTTCTTTGTCGGCAACTCCTTCCCGACCTGCGGCATCAACTTCACCGCCCAGGAAATCATGGGGCAGTCGAAAGAGAACCAGTAACCTGGTCTGTCTGGCGTCGCGGGTTGCCGCGGCGCCAGGCCGTGGGATGATGGGGAAATCCATGGATTCGGCTCCACAGGAGACGACGCCGCTCTTCCGCATGGAGGGCGTGTCCAAGCGCTATGGCGGCGTGCATGCGCTGGAAGATGCGGAACTCGTGGTGCACGCCGGACGCATCCACGCCATCCTCGGCGAGAACGGCGCAGGCAAGTCCACGCTCATCAAGGTGATGTCCGGCGTCGTCGCGCCGGACCAGGGGCGCATGACGCTTGACGGGCGGGAGGTCAGCTTCGCGTCCCCCGCCGAGGCCAACCAGGCCGGCATCGTCTGCATCTTCCAGGAGTTGTCGCTGATCCCCGAACTCAGCGTCGCCGACAACATCGTCATTTCCGATCCGCCGACCCGGTTCGGCATGATCGACCGGAGGGCGCAGCGAAAGATCGCCGAGGAGGCGCTGGCGCGCGCGGGTGCGTCGGACATCCATCCTTCAGCACTTGTCAGGGACCTGCCGCTGTCGCGGCGGCAGATGGTTGAAATCGCCAAGGCGCTGGCGCGAAAGCCGCGCATCCTGATCCTCGACGAGGCGACGTCGGCGCTGACCGCGGCCGATGTGTCGAAGGTCTTCGAGGTTCTCAGGCGGCTGCGGTCGGAAGGCCTCGCGCTGCTCTACATCTCGCACCGCATGCATGAAATCGCGGAACTCGCGGACGACTGCACGGTGTTCCGCAACGGCCGCAAGATCGCCACCTATGCCGCGGGCACCAAGACCGACAACGAGGTGGTCGAACTGATGATCGGCCGCGAGTACCAGAACGTCTTTCCCGCCAAGCCGGCCCCGCAGGAGACCGCGAAGCCGGTGCTGGAATGCCGCGAACTCTGCTGGTCGGACCGGCTGACCGACATTTCCTTCGTGCTGCGTCCGGGTGAAGTGATCGGGCTGGGCGGGCTCGACGGGCAGGGACAGCGCGAACTGCTGCTCGCGCTGTTCGGCGTTCTGAGGGGCTGCACCGGCAGCGTGCTCATCGACGGCAGCCCGGCCAACATCAGGAGCCCGGCGCATGCGCGCGCCGCCGGTATCGGCATGGCCCTGATCCCGGAGGACCGCAAGACCGAAGGGCTCATGTTGCCGATGACTGTGCGCGAGAACCTCGCTTTCGCGGCGATGGACAAGGTATCGCGCCATGGCGTGATCGACAGGCAGGCCGAGGATCGGCTGCTCGACGAGATGGTCAAGCTGCTGGCGATCCGTACCGCCGGCATGGAGATCCCGGTCGGCGCGCTGTCGGGCGGCAACCAGCAGAAGGTGGTCATCGCAAAATGGCTGATGCGCCACCCGCGCATCATCCTGCTCAACGATCCGACACGCGGCATCGACGTCGGCACCAAGCAGGAGATTTACCAGTTGCTCAGGCGTCTGGCCGAGGAGGGCGCCGCGATCCTCTTCTATTCGACCGACTACGACGAACTGATCGGCTGCTGCGACCGCGTTCTGGTGCTCTACGACGGCGAGATCAAGCGGGAACTGGTGGGCGACGAGATTACCGAGCATGCGCTGATCGCGAGCGCGCTCAATATCGGCGTCGCCGAGGCCGCCAGGATGACAGGGGCAAACGGATGAGCGAATGGCGCTACTGGCTGGCCGAGCAGAAGGGCACGTTGCTCGCCCTCGGCATCTTCGTCGCTATGTTCGTCCTCTACACGGCGAACCATCCCGCCGGCTTCACCGCCAACGTTGTGCAGACCGCGTCGAACAAGGGCGTGCTCCTCGCCTTCGTCGCGATGGCGCAGACGCTGGTCGTCATCACCGCCGGTATCGACCTCTCGGTCGGCATGATCTTCATCCTCACCAACTGCCTCGCCTCATGGCTGNGATGAGCGAATGGCGCTACTGGCTGGCCGAGCAGAAGGGCACGTTGCTCGCCCTCGGCATCTTCGTCGCTATGTTCGTCCTCTACACGGCGAACCATCCCGCCGGCTTCACCGCCAACGTGGTGCAGACCGCGTCGAACAAGGGCGTGCTCCTCGCCTTCGTCGCGATGGCGCAGACGCTGGTCGTCATCACCGCCGGCATCGACCTCTCGGTCGGCATGATCTTCATCCTCACCAACTGCCTCGCCTCATGGCTGGTCGTCGGCGGCCCGGCCGAGACAGCGCTCGGCGTCGTGGCGGTTCTCCTGGTCGGGGTCCTTTGCGGCGCGCTGAACGGGGCGATCGTCATATACGGCCGTCTGCAGCCGATCGTGGCGACGATCGCCACCGGCGCGGTCTATTTCGGCCTGGCGCTGTTGCTGCGACCGTTCCCTGGCGGATCCGTCAATGAAACCCTTGCCGATGCGCTGACCGGACGGCTGTTTGGCGTGGTTCCGTCGAGCCTCGTGGTCCTGCTCGCGGCCGTGCTGGTCATCTGGGTGCCCTTCAGCCGGTCCGTCTACGGTCGCGCGGCCTACGCGGCCGGTTCGTCCGAAGTCGCCGCCTACATGTCGGGCGTGCCAATCAAGCGCGGCAAGTTTTTTGCCTACACGCTGGGCGGCCTGCTCGCCGCAATCGGCGGTCTGTTTCTCACCTTCTTCACCTATACCGGGGAAGCGGCCTATGCGAGCGGGAACGCCTACACGCTGTTCTCGATCGCCGCCGTCGTGCTTGGCGGGGTCTCTCTCTTTGGCGGGCGGGGCAGCGCCATTGGCGCCATCTTCGGCGCCTTTGCCTTCCGCACCATAGGCGACCTGCTTTTCGTGTTCGATTTCGATCCGCTGTGGCAGCCGCTCTTCCAGGGCGTCGTTCTGCTCGTCGCGGTCAGCCTCGGGGCCTTTGCGCTCTTCCGGGTCAAGAACAGGCTGGAGTGGTTCGGATGAGCGACGCCATGACGACCGGGCGCATTGCGGGCCGCTTGCCCCGATTCCTCCGCCGGGTGGACCCCGCTGTGGCGACATCCTTCGCCTGTATCATCGCGCTGCTGGTGTTCGGCAGCCTCTACTCGACGAGTTTCCTGTCGCCCGAATATCTGTTGCAGCAGCTCAAGGTGGCGTCGTTCCTGGGCGTTATCGCGACCGGAATGATGCTGGTGATCCTGCTCGGCCAGATCGACCTCTCTGTGCCATGGACGGTGGCGACCGGTGCGATGATGGCGTCCGCCGCTGCCGCGCTCGGGCCGGCGGGCGTGGTCCTGGCGATTCCGGTTGGGATACTCTGCGGAATGCTGATCGGGCTGGTCAACGGCATCGGGGTCGCCTATCTGCGCATACCCTCGATGATCATTACCCTTGCAACAAACGCAGTCGCCCAGGGCCTGATGGTGGTCTACACCGGAGGCTTCTCGCCGCAGGATTCCGCTTCGGAAGCGATGCGCTACCTGGCGACCGGCTCGCTCATTCCGGGGTTGCCGAATGCGGTGATCGTGTGGGCGCTCATCGGCGTGGCGACCGTCTTCACGCTAACACGCACGACGTTCGGGAGATCCGTCTACGCGATCGGCAACCGCGAGCGCGCCGCCTATCTTTCGGGCGTCGACACCCGACGCGTCGTGATGACCGCATTCGCGGTCGCCGGCGGCCTGTCGGCCTTCGGCGGCGTGCTGCTTGCCGGCTATGCCTCCAAGGCTGCGCAGTCGATGGGCGACCCCTATCTGCTGCCGTCCATCGCCGCGGTCGTACTCGGCGGCACGTCGATCCTGGGCGGGCGTGGCTCGTACCTCGGAACAGTCGCCGGCGTCATCCTGATCACGCTCCTGCAGTCGATCCTCTCGGTCATGCAGATGCCGGAGGCCGGGCGGCAGATCATCTACGGCGTGGTGATCGTGGTGATGCTCCTCCTTTACGGCCGCGCGCCTGCAAGCAGGTGACGGCCGGATGCAGGAGCCGATATCGAGCCGGGCACTGGAAGCACCTGCCGCCATCGTCGTCATGGGCGTCAGCGGCTCGGGCAAGACGGTAATCGGAACCGCGCTTGCCGCGGCGCTCGGCGTTCATTTCGTCGAGGGCGACCACTTCCATCCGCCGGAAAACATCAGCCGGATGTCGGCCGGGCTGCCGCTGCGCGACCAGGACCGCTGGGGCTGGCTCGACGCGATCGCCGGCCGCATCGCGGATGCCCAGCGACGCGGCGAAGGACTGGTCGTCGCTTGCTCGGCGCTGAAGCGCGTCTATCGCGACAGGCTGTGCAAGATGGGGGGCAGGGTGCGCTTCGTCTTCCTGGACATCGGGCGCGATGTCGCCGCCGCCAGGGTGGCCATGCGCCGGGACCATTTCATGCCGGCGAGCCTGACAGACAGCCAGTTCGCAGACCTGGAGCCTCCTGCCGCCGACGAAGAGGCAATCCGGCTCGACGCCTCGCAGGAAGTGTCGGACGTCGTGGCGGCGGCTCGCGCATTGCTTGCGGACCGCAGCCACATGCCGACGGCAGCCGCGCCCAAGGTCTGACCTGCGTCTGATGCAACACTCGTTAACCGGCAATGCAGTTTTGCATTGCCGCCATGCAAAAGCATCCGTTCAATTCCTGTGGGTTCGTCACTATCTCGGCGCTGTAACGAGAACAGCCCAAAGACGCTGAGAAAGAGAGACTGAGATGAACCTGATCCGTAACTTCCGTAACTGGCGCCGCTATCGCGAGACCGTGAACGAGCTGAGCCGCCTGTCCAACCGCGAGCTGAACGACCTCGGCATCACGCGTGCCGACATCCACGGCATCGCCCGCGGCGCTCGCTAACGACGAGATCTCGGCGGCTTCTCCTCCCGGCCGCCGACAAGGCCGGCGTTCCTCCCCCTCCCGAACGCTGGCCGCCCTTTCAAGAACCCGCCGGACAATCCGGCGGGTTTTTCTTTTCAGGCAAGGCTCAGGATGTGGCGATTTCCGCCTGCAGGGCGGCGATGTGCGGCTCCGCCGCCGCCGCCGCCGCGCGCTCGATCGCACGAAAACGCGTGACGATGGCGAGGCCGGCGGGCGTCAGCTGCGCGCCGCCGCCGCGCTTCCCGCCGGTCTTGGCGGCGACGACCGGCTTGCCGAACAGCCTGTTCATCTCCTCGACGAGATCCCACGCGCGCTTGTAGGACATCTCCATGTTCCGGGCCGCCGCAGAAATGGAGCCGAAGGCGGCGATCTGTTCGAGCAGGTCGATCTTGCCCGGCCCGATGCGCCCGGTCGGTTCGAGGTCGATCCTCAGGCTCAGCGATGGCATCCGTCGTGCTCCCGGCTCGCAGTGGTGATGGCGCGCCGCCAGCTTAGCTGACCAAGGGGTTGCTTGTCGTCCCCCGCGGCAAGCTCGCGCCTGCGGCGGTCCTGGCCGTGTTTCTCCGGTCAAACGTCACCGACTTGACGACCGCGAAGACGGCCATGCCGAGCGTAAGTCCCAGCGTGGCGGCCGACTGCCTGGTTATCCGCGCCGCTATCTCCTGGCCGTTGCAATCGATCGTGACGTCGGCAAATGGTCCGGTTCCCGTTCCCAGCGCGGCGATCCGGCCGGGCAGGACGTTGAGCGCGCTGATCCCTCTGGGGCGCTCTGTCGCCACCATGATGTCTCTGGCGCGGATGCGAACGCGTACCGTCGTCCCGGTCTCGGCATCGAGTTCGGCGACATGGATCTCGCCGACCGGAGATGTCAGCAGCGACATGCCAAAGGCCTCGTCGCGGCTTTTGACCTGCATCTCGAACACGGCGCCGCCCTCGTCGCGCTCCTCGTCGGGCAGGAGGTCGAGCCGCTGCAGCAGGTCGGCCGCGGTTCCAGCCGCCGCGACCTTGCCGGCATCCAGAACCACCATGTCGGTGGCCAGCCGCGCCACCTCGGCGATCGAATGGCTGACATAGACGATCGGGATTCCCGTCTCGTCGCGCAGCCGTTCGATGTAGGGCATGATCTCGGCCTTGCGGCGCTCGTCGAGCGACGCAAGCGGTTCGTCCATCAGGATGAGCTTCGGGCTGGCCAGCAAGGCGCGGCCAATGGCGACGCGCTGCTTCTCGCCGCCGGAAAGCGATCCCGGCCCGCGGTCGAGCAGATGGCCGATGCCGAGCAGGTCGACGACATCGGCGGTGCTTCCGGTGCGCTCGGTCGGCGGCGCGAAGAAGCGTCCGTAGCGCAGGTTCTGGTCGACGGTCATGTGCGGGAAGAGCCGCGCATCCTGGAAGACGTAGCCGATGCGGCGCTTGTGCTTCGGCACGAACACGCCGCTTGCCGTGTCGACCAGCACGCGCCCGTCGCAGGAGATCGCGCCGCGCTCCGGCCGGAGTAGCCCGCCGATCAGGTTGACCAGCGTGGTCTTGCCCGACCCTGACGGGCCGAACAGTGCGGTCAGACGTCCACTGCTTTCGAAGGCGGCCTCGAGCGTGAAGGCGCCGAGCCGGTGGCTGATATCGACCGAGAGGCTCATTCGACCTCCAGCCGACGGCCGGCGCGCCTGGCCAGAACCTCGGATGCCACGAGCGCGCCCATGGCGATGACGATCGATATGATGGTCAGGCGCAGCGCCCCTTCGTCGCCGCCCGGCACTTGCGTGAACGTGTAGATCGCCGAAGGCAGCGTCTGCGTCTCGCCCGGGATGTTGGAGACGAAGGTGATCGTCGCGCCGAATTCGCCCATCGCCTTGGCGAAGCACAGGATCATGCCGGCGATGACGCCGGGCAGGATGAGCGGCAGCGTGATCGTGCCGAAGACCCATGCCGGACTTGCCCCCAGCGTACCGGCGGCAGCCTCTAGTCGGCGGTCGACCGCCTCGATGGAAAGCCTGATGGCGCGCACCATCAGCGGGAAGCCCATGATGCCGCAGGCGAGCGCCGCGCCCGTCCAGCGGAACGAGAAGACGATGCCGAAATACTGGTCGAGCAAGGCGCCGACCGGACCGCGCCTGCCGAATGTGAGCAGCAGCAGGTAGCCCGTCACCACCGGCGGCAGGATCAGCGGCAGGTGAACCAGGCCGTTCAGCAACGACTTGCCCCAGAAGCGGCCCCGTGCCAGCAGCAGCGCGATCACGATTCCGGGCGGCAGCGAGAAGACCGTAGCCACGACGGCGACCCGGATCGACAGCCGGACCGCATTCCATTCGTCGGGCGTGAGGTCCAGCAGCCACTGCATCCGGAAGCGAGCGTCCTAGTTCGATGCGACCGGCGTCAGCACCGTGAAGCCCTGTTCCTCGAACAGGCTCTTTGCTTTAGCCGACCGCAGGCATTCAAGGAAAGCCCGGGGCCCGTTGCCCTGGCTGCCGGTCGTTTCGGCCACCGGGTAGACGATGGCCGGGTGGGAGTCGGCCGGAAACGCGCCGACGATCTTCACCTTGGGTTCTGCCGCCGCGTCCGTCTTGTAGACGATGCCGAGCGGGGCCTCCCCCGTCGCGACGAGGGCGAGCGCGGCGCGCACATTCTCGGCCTGCGCGACCTTGCCTTCCACGGAGGCCCAGACGCCGAGCGATTTCAACGCGGCCTTGCCGTATTTGCCGGCGGGGACGGCGTCGACATTGGCCATGGCGAGCCTGCCTTCCCCGATCAGGCCTGCGAGGTCGAAATCGTTCGCGATGGTCGCCTCGATGGTCGAGTCGGCCGGCGCGACCAGCACGATGCTGTTGCCGAGCAGCCTTGTCTCCGTTTCGGACTTGATGAGCTTCCTGTCGGAAAGATACGTCATCCAGTCGAGATCGGCCGACATGAAGACATCGGCGGGTGCACCCTCCTCGATCTGCCTGGCGAGCGCCGAGCTTGCCGCGTAGGAGATGGTCGCCGGGTGGCCGGCTTCACCGGTGCATGCCTGGTTCACCGCATCGAGCGCGTTCTTCAGGCTGGCCGCGGCGAAGACCGTCACCTTTTCCTGCGCTAGGGCGCCCGTCGTTCCGATGACGAGGAGAGCGGCCAGCTCGCCGATTGCCGAAGCCAGCCCGTTAGTGACCCGTCCAGTTGGCACGATACCCTCCAGCAGATGATATTACCGGAATCGCTATATACGAATGAATATAACAATGAAAGCGTTTCACCCTTTGGAACCGGACTTGTCGGTCACGACTTTTCCTTCGGTCGGATTGCTAGCGTGAAATATAACGTCTGCTCCTGCGCGCTCCATCAGGTCCGATCCGAAATGATCGATGTGAAGGCGTCGGCGTCGGCGAAACGGGCGGGCCTCACCGTTCCGAACTTGCTCGCGTCCACGACGAGGTGGGTGTTCACCGCACGGGCGATCGCGGCCTGCTTCACCGGCACCTCGTGAAAATGCGAGCAGGTGACGCCGCGCTCCTCGTGCACGCCGCCGGCCGAGAGGAAGGCCTTGTTGATGTTGAGGCTGAGCAGTTCCTGCAGGGCGGCTTCCCCAGAGAACGATGCCGCGCCCTGGTGGAAGACGCCGCCGAGCAGGATCAACCGGGTGTTATCCCGGCGGCTCAGGATATCGGCGATGTTGAGCGAATAGCAGACCGCCGTCAGCCGCAGTTCCGCCGGGATGAGCGCGGCCAGGTGCGGTAGCGTCGTGCCGCAATCGATGAAGATCGTGTCGTCCTGCTCGATCAGTTCCACCGCCCTGGCGCAGGCTGCCGCCTTGGCAGCGGCGTGCTGGTCGGTCTCCCTGTCGAGGGCGTAGCCGCCGGCCGCCTCGGTCTGTGCGCCGATCACATGGCCGCCGAGACAGGCGAAGCGCCCTCCGGATTCGAGCACGTCGCGACGGATGGTCATCTCGGACACGCCGAGGTCGGCTGCCACGTCGCCGAGCTTCAGATGGCTCTGCCCGCCGAGCATGGCGGCCAGCCTGTCGAGGCGGTCGCTTCGCATCCCGGTTCTGCTCACCGCATCCTCCTTGTGCTACGATCCGCCGCCAGTGGCGCGTCCGATCCGGTCTTGACGTGCTTCGATTAATGTGATGATTGTCACATAATGTTTTGATCCCAACATTATGGATCATATCCGGGTTTGGTCAAGTGGAGGAGAGTCGATGCAACGGTCAGCGGTAGCTCTTGCCGAGCCCGACGTTCTCAGGAACTCGCAGCGCAATGCGGGAACCGCGCTGCGTCTCGAAGCCTTCGAGTCCGTCCAGGTGAACCTCAGCGCGGTGGAGCGCCGCGCGGCGACCCTGCCCACCCGCCGTACCGTCAAGAAGGAATACCAGGCCGCATGGCTGGTGAAGGCGCTTACCTGCATCGACCTGACCACGCTCGCCGGCGACGACACGCCCGGCCGCGTGCAGCGGCTCTGCGCCAAGGCGATGCGGCCGTTGAGCGATGCCCTGCTCAAGGGTCTGGGGCTCGAGGACGAGCCGCCGACAGTCGGCGCCGTCTGCGTCTATCCCACCATGGTGCCCGCCGCCGTCAAGGCGCTGAAGGGTTCCGGCATTCCCGTGGCTTCGGTGGCGACCGGCTTCCCGACGGGGCTGACGCCGCTGCCCCAGCGGCTCGAGGAAATCCGCTACGCCGTGGGCGAGGGGGCTGGCGAGATCGACATCGTCATCAACCGTGCGCTGGTCTTCGACCAGGAATGGCAGGCGCTCTACGACGAGGTCGCGGCGATGCGCGAGGCGTGCGGCGAAGCGCACCTCAAAGCCATCCTCGCGACCGGCGACCTGAAGACGCTGCGCAACGTCTACAAGGCATCGATGGTGTCGATGCAGGCCGGCGCCGACTTCATCAAGACGTCCACCGGCAAGGAGGACGTCAACGCAACCCTGCCGGTCAGCCTCGTGATGATCCGCGCGCTTCGCGACTATCTCGATGAGACCGGCTACCGCGTCGGATTCAAGCCGGCGGGCGGGCTGAAGACCGCCAAGGACGCGATGAACTGGCTGATCCTGATGAAGGAGGAACTCGGCCGGCGTTGGCTGGAGCCGGACCTCTTCCGCATCGGCGCCAGCTCGATGCTCGCCGACATCGAGCGCCAGCTCGAGCATTTCGTCACCGGCCGCTACTCGGCCGCCTATCGTCACCCTATGGCCTGAGGGGCGAACCATGGTTCACGTCAAGGATGTGCTGAAGAGCATGGAATACGGACCCGCGCCCGAGGGCAACGAACATGTGCTCGCCTGGCTGGAAGCCCACAAGGGCGGCTTCGGCCATTTCATCGACGGCAGGTTCACCGACCCCTCCGCCAGCAAGAGCTTCAAGGTCGCCAACCCGGCCGACGGCAAGCCGCTGGCGCAGGTTGCGCACGGTACCGCCCAGGACATCGACAAGGCGGTGGCCGCTGCTGGCCGCGCCTTCAAGGGCTGGTCGAAACTCCCCGGCCACGAACGCGCGAAATATCTCTACGCGATCGCCCGCAACATCCAGAAGCGCGACCGTTTCCTTGCCGTGCTGGAAACCATGGACAACGGCAAGCCGATCCGCGAAACGCGGGATATCGACATGCCGCTGGTCGCCAGACACTTCTACCACCACGCCGGCTGGGCGGAACTGCTGGAGAGCGAGTTCCCCGGCTATCGGCCTGTCGGCGTTTGCGGCCAGATCATCCCGTGGAACTTTCCGCTGCTGATGCTCGCATGGAAGATCGCGCCGGCGCTTGCGGCCGGCAACACCGTGGTGCTGAAGCCCGCCGAGCAGACGCCGCTCACCGCGCTCGCCTTCGCGGAGATCTGCCGCGAGGTCGGTCTTCCGGCCGGCGTCGTCAACATCGTAACCGGCGAGGGCGACACGGGCGCCGCGCTGGTTGCGCATGAGGGCGTGCAGAAGATCGCCTTTACCGGCTCGACCGACGTCGGCCGCGTGATCCGCACCGCGACGGCCGGTTCGGGCAAGAAGCTGTCCCTGGAACTCGGCGGCAAGTCGCCCTTCATCGTGTTCGACGACGCTGACCTCGACAGCGCGGTCGAAGGGCTGGTCGACGCGATATGGTTCAACCAGGGCGAGGTCTGCTGCGCCGGCTCGCGCCTGCTCGTCCAGGAAGGCATCGCCGAGAAGCTCTACGCCAAGGTGCGGGCGCGCATGGAGACGCTGCGCGTCGGCTCGCCGCTCGACAAGTCGACCGACATCGGCGCGGTTGTCTCGACCGAGCAACTCGAGCGCATCACCGCGCTGGTCGCCAAGGGCAAGGAGGAAGGCGCGGAGGTGTTTCAGCCTTCGTCGATCCAGGTTCCGGGCACCGGCACGTTCTTCGCGCCGACGCTGATGACCGGTGTCGAGCCGGCATCCACGGTCGCCGTGGTCGAGATCTTCGGTCCGGTCTTGGTCGCCATGACGTTCCGCACGCCCGACGAGGCGGTGGCGCTCGCCAACAACACGCGCTTCGGCCTCGCCGCCTCGATCTGGTCGGAGAACATCAACCGCAGCCTCGACGTGGCCGCGCGGCTGAAGGCCGGCGTGATCTGGATCAACGCCACCAACCTGTTCGACGCCGCTGCCGGCTTCGGCGGCTATCGCGAGAGCGGGTTCGGGCGCGAGGGCGGTCGCGAAGGCCTCTATGAATACCTGGCGGACGACGGCGCCAAGGCGAAGGGCAAGGAAGCCGCGAAGGTCGCGCTGACCGCCGCGCCTTCGCCGACTGCTCAGATCGCCGCCGTCGACGCGGTCGACCGCACTGCAAAGCTCTACATCGGCGGCAAGCAGGCGCGCCCGGACTCCGGCTACAGCTACGCCGTCCTCAACCCGTCCGGAAAGCAGGTCGGGCTTGCCGGTCTCGGCAATCGCAAGGACGTCCGCAACGCCGTCGAGGCGGCCGCCAAGGCGGAAGGCTGGGGTGCTGCGACCGCCCACAACCGTGCGCAGATCCTCTACTACATCGCGGAAAACCTTTCGGCACGCGTGGACGAGTTCGAGGCGCGGCTGCGCGCCATGACCGGCGTCTCGAAGCGGGATGCCGCCGAGGAGGTCTCGCTGGCCGTCCGGCGCACCTTCTTCTACGCAGGCTTCGCCGACAAGCACGACGGAGCCGTGCATTCGACCAAGTCGCGGCATGTGACGCTGGCGATGAACGAGCCATTCGGCATCATGGGGCTGCTCTGCCCGGAAGAGGCGCCGCTTCTCGGCTTCGTCTCGCTGGTCATGCCGGCGATCGCCGCCGGCAACCGCGTCGTCGCGGTGCCCTCGGCGCGCCATCCGCTGGCGGCGACGGACTTCTACCAGATCATCGACACCAGCGACGTTCCGGCCGGCGTGCTCAGCATCGTCACCGGCAACCCTGGCGAACTGGCAAAGACGATCGCCGACCATGACGAGATCGCGGCGCTGTGGAACTTCAACGGGAGTGTTGATGCCGCGCTCGTCGACAAGGCGTCAGCCGGCAACCTCAAGCCGGTCTGGAACGGCGGCGCGCGCAATTGGCGCTCGACCGATGCGCAAGGGCGCGAGTTCCTGCGCCGCGCCACACAGGTGAAGAATATCTGGGTGCCCTACGGCGAATAGGATTCGACCGCACAGGCTGAACGCCGCCTGTCCTGGAACAGGGGCCTGATCCGCAGCGATCAGGCCCATTCGCCGCGCCGGAACACCGGCGTCCGGCTGCCGTCGGCGCGAACGCCGTCGATATCGATTTCGTTCGAGCCGATCATCCAGTCGATGTGGATCAGGCTCTTGTTGCCGCCCTGGGCCGCGATCTGCTCGGGCGTCAGCTTGTCACCGTCGACGAAGCACTTGGAGTAGCACTGGCCGAGCGCGATGTGGCACGAGGCGTTCTCGTCGAACAGCGTGTTGTAGAAGAGGATGCCGCTCTTCGAGATCGGCGAGGAATGCGGCACCAGCGCTACTTCGCCAAGCCGGCGCGCCCCGTCGTCGGTATCCAGCACCTTGTTCAGCACCGCTTCGCCGCGCCGCGCCTTGGCTTCGACGATACGTCCTTGCTCGAAGCGCACCGAGATGTCGTCGATCAGCGTTCCCTGGTAGGAGAGCGGCTTGGTGCTGGCCACGTGCCCTTCGACCTTTTGAGCATGCGGCGTCGTGAACACCTCCTCGGTCGGGATGTTCGGATTGCAGACGATGCCGTTCTTGGCAGCAGACGCGCCCCCTTCCCATTCGTGGCCGTCGGCAAGGCCGACGGTCAGGTCGGTTCCCGGGCCCCGGAAATGCAGCGCCGAGAACCGCTCCGCGTTCAGCCATTCGGTGCGGGCGCGAAGCGCCTTGTTGTGCGCCGCCCAGGCTTCGACCGGATCGCCTGTGTCGACGCGGGACGCAGCGAAGATGGCGTCGGCCAGCTTGGCGACCGCGACGCTCTCGTCGTCGCCGGGGAAGACCAGCTTCGCCCACGACGCGCCGGGATAGGCGATGATGTTCCAGTTGATGTCGAAGCCGGCGATCTTCTCCAGCGCGGGCTGGTAGGCGACCGAATTGGCCTTGTTGGCGCGGGCGACTTTTTCGGGGTCTTCGCCCGACAGGAGCATCGGGTTGTCGCCGACGATCGCCAGGCGGGCGGTGTTGGCGGAGAAGGCCTTGGCCATGCCGTCATAGAGCCAGCCTGGCGCGCGGTCGAAGCTGGCGGCTGGCGCCGACCGATAGCGCGACAGCGTGATCTCCTCGTCGGACAGCAACGGCGTGACCAGGCCTGCGCCGGCGGCATAGGCATGGTGTGCGATCCTGCGGACGAGCGGCAGGGCGGCGGACGGCGCGGTCAGTAACAGATCCTGGCCGGGCTGCAGCCGCAACCCGACCTTGACCGCGACTTCGGCTAGCCGGTCCAGCTTCTGGGCATCGATCGGGGCAGTGGTGGCGTGGACGGTCATGACGCTTCTTTCCGCAGGCGGCAGATGGAGATTGCCCCTGCTTGCGTCAGTGGGCCCGATTGGGCAAGTCACAATTCGCGGATTTCCTGATGCCACGCGTTCCGTGCGCTGCGGGACCGGCCTTGCGGCCCCGCCCGCACGGGCGTCGCGGCCTGCGGCTCAGCCTTCGGCGTGCCCGCAGGTGTAGCGCACGGTGACCATCACGTTGGCCGGGCCGTGCTTGGCGGTGACCGCCGGTCCGTAGTTCCAGTACGAGTTGACCTTGCACTGCGCGGTCTGAGCCTGGGTGAGCGCGACGCCCTTCTGGGCCATCGCCACGGTCTTCTTGCACTTCAGGACCCAGCCGGTCTTCTGCTCGGTCTTGAAGCCGGGTGCGCAGACCGGATCGGCGGAAGCAGCGGGAATCGCGGCGGCGAGAACGATTGCGGCGCCGAGGAGCTTGGCGGTGAGATGCGGTGTCATGTCGGTTCCTCTCGTTGGGTTGCCCGCGTTCCCCGGGGGAGACACGCGTCCGTCGTTTCGACGGCTGCCCCCACTATCGCTCGGCCATGATCCCGGCATGTTTCGCCGGTCGCGCCTCATTGTTTCATTTGTTTCGATGCTCCCTGCCGTCAGGCCACCAGTCTCCACAGGAAGACGGCGCTCATCGTGGCGCCGACGACGATGACGACGGCCCTGACGACCGCCCGCGGCAGGGCCCTCGCCAGGGGTGCGCCGGCGTATCCGCCGACGGTCGCCGCCACCATCATCAGCGCTGCCTGCGGCCAGGCGACGATGCCCGCCGCCGCGAAGGTCGCGACCGAGATCGCCGACAGCACGAAGGAAAGGCAGTTCTTCAGGCCGTTCATCACATTGAGGTCGCGCATTCCCCAGAGCTGGAACAGTGCAAGGAGCACGATGCCGAGCCCGCCGTTGAAATAGCCGCCATAGAGGGAGACGAGCATCGTACCCAGCGGCCCCTGCCCGAAGTGCCGGCGCTGCGCCCATCCCTGGATCCTGTCGCCGAAGGCGAAGGCCAGCGTCGCCAGCGCGAGCAGGAACGGCACGACGGCTGAAAAGGCTTCGTTCGAGGACACCAGCAGAAGCAGCGATCCGACGAGGCCGCCGACTGCGGTGGCGCCGATGATCTTGAAGAGCCGCCGGCGGTCGAACGCGGCGACCTCCCGCCGGAAGCCAAGTGCCCCGCCGAGATAGCCCGGAAAGACGGCGACCGCGCTGGTGGCGTTCGCAGCTACCACGGGAACACCGGCAAAGACGAGTGCCGGAAAGGTCAGGAAGGTGCCCCCGCCGGCCACGGTGTTCAGCACTCCGGCGAAGAACGCCGCCGTTGCAAGGATTAGGATGTCGCTCATGGTACCAGGTGGGCTCGGCGTGGTCGAAAGTACCCCCTGCCTATGCCAAAGCGGCGGCGTGTCAAGGAAAGCCGGCTGAGGGTGCAGTCGAAGTGGGCCGCACGGACGATCGACGGGAGAGGCGCTTTCGCCGATCGGAGTTCTGTCAGATACCGGGCGCGTCTCCTGCAGCTACAGCGCGCCCTCGTCGGTCATCGACATCACCTCGGCCACCCGGCCCCTGGACACCAGGCAGCGCCATGGCGCGCGGTTGGGACCGACCCCGACCATGACCATCGAGTTGGCTTCGGAAAACTCGGAACTCAGCACCGTCACAGAGTTGTTTGTCTGGGCGCGGACAGCGGCCAGGCACGCCTTCTTGTCCTCGGCGCTTGCTTCGTCGGTTGTCGGCTGGACCATGTCGGGGGCTGCCGCCTCGCGCAGGTAGCGGCCGGCGGCCCATCCGGTGCCGCCGTCCTCGCCGGGCAACCTGATCTTGCACCAGCGCTGCCCTCCGGACATGCGGCAGCCCTGGTTCTGGACACGGTCGCCGTTCGCAACCTGGCCCATCACCGGGTTTCCGGTGCCGGGTGCGGTTCTCACGTTCAGCGTGTCGTTGGCCGGGACCCCGTGCACCTCCCAGTAGTCGGGTCCGCCCGAGAGGCCGTCCGCGTAGTCCGGATCCTGCGCCGGCGCGGCTTGCGCGGCGCTGCCGTGTATGGCGACCGAAAGCGTGTACCTGGCCGTCTCGTTGCGCCGCGCCGCGCTGCGCATGAGGTAGACGCGAATCCGGTAGTCGCCGTTTGCCGGCAAGATGCCGTCAAAGCTGTTGCCGTTGATCGACGCGTTGTAGATCGCGGTCTCGCTGTTGGCCGGCAGCAGGTTGAAATAGCTCGCCAGGTTGCTGGTCTCGTAGTCGATCGTCATGCGCTGCCCGGCGCTCGCGCCGAGCAGATAATCGACGATCTCGTAGCCCTTGATCGATCCTTGCAGCGTCGTCCCGCTTTGCCCCGCGGGAAAATGCACCCGCTTTTCGGTGATGTCCTGGGCGTAGGCCGAGGTACCCGCCACGAGCAGGAAAAGCGACAGCAGGATCGAGCGTTGCATTGACGATCTCCTCTGGAAAGGGCCGTGCCACTCGCGTTCCGCAGGGCGCATTGTCAAACGATGGTCGGTCAGGCCCAGGTGGACTCGCAGCCTGCAAGCGCCAGGCCGGCAACAGCGGCGACCAAAAGTCCTCTCATGGCTCTACCTCCCACCATTGCGCGGAACTGCGCGTCATGCCCCTGGCAGAATGATGTATGGTCAAGGCGTCGGCAAAGGTTTGGCTCATGCCTAAAGTGCGTCCGGCGACGAACAGTGTCAATCGACCAAGGGGACCTGATCTTCGGAAGATGCGGGGCGAGGTTCGGGGGTGAATGGGACTGCTGCCCGGCCACGTCGCGACCAAGAATGTCTCGGTGTCGACGGGCGCCCACATGTTCAACGACTGGCTGATCTTTACCGACATCCTGTCGGCACCGGCTACCCCGGGCTCAGACTAGGCTGTGCGCCCGTCGCGCGTTGCAGCGCGGGCAAAGGCCTTGCCGCTCTCGTCAAAGAGATGCAGACCGCTCGGGTCGAACCGCACCGGCACCGTTTCGCCGATCCGGCACGCCTGCGACGGCGGCGCCTTGGCGACGAGCAGATTGCCGCCGGGTGTTTCCAGTTCCACCAGCGTCTCGTCGCCCAGCTGTTCGACCAGGCGGACCATGGCCCGGCCAGCGCTCCCGTCGCCATCGCCGATGGCGCAATGCTCCGGCCGGACGCCGATGGTGGCGGGCGCGCCGGGGGTCGCCCGCGCGCCTTCTGCCAACGCGACCGGTATGGAGCCGAAATCATCGGTGTCGACAGTCGCTCCGCCTGCGTCCGAGCGGGCGACCGCGCCGCGCAGGAAGTTCATCTTCGGCGAGCCGATGAAGCCGGCGACGAACTGGTTTGCGGGGTGGTGGTAGAGGTCGAGCGGCGTGCCGACCTGGCGCACTTCCCCGGCTTCTAGGACCACGATGCGATCGGCGAGCGTCATCGCCTCCACCTGGTCGTGGGTGACGTAGACCATGGTCGACTTCAGCTCCGAATGCAGCCGGGCGATCTCGCGGCGCATCGACACGCGCAGCGCCGCGTCGAGATTGGACAACGGCTCGTCGAAGAGAAACACCTTCGGATGGCGCACGATGGCGCGGCCGATCGCGACGCGCTGGCTCTGGCCGCCCGAAAGCTGATGTGGACGCCGGTCCAGCAGGTGTTCCATCTGCAGGATGCGGGCGGCTTCGCGGATGCGCTCGTCGATTTCCGCCTTGGGCCGGCGCGACAGCTTCAGCGAGAACGCCATGTTCTGGTAGACCGTCTTGTGCGGGTAGAGCGCGTAGGACTGGAACACCATGGCTATGCCGCGTTCCTTCGGCGCCTTGTCGTTGCAGATTTCGCCGTCGATCCTGATCGTGCCGGAGGTGGCATCCGAAAGGCCCGCGACCATGCGCAGCAGCGTCGACTTTCCGCAGCCGGAGGGACCGACGAAGACGATCAGCTCGCCATCGGCCACATCGAGGTCGACGCCCTTGATGATGTCGACCGTGCCGAAGGATTTCCTGACGTTTTCGAGCTGAAGCGTCGCCATTCCGTATCCCTGCCGCCGTGGTGGTGAGGCGCGCGCCGAAGCGCGCGCCCGCTGGACTATTCGCCGCGCATGCGCTGCTTGAAGAAGTCGAGGTGCTTTTCCTGCGCCTTGATCATGCGCTCGCGATAGACGCCGTAGATCTGGTCGGTGTCGTGCAGCGTCACGCCGGCGATGGTGGGCGAGGCGAAGGTCGGCGACTCGATGCCCTTTTCAGCGAGCTTCTGCGCCGTGCGCGCCACCAGTTCGTGCATCATCATCATGGCGAGCACGGTCGACGACCCGGCGACCGGGCGCGACCATCCTTCGACCGGCACGATCGCGTCTTCGATCGGCGCGCAGGTGTCGATCACGATGTCGGCGGCGTCGGCGAGGCGCAGTCCCGACGAATGGGTCGCCGGCTTGTCGAGGTTGGACTTTGCGGTGATCGCCACGACGGTCAGGCCGCGCTTCTTCGCGTAGATGGCGGTGTCGATGCCCGAGGAGTTGCGTCCGCTGTGGCCGAAGATGACGATGCTGTCGCCGGGGTTGAGCGGCTGGTGGTCGAGGAACTTTTCGGCATAGCGCTCGGTGCGCTCCAGCCAGAGCAGTTCGCGCACGCCGCCGGCGCCGAGGATGTTGTGCCACATCACGCGGGGGTCGGTGAGCGGGTTGAACCCGACATAGCTGCCGTAGCGCGGGTAGGTCTCCTGCACCGGCAGCACGGAATGCCCGGAGCCGTAGAGGTGGATGAGGCCTTCCCTCTCGAGCGAGGTCGAGAGCGCGTCGGCGGCCTTGACGAAGGCTGCCTCGTTCTCGGTGGCTGCTCGCTCGGCGAGTTCGACGAGGCGGCTGATGTAGTGGGACATGATGGAGATCTACCTTTTGCTGGTGGTTAGAGTTGGAGCCGCGACCGGATTTCGTAGCGGTCGCCGCGCATGGTCGAGACGGTGTATTCGAACGGGCCGCGCCCGTCGGAGGTGATGCGCTGGACGATGAAGGCGGGGCTGCCGGCCTCCACCTCGAGCAGCGGCGCGTCTTCCGCGGAAACGGCTCCGACGCGGTAGATTTCGCGGGCCATCTGCGGGGCGATCCCGTAGCGCGCTTTGAGGAGTTCGTAGAGCGAAGGCACCGGCTCGCCGATGTCCACCAGGCCGGGCACGCGCTCGGCCGGAATGAAGGCGTTCTGGATGCCCATCGGCTGATTGTTGCCGGCGCGCAGGCGGCGCACCTTCACCACCGTCTCGCCAGCGGCGATCTCCAGCGCGTTCGCCACTTCCGGCGATGCCGGCAACTCGACCATTTCCAGCACCCGCGAGCCGACCACCAGCCCGCGGTCGGCCATCTCCTGCGTGAAGCTGGTCAGGCCGCGCACGCCGGCGGTCACCGTCGAGGTACGCACGAAGGTGCCGCGCCCGTGCTCGCGCCTGAGCAGGCCGGACTCCTCGACGTTGCGCAGCGCGTGACGGATGGTGATGCGGCTCACCCCGAGCATCTCGCTGAGCTTGCCTTCGTTTGGAAGCTGGGTGCCGTCCGGCCATGTGCCGTCGGCGATGAGGCCGCGCAGCGCCTGTTCGGCCTGGTGCCACAGCGGCTCGGGCCGCGAGCGGTCCACTCGCCTGATCGTAGCCGTCATCACTGGTCCTCCACCCAGGCCGGATGCCCGCCCGCGGCGAGGCCGGCGCCGACGAGCGCCGCGCGGGTTCCGAAGCGCGCCGGAGCGAGCCGGACGCTGCGAAGGTGCGGCGGCAACTGGCGCGACAGCACGGGAAGGACGAGTGGCTCGAGCACATCCAGCCCTTCGACCACCCCGCCCGCGAAGACGACCAGCGGCGAGCCGGTCAGCGCGACCGCTCCGGCAAGCGTTGTCGCGAGCGCGGCGGCGGGCCGTTCGAGCGCCGCCAGGGCCTCCTTGTCGCCCGCGCGAGCGCCGGCAATGAGCGCCGGGCCGTCAGCGAGACCTAGCGATGCCGCGATGCGGTCCAGCGCCGTGCCGGAGGCGGAGCGTTCGAGCCAGCCGTGGGCGTCGTCGCCGGGATCGGACGGGTCAGCGCAGGCCCAGCCGAACGAGGCGGCGGCCCCGCCTTCGCCGCGCAGGATGCGGGCGTCCGCCAGGACGGCCGAGCCGATGCCGGTGCCGATCGCCAGCAGGATCGCGTTCCGGGCGTCCTGTGCTGCGCCGGCGGCGGCCTCGGCCAGCAGGGCAAGCTGCGCGTCGTTGCCGAGCGCGACGCGAATGCCGGGAAACATCGCGCGGAGATCGACGCCGTCGAGGAAAGGAAGGTTCGGCGTCCACGCGCAGACCGTGCCGCGCGCAAGGCCGGGGATGCAGACGCCGAGGCTGTCAGCGCGATGCTGCGCCATCAGCGTCTCGATACGGGCGCGGAAGTCGTCTCGGCTGGCCGGCGCCGGCCATCGCCCGAGCAGATGCGGCTCGACCGACTGGCCGTCCACGAGACCGGCGCGGAAGTTGGTGCCGCCGAGGTCGATCGCCAGCGTCGTCATCCCTTCACCCCCGAACTGACGATCGAGTCGACGAAGAAGCGCTGCAGGAAGACGAACAGCGCGAGCGGCGGCAGCACCGCGAGCGTGGCGCCTGCCATCACCAGACCGGTGTTCATGGCGCCGCGGTTGTAGCTCAGCAGGCGCCCGAGGCTGAGGACGATCGGGTAGTCCTCGGTGTTGCCCTGAAGCACGGTGAGCGGCCACAGATAGGTGTTCCAGTGATAGACGAAGGCGAACAGCGCCAGCGCCGCGATCGCCGGCGCGACCGCCGGCGCCACCACCGAGAAGACGATCCGCAGTTCCGACGCCCCGTCGACGCGCGCCGCGTCGATCAGGTCATCGGGCACGCCGGCGATGAACTGGCGCATCAGGAAGATGCCGAAGGCGTTGGCGAGGTGCGGCACGATAACGCCGACCAGGCTGGCGTTGAAACCCATGTAGGTCACCAGCCGGTAGAGCGGAATGAGCGTCACGATCGGCGGCAGGAACATGGTGGCGATCAACAGCGCGAACAGTGCGTCGCGGCCTGCGAACCGGTATTTGGCAAATGCGTATCCCGCCATCAGAGACGTCACGAGGATGCCTGCGGTCGTGGTCGTGGCGATCACGAACGAGTTCCAGAACGAGCGCTGCGCGTCGATGACGCCGGCCACCTCGCGATAGGCCGAGAGATTGGGCGTGGCTGGGATCCACACCGGCGGCGTCTGCATGCTTTCGGCGGGCGTCTTGAGGCTCGACAGGACCATCCACACCAGCGGGAAGGCGGCGACAACCGCAACGGCGATGATCGCCAGCAGGATCAGCCCGTCGGTGGCGCGCGGGCGGGGGCCGCGGAAGATGGCGTTCATCTCAGCGCTCCCGCTTCTGTCGGGCCAGCGCGAAGATCAGCACGATCACCACGATCAGCGACAGCATGAGCATGACCGCCATGGCCGACCCGAGGCCGCCTTGCGCGCGCTCGATGCCGACGCGGCGGATGTGGAAGGTGAGCACGTTGGTCGCGTTGGCCGGCCCGCCTTGCGTGATCAGCGCAACCGGCTCGAACACCTGCACCGCGTTGATGACGGCGATGACCGAGCTGAACAGCAGCGTTCGGCGCAGAAGCGGCAGCGTGACGCCGAAAAACTCCTGGACGCGGTTGGCGCCGTCGATCCTGGCCGCTTCGTAGAGCGAGCCGGGGATCTGCGTCAGGCCCGCGACCACCAAGACGGTGAAGTAGCCGACCTGCTGCCAGACATTCAAGATGACGATCGAGAAGAGCGCCGTGCCCGGCGCGGAGAGCCATGGCTGCTGGCCGATGCCGACCCAGGAGAGGATCTGGTTGATCGGCCCTTCGGTCGGCGAATAGAGCTTCGACCAGACCAGCGCGACGGCGATCATCGGCACCATGTAGGTGGAGAAGAGGACGGCGCGCAGCGCGTGGGCGCCGGCCACCCGCGTCTGGTGCACCACGAGGCCGAGCAGGACCGACAGCGGCAGGATGATGGCGACCGAGAGGGCGGTGTAGACGGCCGTGTTCAGGAAGGCGCGCTTGAAGTCGCGGCCGACCGAAATCTGGCCGAGCAGGTCGTGGAAGTTGCGCAGCCCGATAAAACGCGCGGAGCTGAAGCCGGTCTGCGTCGACCATTCGTGGAAGGACAGCCAGACGGTCAGCGCCATCGGCACGAGGATGAACACCGCGATCAGAGCGACCGCGGGCGTCAGCATCAGCCAGGTGGAGCCGGAAAGGGAACGTGTCATCTGTTCTGTCGGTCGGCCCCGGCGCACACCACCGATCGGCGCGCGCCGGGACTTCGGTTGCTTTTTACTGGGCTGCGCGCTCGAGGATCGAGGCGGCGTCGGCCTGGGCGTTTGTCTGCGCCTCGGCGGCGGACACCTGCCCGTACTGAAGCTGCTCGATCACCTGCTGCAGCGCTTCGGAGAACTCCTGGCCGCCGAGCACGATCGGGAAGCCCTGCGCGTTGGCCAGCGTCGAGACGTAGCCTTCGAGGAAGGGACGTCCCAGCGCATCCTTGTAGGCCTCGACGTCGGAAGTGCGCGACGGCAGGATGCCCATCGACTGCAGGATGTCGGCCATGGCCGAGGCGCCGTTCTTGCCGGACGTCGGACCGTTCAGCCAGGCCAGGAAGTCCCAGGCCGCCTGCTGGTGGGCCGCATCGGCGCCGGCATTCACAACCGTCTGCCAGGAATAGGAGATCGAGCGCGCCGTGTCGCCGCTCGGGCCGACCGGGATCGGCGCCGTGCCGATATCGGCGAATGCGTCGCCCATGCCGCCCTTGAGGGCACTTTCCCACCAGTTGGCCATGATGATCATGCCGGTCTTGCCGGAGACGAAGTTGTCGAGGAACGGGCCCGTCGTGTTGGCGTCGGCGGTGCCCATGGCGGCGACCGAATAGCCTTCCTTGATCATCGTCTCGTAGAGCTCGAAGGTCTCAAGCGCCTGCTTGCTGTCCAGCTGCGGCTTGCCGTCGGCGATCAGCTGGCCGCCGTTCGACACGAGCAGCGACGAGAAGGGATGGACGACGCCGGCGGCCCACGAGTTGATCATGCCGAAGCCCTGCCTGCCCGCCGACGCGTCGGTCAGCTTGGCGGCGGCGTCCTTCAGTTCGTCCCAGGTCTTGGGCGGCGCGGCGATGCCGGCTTCGGCGAACAGCTTCTTGTTGTAGTTCAGCGCATAGACGTTGATCTCGTTGGGGATGCCGTAGACCTGGCCGTTGACGCTTGCAGCGGCGGCGATGCCGGCCGGCCAGTTGGTGGTCACTTCGCCGGCCACGGTTTCCGGCGCCGGGGCGACGAGGCCGTCCTTGACCAGGGCGGGCAGCCACAGATCGTAGATGCTGGCGATCGTCGGTCCGTCGGTGCCGCCGGAGCGGATCGTCGTCAAGAGGTCGCCGAAAGGCACCGCGCGCACCGTGACCTTCACGCCGGGATGGGCCGCGGCATAGTCGCCGGCCGCCTGCTCGAGCAGGGCCACCGTATCGGGCGACCAGTGCGTCAGGTAGGTCAGCGACGTGTCCTGCGCCTGCGCCGCGAACGGCGACATCGCGGTCGCGGCCACCGCGGCAATCCAAATTCTCGAAACCGTATTCATGATCGTTCTCCCATTGACCGTGTTGAAGGCGGATACGAACTTCAAATAGGTTATAACAACATAATCTATTCGCTGTAAATCGCCTTGATCGGCAGTCGGGCGGATTCGAACTTGCGCCCGGGCGCGTGCGGTCGCACCGCGCCGGGTCGGCGGACAGCGCAGTGCGCCGTCTCGATCAGGCGGCGCACTGTCGGGTCAGGGGAACGAATGGCGCCCGGGCGTCGCGGGCGCCTGCGCCAGCCTATTCCACCGGCTCCAGAACGGAGCGGTCGGCGAGTGTCATGCCGAATCCGGGCGCGTCGCCGAGCGTCAGCCGCCCGTTCCTGGGCATCTGCTCGCCCTCGAAGAGATCGCCGAAAACAGGGCTTATCGTGCGGCCGTCGGGGCTGGCCGCGACATACTCGCAGAAGGCGGGCCCGGTCTGGCTGGCGATGAAGTGGTAGGAGTAGGGGCCGCTCCCGTGCGGCACGACCGGGATGTCGTAGGCCGACGCATGGGCGGCGATCCTGAGAAGTTCCGTCAGGCCTCCGACCCACATGACGTCGGGCTGGACGATGTCGAGCGTCCGCTCCTCGATCAGCCGGCGGAAGCCGTAGCGGGTGTATTCGTGTTCGCCGGTCGTCCACTTCAGCGTCGGATGCGCGTGCTTGATGGCGCGGAAGCCTTCGACGTCCTCCGGCGACAGCACTTCTTCCCACCAGTGGATGTTCAGCGGCTTGCAGGCCTCCGCGAGGCGGATCGCATAGTCGACCGTCAGCGACATGTAGCAGTCGACCATCAGCGGGAAGTCGGGCCCGACGGCTTCCCTGTGCGCCGCCAGGAAGGAGACGTTCCTGGCAAACCCCTCCTCGCCGTCGAAATGGCTGCAGGGAAGCGGCACCTTCGCCCCCCAGAAGCCGAGAGTCTTGATGGCGACCGGATCGGGGCCGGTGCAGTAGAAGGTGATTTCGTCGCGGGCGAGGCCGCCGATCAGGTTGTAGACGGGTTCGCGGCGAACCTTGCCGATCAGATCCCAGAGCGCCAGGTCCACTGCGCTCACGGCCATGATCGGCAGGCCCTTGCGTCCATAGGGCAGTGACGCCCGATAGAGCTGGTCCCAAAGCATGTTCGTCTTGCGGGCGTCCTCGCCGACCAGGAAGCGGGCGAAGTGGTGCCTGATCATCCAGGCTGCCGGCACGCCGCCCGATCCCGTCGCCACGCCGACCGTACCGTCCTCCGTCTCGATCTCGACGACGATCGCGCCCAGCACACCGATACCCCAGCTCGACCGCTTATCCCGGTAGCGCGGGTAGCCGGACATGGGATTGGAGATCAGGCTGTCGACCAGCCAGTGCCGGCTCTCGCCCGGCTTGAAATAGGTACCGGCCTTCTCGCCCGGCTTCACGGTGTAGACGCGCACATCCTTGATACGGAAGGCGGTGGTCATGGCAGGTAGAACACGCGCTTGAGGGGCACCTGCACGGGGACGTTGTCGGGGTGCGTTTCCATGATGTCGCGCATGTGCAGCCACCAGCGCTTCATGATCTCCGTGTCAGGCAACCGGTCCAGCGTGTGGTCGTCGCTGCGGGTCAGGATGCCGAACAGATGGTTGGTCTCGGGATCCAGCCAGATCGTGTAGTCGGAAATGCCGGCCTCCTTCAGCGCGACGACGAGTTCGGGAAAGATCTCGTCATGGCGCCTTTCGTACTCGGAGGCCTGCCCAGGGAACAGGTTCATGCGGAAGGCAATGCGGTCTGGCATCGTGTCGGGTCCTAGGATCGTTCGCCGGTCACCATGATGGTGGAGTCGCGCACGTGTTCGAGATGAATGCGATAGGCGGCGACGGCTGCCGCGGCGTCCCTGGCCAGCAGCGCATCGGCGACGGCCACATGCTGTTCGACGCTGGTTGCGATCACGCCGGGGAGTTCGCTTGCGGTGCGGCGCACATCCAGGCCCAGGTCGTAGAGAACCTGCGCCAGTGCCGACAGCAGGCCGTTGTTTGCACCGGCATTGATCGCCTGGTGGAACTCGATGTCGAGCAACCGGAACGCCACCGGATCATGCTCGAAGGCGCGGCCGTCGACGGCAAGCTTCATGATGCGCATCCGCATGTCTTGCGAAGCCCGCTCGGCGCACAGCCGGACCAGCGCCAGGTCGACGACGGTGCGCGCCTCGAATTGCTGGTGCACGTCGTAGTCGGCGACGGAGAGCAGGGTGTTGACGGGTGCGACGAGCCGGCTGGGCGAGAGGTCGGTGACCGTGTAGCGGCCGCCCTGGCGGCTGGTCAGCACGCCCATCAGCGTAAGTGCCTTCAGGGCTTCGCGCAGGGGCGGCCGCGAAATGCCGAAGGCGATCGACATCTTCTGCTCGGTGGGCAGCCGGTCGCCCGACTTCAAATTGCCCGACTTGATCATCGCCAGGATCCGGCCCGACACCTGCTCGGCGATCGAGCGGCGATCCAGCGCGCCGCCGCCGATTGCACCGGCGCGCCTTTCGCGCTCGGCCTCGACGGCTTCCGAGAAGGCATCTCTGACTGGTGCTTCGCCCAAGTTGGTTCCCATGGCGGTTCTGTTCGTCGCGCCCTGGCTACAGGCCGAGACGGTAGAATGTGTTGGCGTTGTCCCGGTAGATCTTGCGCGTTTCGCCGGCGCTGAGCCCGAGATCGGCGAAGGCGCGGTCGAGCACGTCGACCCATTCGGTCATGTTGGTCGATTGCAGCAGGATCGGATAGTCGCCGGCATAGATCGTGCGTTCGGGACCGAAGGCGTCCAGGGTCGCCTCGATATAGGGTCGCAACTCCTCCTCGGTCCAGTTCTCGCTGGCATAGGGCGGCAGGTCCGACAGCTTCACCCACATGTCGGGATGCCTGGCCATGTACTGCATGTCCTCGCGGAACTGTTCGATCCGGCCCTGGCGGATGCCGGGCTTGCCGCAATGGTCGAGGATCATCGGGACGCCGCGGATGTGGCGAACGAATTCCCGGATGAAATCCATCTGCGTGTAGTTCGGGTTTATGTCGAACGACCAGCCGTAGTCGGCGAGCAGGTTGACGCCCTCGATGAACCCCTCGCTCATCGTCAACTGGCGCGGATTGGCGTCGAACTCCATGATCCGGCGGATGCCGCGCACGCTCGGATGTTCGTCGCGCATCCTGTCGAGCATCGGCCCGACGCGCTTGCCCCATTCGAGCGGCGCCATCGGGATGATGGCCTTGATGCGGGGGTCGCGCTTCTGCTCGTCTTCGACGAACTCGATTTCCTCGATGTACTGCCCGCCGCCCTCCCAGAAGTCGGCGTAGCATTCGAGGAACACCATCGCCTCGACTTCCAGCGCACCGCAGTCCCGCTGGTAGTCCTCGACACGATAGGGGCGCCCGAACAGCGGGCTGCCCTCGAAGGCGCTGTACCGGAGCCGGGTCTGATCCCAGACGTGCAGATGTGCGTCGATGACCGGAAAGTCTGGCATTGGCACCCTCTGTGTGCGGAAATCCTCCTCCCGAGAGGGCATCCACCCGCATGCTGTCGGCAAAATTTGTCAAACTAATTTTCTAACTTGTCAAACTAATTTGCGTCTGACAAGAAATCAGGATGGCGCGCTTGGAGGAGGGCGCCGGTCGCGTCGCTATGGGAGGAACTCGGTGACCGTCTCCATTTCCACACGCCGCCGAGTCGGACGGACATCGCTGGAATTGCCGGCCTTCGGCTTTGGCGCCGCCCACCTTGGAGAACTCTACGGCAAGGTGGATGAGGCGCAGTCGCGGGAGACGCTCGAAGCCGCTTGGGATGCCGGCGTGCGGTTCTACGACACGGCGCCATGGTACGGCCGGGGGCTTTCCGAGCACCGGCTGGGCGGATTCCTCCGACAGCTTCCGCGCGACCAGTTCATCGTCAACACCAAGGTCGGCCGCATCCTGCGTCGGCCGGATGATCCGGCCAACTTCAGCACCGCGCCCTGGGCCGGCGGCCTGCCGTTCGAGGTGGTGTTCGACTACAGCTACGACGGCATCATGCACGCATATGAACAGGTGCTGCAGCGGCTGGCGCTCAATACGGTGGATTCGCTGGTGATCCACGACCTCGACTCCATGTTCCATGATGCCGAGGCCAGCGCCGTCTTCATGAAGCAGCTGACGGGCACCGGCATGAAGGCGCTGGAGGAGCTGAAGCGGAGCGGCGACATCAAGGCTGTCGGCGTCGGCAACAACGTGCCGGGCAATCTTGACGAGATGCTGCAGGAGATCGACGTCGACTTCGCGATCGTCGCCGTGCCCTACACGCTGCTCGACCAGAGCGTCCTCGACACCAGCATGAAGCGATGCCTGGACAAGGGCATCGGCGTGATCATCGGCGCGCCGTTCGCCTCCGGAATCCTGGTGACAGGCTCCGGCAAGGGCGCCATGTACGCCTACGACAAGGCCCCGCCCGAGGTTCAGGCGAAGGTGCGCGGCATAGAGGAGGTCTGCGCCGCCCACGCCGTCAGCATGCCGGCCGCGGCGCTGCAGTTCGTGCTGGCGCACCCGGCAGTGGTGTCGGTCATTCCCGGCGCAGCCAAGCCGTCTGAAGTCCAGGCGAACGTGGCGGCGCTCGCCAACCGGATCCCGGCCGCCTTCTGGGCCGACCTGAAGGCGCGTGGCCTGATGCATCCAGAAGCGCCCGTACCCGCATGAGCGAGCGCGGCGCACCGCTCCTTTCCGCCCGCGGCATCTCGAAGTCGTTTGCGGGGGTGAGCGTCCTGCGCGACGTGGACCTCGACCTCGAGAAGGGCGAGATCCATGCCCTGCTCGGAGAGAACGGCGCCGGCAAGTCGACCTTCGCCAAGATTCTGGCCGGCGTCCACAGGCCGACGCGCGGCACGCTCAGGCTGAATGGCGAGCCCGTCGACGTCTCCAGCCCGCTTGCGGCGCAGAAGCTCGGCATCACGCTGATCCACCAGGAGCCGATCTCGTTTCCCGACCTGTCGGTGGCCGAGAACCTCGTGCTCGGCCACGCCGAGGGCGGCTGGTTCAGCCGCGTGCCGTGGTCGCAGATGACCAGCGAAGCGCGCCGCCAGATGGATCTGCTCGGCGTCGACATTGACGTCACCAGGCCGATGCGCGGACTGTCGATCGCCGATCAGCAGATGGTCGAGATCGGCCGCGCGCTGTCGTCGGACAGCCGGCTCATCATCATGGACGAGCCGACCGCGCCGCTGACGCCGAAGGAGGTCGACACCCTGTTCGGCATCGTGCGTCGTCTGCGCGACGAAGGCCGCACCATCATCTTCATCTCGCACCGCCTCGAGGAGGTGCAGGCGCTGTGCGACCGCGTCACGATTTTCCGGGACGGCAACAGGATCTCGACCGACGCGATCGACAAGCTGGACAACGCGGACATCATCCGCCTGATGATCGGTCGCCCGCTCAAGGAATACATGCACAAGCACAACGCCTCGATCGGAGACGTCGCGCTCGAGGTCGATGGCCTGACACTGCCCGGCCGGTTCCAGGACGTCAGCTTCGCCGTGCGGCGCGGCGAGATCGTCGGCCTGGGCGGATTGGTCGGGGCCGGCCGCACCGACGTCGCCTGCGCGATCTTCGGCATCCAGCCGGCCGAGAGCGGGACGGTCAAGGTCGACGGCAAGCCGGCCGACATTCGCGAACCCGGCGACGCCATCGCGCTAGGACTCGCCTTCGTGCCCGAGGATCGGGCACAGGCAGGGCTGTTCCGCACGCTGTCCGTCGAGCAGAACATCACCGCCGCGATCCCCCGCAAGATCGCGCCGCGCGGCATCATCAGGAGGGCGGTCGAGAGGGTCTTCGCCGCGGAGTCGGTGCAGAAGCTGCGCATCCGCCTCGCATCGATCAATCAGCCGATCGGCGAGTTGTCCGGCGGCAACCAGCAGAAGGCCATCCTTGCGCGCTGGCTTCTGTCCGACCCGCGCATCCTCGTCCTCGACGAGCCGACGCGCGGCATCGACATCGGCGTCAAGGCCGAGTTCTACGACATCATCGGCGAGCTCGCCGCGCAGGGCAGGGCGATACTGCTCATCTCCTCCGAACTGCCCGAACTGCTGGCGCTGTGCGACCGCGTGCTCGTCATGGCGGAGGGACGGCTGACCGCCGAGATTCCGCGCGCCGAGGCGACCCAGGAGAAGATCATGCGCGCCGCCGTGCCGCGCGCCCAGATCGCCGAGGCCGCGGCATGAACGTCATCCGCGGCATCCTCCTGCGGCGCGAAGCCGGCATCGCCGCCATGATCGTCCTGGTGTGCGTCGCCGTCGGCCTCTACAAGCCGCAGTTCCTGACCCTGAACCAGCTGCGCGTCATCCTCCTGCTGGTTCCGCTGATCATGATCGTCGCCATGGGGCAGATGCTTGTGCTGGTCGCCCGGCACGTCGATCTTTCGGTCGGTTCGATCCTCGGCTTCTCGGCCATGATCACCGGCATGATGTTCCGCGACATGCCCGACATTCCGTGGGGGTTGGGCTTCATCGTCGCGATCGGCACCGGCGCGCTGCTCGGCCTGGTCAACGGCGCGCTGGTCACGGTCTTCAAGCTTCCCGCCATTATCGTCACGCTCGGCACGCTCAACCTCTACCGCGGCCTCACCTTCATCGTCTCCAACGCGCGCCAGGTGGACCGGCAGTTCGTCCCGTCGGAGCTGAAGGCGATGAGCCAGACGTCGCCGATCTTCGGGATTCCCTGGATCATCTTCATGGCGCTCGGCGTGATCCTGCTCGCCTACTGGTTCACCCGGCATACGCAGGCCGGTCGCCAGGTCTTCGCGCTGGGCTCCAACCCGTCGGCGGCAGCGCTGCGCGGAGTCAAGGTCAACCAGATCACCCTGCTTGTATTCACCATTTCGGGGGCGCTGTCGGGGCTGGCCGGCATCATGTACGCCAGCCGCTGGGGCTTCGTGAATCCGTCCAACACCGGCGCCGGGTTCGAGTTCCAGGTCATCGCCGCAGTGGTCATCGGCGGCGTTTCGATCAACGGCGGCGTCGGCACCGTGTCGGGCGTCACGCTCGGCGTGCTCCTGCTGGGCTGCGTCGCGGCCGCGTTGCCGCTGCTCGGCATCCCGGGCACGGCGCAGGGCGCCATCTACGGCGCGATCATCCTCGTCGCCCTGATCATCGACCGCTCGGTCAGGCAGCACGGCTTCGCCAGCCTGCGATGGAGGCGCGCATGACCGCCACCGACACATCGGCCCGGCCATCCGCCGTGAACGAGTCCGCGCCTGCGCGCCCGCTGTGGCATGTCGTCCTGGTGCGGCCCGAGACGATGACGCTCGTGCTCCTGATTGCCGCGGTGATCTTCGCCAGCCACCTGTCGCCCTATTTCCTCGATGTCGAATACATCCTGCGCAGCTTCACGCTGTCGGCCGAGTTCGCCATCGTCGCTCTCGTTTTGACCATGGTCATCATAGCCGGCGAGATCGATCTCTCTCCGGCGGCCAACATGGCGCTTTCCGCCTGCCTCTTCGCCTGGGCGCAGGCAGCCGGCGCGCCGATCCCCGTCGCCGTCGCGATAGGCCTCGCCGCAGGGCTTGCGATGGGCGCGCTCAACGCGTTCATGGTCATCGCGCTGCAACTGCCGTCCATCATCGTCACCATCGGCACCCTGACGCTCTATCGTGGGCTCGCCCAGGTGATCGCCGGCGACAAGTCGATCCGCGTCCCCGACTGGTTCATCGGCATCGACAAGGTTCTGGTGCTCGGTGTGCCGATGCCGGTGGTCATCTTCGTGGTCGCCGCGCTGCTGCTCGGTCTGATCCTGGCCGGCACCATCTTCGGGCGGCAGATCTACCAGATCGGCACCAACGAGACGGCGGCCCGCTACGCCGGCATCCGGACGCGGCGCATCAAGCTCGTGCTGTTCCTGCTGATGGGCGCGGTCGCCGCCATCGCCGGCATGATGACCGCCTCGCGCCTCGGTTCGGTGCGCTACGATCTCGGGCTCGGCGGCGAACTGCAGATGGTGCTGATGGCGATGCTCGGCGGCACCTATATCTTCGGCGGACGCGGGACCATCCTCGGGACCTTTCTAGCCGCCTGGCTCCTCGTCGTGGTCTCGACCGGCATGACGGTCGCCAACCTTCTGCCTGCGATCCAGCTGACCGTGCTCGGCGTCCTGCTCATCGTCGCCATCATCGCCACCAATTTCATCTATTCCCGCACGCAGAGGTAGCGGGCGTCGACCCGGGTTCGCCCGGATTGTTTCAACAGGACTTTAAACAGGAGGAAATGAAGTGCTGAAGAAATCACTGATAGCCCTGACCGCGGGCCTCGCCCTCTCCACGGCCGCCATTGCCCAGGACAAGATCGACATCGTCTTCATCGGCAAGAACACCGGCAACCCCTATTTCGACTCGCTCACCAAGGGCTTTGTCGAGGCCTGCCAGAAGATCGCCTGCAACTTCGAATTCGTCGCCCCGGCGACTGCCGAGGCGACCTCGCAGATTCCCTTCATCGAGGCGCAGATCCAGCGCGGCGTCGATGTCATCGCCATCTCGCCCAACAGCCCGGACGCGCTGAACCAGGTGTTCGACGACGCCCGCGCCAAGGGCATCACGATCCTCACGGTCAATGGCGACATCACCGGCAACGAGTCGCATCGCGACGCGACCATCCTGCCCACCGACTTCACCAAGGTCGGCGCCGACCAGGTCGAGATGGTCGGCTCGCTGATCGACTATGAAGGCGAGATCGCCATCCTGTCGGCCACCACCGAGGCCCCCGACCAGAACTTCTGGATCGAGGGCATGAACGAGGCGATCAAGGATCCGAAATACGCCAAGATGAAGCTTGTCGCGACGGTCTATGGCGATGACCAGCCTGAGAAGTCGACGACCGAGATGGAAGCGCTGCTCTCCAACTACCCTGATCTCAAGGGTGTGATCGCGCCGACCACCGTCGGTGTCGCCGCCGCCGCCCAGGTGGTGCAGTCGCGCGGCGTCGCCGAGCAGGTCAAGGTGACCGGTCTCGGCCTGCCGAGCGAGATGCGCGACTTCATCAAGGACGGCACGGTCGAGGCGTTCCAGCTGTGGTCGCCCTACAACGAAGGCTGGCTGGCCGCCCACTTCTCGGTCGGACTGAAGAACGGCACCGCCAAGAACGAGGTCGGCGCGACCTTCGACGTGCCGAACCTGGGGACCATCACCATCAACGAGGGCAACTCGATCAACACGCAGTCCTCGCTGACCACCTTCAACGCCGAGAACATCGACCAGTTCGATTTCTGATCCGGCCAGGGGACGCCGCCCGAAACGGCGGCGTTCCCCGCTGCGTGCCGCCGCGCTTGTGGATACGAGTCGCTAGGCCGGCTTCGTGGCCAGGCGCCTCAGGGCGGCGAGCCCGAGTGCTGGTCCTGGCGCCAGCATCAGGAAGGCATAGCGCGGCCCGACGACGTGGATCAGCCAGCCGAGAATCCCGATCGAGACGATCGTTGTCGCGAAGCCGATGCAGTTGGCGATGGTCAGCGCCGAACCGACATAGGCCGGCGGGGCGAAGCGGGCGTTGAGCGTTGAGAACTGCGGCGAGTCCCCCGCAACCACCATGCCCCAGAACAGCAGGAAGGCCAGGAAGACCGGCAACGGCGCGAGGAACGCAAGCGGCGAAACGAGACAGCACAGGCCCGATGCGGACAACTGCACGAAGGCGACCCGGGCATTGCCGATCAACCGCGAGAGGTAGCCGCCGCCCATGCAGCCGAGAAACCCGGCGGCGATCGCGGCAAAACTCCAAACCGAAACGCTCGCGCTGTCGGCGCCCAGGCGCGCAGCCAGCAGCATCGGCACAAAGGCGTAGAACGCGTAGAGTTCCCACATATGCCCGAAATAGCCGAAGGCCGACCCCCGGAACTCGGCCGACCGGAAGATCGTCGCCAGGACGGTCGGGTCGAAACCTGCGCCGGCCCGGAGGTGCGGCCCGTCCGGAACCAGCAGGAACATCGCCAGGCCGCCGGCCACCGACACCGCCGATACCGCGAGGATCACCGCTTGCCAGGGCAGGTCGCCGCCCAGTCCGCGGATCAGATGCGGAAGTGCCGTTCCGAGCACCAGTGCTCCGACCAGCCAGCCGAGCGCCAGCCCGAGGTCGCGGTCGTACCAGCCCGAGGCGATCTTCATCCCGACGGGATAGATGCCGGCCAGAAAGAAGCCGGCGGCAAAGCGCGCGGCGAGCAGGGGCAGCAGTTCTCCGCCGCTCGCCAGCGTCGCGGCGTTCGCCGCCGCGCCAGCGAGCGCGGAAAGCAGGAAGATGATGCGCGGCGAGAAGCGGTCGGCGATCGCCAGCCATGCAAAGACCAGGGTCCCGGCGATGAAGCCGAGCTGAACCGCGATGGTGATGTGGCCGACGGCCGAGGCAGGCAGGCCTGCGTTGTGCTGCAGGTCGGGGATAACCGCGTTGCCGGCGAACCACAGCGACGTCGAGGCGAACTGCGAGACGACGATCGTCGGCAGGATGCGGGCGGGGATGGCTGGCATGCGGAGATCCCGGCGGGTTGCTGGTACGGTTCCTGGCTGGTTGCGCGCTACTCGGCGGCCATGGCGGCCTGCGCGCAGAAGCAGCTCGCGGAGACGCGGCCGTCGGCGCGCGAGAGCGCAAAATCCAGCCGCTGCTTGAGTAGCCTCGCTTCTTCCGTTTCTCCAGCCTTGCGTCGATCGAGGCAATCCACGAGGCCCTTGAGGCTCCAGACATTGTCCGGATGGATCGTGGCGCGGGAAAGCTTCCCACCCAGGCCCAGATCTTCGCGATAGACGGCTTCGGCTTCCTCCATGCGCCCCTGCTCGAACAGCAGGGCTCCAAGCGCATGGCGTGTCGGCTGGATCCAGCCCCAAGGTTCGTCGTAGGGAAGCGCGTCGTCGAGCTCCACGGACCGGCGAAGATGAGCGAAGGCTGCCTCGAAATTGCCTTTGCGGTACTCGAGCTCGCCGTCGAGCATTGCCGCGGCGATTTCCAGCAGGTCGACGCAGGTGTTGTTGTGAAGATACCTGCTTTCGGGCACGCGCGCCTTGGCCTCGATGAATTCGAGCTTGATGGCCTCGGCCTCCGGGATCTGGCCGATCGCCGCATGCGCAACCCCCTTGGCATAGAGGCGCATCGCGTGGGTCACGCAGAACAGTTGCGGATCCTTCACGTCGGGCAGCGCGATGATGTCGCGCCATTTGCCGAAGCGGATCATGACATGCTCCTTCATCGAGAAGTAGCTTTCAATGAAGTCGGCCATGGGCGGGGTCTCGACGCGCAGCAAGTCTTCCGGCGTCGTCTCGATCAGGCCTTCCGCGGCGCGAATGGCCGGCTCGTACTGACCGAGGAACATCGCCCCGTAGAGGGCGAAATGGTAGTTGTGGATACGATAGGCCGTGTAGAGGTTCATCGCGCCTTCCCTCGCGACGAATTTGAGGTCGGCAGTGATCGCCTTCTCGTTCCAGAACAGCGTATCGCGATAGTTCCCGCACAGGATGTCGATATGCGTCGGCATGTGGATGAGATGGCCGGCGTCCGGAACGAGCGTGCGCAGCACGTCGCCGGTCTTCAGGGCCCGCTCCGGATGGGGGGACATTTCCATCAGGTGGACATGCAGGTGCAGAAGGCCCGGATGCTTCCAGGCTGACTGGTTGCGGAAGCATTTGTCGAGCACGGCCTCGGCTTCGGCGGTTCCGGCGCCCTTGGCGATGGTCGCATTCTTGAGGTCCCACATCTTCCAGGGCGTCACGTTCATGATCGCCTCGGCAAAGATGCAAGCGACGTCCAGGTCGTCGGGATGGGCGCGGTAGGCCTGGCGCATGGCGTCCATGAACGCGACGTTCCAGGGTTTCTGGTCCTCGATAGGGTCGCGTTGCGGGTAGCGCACCGCCAGCGCCTCGATCAGCGCGCGCTCGGGCGGGCTGGCCTTGTCCTTCAGGGCAAGGGCGGCCTGGGTGGCGTCGTAGGCCGCTGCGAGCGCCTGCGCCTTTCCGGCGGGATCGAAGTGATGCCATTCCAGATTGTAGTTGGGGCCTATGGCGTAGGCGACGCCCCAATGCGCCATCGCGCATTCCGGATCGTGCTCCAGCGCCCTGGTAAAGCACTTGACCGCTTGTTCGTGACCGTAGGCGAAGGTCCAGACCAGCCCGCGATCGAACCAGAGCTGAGCCTCGTCCTTCGATGTGGTGATGATGCGCGAGTAAACGTCGATGTCGAAATAGGTCATATGAAATCTCCGTCACAATCGCCATTCACTCGTCGCATGGTAGCAAATTGCCGGCGTCGTCGCACCGCGGATCGAGTACCCGGGCGCAGGGTGTCAAAGACGGAGATCGAGCAAGCCCCCGCGCCGAACAGGGTCGTCGGAGTTCTTCTTCTTTTCTTCCCTAGGGTTGATAGGCGCAGCGGCGCAAGCGGCCGGCATTCGGCCGACGTTTCAGGCACCCGACGCACCGATCGGCCGAAGCCTGCGACAGTCCGCGTGGCGTTGCTGGAGGCCGGACAACGACCGTCACAGGCGCGGCCGCATCCCGGCTAGAAGCCGCCAGCGATGGCTGCCTCAGGCGAAGCGTTCCATCCAGGAAAACGATCCGGTGGCCGGGCGATACTCGGCGCCGAACATCCCGGTGTATCCGGCCTCGACAATGGCGCGAAGCAGCCAGCCATAGTCGACTTCGCCGTGATCCGGTTCGGCGCGATCCGGAACGGCCGCGAACTGGATGTGGCCGATCCGGTCGAGATCAGCGGCCACGGAGGCGAGCAGGTCGCCGCGCATGATCTGCATGTGGTAGCAGTCGAACATCACCTTCGCCGCTCCCTGCGTCGCATCGACAACACGCAGGGCGCTGGAAAGGTCCGGCAGGAAGTAGCCGGGCGCGTCGCGCGTGTTGAGCGGTTCCAGGAGCAGGCCGATGCCGTGCGGCGAGGCTGCTGCCGCCGCGTACCGCACATTGCCCGTGAAGGCGGCGAAGGCTTCTTCGCCGCTCGACTTTCCCGCCATGACGTGGATGTTGCGGCAACCGGTGGCTGCGGCCCATTCGATCGCCTGGTCGATCGCCGCGCGCGCTTCGACCTCTCGACCCGGAAGGGCGGAAAGACCGAAATCGCCGGCTGCGACGTCGCCGCGGGCCGTGTTGATGCCGAGCAGCGGCAGCTCGGTTTCGGCAAGCGCCTCGGCGACGACCGAGGCGTCCGTGTCGTAGGGCCAGTGCAGTTCGACCGCGGCGAAGCCGTACCGCTTGGCGGCGCGGATGGCATCCGGCAGGGCGAGGTCGCGGAAGAGAAATCCCAGATTGGCTGAAAAGCGCATCATTCGTCTCCGGCGGTGAGGCCGCGCGCGAACGTGGACGCGTCGGCGTCGCCGATCTGTCTCCTGAGCCTTGCGTCCTCGCTCATCGCGGATCTCCCGAAAAAAGCGCCGGCCGCCTTCTCGAAGAAGTCGGCGGAAGCGGAATTGTCTGATTTGTGTGCCAGGGTCAGGACCTTGTCACCCGCCTTGAACGCGAGATTGAGGAACTGGCGACGCGGGGCATCTCGCGCAGGTGAATCAATCGAAGACAAACCGATATCCCACCCCCGGCTCAGTGCGGATGATTTTCGGATTCGTCGGGTCACGCTCGATCTTGCCGCGCAATTGGCCAATGTATACGCGCAGGTACTGCATATCCTCGCCATGGGCAGGCCCCCAGACCGAGGTCAGCAAGGTCTTGTGGGTGACCACACGGCCGGCATGCCGCGCAAGCAGCACCAGAAGGTCGTATTCCTTCGGCGTCAGCTTCAGCGCCTGGCCATCGCGCTCCACCACGCGGCGCACCGTGTCGATCGCTAGGCCGTCCACGCTCACCGCTGTCAGTTCGCCGGCTTGCTGGATCCGGTGGCGCAGCGCGCTTCGCATGCGCGCCGTCAGTTCGCCTATGCCAAATGGCTTCTCGACGTAGTCGTCGCCGCCGAGATCGAGGGCGGCGATCTTTTCAGTCTCCTGGTCGCGCGCCGAAAGGATGATGATGGGAACGTGCGACCAGCCGCGCAGCCTGGCGATTACCTCCTTGCCGTCCATGTCAGGCAGGCCGAGGTCGAGGATCACCAGCGCGGGAGCGACCGTCGCTGCGGCCTTGAGCGCGTCCGCGCCGGTTGCCGCTTCCACGACCTCGTAGCCGGCCGCTTCGAGCGCCGGGCGCAGGAAGCGCCGGATTTGCGACTCGTCGTCGACGATGAGAATGCGCTCGCGGGTCATGCTTCTTCCGGTGACGCGCCGTTGGTTGGCGCAATCGGAAACCTCAGGGTGATGCGTGTGCCACGCCTGCGGACCGCAGGGCTTTCGACCTTGATGTCGCCGCCCATCGCATCGACAAAGCCCTTTGCTATAGCCAGACCAAGCCCAGTTCCGGGAGTCCGGCCATCCGGCTTCCCGCGGCGGTAGAATTTCTCGAACACGTTTTCCTTGTCGCTCGCTGGAATGCCCTTGCCGAGGTCCGTGATCGAGACGATGACCTCGTCGGCGTCAGCCCTCGCATAGACGCTGATGGGCTGCTCGCCACCGTATTTGACTGCATTGTCGATCAAATTGAAGAGCGCCTGGCCCAGAAGCACGCTGTCGCCCCGGATCAGCGGAAGGTTCTCGGCAATGCTCACTTCGATCGCCTTGTTTGGAAAATATCTGGCGCCTCGCTGAATGGCGGCGCGTACTGCGTCGGCAACGTCGACCCAGTCGCGTTTTGCGTCGACCGCTCCAGCCTCGATCCTGGTCATGTCGAGCAGGTTGGCAACGAAACGAGCCAGGCGGTCGCTTTCCTCTTCAATCGATGCAAGCAGGTCCTCACGGTCGTCGGGCTTCATTCTTTCGCCGAGTTCGCGAAGGCTCGAAATGGCGCCGGTGATGGTCGCCAGCGGGGTCTTCAGATCGTGCGAGATCGATGACAGAAGCGCCGAGCGGAACCGCTCGCCTTCGAGGCGGGCGGCCTGATCGAGGCTTTCCCTGGACAGGCGGGCGCGGTCGATGGCGATCGCGGTCTGGTCGAGAACCGCCCCAAGGACCTGCTCCTCCTCCGCATCGAGGAGCATGCCGGCGTAGCGGTAGCCTACGACCGCGACGACGCCAGCCGACGCGTTCAGCGGACGGAACTGAAACTGGCTGTTGGGCAGGGTGCCGGTGCCGGCGCCGGCGGTTTCGTTCTTCTGCATCGCCCAGCGTGCCGCCAGCATATCGGCGACGTCCAGCTCGGTATCGGGTGGCCAGGCCGCCGCCACCGTGAGTTCGTCGCCGGTCGGCGAGAGCAAGAGCACATCCCGCCTCAGAGAGGCGCGCATTTGCGATACGGCCGCCCAGATGACGTCCTCGGCGTTGACAGTGCCCGAAAGCTTTCTCGAGAAATCGTAGAGCGCCTGGGTCGACGCGGCCCGCCGGCTCGCGGCCGAGGCTTGGTCGCTCAGACGCGACGCAAGGCCACCAGAAATGAGCGCGGCGATGACGAAGACGACCAGGCCAAAAACCTCGTGCGGGGAGGCGATTGTGAAAGTCCCGGTCGGGGGAATGAAGAAGAAGTTGTAGGCAAAGCCAGACAGGATCGCCGCCAGCAACGCGGCCATGTGACCGGCGTAGGCAGCGGATACAAGGACCGCCAGAAGATAGAGCAGCGAGATGTTGGGAAGATGGACGAAGTGCTCGATCAGGTCGCCGAGATAGGTGGCCACGGCAACTGCAACGGTCGGCAGGCCAAGTTCCCACTTGGGGTTCGCTGGAAGGAACCGGCTTCGCAGCCTTGGTCCCGGCGCGGGCCGCTCGGCGGTTTCCTCGCCGGTGACGATGTGGATACCCAGGCCGGACACGCGTTCGATCAGCGTGTCAGGCAGCGAATTGCGAAGCAGGCTCCATGGGAAACGCTGCCGGCGGCCGCCGATGACGATCTGGGTCGCATGCTCGCGCCGCGCGGTCTTCTGGATTTCCTCGACGAAATCGCGCCCCGTCACGCGCCGCGTCTCGGCGCCGAGGCTTTCCGCCAGTTTGAAGGTGGCCGCGAGCCGCTTGGTGACCTCGGGATGCGAGGGTGGGCTGTCTGCGCGTTCGATCGAGATGACGAGCCACGGCGCGTTGAGGCCGACTGCCAGGCGGGCGGCGGTGCGGACGACCTTCTCGGACAGACGATCGGGGCCGACGCAGACGAGTAGCCGTTCCGTCGTCTGCCAGGGACCTTCGATCGCGTTCTGCTTGAGATAGTCGACCATCTGGTCGTCGACGCGGTCGGCGGTGCGGCGCAGCGCCATTTCGCGCAGTGCGGTGAGGTTGCCGAGCCGAAAGAAGCTGTCGACGGCGCGGCGGGCGTTTGCGGGCAGATACACCTTGCCCTGTTTCAAGCGCTCGATCAGTTCGGCCGGCGCCAAATCGACCAGAAGGACCTCGTCGGCGCGCTTCAGCATCATGTCCGGCACGCGCTCGCGCACCGGGACGCCAGTAATCTCCGCGACGACGTCCGACAGGCTTTCCAGATGCTGGACATTCATCGCCGACCAGACATCGATGCCGGCGGCGAGCAGGTCCTCGACGTCGAGGTAGCGCTTGGGGTGACGGCTGTCGGGCGCGTTTCTATGGGCGAGTTCGTCGACGATGATGATGCCGGGCCGACGGGCAAGTGCGGCATCGACATCGAATTCTTCGATTTGCCGGCCCAGATGGTCGAACACTCGGCGCCGGAGTACTTCCAGTCCCTCGAGCAGGGCGGCGGTCTCGGAACGCCCATGCGTCTCGACAAGGCCGACGACGATGTCGATGCCTTCGGCCTTGAGGCGGCGCGCGCGCGTCAGCATGGCGAAGGTCTTGCCGACGCCGGGCGCCGCGCCCAGGAACAGGGTCAGCTTGCCGCGGCCCCCGCCGCCTGCGAGTGCAAGCAGAGCGTCGGGATCGGGGCGTATGGCAGCGTTGCGGGTTGCGTCGCCCATAAGGCACTTCAGGATTTCGTTGTGTCGAGCGCCATGTTGAGCCGAAGCACGTTGACGCGCGGTTCGCCGACAATACCGAGCTGGCGCCTGTCCGTGAAGCGGTCGATGAGTGCGGCCACATCGGCCTCCGGCAGCCCGCGCGCGGCCGCGACGCGGCCGACCTGCGCCAGGGCGAACTCGGGCGAGATGTCCGGATCGAGACCAGAGCCGGAAGCGGTCGCACCGTCAGCCGGCACCGGACCGGCAATGCCGGCGGCGACGAGCCGCGCCACATCGCCCTTCACCCTGGCCGCCAGGTTGGCCGATGTCGGGCCGAGGTTGGATCCAGCCGATGCGCCGGCATTGTAGGGTGCCTCGGCCGTCGCCGACGGACGCGGCCAGAAATACCTGTCGGAGGCGAAATGCTGGCCGATGAGCGAGGAGCCGATGACCGTCTCCCCGTTCCGGATCAGGCTGCCGTTGGCCTGTGCCGGGAAGGCGATCTGCGCAATGCCCGTGATTGCCAGGGGGTAGGCCAGCCCGGTGAGCGCGATGAAGGCTGCTGTGAGGACGATTGCGGGACGAATGTGAGCGAACATGACTACACCAGATGAAGGGCGGAAACGGCGATGTCGACCAGCTTGATGCCCGCGAAAGGCAGAAGCAGGCCGCCGAGGCCGTAGACGACAAGATTGCGCCGCAGCAGGGCGGTGGCGCCGACCGGCCGGTAGGCTACGCCTCTTAGGGCAAGCGGGATCAGCGCGACGATGATCAAGGCGTTGAAGATGACTGCCGACAGGATCGCCGATTGCGGCGATGCAAGGCCCATGACGTTCAGCGCCGATAGCGCCGGATAGGTGGTGATGAAGAGCGCCGGGACGATGGCGAAATACTTGGCGACGTCGTTGGCAATCGAGAAGGTCGTCAGCGAGCCGCGAGTCATGAGCAACTGCTTTCCGATCTCGACGATCTCGATGAGCTTGGTCGGACTGGAGTCGAGGTCGACCATGTTGGCGGCCTCGCGCGCAGCCTGCGTACCGGACTGCATGGCCACGCCGACATCCGCCTGGGCCAGCGCCGGCGCGTCGTTGGTGCCGTCGCCGCACATGGCGATCAGGCGACCGCCGTGCTGTTCCCTGCGGATGAAGGCGAGCTTCTGCTCCGGTGTCGCCTCGGCGAGGAAATCGTCTACGCCCGCTTCCGAGGCGATGGCGGCGGCGGTCACAGGGTTGTCGCCTGTCACCATCACCGTCCGGATGCCCATGGCGCGCAGCGCGGCGAACCGCTCCTTGATGCCGGGCTTCACCACGTCCTTCAGGTGGATGACGCCGAGCAGGCGGCTGCCCTCGACGACCGCGAGCGGCGTGCCGCCGGTGCGCGCGACACGGTCGACGGCCTGCCGGAACTCGGTCGGCGCATCCTCGTTGTCCAGCCCGGCGAACTTCAACGCGGCGTCGACCGCGCCCTTCCGGATACGGCGTGCGCCGAAATCGACGCCCGACAGCCTGGTCTCTGCGGCAAAGGGCACCGCGCGGTCGGGTTGGATTTCCGGTTGGCCGCGATCGAACTCGCCCGTCGCCAGCGCGACGATCGAGCGACCTTCAGGTGTTTCGTCGGCGAGGCTGGCGAGATGCGCCGCCTGTGCGAGTTCGGCCCGCGTGACGCCGGCGACTGGCAGAAAGTCGCTGGCCATGCGGTTGCCGAAGGTGATCGTACCGGTCTTGTCGAGCATCAGCGTGTCGACGTCGCCGGCCGCCTCCACCGCCCTGCCCGAGGTCGCGATGACGTTGAAGCGCACAAGGCGATCCATGCCGGCGATGCCGATCGCCGAGAGCAGGCCGCCGATGGTGGTCGGGATCAGTGTTACCAGGAGCGCAGCGAGCACTGTGACGGTGAGCACCGTTCCGGAATAGCTGGCGAGGCCCCACAGCGTCACGACGGCGACCAGGAAAATCAGCGTCAGGCCGGAAAGCAGGATCGACAGGGCAATCTCGTTCGGCGTCTTCTGCCGCTCGGCGCCCTCGATCAGCGCGATCATGCGGTCGACGAAACTGGACCCCGGCGCCACGGTGATGCGGATGCGCAGCCAGTCTGACAGCACCTGGGTGCCGCCGGTCACCGCCGAACGGTCGCCGCCGGACTCGCGGATGACGGGGGCGGATTCGCCGGTAACGGCGCTTTCGTTCACCGAGGCGACGCCCTCGACCACTTCGCCATCGCCCGGAATCAGCTGGCCGGCCTCGACGATCACCATGTCGCCCACCTTGAGGTCGGTCGCCGGGATCTCGACCGCTTCGGTTCCGTCCGGCTTGACGAGCCTGCGTGCGGTGAGCTGTGACTTGGCGCGGCGCAGGCTATCCGCCTGCGCCTTGCCGCGGCCCTCCGCGACGGCTTCGGCGAAGGTGGCGAAAAGCACGGTGAACCAGAGCCATATCGCGATCTGGCCCGAAAAGGCGGCGTCGCCGTTGCCGGCCGCCAGATCGCGCAGGAAGAGCAGTGTGACCAGCGCCGCCACCACTTCGGTGACGAAGATCACCGGGTTGCGCATCAGGCGCCTGGGGTCGAGTTTCAGGAACGCCTGCCTGGCTGCGGGAACCAGAATGGCGGGGTCGAATAGGCTGTGGGCCTCAACGGGATGCTTGGACATGGGAAGACCCTTCAGAATGTCTCGCCGCTGAGCATCGCGAGATGCTCGACGATCGGCCCGAGCGCGAGCGCCGGGAAGAACTGCAAGCCGCCGAGGATCAGGATGATGCCGATCAGCAGGCCGACGAAAAGCGGTGTGTGGGTCGGGAAGGTGCCGGCCGACGCGGGAACGCGCGGCTTGACGACCAGCGCCCCGGCGATCGCCAAGACCGGAACGGCATAGGCGAAGCGTCCGAGCAGCATGGCGATGCCGAGCGTGGTGTTGTACCAGGGCGTGTTCGCCGTCAGGCCGCCGAAAGCCGAGCCGTTGTTGCCGGCGGCGGAGGTGAACCCGTAGAGGATCTCCGACAGTCCGTGCGGCCCGACCGTACCGACGCCGGCCGTAGCGAAGGGCAGCATCGCGGAAACGGCGGTAAAGCCGAGGATTGCGGTCGGCAGGATGAGTACGGCGAGCATGGCGAATTTCATCTCGCGGCTCTCGATCTTCTTGCCGAGCAGTTCGGGCGTGCGGCCGACCATCAGGCCGGCTACGAAGACGGCGAGGATCGCGAAGACGAGCATGCCGTAGAGGCCGGAGCCGACGCCGCCAGGCAGTACCTCGCCGAGCTGCATCAAGAACATCGGCACGAGGCCGCCAAGCCCGGTGAGCGAACCATGCATGGCGTTCACGCCGCCGTCCGACAGGCCGGTGGTGGAAGCCGCGTAGGCTGCCGTCATCGCCTGGCCGAAACGGACCTCCTTGCCTTCCATGTTGCCAAGCGAAGGGTCGACCCCCAGTGCTGCCAGGATCGGGTTGCCATATGTCTCGGCCCAGTAGATCGCGCCGATGGCGAGGGTGAGCATGATGCCGGTCACCGCGAGGAAGGCCCAGCCCTGGCGGCGGTCGCCGACCATCTGGCCGAAGGCGTAGACGAGGGCGGCCGAGACTCCGAGCATTGCGACGATATTGAGGTAGTTCGACAGGGCCGTCGGATTCTCGAACGGGTGGGCGGCGTTGACGTTGAAGAAGCCGCCGCCGTTGGTGCCGAGCTGCTTGATGGCCTCCTGGCTGGCGACAGGGCCGAGCGCGATCGTCTGCCGCGCGCCTTCGAGCGTGGTTGCGGTGACGGACGCGTCGAGCGTCTGCGGCAGACCCATCGCCACGAAGGCAAGAGCCACCGCTACCGCGAGCGGCAGGAGCACGTAGAGGGTGGCGCGGGTCAGGTCGACCCAGGAGTTGCCGACCGTCTGCGCTGCGGAACGGGCGAAGGCGCGCGTAAGCGCCAGCGCCAGCGCGATGCCGGTCGCCGCTGAAACGAAGTTCTGCACGGTCAGCCCTGCCATCTGGCTGAAATGGCTGAGCGTGGTCTCGCCGCCGTAGGACTGCCAGTTGGTGTTTGTGACGAAACTGGCCGCCGTATTGAAGGCGAGATCGGGCGACATGCCGGCAAATCCCTGCGGGTTCAGCGGCAGGTAGAATTGCAGGCGCAGGATCGCGTAAAGCGCGGCGAAACCCGCCGCGGCGAAGGCGAACATGGAAAACGCGTAGGCGAGCCAGCCCTGCTCGACGTTGCGGTCGACGCCGGCGGCGGCGTAGAAGGCGCGCTCGACCGGGCCGAGCACGGGCGAAAGGAATGTGTGTTCGCCGGTGAAGATGTTCGCCATGAAGCGGCCGAGTGGCTTCACCAAGGCTGCGACGACGGCAAGAAGCAGGCCGATCTGCAGCCAACCAATGAGTGTCATGGAATTTGCTCCGAAGCCGCGATCAGAACCGTTCCGGCCTGATCAGCGTGAAGACGAGGTAGATGCCTAGCGCGAGCGCAACGGCGAGACCGATGAGTGGTTCAACCATCGCGATTTCCTCAAATTCGGCCGAGGCTGCGGGCATAGAGCGCAAGCAGGACGAACATGCCCAGCCCTATGGCGAGGTAGAGGATGTCGGACATAGCTTTCTCCGATGAGAGTTCGGAGGCATAGGTGCAGCGATCAGCGTCAAATCTCGATTGGGAATGAAGCGGCTGTGCATAATGAAACCATAAAGGCGCCACGACCGGGCGCTCTCTAGGTTGCTGCCTGTGCCTATTGCGTCGGCGCAGCGGCCATGATCGAGAGCGCCGAGAGGATGCTTGCGGCGTCGCCGAAACTGCCGACAGTGAACGTCACTGACAGAACGTCGCGCCGCTCGATCCAGGGCAGCAGGGCGGCCGCGTCGGCGTATGTCTGCCGCAGGAACTCCACCGTGACGACATGGGGCGGCCGGCAAGGGGGGGTGACCGGACAGTCGCCCGCCCGTTCGACCGCCGACCGGACCTGTTCCTCGATCAGCGCTCGCGCGGCTGCCGGGGCCATGCTGTCGACGGCTTCGGCCGAGATCGTCGATTTCGTGACGATCCGCGCGGCGCCGGGAAACTGCGCCTCGATCTCCGTCGCCAGGCAGTCGTCGCCGCTTGCGGCGAGCAGGGGCACGCCGAGTTCCGCCGCATGGCCGGCAAACAGGGTGGGCTCGCCGGTCGTCATCCCGTTGATGTCGATGTGACGGAAGGCCGCCGAACTGATGGTGTGGGCGAGTACGCCGCGCCGACCGGCCGCCGCGTGGTAGCCGATCAGCACCAGTCCGTCATGGCTGCGGTCGAGGCCGGCGACCATCGAGACGGGCCGTCGTGATCCGCTGACGACCCGCACCCTTGGGTCGATGTCCTCGAGCACGAGATTTTGCATGCTCCCATGCGAATCGGCGACCGTCACCGCCGTCGCGCCGCCCCTGAACGCTCCGGCCGCGGCAGCGTTCGCCTCCGCGGTCATCAGCCTGCGCGCCAGTTCGTAGTCGGGGTTGCCACGCTGGCCCTGAAAGGCGCTGGAGACGCCGGCAACGCCCTCGATATCCATCGAGATGTAAATATTCATGATATTCCAATGCCTTACTGGGTTTCTAGGACGATGGAGGAAGTTGTCAAACTCAAGAATGGAATATGCATTTGCCAAAAAATTTTTTAAATCAAAAAAATTGACAACGTAATTTCGCGTCGCCTAAATGTGCTCGTCCATGGGGGAGAAGACATGACGGGCGCCAGCACAATTGCACCCGACGAGGCCATCATCGACGTCGTCGGCGTTCGCAAGACCTTCCCTTCCATCGGGTCGCGTGGAGGCTGCGTCGCGCTCGACGATGTCCATATGTCGGTCCGGCGGGGCGAGGTGGTGGTGATCATCGGCCCTTCCGGTTCGGGCAAGAGCACGCTGTTGCGCACCTTGAACGCGCTGGTGGCGGTCGATCGCGGCGTCATCCGCATCGCCGGGCGCGAGGTCACCGATCCGAAGACCGATCTCCCGAAGCTGCGCGCCGATGTCGGCATGGTCTTCCAGCATTTCAACCTGTTTCAGCACAAGACGGCACTGGAGAATGTCGTGCTTCCGCAGCGCGTCGTGCGCCGCCGCAGTGCGTCCGAGGCGAGGGATAGGGCGCTGGCGCTGCTCGATCGCGTCGGCGTGCTCGACCGCCAGGATCACTATCCGGGCCAGCTTTCCGGAGGCCAGCAGCAGCGCGTGGCGATTGCGCGTTCGCTGGCGATGGATCCGAGCGTCATGCTGTTCGACGAAGCGACCTCGGCCCTCGATCCCGAAATGATCGGCGGCATCCTCGACCTCATGCGTGGTCTCGCGGAAGACGGCATGACGATGGTCGCCGTCACGCATGAAATGGGGTTCGCCCGCGATGTCGCCGACCGCGTCATCTTCATGGATGGCGGAGCAGTCGTCGAAAGCGGGGCGCCCGAAGCCGTTTTCGCCAATCCGCAGAGCGAGCGCGCGCGCCGCTTCCTGTCACAGATCCACTGAACCCGCACCAATCACGGTGCTTTTGATGAGGGAGGAGATCTCATGAAATTGTTCAAGTCGATAGGCAAGGCGCTGGCCGTTGCCACGATCGCGCTGGCGGCGCTTCCAGGGCTGGCCTCAGCTGAAACCGAGATGGACGAAATTCTGCAGCGCGGCGAATTGCGCGTCGGCGTCCAGACCCAGGGCGCGCCGGTCAGCTTCATTAACAAGAACGGCGAGCGTACGGGGCTGGCGATTGAGATCGTGCAGATGATGGCCGACGATCTCGGCGTCAAGCTGGTGCTGCAGGACTATGACTGGAAGGGCCTGATCCCGGCGCTGCTTGCCGGCAAGTTCGACCTCATCGCCGCCGACATGACGCCGACTCCGCAGCGCACGGCGCAATTGCTGTTCTCCCGCCCGTTCTTCTATCAGGACACGGTGGCGTTCACCGGCAAGGAGAACCCGGCGACCACCTGGCAGGACCTGAACAAGGAAGGCGTCAACGTCGGCGGCGTCCAGGGCGGAACCTATGTAACCGCGATCAAGGAGTTCCTCCCCAACGCTACCGTGAAGGAGTTCGCGAGCGGACCGGCTACCGCCCAGGCGCTCGCCGCCGGCCGCATCGACGCCGCCCTGACCGATCTCGGAAACGCCCAGACCTATGTGGGTGAGTTCACCAACCTCAAGATTGTCGACGGCATCATTACCCGCGAGCCGCTGGCGTTCGCGACGCGCGCCGAAAACAGCCACCTCAAGTTCTGGATGGACAACTATTTCGAGCTGATCTCGGCCAACGGCAAGCTGGACCGCCTGGTCAAGTACTGGTGGAACTCCCGGGACTGGGAAGCCGACCACAAGTAAGTCCTCCCAACCTGCGCCGGCGGCCCGGGGTCGCCGGCGCCCATCGTGGTTCGGATCTTCATGTTGCTGGATTTTCTCGCCGACTGGCTTGTCGGCATATACAATTTCCGGATCGTCGCGCACTATCTCGACGAATTCGCGCGCGGCCTCGCAAACACCCTGGCAGCTGCCGGTGCGAGCCTGATCCTGTCGGTCGCGCTGGGGACGCTCGTTGCGGGCGCGCGACTGTCTGGCACCCGCTTTCTGACGTGGCCGGCAGAAGCCTATGTCCAGGCCATCCGTTCGACCCCGTTGCTGCTGCAGATCTACATCGTCTATTTCGGGCTTCCGTTGCTGTTTCCAGCCGCCCTGCGCTGGCCGGAGCTCTGGCTCGGCATTGTCGCCCTGACCATCCATACCGCGCCCTACATGGCCGAGATCATCCGCTCCGGAATCCAGTCCGTCGAGCGGGGGCAGATCGAAGGCGCGATGGCGGTCGGCATGACCTTCCTGCAGCGCGCACGCCACGTGGTGCTGCCGCAGGCCTTCGCCAACACGCTGCCGGCGCTGCTCGGGCAAACCGCGATCCTGGTCAAGGACACTTCGCTCCTGTCGCTGATCACCGTGTTCGACGTTGTCGCCGCCGGCATGCTGCTGAACAGCGAGCGAATAAGGCCCGGCGAGGGCTTCCTGACCGTCGCGGCCATCTATCTGACGATCTACCTGATCCTGCTCGTCCTCTCCCAGCGGGTGCAGCGCACGCTTGCAGGCAAGGCCTGGAACAGGAACCCGGCATGATCGAGCACTACTCAGAAGTCTTGCGCTCGGTCCTGCCGTTTCTGCTGACCGGCTTCGTCGAGACGTTGCGCATCTCGCTGCTCGGCGTGGCCGGGGGCTCGGTACTGGGCTTCCTGCTGGGCGTCGTCCGGGGCCAGAACTTTCGCTACGCAACCACGCTCATCGGCGGATATCTGCACCTTTTGCGCGGCACGCCGTTCCTGGTGCAGCTCTATGTGATCTATTTCGTCCTGCCGGGAACCGGCATTCCCTGGCTGATGTGGGATTCGATGACTGCGTCGCTTCTCAGCCTGTCGATCTACACGTCGAGCTATGTCACGGAGATCGTCAGCGGCGCCATCCGCGCGGTGCCGCGCGGCCAGTGGGAGGGTGCTTTCGCGCTCGGGATGCGTCGCGTCCAGACACTGCGGCACATCATCCTGCCGCAGGCCGCCGCCCTGATCCTGCCCTCGCTGGGCGGCGTCTACGTCAACCTGATCAAGGCGACGTCGATCGTATCGGTCGTCGGCATCAGCGAATTGACCCGGGAGGGCGAAAACGCGATTCTGAGATACCCGGGCGACATCCTGTTCATCTACGGCGTCGTGGCTCTCATCTACTTCTGCTACTGCTTCCCGGTCCTGAAATTCGTGGACTGGCTCGAGAGCCGGTCGCGCCAAAACGTCAGCCGCGGCAGAGCCACGGCCGAACCGTCCCCATAACCAAGACGAGTGTTGGATCGCATGGAACAGGAACTCGAACCGATCTTCCAATCCTATGGCGCGCTGATGAGCGCACTGGTCAGCCAGTTTGGCGCGAACTGCCAGGCTTCGCTCTATGACATGCGCGGCCGACGCCCGCAGCTGGTTGCGGTCACCGGCACCGTCATGGAGGCCGAGATCGGATCATATCTGCCCGAGAAGCTGTTCGACCGGTTGAACTCGGCGGCGCGCGAATCCGGCCAGCCGCTGCTCTTCACGGCCGCGACGCCAGACGGCCGGCGGCTGAGTTCGTCGCTGACGCTGCTGCGCGACGCATCCGGGGAGACGTTCGGCTGCCTCAGGATCGACTTCTGCATCGAAAGCCTGATGCACAGCATCAACGTGTTGCAGAACTTCTGCAACTTCGAGACGCCGCCAGCGGCGGCTCCCGCAATTGCCGGCAACGAAGACGTGATCGGCATGGTCGATGCGATCGTCAGCGAAGTGATGAACGAGAACGGTTCGCTGCGCACGCAAGACAAGCGCACCTACCGCATGAACGTGGTGAGGGGGCTCGAGAAGAAGAACGTCTTTTTGGTGAAAGGGGCGATCGACCTGATCGCGGCGAGAATGAACGTGTCCAAGTTTACGCTGTACAACTACATCGACAAGGTCCGCAGCGAGATGGGCTCGGTCGACCCTAAGTCGTCACTCCGCGACAGCCTGCAGGCGTCTGGCAAGGCGGACGGACGATGACCGATTTCGGCCATTCGCGCTTTGCACTCCTCGATGGACCGACGCCGCTTCGCCGCATGGAGCGACTGGAAGCGACGCTTGGTCGCCGACCCCTCTACATCAAGCGCGACGACCACATGGAAGCCGGTCTCGGCGGCAACAAGCTGCGCAGCCTGGAGTTCTGGGTTGGTGCTGCGCTCGAGGAGGAGGCCGACGTGCTTGTCGTTGCCGGCGAGCCCAACTCCAACCAGTGCCGGCTGACCGCGGCGGCCGCGGCGAAGGCCGGCCTCGACTGCGTCATCGTCCACAACGCACACCAGGACGACTGGGCGGGCCGTGCGTCGGCGCTCAGCCGCATTCTCGGCGCAACGATCAGGTTCGTCGGGCCGATGGACGAGAACCGCCGGTCAAACGTGGTTGAGGACGTCGCCGAACAGTTGCGGCTCGATGGCCGGCGACCCTATGTCGTCGGCAACGGAGTGGTCGGCGCCCTGGGCTATGCGCGTGCCGCGGCCGAACTCCTGCGGCAGTCGGACGAGACGGGCGCGGGGATTCGCCACGTGTTCCTGCCCGGATCGATGGGGCCGACCGAGACGGGCTTCATCTTCGGCAATGCCTTGTTGGGGAATCCGTTCGAGGTTCACCTGGTAAGCGTGGAATACGGGCTGGCGGACCTGGCGGCGAGAATTGCGCGTATCGACCGCGATCTCAGGCGGACGACCGGGCTCAATCCGCCGCCGCTGGAGGATGCGGCCATCCACTACCACATGGACTACCTTGGACCGGGCTATGCCCGACCCACGCCGCAGGCCGAGGAGGCGATACTTGCGCTGGCGCGGCACGAGGCGATCTTCCTCGAGCACACCTACACGGGCAAGACGTTCGCCTGCTTCATGGACATGGCCAAGGGTGGCGCGCTGCCGGCCGACGAGGCCATGTGCTTCCTGCACACGGGCGGCGTTCCCGCTCTCTTCTGGCAGCTGGACCTCTTCAACCTCATCCGGCAGCCGGATTCTGGACGAACGGAGGCCTTGCTGCCGGCAGTCTAGAGGAACGAAAGGGCAGCATCGCGCGGCGAACTGTCTGAGGTCCGGTGGCGCGCACGGCGCGTCCGTTGCGAGGCATACGGGCAGGGGGCTTCCCCCAAGCCGGACCGGCTTGTGATTCCTCCGAAGCGTTCGGGCGGACGGAAATGCGGCGCCTCGACCGCGAGGGCCCAGCGCGCGTGGCCGGCTTGCCAATGTCGGCGAAGACGTTAACAAAGCGGATCGGTTGCTTTGGCTGCCTGGCTGGAGAGGGAAACAGGCGTGAGCTCGATTTCGCTGGTTGTCGTGGCTCCGGTATTCGAGGACGGCGCCATCGCGTCCACCTTCTGCCGCGACCTCAGGGAAGCGCTGGGGCCCGATGTCTACGTCGTGCTGGTTGATGACGGCTCGGTCGAAAGCGAGGTGCATTCCTCGGCGATCTCCGGAGCGGGGTTGCGAGGCGTCGTCATCCACCTGCGGCGCAATCTCGGGCATCAGAGGGCGATCGCGACCGGTCTGAACTACGCTGCGGACAAGATGCCCGACGCACGCGTCGTCGTCATGGATTCCGACGGCGAGGACATTCCGGCGACGGCGCCGGCGCTGCTGAGGTCGCTGGCGGACGGCAGCGTCGATGTCGCCGTCGCGGAACGGAAGAACCGGCATGAATCGCTCGTCTTCAAGGCGTTCTATGCCTTCTACAAGGTGATCTTCACGCTGCTTTGCGGGCGCCGCATCACCTTCGGCAACTTCATGGCGGTCACGCCGGCCGGTGCGAGGGTTCTGGCCGCGATGCCGGAATTGTGGGTTCATGTCGCCAGCAGCGTACTTTTGTCTCGGCTGCGGGTCGCCTATGCGCCGATCGACCGCGGGCAACGCTATGGCGGCCGCAGCAAGATGAATTTTTCGTCCCTGGTCCTGCACGGCGTGCGCGCCCTGATGGTCTTTTCGGAAGACGTTCTCGTCCGGGTCTGCATCCTGTGCGCCGCCGTCGCCGCGACGTCGCTGGCGCTGATGGGGCTGGCGGTCGTGCTGAAGGCGATCGGCTTCGCGACGCCCGGGTGGTTCTCGGTCGCGCTCGGGATTCTGTTGCTCGTCCTCCTGCAGACCGGCACGCTGACGCTGATGACGCTCGTCCTGTCGGGGGTCGCGCGCGTCTCCAGCCTGGCCGCGGTCGACTATCGCACGCTGATCAGGGAGGTCGACGAGGTCCATGGACAGACCCCGGGCTGACGCGCGGCGGCAGTTCGCGCGGTACCTGGCGAACGGGATAGCCGCGACCGCTGCGCACTATTCCGTCCTCGTGTTCCTGCTTGAAGTCGTTGGCGTCCCGTCGGCCGGCGCCGCGAACTTTGCCGCGGCCGTCGTCGGGATTACCGTCTCTTTCCTCGGCAGCCGCTATTTCGTCTTCGAGGCGGGCGATGGCGACTGGTCGGGGCAGTTGTGGCGGTTCGTGCTCATCTATGCGATGCTGGCCGTGTTGCACGCTGGCGTGCTTTTTGTCTGGACTGATCGGCTCGGGTACGATTTTCGCATCGGCTTCCTCATCGCAACGGGACTGCAGGTGATGATCAGTTTCGTCGCCAACCGAACGTTGGTGTTCGCGCCTTGAAGGTCTGGGCGGCGCTCCTCCTGACGCTGCTGTTCCTGGCGCTGATGGCGGCGTTCTACCTGGCGCATGTCTGGATCTTTCCGGTAACGGTGGTGCTCTACGCGGCCGTTTTCGACGGCGTCGTGGCCGCGGTAGCGACGGCGGCGATCATGCTTGCGCTTCGCCGGCGCCTTCCGTTCGGCGGCTTCGAGCGGTTGCTGCTCTGCTGCCTGTGGCTGCTGACGGGGTACACGGTGGCGATCTCCGTCCCGACCGTGCTTGACCGGTCCTTGTCCTTCTACATCCTCGAAAAGATCCAGCAGCGTGGCGGCGGCATTCGCGCCGACCGCCTGGGCGATGTTTTCGTTGGCGAGTACATGCCCGAGTTTCGTCTCGTCGACGTGAGGCTGACCGAGCAGATCGAGTCCGGAACGGTGACCCTCGACAACGGCTGCGTCCGCTTGACGCCGCGCGGCGAGGCGCTGGCGAGCTTCAGCCGCTTCTTCCGCACGAATCTCCTGCCGAAGCAAAGGTGGCTGATGGACGAGAAGACCGACGCGCTCGTCGATCCCTTCGCAAACAGCAGGAAGGGGGTGATGGGATATGAATGTTGAGCGGCCCGCGCGGCTGGACCGGAGAACGGCGCCGGCTGCTGGCTGGTCCATGCACGAGTGGGTGCTGGCGCCGCTGCTCCTGGCGATCGGCATGTTCGGCAGCGTGCTGCCCGACATGGGCTACTTCAGCATGGTCCCCGGAGACATTGGCGATCCGCGCTTCAACAGCGTCGTCCTCGAGCATCTTTTTCGCCTGGCGACGGGGCAGCAGAATGCGCTGTGGAGCCCGGACTTCTTCTTCCCGTTCGGCGGCGTGCTTGCGTTCAGCGACAATCATCTCGGGTCTGGCGCCGTCTACGTCGCGGCGCGGCTCCTCGGCGCCATGCGCGAGCATGCGTTCGACGTCTGGTACCTGGCCGGATTCATCCTGAACTTCCTCGCGGCCCTTTATGCGCTGAACCGGTTCGGCCTGTCACCGGCGGCGTCGGCCATCGGCGCATTCCTCTTCACCTTCGCGATTCCCGCTCTGGCGCAAAACGGCCATGCGCAACTGGTCTACCGCTTTGCGGTCCCTCTGGCCGTGCTCGCGCTTTGGCAGTTGTTCACGAGGCGGCGGGCGATGGACGCTGTGACGGTGATCGTCTGGACGGTGTGGCAGTTCTACTGTTCGATCTATGTCGGCATATTCCTGTTCTACCTGCTGGCTGCGATGACGGCCGTGCTCGTTCGCCAGGAGCGCAGCGTACCGCTGCGGCCATGGCTCGAGAGCCTTTCGCGCGAGACGGCCGCGACGAAGGCGCTCGGCGCGGCAGTCGGCGTGGCGGCCCTCGCCGCGCTCGCATATCTAGTCGGCAACTATTTTGCGGTGTCGCGCCTCTACGATCTTGGGCGCGACGTCGAGCAGATCACGCCGATGCTGCCGCGCTGGGCGAGCTATATCGTGGCTGATGTCAGTCCCTGGCTCGACGGCGTCGCCCGCTCGATCCCCATGCCGGTCCGGCACGAGCACCAGATGTTCGTGGGCTTCGGCGCGGTCGCGCTGGCTGCGGCCGGCATCTTGGGGGCGTGGCGTCAGCCGGGCTCGAGGATCGGCAAGACCATGATGTGGTCACTGCTGCTGATGATGATCGGCACGCTATGGATCAAGCACTTTTCGTTCTACTACCTGATCGCCTGGCTGCCGGGCATCAACGCCGTGCGCGCCGTCACCCGCATCATCGTCGTCATGCTCCTGCCGATTTCCGTGCTGGCCGGGCTGGGTGTCGACTATCTGAGGCGGGCCGTCGGCAGGACCGCGATGGCCGATGTCGCGGTCGTCCTGGCTGGGGCTGCCCTGGTCGTTCTCGAGCCGCTTAACGTCCCGCCGCGCTCCGACCCCATCGCAATGTGGCAGGAAAGGCAGGCCGCGCTGAAGGCGATCCTGCCGACGGATCTGCCGCCGGACGCCATCATCTGGGTAAGGACCGGATCGGACGTGCGGGTCGACATGGTGCATGCCGAGCTCGACGCGATGATCCTCGCCCAGGATATCGGAAGACCGACGCTCAACGGCTATTCCGGCAACCAGCCGCCCGGCAATATCGGCAGCGACAGCTGCGACAGCGTCGAGGACAAGCTGCGCGGCTATGCGGACTTCATGGGCGGCATCGATGTCTCCGACTACGTGAAACGCGTGGTGACGCTCGACCTGTCGCCATGCGGGAAAGCTCAGTGATGCGGCCCGGATTGTCCCACCAGCGACGGAATGCCGGATGACCGCCGCAGGATCGCAACGGCCGCAGCTGTTCCAGGTCGCCCTGCTCGCTGTGCTGATCGGGATCACGTTCCAGGGGGCGCTCCGGTTGCCCGGTGTCAGAGAAGCGCCGCTCGGTTGCGACGACTTCGGCTACCACAGGCAGGCGGCGTTGTTCAGGGAAAACGGACTGCACGGCTTCGACACGGGGCTCGAGACGCCGAATTCGCGACGGCTTATCGAGATCGCGAAGGCCACTGGAGAGAAGACGTCTCACTGGTACCAGGCTGTCGCCCCTCACTGCCACCACTATCGCGCGGATGTCGACAAGGTGATCCTGCAGTACCCTCCCGGGACCGGCATGCTGATGGCGCCCCTGCCCGAGGATGTAGAGCGAAGGTGGCTGAGATACGGCTGCCTGTTCGCAGTCGCCGCGGCGTTCGCCTATCTCCTTGCAAGGACAACGCGTCCTGCCGATGGACTGGTCGTTCTCGGCGGTGCGGGGCTTGTCCTGGCCGCATCTCAGGTCGGGACCGACTCGGCCTATGCCGGCATCGCCCTGTCGGTCGTCTGCGCGTTGCTCCTTGCGCCGGCGCTTGGGACAGCCGGCACCCTGGCGCCGGCGCTGCTTGGGTTGGCGGCCGGGTTTTCATCGACGATCCGTGTGACCAACCTGCTCATCGTCGCAATCGTCGGCCTTGTGTTCCTAGTCAGGCTGGTCAGGAGCAGAAGCCGGTCGGACGTCGCCAGCCTGATGGCCTATTCGGCCGGGTCGGTGGCAGGCCTCGCGCCGGCAATTTGGGCAAATTTCGTCAATGCGGGCTCCATCTTCAGGACCACCTACTCGGCCGTCGATGCGACGAAGCCGGAATTCGATCTCGACGACATCTTGCGCGGAATAGCGTTCTATTTCGGAGACAATTCGAACGGCCTCGCCCTGACCCTGTCGCTGGTGATCGGCATCGCGACTCTGCTCGCCCATCCACGATCCGTTGCAATGTCGGTTGCGGCATGGGTGATGGCTCTGTCGCTCGCCTATCTCGTCCCAAAGGATGTGCTCGTTCCATACTATCTGCTGTCGGCGGCAGCGTTCCTGACGACGGTTTCGGTAGCCGTGTTGATCGGCTTGCCGGAGCCGACCAAGCCTGCGAGGGGATGGTCGGCTTGGGCCTTCCCGGCGGCCGTTGCGGTCGCCGCAGTCGTGGGGCTAATGGCCATCGCGTTCCCGAGCCAGAGACTTGCCATCGATCCGGCCGTCAAGCAGCGATTTGCCGACGATCCGATCGTCTGGGGCGATGTCTATGGCAGCGCAGTCGTCGCGCGTTACGGCGCCTATTCGGCCAAGATCATGTTTACCTCGCCCGAGATTCAGGACGCTCTCGTCTCCGGACTTGACGATGCCGGAATTGAGCAGTTCTTCCTCGTCGACACGGATTCGATGGCGGCGGTCGTCGATCGCGTCCGAACCCGGTGGCTGCTGACGCCGGCGGGCGACGTTTTCGGAAGACCTCTCTACAGGCTGTCCGGGCGCCTGGCGGCCGGATGAGCGCAGCATTCCCGATCGCGCGTGGCCGTCAGAGAGGAAGCGGTTGCGACGCGTTCGGCCCCCGGCGGCCCTGCAAAAAGGCGAACCGGCTTTCTTCACCCGACCCGGTGAGCTATCGATAGACCGATTGGGTTGGTTCGTGGGGCTCTCCTGTTCCATTTCGGCCTGCTAGCGCTGACAGCCGCCGCGGTAACTCTGCCGGGCATGCTCGTCGTCGCACTGCTCTCCAGGGGCCGCTCATACGAAGAGATCCTGTTGCGTGGCCCCGCCGTCGGCTTTGCCGCAGCCGTCTATCTCGCCCTGGTGTCGAGCTACCTGCATCTTGCGCTGTTTTGGGCGGCGTGGCCGATGCTGGCGCTTGCGCTCTTCCTGATCGTCTGGCGGATCCCGCTGCGGTTGCCGTGGCCGGCGCGTCTCGACGTCGTCGGTTGTTGGCTGGTCATCGTCATCGCGCTTGTCCTCGTGACCAGGCTGTTGCCGACGCAATGGCACGTCCTTCCGCCCGGTTGGGATTCCACCTTCCATCTGCTGCTGGCCAAGAAAATACTGACCGCCCAGGGCATGATCTACGACTGGCTGCCATTCGAGGCGGCCGGACTGAACTATCCGGTCGGCAGCCATCTGCTGATCGCGGAGTTCTCCCTGGCGACCGGCCTGCCGCCACACACGGTCTTCAAGTTCCTGGTGCCGCTGTTCGGCGCGATCACCACGGCGCAGATTTTCGTGTTTACGCTGCGCGTCTCCGGGCATCGAGAACTCGCACTCTATGCCGCGGCGAGCTATGGGTTGCTCGCCGTTCTCGGCAGCATCGACTACTACCGCTGGGGCGGCCTGCCGAACCTGATCGGCATGAGCTTCTTCCTGGAATGCCTGATCGTCTCGACGGAACGGCGCCCGGGCATGCGGGACGTTGCCCTGTTCGGGCTCCTGTTCACCGCGATCTTCTTCACCCACCATCACGTGATGGTCACGGCCGGGCTGACCTTCGCCGCAATGTTCGCCGTGTGCCTGCTGAGGCGCGAAGAGCATGCAAGGGCGAGACTGATCCTGGGTGGCCTGCTGACCAGCCTGGCGATCGGCTGCTTCTACATCGTGCCCTATGCGCTCAAGGCGACCGGCCTCGGTGACACGTCGATCTTCAGGTTCGAAGAAACGTTCATTTCGTTCGACAGCTTTCGTCACGGGCTGGGCCACATCTTTTCAACGCTTGCCGCGCTTGGCCTGGCGACCTGGTTGGTCCTGTGGGGCCTGCGACGCCAGGACGTCCGGTTCGACCTGGCGCTCTGGGTTCCGCTGGTCACGATCGCGTCGCTGTTCGTCATCTTCGCCTACGCCGTTCGCGCGATCACCCTGTCGCTCTACGGAACCGCATACGCCGTCTTCACGCCGTCGCGCTTCCAGACCGACCTCGTGTATTTTCTCGCGGTGTTCGCCGGATACATCGTCTTCGCCGCGCGGCGCAGCGTGCCGATACCGGTCTCGGCCGGCGTGTCGGTGGCCAGCCTGGCGTTGCTCTACCTCGCCTTTGAAAACCGTGAGCGCTGGAACGTGCTCTATGAGCCGAACATGCCTTATGAGCGCTACATGGCGTTGGACTGGATCAGCAAGAACACGCCCCCGAACACGATCGTTTTGAGCAACGATCCGGCTGCCGCCTACGTCTCCTGGCGGCGCACGCTGAACACGCCGATACCGATCTCCGAACCCCGGCCGAAGCGCGGCCTGACGAGCAAGGACATCGTCCGTCTTCGAACATCGAAAGATGCATCGGCCGAAGCGCGGACCTGGCAACTCGTAGCGGTGGCGCCGCTTTCGACCGCAGGCCCCGGCGACGAGGTGTTGTGGGCGAATTTCGAGCGCGAAGCCGTCATCCTGAAGAAGCGCGCGCAATAGACGACCGCCAAACTGGAGGAAGCCTTTCAGGGCGACAGAAGTTCAAAAAATCCGGTTCCCGACATCCTGGGCAGGAGGTCGTCGACGCGTCGCGCCTGGCCTGCCAACAGCGCCGACCGCCGAGCCGGGTCGGCCAGCACCGCGGCGAGGTGTTCGGCGAGATGGGGAAAGTCCTTCGTGGCGAAGCGCAGTCCCGAACCGCCGAGCGTCTCGGCGACTGCCGGCACGCCGTAGGCAAAGACCGGCAGACCGTTTCGCATCGCCTCGAAAAGCGGGAGGCAGAAGCCCTCATCCTCGCTCATCGAGACATAGGCCGAGGCAGACCGGTAGAGGTCGGCGAGTTCGGCCGGACCGACGCTGCCCAGCCATCGCACCGCCCCCGCAGGCAGGCCGAGCTCCTTTCGCTCGACCCAGTCCAGGTAGTCGCGGTAGGCGCGGTTCGGCGCGCGGCCGACGATCCAGCATTGCGCCGACGGGCTGGCTTCGCGATAGGCGGCGAACAGCCTGAGCACGTCTTCCACCTTCTTGTGCGGTCGCATCTGCTGGACGCTCAGCAGCGCGTCTTGCCTGGGAGCGCTATCCTCGTGGCGCGCCGCCGGTCGAGGCGCGATTTGCGGCGGGATGACGCCGATGTCTGGAGCACGTTCAGGTCCGAGCGCGCGCGCGAGCGCACTGGCCGAGTGGCGGGAGTTGGCGGCGAAGCGATCGAACCTTGCCAGCCGGGGCAGTTCGGCGATCGCCTTCGCGCACACGACGCTGAGTTCCGGATCGAACACCCTGACGAGGTCGGGATCGGTGATGCCGTGGAAGTAGACGCACTTGCGTGCGCAGTCGGCCGCGAGCAGGGGCTCCAGCAGAGGGTCGTGCTGCGAGTAGAAGTAGAGCACCTGGTCGGCCGGCCCGATGCGCTCATGCAGCAGGTTCTGCGGCTCGACGATGTCGTTGATCGTGAGGTCGCAGCCTTCCGCATGCATGCGGACCGGAATGCGGTTCTGCCTCAGCATGCGGTAGAGATCGAGGCACAACTCGCCGACCGCATCGCGCTGGAAGATCGCACGGGAAACGATGTGGATCGTCTGGCCGGGATCCGGGATGTAGGGAGACGGTGCCAGGCGCGGCGAGGACCAGTCGCGATCGAACGCAGCTCGAAACTCGACCAGGGCGTCCTCGCCGGGTACGGCGGCGATCCGGTCCAGGGCCAGAATCGCGTTTGTCGTGTTCGAACGGACGACGGCGTTGAGGAGCAGGCGGCGATACTGCGGCGGAGCCGGATTGAGCCAAAGCTGCGTCGGCGGTTCATTGGCAAGGGTCGCCTCAACCGCGCTTGCGTCGACCCGCAGGCGGATATCGACTGGCGAAGCCGCCGCCATGCGAAATTTCCACCATCCGAGATGCCCTGCCGGATGAACAGGATGGTCGAGATCGTAGACGTCGATGACGATCGAGGCGTCGGCCTGAAGCGCCGCGTCGCTCACGGCCAGCGTCGTACCGATGGCCTCGGTGCTGGCGACGGCCCTGTGTCCGAAGGCGATGCGAAGGAGTTCGTCCGTCATGGCCGCGCATCCGATGCCGAGCGCAGCCGTTCGACGAACTGCCTGGTCAGTTCAACGTAGGTCTGACCGTGGCCGAGCGACGGCTCGATATGCGTGTTTTCATGAAACTCGTTGAAGGTCGAGACAACGACCAGATCCGGCCGCGGACTGAGCGCTTCGATCCAGTTCAGCCCCCTGGCGAAGGTCTCGCCCCCGTCGCGCTGGATGGCGCGGCGCGGGTTTCCGAGCCGCCTGACGTCGGCCAGACCCGTATCGTCGTAGCCCGGGGATACCGAGACAACGCGGTATTCCATGCCGGCTTCGTCGGCGCGCCGGCATGCCAGGTTCCAGATGTTCTCCAGGTTGGCGCTGTCCGCGAGCTCAAGCGGAGAGAACGGCGCGAAACCGGAAAACAGGCGATGGGTCAGCGCGTCCTCGCCCGCGCCGCCCGGAAGCCGCAGACCGGCCGCGATGTTGACCAATCCATCGGTCGCCTTCGCCAGCGCTGCGAGCAGCCGCTCGCGCCGGTCGTGAGCGCCTGTCCAGAACCAGAACAGGGCCGGCTTGCCCTCCAGCCGCAGGTAGTTGGGATGCGCCATGTACTGGGTTCGCAGCCTGTCAACCACCGTTGCGAGGGCTTCGGCATCGTCAGAATAGGGAGCGATCTGCACCGCGAACCGCAACTTCGACCCCCGCTCGGCGGCGAGCCGGAACAGGCGGTCGATGCTGCCGGCTTCGATATCGTTGATTTCGGAATGATCAACGTGGAGGTTGAGGATCGCATAGTCGAGGCCCATTGCCTCGAACTGGCCGAGATGGCGCTCGATGGTTTCGCCCTTCATCGACCCATAGTAGCCGAGCAGAGGCTGGTCGGCGACATGGCCGAACGCGGCGTTGTCGTTCCAGTGGGCCGCGCCGTAGCCCTCCGCGTACCAGAGGTAGTACTGGGCGCCAACCAGGGTGTGGCGCGGCTTCCCGGGCGGCTCCATCGGGGGTGGGGGAGGCGCCGTTTCCAGCAGCACCGCTTCGAGTTCGCGGGCGGTCCTGTCCCAGGTGTAGAGCACCGCGGTTCGCCGTCCGGCCTCGCCCATCCTGTCGCGCAGTTCCGGATCGGACTGGAATAGCGACATCTTTTTCGCGAAGGCCGAAGGAAAGGGGGGAACGAGAAACGCGTTCTCCGGCGTGCACAGTTCGGAATAGCCTCCCTCGTTCACGGCAATCAGCGGCAGTCCGGCGGCGAAAGCCTCCAGCACGACAATGCCGAACGGTTCGCGTATCGGAGCGAACAGGAAGGCGCTGGCTCGCGCGAAGATCAGCTCGAGCTCCGTATTCTTCAGACCGGAAAGGAAGAAGACCCGGTCGCTGACACCCAGCCGTTCCGTCAGTTCGACGAGCCAGTCCCGCTCGGGACCCGATCCGATGACGATGAGCTGGGTTTCGTTGGTCAGCGCCAGCGCCTCGATCAGCAGCCGGATTCGCTTGTGGTCCCAGAGCTGGCTGACCGTCACGAAGAGATTCGGGTCGCGCGGCAGTTCGAGCGGCGTCGTCGGCTCGGCGCCGGGATAGACGATGTCGTCGACTTTCCGCCCATAGACCTTCTCAAGATAGTCCGCGCAGTACCGGCTGTTGGCGACGACACGCTGGGGCACGACGGTGCCGTCGGCGGCCGCTATGGCTCCCAGATACGGTTCGAAAAGCCGCGCTGCGAACCGGTCGTAGTCGTATTTTGGATAGATATGCGATCCCTCGCTCTCGCCGCCGAGATATTTCTGCTCATAGCGCAGGTCGTGCAGCATGCGCAGCGGCTCGTGCGGGTACCAGACCATGGGATGGCGGTCGATCAGATGGGTCGGCCATAGATGCGTGTGATAGATCTCATGCGTCCCGATCTCGTCGCGCCAGAGCTTCGGCAGCAGGACTGCGTTGAGCAAAAGGGCGTGTTCTCCTTCGAAGAACGGCGTCAGGAGACGCCGGGACACCCGGTCCGTGATGCCGTGCTCCTCAAGCAGGCGATCGTTGATCGCGGCGGAGTAGAGCGTGATCCTGTGCCGCTTCTGCCACCTGGCGAGGCACTCGATGACGACGCGCTCCGCTCCGCCATATTTCTCCAGGGAGGGAATGACGAGAGCCAGGTCCAGACTGCGGGCGTCGTGATCTATCTCTGCCTCCTGTCTAAGCGATGTTGCAACGAATTGAGCGGTGTTCGGAGCGCGCCGGTTCACGCGCGCCGGCGGTTGCGAGATGGTGGACTTGTCTGCGTCGCCGGACGTTTCGCCATCTGCTTCACGATCGGGCAGCCTTGCGCCCTATCGCAATATTTGCCCAGTCGGCCCTGGCTAAGGTCGCGGCGAAGTTCGACCATCGGCTGCGAATTGAACGCTGCATGCAGGCTGGATTCGAGCTGGCTCTCGTCGATGTCCTGCCATGGGATCATCGCTTCACGGCCATAGCAGCAGGGCATGATCCCCCGGTCGAGCAGGTACGCGGTCTTCCAGGGTTCCGAGCAAATCGGCGTGCCGTCATGGGCTGGGCCGCTGTTGCGCGCGAATTCATCCCATTCGATCGACACGGCCATATCGTTGGCTAGCCCTTCCGCAAGGCAGGCCTCGCCGATCGGAGACAGCTCGTCCGCGTCGAGGCATTCGGCGTCGTAGTCGAACTGCCAGCCATGATGGACCAGGCGTCGGGTGTCCAGGCGGTCCTCGACATAGAGCGTCCGGAACGTGACGCGATCGACGCCGACGTCTTTCATCAGGCGCAGAAAATCGGAAATCTCGCCGCGATTGGAACGCATGACGATGAAGCTGACAAACACCTCAGGCAGTCCGCCGAAAGCGGCCCGTTCACTGCACAGCGCCCTCAGGTTCTTGACGACGAGTTCGAACCGATGGTCTCGGTAGCGGTTGTAGCCGGCGGCCGTCGCGGCATCGACCGACACGTGAACGCGCGCCGGACGGCCGAGAAGCAGGTCGCGCTTCTTCTTCGACAGAGTCTGTCCGTTCGATGTGAACTCGAATGTCCTGCCGGCCTGGGTCGCCATGTTGACCACCTCGCCGAAGGACGCCTCGAGAGGAGGCTCGCCGTAGCTGCAGTCGTTGACCGCGAGCGCGAGGTCCATGAACTGCCCCATGTCGGACAAAAACTTTGGCGTGAAGGTTGGAGAACCCCGTTCCATGCGCTTGGCCCAGTCCCATGAGCAATAGACGCAGGGCTTTTCGTTGGCGATGTTGCAGCGCTTGGACATCGTGATGCGCAGATGCGTCGGGAAGGACGCCAGTTGTTCGCGGCCTTCGGCGAATTCTGCGCTGTTGAGGAGCGCGTTGGCATGACGCCGCCGGCGGATTTCATGGAGTTCCGGGTCGTCGTGGAAGGTCACTTCCCGGATCATCAAGCCCAGCGCCCTCGTGTCGTCGGGTGCCTGGAAGGCGAGGCCGACCTCGAACTCAACGGACGTCGCGTCGGTGAGCCGAAGATCGACGACCTGCCATCCCTGGAGCAAATGCAGATGGGAGCGTTTGCCGCCGGCTTGGACGGTGAGCGAGTTGCCCTGCAGCGGCGACGCCAGTTCCAGGCAGACGAAACGACCGGGTCCGGGGGCGGCGGGCGCCGCCAGCGCAAAACGAGGTCTGGTCCAGCGAAACGGACCCTCCCGGTCGCGTTCCCATTCCCAGAATCCGGCGTCGGAATCTCTGCCGGCCACTGAATTGAGCATTGGGCGTTCAACCCGCGCGTCCGGGCCCCCGCTAGTCGGTTACACCAGTTCCGAATAGATCGATTTCAGTTCGGCAACAACCTCGTGCCATGTGGGCGGAATGAAGGCCGAAGGGGCGGCGCAAGTCAATCGTTGCGCCAGCGCGTCCGAAATCGCCGCGGCGATGGAGGAAACGGACATCGGATCGACATAGCGGGCAGCCGACCCGAAATACTCGCGCGTCGATCCTTCGCCGGTGATAACGACCGGCGCGCCCTGGGCCGCGGCCTCCAGCGCCGCAAGTCCAGGCGTCTCGAAGAGGCTTGGCAGCGCGAAAACCGTGCATGCCGCGTAGGCCGAACGGATGAGCTCGCCGGCATGCTCCAGATTGCCGACATAACGCAACTTCGAGCCGCCGGCGTGCCGCACCGCAGCAAGGTAGTCCTGGTCGCGGGCTCCGCCGGCGAGAACGAGTGTCGCGTCTTCGATCGCTTGCATGGCTTCGGCAAGCCGCAACTGGTTCTTGCGCGGCTCGATGTTGCCGACGCACAGCACGATATCGCCGGTGATGTCGAAGGCACTGCGGAACGCGTCCGGGTCGGACTTTCTAAGGAAGCACTCGTCGACCGCGTTGCGGACGGTGACAAATTTCGCAACCGGAAGTTCCAGGAGCCCGGAAAGCACGGCGCTTTCGGCCTCGGAATTCGTGACCACTCTGTCTGCGAGAAACAACTGGTGACGGATTTCGTCGATCGGAAAGCCGGCGGCGGTCTCTCTGGTGACCCAGAGGCTCGACGAGACGACCAGCGGCAGCCCGAGCTGCTTCACAAAGGCGCAAAAATGCGACGAGCCGCCCACGCAGGAAAAATAGTGGACGATGTCGTGTTCCATGAAGCGGGGGTTCCAGGGGTCGAACCGCGCGACCTCGATTCCTGCGTCGGCAAGGTGGCGCTCGTAGGCGAGCAACTGCACCTCGCCCCCGCCGGGCGTGTGGAAGGCCATGGGATAGGTGGCGAACAGGACTTTCACGACGCCACCCCGCGGCGCGCGGGCGTCTGCGCATTGATCTCCAGCATCGTCTCCTGCCGCCTTTTCCAGGTGTTGTCGCCAACCGCGGCGGCGGCCTCGTGCGCCGACAGGCGGCCGCGCCTCAACTGGCGCTCCACCGCGACCGCGAATCCCTCGACCCCGTCTCCCGCTTCCAGAAATGTCGCGCCGCCCTGCAGGAACGCCAGCCCCGTCGAGGCGACCGGCACGCCGCCGGCCAGGTATTCGTGATACTTCATCGGGTACATGGATGCCGTGTACCGGTTGAGCCGCATCGGCAGCAGGCCGACGTCCATCCCGCGCAGATAGGACGGCAGGTCACCATAGTCCTTGCCGCCGAGGAAGTGCACGTTCGCCATCCGCCGCAATGCTGCGAAGTGGTGGCCGGGCTGAGCCGGCGGCTCGTCGCCGATCAGGATGATCTGCCAGTTCGGACGGCGCTCGGCGAGACCCAGCAGCAGGTCGGTGTCGATCTTGTAGGCCGAGAGGGTGCCGTGAAAGCCGAGCCGCGGCCCCGGAATGCGGGCCAGATCGTCCGGCAGGGGACCCGGCGCCATCGCGGTTGCGAAATGGGCAGGGTCCACCACGTTCGGAACCAGGTGCACGTTGCCGTTGAGCTTGCGCGCCTTCGCTGCGAGCGGCGGCGCGGTGACGAAGACGACGTCGCTGGCCTTGAGGATTTCCGTCTCCTCCTCCTCGTAGCGCGCCACGTCGACGCCGGGAATTGCCGCGATGTCGTCGACGCAATGGTAGCTGAGCGTGCCAATCTGGATGCCATCCAGGATATCGCGGACGAACGGATGATAGGCCCACACTTCCGGGCTTCGGAAGCCGGCCTTCTTGAGGAACCGGACCAGCGAGGACCGGACCATGGCGCGGTTCAGTCCGCGAACCGCGCCGTGGTCGCGTCCCCAGGGAATCACCGCCGGCGACAGCACCCACAGGTTGGCGCGCACCTGCCTGGGACCGGACACCAGGTTCCGGACGCCGCTCTTCAGGCGGGCGGCGAGCCGTCCGATATCGCGGCGGCTGGCAAGGCTGGGCCTCCGGATGCCTGGGGTTTCGACATAGAGCACGCGATGCCCGCTCTCTGCGAGATTGGCGGCGACATGCTGCTTGTTCGTCCAATAGCGGGTCGCCCAGTCGGCGGTCGAGAACAGGACGATGTCGGGGCGCTCGGGCATGTCAGTCCGACACGAGCAGCGTTTCGGCGATACGGCGTGACGCTGAGCCGTCGCCGTAGGGATTGGCGACCCCGGCAAGCCGGGCCCGCCGCTGCGGGTCGTCCAGCCATCCGGACACTTCGGACACGATCCTGTCGGGATCCCGGCCGGCGAGGCTCGCGAACCCGGCCTCGATGCCTTCGGGCCGTTCGGTCTGGTCGCGCATGACCACGACGGGCTTGCGATACGTTGCGACCTCTTCCTGAAGCCCGCCTGAATCGGTCAGGACGAGATCGCAGCGGTCCAGCGCATGCAGGGTTTCGACATATCCGAACGGTTCTCGCAGGAAAACGTTGTCGACGCCGGCGAGTTCGACCTGAAACACTGTCCGCACGTCAGGCTCGGGATGCATGGGCAGAACCAGGCGATGGAGCGGATACCGCGCCGCAAGCCGGCGGATCGCCGAACAGATATCCAGGAGGGTCTGGCCGCGGTTCTCGCGCCGGTGGCAGCTGACCAGGACGAGCGGACCGTCAGGCAGCGCAAGCGCTGCGTCCAGCGCCTTCCAGTCCTCCTCGCGGCGGCCGGCCCGCGCCAGCGCCACGGCATCGACCACCGTGTTGCCGGACATGACCACCCTGGTTCGGTCCACGCCTTCCGAAACCAGATTGGCTGCGGCACGGACGGTCGGCGCAAAATGCCATCGGGCAATCCTCGCCAGCATCTGCCGGTTGCCTTCCTCGGGGAACGGCATTGCCAGGTTGCCGGTCCGCAACCCCGCTTCGACATGCGCAACCGGGATGCTCCGGTAGTAGGCCGCGAGCCCGGCCGCAAAAGCCGAGTTGGTGTCGCCCTGCACCACCACCCAGTCCGGCTTTTGCCCAACCAGCGCCAGGTCCAGCACCGCGGTCATCGACGCCGTGAGTTGGGCAAGCGACGGGCGGCCTTCAATGGGCGGTAGCGCGAGGTCCGGAACGATGCCGAAATCGGCAAGCGCGCCGACGGCGAGTCGTGGATGCTGGCCGGTCGTCGCGACGACGACGTCCGCCTTCGGGCGCAGCGCGGCGACGACGGGGGCGAGCTTGATCGCCTCTGGCCGCGTTCCGATCGCCACGAACACCTTCATCGCAGGTGCATTCCATCGAAGATTTCGACCAGTTTGCCACGGTATTCCACGCAGGCGCCCCTTTTGTCGCCGTTATCGAGCCCGAATGCAAAGCCGCCGTCCTTTGCGACCACCTCCGTCCGGGCGTTCGCCGCAAGGAAGTCGAGAACCGCTTCCATGCCGAGATAGAGCGGGCTTTTCGCCGTTGCCGCAATGTGGTCGAGAAGCTTTCGGTGCGCCTCGATCCGCGCGTCCTCGTTACTCCAACCGTAGCTGTATCGCGCCGAAAACGGGTGATCGGTGTAGGCGAAGATCGATCGCGTTTCGAGAGCGGTGTCGAAGGCCTGGCGATAGGTCGCCAGCGGATCGCCGCCCGGAAGCATGCAGTCGCCGTGCAGCATGCACTGCTGCGACTGCCCGACAAACCCCCTGGGCAGGCCGGCAAGGCTGCCGCCCCGGGCGAGATTGAATGCGGGATCGCCGCCGACGTTGCCTCCGACGCAGCCCTCGTAGCCCGCCGCGTGCAACGCTTGCAGCGCATAGCCGGGCGTCTGATGAAATGGCGAGACCGCGTACCTCGGGCGCCGGCTGGTGACCTGTTCGAGGCGCGTCGCGGAGGACAGGGCCTCTTCCAAAGCGGCTGCGTAGCTGCCGCCCCAGTTCGCCATATGGGTTGCCGAGTGGGACAGGATGCTGCCACCGCCGGAAAGGACGTCGGCGAGGAGGGGAAACTCGCCGTCGAGAAGGGCGGTCTTGACGGCGAGCGACAGGGGTACGCCCCATTGTCGATAGGCGAGCCACAGGCGCCGCGCGGACTCGATGTCCTCGTCGCAATCCAGACGCATGGTGACGACCGCGTCGTGGCCGAAGGGGATCTCGCTGAGAACGGGCTGCGCCGGCAACTCGTCCGCGCGATGCGACGACAGGAACATTTCGACCAGGCGCCATTCGAAGGAATCGATCGGTCCGACCGGCCGGTTGAACCACAGGATCGACGAGTCCGGTTGATCCAGCAGCGCCGCGTAGCTGCCGACCTTGCGCCCCGGCGCCGCCATCAATGCCGCAAGCTCGATGTCGGGCGGGACGTCCGTGACTTCGCCTGGGCCCCAGATCGTTTGCCCGGAGGCGATCGATCCGTATCCGAGATTGTTCCACTCATCGGCGTAGTCGAACCGCTGCAGCGGCCTGCGCCACGCGTTGCCGCCGAGCCGGCGCGCGAGCGGGCCGTACTGAACGAATGCGGGGCTTTCGCGGAACTCATGAACCGGCGCGGCTTGCGCCGCACCATCGAACGCGTTGGCCCCGTTGCGGGGTTTGAGGCTCGCGCCGAGCAGTTCGCACAGAAACGATGGCGGCCTGCCGAACACGATCAGCTTTCTTGGACCGCCGGCCAGCCAGGAGCGCATGATGTCGCCATTGCCCTCGCCGGGATCGACGAAAGCGGCGATGCCGGCATCAAGGGGCTCTGTCCGGGACTGAAAGCCGACCTGGCCATGGCCGACCGACCGTCGCAGCGCCGCCGCGACCAGCCTTCTGGCGTCCGCCGATCCGCCGTGCCCGACGACCTTGATCAAGCCGATACCACGTGTCGGAACTTGGCGCGGTCGCCAACGCGCACCATCTCGTCGGCGCCGACGAAGGCCAGTCCGAAAGCGTCGCCCCACTGGGCGCGGACGCGGCTTGCGATTTCCTGCGTGTCGGCGTCCGGCTCGGGCACGATCCTCAGCGTTGGCGGGTTGGTGCGCATGTCGAACTGGAAATCCCGTATCCCCTGGACGCGATGGTCTAACACGTCCTGAAGATGGTGGGTAAGGTAGGGGGCTCCGCCGACCTCGATCGTGTCGTGCACCCGCCCGACCAGGTTCTCCAGAACCGGCACGCCGTCTACCCTGGAGATCGAGGCGAGATCACCGGTGTCGTAGCGTATCAGGGGCATCAGGCGGTTGCGAAGCCCGGTGACGATCAAGCGGCCGGGCTCCTCGCCATCGCCGGGCTGCGTCTCCGCCCAGCATTCGGAATCGAGGAGATCGAGCGCACCGCGCCGATCATGCAGTTCATAGGCGATGATGCCGAACTCGGCGAGCCCGTAGCGATTGATGACGCGGCAGCCGAAGACGTCCGAAATGATGCGGCGCTTGCGCTGGTCAAGGACCTCGCCGCTCGATTCGAACACCTCGAAGGCGGTTGCGACGCCTGCCGCCTTGCTGTCGCTCAGGTGCATGGCGAGCGCAAAGACGGTCGACGGGTGCGCGTGCACCAGATACGGCGATCGTCGCTCGATCGTGCGCCACATCGCGGCGAGGGCAGGGGCGTCCACGCGGTCGAAGAAGATGTTGCTTCTGTTCATCGCCAGGCATTTGAAGGTCTCGCGGTCCGGCCAGCCGCGGCGTTCGACGTCGGCATACCGCGCCGCGAAGTGCAGCGTCGAGCGCAGCCGCGTCGCGCCGATGCGCTCGCGGCAATAGGCGGTAACGGCGGACGAATAGTCGGCGGCGTCCTGGTCATAGAAGATCACCGCCTTGCGGCCCGTGGAACCGCCTGTGCGGCATGCATGGTGACGGGTTTCGGCGAGCGGCCGCGACAACAGCCTTTCCCCCTGCTCGTCGATGATGTCCTTGGTGAGCAGCGGCAATTCCTCGAGTCGCGCCGGATCGGCCGCCGCCCGGCCCGGATCGAACCCCAGCCGAGAAAACAGGTCGCGGTAGTAGGGAACGTTGGCTCCGGCGAATTGCAGCATCTCGGCGAGACGGACCTTCGACGCGGCCTCGCGTTCGGCGGGAGACAGCGCATAGTGCCTGCGCAGCTTGACGATCTTGCTGGCGACGTCACGCCGCTCGATAGCCTCGGCGACCGGATAGAACACCAACGCCGTGGCGATTCCCCTTGCGAGCTGCCAATGCCGAAGACCGATCACGAATACTGTTTTCCGGGAACCAGACAACGTCGTCGCCGGCCCTGAGGCGCGAGGCGGCGCTTGCGAATACCATTTTTGCAGTGGTTATATTAGCTGGGCCAAAGTGGGGAGCACCAGTGCCGTCGCGGACAAAACAACACTTTTCTGGCGGTCGCCATGCTCGCTAGCGCTGATGTCGCGCGCCGCAACGACTACGCCTTCACCATCATCGGCTCCGGTTTCGCCGGGTTTTTCCTGGCCGAGAAGCTGGCGAAGCTCGGACGGGTGCTGGTCATCGAGGCAGGGTCTCTGGAAGAGCCGCTGGCCATGGGCCATGGCTACTACGAGGTCGAATCGACGGGGATCGCCCTGCCATGGCTCGGCACGCGATTGTCGGCGTTCGGCGGGACTTCGAACCACTGGACCGGCCACTGCCGGCCATTTTCCCCAACAATTTTCCGGAATCGAGACGGAATAGGCATTCCGGGCTGGCCGATCCGGTATGGCGACTACGAGGCCTATCTCGGCGAGGCGCGAGCCTGGCTGAACCTGCCGGAGCGGTATGACGACCCGGCCGACCAACTGTCGCGAGGCCTCCTCGCCGATCACCGGGGGCTGACGACGGACCTGTTCATGATGCCCGATCCGTTGCCGAAGCTTGGAGCCTCGCCGATACGGGAACGCCTGCTTGCGCATCCCGGGATCGACGTCCTGCCGGGCATGCGGGTCACGGATATGATCCTGGAGGCCGGAGGAGGGCTTGTCCGCGAGGTGGAGGCTGCCGGCGCCGACGGCAGCAGGCTGCGCCTGCCTGTGCGCAGGGTGCTGCTGTGCGCCGGAGGCACCGAAAACGCCCGGCTGCTGCTATGGGCGGGCCGCAAATATGCCGCCGGAAATCCGTTTCTCGGGGGACCGAACGAACTCACGGGGAAATATTACGCCGAGCACCCGGTCTACTGGCCGGTCGAAATGTTCTTCGACCGCAGGGTCGACCTGTCGAACAGCATACCGACACGGCACGGCGACGTGCTCCGGTATCTCGCGTGGCGACCGGACGATGCGCTCCTTGAACGCCATCGGCTGCCGCGGTTTGCCGCCATCATGCTCGACAGCGGGATAAAGTCGACGGAAGGCGAAAGCCCTGCCACGGACCACGGAGGATGGCTGCGCGAGGCAGCCGGCTACCGATGCGTCATACCGGCCCTGAAGTTCGAGCAGACGCCACATGAACGCAGCCGAGTCGAACTTTCCGAAAGGCGCGATCGCGACGGCACGCCCCTGGCGCGCATTCACTGGGAGATTCTTCCGAGCGATATCGACAGCTACCGCAGGGCGACGTTGCTGCTCTGCGGCCTGTTCAACCAGGGAGGTCTCGCCCGCGCGCGGATGCGCCCCGCCTACAGGAAAAGCGACTGGTCCGATATCATTGCCAATCATGCCGGCCACCAGCTCGGCACGACCCGCATGGCTCATGCGCCGACGGCCGGCGTCGTCGACAGCGACTGCAAGGTCTTCGGCTTGAACAATCTCTTCATCGCCGGCTCCTCGGTGTTCGCCGCCAGCGACTACGTCAACCCGACGATGAACTTCCTCGCGCTCGCGGCACGTCTTGCGGCAACGCTGACCGCGGGCTTCGGCGAGGTGGGGCAGGGCTTTCGATTTGGCCACGACCGTCCGGAGAACCGATACCTGCTCGAAGGATGGTCGCATGCCGAGGACCTCGGCATCTGGAGCGAGGGTCGGGTGTCGCGACTTGTGCTGCCGGCTGCGGGCGCAACGCGGCTGCGCTTGGCAGGTTGGGGCTACAGGGAGGTTGATTTGGCGCTCTCCGTCAATGGCATTGAGGTGTTCCAGGGTCGGGGCAAAGACGCCCAGCGCTTCGAATGCGAGATAGACGGGCGAGCCGAATGCGAACTGGTCTTTTCGTTTCCCTCGCCCCAGTCGCCGGCTTCCCTGGGCGAAAGCGACGATCAGCGCAAACTCGGCTATTTCATCCGATCCGTGGAACTCTCGGGATGACCAGGAAAAGCTTGCCCACGCACCTGGCCGGCCTGGACAGCAGGGCGTTTTCAGCCCTTGTCGACCAGGCGGACAACGATTACGGCGAGGGGCGCGTCGCCGTCGATGCCGACGGCTGGATCGTCTCGGAAACGGAAATGCTGTTGCGGCAAACGCTGGCCAAGCCCGACAGTCGCCGCAGGGGTCGGCTGAAAAAGCCGTCGCGGGCCTGATGCGCGTCCTGCATTTCTACAAGACCTACTATCCCGACAGCTTCGGCGGCGCGGAGACCGCGATCAACGACATCGCCCGCAGCACCGCCCGGTACGGCGTCGAAAGCGAGGTGCTGTCGCTCAGCCGCACGCCGGCGGAAAGCACCATGCGGGTCGACGGGCACTGGGCCCGCAAGGCACGCCTGCATCTGGAAGTGGCGTCGACCGGACTGTCGCTTTCCGTGCTCGGCGAGTTCGCCCGCATGGCGACCGGCTTTGACATCATCCACTATCATTTCCCATGGCCGATGATGGATGTCGCGCATTTCCTCGCCGGCATCCGCAGCGCGACGGTCGTCACCTATCATTCCGACATCGTGCGCCAGAAGCGCCTGCTCGCGCTCTACAAGCCGCTCATGTACCGCTTTCTGGACAGCATCGATCACATCGTTGCGACGTCGCCGAACTACCTGCAATCGAGCGCGGTCCTGCAGAGGTTCCGGGAGAAGGTCTCGGTCATCCCGCTTTGCGTGCGACCTGTTTCGAGAGCACCGACGCTGGCGGCAGCCGCCGATGCATGGCGACGGCGGCTGGGCGGCCGCTTCTTCCTGTTTCTCGGCGCGCTGCGCTACTACAAGGGCCTGCCGTACCTGATCGACGCCGCGGCGCGCACCGGCTATCCCGTGGCGATCGCCGGCGACGGGGAGATGGCGTCCTACCTCGAGCGGGAAGTGCGCCGGCGGCGGCTCGCCAACGTCCACCTGCTGGGCGCGCAGACGGAAGACGAGAAGCATGCTCTTCTCGAAGCCTGCCATGCCTTCGTCTTTCCTTCCCATCTCCGGTCGGAAGCGTTCGGCATCGCGCTCCTCGAGGCGGCCGAGTTCGGCCGGCCGCTGATCTCCTGCGAGATCGGAACGGGCACCAGCTATGTGAATGTCGATGGCGAAACCGGACGCGTGGTCCCGCCCGCGGACCCGGAGGCGCTCGCAGCGGCAATGACCGAACTCTGGCATGACGAGGAACTGGCGGCGAACATGGGCATCCGCGCGCGACAGCGCTATCATGCGCACTTCACGGTCGAGGTTGCGGGCGAGGCCTACGCTTCGCTCTACCGCCGACTTCTCCGCAGCCGAACATCGAACGGAGCCTGATCGGACCGGTGAAACTCATCGACCGCCAATCGCGAAAGACCGGCGCATGACGAGCGTTCGCTCAGGCTTTGACGACCTCGTGACCGGCGCGCGCAACGTCGATTTCTGGGCGTTCATGGCGCATCACGAAGTCAAGCAGCGCTACCGACGGTCCTATCTCGGTCCGTTCTGGGTGACGATCACCACCGGCATCATGGTCGGCGCGATAGGCACCATCTATGGCGGCATGATCGGCTCGGACGCGGCGCGCTACGTTCCTCACCTGGCCGTCAGTTTCGTGCTCTGGAGCTTTATCAGCCAATCCATCCTGGAGGGCTGCCACATGTTCCTCGAGGCAGGCGGCGCGATGCGCCAGATGAAGACGCCGCGATCGACCTTCCTCTACAAGACCCTCTACCGCAATGTCCTGCTGTTGCTGCACAACGCTGTCGTGATCCTGGCGGTCTTCCTGCTGTTCGGCGTTCTACCAGGCTGGCCCCTGGTGCTGCTTCCGCTCGGGCTTGTGCTGCTGTTCGCCAACATCGCCTGGATGGTTCTCGTCAGCGGCATTCTTTGCGCGCGATTCCGCGACGTTCCGCCGATCATCATGAGCGCCCTGCAACTGCTGTTCTTCGCGACGCCGGTCCTCTGGATGCCCGAGGCGCTGCCCCCGCATCTGTCGCTCATCATGCTCAACCCGTTCTTCCATCTCATCGCCGTGGTGCGCGATCCGCTGCTCGGCCACTGGCCCGACATGGTGTCGGTCGCGATCTGCGCCGCAATGGCGGTTTTCGGCTGGATCGGGGCGCTTGGCCTCCTCAGCCGCACCCGCAAGCGGATCGTGTTCTGGGTCTGATATGGCAAGCGTCCTGCTCGAAAACGTAGCCCTCGACTTCCCGATCTACGGGTCGACCACCCAGTCGCTGAAGCGCCGCGTGGCGAAGGCGCTGGTCGGCGGCGCCATCGAGAAGTCGGGCTCCAAGGTGACGCTGGTGCACGCTTTGTCGGACGTCAGCCTCGCGCTGGCGCCCGGCGACCGGATCGGTCTCGTCGGCCACAACGGCGCCGGCAAGACGAGCCTGCTGCGGTTGATCGCCGGGATCTACGAACCCACCGGCGGGCGGCTTGAGGTCGTCGGCCGCATCACGCCGCTGCTGGACATCGGGCACGGCGTCGACCCGGATGCGACGGGCTATGAAAACATCGTCCTGCGCGGCCTCTATCTCGGTCGCAGCAGGCGCGAGATCGACACCGCCATGCCGGCCATCGCCGAGTTCAGCGGCCTCGGCGATTTCCTGGAACTGCCTGTGCGGACCTATTCCGCCGGCATGACCTCGCGGCTGCTGTTTTCCGCCTCGACGCATTTCCCGAGCGATGTCCTTTTGATCGACGAGGGCATCGTCGTTGGCGACGAGGATTTTCAGGCGAGGGCGATCGAACGCCTCGACGGACTTGTCGGCCAGGCCGGCATCCTGATGATCAGCAGCCATGCGACGGACATCCTGGAACGCTACTGCACCAAGGCTGTCAGGATGGCTGGCGGACGCATCGTGGCGACCGAACCGATTTCGGCCTCGGAAGGTCCGGAGGTCGCGAGCTGAAATGGCGGGTGGTTTTCAGAAATCAGTCGGCCTGACGCGGTCTGTCAGCAGTCCGGCGGCGGAGGCACAGCTGCCGCGACGGCCGCATGTCGGCATCTACCTCTACGGCTGGTACGACGACGAAAAATGGACCAGCCACCGGTTTCCGCTCCGTCCGCAGATCGGCTTTTACCGGTCGGGCGACCCGCTCTTGGCGCGCTGGCAGGTCGAGCAGATCGCCCGGACGGGAGTCGATTTCGTCGTCTTCGAGATGGTGCCGCACAGCGACCACAGCTTCGAGCAGATCTGCAGCCATGTCCGAAACTGCCTGCCGCTGCTTGCCGAACGCGGCATCGGATATTCCTTCCTTGTCGACATGGCGATCTTCCGGGAAATCGCCGAACCTTTCCGGATCTATTCGGAGACGCTGGAACGGCTTGCCGGCGAAGGCTGGCTCGAGGGTTGCTTCGACTGCGCCGAACTGGGCAAGCCGCTCTTTCACTTCGCGCCAAAGGTTGGACAGGTCGCCGAACTCCGGGAACTGGCGCCGTCGCAGATGGATTGGTGGGCCTGCACCTGGTCGCCCGAATGGGGCCACATACGCCCGGAGACCTATCCGGACGGCGTCCGGCATGTCCTCGGAGCGGATTGGGAAGACGCGTTGGCCCGCGGCGTCACGCTGCGGGAATCGCTGGAAGGGAACGGCTACTTCCCGTTCTGGACCTCCAATGGGGAAATGCCGGTCATGAACGGCGTGGCGGCGGTCGCCGCGGGCTACGACGACCTGATGCTCGAGCGGGATCCCCAGTTGTCGCCGCCTCTCGACCATGATGACGGGCGCACCCTCGAAACGCAGTTCCGCAACGCCCAGGCAAACGATGCCCACACCGTGATCGTCTATGGCTGGAACGAATATTTCGAAACCGCCGTCATCGAGCCGACCCTCGATTGGGGCGATTTCTATCTCCGCCTGACAAGCCATTTCGTGTCGCAATTGAAGTCGGGAGAGCCAATCGGCAGGCCGGACTGGTCGACAAGGCCGGAACCCGCGAAACCCCTCTACCTGACCCCGGATCTGGCGAAGGCGGGGGCGTCGCATCCCGATGGCCTGCCCCGCTGGGACCGGGACGAATGGAAGGCCGAGCTCGGGGGGGCGGTGTCGATCCGCCGTGCCGGCGACCGGCTCAGCCTGGACGGAATTTGCGTGATGAACACGGGGATCAGAAGCTGGTCCATCGCCAGCGAGAAGGATCCGATCCGCCTGGGCGTGCGGCTTTTCGACGGCTTTGGCGCCGTTCAGCGCGAGGGACGTGCGGCGCTCGCCGCGCAGGACGTGCAGCCTGGCTCGAAGCTGGACTGTTCCATCGAGGTCGACGTTTCCGGCCTGCCGGCGGCGCGCTACCGCGCGGAGATCGGCGTCGTCTGGGAGAACAGGATGTGGTTCCACCCAAAGGGTGGCCTACCGCTCGTCTGCGATGTGGAGATTAGCTAGCAGTCTTTCCCATGCGCCGACTTGGTGCGTCAGGCGACAGTTGGCGCCGACACGCGATGAGTTCGGCCTTGCGCCCCATTGCCGGCGACGGCCGCCGCACTGGATTGCAGCGGCCTCCGTCCGTCAGCGCGCGCCCACCATGCGATGGGTCTGCTCGCCGAGCCCTTCGATTCCGAGTTTCACGACCTGGCCTTCGCGCAGGAAGACGGGGTCCGGCTTCTGGCCCAGGCCGACGCCGGGCGGGGTGCCTGTGGCGATGACGTCGCCCGGATGGAGGGTAAAGCAGAAGCTGACATACTCGACCAGGGTCGCGACGTCGAAGATCATCGTCCTGGTCGAGCCGTCCTGGTAGCGCTTGCCATCGACATCCGCGAACATGCGCAGCGCCTGAGGATCCGCCACCTCGTCACGGGTGACGAGCCAGGGCCCGATCGGGCCGAAGGTTTCGAAGCCCTTGCCCTTGTCCCAGACGCCGCCGCGATGCGATTGCCATTCGCGCTCGGAGACGTCGTTGATGAGCGTGTAGCCTGCGACATGCTCGAACGCGCGTTCCTTCGGCACGCGGCGCGCGAGCGAACCGATGACGATGCCGAGTTCGACTTCCCAGTCCATGCGCGTGGCGCCGGGCGGGATGATGGTGTCGTCGTCGGGGCCGCAGACGGCGCTCAGCGACTTCAGGAACAGAATAGGCTCCTTGGGGATGGGCGAGCCTGTCTCGGCCGCGTGGTCGGCATAGTTCAGGCCGACGCAGACGAAGTTGCGGGTCGGCATGACCGCCGGGCCGAGCCTGGGTGATCCCTCGGCGCGGGGAAGCGTGGCCGGGTCGATTGCGGCGAGGCGGGCGAGGCCGTCCGGCGAGAGCGTATCGCCGGCGATATCGGGAACGATGCCGCTCAGGTCGCGGATGGAGCCGGCGGCGTCGAGGAGGCCGGGCTTCTCAAGGCCGGGTTCGCCGTATCGCAGGAGCTTCATGGTGTTCTTGCCTTCTTTTTGGATCGGATGCGCGCTGGCGCGATTAGCTGTAGGAGCCGGCGTCGAGAGCCGTCTTGCGATAGGCCGCGCCCATCACGAAGCCGCCGTCGATGACGACGTCCTCGCCGGTGATCATCGCGGCGTCGTCGCTGGCGAGGAAGTAGACCAGCGAAGCGACCTCCGACACCTCCACCGCGCGGCCTGCCGGGGTCAGGTCGAGCATCGACTTCAGGTGCGGCGCGTTCCGGTTGAGGTCGGTGACGACGAGTCCGGGGCAGACGCTGTTGACGCGGATGCGGGCGCTGGCGAATTCCAGCGCCGCCGAGCGGGCCAGCCCGCGCAGGCCCCATTTGCTCGCGGTGTAGGCCGGGTCCGGATGTCCCGAGAAGCCGGAATTCGAGGAGATGTTGACGATCGCGCCGCCTCCCCCTGCCGCCATCAGCGGTGCGACGGCCTTGATACCGAGGAAGGCGCCGGTGAGGTTGACGCCGATCACCGCGCTCCAATCCTCGATCGTCGATTGCGCAATCGTCTTTCGGCGGATGATCCCGGCGTTGTTCACGAGCACGTCGATGCGTCCAGCCCACTCGCGAGCCGTCGTCACGATGGCTTCCCATTGCGCCGCGTCGGTCACGTCGAGGCGCTGGAAGCGGACGTCGAGCCCATCCGCGCGCATGGCGGCGGCCGCCGCCTCGCCGTCCGTTTCGAGGACGTCGGCGAGGATCACCTTGGCGCCATGTCGGGCGAAAAGCCGTGCCTCCTCAAGGCCTTGGCCGCGCGCTGCGCCCGTCACCACGGCGAGGGAGCCCTTCATGCGCTCATCGATTGTCGCGCGCTCGTTCTGCATCGTCCGTCTCTCCTCACCTTGGGGCAACCAGGTATCACAATTTGCGAAAATTGTTCCTTGATCACGCCTTGTCGCACATCGTGCGTGAACGCAAGTGAAATAGGCAAATTTCGTATACTCAATTGGCAGTTTGGTCTCAAGGCGGTGCGCTGCAACGAAGCCGTTTGCAAAAAAATGTTGCACAATGTGAGAATTTTGATATCGACGAGCGACGGAGGGCCGACGAAGACATTCCGGTCCAACGGGAGGAAAATATGCGGTTTTCATGGAAGGCGGCATGCGCCGTCGGCGCACTGCTTTCGTACGTCGCTGTCGGATCTGCGGCGGCTCAGACGATCAAATTCAGCTACCCTGTCGCCAACAGCAATCCGATGGGCCAGACGATCGACCGTTTCGGCGAGATCGTCGCCGAGAAGACGGGCGGCGCACTGCGCGTCCAGGGTTTTCCCGATGCCCAACTCGGCAATGAAATCCAGACCGTTTCCTCGGCGCAGGGCGGCATCGTCGAGATGGGCGTGACGTCGACGGCCGGCTTTGCCGGGACCGTCGCCGAGTTTGACCTGTTCAACATGCCGTTTATCTTCGCCAATGACCGCGTGCTCGAGCGCATGATGCGCGGCAAGGCGGTCGGGCAGATGCTCGAGAAGGCCGGCGCAGTCAATCTCGTCGGCCTGTGCCTTTGGGATTATGGGTTCCGCAACTTCACGAACAATCGCGGACCCATCAACGGGATCGACGATCTCAGCGGCCTGCGCATGCGCACGATCCAGAACCGCGTGTACCTCGATTCGCTTGCCGCGCTCGGCGTGAACCCGAACCCGCTGCCGTTCCCCGAGACCTACGGCGCGCTCGAGACCGGTGCCATCGACTCGAACGAGATCGCCAACTCCGTCACGCGCTCGACCTCCTTCTACGAGGTTCAGAAGTACCTGACCGAGAGCCGCCATTTCGCGACGGCCGCCGTCGTCTATGTCGGCAAGCGCTTCTGGGATCAGCTCTCCGCCGACCAGCAGGGCGCGCTGCGCGCTTCCTGCGACGAGGCCGCCGCGTTCAATCGCGAGATCATCACGACGTCGGGTGCCGAAACCCTCGCCTACCTCGCCGAGAAGGGCATGCAGGTCAACGAGATCCCGGCCGAGAACATGGCTGCGATCAAGGCCGCGGTCGCGCCCGTGATCGAGCAGGTGAAGGGTCGCGTGGATGCCGACCTCGTCACGCTCTTCTCGAGCGAACTCGCCGCGGCGGAAGCACAGACGAACTGATGTCTTGAAGCGCGGCCGCCTCGTTCCGGGGCGGCCGTCACCCATCCGGAGCAACGATCATGGTCGAGCGCCTTCTCGAAGGCCGGCGTGCACTGGTGACGGGCGTCAGCGACCCCCGCAGCATCGGCTATGGCGTGGCCAGCCTGTTCCTGCGCGCCGGCGCTGAGGTGGCGATCGTTGATCGCGATCCGGACAAGGTCGCGGCCACGGCCGCGAGCCTCGGGCAGGGCGCCTTCCCTTTCGCCGCCGACATCGGCGAGGAATCGTCGGTGCTCGCGCTCTTCGGGGCGCTCCGTGAGCGCTGGGACGGGCTCGACGTGCTCGTGAACAACGCCGGCATCGCGCAGCCAGGCAAGGTCGATGCGATCTCGACGGCGGATTTCGACCGCATGATCGGGGTCAACCTGCGCGGGACCTTCCTCGTCAGCCGCGAGGCGGTCGGGCTGATGGCCGCCGGCGCGTCGATCGTCTGCATCGCCTCGATTGCGGCCCAGCGCGGCGGCGGGCTGATGGGCGGCTCCCACTATGCGGCGTCGAAAGGCGGCGTTGTCGGCCTCGTCCGCGGAATGGCCCGCGACCTCGGCCCGCGCGGCATCCGCGTCAATGCGGTCAACCCCGGCGTGATCTGGACCGGCATGACCATCGGCTTCTACGACGACGCCCTCGAAAAGAAGGTGCTCGAACAGATACCGCTCAACGAATTTGGCACGCCCGAAGATGTCGCCATGGCGTGCCTTTACCTCGGCTCATCGATGTCGCGCTACGTCACTGGCGTCTGCCTGGACGTCAATGGCGGCATGTACATGAGCTGACCTCCCACGGGCGACCGAAAACGCAGCAAGGAAGAACGAAGATGAATCAGGCCGATGTCAGACCCGTCGTCACGCGAGGGGGCGCGCTCGACGACCGGACCGGGCAATCCGGGGATTGCGTGCGCCGTTCCGGCGTGAGCCCCCAGCATACGCCGGCTACGAAGATCTGGTTCGGCCAGGTCAGCAACGAGCCGGGCTTCCGCTCGCCGCCGCATCACCACGGCGAGGCCGAGACAGGCGGCTACGTGCTGCGAGGGCACGGCCGGATCTATTTCGGCGAGGAACTGAAGGAATATGTCGATCTCTACGAGGGCGACTTCGTGTTCGTGCCTCCGCACATGGTCCATGTCGAGGTGAACATGAGCATCACCGAGCCGCTGTTCTGGCTCACCTGCAGGACGCCGGACAACATCGTCGTCAATCTCGACGATGTCCCGGATACGGCGCTCGAGGGCTACCGGCGTCCCTGACGGGATCGAGCGAGGGAGGAAGGCCATGCTGACGAGGCTCGCGAACGCCTATTTCAAGGCGCTCGATCAGATCGTGGTGATCTGCCTGGCCGGCATGGTCGTCATGGTCTTCGGCAACGTGGTGCTGCGTTACGGCTTCAACGGCGGCATCACGCAGTCGGAGGAACTGTCGCGCTGGCTGTTCGTCTGGATGGTCTTCTGCGGCGCGATCGTCGTGCTGCGCGAAGGCGGGCATATCGCGGTCGACATGTTCGTGGCGCGCCTGCCGCGCGCCGTGCGGCAGGCGATCGCGATCCTTGTCACGATCACCATGCTCGGCCTCACCTGGCTCGTCATCCAGGGCGCGTTGACGCAGGTCTCGGTCAACCGGACCTCCTTCGCGCCCGCCTCGGGACTGTCCCTCTCCTGGTTCTTCGCGGCGGGCCTCGTCTTCGGCGTCTCCGCCTTCGCGATCCTGCTGGTGCGCCTGTGGCGCGAGATCCGCGGCGTCGACAAAGGCGCCGGGGAGGGCGGTCCATGACCGCATTCATCTTCGTCGCGACGCTCCTGGGCGGCATCGCGCTCGGCTTTCCGATCGCCTATGCGCTGCTGCTCACCGGCGTCGCGCTGATGCTGCATATCGGCTTCTTCGACGCGCAGATCGTGGCGCAGAACCTGATGAACGGCGCCGACAGCTTCCCGCTGATGGCGATCCCCTTCTTCATGCTCACCGGCGCGGTGATGAACAGGGGCGGCCTGTCGCGGCGCATTGTCGAGCTTGCGCTGGCAGGCCTCGGCCATGTGCGCGGAGGCCTCGGCTACGTCACCATCCTGGCGGGCCTCGTGATGGCTTCGTTCTCGGGCTCCGCGGCCGCCGACGCGGCGGCGCTCGCGGCGATCCTGATACCGATGATGCTGACCGCCGGCCATGACGCGCGTTCCTCCTCGGGCCTCGTGGCCTCGACGGCCATCATCGCGCTCGTCATTCCCCCCTCGATCGGCTTCATCCTGATCGGCGTCGTCGGCAACATCTCGATCACGCGGCTGTTCCTGGGCGGCATCGTGCCGGGCCTCGTGATGGCTCTCGCCCTGACGATCGTCTGGTACGTTCTGAACCGCGGGGCGCTCAACCTTGCGGTGCGCGAGCGCGCGCCGCGCGGCCTTGTCTGGGCCCGCTTCCGGGAAAGCTTCTGGGCGCTTTTCCTGCCGGTGATCATCGTGGTGGGCCTGCGCTTCGGCGTGTTTACGCCGACCGAGGCCGGCGTCGTGGCGAGCGTCTATGCCATCTTCATCGCCATGTTCGTCTACCGCGAACTCGATCTGAGTGGGCTGCACGCCGCCCTCCTCGAAGCCGGCAAGCTTACCGCGACTGTGATGTTCCTCGTCGCGACCGCGGCTGTTTCGGGCTGGATGGTCACGGTCGCCGGCCTGCAGGCGCAGGTTGCGCAGCTTGTCGCGCCTCTCGCGGCCGAGCCGCAGCTGTTCATGCTGGTCGTGGTTGGCCTCGTCATCGTCATCGGAATGGCGATGGACATGGTGCCGATCATCCTGATCCTGGTGCCGGTACTCCTGCCTGTCGCGGTTTCTGCCGGTGTCGATCCGGTCTATTTCGGCGTCATCTTCCTCATCGCCTGCTCCATCGGCCTTATCACGCCGCCGGTGGGAACCGTCCTGAACGTCGTCGCGGGCGTTTCGCGCATTCCGTTCATGCAGGTCGTCAGGGGCGTGTGGCCCTATGTCGTCACGCTCATTCTCGCGCTCGGCTTGATGATCGCCTTTCCCGCGATGGTAATAGCGCCGGCCCGATTCCTGGCGGGCTGAGGGGGACGCTATGACAAGCCTGACCAAGATGCTGAGCCTGCTCGAGCATTTCAGCGACCAGACCATGACGATCGACGTGGCGCGCGCGGCCGAGATCGTCAGCGCCTCGCGCGCGACTGCCTACCGCTACTTGAAGAGCCTGACGGATTCGGGACTTCTCGCCGCTTCCGTCGACGGTACCTACGTGCTCGGGCCGCGTGTCATGGAGCTCGAGGCGCTGATGCGCCAGAACGATCCGCTCCTCAACGCCGCGCGCGCGATCATCCGGCGCCGCGCCGAGGAACTCGGCATCAACATCATGCTGTGCTCCTCCTACGGCAGCCGCGTGCTCTGCGCCGATCTCGCCTGGCCCGACCGCAGCGTGCCGGAAATCTATCACCGCGGCCGCTCGATGCCGATCTTCCGGGGCGCGATGGCGAAGGCGATCCTCGCCAACCTCTCCGACTATCAGCGGCGCCAGCTCTATGAGCACAACGCCGAGGCGATCCGCCAGGCCGGGCTCGCCGACAGCTGGAAGGGCTTCGCCAAGGCAATGTCCGATATCCGCTCGGCAGGCGTCGTGATCACGCGCGCGGAAGTGTTCGACGGGCTCGTTGGCGTCGCCGCGCCTGTCTGCGACGTCGAGAAGCGCGTGCTCGGCAGCGTCGTGTTCGTCATCGGCCTTGGCCGGTTCGAGACCATGAACGCCGACGAGTTGAGCAACATCCTCCTGCAGATCGCGCAGGAGATCGAGCGCTCGCTTGCGCTCAAGCTGTCGCTTGCCGCGACGGCGCATCATCCCCCGCCACGCGCCCGATGACACCGGGCGACGTTTCGGGAGAGCGGGAGGGCGGATGACCCCCCAAGAAGGGGCCGCCGAACAATGAAACCACTGGAGACAATAATGCTACGGACACTCTCGATTACCGCCGGACTCGTCGCCCTCGGGCTGTCGGCTCCGGCCTCGGCGCAGACGACGTTCCAGATCGGACACTCGCTGTCGCCGAACTCGCACTACCAGGTCGGGGCGCAGACCTTCGCCGACCTCGTCGCCGAGCGCACGAACGGGCGCTACCGCATCGAGATCGCGCCGGGCGGTTCGCTCGGCTCGGAGCGCGAGATGGTCGAGGGCGTCCAGTTGGGCACCGTCGACATGGTGCTGACCTCGATGGGCACCGTCGGCGCATTCGTTCCGGAGACGCTGGTCCTCGACCTGCCGTTCCTCTTCAATGACGCGGCGCACGCCCGCGCCGTCATCGATGGCGAGATCGGCGCCGGATTGCTCGAGGCCGTCGAAGCCAAGGGCTTCCGTCCGCTGGCTTGGGCCGAGAATGGCGTGCCGGGTTTCGTCACCCGCGACCGCGCGATCGCCAAGGCCGAGGACCTGAGCGGTCTCAAGATGCGCGTGCAGGCGAACGAGCTGCACACCGCGACCTTCGAAGCCATGGGCTCGCAGGGCGTTCCGCTCGGCTTCGGCGAAATCTACACCGCCATGCAGACGGGCGCGATCGACGGCACCTACATGGTCGTGCCGATCGTCGTGACGAGCAACTTCTGGCAGGTCCAGAGCCACATGACGATGGCCCCGCTGTTCTACCAGGCGGCGATGTTCATCATGGCTCCGAGCGCCTGGGACCAGCTCGACGAGGCCGATCGCGCGATCTTCGTCGAAGCCGCGCGCGAAGCGGGCGTAGCCACCCGCAACGCCGTCGAGAAGGCCGAAGCCGAGGGTCTCGCGACGCTGCGCGAACACGGCATGACGATCGCGACCGAGTATGACCGCGAGAGCTTCGACCGTGCGCTGGCGCCGGTCTACGAGCGTTTTGCCGACCGCATCGATCCGGCGCTGGTCGAAAAGATCCGCCAGCAGGGCAACTGAGCGGCCAGAAAGACCGGGAGCGGCGGCCTGTGTCGCCGCTCCCGGAGCTACCCGGCATCTCGCCGGTGCGTGGAAGGGTGGAAGTGCGCATGACTGCAATGATCCTGAAGGTGATCGACCGGGCGGTGCTCCGCTTCGTCGCGTTTGCCGCCTCGCTGGCGCTTGCGGTCGCCGCGACGCTCGCATTCGTGCAGGTGATCCTGCGCTTTGTCCTGTCGAGCCCGGTCAGTTGGACCGATGCGACGACGCAGCTGCTGATCGTCTGGATGGTGCATCTGGGCGTTGCCGTCACCATGCGCGCCGGGGCGCTGGTTTCCGTCGACGCGGTGCGCCGCCTTGCCGGAGTGCGGGCCCAGCCCGTGTTCGACCTGATCTGCGCGGGCATCACGCTGGCGTTTCTCGGCAATCTCGTCTGGTTCGGGATCGAGATGGTCGAGCGCGCCGCGTCGCAGAACCATCCGGCGCTCGGCATCAGCATGTCGTGGGGCTACGCGGCCGTCCCGGTCGGCGCCGCCTTTGCCATCGTCGCCGTGATCGCCCGCATCCTCGATCCCGCGACGGAGGCGGCAACCGCCGCCGCCGCGGCAGACGCTGAAGGCGCCAGGACATGATAGTGCCGCTCGTCTCCTTCATGATGCTCCTGCTGGCGGGCGGCCTGCCCGTCGCGGTGGCCGTCGGCCTTGCCGGCATCTTGACCATCCACTTCTTCTCGTCGCTGCCGCCGGTTCTGATCGGCCAGCAGTTCTACGTCGCGATCGACAAGTTCTCGCTCGTCGCGATCCCCTTTTTCGTGCTCGCCGGCAACATCATGGAGGTCGGCGGCATTTCGCAGCGGTTGATCGACTTCGCCAAGTCGCTGGTGGGGGAGGTGCGCGGAAGCCTCGCGCTGACCTGCGTCCTCGCCTGCATGATCTTTGCCGCCGTCTCCGGTTCCGGAACGGCGACGACCTTCGCCATCGGCGCCATAATGATACCCGCCCTGCAGAAGCACGGCTATCCGACGCCCTGGGCGGCGAGCCTGCAGGCGACGTCGGCCGAACTCGGCGTCATCATTCCGCCGTCGATCCCGCTCATCCTCTACGGCGTCGCCGCCGATGTCTCGATCGGCGAACTGTTCGTTGCAAGCGTCCTGCCCGGCCTTCTCGTCGGCGGTGCGCTCATGGCGTATGTGCTGGTCTGGACTCGCTTTTCCAAGGCCGAGATCAGCGAGGGCGTCGACGGCTATCCCGTCTTGGTCGCGTTTCGGCGCGGCGCCTTCGCGCTGTTCATGCCGGTCATCATCCTCGGCGGCATCTATGGCGGCGTCTTCACGCCGACCGAGGCGTCGGTGGTCGCCGTCTTCTACGCGCTGTTCGTGGCGCTGGTGGTGCATCGCGAGATGTCGTGGCGAGACATTCCGGCGGTGCTGCACAAGACGGTGATCAGCTCGACCATCATCATGTTCATCATTGCGGCGGCCGGCCTGTTCAGCTTCATGATCAACCGCTCCGGCGCGCCGGCCATGGTCACGGACTGGCTGTTCGGGATGGTCGACGGGCCGATCGGCTTCCTGCTCACGGTGAACCTCTTCCTGCTTGTCGTCGGCATGTTCATCGAAGGCGCCGCCGCAATCATCGTGCTCGCGCCGATCCTGGCGCCCGTGGCGATCGCCTTTGGCGTCGATCCCGTGCATTTCGGGATCGTCATGGTGGTCAATCTGGCGCTGGGTTTCGTCACCCCGCCTTTCGGCGTCAACCTGTTTGCCGCCTGCACCGTGGCCAAGATCCCCGCGGACCGGGTGTTCCGCCCCATCCTGCCCTTCATAGGCACGGTTCTGGTCGCGCTGACGATCATAACCTTCCTGCCTCAGATCTCGCTCTTCCTGCGCGACCTCGTCTACCGCTGAGCCGGCGGTCCAGGCCTCCCCGGCTACGTTTTCGCCGCCGGGAGCCGCGCGCCCAGACTGAATGAAGGAGCTACGCGATGATCGTCGAAGAACGCATCTACCGCATCCAGGCCGGAAGGCTTCCGGAATACCTCGCACGCTACGAAGCGATGGGGTTCGACCTGCAGCGGCGGATCCTGGGAAACCTGATCGGCTATTTCACGACCGAGATCGGTCCCTTGAGCAGCATCGTCCACATGTGGGGCTACGACAGCCTGGACGATCGCGCGAGGCGGCGCGCGGAACTCGCCGGCCTGGCAGAATGGCAGGACTATCTCCGCGTCTGCACGCCGATGATCGTCGAAATGGAGAACCGGATCCTCGTTCCGACGTCCTTCTCGCCCCTGCGCTAGGGCCAGCCGGAGCCGCGTGTGTGCTGACGGTGCCGATTGGCAGCAGCTATCGTGCGTCCACGGCGACGGGCGAGTTCGCGGTGGAGCCCTTCAGGAACTGGTTCGCTCTATCGGAGGCAATTCCAGAAGCGCGTTTGCGGCCGCGACATCGGTGATCAGCACCCTTGCGCCGGTGGCAAGCAGGCCCGCGCGAATGGCCTGGGCCTTCCTCACCCCGCCGGACGTTATGACGACTTTCGGCACCTGCCGAAGGTCGGTCGGGTCGATGGCCATGACACGCCGATTGACGGGGTGATCGATCACGCGTCCGTTCTGATCCACGAAGTGGCACAGAACGTCTCCCACCGCTCCAGCGTCGCGCAGGCTCTTGGCCTCGTTCGGCGCAAGAATGCCGCGCCGGAAGATCGACGCCTGCGGGCTCAGGTCGCCAACGCTGAGCAGCGCTATGTCCACGGAGCGCGCTCGCTCGCGCAGGTCTCGAAAATCCGCCTGGTCCCAGAGTGCCGTCACCAGGCTCGTATCCGGAACGAACACCGGCGCGGTGATCTGAAAAAGCTCGGCCTGGTAGAAGTCGGCGAGACGCCAGGCAACAGAGGACGGGTTGTGAACCGAAGCCCTGGTCAGTCCGCCGAGCAGCGACACGACCGTCATGTCCTCGACCTCCTGCCAGGTCAGCGAGCGCATGCATGCCTGCAGCGCCCCGCCCCAACCGACGCCGACGGAAAGGCCATTGGAGATCTGCTCGGAAAGATACCGCGCGGCGCCGTAGCCGACCACGTTGGCGATGGTCGCCTCGCTCTGGTCTGAGGCGGGAACCACGGTGGCCTCGAAAAGCCCGAGATGCTTTTCCAGCGCGCGCTGCAGCGCCACGGAAGACTGGGCCTGCGAATTGATGATGATCTGAACGGTCCCGTCTTCGCGCGTGGCTGCGAGCAGGCGCAGTACCTTGAGGCGGCTGATGCCCAGATTGTGGGCCACCTGTTCCTGGGTCATGCCTTCGACATAGTAGAGCCATGCGCAGCGGAGCTTCAGTTCCTCCTGGTTCGCCTGGAAGGCGGTTCGCTTGGACTTTTTCCTGGCGGTCATGGCGCTGTTGCCTCTCTCAGAAGGGATCCGGCTGCATCCTCAATATCACATCGCCCGGCTTTTCAAAACGAACAAAACATCATACTAGAGAAACTATGTTCAAAAATGGATCGTAGGTTCGCTTGGGGAGTGCAGCGCCATTGTTGCCCGGTCCCCTGAGAAGCGTTGTCCCAACCCGAGGGCTTTTATGAAGATACTGATTTCCAACGACGACGGCATCGATGCGCCTGGCCTGGCAATCCTTGAGCGTGCGGCGGCATTGATTAGCGACGACGTCTGGACGGTTGCGCCTGAAGGAAACCGCAGCGGATACGGCCATTCCATCACCTTGCGACGCAGCTTCCGGATCGAACGGCGCCATCCGCGGCGCTTCGCCTGTTCGGGTACACCCGCCGATTGTGTGATCGCAGCCATGCAATGGGTGTTTGAAGCGTCCGAGACGCCGGACTTGATCCTCTCGGGTATCAACGAGGGACGCAACGTGGCCGAAGACGTGGCCTATTCCGGTACGATGGCCGTGGCGCGCGAGGCCGCGCTGGTCGGCATTCCAGGCATTGCCTTCTCCATGCCGAGGGATGCCGGCCCGATCGAGGGCGAGGGGCTTCAGTGGCTCGCGAACCGTATCGAGGGATTCTGGCGCGCACGCGATGAGTGGGCCCATGAAGGCCACTGGCTGAGCGTCAACCTTCCCCGCCGTCTGCCTGCTCCGCTCCGCGCTGCGCAGATCGGGCGGGACAAGGTTGCCAAGCGTGCGATCATCCATCGCCAGGATGCGAACTCAGCCGATATCGAGCCGCTGGCCGACCGGGACTACGCCGCCCGGGACGGCGACGAGAACAGCCTTGTCGACGGGGGCATCGCCAGCGTAACCCGTCTGCACTGGATGGGCCACGCAGGCGTTCCCGAATCACTTCTGTGGGAAACCGCCGCCCGCGCCCGGCAGGCCTGAACGAGGGCGGCATTCCCCTTTGCCGGAAGACTATCCGGCGAAGGGGTAGACCACCTTGATGACGTCATCGAGGTGGCTGTTTTGGAATCCGGGATGGCCGCAAACGGTCGTCGCGACCGTTCCGTCGTCCTCGAACCTGTGCTCGAGATAGCCCACCTGGCGCTGCCCACCCATTTCAGGGACCAGTTTCTCCCGGGTCGTGAAGGCGATCGACGGGCACCATACCAGGCCGGTCTGACCATGACTGCGCAGCCGTTCCTGATGCAGATGACCGCTGGCGATCATTCGTAGGCGCGGATGCTCCATCAGGAATCTCAGCGCCTCGCGACCCTCGGGATCGACCGTCCAGTAGCTGAGATCGATAGGATCCGGATCGTCGATGAAGAAGGGCTGGTGGGTAAAGAGCGCCAGGTGGCGGTCCTCCACATCAGCAAGTTGCTCCGCAATCCAGGCATTCTGTTCCGCCTCGCGCGACAGCCCGGAACCCACCAGCAGGGAGTTGATGCCCAGAACGAGCCAGCGCTCCCGGTCGACCCTCCAGCGGTCTTCTCCGTAATAGTCCAGGTAGCGGCGCATGCGGATGTCGTCGATCGTGCTGCCGTTTTCGGCAGCGGGGCGGGAAAGTCGCGGATTGTCCCCGACGTCATGATTGCCGGGGATGAAATGGATGTGCTGGTCCAACGTCTCGTAGAACGAACGACAGAAGCTGAAGTCGTCCTCGTGGCGAATTCCGTCCAGCGTGATGTCGCCGGTGTGAACGATGAGGTCATGGGTCGAGTTCTTCAGCACCTCCAGCATCAGTTCGTTGTTGCGCTGAAAATGGCCCATACGTGCCGACAGGTGCGTGTCGGACAGGTGAAGCATGCTGAAAGCGGTCATTCCGGTCTCCTTGAGGACGGCGACGCGGCCACGGGAATCGGACCGCCATTCCAATTTTGAACATTTGTATTGACCATCAAGATTTAGTTCAATAGTCCTGCTTGGAGCGGTTTGGAAAACATCCGCCGGCGACGCTGGCAAAACTCCAGGCGGGGTGTGGATCGGAATGTCGGGAATTCAAGTCAAGGATCTGAGCAAGCGCTGGGGCGCCGTCCACGCTGTTCACGAGGTGAGTTTCGAGGTCGAGCCGGGCACGCTGACCGTGCTGCTGGGGCCATCCGGCTGCGGGAAGTCGACGACGCTTCGGCTTATTGCCGGACTTGATGAAGTCAGCTCCGGCTCGATTCTCATAGGCGGGCGTGATGTGACGCATGCGTCGCCGGCCGAACATGGCATTGCCATGGTTTTCCAGTCCTACGCGCTGTTCCCGCATCTGAGCGTCAGGGAGAACATCATCTTCGGCCTTCGAGTGAGGCGGGTCGGCGCTGCCGAGCGCGAGCGCCGGCTGAAGCGGGCCAGCGATCTCCTCAATCTTGGCGAACTGCTCGACAGGCGCCCGAACCAACTGTCCGGCGGGCAGCAGCAGCGCGTCGCCCTCGGCCGGGCTATCGTGGCTCAATCCCCCGTCTGTCTCATGGACGAGCCGCTATCCAACCTCGACGCGAAGTTGCGGGCGAGCATGCGTGTCGAGATCCGTGCGCTGCAACAGCGCCTCGGCCTGACCATGGTCTATGTCACCCATGATCAGGTCGAAGCCATGACCATGGCCGACAAGATCGTCGTGATGAACCAGGGGCGCATCGAGCAGATCGCCAGCCCGCGCGAGCTATACACGCGGCCGGCCACCACCTTCTGCGCCCGGTTCATCGGCACGCCGCCGATGAACCTGATCCCGGCAGGCGTCGTGCCAGGCTATGAACGCCTGGCTGAGGGCTGCCTGATCGGCGTGCGTCCAGAAGATATCCGCGCAGGCCGCGATGGCGTGCGAGCGGTGGTCGAAAGCGTCGAGTATCTCGGCGCGGACGAACTCGTCGCCGCCCATGTCGGCGATGCCAGGGTCATCGTCAGGCAACCCGCGCGTTCTGAAGCGCTGGACGGGACGATCGCATTGGTGTGGCCGGAGTCGGTTGCGCACGTTTTCGGTCCTGACGGACGACGCCTCGATGAGGCGGCGCAAGCTCAATACAGGGAGGAACTTCAATGAAACACGTTCTGAAATCGTCGTCGCTTTGCGGCGCAATGCTCGCATTATCTATGTCCACGGCGCTTGCGGTTGACCTTGAGCTCTATTTCCCGGTCGCCGTCGGCGGCGAAGCGGCCAATACCATCCAGGCCATGACCGATGAGTACATGGCGCAGAACGCGGATGTGAAAATCAACGCCATCTACACCGGCAGCTACGCCGACACGACCACCCGGGCGATCACCGCGGCCCGCGGCGGCAATCCGCCCCACCTCGCGATCCTGTCGGCCGTCGATGTCTTCATGCTGCAGGACGAAAATCTTATCGACGCCTGGGACGGCTACCTGAGCGAGGACGAGCTGCAGAATTGGGTGGGCGGCTTCTACGAGGCATTCCGCGCGAACACGCACAAGAATGGAAAGACCTGGGGGATTCCGTTCCAGCGCTCCACGCCGGTCATGTACTACAACAAGGATGCCTTCAAGGCAGCAGGGCTGGATCCCGAGGCTCCGCCCAGCACCTGGGAGCAGCTTGTCGAGACCGGCAGGAAGCTGACCGTCCGCGACGCCAATGGCACCGTCACCCAATGGGGCGTTCGCATCCCCTCATCCGGTTTTCCCTATTGGCCGTTCCAGGCTCTGGCGATTGCGAACGGCGCCGAACTGATGAACGCTGAAGGCACCGAAACCTATTTCGATCGGCCGGAAGTCATCGAGGCTCTCCAATTCCTCGTGGACCTTTCGAAGAAGCATCAGATCTTGGCGCCGGGCATTGTCGACTGGGGCGCAACGCCGCGCGCGTTCCTGGACGGCGAGGCCGGGATGGCTATCACCACGACCGGCAACCTCACCAACATCCGCACCAATGCGACCTTCGATCTCGGTGTGGCGATGCTGCCGAAGAACAAGCAGTACGGCGTCGCTACCGGTGGCGGTGACTTCTTTCTCTTCAAGGGGCACGACCAGGAAGCGACACGCGCCGCCATCGATTTTGTGAAGTGGGCGACTGCTCCGGAGCAGGCGGCCGCGTGGTCGATCGCGACCGGGTATGTGGCGCCGCGTCCCGACATCTGGGAAACCGACAAGATGAAGGAGTACGTGAAGGAAGTTCCCGGCGCACTGGTCGCGCGCAACCAGCTCGAACACGCGGTCGCCGAGTTCTCGACCTATGAGAATGCCCGCGTTCGCCAGATACTCAACGACGCCATCGCGGCCGCGATCGTCGGAGACAAGTCTCCCGAACAGGCTCTGACCGATGCTCAGGGCGAGGCGGACGCAATTCTCAAACTCTATCGTCAGTAGGACCAGCCGGGGGCGGCTTCGTTCGGTCGCCCCCGCTTTTGACTTCGCCAAAGGCCGCGGATCATGATCAAGCGCGAATGGATAAATGCCTGGCTGCTGCTGACGCCTGCGCTGCTGCTGCTTTTCGGGTTTACCCATCTGCCGGCGGTGCAGACAATTCTCGACAGCTTCTGGTCCACACCGCGCGGACAGCGGGCTGCGGTTTTCGTCGGCTTCGACAACTACCAGCGCATGCTTGGCGATGCAGTCTTCGTCAAGGCGATGGTGAACAATGCGATCTACGCGGCGATAACGATTCCCGCCTCGATCGCGCTCGCATTGTCGATGGCTCTCTTCGTGTCCCGGAAAATCCTCGGGCAGGGACTACTGCGCATGGCGTATTTCACGCCAACGGTGCTGCCACTGATCGCGGTGGCCAATATCTGGCTGTTCTTCTACCTTCCGGGCTTCGGTCTGTTCGATCAAATTCGCGGACTTTTCGGGTTCCAGCCGATCAACTGGGTAGGCCAGCCCTCCACCGCGCTCTACGCCATTACCGCGGTGACGATCTGGAACCAGGCCGGCTTCTTCATGATCTTTTTCCTGGCTGCGCTGCAGACAATTCCCCAGAGCCTGCGCGAGGCGGCGGCGCTCGAGGGCGCTTCCAGCTGGGTCTTCTTCTGGCGGATCACATGGCCGCTCATCATGCCGACCACGCTTTTCGTGTCGGTCAATGCGACGATCAACGCGTTTCGCATGGTCGACCATGTCTTCGTGATGACGCAGGGCGGGCCCAACAACGCCTCGACCCTGCTGCTCTACTACATTTACGACCAGGGCTTCCGGTTCTGGGATACGGCCTACGCCGCGACCCTTACCGTCGTCATGGTGGCGATCCTGGCGATCGTCGGCATCGGCCAGTTCTTCCTCCTCGACCGTCGGGTGCACTACAGATGACGACCGCAGCCACCGACCTGAGGCAGACATCCTCCAGTTCCAACGTGCGCGGGATCACCATCGATCGCGCGCTGTTCGTGGCCGGCGCATGGGCGCTGGCCCTGGTCTGGCTGCTCCCGCTGCTCTACGCCGTATGGACCGCCATCCATCCGTCCGCCTACGAGACACGCTTTGACTTGTTTGCGCCGCTGACGCTGGAGAATTTCGTCGAGGCATGGAATGCAGCGCCGTTCGCGCGGTACTTCCTGAACACGATCATTCTCGTGACCATGATCCTCGCCGCGCAGCTCGTGTTGTGCACGCTCGCCGGCTTCGCCTTCGCCAGGCTGGAGTTCCCGGGAAAGAACATTCTCTTCTCCCTGGTCCTCCTGCAACTCATGGTGATGCCGGATATCCTCATCGTCAGGAACTATGCGGCGATGCGCACGCTCGGACTGGTGGACACCATTCTTGCAATCGGTCTGCCGTACTTTGCTTCGGGCTTTGCAATCTTCCTGCTGCGCCAGACGTTCAAGACACTGCCGAAGGAACTGGACGAAGCGGCGCGCGTCGAGGGCTGCAACCTGCTTGGCCTGTTGTGGCGGGTCTATATTCCGCTGGCAAAACCCACCATGCTCGCCTTCGGGCTGGTTTCGGTGTCCCACCATTGGAACAACTTCATCTGGCCGTTGATCATCACCTCCTCCGCCGAGACGCGGCCCCTTACGGTTGGCCTCTCCATCTTCGCAACAACCGACAGCGGCACCGAATGGTCAATCATCAACGCGGCGACGCTGATAACATCCGGGCCGCTGTTGATCGGATTTCTCCTTTTTCAGCGCCAGTTTGTTCAAAGCTTCATGCGGGCCGGGATCAAGTAGGTCGGATCCGAGGCAATGTGTGGCCCTTCGTTCTGCTGGCTAGCAGGCCTGTTGGTGGCGACCGATTCGGTTCTCCCCCGACCTTGACAGATCAAAGGCCCGGTCCTTCTCAAATGTCGCTCGCGGCGGCGGGCGGCCAATCCTATAGTCTTCCCGAACATGGGAGATGAAGGATGAACCTGGCACGATTGGCCGCGGAGGCGGAGGACCATGGGAGGCCGGTCCGGGCGGGCCTGATCGGCGCAGGCAAGTTCGGCTCGATGTTCCTGGCGCAGGTGCCGACAATCCGCGGCTTGTCGGTTGCAGCGATCGCCGATCTTGATCCCGACCGGGCGCGGTCTGCCTGCCGCGCGGTCGGATGGGACGAGGAGCGGATCGACGCCACCGTGATCCTCGACGATGGTTCGGCGCTTGCCGGGCGGGACGACGTCGACGTGGTGATCGAGGCGACGGGCAGTCCGCGAGCCGGCATCGCCCACGCAAGGGCGGCAATCGCAGCCGGCAAGCATGTCGTGATGGTCAATGTCGAGGCGGATGTGCTCGTCGGACCCAAGCTCGCGCGGGAGGCTGCGGCGGCGGGCGTGGTCTATTCCATGGCCTACGGTGATCAGCCGGCGCTGGTGGCCGAAATGGTCGACTGGGCACGGGCGGCGGGCTTCTCGGTCGCCGCTGCCGGCAAAGGCACCAAATACCTGCCTGCCTATCACCAGGTCACGCCCGAAGGCGTCTGGGCGCACTATGGCTTGACGCCGGAGGAAGCGCGCCGCGCCGGGATGAACCCGCAGATGTTCAATTCGTTTCTCGACGGCACCAAGAGCGCCATCGAGATGGTGGCGATCGCCAATGCCTGCGGGCTGCGCGTGCCTTCGGGAGGATTGGGATTCCCACCCTGCGGCGTGGACGATCTCGCCATGGTGCTGCGGCCTCGGGAACTGGGCGGGCAGCTTCAGGGGCGCGGGATGGTCGAAACCATATCTTCGCTCGAGCGCGACGGCCGGCCGGTCTATCGCGACCTGCGCTGGGGCGTCTACGTCGTGCTCGAAGCGACGAACGACTATGCGGCGGCATGCTTTCGGCAATACGGGCTGAAGGTGGACGACACGGGCCGGTTTGCGGCGATGTACAAGCCGTTTCACCTGATCGGTCTTGAACTGTCGGTCTCGGTCCTGTCGGCCGCTCTGCGGCGCGAGGCGACGGGTTCTGCCCGGATGATGCGGGGCACCGTCGCTGCCGTGGCCAAGCGTGCTCTGAAGGAAGGCGAGATGCTCGACGGCGAGGGGGGCTACACCGTATGGGGCAAGGCGCTTCCGCTGGACGAGGCGCGCGATGCGTTGCCGATTGGCCTGGCGCACAGGGTCAAGCTCCTTCGGAACATTGCGGAGGGGGCGGTGCTCGGTCTTGCCGACGTGTCGCTCGGCGAAGATACCGTTGCGGAACTTTACCGCGCAGAGGTGGCTGCGGCAGGGAGATAGCTCAGATCGAGCATGTCCTGTCGAGCAGTCTAGTAAGTAGGAATCGCAGTCTATCCGCGCTTCTTCTTTTTCTTTGGCTTACAGGCAATGCCGTCGCCGTCCCTGTCCAGGCCGTAGACGTCGATTCCGATCACCCGGATGGGACCGGTCACATATTCAGGGCCATCGCCCTTGCCGCCCTCGCAGTCGACGTCACTGGCAACTGGCACGCACGGGTGGTGGCGGTCGGCCACCAAATGAAAACGCCGCCCGAAGGCGGCGCTTGGGGAACGGCTGACTGGCGCCTATGGCGTCTTGAGCTGCCCTGCGAGAAAGCCCGGCGCGATGGCCGGGCTCAAATGCAGACGCGTGACCGTCAGAACTTGTACGCGACGCCGAAGCGGAAATCGTGGATGTCGATGTCCACGTCATATTCGTCGCCAGAATGATTCGCGGTGAAGTGCTTTTCGTCGAAATCGGTGTAGCGGTATTCGCCGCGGACGATCCAATTGTCGGTGACGGCATATTCTGCGCCGGCGCCGATCGTCCATCCGACCATGCTTCCGTCGTGGTCACCGTATGGATTGCCGCTGCTGAATTCCTCAAAGCGATAGTGGCCGAATGCGACGCCACCCGCGACATAGGGAAGAAAGCGATCATAGGCGTAGCCCAGACGCCCGCGAACCGCGCCCATCCAGTCGACTTCGGTTCGCGCCGAGAAAGGGCTGAGGCCTAAGACTGATGAGTCCTCCACGTCCCCCAGGGCGATATCGGCCTCGCCGCCGAGCACGATGCCGTTGGCGAACTGATAGTTGTAGCCCGCGTAGATGCCGCCGATGACCCCGTCGGGATCATGGCTGTAGAAACCGGAGATACCTTCATGGACGTAGTCGGCGCTGCCCTCGAAGGCATAGCCGATCTGGCCGCCGACATAGACGCCCGACCAGTTGTAGGTTGTATCGACGACAACAACCTCTTCAACCACTGCATCGGCGGCGTGGGCAAAACTTGCTGAGCCGAGGAACAGTGCGGTGGCTATAAATGTGCGCATAAGCAGTTCCTCAAAATGAACTAGACCGGCATGCGTGTGCAATCCGGGATTGTAAACCCCAATTTGCGGGTTGCAGGGCAGAACATTGCCGACCTGTGACCTGATGGACACGGCCGTCCAGACGCTGCGCTGGGGTAGGGTGACTTCTCCGGCCGCTACAAGCTCAGCGATCGCTGGATGGCCGCGTTGGCTGTGCGCTGGGGGAGTGCTCCCCATGTCGCGTTCAAGTCGCGTCGAGTCGCCGAGTGTCAGCGAAAACCGTTGGAAATCAAGGTTATTCAGTTGCAGCATGACGCAACATGAGATCGAAGGGCAGAGGTATCTAAAGCCTTGATTTTGTTGGTGATCCCGGCAGGAATCGAACCTGCGACCTACAGATTAGGAATCTGCCGCTCTATCCTACTGAGCTACGGGACCAGCCGGCTGACACATAGCCCCTTCCGGCCAATTCGCCAACTGTCTTCGATCAGGCTTTTCCACTCATGCGGCGAGCGCGGTCTCGGCGAGCTTCACCCAGTAGCTCACGCCGTGCGGCGTCGCTTCGTCGTTGAAGTCGTAGGACGGGTGGTGAAGGTTCGCCGTGTCGCCGTTGCCTATGAAGATGAAGGCACCGGGGCGCGCCTGCAGCATGTAGGAGAAATCCTCGCCGCCCATCAGCGGCGCGACGGCGCGGTGGATGGCCGCCTCTCCGGCCACCGTCGCGGCGACGTCGCCGGCGAAGGCGGCCTCGCCCGGATCGTTGACCGTGACCGGGTAGTTGGGCTTGAAGTCCATCGTCACGGTCGCGCCGGCGGCGCGGCCGATGCCCTCGCAGATGGCGCGCATGCGCTCCTCGGTGAGGGCGGCCACCTCGGCCTTGAGCGAGCGCACGGTACCGGCGAGATCGACCTGCTCGGGAATGACGTTGTAGGCCGAGCCGGCGTTGAACTTGGTCACCGAGACGACGACCGAATCGGTCGGGTCGACGGTGCGCGAGGCGATGGTCTGGAACGCCATGACGATCTGGCTCGCCGCGACGATGGGGTCGATGCCGACATGCGGCATCGCCGCGTGGGCGCCGCGGCCCCGCACGCGCACGTTGAACTCGGCGGTCGCCGCCATGATGGCGCCCGGCCGGATCGCGAACTGCCCGACCGGCAGGCCGGGCATGTTGTGCATGCCGAAGACGCGGGTGATGCCGAAGCGCTCCATGATGCCGTCGCGGACCATTTCCCGGCCACCGCCGCCGCCCTCTTCGGCCGGCTGGAAGATAACCGCCACGGTGCCCGCGAAATTGCGGGTCTCGGCCAGGTACTTCGCCGCTCCGAGCAGCATCGCGGTATGCCCGTCGTGGCCGCAGGCGTGCATCTTGCCGGGCACGGTCGAGGCATGCGGCGCGCCGCTCGTCTCCTCGATCGGCAGCGCGTCCATGTCGGCGCGCAGGCCGATCGCCGGGCCGTCGCCGAGGCGGCCCCTGATGACGCCGACGACGCCCGTGCGGGCGATGCCCGTCGCGACTTCGTCGCAGCCGAACTCCCTCAGCCGCGCCGCCACGAACTCCGCGGTCTGGTAGAGATCGAAGCCGAGTTCCGGCGTGCGGTGGATGTGTCGGCGCCAGGTCGTGATCTCGTCCTGCAGTTCGGCGGCGCGGTTCAGAATCGGCATCGGATTTCCCGTGATATTGAAGTGCCGGGCTGTTGCCCGAATCCGGGCTTTTTGCCATCTTGAGGTCAGATAGGCTAGATAGCACATAACGATGCGCAGGGTCGCCGCCTCAGGCGCCGTCCTTGGCTTCTTCTATTGCGGCGCTGGAACACCCGGGAAGCCCCGGATCCAAAGGCGGGATCATCGATGCGGCACATGCTTTCTCTCGGTTTCGCGGTCCTGGCCATCGCGAGTTTGGCGGGCCAGCCGGCAAGCGCCGGCCCGTCGCTGCTGTTCGACGCGACCAGCGGCCAGGTCCTGGAAAGCGAGCAGCCTTTCGCGCGCTGGTATCCGGCCTCGCTGACCAAGCTGATGACGACCTATGTAGCCTTCCGGGCCGTGAAGTCGGGCGAGGTGACGATGCAGTCGCCCATTCGCGTCTCGGCCAACGCCGCCAACGAGGCGCCGAGCAAGATGGGCTATCCCGTCGGCACCGTCATCACGCTCGACGACGCGATCAAGATCATCATGGTGAAGTCGGCCAACGACGTGGCGACGTCGATCGGCGAGAGCCTTGCCGGATCGGAAGCGGAGTTCGCCGCGCGCATGAACTCGGAGTCCCGGCGCCTTGGCATGACGGGGTCGCACTGGGTCAATGCGCACGGCCTGCACGACGACCAGCAGTACACCACGGCGCGCGACCTCGGCATTCTCGCTTCGGCGCTTCGCCGGGAGTTCCCTGAATACGCATCCTATTTCTCGATCGAGGGCCTGTCGTCCGGCAAGCAGGTCATCGCCAGCCACAACGCGCTGATCGGGCGCTTCGAGGGCGCCGACGGTATGAAGACGGGCTATACCTGCCCGGCCGGCTACAACCTGGTGGCCTCGGCGACGCGCGACGGACGCACGCTGATGGCCATCGTCATAGGCGCGACGTCGGTGAAGGGGCGCAACGAGGCGGCGGCGGGCCTGCTGGCCAAGGGGTTTGCCGAGCCGACCGCCGGCGGCTTGTCGCTCGCGGCCATGAAGCCGACCGGCGCCGGCCTCGACAAGGCGACCAACATGCGCGAGGCGCTGTGCACCAAGGCCGGCAGCCAGGCGCTGCGCAAGCGCGAGCGCGAGGCGGCCGCGCAGCGCAAGAAGGACGGCAAGGCCGAGCCGGCGTCCTACCTCGCCAAGCGCGAGGGGCCGCGCGATCTCGTGCCGATCCGGGTCGGCACGGCCACCGGACCGGCCACGCCCTCGGTCGCGGCCCTGCTGATCCAGGACGCGGCGGACAAGGCCGCGCGCGAGGCCGAGGAACTGAAGAAGCAGGCTGCGGTTGCCGCCGGCTACGATCCGGATATCCCGCTGCCGGACTGGCGCCCCGACATCCCCGCTCCTGAGGGGGCCGAGCCTGCCGCGCTCGGCGATTCCGCCGCGCTGGACACCGAGGCGACGGACGAAGACGCGCTGACGACGCTGGATCAATGATCCCGGGACCCATACCGGTCTCCGTGCTGACGGGGTTCCTGGGCGCCGGCAAGACCACCTTGCTCAACCGGCTGCTGAAGGACCCGGCGCTGGCCGACACGGCCGTCATCATCAACGAGTTCGGCGATGTCGCGATCGACCACCTGCTGGTCGAGAACTCGTCCGACGGCATCATCCAGCTGGCGGACGGCTGCCTGTGCTGCACGGTGCGCGGCGACCTCGTGGACACGCTTGCCGACCTGGTCGACCGGCTGCAGACCGGCCGCATCGCGCGTCTCGCGCGCGTGATCGTCGAGACCACCGGTCTGGCCGATCCGGCGCCCGTCCTGCAATCGATCATGGGCCATCCCGCCCTGGTCCAGGCCTACAGGCTCGACGGCGTGATCGCGCTGGTCGATGCGGTCAACGCCGAAGCGACCCTCGACGCCCACATCGAGGCGGTAAAGCAGGTCGCCGTCGCCGACCGTCTCGTCATCGCGAAGTCCGATCTCGTTCGGGATCAGGGCGCGTTGGAGGTGCTCGCGGCGCGGCTGCGGCACATCAATCCTTCGGCGCCGATCATCGATGCCCGTACGCCCGGGACGGGCTGTTCGGCGCTTTTCGACTGCGGCGTCTACAATCCCGCCAGCAAGTCCGCCGATGTCCGTCGCTGGCTTGGCGAAGAAGCTGCGCACGCGCATGGCGATTGCGGGCCCGGCCATGGGCACGGCCACGATCATGGCGACCATCACGAGCATCACAGGCACGATTCGCGGATCAGGACGTTCACGCTGACGCACGACAAGCCGGTCCCCTACGCGGCGATAGAGATGTTCCTGGACCTCTTGCGTTCGGCCCACGGCGACAAGCTGTTGCGCATGAAGGGCGTCATCGAACTGGCCGACGATCCGTCGCGCCCGCTGGTCGTGCATGGCGTCCAGCGCCTGTTGCATCCGCCCGCCCGCCTGCCGGCATGGCCGGACGCAACGCGCGGAACGCGGCTCGTCCTGATCACGCTCGACATGCCCGCGGACTATGTCAGGCGCCTGTTCGCCGCCTTCACCGACACACCGGCGGTGGATACGCCGGATCGGGCGGCGCTGGTGGACAACCCGCTCGCCATCGCCGGCCTGCGCTAGGTCCTGGAAAAGAAAAGCCGGCCTTGCGGCCGGCTGGAGACTGGACGGCGGGCATTTGGGGGGTCGGGGGACAGCCTGCCGTCTCCCAACAATGCGCCGCCGGGCGAAAGGTTCCGCCACCTTGCAAAAAAGATCAGGAGCGACCGGACGGCGCCGGCGGCCCGCGCTCGACCAGGAAGCGGTGCCCGCCGTCAACTGCTTCGCGATCGATCAGCCTGTGCCCTTCGTCGGCGCAGAAGGCAGGGATGTCGAGCGTTGCCAGCGGATCGGTCGTCTCCAGCCACAGCCTTTCGCCCGGCTGCATTGCGGCCATGCGCTTCTTCGCGCGAAGCACCGGCAGGGGGCATTTCAGGCCCCTGAGGTCGTAGGTCGACGTGTCGTGCAAGGCGATCAGCTGCCGAAGATGTTGGCGATCCGCTTGCGCGCGCTGTTGAAGAGGCCCGGATTGTCGGCGGGCGCGGCCTCGACCGGCGCTTCCTGCGTGTTCACGGCGCCGGTGGCGACGACAGGGGTCGCCGCCTGCGCATCGGCTTCAGCCTGCTCGGCCAGGCGCTTCTTCTCTTCAGCCTTCGCCAGTTCGATCCGCTTCTTCTCGGCTTCGGCCTTGGCCTTCTCGGCGGCGGCTTCGTCGATTTCAGCCTGGCGGCGCCCGGCCGGCGAATCGATGCGACCCATCTGGGCGGTCTGGCTCACCGTTCCGTCCTGGTTCATCGACGGCGGCTCCACCGGAATGCGCTCGCCGCGGGCCCGCTTCTTGGTCCAGTCGGCGACGAGATTGGCTTCCTTCAGCCCGGCGATGGTGGGCTTCGGCGGCAGCTTCGAGCTCTTCTTCGCCGCGGTTGCGAAAGCGGCTTCATAGCTTTTCTGGTAGGACTGGTAGGCGGTCGCCAGCGTTCCAGGCTGCGTCGACGCCGGGCAGGCGCCCGTCGGGTTGAAGGTCGCAGTGCCCTCCGGAATGCGGTTGAAGACGTAGCGCTTCTCGCAAACATCGACCTTGGGCGGCACCTTGGTGATCTCGAACTGGTCGTAGCCTTCCTTGAGCATTGTCCAGAAGGCGAAGTTGGGATCGTCGCGATAGCGCGCCATGTTGGCGGCCGTCATCCTGAAGGGGAAGGCCTGGATCTGGAACTCGGTCTGGCCGCCGCGGAACGCGTCGCGGCCGAAGGCATAGATTTCCTCGATCTGCTCGTTGGTCATCGAGTAGCAGCCCGACGACGAGCAGGCGCCGTGCACCATCAGGTGCTGGCCTGTGCGCCCGTTGGCGCGGTCGTAGGCGTTGGGATAGCCGATGTTGAAGGCGAGGTGGTAGCTGGAGCGCGGGTTCATCTGCGTGGGACGCACGGTGTAGAAGCCCTCTGGCGCCTGGCGGTCGCCTTCGATGAACTTCGGCCCGAGCTTGCCGGACCACTTGCAGATGTCGTAGCTCGCGAGGATGTCGTAGCGGCCGTTCGTCTTCTGCTTCCAGATTTCGAGCTTGCCTTCTTCCTTGAAGATGCGGGCCATGACGGGCGACGTCCGGCTCATGCCCTTGGCCTGCATTTCGGCCAGCCGCTTCGAGGAAAGCTGCTTCTCCGCGGCCGGGTTTCCGCCGGTCGAGATGCCGCTGATGTCGGACCCCGTGCATCCGGCTGCGGCGATTGCAGCGGTGAGGAATGCGGCGCGGATCACGTTTGCGATCATTGGTCTGGTTTCGTCCGTTAGGCGGCGCGTTCGAATAGGGCCGGCGGGTTCATGGCAGGTCGACGGACATTTTAGGTCCGTTAACCTTGAGAATTGATTACCACAACCCCCGTCTGCCGTCCCTGTCCCCAGGTCAGCTTGACGGGCAGGCTTCGACATTAATGTGGCGAAAAGCTGTCGGACGCCACATTTGGCGGGAATCCGCGTCCCTTCAGAGGGAGCGGCCCATCGCCAGGTACTTTTCGCGCCGATGCTCGCGGAAATCCGCGTTGGATTGCGCAAACTCGCCGAGCGTTCTTGCGATCAGGTCGCCGGTGGCGCCGATCACCGCCTCAGGCGCGCGGTGCGCGCCGCCCATCGGCTCCGGCACGATGCCGTCGATGATCTTGAGGTCGAGCAGGTCCTGCGCGGTGATCTTCATGTTGGTGGCGGCTTCCTTGGAGCGCGTGGTGTCGCGCCACAGGATCGACGCCGCGCCTTCCGGCGAGATCACCGAATAGATGGCGTGCTCCAGCATGTAGACCCGGTTCGCCGTGGCGATGGCGATGGCCCCGCCCGAGCCGCCTTCGCCGATCACGACCGAAAGCGAGGGGCTGCGCAGCGACAGGCAGGCCGATGTGGAGCGGGCGATCGCCTCGGCCTGGCCGCGCTCCTCCGCGCCGACGCCCGGATAGGCGCCAGCCGTGTCGACCAGCGTGATCATCGGGATGCCGAAGCGGTCGGCCAGTTCCATGATGCGCACGGCCTTGCGGTAGCCCTCGGGCCTGACCGAGCCGAAATTGTGCTTCAGCCGGCTCTTGGTGTCGGAGCCCTTTTCCTGGCCGATCACCGCGACAGGCTCGCCGCGGAAGCGCGCGAAGCCGCCGACGATGGCAGCGTCCTCGCCGAATTTGCGGTCGCCGGCGAGCGGCGTGAAATCGGTGAACAGGCCCTTGACGTAGTCGAGGCAATGCGGCCGGTCGGGGTGGCGGGCGACCTGCACCTTCTGCCAAGGGGTCAGTTGCCGGTAGACGTCGCGAAGCGCCTCTGCGGAACGCTTTTCCAGCCTGGCGATCTCCTCGCCGACGTCGACGGCCTCACCGCTCTCGGAAAGCTTCTTCAGCTCGAGGATCTTGCCTTCCAGGTCCTGAACCGGCTTTTCGAAATCGAGATAGTTGTACATTCGTGATTGAACCGATGCGCCGGGGCGGGAAACGCGCGGAACCCCTGAAAACGCGGTTCCGGCGGGTGAAATCAAGCCTCACATAACCTCACGGGGGCGGGTCGGCAAGCGGATGGTGGTCGTTGACCAGCCGCACCAGCCTTTCCTCGAGGACGTGCGTGTAGATCTGGGTGGTCGAAATGTCGGCATGGCCGAGCAGTTGCTGGACCGCCCTCAGGTCGGCGCCGTTGGCCAGCAGATGGCTCGCGAAGGCGTGCCGCAGCACGTGCGGGGAAACCTTGGCCGACGCAATTCCGGCGCGCGCGGCCAGCGCCTTGAGGTCGCGGGCGAAGACCTGCCGCGGCAGGTGGCCGCTTTCCGACGCCGGCGACGGGAAGAGATACGGGCTGTCCGCCAGCGCCGGATCGCCGTTCCGCCGCACCAGCCAGGCGCGCATGGCGTCGCGGGCCTTCTGGGAAAGCGGCACCATGCGTTCCTTGCTGCCCTTGCCGCGCACCACGAAAAAGCGTTCGTCGCGCATGGCGACGGCGACGGGCAGGGCGACGAGTTCGGAAACACGCAGGCCGGTGGCGTAAAGCACCTCGACCAGCGCGTGCATCCGCGCGGCCGCGACCGGGTCGGCGGCCTTGCCGGCCGCCTCGGCGTCGGCCTGGTCGAGCAGCCTGCCGGTCTCCGTCTCGGCCATGGTCTTCGGCAGCGTTCGCTCTCGGCGCGGGCTGTCGAGCGTGCCGGTCGGATCGTCCGGCCTGAGGTTCTCGGCATAGAGAAACTTGAAGAACTGCCGCAGCGTCGAAAGCCGGCGCGCCTGCGAGGAGGCGGCAAAGCCGCGCGCGGCCATGCCGCCGAGATAGGCGCGGATGTCGTCGGCTCCGGCGCCGGCCAGGCCGCCCTTGATGGTCTCGGTCGCGTCTTCGAGGTCGCGGCGGTAGTTCGCCAGCGTGTTGTCGGCCGCGCCGCGCTCGACGCTCATCATCTCCAGGAAGGCTTCGATGCGCGCCGCGCTGTTCATCTGGTCTGTGGGTTGAGCCGGTCGGCGGGAACGCGTTCGCTCATTTCCGCCGTGTTCGGCTCGACCAGGATCACCAGCGCGAGCATCGCGCCGTAGCCGAGGGCAGCCAGAATGCAGAGAGTGATGACAAACCTGAATAGCGTCGGCATCGAATCCCTTGGCCGCCCGTTTTCCGTTCCGCGCCCTTATGGGACGCGAATTTCGTCAAGACAAGGGCGAGCGGGACATCGTCTGCTTGACGCCATCAGGCTTTTCATGTGGAACGGCGCCATGATCGCGACCCAGACGCTGGCTGCAGACAACAGTGCCGACCTGCTCGCCAGGCTCGGCTCGCGCTCGATTGTCTTCATCGGCCTGATGGGCGCCGGCAAGACGGCGATCGGACGCAAGGTCGCCACGGCGCTTGGCCTTCCCTTCATCGACAGCGACCACGAGATCGAAAGCGTATCCAGGATGACGATCCCGGATCTCTTCGAGCGCTATGGCGAGACCGAGTTCCGGGCCCTCGAGCAGCGCGTCATCCTCCGCCTCCTCGAGCAGGGACCGCAGATACTCTCGACGGGCGGCGGCGCGTTCATGAACGAGCAGACGCGCGAGGCGATCGGCGAGCATGGGCTGTCCGTTTGGCTGAAGGCCGACGTGGATACGCTTCTCGAGCGTGTCGCCAAGAAGCAGAACCGTCCGCTCCTCAGGAATGCCGACCCGCGCGCGGTGCTCGAGAAGCTGATGGGCGAGCGCTATCCGGTCTACGCGCTGGCCGACATCACCGCGCCGACGCGGGCCGAGCGCAAGGAGGTCATCGCCAGCGAGGTCATCGAGGCGATCGGCCGGCATCTAGCCGGCGCATCCCCAGGCACCGAGGCGACGAAATGAGCATCGAGACCGTCCCGGTCAGGCTGGGCGACCGGACATACGACATCCTGATCGGCGCCGGGCTGATCGCGCGGGCCGGCGAGGAGATCGTCAGGCGGTTGCCGGGCGTACGGGCGGCGATCGTCACCGACGGCCATGTCGCCGCCGCGCATCTCGATCCGCTGCTCGCGAGCCTCGAAGGGGCAGGGGTGGGATCGACCGCGATCACGCTTCCGCCCGGCGAGAAGACGAAGAGTTTCGAGGCGCTGCAGACCGTGGTCGACGGCGTCCTCGCCGCCCGGCTCGAGCGCGGCGACGCGGTGATCGCGCTCGGCGGCGGCGTCATCGGCGACCTCGCCGGCTTCGCCTCGGGCATCGTGCGCCGCGGCATGCGCTTCGTGCAGATGCCGACCTCGCTCCTGGCGCAGGTGGATTCGTCCGTCGGCGGCAAGACCGGCATCAACAGCACGCACGGCAAGAACCTCGTTGGCGTCTTCCATCAGCCGCAGCTGGTCCTCGCCGACACCGGCGCGCTCGACACGCTGTCCGACCGCGAGTTTCGCGCCGGCTATGCCGAGGTCGCCAAATACGGCCTGATCGACCGGCCCGACTTCTTCGCCTGGCTGGAGGACAACTGGCGCGAGATTTTCGAGGGCGGCCCGGCAAGGACGCGCGCGATCGCCGAATCCTGTCGCGCCAAGGCCGAAGTCGTGGCGCGCGACGAGTTCGAGACGGGCGACCGGGCCCTGCTCAACCTCGGCCACACCTTCGGCCACGCGCTCGAAGGCGCCACCGGCTACGACAGCGGCCGCCTGGTTCACGGCGAGGGCGTCGCCATCGGCATGGCGCTGGCGCATCGCTTCTCGTCGCGGCTCAACCTCTGCAGCATGGACGATGCGCTGCGCGTCGAGCGGCACCTCGCGGCCGTCGGGCTGCCGACGCGCATGGCGGACATCCCCGGCGACCTGCCCGATGCCGACAGGCTCCTGGCCTATATCGCGCAGGACAAGAAGGTGTCGCGCGGGGCGCTGACCTTCATTCTCACGCGCGGCGTCGGCCAGGCCTTCATCGCCAGGGACGTCCCGTCTTCGGAAGTGCTGGCATTCCTCAAGGAGAACCACCCCCGATGAGCCTGGAAACGTGGCTTGTTGTCGGCCTGATCGTGCTGCTCCTGATGCTGTCGTTCCTGTTTTCGGGAACCGAGACCAGCATGACCGGCGCGTCGCGGGCGCGCATTCATTCGCTGAGCGCATCCGGCGACCGCAGGGCCGGGCTGGTCGAGCGGCTGATCGAGCGGAAGGATCGCCTGGTCGGCGCGCTTCTGATCGGCAACAATCTCGTCAACATCCTGGCGTCGGCGTTGGCGACCAGCGTGCTGCTCAAGACCTTCGGCGACAGCGGCGTCATCTACGCCACCATCGTGATGACGGTCGCGCTGGTGATCTTTTCCGAGATCCTGCCGAAGTCCTGGGCGCTGGCCCGGCCGGAACAGTTCGCGATCAACGTCGCCGGCTTCGCGCGGCTGGTCGTCTTCCTGTTCGGCCATCTGTCGTCGATCGCCAACTGGATCGTGCGCGCCCTGCTGGCGCTGTTCGGCGTCAATCTCGCGCGCGACGAAATGCTCCTGACCGGGCATGAGGAACTGCGCGGCACGATCGCCGTGCTCCACCGGGAAGGCGGCGTGGTCAAGCAGGACCGCGACCGCGTCGGCGCGCTGCTCGACCTGCATGAGCTCGAACTGGCCGACGTCATGGTCCACCGCACCAACATGCGCTCGGTCAACGCCGACAACCCGCCGGAGGTCGTCGTGCGCGAGGTGCTGCAGAGCCCGCATACGCGCATGCCGCTCTGGAAGGGCTCGACGGAAAACATCGTCGGCGTGCTGCACGCCAAGGATCTGCTGCGCGCGCTCAACGAGGTCGGCAACGACTTTACGCAGATCGACGTGATGAAGATCGCCTCCAAGCCGTGGTTCGTGCCGGAGACGACCTCCCTGCAGGACCAGCTGACCGCGTTCCTGCGCCGCAAGGCGCATTTTGCGCTGGTGGTCGACGAATATGGCGAGGTCGAGGGACTGGTCACGCTCGAGGATATCATCGAGGAGATCGTCGGCGACATCGCCGACGAGCACGACCTCGACATGCAGGGCGTGCGGCAGGAGGCCGATGGCTCGATCGTGGTCGACGGGACCGTGCCGATCCGCGACCTCAACCGCGCGCTGGACTGGACACTGCCCGACGAGGAGGCGACGACGATCGCCGGCCTCGTCATCCACGAGACGCAGTCGATCCCCGAGGAACGCCAGGCGTTCACCTTCCATGGCAAGCGCTTCGTGGTGATGAAGCGCGACAAGAACCGCATCGCCAGGATCAGGATCAGGCCGGTCGCCTGATCCTCTCGTCCGGGCGGCTCACCAGCGCGTCTTTTCCCCGGGGGCGGCCGGTTCGATCGCCAGCGCATGCACCCCGCCCGCGAGTTCGTCCGCCAGCGCCGCATTCACGGCGCGGTGCCGCTCGATCCGGCTCATGCCCGCAAACAGGGGCGACACAAGGCGCACGCGGAAATGCGTCTCGCCTTCGCCGTCGAACTTGGCGTGATGCCCCGACTCGACGTGATGGTGGCCGGCGTGCAGGTGGCTTTCGTTGATCACCGAAAGCCGCTCCGGGCGGAATGCGCGGCTCAGCTTCTCTTCAATGCTTGTCTGTATCGACATCGGCGTCTCCACTGCCCATATAGGTCCGGCCACGGGCGACAGCGGTCACGAGATCGCGCGTCGGCGCAGGCCGGGTGATTTGTCCCGGTTGGGAATGTTTCCCGAAAATGTCAATTCTTGTATCGCCGGTGCGATGCGCCCATAACGGTCGCGAGATGAAGCCGTATCCGAAATATTTCGAGAAGATTCGGATCCGCCCCGACAAGGAGGCGGAGGTGAAGTCGCATGCGCCGATCTGCCAGTGGGACGGCTGCAAGGAGGCCGGCACGCACCGCGCGCCCGTCGGGCGGATGAAGGAAGGCGAGTATTTCCGGTTCTGCATCGACCACGTGCGCGAATACAACAAGGGTTTCAACTACTTCTCGGGCGTGCCGGATTCCGAGGTCGCGCGGTTCCAGCGGGAGGCGCTGACCGGCCACCGCCCGACCTGGACGATGGGCATGAACGGCGGCGCCCGCTCTTCGCCCGACATGGCGCAGATGCGGTCGGGCCGCGCCGGCTACTACAACCGCATGCGCGACCCCTTCAACCTGTTCAACGGCCCGCGGGACCACCGCCAGCCGCGCGAGCGCAAGGCAAAGCCGCTTGAGGCCAAGGCGCTGGAAACGCTTGGCCTTGACACAAAGGCGACTGGCGAGGCGATCAAGGCGCGCTATAAGGAACTCGTGAAGCGCCACCATCCCGACGCGAATGGCGGCGACAGGGGTTCTGAAGAACGGTTTCGCGATGTCCTGCAGGCCTATCGCGTGCTCAAACAAGCAGGTTTGTGCTAGGCACTGAGTCTGCTAAAGACGCCCCCGAACAAGATTGCATCTGCCGGCGCATGCGCCGCGTGAGGACGTTATGAACAAGGTCGACCGCGACATAGCCAACCTGCCCGACACCACGGTGTCGGTGAAGGACACATTCGGTTTCGAATCCAACATGGTGGTTCCCGCCTATTCGGCGGCCACCGAGCACGTGCCGGATCTCGACCCGGACTATTTGTTCGACCGACAGACCACGCTGGCCATCCTCGCGGGCTTCGCCTTCAACCGGCGCGTCATGGTCTCCGGCTATCACGGCACCGGCAAGTCGACGCATATCGAGCAGGTCGCCGCCCGGCTCAACTGGCCCTGCGTCCGCGTCAACCTCGATAGCCATGTCAGCCGCATCGACCTCGTCGGCAAGGACGCCATCGTCGTCAAGGAGGGCATGCAGGTCACCGAGTTCCGCGACGGCATCCTGCCCTGGGCCTACCAGCACAATGTCGCGCTCTGCTTCGACGAATACGATGCCGGGCGGCCGGACGTGATGTTCGTCATCCAGCGCGTGCTCGAATCCTCGGGCCGGCTGACGCTGCTCGACCAGTCCAGGGTCATCCGCCCGCATCCGGCCTTCCGCCTGTTCGCCACCGCCAACACGGTCGGCCTCGGCGACACCACCGGCCTCTATCACGGCACGCAGCAGATCAACCAGGCGCAGATGGACCGCTGGTCGATCGTCACCACGCTCAACTACCTGCCGCACGACAACGAAGTGTCGATCGTCCTCGCCAAGGCCAAGCACTACCGCGACGCCAAGGGCAAGGAGATCGTCAACAAGATGGTGCGCGTCGCCGACATGACGCGCCAGGCCTTCATCAACGGCGACCTGTCGACGGTCATGAGCCCGCGCACGGTGATCACCTGGGCCGAGAACGCGGAAATCTTCGGCGACGTCGGCATGGCCTTCCGGCTGACCTTCCTCAACAAGTGCGACGAACTGGAACGCTCGATCGTGGCGGAATTCTACCAGCGCGCCTTCGGCGAGGAACTGCCGGAATCCGCCGCCAACGTCGTCCTGGGATAAGCGGGGCGGGCGCAGTCCATGGCCTCATTTATGCGTTCTCCCGGAGGCGTGCTCTAGCATGGCCGGTCCCGGGGACAACACGCGCAACAAGCCGAAGAACGGCTCCGACACCGACGCGTTCAAGCGCGCGGTGACGGTCTGCATGCGCGCCATCTCCGGCGATAACGAACTTGAGGTCGGCTTCGCCAAGGACAAGCCGGCGCTGGCGGGCAACCGCGCGCGGCTGCCCGAACTGCCCAAGAAGCCGTCGCCGGCGGACGTCGCGGTGACGCGGGGCCTCGGCGATTCCATGGCGCTCAGGCGCGCCTGCCACGATATGCGCATCCATACCCGCTTTGCGCCCGAGGGAAAGCAGGCGCGCGCGGTGTTCGACGCCGTCGAGCAGGCTCGCGTCGAGGCGGTCGGCGCGCTCAGGATGACCGGCGTCGGCGACAACATCGGCCACATGCTCGAGGACAAGTACGCCAAGGCCAATCTGGCCGACGTGCGCGACCGCGAGGAGGCGCCGATCGAGGAGGCGCTGGCGCTGATGGTGCGCGAGAAGCTCACCGGCCGCCCGGCGCCGAGGAGCGGCCAGCGCGTCGTCGATCTCTGGCGCGACTGGGTCGAGGAAAAGGCCGGCGCCGACCTCGATCATCTGGCCGGCAACGTCGATGACCAGCAGGCCTTTGCGCGTGTCGTGCGCGAGATGCTCGCCTCCCTCGAGATGGCGCAGGACATCGGCGACGAGGAGAGTTCCGACGACGCCGAGGACAGCGAGGATCCGCAGCCGCAGGGCGAGGAGCAGAGCGAGGACGGCGGCGAGGACGATTCCGGCGCAGACCAGTCGCAATCCGAGGAGCAGGACGCTTCCTCGGAGGAGGAGCAGGCCGGCGAGATGGAAGCCGCCGACGCGACCTCCGACGAGTTCTCCGACGACGACGAGCCCGACGCCGAGACGCCGGGCGAAGCCAAGCGCAAGGACAACCCGTTCGCCGATCTGCCCAGGCAGGTCGACTACAAGGTCTTCACCACCGAGTTCGACGAGACGGTCGGGGCCGAGGAGCTCTGCGAGGAAGAGGAACTCGACCGGCTGCGCGCCTTCCTCGACAAGCAACTCGCCAACCTGCAGGGCGTGGTCGGGCGTCTCGCCAACCGCCTGCAGCGGCGGCTCATGGCGCAGCAGAACCGTTCCTGGGATTTCGACCTCGAAGAAGGGTATCTCGATCCGGCGCGCCTGGTGCGCGTCGTCATCGACCCGATGCAGCCCCTGTCCTTCAAGCAGGAGCGCGACACCAAGTTCCGCGACACCGTGGTGACGCTGGTGCTCGACAACTCGGGCTCGATGCGCGGGCGTCCGATAACGGTCGCAGCCACCTGCGCCGACATCCTGGCGCGCACGCTCGAGCGCTGCGGCGTCTCGGTCGAGATCCTCGGCTTCACCACCCGCGCCTGGAAGGGCGGGCAGGCGCGCGAGAAGTGGCTGAAGGACGGCAAGCCGGCCAATCCCGGCCGTCTCAACGACCTCCGGCACATCATCTACAAGAGCGCCGACGCACCGTGGCGGCGCGCCCGGCGCAATCTCGGCCTGATGATGCGCGAGGGCCTGCTCAAGGAGAACATCGACGGCGAGGCGCTTCTGTGGGCGCACCAGCGCCTGATCGCCCGGCCCGAGCAACGCAAGATCCTGATGATGATCTCGGACGGCGCGCCGGTCGACGATTCCACCCTGTCGGTCAACCCCGGCAACTATCTGGAGCGCCACCTGCGCGCCGTCATCGACCTGATCGAGACGCGTTCGCCGGTCGAGCTTCTCGCCATCGGCATCGGTCACGACGTGACGCGCTACTACCGTCGTGCGGTCACCATCGTGGACGCCGAGGAACTGGCCGGGGCGATGACCGAGCAGCTCGCATCGCTGTTCGGCGAGGAAAGCGCGCGCGACACGCGCCGCGGCGGCCTGAGGCGCGCCGGTTGAACGCGCTCCTGCGGCGCGGGCTGGCCTATGGGCTGTTCGCCGCGGCGGCGCTTGGGCCTGCGCTGTGGCTTACCGCGCATCAGCCGGTCAGGGCAGCCGCCGAGGGAGTCGAACGGCTAGAGGTTTCCGCGAGCCCGATCCGCCAGTTTCGCCTTGGCGTCGCGGGGACGCGTTTCGGGCCGCTCGAATTCGTCGGCGGCCTCGAGCTCTCCTCGGCATCGAGGGATTTCGGCGCGCTGTCCTCGTTCCGGTTCCTGACGCCGGGCGGGGATTTCGTCGGCGTGGCCGACACCGGTTTCTGGTTCTTCGGAACGATCGCGCGCGACGCCGATGGCCGCCCGACCGGCATCGAGAATTTCCGCATGCAGCAGATGTTCGACCGCGCGGGGCGCGTTTCGGACCGCAAGTGGGAAGTCGACGCCGAGAGCCTCGATGTCCGCGACGGGGTGGCGACGGTCGGCTTCGAACGCGACCACCGGATCGCCCGGTTCAAGCTCGATCCGGACGACATGAAGCCGGCGATCGGCGAGGTGGACTTCCTGATCCCGAAGCGGGAACTGAGGCAGAACCGCGGCTTCGAGACGGTGGCGCACGCGCCGCTGGACAGTCGCCAGAAGGGCGCGCTGGTGATCGTGTCCGAAAAGAGCCTCGACAAGCAAGGCAACATCTTCGCCGCGGTCATCGAGGGTCCTGAGAAGGGCATCTTCACGGTCAAGCGCCTCGGCGAGTTCGACGTCACCGACGGCGCCTTCCTGCCGGGCGGCGACCTGCTCCTGCTCGAGCGCAGCTTCTCCATGGCCACCGGCGTCAAGATGCGGCTGCGCCGCATCGCCGGCGAGACGATCGCCAAGGGGGCCGTCGCCGACGGACCGGTCCTCTTCGAGGCCGACATGGGCTACCAGATCGACAACATGGAAGGGCTCGACGTCTGGACCCGCGCCGACGGCGCGCTGGTCGTCTCCATCATCTCGGACGACAACCACTCGATCCTGCAGCGCAATCTCTACCTGGAATTCGTCCTGCACGACGAGCCGCATGAGCAGGCGAGCGACGGCTAGCGCCGTTTCGGGGATGCGTCAGCCGGCCGGCGCCGCCAGCGGCTGTGTCCACCGCGCGGCGATCAGCCGGTAGGGGATGAGCGCGAAGACGGCGATCAGGAGCTTCACGGTCAGGTCGCCGAGCGCCCAGGAGACCCAGCGCGCGGTCTCGCCCGGCAGGAAGCCGAGAAGCGGGGCGCTTTCGAGCGCAAAGGCGTCGTTCGGGCCGACGAAGGCGAAGGCGGCCGAGAAGGCGACGCTGAAGAAGATCGCCGTATCCAGCACCGACCCGGCCAGCGAGCCGAACACCGGCGCACGCCACCAGGACTGCCTGCGCAGCCAGTTGAACACCGTGACGTCGAGCAGCTGCGCCGTCAGGAAGGCGGCGCCGGATGCGACAGCGATGCGCACCAGCCGGTTCGCCGCCGTCTCGAAGCCGATCCAGTCGTAGCGGAACAGCAGCGGAGGAACGACGATCGAGCAGGTCACCGCCAGCATGAAGCCGACAAAGACGATCCGCCGCGCGACGGCCGGCCCGTAGCGCCGGTTGGCGAGGTCGGTGACGAGGAAGGCGAACGGGTAGGTGAAGGCGCCCCAGGTCAGGATGTCGGCGAGTTGCAGGCCGCCGACCTCGCCGTCGACCGGGAACTGGACAAGCACGTTCGAGGCCACGACGACGAGCGCCATGGCGGCCACGAAAGGCACATAGGAGGAGAGCCGAGGCATTTTTTTATCCTGGGTGATGGAACCAGCCGGCGGCCGAAGCCGCCGCGAAACGCACGATCAGGCGACCTGTTCGGCGGCCTTCTTGGCGATCTGCTTCTTCAGCAGTCGGGCGCGCTGCGAAAGTTCGGCGGCGTCCGCCTTGGCGAGGAACGCGTCGAGACCGCCGCGATGCTCGACCGAGCGGAGCGCGTTCGCCGAGATGCGCAGGCGAACGTTCTGGTTCAGCGCTTCCGACATCAGCGTCACATTGACCAGATTCGGCAGGAAGCGGCGCTTGGTCTTGTTGTTGGCATGGCTGACATTGTTGCCAGTCAGGACGGCCTTGCCGGTCAATTCGCACATACGGGACATTTTTCGTACCTTCAGGTCTTCAACAGCCACGAAGCGGCGCACCGGAATGCTGGCACGCAGTCGCTGCAGGCGGCCTTATGGAAAAGTCGGCGTTCCATAGTGGGAATTCACTCCCGCGTCAAGCTGACCGGGACGCTTGCCCGCGCGCCGCTTCCGTTCCACATAATGGCCGGATTTCGCGCCAACATGCCGGCATCGCCGTTCACCCGGGACATGGCGCCGGATTTCGCAGCGAGACCGCGATGCTTCGAGCCTTTCGCATCCTGACCACCCTGCCGGCCGCGCTTGCGCTGCTGGTGCTGCCGTCCCACGCGGAAGGGCCGGTCTACCGGGGCGAGTACACGCTGTCCTTTCTCGGCCTGACGGTGGCGCGCGTCGATTTCGACAGCCGCATCGACCGCGAGGGCTACTCGATCCGCGGCAAGGCCACAAGCGCCGGGCTCGGCGCCTTCTTCTACGACACCCGCGGGACGCTGACCGCGACCGGCCGCTTCAAGGATCGCGTGCAGGCCGACGCCTTCCGCGCCGACTACCGCTACAACGACAAGCCGACGCTGGTCGCCATCGGCTTTTCCGATGGAAACGTCGTCGAGGTGGTCAACGATCCGCCGCTGAAACGGCGCAAGAACTGGGTGCCGATCGGCCCCGACGACCTCAAGGCGACCGTCGATCCGATCGCCGCCACGCTGGTCAAGGCGGACCGGCTCGAGGACGTCTGCAAGGGCGGCGCCCGCATGTTCGACGGCGAGTTGCGCGCCGATCTGACGCTCTCCTTCATGAGCACCGGCCGGATGTCGGTCAAGGGCTTCGACGGCCCGACCGTCACCTGCAGGCTCAAGTTCACGCCGACGGCCGGCTATCGCAAGGGCCGCCGTTCGCTTGAATATCTCAGCACCAAGAGCCGCATCGTCGTGACATTTGCCCAGATCGGCGAAACCGGTGTATACGCGCCGATCTTCGCGACGATCGGCACCCAGGTCGGCACGATCACGGTGCGCGCGCGGCGATTGGAAGCTGGCAAGGCGTCTTGAGCCCTGAGGGCATGCGCCGGAGGTTCGGATGGCGCGCGCGACCCTTATCGGTTTTTCTGCGATCGCGATGTGGGCGCTTCTGGCGCTGCTCACCGATGCGTCCGGCCAGACGCCGCCCTTCCTGCTTTCGGCCATGACCTTCGCCATCGGCACGGCCGTGGGCATCGTCGCCCGGCTCCTGTCGCCGCCGTCGGGACCGAGGCAGCCTGTACCCGTGCAGGTCTGGATCATCGGCATCGGCGGGCTGTTCGGCTACCACTTCTTCTATTTCACGGCACTGCGCAACGCGCCGGCCGTCGAGGCGAGCCTGATCGCCTATCTCTGGCCGCTGCTGATCGTGCTCGGGTCGGCGCTGATGCCCGGCGAGCGGCTGCGCTGGTTCCATGTCGGCGGCGCCCTGCTCGGGCTTGCAGGAGCCGCGCTGATCGTGACGCGGGGCGGCGGGCTGGCCTTCGAAAGCCGCTATGCCTTCGGCTACGCGATGGCCGGCGTCTGCGCCGTTCTGTGGTCCGGCTATTCCCTGCTGTCGCGCCGGTTTCCGGCCGTTCCGACGAGCACGGTCACGTGGTTCTGCGCCGCGACCTCCCTGCTTTCGCTTCTCTGCCACTTCCTGCTCGAGGAGACGGTGCTGCCGGCCACGTCGGGCCAATGGCTCGCTGTCCTCGCGCTTGGCCTGATGCCGGTCGGCGCGGCCTTCTATGTCTGGGACATCGGGGTCAAGCGCGGCAACATCCAGGTGCTCGGGGCGGCCAGCTACGCTGCGCCGCTCCTGTCGACGCTGGTGCTGATCGCGGCCGGTGTCGCCGAGCCCTCGATGCGCATCCTTGCCGCCTGCCTGCTCATCACCGCGGGTGCCGTTCTTGCGGCCAAGTCGATGCTGTTCCAGCGAAGGCCCGCCCGCCAGCCGGCCTGAACCGCTAGGCGTCGGGCCGCCATCCCTCAGGCGCCATTTCGAACTCTGCAAAATCGAAACCGGGGGCGACGGTGCAGCCGACCAACGTCCAGTCGCCCAGGCTTTGCGCCGTCTGCCACCGGCCGGCCGGAACCACCACCTGCGGGCGTTCGCCGCGCTGGAGGTCGATGCCCAGCACCGAGGCTGTCGTGCCGCCCGCGCCGTCGGCGATCCGGATCTCGAGCGGCGCGCCGGCATGGAAATGCCAGACCTCGGCGGCGTCCCGGACGCGGTGCCAGGCCGAGACGTCGCCGTGCTCCAGCAGGAAGTAGATCGCCGTCGAATGACCGCGCCCGCCGTCCTTCCCGTTGTCGCGGAAGGTCTCGACATACCAGCCGCCTTCGGGATGGCGGGTCATGCCGAGGGCGGCGATGATGTCGGCGGCCGTCATGCGGCTAGAAGTTGTCCTTGCGCTTGCGGATTTCGGCGAAGACCTCGGCGTCGGTCGCCTTTTCCATCCCCAGGTTGCGGCGGATGGCCGGGTCGTGCCAGCGCAGGAAGGGATTGGTCGCCAGTTCCTCCGCGAGCGTCGTCGGCAGCGTCGGCTTGCCGGCTGCGCGCAGCTTCTCCACCTTCGCCGCCCGCTCCTTGAGCGCGGAATTGGTCGGGTCGATGGTCAGCGCGAAGCGCGCGTTGGAGAGCGTGTATTCGTGGCCGCAGTAGAGCGTGGTGGCCGCAGGCAGTTCGACCAGCTTGATCAGCGAATGGAACATCACCGGCGCCGGCTTCTCCAGGAGCCGGCCGCAGCCCATGGCGAACAGCGTGTCGGCGACGAAGGCGACGTGCGACTTCGGCAGGTAGTAGCAGATGTGCCCTGCCGTGTGCCCGGGCGTCTCGATGATCTCGACCGGCTGGCCGGCGAATTCGAACTTCGATCCTTCCGACAGTTCGACGTCGATCCCGGGGATCTTGGACGCCTCCGCCTTCGGTCCCACGATCTTGAGGCCGAACCGCTTCTTCAGAGCCAGGTTCGCCTCGACGTGGTCCGGGTGGTGATGCGTGGTCATGATCACGCTCGGCGTCCATCCGGTGCGTTCGATCGCCGCCAGGATGGCCCTTTCTTCGGGGGCGTCGATCAGCGCCGTCTCGCCGCTCACGGGGTCGTGGACGAGAACGCCGAAATTGTCCTCCCGGCACATGAACTGGTCGATCTGCAAGGCCATATCAAGAACTCCAATCTGTTGCGCGCAAGATAGGGCGGCGGTCCAGCCTTGTCATCACGCGGCGGTGACGCGGCTTCAATATTCCATGGCGAGCCGCTAGGGTCGCGGCATGAATTCGGACATCGTCGATCTCAGGTCGTTCTACTCCTCGCTGCTCGGCCGGCTGGCCGAGCGGTCGATCGCCATGGCCATTTCGTCCGTCTGGCCGAAGCTCCCCAACGAGCGCCTGGTCGGCCTCGGCTACACATTGCCCTGGCTCGACCGCTTCGGCGTCGATACCGAGCGCGCGTTTGCCTTCATGCCGGCGACACAGGGCGCCGTCGTCTGGCCGCCGGGCGGGCCCTCGGCGACGGCGCTGGTGTTCGACGAGGAACTGCCGCTGGTCGATTCCTCGATCGACCGCATGCTGCTCGTGCATTCGCTCGAGCACGCCGAAAGCCCGCGCGAGACGCTGAAGGAGGTCTGGCGGGTGCTGTCGCCCAACGGGCGCGTGGTCATCGTGGTGCCCAACCGCCGCGGCGTCTGGGCGCGCTTCGAGCACACGCCCTTCGGCACCGGCAGGCCGTTCTCGCGCGGCCAGCTCAACGAATTGCTGCGCGACGCCAACTTCACGCCGTCCGCCTGGTCGGAAGCGCTGCTGTTCCCGCCGTCCAAGCGCCGCTTCATGATGCGCTTCCACAACATCCTGGAAAGCAGCGGCCGCCGCTTCTGGCCGATCTTTTCGGGCGTCGTCGTCGTCGAGGCGCAAAAGCGCATCTACCAGGGTCTGCCGGTTGCCAAACGGGCTTCGCGCCGCGTGTTCGTGCCGGTCCTCTCGCCGCAGGGCGCCGCGACGCGCAGCCGGTCCGACGGCTGATCTGCGGTCCGGAACTGCTTTCCCGCCGCGGTCAGGTCACGACAGAGCGAGCGCCGGGCGCTGGCCGATGCCCTCGAGATCGAAGGACGTCGTCTGGTAGACCTGGTTGATCCAATTGCCGAACAGCAGATGCGCGTGGGAGCGCCAGCGGTTGAGCGGCGGCCGTCGCGGGTCGTCATCCGGGTAGTAGCCGTGCGGCACCGCGATCGGCGAGCCGGCGGCCACGTCGCGGTCGTACTCTTCCTTCAGCGACGTCGAATCGTATTCGATGTGGTTGAACATGTAGAGCCGGTTGCCCGTCTTCTCGGCGACCAGGCAGGGGCCGGTCGCGTCCGATTCCATCAGCAGTTCGAGGTTTGCCTCAGCGCGGATGTCGGCCGATCTCACTTCCGTCCAGCGCGAAACCGGAATGGCGAAATCGTCGGAGAAGCCGGCGAGGTAGGGCGAGGCCGGGGCATTGTTGCTGTGCCGGAAGACGCCGAAGGCCTTCTTGTCGAGCGTATACTTGGGGATGCGGTGGAAACGCCAGGCGGCCGCCATCGCGCCCCAGCAGATGAAGAAGGACGAATGCACGTTGGACGCCGTCCAGTCGAGGATCCGCGTCAGCTCGTTCCAGTAGGTGACCTCCTCGAACGGCAGCAGCTCGATCGGCGCGCCGGTGACGATGAAGCCGTCGAACTTGCGGTCGGCGACCTCCTCCCAGGTCTGGTAGAAGGAGATCAGGTGTTCCTCGGAGGTGTTCTTGGCCTTGTGGCCGCCGATGCGCACCAGCGTCAGCTCGACCTGCAGCGGCGATGCGCCGATCAGGCGGGCGAACTGGGTCTCCGTGCGGATCTTGTTGGGCATCAGGTTCAGGAGCCCGATCTGCAAAGGCCGGATGTCCTGCCTGAGCGCGGTGCGCTCGTCCATCACCGAGACGCCCTCCCGCAGGAGGATTTCGTGCGCGGGCAGCAGATCGGGTATCTTGATCGGCATCGCAAACTCCAAAACAAAAAACCGGCCTTGCTCGCGCAAAAGCCGGTTCCGACGCAACGGCCCTTTAGCGAGTTGTTTAACGTGGCTGCAAGCCGACCGGCCAAATCACCACGGTGTCCGACCGGTTATCTAAGCCCGGCGAGCCCCGACGTCAACGGTCGCAGCCATGGCGACCCTGCGGCAGTCTCGACATTCGCGGCCGCGGCCTGTATTCCGCAGCGGTCCTCAAGACCGAGGCTTTCCGGATCCGCATCATGACCAAGGCAACCGATCTTTCCCGTCCCCAGCCGCGCGCCGGCATCCTGGATATCGAGGCCTACGTGCCCGGCAAGAGCGGCGCGCACGGGGCTGCCAAGGTCCACAAGCTCTCTTCCAACGAGAATCCGCTCGGCTCGTCGCCGCAGGTCGTCGCCGCCGTGCGCGACGTCGCCGACAGGCTCGAATTCTACCCGGACGGCGCCGCCACCCGGCTGCGCGAGGCAATCGGCCAGGCGCATGGGCTGAACCCCGCCAACATCGTCTGCTCCAACGGGTCGGACGAGGTGCTCGGCCTGCTCGCCCAGGCCTACCTGTCGGCCGGCGACGAGGCGATCTTCACCGAGCACGGCTTCCTCGTCTACAAGATCTACATCCAGGCCGCCGGCGCAGTGCCGGTTTCGGTCAAGGAGACGCAGGAGCGCGCCGACGTCGACGCCATCCTGGCCGCCGTGACGGCGAAGACGAAGATCGTCTTCCTCGCCAATCCGAACAATCCGACCGGCACCTACATTCCCTTCGAGGAAGTGCGCCGCCTGCATGCCGGCCTGCCCGCGCACGTGTTGCTGGTGCTCGACGCCGCCTACGCCGAATATGTCCGCCGCAACGACTACGAGGCCGGCGTCGAACTCGTCGGCAACGCGCAGAACGTCGTGATGACGCGCACCTTCTCCAAGATCCACGGGCTGGGCGGCCTGCGTATCGGCTGGATGTACGCGCCGGCGCATGTCATCGACGTCATCAACCGCATGCGCGGTCCCTTCAACGTCAATGCGGCGGCCATCGAGGCCGGCGTTGCCGCCATGAAGGACCGCGCCCATGTCGAGCGCACCGTCGTCCACAACGACCGCTGGCTGGCCTGGCTGAACGAGGAACTGCCGAAGCTCGGCCTGCGCGTCACGCCGAGCGTCGGCAATTTCGTGCTCGTCCATTTCCCCGCCGACGAAAAGCACTCGGCGGCGAACGCCGACGCCTGGCTGTCGCAGCGCGGGTTCATCCTGCGCCGCGTCGCCGCCTACGGCTTCCCCAACGCCCTGCGCATGACGGTAGGCACCGAGGAGGCCAATCGCGGCGTCGTCTCGGCGCTCGCCGAGTTCCTGAAAAGCTGACGCCATGGCCGAGCCGCTGTTCGACAAGATCGCCCTCATCGGCATCGGCCTGATCGGGTCGTCGCTGGCGCGGAAAATCCGCCGCGAGACGCTGGCCCGCCATGTCGCGATCTCGACGCGCAGCGCGGAGACGCTGGCGCGCGCGCGCGAACTGGATCTCGGCGACAGCTACACCACCGATGCGGCGGAGGCGGCGAGGGACGCCGACCTCGTCATCGTCTCGGTCCCCGTCGGCTCGTCCGGCGCCGTCGCGCAGGAGATCGCGCCGGCGTTGAAGAAAGGCGCCATCCTCACCGATGTCGGCTCGACCAAGGCGTCCGTCATCGCGCAGATGGCGCCGCACGTGCCCGAAGGCGTGCATTTCATCCCCGGCCACCCGCTGGCCGGCACGGAGAAGTCGGGGCCAGACTCCGGCTTCGCCGAGCTGTTCGAGAATCGCTGGTGCATCTTCACCCCGCTTCCCGACACCGATCCCCAGGCGCTGGAGACGCTCTCGGCGTTCTGGCGGCGATGCGGCTCCAACATCGACACGATGGACGCCGAGCACCATGACAAGACGCTCGCCATCGTTTCGCACCTGCCGCACATCATCGCCTACAACATCGTCGGCACCGCGGACGACCTCGAGACGGTGACGAAAAGCGAAGTCATCAAATATTCGGCCTCGGGCTTTCGCGATTTCACGCGTCTCGCCGCATCCGACCCGACCATGTGGCGCGACGTCTGCCTGCACAACAAGGATGCCATCCTCGAGATGCTGGCGCGGTTTTCCGAAGATCTCGCCTCGCTGCAGCGGGCGATCCGCTGGGGCGAGGGCGACAAGCTGTTCGACCTGTTCACGCGAACCCGCGCTGTCCGCCGCTCGATCATCGAGGCCGGCCAGGATATCGACCAGCCGGACTTTGGCCGCCAGGCCGTGGAGCATCCGAAAGCCTAGCCGGCCGTCCCCCAGGTTTCCTCGACCAGCGCCAGCGTCTCGGCCCGGCCGGGTGCTCCGAGCCGCCCGCCGAACCGGGTGCACTTGATGGCCGCGGCGGCGCTGGCGAGGCGCAGGGCGGCTTCCGGCTGCATCCCCTCGGCGAGGCCGACCGCGAAGCCGCCATGGAAGACGTCGCCCGCGGCCAGCGTGTCGATGGCGGTCACCCTGGGCGCCGCTACATGGCGCACCATGTCCGATCCCTTGTCCCGCCACCATGTCCCGGCGGCGCCGGCGGTCACCGCCACGAAGACGCCAGCGCGTCCGGCGATGGCAGCGCAGGCGGCTTGCGGCGGCAGCGCGCCGCACAGGATTCGCGCCGCCTGCTCCGACGCGACGACATGGGTCGCCATCGGAATCAGCCGCTCCAGCACCTCGCGCGGCGCCGTGTCCGCATCGAGGATCGCCGCGCGGCCGGCATCGCGCGCACCTGTCAGCGCAAGAGCCGCGGCGCCCGGCCAGCGCACGTCGGCAAGCACCGCGTCGAAGCGTCCGATGTCCATCGGCAGGGCCACCGGATCGGCCTGCGTCACCGGATCGTAATAGGGCACGATCACGCGCTCGCCGGCGTCGTCGATGATCACAGCCGAGATCGCCGAACGCCCGCCGGCCACGCGGCGCACCAGGCTGCAGTTTACGCCGTCCGCCGCGATGCCGGAGATCAGCTGTTCGCCGGCAGCGTCGTCGCCGGCGCTCGCCCAGAGCCATGCGTCGGCGCCCAGCCGCTGCGCCGCGCAGGCGGCGCTCGCCGCCATTCCGGACGCGATCGTCATGCCGCCGGACGCGACGAACTTGCCCTGCTCGCGCGGCAGGGTGTCGACCTTGAGAATCGTGTCGAGGGTGAGCGCGCCGACGCTCAGCAGGGTTGCCCGTCGCATCGCAACCGGCTCAATAGGCGGGAACGTCGCCGAGCTTGAAGAAGGCAAGCTTGGCCTCGCCGCGCTCGATCACCAGCGGCAGCGTCGGGTCGTTGCCCATGAAGGTCAGCGCCGACGCCACGTTGCGGATTTCCCGGCGCTTCTCGGGGAAGGTCTTCGTCAGGATCGCCGACAGCTTCTGCGGATCGCGCACCGTCAGCTTGAGGTTGGCGTCGATCAGGCCGTCCTGGCCGATGGCGAAGGTGCCGTTGACGGTGAAGCCGGCGTTGCTTTCGAGGTTCAGCGAGGCGTCGCGGATGACGCCGGAACGCCCGCGCAGGTCCTTGGGCTGCAGGCCGCGCAGGCTGGCGCCGTCGTTGATGGTCAGGTCGTACTGGCCTGAAAGCTCCGGCACCGCCCGTCCCTCCGCCAGCGCGGGGTCGAGCGTCAGGCCGTGGAATGTGCTGGCGAGGTCGAGGTCCGGTCCGTTCGGCCTCAGATGGGTCTCGAACGCGCCGACTGTCGCCAGCGGCTCTCCGCCGGCCGTGCTGGCGGCAAGGTTGCCGCCCTCGATCGAGACGCGCTCCGGCAGCGGCCGCGCCCAGCGCACGCTCGCCCGCAGTTTGTCCCAGTTCAGGTTCAGCGGGCCGCTGTTGGGCGTCGCCAGCGTCGCTGGTCCGTCCAGTTCGGCGATGAAGCGCAGCGGGTCGTAGATCTGCCCGACCGTGCGAAGGTTGCCGGCCGTCAGCCCGATTGCCTCGTCGGCGTTGGCATAGGCGACCCGGTCGCAGAAGACGCCGAGCCGGAACGGGAAGCCGCGCGCGACGGGATTCTCGCATTCGACGGTCACGCCGTCGCGGTTGGCGTCGGCGATTGTCGACTTGGCGCGCTCGACCATCCTGTCGGCCAGGTAGAACCAGCCTGCGCTGTAGCCGCCGAACAGGACGACGACGAAAACGGCGAGCCAAAGGATGCGGCGGCCGTAGTTCGGCGTTCTGTCATCCGTGTCGGTCATCGGCGTCCCCGCTTTTTCTGCCTTGTCCGGTTCGACGGCTATGCACGGCGCGGAATCATGCGCTAACGCTGTGCCTGCAGTCCCAAACGGACACTGGCTTGGCGATATGGGCGATTTTTGGGTCTTTGGCTATGGTTCGCTGATGTGGCGGCCGGGTTTTGCGCATACCGAGACGCGCCGCGCGCGCCTGTTCGGCTTCCGCCGCTCGCTCTGCGTGTCGTCCTTCGTCTATCGCGGCACGCCCGAGCGGCGCGGCCTGGTGCTTGGGCTGGATCGCGGCGGCTCCTGCGTCGGACTGGCGTTCCGCGTGCCGGGCGAACTGCGCGACGAGGCGCTCGCCTATCTGCGCGACCGCGAGCTCGTCACCAGCGTCTATCTGGAGCGAACGGTGCCGGTGCGGCTCGACGGTGGCGCGGTGGTGGACGCCGTGACCTATGTCGTCGATCGGCTGCACGAACAGTATGCCGGCGCCCTCGACGAAATGACGGCGGCCGGCATCGTCTCCGGTGCGGCCGGCACGGCGGGTCCCAACGAGGAATATGTGCTGAACACGATCGAGCATCTGAGGGCGCTGGGAATCCGCGACCACTGGCTGGAGGAAGTCGGCCGCCGGGTGTCCTGAAACCCAGTCCGCCCGCGGCAAGCACAAAAATCGCCCTGCCGGTTTGAATTCGGCGCCGCTCGCCACTAGCTTCCCGGCGGGCCGATCGACGGCCGCTGATCGACGACCATGGAGAACTGCCGTGCAGAAACGACGCCTGGGTGGAACCGACCTCGAAATCGCGCCGCTGGTTCTGGGCGGCAACGTCTTCGGCTGGACGGCTGACGAGAAGACGTCCTTCGACATTCTCGACCGGTTCGTCGATGCCGGCTTCAACGCGATCGATACGGCCGACGCCTATTCGCGGTGGGTGCCCGGCAACAAGGGCGGCGAATCGGAGACCATCATCGGCAACTGGATGAGGAGCCGGGGCAACCGCGACAAGGTGGTCGTCATCACCAAGGTCGGCTCCGACATGGGGCAGGGCAGGAAAGACCTGTCCGCANCTGGGCGGCAACGTCTTCGGCTGGACGGCTGACGAGAAGACGTCCTTCGACATTCTCGACCGGTTCGTCGGCGCCGGCTTCAACGCGATCGATACGGCCGACGCCTATTCGCGGTGGGCGCCCGGTAACGAGGGCGGCGAATCGGAGACCATCATCGGCAACTGGATGAAGAGCCGGGGCAACCGCGAAAAGGTGGTCGTCATCACCAAGGTCGGCTCCGACATGGGGCAGGGCAGGAAAGACCTGTCCGCAGCCTACATCGCCAAGGCGGTGGAGGATTCGCTGCGTCGGCTCCAGGTCGACGCGATCGATCTCTATCTTTCGCACTGGCCGGACCCGGCGACGCCCTACGAGGAGACCCTGTCCGCCTATGACAGGCTGATCAAGGCCGGCAAGGTTCGCAGCATCGGCGCGTCGAACCTCGACGCCGGCCAGCTCGACGCCGCGCTCCGCACCGCCAGCCTGAGGAAGCTGCCGCGCTACGAGGTGCTGCAGCCGGAATACAATCTCTACGACCGCTCGTCCTACGACGGTCCGCTGCGCGACCTCTGCATGCGCGAGGGCATCGGCGTCATCACCTATTTCAGCCTCGCCAAGGGGTTCCTCTCCGGAAAGTACCGCAGCGCGGCGGATCTCGGCAAAAGCCCGCGCGGGGAAGGCGTCGCGCACTATCTCGACGACAGGGGCATGCGCATCCTCGCCGCCCTCGATGCGGTCGGCGCCCGGCATGGCGCAAAGCCCGCCGAGGTGGCGCTCGCCTGGGTCATCGCGCGGCCCGGCGTCACCGCGCCGATCGCCAGCGCCACGACCGTCGAACAGACCGATAGCCTGGTCCGCGCCGCCGCGCTTGCGCTGAGCGCCGGCGACATCGAGGTGCTGGACCGGGCGAGCGCGCCGTAGGCGCCTACGCCGGCTCCACGATCCCCTCGTTGAGGGCCGCGTCGTAGCGGACGATCGTGCCGCGCCTGCGCGAAAGCGCGGCGATTTCCTCGATGATCTTCCGCCCGAGTCGCGCGTCAGCCAGCCTCGGGCGACCCCGGATTTCGGCGTCTGCGTCGAACTGCAGGTCGAGGGGCAGGAGCCGGATGCGTTCGATCCTGCGGCCGTCGAACTGCAGCACGGCGGCGACCGCCTCGAATGTCTTCCGCTTGCTGCCGAGGCCCGTGCCGCGCTCCCAGATCGGCCAGAGGTCGCGCACCGTCGCCTCGGGTCCAAGGCCGAATGCCTCGTACATCTCGGAGGGAAACCGGGTGATCCGGTGCGGCTGGTAGACGAAGTCTCCGAGCGAATAGAAGATCGGCTTGCCGGCATGGAACTCGATCGCCCGCACTTCATGCGGTCCCTGCACGAAGACGACGTCGGCGCCGCGTTCGATGGCCCGGTGCGCGAATCGCCGCAGCCATGACCGCTGGATGTGCGCATGGATCGAGGCGATGGTCACGTCGGCCTGCGCGGCCGCCGAACCGATCGCCTCGAGGTTGGCCTCGAGGTCGGCCGGCAGCACCGTGTGGCGGAAAAGATCGAGCCGCGCCTGGTCTGCCGCGAGCACGCGCAGGCCGAAGAAGCGAGCGGTGCGGCCCTGCGCGAGCTGCCTGCCGAAGCGTCCGGGCAGGCGGGCGGCGACGCTTGCCGGCAGGGTCGCGGCGATCCTCTTGGTCGGCCTGAGCGGGTTGAGGCCGGGGCGGCCGTGCATGTCGGGTCGCGAGGCCGAAGCGCGCCCGTAGGGAACGAAGGTCGAGGCCATCGACACGAGCCCGACCGTTCCGGCGTCGCTGCCAAAGAAGGCGGGCGCCCGCGCGGCCTGCAGGTCCCGGCCGGTTCCGGCGAGCGCCAGTCCCGCCTCGGCGACATGCTCCAGCGTCTCCAGAACGCCGGCGCTGCCATAGTCGAAGGCGTGGTTGTTGGCGCAGGCCAGCATGTCGATGCCGGCCCATTTCAGTTCGGTGGCGATCGCCGGCGGCGAAACCATGTAGGTTCCGCCGCATTCCGGCTGGGCATAGCCCGTTTGCTGGTGGATCACGGTTTCGAGGTTGACGACGGTGACGGCTGCGGCGCGCATCTCGGCGACCAGGCGCAGGAAGGCGGGATCGTCGATCTCGGACCAGGGTTCGGTGAGCATGGCGTCGCCGCCCAGGAAGATCGACGGTCCGGCTTTCGGCATGCTCGGCCTCTCCGTCGCCCGTTTCCTAGGTGGCGTCGCCGCCTGCGCTGACCTGTCTCGCCGCCTCGATTTCGGCCAGTCGCTTGACCGCCGTCGGCGGCAGCGGCGGCGGGTTCGGCGCCCGCGCGGCCTCGACCAGGAGTTCGTCGCAGGCAGCCTCGGTCTCGGCGATCAGCCGGCGCATGAACTCGTTCTTGTCCAGCCCGGCGGGGATCGGCGGCAGGAAGCGCGCGTGGATCGTGCCGGGAAACCGCAGGAACTTGCGGCGCGGCCAGTAGAGCCCGGCGACATGCGCGACCGGAACGACCGGCAGGCCGAGCTGCGCATAGAGCTCGACGATGCCGTATTTGTAGGCCGGTTCGTCGCCCGGCGCGCGTCGCGTGCCCTCGGGATAGATGATCAGCTGGCGGGGATTGCGCGCGAGTTCCGCCTTTGTCGCCGCGACGACGGATTTCAGCGCCCTGGCGCGGCTGCCCCGATGCACCGGGATCAGTCGCTGCTTCATGATGTACCAGCCGAAGAAGGGGATCCAGGTCAGCTCCCGCTTGAGGATGTAGAGCGGGTCTTCGAGATAGGGGAAGAAGGCGATCGCGTCCCAGAACGACTGGTGCTTCGGCGCCAGGATGAAGGAGCCGGACGGCAGGTTCTCCAGGCCACGGATGTCGCTCTTGGTCGCGGCGATCTTGTCGTAGAGCCAGAGGCAGCTTCGCGACCAGAACTTCGGCACGAACCAGGCCTTCAGGCGCGGCGCGAGGAAATAGTACGGCGTCCAGAAGATCATCTGGGCGATGAGGTTCACGTAGAAGGCGAAATTGAACGCCAGCGAACGGATGTAGAGCATGCGCGCGGCCCGGTGAGAAAGCCGCAATTCGTTACACCAGAAGGCCGCAAAAAGGAAACCGGCGTCGACAGTCTCAGTCGGTCGCATCCGCGGGCGCGCTGACGACGGTCATGTCGCCCTCATCGGCCGGCCGCTGCGGCAGCAGCCCGCGCACCAGCGCGACCAGGTACTTGCCGTATTCCGTGAACAGCACGCGCAGCGCCTCGGGCCGGACCATCCACTCGCCCTTGTCCAGGTTGGCGTTGACCACGGGGTAGGGGTCGAGTTGTTCGCGGTCCAGCAGCCGGCCGAGCTCCAGCAGGCTGCGCGGCATGTGGTAGTTGTTGGTGACCAGGATGACGCGCCGGTAGTCGTGGGTGCGCACCCATTTGACGCTTTCCTCGGCGTTGCCGATCGTGTCGAGCGCGGCGCGGTCGATATCGACGCAGCAGGCGAACAGCGCGTCGTCGCCGCCGGTCGCGGCCTGCAGCGACTTGCGGCTGGTGGAGGGATGCACGCCGCTGATCAGAAGCCGCTCGCCCTTGCCCGACTTCAGGAGGTCGAGCGCCGCGTCCAGCCGGGCCTGGCCGCCCGTCAGCACGATGATGGCGTCGGCCGCTTCGGGGTCGTCAGGGGTCGACAGCTGGCTGACATGGGTGGCGAAGAGCGCAAAACCGCCAAATACCAGGATGCATGCCGGGGTCACGGCCTTCGCGGCCGCGCGCAACAGTGCCGCAAGCCCCCGGCCGATCAAACCAAATCCCGTGCCGCGTCCAGGTCCCGAGCCGGACGCGTCGTCGAACCGATGTCCCTTCATCGCCGGCATGAGTAGCGCTGAATTGCGGCGTTGTGTAGAAGCCATCGCTGTTTGCCCGCGCAGGTTATCCCCAGTTGCCTCCGCCGCCTCAGCCCTGGTCGGTCTGGCGTGTCTCGATATCGGTCAGGTAGGCGACGACGGTGGCGTGCGAGGTCGCCGCGGTCAGCACGCCGACCAGGAGCACGATGAGCGCTACGCCGGCGTAGCCGCTGAGGCCGATCGCGAAGTTGCCGAACAGGGCTGTCGCCTGGTCCGCCTGCGGCGTCGCCAGGTTGCGGGCCGACCAGAACGACACCACGATGAACACGGCGATCGCCGCAAGCCCGCCGCCGGCGGCTCCCTTCATGCCGGTGGCCAGGAAATGGCGCCGGAACTCCCGGGCGATGAACCGCGCCTCGGCGCCGACGAAATGCAGCACTTCGATGATGTGGCCGTTGCCGGCCATGGCGCCGCGCGTGGCGAACACCACCGACAGCACGGTCGCCGTCAGCATCAGCGCCAGCGCCGCGATGCCGATCGTCACCGTGGTGCGCGCCATGGTCACCAGCCGGTCGACCCATGTGCGGTGGTCGTCGAGCGAAGCCTGCGGCAGTTCGGCGGTGATCGCCTCGCCCAGGCGCGCGAAGTTCGGCGGATAGTCCTCGTTGATCGTCACGATGACGAGGCGCGGCACGGGCAGTTCGTCGATGTCCAGGCCGCTTCCGAGCCAGGGCGCCAGCAGCCGCGCCGTCGCTTCCCGGTCGACGATGCGCGCGCCGGTGATGCCGGGGAAGCCGCTGGCGATCTCCGCCGCCCTTTCCAGCGACGCCTCCATGTCGAGCCCTTCGGCGGGCTTGATCTGGATCGTCGCCTCCCGCGAGATCTGGCTCTCCCAGACGGCAGCGGTGTCGCGAACCAGCGTCACCGCGCCGAGCGTCAGGCACGACAGGAACGTCATGATGGCGATCACCGACACCAGCGCGCGTCCGGCCACGTTCTGCGCCGGGACGATCGGTGCCATGCGCCGCTTCGCGCGCCGCACGCCGCCTTCGCCCTCGGCGATGCCGTCTTCGGTGAAACTCGCGCCGACAGCCGTCTCAGTCATAGATGTCGAGCCTTCCGCCGGACAGGATCATGCGCCGGGCGTCGACCTGCTCCATCAGGCCGAGGTCGTGGGTGGCGATCACCACCGCGGTTCCCAGCCGGTTCAGCTCGATGAACAGCCGCAGCAGCCGCCGCGCCAGCGGCGGGTCGACGTTGCCTGTCGGTTCGTCGGCAAGAAGGATTTCCGGCTGCTCGATCAGCGCCCTTGCGATTGCCGCGCGCTGCTTCTCGCCGCCCGAGAGGACCGGGGGCAGGACGTGCATGCGTTCGCCCAGCCCCACCCATTTCAGCAGTTCCTCGACGTCGTTGCGGTAGCTCGCCTCCTCGCGGCCGCGCACCCTGAGCGGCAGCGCCACGTTCTCGTAGGTGGTCATGTGGTCGAGCAGGCGGAAATCCTGGAACACGACGCCGATGCGCCGGCGGATGTGCGGCAGCTCGCGCCGGCTGATTCGCGACCGGTCCTTGCCGAACACGGAAATCAGCCCGCGCGTCGGCTTGAGCGACAGGAACAGCAGCCGCAGCAGCGATGTCTTGCCGGCGCCCGACGGCCCGCTCAGGAACTGGAACGATCGCGCGGGGATGTCGAAGGAGAGGTCGCGGAGGATTTCCGCGCCCATTCCGTATCGCAGCCCGACATTCTCAAAACGGATCAATTGCTGGAAAACCTCGATTGCGGCCACGCCTGGCGGGCCGTCCGGCTATGCTCGACCATCGGTCCGGTATGGTTAACCAAAGCTTAAAATTCCTCCCGAATCGGGCTTGCGTTGCGAAGCGTTAACCATTTCCGTTTACCCGCGTAGGACTCGGGTTCCAAGGGATGGTCCGCCGGATGGCTGACGAGGTGAAGCCACGCGCCGTTTCCGGCGAAATCATGACCGGCGCCGGGTTCGGCGCCGAGGCCCGCGCGACGCCCGCCGACGATGTCATCGACGCCGACTTCATCAGCCTCCCTGCCGCAGCCGCCCATGCCGGGCCGGCGACGCGCGCACCGGTGTCCGCTCCGGCTCCGGTCGCTCCGCCCGCCGGCCGCATGGACATGCTGCGGGGAGGGGGTGCGCGGGAACCCCGGAGCAGGGGCCCCGGCGGACCGTTGTTCTGGACGACCGGCATAGCCCTTGTCGTCGCGGCGTTCTGGGTTTCGGGCGGGCATGCGCTTTTGCGCGACGGCGCTTTCGCCGGCGCCGGGCAGTCGGGCAGCGCGCTGCGCATCTCCGGCGTCACCTCGCGCGTCGAGACCTCCGGCGTCCGGCCGCTGCTGCTGATCGACGGCGAAGCCGCCAATGACGGGCGCTCGACCGAACACCTGCCACCGCTGGAGATCGCGGTCACCGGAAATGACGGCCTCGTCACGCGCTACAGGCTGGGGACATCCGGCCGCCCGCTGGCGCCCGGCGAAACATTCGCCTTTTCCAGCCGCCTCGATGCCCCTAAGAACGGGGTGAAGACCGTTTCGGTCAGCTTCGCGGAATAGGGTTCAGCGCATGCCGGTGGTCAGGGGCAAGGACATCGAGGTTCTTTTTTCGGCGTCGGCGATCGCCCGGCGCAACCTGGAACTCGCCAAGGAGATCGCGGGCAAGGACTATCACGACCTGCTCGTCATCTCGGTCCTGAAGGGCTCCTTCATCTTCGCGGCCGACCTCATCCGGGCGATGCACGACGCCGGCCTGTCGCCGGAGGTCGAGTTCATCTTCATCTCGAGCTACGGCGCCGGCACCACCAGCGGCGAGGTCAGGGTGCTGCGCGACATCGACAACGAGGTCGCCGGCCGCGACGTGCTGCTCATCGACGACATCCTGGAATCGGGCAAGACGCTGACCTTCGCGCGCGACCTGATGATGTCGCGCGGCGCGCGCAGCTGTTCGATCGCCGTGCTGCTCGACAAGCGGATGCGCCGCCAGACGGCGCTGAACGCCGACTATGTCGGCTTCGACTGTCCCGACTATTTCGTCGTCGGCTACGGCATGGACGTCGCGCATGCGTTCCGCGAGCTGCCGTTCGTCGGCATCGTCAAGGGCGACGCCTGACCGCCATGCCCGTCGAACTGCATGGCTACCGCTACAGCGTGTACCTGCGGATCGTCGCGATGGCGCTGCTCGAGAAGGGTGTTGCCTGGACGCATGTCGAGGTGAACCCCTTCGTCTCGCCGGTGCCGCCTGCCTATCTGGCCCTCCACCCGTTCGGCCGCGTGCCGACGCTCGTCCATGACGGGTTCGTCCTCTACGAGACGACGGCGATCGCGCGCTATGTCGACGAGGCGTTTGCCGGTTCGTCGCTGCAGCCCCGGGATCCGAGGGAGCGGGCGCGCATGAACCAGGTCATCGCGGTCGCCGATTCCTATGCCTACTGGCCGCTGGTACGGCAGGTCTTCGCCCAGCGCGTGTTCGCACCGGCCTCGGGCAGGGCGCCCGACGAGGCGATGATCGCGGAAGGCGTCGAGCGGTCCGCCGCCGTCCTGCGGGCGCTGGACGGCCTGGCTTCCGGCGGTCCGCATCTGGTCGCCGGGTCGCTGTCGCTCGCCGACCTGCATCTGGGGGCGATGATGGCCTATTTCACGATGGCCCCTGAAGGCGGTTCGGCGCTCGCGGGCCACGCCAGGCTGTCGGCGTGGTGGCGCGCCTTCTCCGCGTCGGCCACGCTCAGCCGCAGCGATCCCGGCCTGCCGTCGCCCTGATCCCGAGCGCGCTGTCGCCGGTACTCCTGACAGAAAGCTGTCAGGAGCCGTCTGCTACTGGTGGAGCATGGCCGGACAGGAGATCGCCATGCTTGCCTTCTACCACGCTCCCTGGTCGCGCAGTTCCACCGTCTTCTGGCTGCTGGAGGAATTGGGCGTCCCCTATGAGCTGAAGCTCGTCGATATCCGCGCCGCGGCGGGCGTGGCGGAAGACTACCGCGCCATCCAGCCCAACAAGAAGGTGCCGGCCATCGTGCACGACGGAACCGTCGTGACCGAGCGCGCGGCGATTTCGATCTACCTCTCGGAAACCTTCGGCGAGGCCGGCCTCGCGCCGAAGCCCGGCGACCGCGACCGTGCCGCGTTCCTGTCCTGGCTGGTCTATGCCGACGCCGTTTTCGATCCGGTTCTCGCCGTCAGGGCGCATGGCTGGGACTACGTGCCGAGCCGCTTCTCCTTCGGCTCCTACGAAGACATGGTGCGGCACCTGGAAAGGACGCTGTCGTCGCGGCCCTACATCGCGGGCGACCGGTTCACCGCAGCCGACACCCAGGTCGGAGGCGCGATCGGATACGCCATGACAGCGCTTGGGCAACTGGCCGACAGCCCGGTTCTGAAGGACTACGCCGACCGGCTGACGGAACGCCCCGCCTACAAGCGCTTCGCGCAGAAGGATTTCGAGCTAGCCAAGGCAGCCGGCATGGCCGGTTGACCGCCGGCCGGGCGCTTACTTCATCTCCAGCAGCCGCTCGAGATAGCTGCGTTCGAGTTCGGGGCTCAGGGCATTGCCCAGCCGCTTGCGGATGGCTTCCAGGATCTGGCGCGCGCGCTGCACGTCGATCTCGTCGGGCACGGTCACCGAATCGCCGAAGTCCGGTCCCTGCGTGGCGCGCGGGCGGCCCAGCGGGTCGCGGTCGGCGTTCTGCTGGCGACCGCCCTCCTGGCCGCCGCCGTCCTCGCCCTGCATCGCCTGCATCATCTGGTTCATCATGTTCTGGGCGCCGCGCCTCAGCGCTTCCAGCGCGCGGCCCTGCTGGCCGACGGCGCGGTCGCCTTCGCCGCGACCGAGCGAGCCTTCGGCGTCGCCCATCGCGTCGCCCGCCTCGCCAAAGCCCTCGCCGGGCTCCATGCCCATGCCTTCCAGGCTCTTGGTCAGCGCGTCCAGCTCGCCCCGCAACTGGCCCTGGCCCTGCTGCAGCTGGCGCATCGCCTCGGCGAATTCTTCCGGGGTCATCGGCTGGCCCTGGCCCTGGCCTCGGTTCTGGCCGTTCTCGCCCTGCTGCCGGTCGCCGCCTTCGCCCTGCTCGGACTGGCGGCCGGGCTGCATCTGGTCCATGCGGAAGGTCTCGTTCATCATCTCCTGCTGGCGCCGCATGATCTCGCCGAGCCGGTCCATCTGCTGGCGCATCTCGGAATTCTGCTGGCCGCCCTGGTTCGGCTGGCGGCCCGCCTGCAGGTTGTTCATCATCTGCTGCAGCTGGGCCAGCAGGTCGCGCGCCTGGTCGCGGTTGCCCGACTTGGCCAGGTTCTCGATCTGGTCGAGCATGCGCTGCAGGTCGTTCTGGCGCAGTTCCTGGCCGCTCTGCGGCATCTGCTGCGCCATGTTCGGGTTCTGCAGCGCGCGTTCTGCAAATTCGCGCAGGAACTCGTCCATCGCCTGGCGCAGCTCGGCCATCAGGCGATCGATCTCTTCCTCCGACGCATTGTTCTCCAGCGCCTGCTGCAGCGCTTCCTGCGCCTGGCGCAGCCGCCGCTCGGCGGCGGAGAGGTCGCCGTCCTCGATGGTCAGCGCCATCTCCCACATGTAGTCGGCGGCGGCGCGCAGCTCGTCGTCGGTCTGCGCCGTCACCAGCTTGGTGCGGCCCGTCATGATGCCGAGGTAGTGCGACGGGTTGTCGAACGTGTCCTCCGGCCGCAGCGTGATGGCGTCGATGAGGTCGATCGCGCGTTGCTTCCGGTTGGCGTCGATCGAGAAGATCTTGCGGTGCTCGACGATCGCCTTGGCCAGCGGATTGGTGAAGATCTTCTCCGGCATCGCCAGCGTCTTCGTCTCGCTGGCGGCCTCCTGGCCGGCGGCGTCCTTCGCCTTCAGCGTCAGCTTCACCTGCGAGCCGGCCCAGACATGCTCCGTCAGGTCGCGCGAGGTCTTGGCCGCCGGGCCCTTGGCGTCGCGGCGGGGCAGCGAGAGCTTCATCTCGGGCGGGTCGTAGAGCGGCCGCGTGCCGGGCGGCAGCGCGTCCTCCAGCGCAAATTCGGCAAACGCCTCGGTCGCCCCGTAGTCGTCCTCGACCTCGTAGGCGAGCTCGAGCGCGCCGTTGACGGCGCGCTTCGGGTCGCCGGCGAAGCGGATCGCCGGTGCGTGATCCGGCGTGACGGCGAAGGACCAGCTGGCGACCTCGCGTTCGCCGGACTTCAGGCTGAGCGTGCCGTCGCCGGTCAGCTTGCTGGCGAACTGGCGAACGCCGCTGCCCGCGGGCGGCGGAACGGCGGGCTCGGCGCCCGCGCTCACCTCAGTCGGACCCTGCGGCCCGATATCCCTCAGATTGCCGGCCGCATCAAGGAAGGACAGCGTCTCCTCGCCGCTTCCGCCGGTGACGCGCAGCGAGAGTTCGCTGTTCTCCGGCACGGTGAACACCGAGGCTGCCGGCGTTTCGCCCTCGACGGCGGCGGAACCGTTCGCGGCGGCGGTGAGGAACACCGGCGGCCGGCCGGTATAGGTCGGCGGCGTCACCCAGGCGTCGATGCGCGGCGGGATCGTCTCGAGCCAGGAATGCGCACGGAAACCGTCGCTCACCCGCCCGCCATGCGGCCCGAGCGAGAAGGCGAAGGCCGCCGCGAGTAGCAGCGGCGCCAGCGCGCGCAGGCCCCAGGGATCGCGCTCGGCGACGCCGGTCTTGGGCAGGTCTCCGACGATGCCGCCAAGGCGCGCCGCCATGCGGCGCTGGTGCTCGCGCCAGAGCGCTTCGGAGAAGGCTCCGGCGCGGCCGCTCGGCCGGTCGGTCTGCGCGCTGACCGGCGTATGGGCAAGCAGGTTGGCGCGCTCGATGCGGCGGTCGATCTCGGCGTCGAGAGGCGGCCGGTAGAAGCGTAGCGGGTAGAGCGCGGCGAGCGCCGCGGCGCCAAGCAGGATCATGACGGCGAGCCGGACCGCGTCCGGCAGGATGCGGAAGATGCCGAGCCAGGAGATGGTCAGGAACAGGCAGCCGACGATGAGCAGGGGGAGGACGAGCGGCCAGCCGCGTTCGACGACCATCGTGGCGCGGACCGCCATGCGGGTGCGCGCCAGCTTCGTGGTCAGGCCGGGGTCGTATCCTTGCGCATTCTTGTCCGTCATCAGCACGTCCAGCGGCCGCGCGCCGGCGCGGCTCATCGCGCAGAATAGCAGCAAGTGCGGCAAAGGCGAGGCGGTAGCCAAATCGTGATCGCCGGCCGCCCGGGCGCGGCTACAGCCAGTCGGGCACCGAATCCAGGGCGATAAGCTGCTCGTAGGTGCCGCGCGGCCGGATGACGTGGAAGCGGTCGCCGTCGACCAGCACCTCGGGCACCAGCAGGCGCGAATTGTAGGTTCCCGACTGCACCGCGCCGTAGGCGCCGGCGGTGCCGACCGCGATCAGGTCGCCCGGCGCCAGCTTCGGCAGGTCGCGGTCGAGGCCGAGGTAATCCCCGGTCTCGCAGACCGGGCCGACCACGTCGGCGACCATGCGCGGCGCGTCGGCGGCCGGCTCGACCACCGGCCGGATGTCGTGGAACGCGTCGTAGAGGGTCGGGCGGATCAGGTCGTTCATCGCCGCGTCGACGACGAGGAAATTCTTGGCGTCGCCTTCCTTGGCGTAGATGACCTGCGAAACCAGGATGCCGGCATTGCCGACGATCAGCCGGCCCGGCTCGAACGTCACCTTCAGGTCGAGCGGCGCCACGCGCCTGCGCACGATCTCGGCATAGGCGTCGGGCAGCGGCGGCGGGTCGTTGTCGGTGCGGTAGGGGATGCCCAGCCCGCCGCCGAGGTCGACATGCTCGATGGCGTGTCCGTCGGCCTTCAGCGTGCCGACCAGTTCGGCGAGCAGCGCGAAGGCGTCGTCGAAGGGCTGCAGGTCGGTGATCTGGCTGCCGATGTGCATGTCGATGCCGGTCACCCTGATGCCCGGCAGTTCGGCGGCCCTGGCGTAGACGGTGCGGGCGCGCTGCCACGCGATGCCGAACTTGTTTTCCTTCTTGCCGGTCGAGATCTTCTTGTGGGTCTTGGCGTCGACATCGGGATTGATGCGCAGCGAGACCGGCGCTTTCAGCCCGAGCCGCGTGGCGCGCATCGACAGCAGTTCGAGTTCGGGCTCGGATTCGACGTTGAAGCAGAGGATTCCCGCCTCGAGCGCGGCGTCCATCTCGCGCGCCGTCTTGCCGACGCCGGAAAACAGGATCTTCGAGGCCGGAATGCCGGCAGCCAGCGCGCGCCGAAGTTCGCCTTCCGATACCACGTCGGCGCCGGCGCCGAGCCTGGCCAGGACGCGCAACACGGCCTGGTTGGAGTTCGCCTTCAGCGCATAGCACACGAGGCTGTCCAGCCCGGCGAACGCCTTTGCGAACACGTTGTAGTGACGGGTCAGCGTCGCCGTCGAATAGCAGTAGAAGGGCGTCCCGACCGCCGCCGCGATGTCGGGAATGGCGACGTCCTCGGCGTGCAGCACGCCGTCCTTGTAGTGGAAGTGGTTCATTGGGCCTGAGCGAACGCGGTCAAAGCAGGGGGTCGAGGATGAACGGCTTGTCCCGGTCCGGTTTCTCCGGGGCGGCCGGCAGCGGCGCGCCCGTCTTCTCGGCCTGCTTGCGCGCGTCGACCTGCGCCTGATAGGGCGTGTCGAGCGCGGACTTGCGGCCACAGCCGGCCACGGCGGCGGCTGCCAGCAACAGTGCGATCACCGCGAAAATCCTGCCGCCGTTCATTGAGCCCATCCGTCCACGCTGAAATCCGTTCGCCGCTTGTAGCGAAAATTTTCTGGCTTTGCACCCGGCAAATGACCGGCGTGCGGGGCGCGCTCAGAGCTTGGCCAGTCGCTTCTTCCAGGCCCGGATCTGCTTCCTGACCTCGCTCGGCGCCGTGCCGCCGTAACTGACGCGGCTCTTCACCGAATTCTGCACCGACAGTACCGAGAACACGTCCTGCGTGATGCCGGGATGCAGCTCCTGCAGGTCGGCCAGCGCCAGCTTTTCCAGCCCGACCTTCTTCTCCTCGGCAAGCGCGACCGCGCGGCCCGTCACGTGGTGCGCCTCGCGGAACGGCATGCCGAGCGTCCTGACCAGCCAGTCGGCAAGGTCGGTGGCGGTCGAGAAGCCGGCGCCGGCCGCGCGCTTCATCGCCACCTGGTCGACCGTCATATCGCCCACCATGCCGGTCATCGCGGCGAGCATCAGGTCGAGCGTCTCGGCCGCGTCGAACACCGCTTCCTTGTCTTCCTGCATGTCCTTCGAATAGGTCAGCGGCAGGCCCTTCATGACGGTCAGCAGCGCGACCAGATGGCCGTTGATGCGGCCGGTCTTGGCGCGCACCAGTTCGGCCGCGTCGGGGTTCTTCTTCTGCGGCATGATCGACGAGCCGGTCGAGAAGCTGTCCGACAGCCTGATGAAGCCGAACTGCGGCGTCGACCAGATGACGATCTCCTCGGCCAGCCGCGACAGATGGGTGCCGCAGATCGCCGAGAGCGACAGGAATTCGAGCGCGAAGTCGCGGTCGGATACCGAATCCAGGGAGTTGCGCGTCGGCTCCCTGAAGCCGAGCGCCTTCGCCGTCATGTGACGGTCGATCGGGAAGCCGGTGCCGGCGAGCGCGGCCGCGCCGAGCGGGCTCTCGTCCATGCGCTCGATGGCGTCGCGGACCCTGGAGAGGTCGCGCGAGAACATCTCGACATAGGCCATGCAGTGATGGCCGAAGGTCACCGGCTGCGCCGCCTGCATGTGGGTGAAACCCGGCATGACCGTCGCCGCGTGCTCCTCGGCGCGCCGCAGGAATACCGCGATCAGCCCCTTGAGCGCCTCAGCGACGCGCAGGCATTCGTTCTTCACCCAGAGCCGGAAGTCGACCGCCACCTGGTCGTTCCTCGAGCGGGCCGTGTGCAGCCGGCCGGCGGTCGGACCGATCAGTTCGGCAAGCCGCGCCTCGACATTCATGTGAATGTCCTCGAGTTTCTCGGAGAAGGCGAAGGCGCCGCCCTCGATCTCGGCGAGGATCGTCTTCAGCCCCTTGGCGATCTTCTTCTGGTCGGCCTTCGTCAGGATGCCCTTTTCGGCCAGCATCTCCGAATGTGCGATCGAGCCGCGGATGTCCTCGGCGTGCAGCTTCCTGTCGAAGGAGATCGAGGCGTTGATCGCCTGCATGATGGCTGCGGGACCCGAGGCAAAACGCCCACCCCACATCTGGTTGCCGCGTATGTTACTTCTCGTGTCGTCGCTCATCGTGATAACCGGGCGCCAGAGTGAAAGAATTCGGTGAGGTCCGCATGGCCGAAGAAAAAAGATCGTTGTTCCCGGCCCTGCGCCTTGTCCTGATCGCCGGGATCGCGGGTGCGCTTGCCGGCGCGGTCGCGGTATATGTCACGAGCCGCCCTGCTGGCAACAACGGCGCCGTCGCGCCGGCCGCGTCGGTAAGCGAGGCCGATGTCGCGGCCTGCACCGCCAAGGCCGACCGGGCTGCCTCCATCGCGGCATCCGCCAGGGGCGACGTCGCCGCCATGCTCGCGGCCGACCCGCCGCAATCGCTGAAGGCGCTCGCCTTCAACGACCCCGAGGGCAAGCCGATGACGCTGGCGGATCGCGCAGGCAAGACCGTGCTCCTGAACCTCTGGGCAACCTGGTGCTTCCCGTGCCGGGAGGAGATGCCGGCGCTCGACGCGCTCCAGCGGGATGCCGGCGGCGACGCGTTCGAGGTCATCGCGGTCAATGTCGACACCGGCGACGACGCCAAGCCGAAGAAATTCCTCGCCGATACCGGCATCGACACGCTCGGCTACTACCGCGACAACACGCTTTCGCTGTTCAACGACCTGAAGAAGCGCGGACTGGCGCTCGGCCTGCCGGTCACGCTGCTGATCGACGCCGAGGGATGCCTGCTCGCCCACATGAACGGACCGGCCCACTGGTCAGGCGACGACGCGAAGGCGCTGGTCGGCGCGGCCACTGCCAAGCCTTAGCGCGACGCGCCTGCGTCTGGCATGCAGGCTGTATGGCCGCGCATTGACAACCGCACGGCTGTATACTCTCTTTGCGCTCGCTGACTGAGGAGGTCCCGATGAAGCGAGCCTATGTTAAGCCGGTGCTGTCAAAGCGCGAGGTGCTTTCGACGGTCGCGGCAGGCGGCGCAAGCGCCGGGGTCAACGGCGCTGGCTGACCGGACGCCGACAGGGGCCGCGGGCCGGCTGGCCTGCTAGCGGGCCAGCACGAGGTCGTCGATCACCAGTTGCCAGTAGTGTTCCGAGGATAGCCGCACGCGCGTGATGTCGCTGAGCATCGGCGCGTAGTGGATCGGCGTCAGCGCCGATACGTGGATCTCGTCGCGGGCCACCAGCCGTTCCCCGCTCCAGCTCTCGATCAGCGCCGTTTCACCTTCGGCGCGCAGCCAGGCGGACGCGATCATCAGCGAGTGGAAGCCGAAGGGCCGGTCGCTCCAGAACTCGGCGGGGTGGCCGCTGCTGGTGTAGCAGGAATGGTCGCCGGACACGGTGCCGTTGACATACCCCTCGCTGCCGCTGGCGAAGTCGCGCGACATGGCGTTCAGGTTGAACCAGTTCAGTCCGGCGTAGCCCGAAGGCACCTTGCGCAGGCCGCGCGGCGTGACGTCGTCGAAACGGATCGTCTCGAGCGCGGCGTCGTGCGGAACGGGTGTGCGCTCGGGCGCCAGGAGGCCGACTTCGGCCGGATAGGGCGACAGCGCAAGGCGGCGGGCCGGCCCCGCGCCTTCGATCAGCACGGCGTCGGCCTCGTCGGGCAGGCGGAAGCGGAAGGCAGCCTGCGCGTCGAGCGCCTGCGTCGCCAGGACCTGCCCCGCCTTCAGGATCGTCGCCGTCGCCGCCGAAGCGCCGGCGCGTCCGCTCAGCATGCGCAGCGGCGCGAGGCCGACCGGCGTCACCATCTCGTCCGAACCGATGCCCGAAGGGGCGCCTGCAATTTCCCTGAAATCCCTCGATTGGACGGCGTTGCCGCTGGTGCATTCCCAGCCCGGCGGCACCGAGACGGTGAACCGGTAGACGCCCGGGCGGGCGATATGGGCACTGCTCCGCCCCAGCGACATGGTGAAGTTGGCAAAGCCGTTGCCGTTGCTGCGCGAGGTCAGGATGTGCCGTCCGTCGGCATTGGCGAGCCGCGCCGCGATGCCGCCCATCGGCCGGTCGCCAAGGCTGTAGCGGCCGTCGCGATCGACGTCGAAATAGACGAAGGACGAGTAGTTGAGCTTGCCCGCGCTGCCGCGCCAGTCCTGGCGCACCGCATAGTCGCGGGCCGGATCGCCGGCCCGGCGCGAGTGCCGGCGCGAACGGCTGCGCTTGCGGTAGGCGCGCAGCCCGAAGCCGGCTCCGACCGCGACGATGGCGGTCATCAGGATGAGGTTGGCGAGCAGCAGATAGGCCATGCGGTTCCCGGGGCGGCGAGGCTGCCCGCTGTGGTGGCATGTCCGCGGCGCGCGCGCAATGCGCCGGCATTGCTCGTCTCGCCGTGTCCCCCCGGAGGGACGACCCCTCGTGGAAAGAGGCTTACCGGGTCGGGACCGGATGCTCGCCGCGATAGTCGTAGAAGCCGCGGCCGGTCTTGCGGCCGAGCCAGCCGGCCTCGACATACTTCACCAGCAGCGGGCAGGGCCGGTACTTGGAGTCCGACAGGCCGTCATGCAGCACCTGCATGATCGACAGGCAGGTGTCGAGCCCGATGAAGTCGGCAAGCTGCAGCGGCCCCATCGGATGGTTGGCGCCGAGCTTCATCGCGGTGTCGATCGCGTCGACCGAGCCGACGCCTTCGTACAGCGTGTAGATCGCCTCGTTGATCATCGGCAGCAGGATGCGGTTGACGATGAAGGCCGGAAAATCCTCCGACACCGTCACCGTCTTGTCGAGCTTCGCGGCGAACGACTTCGCCGCCTCGAAGGTGGCGTCGTCCGTGGCGATGCCGCGCACGAGTTCGACCAGCTTCATGACCGGAACCGGGTTCATGAAGTGCACGCCCATGAAGCGTTCCGGCCGGTCGGTCGCGGCGGCGAGGCGGGTGATCGAGATCGACGATGTGTTGGTGGCGAGGATGGCCTGCGGATTGAGCTTCGGGCAGAGCTGCGAGAAGATCTTGCGCTTGACGCTTTCGTCCTCTGTGGCCGCCTCAATGACGAGGTCTGCGGCCGCCAGCGCGCTCAGTTCGGTCGCCGGCGCGATGCGCGACAGCGCCGCCTTGCGGTCCTCCTCGGAGAGCTTGCCGGAGCCCACCATGCGGGCGAGATTGCCGCTGATCGTGGCCAGGCCGGCCTCGATCCGCTCGGGGGCGATGTCGTAGAGCAGCACCTGGTAGCCGGATGTCGCGGAGACCTGCGCAATGCCGCCGCCCATCTGTCCGGCGCCAATGACGCCTACCGTCTCGATTGTCATCTTACCGATCCCGTCGAAGGCCGCTTCGGCCCGTTTTTGTGCGCCGCACACTAAGAGGCCGGGGCGGTTTCGTCCACCCCGGCCTCCCAAATTTAATACGATGCGCGCGGGGGCGTCAAAGCGCCTTTTCGAGCTCTGGCAGGATGGTGAAGAGGTCGCCGACGAGGCCGTAGTCTGCGACCTGGAAGATGGGCGCCTCCTCGTCCTTGTTGATGGCGACGATGACCTTCGAGTCCTTCATGCCGGCGAGATGCTGGATGGCGCCGGAGATGCCGCAGGCGATGTAGAGGTCGGGGGCGACCACCTTGCCGGTCTGGCCGACCTGCCAGTCGTTCGGCGCATAGCCCGCGTCGACCGCCGCCCGCGATGCGCCGACCGCGGCGCCCAGCTTGTCGGCGACCGGCAGGATGACCTCCCGGAACTTCTCCGAGGAGCCGAGCGCGCGTCCGCCCGAGATGATGATCTTCGCCGAGGTGAGTTCCGGCCGCTCGCCGCCGGAGAGGCGGCTTTCGACGAAGCTCGACAGGCCGGGATCGGTCGCCGCCGAGACGCTCTCGACCGGAGCCGAGCCGCCCTCGGGCGCTGCCTGGAACGAGGCGGTGCGCACGGTGATCACGCGTCTGGCGTCGCCCGACTGCACCGTCTGGATCGCATTGCCGGCGTAGATCGGGCGCTTGAAGGTGTCGGCCGACACCACTTCGACGATCTCCGAGATCTGCATCACGTCGAGCAGTGCGGCGACCCGCGGCATGACGTTCTTGCCCGACGTCGTCGCCGGCGCGATGATGGTGTCGTAGCCGTCGGCCAGCGACACGATCAACGCCGCCAGCGGCTCGGCCAGCCGGTTCTCCAGTTCCGGCGCCTCGGCGAGCAGCACCTTGCGCACGCCCGAGAGCCTGGCCGCCGCGTCGGCCGCCGCCCTGGCGCCGTTGCCGGCCACCAGCACGTCGATGTCGGAGCCGATCCCGCTCGCGGCGCTCAGCGTCTTCGCGGTCTGGTCGGACAGGCTGTGGTTGTCGTGTTCGGCGATGAGGAGGATTGCCATTTTTGTTTTCCTTTCGCCCCTAGAGAACGCCGGCCGTCTTCAGGCTGGACACGAGTTCGGCCACGTCCTTGACCTTGACGCCGGCCTTGCGGCCTTCCGGCTCCTCGGTCTTCAGCACCTTCAGCCTCGCCGACACGTCGGCGCCGTAGTCGGCCGGCGTCTTCTCATCCAGCGGCTTCTTCTTGGCCTTCATGATGTTGGGCAGCGACGCATAGCGCGGCTGGTTCAGGCGCAGGTCCGTCGTCACGATCGCCGGCAGCCTGACCTCGACCACCTGCAGCCCGCCGTCGACCTCGCGCGTCACCTTGGCCTTGTCGCCTTCGATCTCGACCTTCGAGGCGAAGGTGCCCTGGCTCCAGCCGAGCAGCGCCGCCAGCATCTGGCCGGTCTGGTTGGCGTCGTCGTCGATCGCCTGCTTGCCGAGGATCACCAGGCCGGGCTTCTCGGCCTCGACCACGCCCTTCAGAACCTTGGCGACGCCGAGCGGCTCCACCAGATCGTCGACCTTGACCAGGATCGCCCGGTCGGCGCCCATCGCCAGCGCCGTGCGCAGCGTCTCGGCGGCCTGCGCCGGGCCGATCGACACCACCACGATCTCCTCGGCCTTGCCGGCCTCCTTCAGCCGGATCGCCTCCTCGACGCCGATCTCGTCGAACGGGTTCATCGACATCTTGACGTTGGCCAGCTCGACGCCCGAGCCATCAGGCCGCACCCGGATCTTGACGTTGTAGTCGACCACCCGCTTCACGGGCACCAGAACTTTCATGGTCTAAAGCCTCTCCGTAGATTTCAAGGCGCATCTAGCAGCGCCGCGCAAAGCTTGGTTGTCGATATTCGACATTCCTGGCGCAAAAATGGACCTGTCGCCGTGCTTTTCGCCGGCGACAGGCCCGAAAAGCGCGCGGACCCTAGTTTGGGCCGCCGCATGCGTCAATATCGCGGGACGGCTCAAATCGGTTCAGTCACTGCCGGCCCCAGCGCGGCGCGGGTTCCGCCCTGACAGGGCGGACCGCGCTCGGCTGCTCCACCACGACGGCGCGCGGCGTCACGATCTGGCGGTCGAACAGCGGCACGTCGCGGTTGCGCAGGACCAGCACCAGCAGCGCGCCGGCGACGATGCCGCCGATATGGCAGGCCCAGGAGATCTGCTCCTCGCCGCCGGCCAGGAACATGGCGAACTGGAACAGGATCCAGAGCGCCAGCGCGATGAAGGCCGGGATGCGCAGCGGGATGCGGCCGAACGCCAGGATCCAGATCTTCACGCGCGGATGCAGGATCAGGTAGGCGCTGACGACGCCGGCGATCGCTCCCGACGCGCCGATCAGCGGCACCTGCGAGTCGGGCGCGAGCATGCCGTGGAACAGCGCGCCGGCGACCGCGCAGAGCAGGTAGAAGATCAGGAACTTCACGTGGCCGAGCGCATCCTCGACATTGTCGCCGAACACCCACAGGAACAGCATGTTGCCGCCCAGGTGGAAGATGTCGCCATGCAGGAAGGCGTAGGACACGTAGGTCATGTCCTCGGGCAGGAAGACGAGTTCGGGCGGCAGTTCGGCGTAGCCGAAGGCGACGGAGGGGATGTAGCCGAGCCCGTAGGCGACCGCGGTGGTCGCCTGCTCCGTGCCGAAGGCGGTCAGGAAGAACATCAGCACGTTGGCGATGATCAGGCCGATGGTGACGTATTGCAGCCGGATGTGCTTCAGGCTGTTGGCGTCGTGGAGCGGGATGAACATCGCTGGCTTCTCGCTCCATGCCTCCGGCGGCCGGCTAGCGGTTCTGGCCCGGAACCCATAGCACGTCGGCCTCTCCGTTGTCATTCACCGCGCGACCGGCGACGAACAGCAGGTCGGAAACGCGGTTGATGTAGCGGATGGCTTCCGGATTGACGTGCTCGCCCTCGACCTGCGCAAGCGCCACCATCATGCGTTCGGCGCGGCGGCTGACGGTGCGGGCGAGATGCAGGGCCGCCGCGGCCGGGGTGCCACCCGGCAGCACGAAGGACCGGAGCGGCTTCAGGTTCTTGTTGAGGGTATCGATCTCGGTTTCGACGCGGGCGGTCTGCGCGGCGATGATGCGCAGCGGCTCGTAGTCCAGCGGCTTGCCGGTGTCGGGCGTGCACAGGTCCGCGCCGAGGTCGAAGAGGTCGTTCTGCACGCGACCCAGCATCGCGTCGAGTTCGGGGTGGGCGGCCAGGGTGTGCAGGCGCGCCAGCCCGATGCAGGCATTGGCCTCGTCCACCGTGCCGTAGGCCTCGACGCGCGGATCGGATTTCAGCCGCCGTCCGCCGTCGCCGAGGCCGGTCGTGCCGCTGTCGCCGGTCCGGGTGTAGATCTTGTTGAGCTTGACCATCGGGCCCTCAGGACCGGCCGGCGAGATAGGCCGCGACCATGATCAGCACCAGCGCGATGAACTGAAGCAGGACGCGCATCTGCATCAGCTTGTTCGAGGTGTTGCCGGAGCCGCCCCGCAGCATGTTGGCGAGGCCGCGGATCAGCACGACGACCACGGCGATCATCACCAGGATGGCCAGGATGTTGAGCACGGTTGTCATCGGGCGGGTCCTAACGTCGGTTACGAGCGGGCTGCGAGCATGCGGTAGAGGGTTGCGGCCGGCAGCACCCGTTTCATCGCGACCGCGAATCGCGCCGGCCAGGTCACAACATAGTGCGGTTTCGGCCTGCGGGCATGCAGCGCGTGGCGCAGCGCCGCATGCACCACTTCGGGGCCGGGCTTCAGCCGCGACACGCTGCCGCCGGCGTTCAGCCGGTCGAGCTGCAGCTGGTAGGCATCGCGATGCACCGAATTCTGGTGGTCCACGTTCTTCAAGAACCAGGCGAGCGCGTTGGTGGCGATTTTCGATTTCACAGGGCCGGGCTCGATCAGCGAGACGTGGATGCCCGTCTCCTGCAGTTCCGAGCGCAGGCAGAGCATCAGCCCCTCGAGCGCGTATTTCGAGGCCGCGTAGGGACCGCGGAACTTGAACGGGGCCAGCCCCATGATCGACGAACAGTGCACGATGCGGCCGCGGCCCTGCCTGCGCATCACCGGCACGATGCGCGTCGTCAGGTCGTGCCAGCCGAAGAAGTTCGCCTCGAACTGTTCGCGCAGCACGTCGGTGCCGATGTCCTCGACGGCGCCCGGCTGCGAATAGGCGCCGTTGTTGAACAGCGCGTCGATCGTCCCGCCGGTCCTCGCCAGCACGTCGTCGACCAGGCGGGCGATCGAAGCCGGCTCGCGATAGTCCAGGTAGAAGGCCTCGATGCCGTCGGCCTCCAGCGCGGCGATGTCGGCCGGCTGCCGCGCGGTGGCCATGACGCGCCAGCCCTCGGCCTTGAGCGCGCGCGCGCAATAGGCGCCGATGCCGGACGACGCCCCGGTCACGATGATCGTGCGCATTTCGCTCATGCCGTCGGCCGATACCGTTCAAGACTTGCCATTTTCGGCAATCCCTTCCCATATTCGGATGCGGGAAACAATGACTGCACGACGTTACGGAGGGCGAGCGTGATCCTGGTCCGGCCAGCCGTGGAAGCCAACTGAATGCGCAGGGTCGTCGCGCTGAAGCGCATCCTGTTCGACGCATTTGGCCACTTCAACTACGACGACGGCTGGTCGATGGCGAGCCATCTGGCGATCACCGCCCTGATGGCGCTGTTCCCGTTCCTCATCTTCGCGACGACGCTGGCAAGCTTCCTCGGGGCGGACGCGTTTGCCGAGACGGCGGTCCACCTCGTCTTCGACACATGGCCCGAACAGATCGCCGCGCCGATCTCGCGCGAGGTCGTCAACGTGCTGACGGTGCAGCGCAGCGACCTCCTGACCTACGGCGCGCTGCTGGCGGCGTTTTTCGCCTCCAACGGCATCGAATCGCTGCGCACCGCGCTCAACCGCGCCTACCGGGTCGTCGAGACCCGCTCCTTCCTTTTCCGGCGCGTGCAGAGCCTCGCCTTCGTGCTGATCGCCACGATCGGCTTCCTCGCCATCAGCGTGCTGCTGGTCTTCGCGCCGCTGATGGTGCGCCTGGCGCTGGCGCGGTTCGAGTGGATCGAGCCCTATCTCGGCACCATCACGCTCTGGCGCTTCGTCATCGCCTCGATGGTCATCGTGCTCGGCCTGGTCGCCGTGCATGTCTGGCTGCCCGCCGGCAAGCGGCGTTTCGTCGACATCGTGCCCGGCATCATCTTCACGCTGATCGGCTGGCTGGTCGGCTCGACGATCTTCGCCGGCTATCTCGATCGCTTCTCGTCCTACGTCACCACCTATGCCGGCCTCGCCTCGATCATGGTGGCGGTCGTCTTCCTCTACATCGTCTCGATGATCTTCATCCTCGGGGGCGAGCTCAACGCCGCCATCAGCCACTATTTCGAGGCGCGGGCGCGGGTTCCGCGCTAGGCGGCCGTCGCGGGCGCGCGTTGCGTCGCCAGCGCGACGCCGAATGTCGCGAGCGCCATGCCGGCGATCTGCACCAGCGACAGCTCCTCGCCGAACAGCGCCCAGGCGATCAGCGCGGTGACCGCCGGGACGAGGTAGAACAGCGAGGCCACCTTGGACATCTCGCCGTCGCGGATCATCACCATCAGGAGCCCGATCGCGCCGATCGACAGCACCAGGACCAGCCATGCCATGGCGAAGACGAGCTCGCCGTTCAGCGTGACTGAGCGCGTCTCGAAGGCGAAGGAGAACACGGTCATCATCAGCGCCGCGCCGGCATACTGCCAGCACGTGCCGGCCAGCAGGTCGCTTCCGGACAGGAACTTCTTCTGCCAGATCGTGCCGGCGCTCATGCCGGCAACCGCGATGAAGCAGGCGACGAGCGTCGCAACGGTCACGCCGCCGCCGATCGCGCCGAGCTTCGGGGCCAGCACGACGACGACGCCGGCGAACCCGGCGGCCAGCCCGGCCCAGTGGCGCGGCAGGATGCGCTCGCCGAGCAGGCTGCCAGCGAGCACGGCGGTGATCAGCGGCTGCAGCCCCACGATCAGCGCCGACAGGCCCGCCGGCATGCCGTGGCGGATCGCCCAGAAGACGCCGCCGAGATAGACGCCGTGCATCAGCATGCCGGCGATGCCGGCCATCAGCGTGTCGCGCGTGCCGAAGCGGGCGGAGCGCCACAGCAGGGCGGCGGCGGCAAGGAGGGCGAAGGCGATGGCGAAGCGCGCCGCCAGGAAGGTGAACGGCTCCGCCCAGGGCATCGCATAGCGCGCCCCGATGAAGCCGGTTGCCCAGAGGAACACGAAGGCTGCGGGGATAAGCCGCTTGGCGGAGGTCATTGTGGCGCCAATGGTTGGAGAAGCGTGGACGGTTTCGCTCTAATGCCAATCATTCGGGCAATCAAAGCGAAACGATTGATCCATAACATCAGGCGCATTGAATCGCGGAACGGTGGCGGGGCCGCGCCTGCACCTGCTCCGCCGATCGCCGGAAAGGGCAGACATGATCTGGAACCTTGAGCCGGGCTGGCTGATGATGGCGGTGGCGACGGTCGCCGTCCTTGCCTTCTTTTTCGGGGCCGCGCTCGACGCCATCATGCGCGACGACGGTTTCGGCCCGACCGGCAACATGCTGCTCTTCACCCTCGGCTTCTTCCTCGCGGTTCTGCTCGCCAACAGTTGGGGCATCAGCCTGCGCGACCTCAAGCTGGCGGTGGCGTGGGGCCTGGGCGGCGCCTTCGCCACGGTCAGCCTGCTCGCGCTCATCAAGGCCGGCGTCGGCCGCGTCTGACCCTCAAAGCCCGACCATCTCCTCTATCTCCTGCGGCGTGCGACCGGCCGCGCGCAGGGCGGCAAGCCCGGTGTCGCCGAGGCTTTTCGAGAGCTTGCGGCCGTCCGGGCCGAGGATCAGGCGGTGATGGCAATAGGCCGGGGCCGGCAGGCCGAGCAGTTCCTGCAGCAGGCGGTGGATGGCTGTGGCGCTGTAGAGGTCGCGTCCGCGTACGACATGGGTGACGCCCTGTCCGGCGTCGTCGGCGACGACGGACAGGTGGTAGCTCGTCGCGATTTCCCTGCGTGCCAGGATCACGTCGCCCCACGCCTCGGGGTCCGCCTCGACCGTCCGCGCCAGACCCGTTTCCCCCGACAGTTCGTCCCAGGCCAGCGGCCCGCTCAGCCCTGCGAGCGCCAATCCCGTATCCAGGCGCCAGGCGAAGGGCTGCCCGTCGGCGATGCGCCGTTTGCGTTCGCGCTCGCCGAGCCGCCTGTCGAGGCCGGGGTAGACGGGAACGCCGTCCGGATCGCGCGGCCAGGATCGCCCGCCTGCCTCGGCTTCGGCGATATGGGCGCGAGCCTCGCCGCGGCTCATGAAGGCCGGATAAACCAGTTCCTGCGCGATCAGTGTCCGCAATAGGCCCGCATAGTCGTCGAAATGCTCCGACTGGCGGCGCACCGGCGTTTCCCAGGCGATGCCGAGCCAGTCGAGGTCGCGGTAGATGCCCTCCTCGAATTGCGGGGTGCAGCGCGCCGTGTCGATGTCCTCGATGCGCAGCAGGAGCCGGCCGCCCGCGGCCCGCGCCATCCGCTGGTTCAGCAGCGCCGAGTAGGCATGGCCGAGGTGAAGCTCGCCGTTCGGGCTCGGCGCGAAGCGAAACACCGGTCGGCTCATCGGAACCGGGCCGCACTGTCAGGAGCGACGGGTTTTCGGGTTGGCGTCGTCATCAGCGGATTGCTATCCGTCGGACCATGAGCGCACAAGGGATGCCAGGCCGGATCGACCATATCGACGACGTCGTCGCGGCGCTCGACCGGCTCTGCGCCGCCGACCCGCGGCTGGAGAAGGTGAGGGCGCTGGCCGGCGACGTGCCGCTGCGCCGCGCCGAGCCCGGCTTCGCCAGCCTTGTCTCGATCGTCGTCGCCCAGCAGGTCTCGCGCGCCAGCGCCGACGCCATCTTCGGCAGGCTGGCGAGCCTGGTCGATCCGTTGACGCCGCATGCCCTCGCCGCCGATGACACCGTGTTCCGGGCGGCCGGGCTGTCCCGGCCGAAGGTGCGCACGCTGCGCGCGGCAAGCGAGGCCGTGCTCGGCGGGCTTGATCTCGTCCGGCTCTGCGACCTCGACGCGGAGCAGGCGATCGCCGCCCTGACGTCGGTCAGCGGCATCGGGCGCTGGACGGCGGAGGTCTATCTCCTGTCCGCGGCCGGCCATCCCGACGTCTTTCCGGCCCGCGACGTGGCGCTGCAGACCGCCGTCGGCCACGCCCTCGGCATCGACCCGAGGCCGGCCGAGGACGCGCTCCGCCGGATCGCCGAAACATGGGCCCCGCATCGAGGGGTGGCGTCGCGGCTTTTCTGGGCGTATTATCGGCATATCCGAGATCGGGAGGGTGCGCCGCCTTCATAAGCCTGGCACATAGAGCGATCCGCGCGACAAGGCCCCGGTCCGCACAGGGTGCGGGTCGGTTCACACTGCTGTCATCTCCCGTCGACACTATCGCGGCGCATCGCAACGTGGTCCGAGAAGGGAGTCGCAAGTGACGATCGCGGTGTCCCCGGACGGGCTGCCGGCTCTGGTTCTCAATGCCGACTACCGGCCGCTCAGCTACTATCCGCTGTCGCTCTGGTCCTGGCAGGACGCGATCAAGGCGGTGTTCCTCGACCGCGTGAACATCGTCGCCGAGTACGAGCACCAGGTTTCTTCGCCGACCTTCTCGATGAAGCTGCCGAGCGTCGTCAGCCTCAAGAGTTACGTCAAGCCGTCGCGCCATCCCGCCTTCACGCGGTTCAACGTTTTCCTGCGCGACCGCTTCCAGTGCCAGTATTGCGGTACGCCGGAGGATCTGACGTTCGACCACGTGACGCCCAGACGCTGCGGCGGCGCGACGACCTGGGAGAACGTGGTCGCCGCCTGCTCGCCCTGCAACCTCAGGAAGGGCGGCATGATGCCGGCGCAGGCCAAGATGTGGCCGCTGCAGAAGCCCTTCAAGCCGACGGTCCAGGACCTGCACAACAACGGCCGGCTGTTCCCGCCCAACTATCTGCACGAAAGCTGGATGGACTATCTCTACTGGGACGTGGAACTCGAGCCGTAGCCCTTCACGCCTTGCGGAACGCCGCGATGGCGGCGATGGCGCCGATGCCCAGGCTCGCGACGGTGTTCCAGCCGGCGAAGGATAATCCAAGGAAACGTCCGGCCGCCTCGTCGCATGACGGCGGGATCACCATGTTCAACTGGTCGAGCAGGCTGCCCGCGCGGTCGGACGGCGGGATCGCGCCGCAGTCGGTCGGGCCGGGCCAGAACCCCCATTCCACGCCGGAGTGATTCGCGCCGAGATAGGTGCTCCAGATCATCAGTCCGGCGCCGATCGCCAGCAGCCCGCGGGTGATTACCGGGGGCAGCTTCAGGAGCGACGAAACCAACGCCAGCGCCATCACCGGGATGCCGATATAGTGCGGGATGCGCTGCTCGAAGCAGAGCTTGCACGGAATGTAGCCGCCCAGATGCTGGAAACCGAGGGCGGTGCCGACGGCGACGGCCATGCCGAGGCCGGCAAGCGCTGCGCCGATGGTCTGGGTTCTGCCGGTGGCTCCGGTGAGTGTCATGCTTGCCTCAGAATACGTAGCGCACGGCGGCGAAGCCGCCGATCAGCAGCACCATGAACAGGGTGAAGAGCAGTCCGAGGTTCTTCTCGATGAACATGCGGATCGGCTCGCCGAACCGGTGCAGCAGCCAGGAAACGACGAAGAAGCGCAGGCCGCGCCCGAGGATCGAGACGAGGATCAGCGTGACCAGGTTGAAGCCGGCGAAGCCCGAGAAGATCGTCAGGATCTTGTAGGGGAAGGGCGTCACCGCGCCGAACAGGATGCCCCAGGCGCCCCAGGTGTCGTACCATTGCTGGATCCGGCCGAACGCGTCCTCGGCCTTGTAGAAGTCGATGATCGGCCGGCCTACCGCGTCGAACAGGACGGCGCCGATGAAGTAGCCGAGCACCGCCCCGGCCACCGAGGCGATCGTGCAGATCAGCGCGTAGCGCACCCACTTCTGCCGCTGCGCCAGCACCATCGGTATCAGCAGCACGTCGGGCGGGATCGGGAAGAACGAGCTTTCGGCGAAGGAAACGCCGGCGAGCGAACGCTCGGCATGTCGAGTGCGCGCGAGCGCCATGGTCCAGTCGTAGATCTTTCGAAGCATGCGGCGCTCCCGTGCGGACCGCCGTCTTTAGGAAGATTTCGCGCGGCGCACAATGGCGGAGCGCCGGAAGGCCGGCGCGGGCAGGGGCGACCGGCAAAAATGCGCGCAAAGGCCGCAGACCCCGGCGGGGCAGATCCGCGGCCGGCGCGCAGTTGACGGCGCGTCGCGTCTCAAGTAGTCGGCAGGTCCGGTGCGCCCTTGGCGTACGGAGCGGCGGGCGCCGCGGCGTGCGGGTGTGGTGGAATTGGTAGACGCGCTGGACTCAAAATCCAGTTCCGAAAGGAGTGCCGGTTCGATCCCGGCCACCCGCACCACCTTCTTCAGTTGAACCGGATTTTGGCGGGTAGGCCGAGGGCCCGCCAGGCCGAGGGTCGCCGCATCACTTTGCGGATCGCGGTTCGCTGGAACCGGAAAAGTGTCGGCGTTCCCGTCGAAGTGGGCGGCGCAGGGCGATGCCCTGCGCCGGAAGTGTCAGATCAGCGCGTTGAGCGCGCGATCGATGCGGACTTTCTGTTCGTCGCTGACATGCTCCATCGGCGACTTCGGATAGAACATGCGGATGCCCTGGCGATGCTGGGCGTATTTGGTACAGGCCGGCAGGTTGTCGTGATTGAAGGCGTTGTAGAGCGCGCCGAGCTTGAAATGCAGGTCCTTGGCGAGTTCGTAGTCCTTGGCCTCGACCGCGTTCCAGAGCCGAACCACGGCGGCGGGAGCCGCGGCGGTCAGCGCGGTGATGGCGCCATGGGCGCCCAGCGAGAAGGCCGGATAGAGCATCGCGTCGATGCCGGTGATGATGACGTTGTGCGGCTTGAGGCGCATCAGCAGGTCCGAGACCGACTTGAGGTCGCCGTTGCTCTGCTTCATGCCGACGACGCCCGGCACTTCATCCATGATGCGCAGCATCAGGTCGACGCCGAGGTAGTTCCACTGGATGACGTTGTAGATCAGGATCGGGATGTCGGTGCTGTCGGCGATCGCCTTGAAGTGGTCGATGGTGGCCTGCGCGCCCGGCTTGAACAGATAGTGCACCGGGGTGACCTGCAGGGCATCCACCTTGAGCCCGTCGAGCATCTTCACGCGGTCGATGGCTTCCTGGGTGCTGTTGACGATGAGACCGGCCAGCAGGCTGCCGCGGCCGTTCAGCGCGTCCGATGAGGCGCGCATCGAGGTGTCGAACTCCTGCCGGTTGAGGGTATGGCCTTCACCCGTGCTGCCGCCGATGACGATGCCGCGGGCGCCCGCGGCCATGATGAAGTCGACCTGCTCGGCGAAGCCGCCGGCGTCAAGCGCGCCGGTCTCGGTGAACGGGCTGGTGATGGGCGGCAGGATGCCGGTGATGGCGTGGCGTTGATCGGCGGACAGTACGGACAAGTCTCTTCTCCCTCGCATTCAAATCGTTATCCCGAATAACGGGATTTAAAACCGCAATAGTGTCGATGTAGCAGCGACTCGTTCCGCCGTCAATTTCTTCGCCGGCTGCCCGCTCGCGTTGGCTATTGTGCTCCGGGCGGCCATTGTCTATTCCGGATAGCGGGAAACGGCGGATCAGGGCATGGCCGAAAAGAAAGCGTCCAGAGACGAGAACCTCAAGTCGCTGAGCAAGGTCGCGGCGATCCTCGATTGCTTCTCGACCACGCACCGGGCGATGTCGCTGGCCGATATCTGCAAGCACACCGGCTATCCGCGCAGCACCACGCATCGGCTGCTGGCGTCGATGCGCGAAGTCGGGTTCCTCGACCAGGATCGCGAGCGCGAGCGCTATCGCCTCGGCATCAAGCTCTTCGCCTATGGCAATGTCATGCTGGCCAACATGGATCTCCATCGCGAAGCGCGCCCCTATGTCGAAGCGCTCGGGCGAATGACGGGCCTTTCCGTGCATCTGGCGGTCTTCGGCGGCGAGCGCGCGGTGGTCATCCATCGCGCCGAGCCGGCGCCAGGCGGGCTGACGCCGCTCAACCTGCTCGAAAACGCGCCGGTGCATTGCACCAGCATCGGCAAGGCCATCCTCGCCTTCCAGCCGGAGTCTGTCGTGGAGCGCGTCATCGAGGCCGGCCTTGCGCGCTATACCGATTCGACCATCACCGATGGCGAGCAGCTGCGGCTCGAACTGCAGAAGGTTCGCGATCGTGGCTATGCGTTGGACAATGGCGAGCACCAGCCCGGACTGCGCTGTGTCGGCGCGCCCATCCGCGACCAGTTCGGCCGGGTTTTTGCCAGCATCAGCGCGACGGCGTCCTCGATGCAGTTTCCAGCCGATCGCGAGGCATCCGTGGCGGCCATCGTCATCCACCACGCCGGCCAGATTTCGAGCCATCTCGGTTACGAGGGGCGTCCGGAATAGCGGCCTTGACATGCCCACCCAATTGAATGATGTTCCGGTATTCGGGATTTAGTTCCTGAATTTCCCCTCTTGCAGGAGGCATTGGGGGACGGATTGGGAGGACGCAACAATCATGACGAAGATCCTTGCCGGCTTTGCGGCGCTGCTGATGATGGGCTCGGCCGCCTTGGCTCAGGAATACAAGATTCGGCTGCCGAACGTGGATCCGCCGCTTTCGAAGGTCGGCGAGATGGCCTATCCGAACCACACCTATGCGATGATGCGCACGTTCAAGGACGCGCTCGAAAGTCTGTCGGGTGGTCGTATGGCCGTGGAGCTCTACCCGAGCGGCACCCTCGGCGACCTGCGCGAGAACCTCGAAGCCGTGCAGGCAGGCGTGCTCGAGGCTGCGACGCCCAACGAAGCGACCATCTCCGGCTTCTTTCCCAAGATCCAGCTGACCACAATTCCTTACGTGTTCCCCAACGCGGTCGTGGCCTGGGACGTGCTGGACGGCGAATGGGGCGACGCGCTGTTCGACGAAATGGCGGCAACCACCGGCCTGCGCGCCGTCGCCATCGGCGAGAATGCCGGCTTCCGGATCTGGGGCAACAATGTCCGCCCGATCACCGGTCCGGCCGACATGAAGGACCTCAAGATACGCACGATGGAAATCACGGCGCACCAGGAGATGGTCTCGAGCCTTGGCGCGCTTCCCACGGCCATCCCGTGGCTCGAAGTCTACGGCGCGCTGCAGACCGGCGTCGTCGATGGCGCGGAGCTGCCGGTCATCGGCACGCTGCAGCAGAACCTGCAGGAAGTGCTGAAATACGCGACCATCGACCAGCACGTATACAGCCTCGTCTTCATAGTCGTGAACGAGCAGTGGTTCCAGGGCCTCCCGCCCGAACTGCGCCAGGCCGTCGTGCTGGCCGGCCGTCAGGCCGCCGTCGCCGGTCGCGGCGTCTCGCAGACGCTGGTCGGCGACGTGGTCGAGGAGTTCCGCCGCCGCGGCGTCGAGGTCACGTCCGCGAGCCCCGAGCAGATCGCCGCATTCCGCGACACCGCCCAGCCAAAGGTGGTCGAATGGATGGTCGGCCAGTTCGGCCAGGACCAGGTTGACGGCTTCAAGGCGGCCGTCGCTGCCGCCGAGTCCGACCTCAAGGTGGACTAGCGGGACATTCGAAAATTGCAGGCTGGCGCCGCGAGGCGTCGGCCTGCAAAAGCCGTGCTAGACACGCCCGGGGAGGAATGAGGCATGGCAGCTTTCATGAAGCTCGCGGACCGGCTGCTGGTCGTCGCGAAGTTGCTGACGATCCTGATCGTCGCCGGCATGGTGTTCTCGGTTTTGGTGGGCGTGTTCTTCCGCTTCGTCATTCCGATACCCATGGCCTGGCCGCCCGAAGCGGCGCGTTTCCTCATGGTGGCAGTGACGATGATCGGCGCAAGCGTCGCCATCCGTCAGCTGGATCACGTCGGCATAACACTGCTGGTGGACGCACTGCCGATGCGCGTCAGAGGTGCGCTCTACATCTTCGGCAACATCATGATCGCGGTGTTTCTGATTGTATTCATCTGGTTCAGCTGGCGTCTGACCGTCGAGATGGGGCCGCGCCAGACCTCTTCGTCGCTGGGCGTGAGCATGGCGATCGCCTATGCCTCCATGCCGATTGGCGGCGTCATGATGCTGATCCAGATTGTCGCGGTCTCGATAGAGGGCTGGCAGCGAACGCTCAGGAGCCAGTCCCCCTTCGGTCCACCTTCGGCTGCCTGATCGACGAGTCTCCAAGATGGCATTCGCTGGAATCGCGTTCGTTTTTCTCCTGCTCGTCGGAATTCCGATCGCCTTTGTCGTCGGCCTGGTCTCGCTATGGCTGATGTTCAATGCGGGAGGAGCGCAGTTCATGCTTCTCGTGCCGCAGCGCGTCTTTGCCGGGCTCAACGTCTTCACGATCATGGCCATTCCGTTCTTCTTCCTCGCCGCCGAGCTGATGACGGCGTCGAGGGCGATCGAAGACATCGTGAAGTTCGCCGACGCCTTGGTCGGCCGGCTGCGCGGCGGCCTCGCCCATGTCAACATCGTGGCCAGCGCGCTCTTTTCGACCATGTCCGGCTCGGCGCTTGCCGACATCGCCACCCTTGGGTCCATCGAAATCAAGGCGATGGAGACCATGGGGTATGACAAGCGCTTTGCCACGGCCCTGACGGTAGCCTCGTCGATTGTCGGAGCGATCATCCCGCCGAGCATCATCCTTATGCTCTATGCCTCGGTCGCCCAGGTGTCGGTGGCGGCCATCTTCCTTGCGTCCATCGTGCCCGGCCTGCTGCTCATTCTGCTTCTGATGGCGGTCGTCGTCGTCCTCGCGCGCAAGTACGATTTCCCCCGCCGCGACACGCGCCTGAGCTCCCAGGAATTCATGGCCATATCGGTCAACGCGGCGCTGCCGATGGCGATGCCGTTCATCATTCTGGGAGGCATACTGAGCGGCATCGTCACGGCGACCGAGGCCGCGGCGCTGGCCGTCGCCTACATCCTGGTCATCGGACTGTTCATCAAGCGCAGCCTGAAGTTCTCCGACATACCGGGCTGCCTGCTCAGGGCCGGCGTGATGACCTCGGTCATCTTCATGGTGCTTGCCACGGCCAATGTGTTCGGCTGGTTCATCGGCCTTGAACGCATTCCGGAGACCATCGCCGGTTCGCTGGTCGGCGTGGCCACCGATCCGGTGATGCTGCTGCTGTTGATCGTCGGCGTCCTGCTTGTCGTCGGCATGTTCATGGATTCCGGCGCGGCGCTCATCGTGATGGCGCCGATCCTTGCCCCGGTGGCCGTCAGCGGCGGCATCCATCCCATTCACTTCGGCATCGTGATGGCCCTTACGCTCGTCGTCGGCCTGACCACGCCGCCGGTGGGGCCGTGTCTGTTTGCTGCCGCCAGCGTGAGCAAGCTCAAGATCGAGACGATCAGCCTGGCGATGCTGCCGTTCTATGCCGTGCAGGTCGTGTTCCTGCTCATCCTCGTCCTCGTGCCGGAAGTGTCGCTGGCGCTGCCGCGTCTGGCCGGCTTTCTCAACTGACCCGGCGCGCGGCGGCCATGGATGGCCACGGCGCCAGCCGGTCGCCGCTCGGCACTCGCAATGCAGCCCGGATGCACCGCCTGCCGCAGCGTGCGTCGGCTCCGACTTGCAGCGAGCCGAGGCAGGCCTTACGAGAAGCCGGAAGGTCGCGGGCGCCGGGGGGCGCCGCGGCTCCCGGTCCCGGTCGTCGCCGGGTCCGCACGGTTTGCAGCTCGCGGAGGAGCGGAGACCAGGACGTTCATGCTCGAACGGCGCGATGACTATCGTTCGCTCTACAGGGATTTTCGCTGGACCATCCCCGGCCGCTTCAACATCGGGACGGCGGTCGCCGACCGCTGGGCGGCGCTCGACCCCGACCGCACCGCGCTCCTCGACTATCGCATCGACGGCGCGCCGGATCGGCTGAGCTACGGCGCGCTCGCCGCGCGCTCGAACGCCTTCGCCAATGCGCTGCGCGCCCGCGGCATCGGGCGCGGCGACCGGGTGGCGCTGCTGCTTCCGCAGAGTTTCGAAACCGTGGTCGCGCATCTCGCGATCTACAAGCTCGGCGCCATCGCCGTGCCGCTGGCCCTGCTTTTCGGCGTCGAGGCGCTGGAATACCGGCTGCAGACCGCGGGCGTGAAACTCGCCGTGACCAATGCCGCGGGTGCCGCGAAGCTCGCCGGCATCGCCGGCCGGATGCCGGCCTTCGACGGGATGGTGGTGGTTGGCGCGGACGCCGGCCGTGACGATTTCGATCGCCTGGTGGCAGGCCATTCGCCCGACTTCGTCGCGGAGGATACCGGGCCCGACGATCCCGCGCTGATGATCTTCACCTCCGGCACCACCGGCCCGCCCAAGGGCGCGCTGCTGCCGCACCGGGTTCTCCTCGGCCATCTTCCCGGGGTGCAGATGGCCTATGAATTCCTGCCGCGGCCGGGCGACCTGATGTGGACGCCGGCCGACTGGGCCTGGGCCGGCGGCCTGCTCAATGCCCTGCTGCCCGCGCTCTATCTCGGCGTGCCGGCGGTCGCCGCGCGTTTCGAGAAGTTCGACCCGGAAACGGCGCTCGTCCTGCTCGAGAAGCTCGCGGTCCGCAACGCCTTCATCCCGCCGACGGCGCTGCGCATGCTCAAGTCGGCGCCCGACATCGGCGGCCGGTTCCGGCTGGCGCTGCGCTCGGTGTGCACCGCCGGCGAGGCGCTCGGCCGCGAAACCTACGACTGGACGAAGGCGGCGCTCGGCGTCACGCCGAACGAGTTCTACGGGCAGACAGAGTGCAATCTGGTGCTCGGCTCCTGCGCGGGCATCGGCGTCAGCCGGGCCGGCGCAATCGGCAAGGTCGTTCCCGGCCATCGCGTCGCCATCATCGACGGCGAGGGACGGCCGGTGCGATCAGGCACGGTCGGACAGATCGCGGTCGCCCGGCCCGATCCCGTGATGTTCCTTGAATACTGGCAGAGCCCCGAGGCGACGCGGCGCAAGTTCGTCGGCGACTGGATGACGACCGGGGACCAGGGCGTCGAGGACGAGGACGGCTACGTCCAGTTCTTCGGCCGCGACGACGACGTCATCACCTCGGCCGGCTTCCGCATCGGACCCGGCGAGATCGAGGACTGCCTGACCGGCCACCCGGCCGTGGCCCTCGCCGCGGCGGTCGGCAAGCCGGACGTGCTGAGGACCGAGATCGTCAAGGCCTATGTGGTGCTGAAGGAGGGCTTCGCCGGCAGCCCGGAACTCGCCGGCGGCATTTCGCGCTGGGTGCGCGAGCGTCTGTCGGCGCATGAATATCCGCGCGAGGTCGAATTCGTCGATTCCATGCCGCTCACCACCACCGGCAAGGTGATCCGCCGCATCTTTCGCGAACGCGCGCGGCGCGAGGCGTCGCAGGTCACCGGCGTCTGAGCAGGCCCCTGACGCGGTCGCGGATGCGGCGGGCGATCTGGCGCGTCTCGCGATAGAGATGCAGCTGCGACGCGGCCTGCCGCGTGATGCGGTCGGCCGCCGGGCTCATGCCGATGACCAGCGTCCCGATTGGCTTTCGTTCGCTCCACAGCCTCGACACCATGGGGTGGTCGGGCACCGCGCAGGAATCGGTCTGCTCGATGTTGGGATCGTCGAGGTGCTGCTTGGTGACCTCGATCATCAGGAGCGTGCCCGGCGAGAAGGCCGAAAACTCCTCGTCATAGGCGGTCTTCCAGGTGTAGGCGACGCCGGCCTCGACGAAGACGATGAGGCTGGCGATCGGCCTGCCGTCCAGCGTCAGCGAATGAACGCGGCAGAGGTCGCGCTCGGCAAGCCGGTGCACGGCCTCGCGCGCGAAGGCGGCCTGGTAGCGGTCGATCACCATGGCGGTGCGCACGCGGCCCTTCCAGCCGGCCGCCTCCAGCGCCAGGAAGGTCTCGACCGCGTGGCGGATTTCCCCCGACCCGCGCGCCACATGGTGCGCCACCTCGCCCTGCTCGGAGAGGCGCCGCTTCAGCCGGCGAAACTCGTTGTAGCGGGGCGTGCGCATCGCGCGCTTGAGGTAGGCCTCGCCGTCGAGCCCGCTTTCCAGGAAGGCGCGCTCGACGCGGCCGGTGGTCACCAGGGGCAGCCCGCGCAGGTCGGCGACGTTGTGCAGCATCGCCGCAACCGGGCCGTCGAGCCGCATGTCGGGCAGCACCAGCACCCTCGGCAGCTTCAGGTGCGGCCGCGACAGCATGGCGAAAAAGTCTTCGATGACGCCGGCCGGGTCGTCGCGGTCGATCAGCGGCGCGCCGAGAGGCCCGAAGGGATTGGCCCAGATGCGCATGATGGAGACGCCGAGCGGCACCGGCGAGCGCTCGATCGAGAACGGCGCCAGCAGGCGCAGGCGGCTGCGCGGCCCGGCGCCGTCGCGGATGACGGCGAGGCGGACCTCGCGATCCTCGAGGCGCGGCATCGCCGGGGCCAGGAAGTGCGGATTGAAGAAGATGTTGGGCTCGATGGCGCGCGCACTCAGATAGTCAAGTTCGTCGACAAGGTCGAAGCCCGCCGACGCCGCGTAGATGGCGAGCCGTCGCTGCGGGCGGCTGTCGCGCAGCAGTTCGAGATGCGCCGGGTCCAAACGGCTGCCGTCGATGCCGGCCAGTTCGGCGATCATGGTGCTCGAGGGGCTGCTTGTCTCCTCCTGAAGCGGGATGGCCGTCATCGGGGCCGGCTCCCGCCCGCGTGGAAGATGGTCATGACGATGCCGAGCCTGCGCCACGCCGTGAAGGTCAGCGCCGCCGCTTCGAAGATCATCGCCGCGGCGGTGGCGATCGCCGCGCCCCACAGGCCGAACGCGGGAATGAGCGCGACGCTGAGCGCGATGTTGAGGACCAGCGTGACCGCGTAGACGACGGCGCAGGCGTTCTGGTTCCCGGTCATGGTGAGCAGGCTTTCGGCCGGCCCGACCGAGGCCCGGGCGACGACGCCGACGACCAGCGGGAAAAGCAGCGGATAGCCGACGTCGAAACCGGGGCCGAACAGCTTCAGCATGACCTCGCCGAGCGCCAGCACGACGATCGCCATGAGCAGCGAGGGCCAGAACGTCCAGGACACGGTGTCGCGCGCGAAGGCGGCGAGCTTGGCCGTGTCGCCGTGCGTGTAGGCGGCGTAGCGCTGCGCCGCGCCGGTCTTGACCGCGAAATAGACGAAATGCACGAGCGCCAGCGTCTTCACGGTGGCGAAGTAGACGGCGACATCCTCCGGCTCCATGAAGAAGCCGACCATCAGCACGTCGGCGTTGGTCAGCAGGAAGAAGAAGCTCTCGACGAGGAAGATGGGCAGCGACACGGCGACCCAGGCCCGCACGTTGAGCGTGCGCGGCCCGGCCGCCAGCGTCTGGCGCGTACGCCGGGCGATGCCGGCATACTGCCAGATGGTGGTGAGGTAGGTCGCCGCGATCGCCACGATCAGCGCGGTACGGGCGTCGGCGCCATGGCCGAGCGCGAGCGCCACCCCCATCAGCACCAGGATCAGCACGGGGCGCACCAGATAGGTCGGCGACAGCGCGAGCACCGCCCAGGAGTTCGCCCGCGACACGCCCTGCAGCAGGTCCGACAGCGCGATCATCGGCAGGCAGACGAAGCCGAGCACGAAGGGCACGACATAGTAGCTCTCGATCGAGCCGGACAGCAGCACGACGCCGAGGGCGCCGATAGCGGCGAATGCCGACGATGCCAGGAACACGAAGATCCGGCTGGCGACCAGCACGCCGCGCAGCTCGGCGAGCATTCCCTTCTCCCGGTATTCGGGGATGAAGCGGATGACCGATGTGTGGAAGCCGAGGCAGGCCACGTTGCCGCCGATGACCATGGTCATCCACACCAGCACGAAGATGCCGTACTCGAAGCTGCCCATCCAGCGCGCCAGCATCACCTGGCTCGCGAACGCGATGACGGCGCTGACGATGCGGATGGCGAAGGCGATGACCGACATGCGGCCGGCCTCGCCGCGCTCGTCGGGGCTGAACAGCACGGCGTCGATACGATCGAGCAGCGGCCGCGCGCGCATTGCCAGGCGCTCCGGCAGCAGCCTTTCGGCGGTCGTTGCCGTTGAAAAACGCACCCGCTGAACTCCGTATTCCGCTCGCGGTGCGCAACCTATTCAAAACTCTTTAAGAAACCATTGGGCGGCGCAGGTTCGCATGGCCTGCGCGAGCGGACTTTCTCGCCGTCTCGGCGGTCAGGCGCTTCGTGCGGCGGTCAGTTCCGCGACCTTCCGGATATGGGCGACCGCGGCCTGCGCGCCGGTCGTCTTAGTCAGCAGGTCGAGCGCGTCGTCGTCCTCGCCGACCGGCGTCAGCGCCTGGTCGGTATAGTCGCGCGCGCCGGGGCTGCGGCTGATTGCGGTCTGCCAGGCCAGAAGCCGCGCCGCCGCCGCGGCGAGGGCGGCGTGCTTGGCGGCGGTATGCCATGCGAAGCGGGGCCAGAAGAGCCAAGCGCTTTCGCGCGGCATGCCGGGCCGCCGCTCGGACGGGCGTTTCAGGCGCAGGATGCCGCCCTGCAGAGGATGCACGTTTTCCAGCCGGTCGGTGGTCGAGAACGTGAGCAGGTATTTCGCCAGGTTGCCGATCGGCACGCCGGTGGCCGCCGCCCGCCTCAGCAGGACCTTCATGTGGGCCGGCGTGTAGTAGAGATGCCAGGCCTCGTGGTAGATGTCGCGCCATTCCTGCGGGCTCATGCGCGCATGCGCCGTGCAGACGTGCTCGACGTCGTAGTTGTTGAGGTCCGGGTCCATCGCGACGCCGTTCCTCCACAGCGTCTGGTGGTCTTCCGAACCCGGCAGCGGCGTCAGGCAGAAGAACTCCAGCAGGTCGATGGGCAGCTCCTGCTTGATGATCTCGATGTCGCGCCGGATCGTCTCGGCGGTATCGGCGGGGAAACCCAGGATGTATCCCGCGATCGTCAGGATGCCCTGCGCCTTCCAGGCCAGCAGCATCTTGCGGTATTCGGTGATCTTGTTCTGGCGCTTCTTCGCCGCCGCCAGGTTCGCCGGGTTGATGTTCTCCAGCCCGATGAACACCTTGTTGACGCCGGCCCTCCTGGCCTTCTCCATGAAGCCCGGGATCTTGTGGCAGAGCGTGTCGACCTGGATCATTAGGCCGAGCGGAATCCCTTCCTTTTCGCGCAGTTCGATCAGCCGGTCGAAGGTCGTCTCCCACTCCCGGTTGCGCGCGAAATTGTCGTCGGTGATGAAGAACTTGCGGATGCCCTGCGCCCAGTTCAGGCGGACGATGCGTTCGACGTCGTCGGCCGAGCGGTAGCGCGACTTGCGACCCTGCACGTTGATGATCGTGCAGAAGGAGCACTGGTAGGGACAGCCGCGCCCGGCGTCGAAGCTGGAACTCGCGCCCAGCGTGCGTTCGACATGCTTCCTGGGCAGGAACGGCACGGGCGTGCCCTCCATCCCCGGCAGGTCGTTCATGTAGTTGTAGACCGGCGCCAGGCGCCCCGCCGCCGCGTCGGCGATCACCGCATCGAGGCGGCCCTCCGCCTCGCCGGCGAAGATGGCGATGCCCATGTCGCGGCAGGCGTCGAGCCCGACCGCGTGGCCGTCGAGCATCGAGAGGCAGCCGGACACGTGGAAGCCGCCGATTGCCACTTCGACGCCCGCCGCGCGGAACGGCCGGGCGATGTCGAGGGCGCGCGGATACTGGTTGGACTGGACGCCGACCAGGGCGACGCAACCGAAATTGTCGTTTCGCGCGAAGCGGGCAAGCAGCGCGGGAATGTCCACGCGGGTGTTCGTCTCGTCGATCACCTGTATCTCGATGGTGACGTCGGGCCCGAGCACTTGGCGCTCGGCGCAGTCGGCGGCGATGCCGTATACCGCTGCAAGCGAGTTCGATGGCGTCATGGCCCGCCACCAGCGGATGACGTAGCCGTCGTCGTCGTAGTGCGACGGTTTGATCAGGACGAGCTGGAAGGCTTTCATGGCGTTCCTTCACATCACCTGAGGTCATGTGAGGGACGTCATAGCACATCTTTTGCCGCTGGCGCGGGTCGTTTCAGCCGATCGCGGTCAACAAGCCGTCAGCCGTCTCGCGCCGCCGGGCCGGCGGCGCGGACGGTTCAGACGAAGGCGCCGTGGCAGTGCTTGAACTTCTTGCCGGAGCCGCAGGGGCAGGCCTCGTTGCGGCCGACCTTGCCCCACGACGCGGGGTTGTTGGGGTCGCGCTCTTCCGGCGCGACGGTGCGGCTGTCGGCCAGCACGGCAAGCTGCGGGTCGCCGAAGCCCTCGCCGAAATCGTCCTCGCCGGTGGTGCCGTCGATATGGTGGCCGACCGCCTCGGGCGCCTGGGGCGGCGGTGCCTCGGCCGCCTCGCGCACCAGCTCGACGCGCATCAGCTGCGCGGTGACCGCCTGGCGCAGGTTCGCCAGCATCGCCTGGAACAGCTCGAAGCTCTCCTGCTTGTACTCCTGCAGCGGGTCGCGCTGGGCGTAGCCGCGGAAGCCGACCACCGAGCGCAGGTGGTCGAGGTTGACGAGATGCTCGCGCCACAGGTGGTCGAGCGTCTGCAGCATGACCGAGCGCTCGACATAGGTCATCACTTCCGGCCCGAACCGGCCGGCGCGGTCGTCGGCTGCGGCGTCGGAGGCCTGGGAGATGCGCTCGCGCACCTGCTCCTCGGCGATGCCTTCCTCCTTGACCCACTCCTCTACAGGCAGGTCGAGGTTGAGGCTCTGGCGCACGCCTTCCTTGAGGCCGGCGGCGTCCCACTGCTCGGCATAGGCGTTTTCGGGGATGTGCTTGGCGACGAGGTCGTCGATGACGTCCTGGCGCATCTCGGCGACCGTCTCCGACAGGTTCTCGCCGTCCATCAGCGACAGGCGCTGGTCGAACACCACCTTGCGCTGGTCGTTGGCCACGTCGTCGAACTTGAGCAGGTTCTTGCGGATGTCGAAGTTGCGCGCCTCGACCTTCTTCTGGGCCTTCTCCAGCGCCTTGTTGATCCACGGGTGGATGATCGCCTCGTCTTCCTTCAGGCCGAGCTTCTGCAGCATGCCGTCCATCCGGTCGGAACCGAAGATGCGCATCAGGTCGTCCTGCAGGGACAGGTAGAATTTCGAGCGGCCGGGGTCGCCCTGGCGGCCCGAGCGGCCGCGCAGCTGGTTGTCGATGCGGCGGCTTTCATGGCGTTCGGTCGCCAGCACGTAGAGGCCGCCGGCGGCCAGCGCCTTGTCCTTGAGCTGGCGGATGTCCTCGCGGATCGCCTTTTCCTTGGCGTCGCGATCGGCGCCCTCGGCAAGTTCGCCGAGTTCCTGAGCGATGCGCATGTCGGCGTTGCCGCCGAGCTGGATGTCGGTTCCGCGTCCCGCCATGTTGGTGGCGATGGTGATGGCGCCGGGCTTGCCGGCCTGGGCGACGATGATCGCCTCCTGCTCGTGGTAGCGGGCGTTCAGCACCTGGAATTCCTGGATGCCCTCCTTGCGCAGGCGCTCGGCCAGCTGCTCCGACTTCTCGATGGAGGTCGTGCCGACCAGGATCGGCTGGCCCTTCTCGCGCGCCTCGCGGATGTCGCGGACGATCGCCTTGTATTTCTCCTCGACGGTCCGGTAGACCTCGTCGTCCTCGTCGAGCCGCTTGACCGGCAGGTTGGTCGGCACCTCGGTGACCTCGAGGCCGTAGATGTTGCCGAACTCCTCGGCCTCGGTCAGCGCCGTGCCGGTCATGCCGGCCAGTTTCTTGTACATGCGGAAGTAGTTCTGGAACGTCACCGAGGCGAGCGTCTGGTTCTCCGGCTGGATCGCCACATGCTCCTTGGCCTCCAGCGCCTGGTGCAGGCCTTCCGAATAGCGCCGGCCAGGCATCATGCGGCCGGTGAACTCGTCGATGATGACGATCTCGTTGTTGCGGACGATGTAGTCCTTGTCCTTCTGGAACAGGCGGTGCGCCTTCAGCGCGTTGTTGACGTGGTGCACGATCGCCACGTTCTCGACGTCGTAGAGCGACTCGCCCTTCAGATGGCCGGCCTCGCGCAGCAGGTTCTCCAGCTTCTCGGTGCCTTCCTCGGTGAAGATGGCGGTGCGCTGCTTTTCGTCGACCTCGTAGTCCGGGGGATCGAGCTTCAGCATGAAGGCGTCGATCGTGTTGTACATTTCCGACCGGTCCTCGAGCGGGCCCGAGATGATCAGCGGGGTGCGGGCCTCGTCGATCAGGATCGAATCGACCTCGTCGACGATCGCGTAGTTGTGGCCGCGCTGCACCATCGACGGGCGATCGTACTTCATGTTGTCGCGCAGGTAGTCGAAGCCGAGCTCGTTGTTGGTGGCGTAGGTGACGTCGCACGCATAGGCGGCGCGGCGTTCCTCGTCGGAAAGGCCGTGCACGATGACGCCGACCGTCAGGCCGAGGAACTTGTAGACGCGGCCCATCCATTCGGCGTCGCGCCGGGCCAGGTAGTCGTTGACGGTGACGACGTGGACGCCCTTGCCGGCGAGCGCGTTCAGGTAGACGGGCAGCGTGGCGACCAGCGTCTTGCCTTCGCCGGTGCGCATCTCGGCGATGCCGCCATTGTGCAGGACGATGCCGCCGACCAGCTGGACGTCGAAGGGCCTGAGGCCGAGCACCCGTCGTGCCGCCTCGCGGACTGTCGCGAAGGCCGGCACCAGCAGGTCCTCCAGCGTCGCGCCGTTGGCGAGGTCGGCCCGGAACTGCTCGGTTCGGGCCGCGAGTTCGGCGTCGGAAAGCCCGGCGAGTTCGTTTTCCATGGCGTTGATCGCCTCGACCCGCGGTCGGGTCGATTTTATGCGGCGATCGTTGGAAGACCCGAAAATCTTGCGGGCGAGGACGCCGAGACTGACCATCAAATGGTCCTTTCAAACGTGGTTTTGCCGGCTGCCGCCAGCGCAATCCGCAGGGCTTGGCAGGCGGGGCGGACCCGAAAAACAGCGAAATGCGTCCCGAAAACGCTTCTGGACGCAAAGACGCTGGACAGATAAGAGGGGCCTCAACCGATGTCAACGCGCGCCGCAGCGCCACTTTGCGCTGAATTCCGCCACAATCGGGCGTGTTTGAAGGTACTTCCTGAATCCCCGACCGGAGAGCTTCATGTCCTTTTCCTTCCGCCGCGCCGCGCTTGCAAAACTGGCATTGCCGCTCGGCATGATCGCGGGTCTGACGGTCCCCGTCCTCGCCCAGGACGCCGCGCCGGCCGCCCAGCCGGCCGAAACGGCCGCGCCCGATCCGGCCGCCGTCGTCGCCACCATCGAGGGCCAGCCGGTCACCGAGGCCGACCTGGCGATGGCGCTGGCGAGCGTCGACCAGCAATACGCCCAGCTGCCGCCGGAACAGCGCCGCGCCGCGGCGTTCATGGCGATCATGGAGATCCGGCTGCTTGCGGCGCGCGGCGTCGCCGAGGGCCTCGACAAGGATCCGGAGTTCCAGCGCCGCATGGCCTTCCTCCAGCAGCGCGCGCTGCACAGCGAGGTGATCGACAAGGATATCGGCCGGAAGATCACCGACGAAGAGGTGCGCGCCCGCTACGACAAGCAGATTTCCGAGGCCGAGCCCGTCAACGAGGTGAAGGCGCGCCACATCCTGGTGAAGACCAAGGAGGAGGCCGATGCGATCATCAAACAGCTCGACGGCGGCGCCAAGTTCGAGGACCTCGCGGCCCAGCACACCACCGACCCGAGCGGCAAGACCACCGGCGGCGACCTCGGCTATTTCTCGCCCGGGCAGATGGTTCCCGAGTTCGAGAAGGCCGCGTTCGCGCTCGAGGTCGGCGGCTACACCAAGGAGCCGATCCAGAGCCAGTTCGGCTGGCACGTCATCCTGGTCGAGGACAAGCGCGCCCAGCAGCCGCCGGCTTTCGACGCGGTAAAGGACCAGATCCGCAACCTGGTCTTCCGCGAGAAGTATTTCGCCCTGGTCGACCAGCTGCGCAAGGACGGCAAGGTCGATGTGACCGACCCCGCCCTGAAGACGGCCGTCGACGCCATGGACGCCGCCAACCCGTAGGCGTCGCCTGGCCCGGGCCGCGCAGCCTGTCGCCGGCGATTTCGCGCTATCGCCGGCTTCGCCCGGTTCTCAGCGATATTTGGTCGAAGCCATGAAGCCGGCGGTATCGTCAGTGGCGATTGCGCCCGCGAATTCGGGGATGCGCACAAGGAACATCATGACCCAGAACAGCGGCCAGTCGCCCGGGCGGCAGAAGTCGCGGCCCACCGCGCGGGCGGTCCTGCGGTTCTCGTTGAAGGAGGCCATCACGGCGCTCAGCGCAGCGCCGAGCCGGCCGCGTTCTGGTGCCTTGCGCAGCTTCATCTGCGCGTGCTGAAAACCCTTGTTGCGCCTGAGGTCCCAAAGGAACGGCAATCCCTCATAGGCATGGATCGACAAGGCCCGGGCGTCCAGCTCCACGACGATGCCTTCCCGGACCATCGCATGCTGCCTCAGATGGGCGCTGATGAACGGCCCCAGATGGGGTTCGTAGGGAAAGCGTTCCAGCATCGTGCGTCTGTAGAGAGCGCCGTTGTTGCTGACATGGGTGATCCGGCCGTCCGGGTCGCGGCATTCCAGGAATCCGCGGTCCAGCAGCGAAAACACGCGTTTCATCATGCTGTCGTCGCCGTAGCTGGTCCGCCCGGAAATCGCCTCCGCTTCGGGCCGCATGGCAAATGAGGAGAACAGCGTGGCAAGCCAGCCCGGCCTTGGCAGGCAATCGGCCTCGACCACGGCGACCACGTCGTGGCGGCAGTGCGCCAGGCCCGCATCCTTCAGTTGCGACGATTCCTCGCTGTCGTGCGTGACCACGATGATCGCCGCCACAGCGGCGACCTCCGCCAGGTCGGGATCTTCATCCGGCCGAAACGAACGGCCGGTCGGCAGCATCACCACGATCTCGGCCGGAATGCCCTCGGGGTCGCGACCATAGGCCTGAAGCGCCAGGCGCAGTTCGCCGTCGCCGTCTGCCGTCGCGTAGTCCGAAACGATGATCAGGCTCACCGGCAGGACCGGCGATGTGACTTCTGTCATGAAAAGTGCCCGGTTCCTGTTGCCGGAAACGATTGCTCCAAAATGATCATTTCGGCAACCCGCTTCACCGTTGGTCGGCTAGGTCCCGTCTTCCGCGACCCCTTGGCAAATTGAGACCCCGGATCGCATTTCATGCGACGCGACGCCTTGCGAAGCCCCGCGCTATCGGGCAAACGGTGCCGATCATCGCCGCCACGCGGAGGTTCTCTGTTGTCGACTGCCGTTTCCCCGCTCGCTCCGAAGAAATATCCTGAGATGCCCGCCATCGAGGGCGTGCGCATGGCGACCGCGGCGGCCGGCATCAAGTACAAGGACCGCACCGACGTCCTGGCGATGGTGTTCGACGCGGGCACGGAAGTCGCCGGCGTCTTCACCCGCTCGAAATGCCCGTCGGCGCCGGTCGACTGGTGCCGCGGCAATCTCGCCGGCGGCAAGGCGCGCCTCCTGGTCGTCAATTCGGGCAATGCGAACGCCTTCACCGGCAAGAAGGGGCGCGAGTCGACCGCCATGACCGGCAAGGCCGGCGCGGCGGCCGCGGGCTGCCGCGAAAACGAGGTTTTCCTCGCCTCCACCGGGGTGATCGGCGAGCCGCTCGACGCCAGCCGCTTCTCTCACCTGCTTGCCGGCATGGTGAAGCAGGCGACGGGCGAATTCTGGCGCGAGGCCGCCAGCGCCATCATGACCACCGACACCTTCCCGAAGGTCGCCACCGTGACCGTCAGGCTCGGCGACGTGGACGTGACCATCAACGGCATCGCCAAGGGCGCCGGCATGATCGCGCCCGACATGGCGACCATGCTGTCCTTCGTCGCCACCGACGCGCCGATCGCCGCGCCGGTCCTGCAGTCCCTGCTGTCCGGCGCCGTCGGCAAGACCTTCAACGCCATCACGGTCGACAGCGACACGTCGACCAGCGACACGCTGCTGCTGTTCGCCACCGGGGCTGCGGCGAAGCGGGGCGCGCCGCGCATCGCCGATGTGAAAGACCCCCGGCTCGCCGCTTTCAAGCGCGGGCTGGGCAAGGTCCTGAAGTCGCTGGCGCTGCAGGTCGTGCGCGACGGCGAGGGCGCCCGCAAGCAGGTCGAGGTGACGGTGACCGGCGCGAAATCGTCGCGTTCGGCCAGGAAGATCGCGCTGTCGATCGCCAACTCGCCGCTGGTCAAGACGGCGATCGCCGGCGAGGACGCCAACTGGGGCCGCGTCGTGATGGCCGTCGGCAAGTCCGGCGAACCGGCCGACCGCGACCGCCTGTCGATCTGGTTCGGCGACAACCGCCTCGCCTTCGAGGGCGAGCGCGATCCCGGCTATTCCGAGGAGGCGACCTCGCGCTACATGCAGCGCGACGAGATCAGGATCGTCGCCGACATCGGCATCGGCCGCGGAAAGGCGACGGTGTGGACGTGCGACCTGACCAAGGAATACGTCGCCATCAACGGCGACTACAGAAGCTGATGGACGGGATCGGGCCAAGTGTCGGGCGGCGCTGACGCGATGCCGGGCCAGCGCGCCGGGGCCGGCCTGTCGACCGTGCGCCAGTTCGAGGCGGCGGGGTTCCGCGCCTGGCCGGCGGCGGCCGTCCACTACGACGGCACCTGGGTCGTGCGCCTGACGGCCGGCCACCCGGCCAAGCGGCTGAACTCGGTCAATCCGCTCGACCCGCGCGACGTTCACGACCTGCCTGAGCGCGTCATGCGCGCGGGCCGGCGCTTCGAGGCCTACGGCCGGCCGCTGACGTTTCGCATGTCGCCGCTGGCAGGCGCCCCGCTCGAGCGCCACCTCGAGGGCGAGGGGTGGATCCGCTTCGGCGATTCCTTGGTCATGCAGGCTGATCTCGACAATGCGGCGGTGAATGGCGCGATGGACCAGATTCCGCTGAAGGACATGGGCCGCTTCGTCACCGCCACGATGACGACGCACGCCACCGACGCAACGCTCAGGGCGGGGCTTTCGGAGATCATCGGCGCGATCCAGCCTGAGGTCGGCCTGTTTGCGCTGGAGCGCGGCGACGAGCCGCTGACGACCGCGATCTGCGTGCACGAGGGCGATCTTGCCGGGCTGTTCGAGGTCGCCACCGCCGAGGCCGAGCGCGGCAAGGGCCACGGCCGAAGGCTCGTCCTGTCGGCGCTGAAATGGGCGAGGCTGCGGGGCGCCCGGCGAGCCTGGCTGCAGGTCGAGGCGGACAATCCCGCCGCCCTCAGGCTCTATCGCGGGCTCGGCTTCACCGAACTCTACAGCTACCACTACCGCCGCAGGCCGGAGGGCTGAGGGGTGACAGCCGACGCCAGGAGGCTCCTGCTCGTCGCGGCCGTCGCCCTGGTTGACGCGGACGGCCGCGTGCTGCTCGCACAGCGTCCCGAGGGCAAGGCGCTGGCCGGGTTGTGGGAGTTCCCGGGCGGCAAGGTGGAATCAGGCGAAACGCCCGAACAGACGATCGTTCGCGAGCTCCGCGAAGAGATCGGCGTGGAAACCAAGGTCGATTGCCTGGCTCCCCTGACTTTCGCCAGCCATACCTATGACGACTTCCACCTGCTGATGCCGCTGTTCGTCTGCCGCAGGTTCTGGGGCGTGCCGCAGCCGCTCGAGGGCCAGGCGCTGAAGTGGGTGCGGCCGATTCAGATGCGCGACTATCCGATGCCGCCGGCCGACCTGCCGCTGGTCCCGCACCTCATCGACCTGCTGTAGGTCGCCGTTTGGCCGCCTGCCGCCGCGGAAGCTGGCATCTGCATTAATCAACCGTTTAGCGATCTGTGAAAAATTGAACCATCGACCGGCCGCGCTCCTGGCCGGATTTCACCGACCGTGGCGCTTGGGAATGGTCGACATGCAGCAGGAAGACGACTGGAATGCCATTCGCGGGCCGAAAGCGCCCGTGCTCGGCGCGGCCGGTATGGGCATGCTGCGCGTCGCGTTGCTGTTCGGCTCCGGCGCTGTCGCCCTGGCGCTGATCCTTGCGCCCGTTGCGGAGCGCTACGCAAGGTCACCGCTCGCCGCTCTCGGCGCAATCGACCATACCACCACCGGCTCGATCGGCCTGCGCGACGTCTACACGATCCGCAAGAGCGTGCTGCAGAGGCCCGGTGCGAGCTGCATCATCCGCTCGGACGGGCGGCGCAGCGGCGATTGCTGATCCCGGCCTTTTCGGGTCCCGCGCTTAAGCTTTCTTAACGCTGCGTCGTTAACCTTTCTTAAGGGGTCAGCGATACCCTGCGGGCCGAATAGGGAAGGACGTCATGCGATTGATCCAGCGATTCCTGGCCGACAAAGGCGGCGCGACCGCCATCGAGTACGGCCTTATCGTGGCGCTGCTGTCTCTGGTCGTCGTCGCCGGAATCGGAGCGGTCGGCGATGGCGTCAAGGACATGTTCGCCAATCAGGACCGCGAGATACAAAAGGCATTCAACCGGTAGGTCAGCCTGCTCCCCGGTCGCCCAGCACCTTTGCCAGCGACACCTCCGCCGATCCACGCCGCAGCGGCTTCCGTTGCGAGGCGTCAGGCGCCCAGCCCGACATCCATATGATCGAGAACGTCGCCCGGATGCGGCCGTCCGGGTCGGAGAAGCGTTCGGCATAGATCTGCGCCGCGCGCGCGAAAAATGCCCGCGTCTGGGGCCGGCGCGAGCGTCCCGACAGCGTGTTTGCCGCGCCCATGGCGCGCAGGTCGGCCATCAGGTCGAACATCGTGGCGTAGCGCACCGTCGTTGTCTCGACGTCGGTGACCGGCAGGGCGAAGCCCGCGCGCTGCAGCAGGGCGCCCGCATCCCTGACGTCGGCGAAGGGCAAGACGCGCGGACTTGCCCCGCCCGACAGTTCAGCCTCGGCCGCAAGCAGGCTCTCGCGCAGTTCGGCAAGCGTGCCGGCCCCCGCCATCGCCCCCAGGAAGAGGCCGTCCGGCATCAGCGCGCGGCGGATCTGCACGAGCATGCCGGGAATGTCGTTTTCGTCCTGCAGCGACAGGAGCGATGCCGCGAGGTCGATGCTCGCCGGCTCGAACGGCAGGTGCCCGGCCTCGGCGACCACGCCCGGCGCGCCGCCCAGGAAGGATGGGTCTGCTTCGACCCTCACCGTCTCGTCGGCTTTGCCGGCTGCCCGGATCGCTTCCGTCGCCGCGGCGGTCACGCAATAAAGCGCCGCCGCGCGGGAAAAGCGCCGCGATATCGTGGACAGCCGGTCGGCGAGGTCGTCGGCGGCGCGCGTCATCAGGAAGTCGGCGCCAGGCGTGGCGCGCAAAAGCGCGCGGCGCTTGCGCTCGATCGACAGGCGCGTGTCGATGATCTGTTGTGGCTCCGGCGTCACGGCATCTTCCGTTCGGGCGGCGAATTGTTCGCCGCGATGGTTGCGACTTCTGCTATCGTCGGGCGTCGACCGCAAGGGCTCTCGCCAATGTTGCTTCGCGGAACGCATTTCGCAACGCTTGCGCGTGGCGCATTGGCCGCGCCGCTCCGGTTGCTGCTGCCGCCGGTCTGCGCCGGCTGTCGCCGGCAGGTTTCGCAGCCCGGCTCGCTGTGCGGTTCGTGCTGGCCGATGCTGCGGTTCCTCGAGCGTCCCTGGTGCGCGGTGATGGGCACGCCTTTCGCACACGAGATGGGCGAGGGGTTCCTGTCGGCGGAGGCTATCGCCGACCCGCCGCCCTTTGCGCGGGCCCGCGCCGCGGTCGCCTATTCGGGCGTCGCCGGCCGCATGGTCCAGGCGCTGAAATATGCCGACCGCACCGATCTCGCGCCCTGGATGGCCCGCTGGATGGTGCGCGCCGGCGCCGAACTCGTCAGCGACGCCGATGTCGTTACGCCGGTGCCGTTGCACTGGCGCCGCTTCTTCGTGCGCCGCTTCAACCAGTCGGCGGAGCTTGCGCGCGCCGTTGCCGCACAGACGGGCAAGCCGTTCGAGCCGACGGCGATCCGCCGCGTCAAGGTGACCCGCCAGCAGGTCGGGCTCGGCCATGACGAGCGCCGTGACAATGTCCGCGCCGCCTTCCGGGTGCCGCCCGGCCAGGAAATCCGCGTGCGTGGCCGCCGGGTTCTGCTGGTCGACGATGTCTACACGACCGGCGCGACGGTCGCCTCGGCGACCCGCGCGCTGGTGAAAGGTGGCGCGATCGCGGTCGATGTGCTCACATTCGCACGGGTGCTGCCAAGCGGTGTTACGCCGGGGGACTTAAGGTCAGGGGACTTCCGGGCCGACCGGCCAGACCCTATATAGTCGGCGAAGGACAGAAGACGGAACGACCATGGTCGACGTGACTATCTATACCAGGATGATGTGCGGCTACTGCTCGGCGGCCAAGCGGCTGCTCGATCGCAAGGGCGTCGCCTATGTCGAGCATGACGCCTCCTTCTCGCCGGAGCTGCGCCAGGAGATGATCGCGCGCGCCAACGGCCGCAGCACCTTTCCGCAGATATTCGTCGGCGACCACCACGTCGGCGGCTCCGACGAGCTCCACGATCTGGAGCGTCGCGGCGGGCTCGACCCGCTTCTCGCCAAGGGCGCCTGAAACACGGGAACAGCAGCATGGGTAAGTTCAAGGCCGCCGCCGTCCAGATGCGCTCCGGCAGGGAGCCGGGCCGCAACGTCGTCGATTTCGAGGCGCTGGTGCGCGAGGCCGCCGGCAAGGGCGCGCATTACGTGCAGACGCCGGAGATGACCGGCGCCATCATCCGCGACAAGGCCGACCGCGCCGCGGCCTTTGCCCTTGAGGGCAAGGATGCCGTCGTCGCGGCGGCCAGGCGGCTTGCCGGCGATCTCGGCATCTACCTGCATGTCGGCTCGACCGGCATCCTGCGCGAGGACGGCAAGATCGCCAACCGCGCCTATCTCTTCGCGCCGGACGGCTCGCTCGCCGCGCGCTACGACAAGATCCACATGTTCGACGTCGATCTCGACAATGGCGAGAGCTGGCGCGAATCGGCAACCTACGAGGCCGGCTCGGAAGCCGCCGTCGCCGACATCGGCATCGCCAGGCTCGGCTTCGGTATCTGCTACGACGTGCGTTTCCCGCAGCTGTTCCGCGCCGAGGCGCTGGCCGGCGCCGAGGTGCTGACCGCGCCGGCCGCCTTCACCCGGCAGACCGGCCAGGCCCACTGGCACGTGCTGCAGCGGGCGCGCGCCATCGAAAACGGCGCTTTCATGGTTTCCGCCGCGCAAGGAGGGCTGCACGAGGACGGGCGCGAGACGTTCGGCCATTCGCTGATCGTCGATCCGTGGGGCAGGATCCTCGCCGAGGCCGACCATGACGAGCCCGGCGTCATCGTCGCCGAGATCGACACGGCGCTGTCGGCACAGGCGCGCCAGAAGATCCCCAATCTCAGGAATGCGCGCGAATTCGGCGTCGCGAATGTCGCCGCTCCGCCGGCCCTGCGGGGAGCAGCGTCGTGATCCGCTTTTCGCTTGTCTGCGAGAGGGACCACGAGTTCGAGGCCTGGTTCCGCAACAACGACGATTTCGACCGGCAGAAGAAGCGCGGTTTCGTCGAATGCCCGTCCTGCGGCTCGAAGAAGGTCGGCAAGGCGCTGATGGCGCCCGCCGTCTCGACCGGCCGCAAGAAGGAAAAGATCGCGCTCGCCATGAACGAGATGCAGAAGAAGGCGATGGCCGAGATGAAGGCCTTGTCCGAAAAGATCCGCGAGAACGCCGACTATGTCGGCGACAAGTTCGCCGAGGAAGCGCGCAAGATCCATTTCGGCGAGACCGACGCGCGCGGCATCTATGGCGAGGCGACGCTGGACGAGGCGAAGGGCCTTGCCGAGGACGGCGTCGGCTTCATGCCCATCCCGGTGTTTCCCGAGGATCGCAACTGAGCGGTCGCAGGCCTCAGCCGGCCTTCTGCGCCAGCAGCATGTAGTTCACGTCCATGTCCTTCGACTGCCCCCAGCGATCCGCGATCGGGTTGTAGCTGACGCCGGTGCGGTCGATCACGGTCATGCCGGTGCCGGCCAGCGCCCGGTCGAGTTCGTCGGGGCGGACCAGCCGGTCGTACTGGTGGGTGCCCTTCGGCAGCCAGCGCAGCAGGTATTCCGCGCCGATGATCGCCAGCCCGAGCGCCTTCAGCGTCCGGTTGATCGTCGCGATCACCATGATCCCGCCGGGTTTCACCATCTCGGCGCAGCGCGCGACGAACAGGTCGACGTCGGCGACATGCTCGACGACCTCCATGTTCAGCACCACGTCGAAGCGTTCGCCGGCGTCGGCCAGCGCTTCGGCCGTCGCCGCGCGGTAGTCGACCGCGACGCCCGCCTCGGCCGCGTGCAGCCGCGCCACCTCGATGTTGGTCTCCGAGGGGTCGACGCCGACGACCTCGGCGCCGAGCCGCGCCATCGGCTCGCACAGCAGCCCGCCGCCGCATCCGATGTCGAGGAAGCGCAGCCCCTCGAACGGCCGGGCCGCATGCGGGTCGCGCCCGAAATGGGCGGCTACCTTGTCGCGGATGTAGACCAGCCTGACCGGATTGAACTTGTGCAGCGGCCGGAACTTGCCGTTCGGATCCCACCATTCGGCGGCCATCGCGGAGAACCGCTCAACTTCGGCGGCGTCGATCGTCGTTCGGTTCGGTTCGGCCATGTCATGCTCCTTCGCCGTCGAAGTCGTGCGCTAAGGTAACAAAGTCAAGGCCGGATCGAACAGGTGGCAGGAGGAGCGCGCGGGCATCGCGATTGTGATGGCGGTCCCGGAGGCCGGGAGTATAATGCGCCGACGGCCCCGCCCGGATGCTCATCGCGGCGCACGGGAGAACACACATGAGTGACGCCCAGGATCTGTTTGCGCTGTTGCGGCAATCCGCCGACGGCGCGGTGGTCGACGCCATCGAGCGGCTTGTCGCAGGCGGGCAGGACTACCAGCTCTGCCGCATCAACCCGCTGTCCTTCGCGGCCGCCAACGGGCTCGACGAGGAAGCGACGATCGCCGGCTTCCTGCACGGCACGCGCCTCGGCATGTTCGACATCGCCTGGAACGTGCTGTGTCCGGGCTGCGGCGGCGTGCTCGACACCAACGCGACGCTCAAGACCCTGCAGAAGCAGGAATATTCCTGCGCGCTCTGCGCCGGGTCCTACGAGCCGACGCTGGACGAGATGGTCGACGTCACCTTCACCGTCAGCCCGCGCCTGCGCCGCATCGGCGCGCACAATCCCGACGACCTTCCGCTCAAGGAATACTACCGGCAGCTCTACTGGGGGTCCGGCATCGAGTTGCCGGAGAACTATGACGAGACGGTCGACGCCTTCACCGTCGACCATATCGAGCTGGCGCCCGGCGAAAAGGGCGTGCTGGCGGTGCAGCTGCCGCCGGAATTCGTCATCATCTTCGAGCCGATCACCCACACGGCGCAGTTCATCGACGTCAAGGGAGAGCCGACCCGCGAGCGCCAGACGCTGTCGCTCGTCTTCGACCGCGAGCATGCGCACGGCAAGACGACCGAGATGCAGCCGGGGCCGCTGCGCATCGCGCTCGAGAACCGCACCGGGGGGCGCGTGCTGCCCAGCGTCTGCATCGCCGGCGAGACGCTGCACCAGATGCTGAGCCGCCGCCGGCCGTTCCTGACCGCCAAGCGGCTGCTCTCCAACCAGACTTTCCGCGACGTCTACCGGACCGACACGCTGGACGTCGACCAGCGGCTCAAGATCACCAGCCTGACCTTCCTGTTCACCGACCTGCGCGGCTCGACCGAGCTCTACGAGCGGGTCGGCGACCTCGTCGCCTTCGACCTCGTCCGGGCGCATTTCCAGGTGCTGCACGAGATCGTCGCTTCCGAGGCGGGCGCCGTCGTCAAGACGATCGGCGACGCCGTCATGGCGACCTTCCCGACGCCCGACCGCGCGGTGTCGGCGGCGCTGCGCATGCGCGAGGCGATGCGCGACCTCAACAACCAGAGCGGCAGGGAGGACCTGCTTCTCAAGATCGGCGTGCACGAGGGGCCCTGCATCGCGGTCACCCTCAACGAGCGTCAGGACTATTTCGGCCAGACCGTCAACATCGCCTCGCGGGTCCAGGGGCTGGCCGATTCGCAGTCCATCTTCGCCACTGGAGCGGTCGTCGACGACAACAGGACGGTCGACCTCCTGAAGGGCAGGGCGCTGACCCCGCAGTCGCACAACGTCTCGCTCAGGGGCATCGAGCGCGAGGTCAGGGTCTACGCCATTCCCTGAGGGCGAAGCTGCCCCGCGCGCCTTCGCTCTTGCCCCCGCCCGCTGCGCCCCGGCGGGGGAGAGCGGCCTTGCTAGAACACCGTCGATTGGATATGGAGGCCGCGCAAGTCCGCGGTCCGCTCCGTTCCGCGTCAATTCCAGCAATTCCCGGTTTCGACCCGGCACAGACATCCGGCTCCCATGGCTCGCATCGTGATGAAATTCGGAGGGACCTCCGTGGCCGATATCGGCCGCATCCGGAACGTCGCCCGCCATGTCAAACGCGAGGTCGACGCCGGCCACGAGGTTGCCGTCGTGGTCTCCGCCATGGCCGGCAAGACCAACGAACTCGTCGGCTGGGTGCACGAGGCGTCGAAGGCGGAAGGCTCTAACGTCAACATCTATGACGCGCGCGAATACGATGCCGTGGTGGCGTCTGGCGAGCAGGTGACGTCGGGGCTGCTTGCGCTCGTGCTGCAGTCGATCGGCGTCGACGCGCGCTCCTGGCACGGCTGGCAGATCCCGATCCGCACCGACAACGCGCATGGCGCCGCCCGCATCCTCGACATCGACGGGACCGAACTGGTCCGGCGCTTCGGCCTCGGCCAGGTCGCGGTCATCGCCGGTTTCCAGGGGATCGGCCCCGACAACCGCGTCGCGACGCTCGGTCGCGGCGGCTCCGACACCAGCGCCGTCGCCATCGCCGCGGCGGTCAAGGCGGATCGCTGCGACATCTATACGGACGTCGACGGGGTCTATACCACCGACCCGCGTATCGAGCCCAAGGCGCGGCGCATGGCCAGGATTTCCTTCGAGGAAATGCTCGAGATGGCGTCGCTCGGAGCCAAGGTGCTGCAGGTCCGCTCGGTCGAACTGGCCATGGTGCACAAGGTGCGCACGTTCGTGCGCTCCTCCTTCGAAGACCCGGACGCGCCGGGGATGGGCGATTTCTTGAACCCGCCCGGCACCCTTATTTGCGATGAGGATGAAATCGTGGAACAGCAGGTCGTCACCGGTATCGCCTATGCCAAGGACGAAGCGCAGATCTCGCTGAGGCGCGTGGCCGACCGGCCCGGCGTCGCCGGCGGCATCTTCGGCCCCCTGGCCGAGGCGAACATCAATGTCGACATGATCGTCCAGAACATCTCCGAGGACGGCAAGTCGACGGACATGACCTTCACCGTCCCGTCGGGCGACGTCGCCAAGGCGCTGGCGGTGCTCGACCGGGTCAGGCAGACGGTCGGCTTCGACGTCGTCCAGCACGACGAGGGCATGTCCAAGATATCGGTGATCGGCATCGGCATGCGCAGCCACGCCGGCGTCGCCGCCACCGCCTTCAAGGCGCTTGCGGAGAAATCGATCAACATCCGGGCGATCACCACGTCCGAGATCAAGATCTCCATCCTCATCGATGGTCCCTACACCGAACTTGCCGTCAGGACTTTGCATTCGGTGTACGGTCTGGATAAGCAGTAGCTGATCCGAGTAATCTGGAGTTCGCCGACTTCCGATGACGGAAGTTTCGGATTCGGGCGCGTGTTGCGCCCGTGCCCTGGGAGAGCCGCCTGATGCGTGACATGGCCGCGGGCCCGCGCGTTCTGTTGAAACGGCTCCGCGAGCTGATGGCGGAGGCGCTCGAGCCGCAGGCGCGGCTCGATCGCATCGTGCACGACATCGCCCAGAACATGGTGGCGGAAGTCTGCTCGCTCTACGTGCTCCGGGCCGATTCGGTGCTCGAGCTCTACGCCACCGAAGGTCTCAACCCGGGCTCGGTCCACCTGGCGCAGCTGAAGCTCGGCGAAGGCCTTGTCGGCACCATCGCGGCGTCGGCCCGCGCCCTCAACCTGTCGGATGCGCAGCACCACCCGGCCTTCGCCTACCTGCCGGAGACGGGCGAGGAGATCTATTCCTCCTTCCTTGGCGTGCCGGTTCTCAGGGCGGGGCGCACGCTTGGCGTGCTCGTCGTGCAGAACCGGACCCAGCGCCAGTACCGCGACGACGAGGTCGAGGCGCTCGAAACCGCCGCCATGGTGATCGCCGAGATGATCGCGGCCGGCGAACTTGCCCGTCTCACGCGGCCAGGCCTGGAGCTCGATCTCCGGCGGTCCGTCAGCTTCACCGGCATCGCATTCAACGACGGCATCGGGCTCGGCCATGTCGTCCTGCACGAGCCGAGGATCGTCGTCACCAACCTGTTCAACGAGGACAGCGACGAGGAAATGCGCCGCCTCGAGCAGGCGCTGGGGTCGCTGCGGCTGTCCATCGACGACATGCTGTCGCGCCGCGACGTCGCCTTCGAGGGTGAGCACCGGGCCGTCCTCGAGGCCTATCGCATGTTCGCCAACGACCAGGGCTGGGTGCGCCGCCTCGACGAGGCGGTCCGCAACGGACTGACGGCGGAAGCGGCGGTCGAGAAGGTCCAGAGCGACATGCGCGCGCGCATGATGCACATGACCGATCCGTACCTGCGTGAACGGATGAGCGATTTCGACGATCTCGCCAACCGGCTCCTGCGCATGCTGCTCGGGCGCAGCCCCGACGACGTCGCCGCCGCCCTGCCGAAGGACGCCATCATCGTCGCGCGCTCGATGGGTGCGGCCGAACTGCTCGACTACCCGCGCGAGAAGCTGCGCGGGCTGGTGCTTGAGGACGGCACCGTGACCAGCCACGTGGTCATCGTGGCGCGCGCCATCGGCATTCCCGTCGTCGGCCAGGTCAAGGGCGCGGTGTCGATGTCGGAAAACGGCGACGCCATCATCGTCGATGGCGACGAGGGGACGATCCAGCTTCGCCCGCAGCCGGAATTCGAGTCGGCCTACGCCGAGAAGGTGCGTTTCCGCGCCCGCCGCCAGGAGCTCTACCGGGAACTGCGCAAGAAGCCCTCGGAGAGCAAGGACGGCGTGCATGTCGACCTGATGATGAATGCCGGGCTGGTGGTCGATCTGCCGCAACTCGCCGAATCGGGCGCGGCCGGAATCGGTCTGTTCCGCACCGAGCTGCAATTCATGGTGGCCGCGGCGTTCCCGCGCGCCGAGGCGCAGGAGGCGCTCTACCGCGACGTGCTCGACATCGCGCGCGACAAGCCCGTGACCTTCCGTACCATCGACATCGGCGGCGACAAGGTGCTGCCCTATTTCAAGAACGCCGCGGCCGAGGAAAATCCGGCGCTCGGCTGGCGTGCGATCCGCCTGACGCTCGACCGTCCCGGCCTGCTGCGCACGCAGATCCGCGCCCTGCTCAAGGCGGCCGGCGGACGCGAGCTGCGCGTCATGCTGCCGATGGTCACCGTGCTGTCCGAGATCGCACAGGCGCGCGAGATCATCGACAAGGAGGTTCGCCACCTGTCGCGCTTCGCGCATCTGCTGCCGACCAGCCTGAAGCTCGGCGCCATGGTCGAGGTGCCGTCGCTGTTGTGGCAGCTCGACGAACTGATGAAGGCGGTCGACTTCGTCTCTGTCGGCTCCAACGACCTGTTCCAGTTCATCATGGCCACCGATCGCGGCAACACGCAGCTTGCCGACCGCTTCGATCCGCTGTCGACGCCCTTCCTGCGCGCCCTGAAGTCGGTTGCCGACGCTGGAGCGCGCAACCACACGCCGGTCACCCTGTGCGGCGAACTCGCCGGAAAGCCGATCTCGGCGATGGCCCTGATCGGCCTCGGCTACAGGTCGATCTCCATGTCGGCGGCGTCGATCGGCCCGGTCAAGGCGATGCTGGCCGAGCTGCCGGTCGGCGAACTCGAGACGTTCTTCGAGGAGAACCTGGCGGGCCAGGCCGCCGGCCTTCCGATGCGCGCCCTGCTGCAGGCCTTCGCCGACGACCGCGGCATCCCGCTCTGAAGTGTGCCCATGATTTCTCTCCCCCGCGACCGGATGAACCAGCTCGTCAAGCGCTTCGACATGCTCGAAGCCAGGATGGCCGCCGGTCCCGACGCCGACGCCTATGTGAAGCTGGCCTCTGAATATTCGGAGCTGCAGGACATCGCGACCAGGGTCCGCGAGCTCTTCAAGGCGGAGGCGGAATTCTCCGACCTCGAAGCGATGCTCGCCGACAAGGGCACCGACGCCGAGATGCGAGCGCTCGCCGAGGCCGACCTTCCCGGCGTCGAGGAGCGGATCGACGACCTGAAGCGGGACATCCAGATTCTCCTGCTGCCGAAGGATGCCGCCGACAACAAGAACGCGATCCTCGAGATCAGGGCCGGCACCGGCGGCGACGAGGCGGCGCTTTTCGCCGGCGACCTCTTTCGCATGTACGAGCGCTACGTCGCCGACCATGGCTGGCGCATGGAGGTCGTCTCGGCGAGCGAGGGCGACGCCGGCGGCTACAAGGAAATCATCGCCAGTGTGTCCGGCAAGGGCGTGTTCGCCCGGCTGAAGTTCGAATCGGGCGTGCATCGCGTGCAGCGCGTGCCGGCCACCGAGGCATCGGGGCGCATCCACACCTCGGCCGCGACCGTCGCCGTGCTGCCGGAGGCCGAGGAGGTCGACATCGAGATACGCGCCGAAGACATCCGCATCGACACGATGCGCGCGTCGGGGTCCGGCGGCCAGCACGTCAACACGACCGACTCGGCGGTTCGCATCACCCACCTGCCGACCGGCATCATGGTGGTGCAGGCGGAGAAGTCGCAGCACCAGAACCGCGCGCGCGCCATGCAGATCCTCCGCGCCCGCCTGTTCGACATGGAGCGCTCCCGGGCCGACGAGGAACGGTCCGAATCGCGCAAGCTGCAGGTCGGTTCCGGCGACCGTTCGGAGCGCATCCGCACCTACAATTTCCCGCAGGGCCGCGTCACCGACCACCGCATCAACCTTACCCTCTACAAGCTCGACCGGGTGATGATGGGCGAACTCGACGAACTGATCGACGCGCTGATCACCGACCACCAGTCGAAGCTGCTGGCGGCCGAGAGCGCGTAGTCGCGATGGGTGCCAGGCGGCAACATAGAGCGCCGGCCGCTCCTCGACGCCAGTGAAGCTCTCCGTTCTACTCGGCGAATCACGCGCTTCCCTCGCGGAAGCCGGAATCGACGACGCGGCGCTCGACGCACGCGTCATCGTCGAGCACTTTTCCGGCACCAGCAGGACCGATGCGATCGGCAGGCCCGACATGGCGATCGATCCCCGGGCGGTCGCCGCGACGCGCGACGCCATTGCCCGCCGGGCGGCCGGCGAGCCGGTCCACCGCATCCTCGGCTTTCGCGAGTTCTACGGCCTGAAACTTTTCCTGTCGGCCGAGACGCTGGAGCCGCGCCCGGACACAGAAACGCTGGTCGACGCCGTCCTGCCGTGGCTGCGCCGGCGCGTCGCGGCGGGCGGCGCCTGCCGCCTCCTCGATCTCGGCACCGGCACCGGCGCGATCGCCCTGGCGCTGCTCGCCGAGGTGCCGCAGGCGACCGCCGTCGGCGTCGACCTGTCTGCCGACGCGCTTGCCACCGCCGGCCGCAACGCCTTGGAAAACGGGCTTTCGGAGCGGTTTTCGGCAATCCGCTCCAACTGGTTCGAGGCAGTTTCCGGCCGGTTCGATGCAATCGTCTCCAACCCGCCCTACATAGAAAGCCGGGAGATCGCGACCCTGCAGCGGGAAGTCAGGGAATTCGATCCGGCGCGCGCGCTCGACGGCGGGCCGGACGGGCTCGACGCCTACAGGACGATCGCCGCGCAGGCGGCGGCGCATCTGGAGCCCGACGGGCTCGTCGCGGTCGAGATCGGGCACGCGCAGAAGCGCGACGTGACGCATCTGTTCGAGCGTTCCGGCTTTCGGCTGGTCGAGGCGAGGAGCGACCTCGCGGGGCGCGACAGGGTGCTGGTTTTCGGGCGGAATTGACGCATTTCCGCCGCACAAAAACCGCTTGGCAAGCATGTCGAATGCCGCTAGGGTTCCGATAACCGGATGAGACGAAGCAGGCAGTGCTGTCACCGACCGGGTTCTCCAAAGGAATGCTCTGCCTTCTTGCGAAAACGACGCCTTAGCTTCGTGCGGGGATCGTCCGGCAGTTAACACGTAACTGGAACGGGAAACGTGGCGCCGACGCAAACGCGGGCGAGCACCGTTAGGACAACATGGAACGGCGGGCATTTCCTGCGCCCCGTATCCGTCGCTTACTCAACCAAGAGAGTCTTATGAGGCCACAACAGCAGAACAGGCGCATGCGCGGCCGCAACGGCGGCGGCGGTAATAACAACCAGAACCGCAAGGGCCCCAACCCCTTGACGCGCAACTACGAGAGCAACGGGCCGGACGTGAAGATCCGCGGTTCCGCCCAGCAGATCGCCGAAAAGTATGCGCAGCTGGCCCGCGACGCCCAGAGCTCCGGCGACCGGGTGATGGCCGAGAACTATCTGCAGCACGCCGAGCACTACAATCGCATCATCGCGGCCGCCCAGGCGCAGATGCCGATCCAGAACGTGCAGAACCAGCGCGACGCGTCGGACGACGATGGCGACGACGAGCGCGACGAGTTCGACCACGTCGTGACCGGCCAGAACCAGGGCAACGCCGCGCAGCCGGCGCCGTCGGGCAACCGCCAGGAAGCCGCCGCGCCGGGCAACGAGGCCGAGGTCGACCAGGCCTCCGGTCCGCAGCCGGTGATCGAGGGCGTGCCGGCCGAGGTCGCGCTCAACCCGGAAGCGGCCGGCGAAGGCAACGGCGCGCGCGAGCGCGCGGTCAACGGCCATGGCGAAGGCCGCCGCAGCCGGCGTCCGCGCCGCGGCGAGCGCAGCCGTCCCGACACCGAGGGCGGCGATGCCGACGAGGCGTCCGCCGAGCAGGGTCTGGCCGCCACGCTGTCGCGCGGCGCGGCGCCGTCGGCGCCCCAGGAGCCTGCCGCCGAGGCGAAGGGCGAGGGCGATCCCGAGCTCGCCGACACCGGAAGCTGAACGCAGTTTCGCGAAGCATCGCATGAGGGCGGCGGGCTCAATCCCGCCGCCCTTTTTTGTTGCCCGCCGCGCCGGATGCTTCTTGAGCGAAAACCGGCGCATACCCATATCCGTTTCCATTAGGGCCCTGCTCGCATGAGGGGGTCCGTCAACTTTGCCTGACCGGCGCCGCGAAGCGGGCCGCAGACGGATAGGAGACAGGATATGAATATTGAGAAGTACTCGGAGAGGGTGCGCGGGTTCATCCAGTCGGCGCAGACCATGGCGCTCTCCCGCAACCACCAGCAGTTCACCCCCGAACATCTGCTGAAGGTCCTCGTCGACGACGAGGAAGGGCTCGCCGCCTCGCTCATCGCGCGCGCCGGCGGCGACGCGAAGTCCGTGCAGATGGGCGTCGAGGCGGCGCTGAACGCGCTGCCGAAGGTCGAGGGCGGCAACGGCCAGCTCTATATGGCGCAGCCGCTGGCCAAGGTGTTCACCACCGCCGAGGAGATGGCGAAGAAGGCCGGCGATTCGTTCGTCACGGTCGAGCGCCTGCTTACCGCGCTCGCCGTCGAGAAGTCGGCGAAGACCGCCGACATCCTGTCGAAGGCCGGCGTCACCGCGCAGTCGCTCAACCAGGCGATCAACGATCTGCGCAAGGGCCGCACGGCCGACAGCGCATCCGCCGAACAGGGCTACGACGCGCTGAAGAAATATGCGCGCGACCTCACCGCCGACGCGCGGTCCGGCAAGCTCGACCCGGTCATCGGCCGGGACGACGAGATCCGCCGCACCATCCAGGTTCTGTCGCGCCGCACCAAGAACAACCCGGTGCTGATCGGCGAGCCCGGCGTCGGCAAGACCGCAATCGCCGAGGGCCTGGCGCTCCGGATCGTCAACGGCGACGTGCCGGAATCGCTGAAGGACAAGCAACTGATGGCGCTCGACATGGGCGCGCTCATCGCCGGCGCGAAGTATCGCGGCGAGTTCGAGGAGCGCCTGAAGGCGGTGCTTGCGGAAGTCACAGCGGCCGCCGGCGGCGTCATCCTGTTCATCGACGAGATGCACACGCTGGTCGGCGCCGGCAAGGCGGACGGTGCGATGGACGCGTCGAACCTCCTGAAGCCCGCGCTCGCCCGCGGCGAGCTGCACTGCGTCGGCGCGACCACGCTCGACGAATACCGCAAGCATGTCGAGAAGGACGCGGCGCTCGCCCGCCGCTTCCAGCCGGTCTTCGTCGAGGAGCCGACAGTGGAAGACACCATCTCCATCCTGCGCGGCCTGAAGGAGAAGTACGAGCAGCACCATAAGGTGCGTATCTCCGATTCCGCGCTGGTCTCGGCCGCCTCGCTGTCGAACCGCTACATCACCGACCGCTTCCTGCCCGACAAGGCGATCGACCTGGTCGACGAGGCCGCGTCGCGGCTGAGGATGCAGGTCGATTCCAAGCCCGAGGCGCTGGACGAGATCGACCGCCGCATCATGCAGCTGAAGATCGAGGCCGAGGCGCTGAAGCTCGAGAAGGACGACGCCTCGAAGGACCGGCTGGTGCGCATCGAGAAGGAACTCGCCGGCCTCGAGGAGGAATCCGACGCGCTGACCGCCAAGTGGCAGGCCGAGAAGCAGAAGCTCGGCCTTGCGGCCGACCTCAAGGGCCAGCTCGACGAAGCCCGCAACGAACTCGCCATCGCCCAGCGCAAGGGCGAGTTCCAGCGCGCCGGCGAGCTTGCCTACGGCCGCATCCCCGAGCTGGAGAAGAAGCTCGCCGAGGCCGAGGCGCAGGACGACAAGGGCGGCATGGTCGAGGAGACCGTGACGCCGGATCACGTCGCGCACATCGTGTCGCGCTGGACCGGGATCCCGGTCGACAAGATGCTGGAAGGCGAGCGCGACAAGCTCCTGCGCATGGAAGACGAGCTGGCGAAGCGCGTCGTCGGCCAGGGCGAGGCGGTGCAGGCGGTCTCCAAGGCCGTCCGGCGCGCCCGCGCCGGCCTTCAGGATCCGAACCGGCCGATCGGCTCGTTCATGTTCCTCGGGCCGACCGGCGTCGGCAAGACCGAGCTCACCAAGGCGCTCGCCGACTTCCTGTTCGACGACGAGCATGCGCTCGTGCGCATCGACATGTCGGAGTTCATGGAGAAGCATTCGGTTGCCCGGCTGATCGGCGCGCCTCCCGGCTATGTCGGCTACGAGGAGGGCGGCGCGCTTACCGAGGCCGTCCGCCGCCGGCCCTACCAGGTCGTGCTGTTCGACGAGATCGAGAAGGCGCATCCCGATGTCTTCAACGTGCTCCTGCAGGTGCTCGACGACGGCCGCCTCACCGACGGCCAGGGCCGCACGGTCGACTTCAAGAACACGCTGATCGTGATGACCTCCAACCTCGGCTCCGAGTTCCTCGTCAATCTCGGCGAGGACCAGGATGTCGACGCCGCGCGCGGCCCGGTCATGGACGCCGTCCGTGCGCACTTCCGGCCGGAGTTCCTGAATCGCGTCGACGAGATCGTGCTGTTCCACCGGCTGCGCCGGCAGGACATGGGCAGGATCGTCGAGATCCAGCTCAAGCGGCTCGAAAAGCTCCTGGAAGAGCGCAAGATTGCGCTCGACCTCGACAAGGAGGCCGTCGACTGGCTTGCGGCCAAGGGCTACGACCCGGCCTACGGCGCGCGCCCGCTGAAGCGCGTCATGCAGAAGGAACTGCAGGACCCGCTCGCCGAGAAGATCCTGCAGGGCGACATCCGCGACAACTCGACGGTGAAGATCACGGCCGGCTCCGACCGCCTGAACTTCCGCGCGAAGCCCGCCGCGGTCGCCACCGACGAGGCGGCGTAAGGCGGCCCTTGTCGACTGGCATATCCTCTCCCCCGGTCAGGGGGAGAGGTGGCTCGGCCTGCGGGGCCGAGACGGTGAGGGGGTGCTTCTCGTCGCCGATCGCCGGGTTCCCATCCAGAATCGACATTTTTCCCGACATTTCATCCACGTCTTCCGCCCCTCCGGCATAATTTCGCCCTCCGAAACCGGGCCGAACGAAAGGAAGCGGCAATGGACCTGGCCACCGTGATCGGAAGGCACCGCGCGGCGCTGCAGGGCATCGTCGCCGCGCTCGTCGCCATGGTCGCGTTCGGCGCGGGCCGGTCCATGCCGGGCGGCGACGGGCCGGCGAGGCTGCCGCGCCATCTCCACCGCGCGGTGCTCCGGCTGCTGAGGCCGGCCGAATCGGCGGCGCGGCGGCTGGCCGTCGCGCTCGCCTGCCGTCTTGCCTGGCCGCCGCCTGTTCCGCACGCGCCGTCGTCACGCCCGGCGCCCGCCCGTGTCGCTTCCGGCGTGCTCGCCTTCCCGCTTCTCGATCCGCTGGCGCGGTGGCGTCGCCGCCGCCGCCGGACGGCGGCCGTCGCACCACCCCGCATTTCGGTGCCCGGCGTCGGCCCGCGCCCCGTCGTCCCGGCCTGGCGGCCGCCGCTGCCGGACGATCCGCTCGACGCCACGCGCCTTGGCCGGCGGCTTGCCGCGCTCGCCGGCGTGCTCGACGACCTGCCCGGGCTTGCCCGGCGCTTCCAGCGCTGGCAGGCGCGGCGCGACCGGGCGCTGGCGGCGGGCCGGTCCCACCGGGTCGGCCCGCTGCGCGGCGGCCGCCCGCCGGGTGGACGCCTGGCGCGCCACGACCCCGATGCGCATCGCGGGAGGAGCGTTCGCGACGTCGATGTGATCCTGGCCCATGCCCATGCGCTCGCCCATCATGCGCTGACGCTTCGCGCCCGCGGCCCCGATACCTCATGAGCTGCCGCCTGCCGTCGCAATTTCGGAAACAGGCTGCCCGGCAGGACGCCGGCGTGGCGACGATCCCGCATGTGTGCGAGAGAGGAGAACCATGACCCTCGACGGATACAATCGTTTCTGCGCTTCGCTGCCCGCCGCCAGCCATGTCGTCCAATGGGGCGGCGCGCATGTGTGGAAGGTCGCCGGCAAAGTGTTCGCCATCGGCGGTTGGGATGACGGCGAAGCGCTCTTCGTCACCTTCAAATGCTCGGAGATGAGCTTCGACCTTCTGAAGGAGCAGCCGGGCTGCCGTCCGGCCCCCTATCTCGCCTCGCGCGGCATGAGCTGGATCCAGCGCATGACCGACGAGAGCATGGACGACGCCGCGCTCGAGGCCTACCTCGCCGAGAGCCATCGGCTGGTCGCCGCCAGGCTGCCGAAGCGCGTCCGAATGGAGGCCGGGCTGTGAGCGCGGACGTCGGGCCGGGCCCGGAAACGCGCCATTTTCATGCCCCGTTCATGTTGCAACCGTTAATGCGGGATTGACGTTGTTCCCATGTTTGCTGCCCTCCGAGGTGGGCGCGGCGCGACGGGACGATGGAAACGGACGGAGAGATCAAACGATGCTGCGCAGGACAATCGTGCTTTCGGCGCTCCTGGCTGGCCTGGCGACGCTCGGGGCCGAAGCGGCGGTTCCGCCGGCCGGAGACGGCGCGGCCGTTCCGGCCGCTGCCCCGACCGCCAGGGGCCTGCAGCTTGCCCAGTACGGCGACGTCGAAGTCTACTACGACGAGTTCGGCCGCCGCGTCATCATCGATGCCTATACCGGCGAGGTGATCGCCGTGGAACGGCCGCGCCGGGGCGAACGCCGGCAGCGCCGCGACGAGATGCGGGCGCGCCGCGACGCCAGGCGCGGCGAGCAGGAACGCTACTACCTTGACGACCCCGAGGACATGCGCCGGCTGCGCGAGCAGAAGCTGCGCGACGCCGGCATCGTCGCCCGGCCGCCTGTCGACCGGTATGAAGATTATTCGCGCCAGGGCCTGCCGGGCGGCATCGACCGGTATCCCGAGGCGCCGCGCGGCCGCGCGATGCCGATCGAGCCGGCCCCCGACGTGATCGCGCGCGAGCCGGCGCCGGGCCCGATCGAGCGTGCGCCGCTCGACAGCCCGCAGGCCCGGCCCGAATCACCCGCGGTCGCCGAGCTTCCCTCGGCGACCGCGCCGACCATCATCGAGGGCGCGATCGATCCGTCGCTCAAGCTCGGCGCGCGCGAGGATGTCGCCGCGCTGCAGATACTGCTCGACCGGCGCGGCGCGTCGCCCGGCGTGATCGACGGGCGTTTCGGCTCGAATGTCGACAAGGCCATCGTCGCCTACCGGTCGATCACCCGCGAGAACCTTAAGTCGACCGACGCGGAGGGAATCAAGAAGGCGCTCGCCGAGAGTGGCGGCGACCCGTTCGTGAACTACACCATCACCGCAGCCGACGCCTCCGGCCCCGTCGTGGCGTCGGTGCCGGCCGACTACGGCGCCAAGGCGAAGCTGGACAAGCTCAGCTACACCTCGGTCTCGGAAATGCTCGCCGAGCGCTTCCACATGGACGAGGCCTATCTCAAGGCGCTCAACCCCAACGCCAATTTCGGCCGTGTCGGCACGATCATCCGGGTCGCCAACATCGGCAAGCCGGCCACCGGCGCGGTTGCGCGCATCGTCGCCGACAAGGGCAGGAAGCAGGTGTTTGCCTATGACGACGACAACCGGCTGGTGGTCAGCTACCCGGCCACCATCGGGTCCACGGACACGCCGTCGCCGACCGGCACGCATCTGGTCTCGCGCGTCGTGCTCGACCCCGACTACACCTACAACCCGAACGTCAACTTCAAGCAGGGCGACAACGACAAGATCCTGACCATCCCGCCCGGACCCAATGGCCCCGTCGGCTCGGTCTGGATCGCGCTCGACAAGCCGACCGACGGCGTGCACGGGACGCCCGATCCCTCCAAGATCGGCAAGACGGAAAGCCACGGCTGCGTGCGCCTCACCAACTGGGACGCGCAGGAGCTGGCCAAGATGGTCAAGGCGGGCGTGCCGGTCGAGTTCGTCGACTAGGGCGCGTACTCAATAGGCCTTGCTGATTGGTCGCGGTGTTGATTCAAGGGTTCCGGAAGGAGGCCTTGAAATGGCGCGATACGATCTGAACGAGGCGGAGTGGCGGATTGTCGAGCCGCTACTTCCTGCGGCTGGCAAGGGTAAGCGTCGGGTTGACGACCGTCGGGTGGTCAACGGCATCTTCTATGTGCTGAGGACAGGATCGCCGTGGCGTGATCTGCCGGAACGGTATGGGCCATACACGACGGTCTACAACCGCTTCAATCGTTGGGCCAAGAAGGGGGTATGGCTCGGCCTGTTCGAGGCCCTGGCGGCCCAGTCGCCGCAGTCTCTTCACCTGATCGACTCGTCGATCGTGCGGGCCCACCAGCACGCAGCCGGTGGAAAAAAGGGGGTCCGGATCACGCCATCGGCCGTTCTCGTGGCGGACTGAGCACCAAGATCCATGCCGTCGTCGATCAAGACGGACTGCCGGTCCGGTTGTTGATCACGCCTGGGCAGGCGTCAGACAAGACCGCCGTGCCAGATCTTCTGGCGGGATTGCCGCCAGCTCGGGCGCTCGTCGCCGACCGTGGCTACGACAGCCGCGCCATCATCGATCTCGTCCGCAGGGCAGGCGGTGAGGCCCATATCCCGACCCAGAGCCGCGTCAAGGCCCAACGCTCCGTCGATCACGAACTCTACAGACGCCGCAACCTGGTCGAGCGCTTCTTCTGCAAGATCAAGCAGTTCCGGCGCATCGCCACTCGCTTCGAAAAGCACGCCACGAACTTCCTCGCCGCTGTCGCACTCGCTTCGGCTAGACTCTGGATGCGTTCAGTTGAGTCCACGCCCTAGTCCGTGGGAACTGGAGCGGCCGCATGTTCCGCCCGAATCAGACCCAACAAAAAAGACGCCCGCAGGCGCCTTTTTTGTTCACGCCGGTTCGACCGGCTCCAAAATTCTTCGATCAGCCGCCGAGCTTGCCGGTGGCGCTGGCGACCTTCAGCGAATCGCCGTCCTCCTGCTTCAGCAGTTCGTCGATGCGGGTGCGCTCGCGCTTGAAGGCTTCGAGTTCCTTGCTCTTCAGCACCTTGCCGACCGGCAGGCGCACGCGCATCGGGTCGACCTTGCGCTTGTTGACGATCAGCTCGTAGTGCAGGTGCGCGCCGGTCGACAGGCCGGTCGATCCGACATACCCGATCACCTGGCCCTGGCGCACCCGGGCGCCCGGCTTGATGCCGTCGCCGATGCGGCTCTGGTGGTTGTAGGACGTCTCGTAGCCATTGGCGTGGCGGATGATCGTCTGCTTGCCGTAGCCGCCGGCCCAGCCGGCCTTCTCGACGACGCCGTTGCCGGCTGCGAGGATCGGCGATCCGGTCGGGGCCGCCCAGTCGACGCCGGTATGCATCTTCGAATAACCGAGGATCGGGTGGCGGCGGCCGCCGAAGCCCGAACGGAACTTGCCGTTGGGCAGCGGGTTGCGCAGCAGGAACTGCTTGGCGCTGCGGCCGTCCTCGTCGAAGTAGTCGTAGCTGCCGTCTTCCATCTGGAAGCGGTAGAGGTTGCGGGTGTTGCCGCCGAACGTCGCCGAGACGAACAGCAGCTCCGAATCGGCCGACACCTCGTCCTGGCCGTTGGGCTGCGAGAACAGCACCTCGATGTTGTCGGCCGGTTTCAGCCGCGACTGGAAGTCGACGTCCGACGCCAGCAGCTTGACCAGCTGCTGCGTCATGCGCTTCGACATGCCGTAGGAATAGGCGGTGCGGTAGATGCCGTCGTAGATCGACGGAAGGTTGCCGCGGGTGGCCGGCTTCGGACGGTTCTCGTCGAAGGCGGTCAGCAGTTCGGGGTTGGGCTCGGGCTCGGCCGCCGGCACGTACTGGCCGCGGTCGTCGAGCGCGATCGAGACGAGATGCGTCTGGCGGTCGTAGACGCTGGTGCGTACCACCTTGGCGATGTCGCCGTTGACCTCGAGGCCGACGCGCAGGACGGTGCCGGCCTTCAGCGCCGGCGCGTTCATCAGCTTGGCGATCGCATCGGCCATGTCGAC
>NZ_JBFOCI010000002.1:0-132500 GCF_040813675.1 Mesorhizobium marinum | reverse complement strand
TGGGTCAGCGACTTAGTGTGACGAGCAAGCTTAAGCCGGTAGGTGTAGGCGCAGCGAAAGCGAGTCTGAACAGGGCGTTCAGTTCGTCGCATTAGACCCGAAACCGAGTGATCTAGCCATGAGCAGGTTGAAGGTAAGGTAACACTTACTGGAGGACCGAACCCATAACTGTTGCAATAGTTCGGGATGACTTGTGGCTAGGGGTGAAAGGCCAATCAAACTCGGAAATAGCTGGTTCTCCGCGAAATCTATTTAGGTAGAGCGTCGACCGAATACCCTGGGGGGTAAAGCACTGCATGGGCTAGGGGTCCTCACCGGATTACCAAACCTAAGCAAACTCTGAATACCCAGGAGTACTAGTCGGCAGACACACGGCGGGTGCTAACGTCCGTCGTGAAAAGGGAAACAACCCTGACCTACAGCTAAGGTCCCCAAGTTATGGCTAAGTGGGAAAGGATGTGAGGATCCCAAAACAACCAGGATGTTGGCTTAGAAGCAGCCATCATTTAAAGAAAGCGTAACAGCTCACTGGTCTAAATAAGGGTCTTTGCGCCGAAAATGTAACGGGGCTAAAGCCATACACCGAAGCTTAGGGTTCACGAGCAATCGTGAGCGGTAGCGGAGCGTTCTGTAAGCTGATGAAGCCGTACCTGTGAGGGGCGGTGGAGGTATCAGAAGTGCGAATGCTGACATGAGTAACGTAAGGGGTGTGAGAGACACCCCCGCCGAAAGTCCAAGGGTTCCTGCTTAAAGTTAATCTGAGCAGGGTTAGCCGGCCCCTAAGTCGAGGCAGAAATGCGTAGACGATGGGAATCACGTTAATATTCGTGAGCTTGGAGGTAGTGACGGATCACGTGTGTCGTCAGGTCTTATCGGATTGATCTGGCGGCGAAGTGGTTCCAGGAAATAGCTCCTCCTTATAAACCGTACCCGAAACCGACACTGGTGGACTGGTAGAGTATACCAAGGCGCTTGAGAGAACTATGCTGAAGGAACTCGGCAAATTGCACGCGTAACTTCGGAAGAAGCGTGACCCTTTATTGCGCAAGCAGTGGAGGGTGGCACAGACCAGGGGGTAGCGACTGTTTATCAAAAACACAGGGCTCTGCGAAGCCGCAAGGCGACGTATAGGGTCTGACGCCTGCCCGGTGCTGGAAGGTTAAGAGGAGGGGTGCAAGCTCTGAATCGAAGCCCCAGTAAACGGCGGCCGTAACTATAACGGTCCTAAGGTAGCGAAATTCCTTGTCGGGTAAGTTCCGACCTGCACGAATGGCGTAACGACTTCCCCGCTGTCTCCAGCATAGACTCAGTGAAATTGAATTCCCCGTGAAGATGCGGGGTTCCTGCGGTTAGACGGAAAGACCCCGTGCACCTTTACTATAGCTTCACATTGGCATTCGTAGTGGCATGTGTAGGATAGGTGGTAGGCTTTGAAGCCAGGGCGCCAGCCTTGGTGGAGCCACCCTTGAAATACCACCCTTATCTCTATGGATGTCTAACCGCGGCCCGTTATCCGGGTCCGGGACAATGTGTGGTGGGTAGTTTGACTGGGGCGGTCGCCTCCTAAAGAGTAACGGAGGCGCGCGATGGTGGGCTCAGAACGGTCGGAAATCGTTCGCTGAGTGCAATGGCATAAGCCTGCCTGACTGCGAGACTGACAAGTCGAGCAGAGACGAAAGTCGGTCATAGTGATCCGGTGGTCCCGTGTGGAAGGGCCATCGCTCAACGGATAAAAGGTACGCCGGGGATAACAGGCTGATGACCCCCAAGAGTCCATATCGACGGGGTTGTTTGGCACCTCGATGTCGACTCATCGCATCCTGGGGCTGGAGCAGGTCCCAAGGGTATGGCTGTTCGCCATTTAAAGCGGTACGTGAGTTGGGTTCAGAACGTCGTGAGACAGTTCGGTCCCTATCTGCCGTGGGTGTAGGAATATTGAAAGGATCTGTCCCTAGTACGAGAGGACCGGGATGGACGGATCTCTGGTGGACCTGTTGTGGCGCCAGCCGCATTGCAGGGTAGCTATATCCGGACGGGATAACCGCTGAAGGCATCTAAGCGGGAAACCCACCTTGAAACGAGTATTCCCTGAGAGCCGTGGAAGACGACCACGTTGATAGGCCGGGTATGGAAGTGCGGCAACGCATGAAGTTTACCGGTACTAATAGCTCGATCGGCTTGATCGTTCTCATTCTCTGTGCCCATCGCGCCTGAACGGCTCTGATCGGACGGCACGTCAAGAACAGCTTCTCGAAAACACAACATGCTCTTTGCCGACCTGGTGGTTATGGCGGGGTGGCTGCACCCGTTCCCATTCCGAACACGGCCGTGAAACGCCCCAGCGCTGATGGTACTTCGTCTCAAGACGCGGGAGAGTAAGTCGCTGCCAGGTCTGCAAAGCGCATGTTGAAATCTTCTCTTACGACGGCCCGCCAAACGGGATTTCGGGCCGCGAAAGCGGCCCTTTCGTTTGACGGGACAGCTTCTCAAGGACAGTCTGCCTCGGCAGTCGGTCCGGTGGCGCGGGGTGGAGCAGCCCGGTAGCTCGTCAGGCTCATAACCTGAAGGTCGCAAGTTCAAATCTTGCCCCCGCAACCAAACTTTCTGAAAACCCCGCCTTACCGGCGGGGTTTTTTGCTTTTGGGGACACCGTAGCCATTCGGGCGACATTGCGCCGCATCCCGGTTGTGCCCTTCGGCTTCTCTCGCCAGCTCGAAATGCCGTCGCTTCCTTGGCGCGTTCGCGGCAGTTCCTCGCGCGAGCGGTGCCGCCGGCCTGCGACCGATGGCCGGCCCTGTCGCGATCCTTCAAGACAAAAGACGCCCTGGCGTCCATTGAAATGGATCACGCGCCTGCCGGAGAGAAGCATGATCTTCCGATACACCATCCTCTATGTCGACGATGTCGCCAGGGCACTGGCGTTCTACGAACGCGCCTTCAACCTCGAGCGGCGATTCCTTCACGAGTCGGGAGACTATGGCGAGCTTTCCACCGGCCAGACCAGGCTCGCCTTTTCATCGAAGCGGCTGATGCGGGAGCTGGGCAAGGCCCCGGGCAGTCCGTCGCCACAGGCGCCGGTCTTCGAAATCGCCTTCGAGACCCAGGACGTAAACTCGGCGTACGATCGCGCCGTCGCGGCCGGTGCGGCGCCGGTCCAGGCCGTGCGGGACGAGCCGTGGGGACAGACGACGTCCTATGTCAGCGACCCCGACGGCTATCTGGTCGAGATCTGTTCGCCGGTCCAGTTGCCGAGCGCGGGCTGACGCAAGAGTTCGAGCGCCAGCGGGCTCCGGCTGAGTTGCGCCGGCGTCGACGAAAACCAGCGTCGGAGATCGCGGCTCATGTGCGCCTGGTCGCTGAAACCGCATTCGCCGGCGATCACCGCCAGTGGTTCGGACTGCCCCAGCATGGCTGCGGCCCGTCGCGCCCTGGAAAGCTGTCGCCAGAAGTCGGGCGGCGGCAGGTCGCTGGAAATGAAATGGCGCTGCAGCGTCCGAAGCGATACGCCATGACGTCTTGCCGCGCGCGCGACGGTGATGCCCGGTTCCGAAAGCAGCTGGATCGCATCGCCCGCGTCGGTCCCGCTGCGGGAAGCGTTGGCTAGGATTTGCTGCGATTGCGCCGGCGCGCGTCGAATGGCCTCCAGTTCGGCGGGAGACATGGTCGTTCCCGGCCGCAGACGGTAGCCGACGACGTCGTCGCCTGCGGCAAGATGCGCATGCCGCGGCCGGACGTCGAGCGCGGTCAGGAGGATCTGGACCGGTCCCCGCTTCGGTCTGATGATCAGCACATCCCGGCACCCGTCTGGAAAGACGATCAAACTTTCGTCGTCGCGCGCCCGGTGGCGCCAGCAATGGAAGCCGGGGTTCGTCGTCATCGTCCAGCACCTGGCGCGGTTCGGGGCCGCCGCATGATTTTCCGGGTGGGGCAGAACAGCGCGGACGCGGTTGCCCACCGGCCCAATCCGACATGCACGACGTCGGATGGGCCCGACATCCCTATCGCAAAAGTCTCCGGCATGCGATTCCGGCAACGCAAGACACGGCCCCTGGGAGCAGCCCGGCAGACCTGAGTTTGCCGACTAACCTATTGGGAGCCGGCGCTCGTTTGGGGGTGAGCGGCAGCTGCCTGACGATGGCGCCGGATGAGGATCTGGCAGCGTCCTGTCCGGCGACTTGATGCGCCCACGTCGTTATGTAACCCTCTTGAGGACAGCTTTCGTTCAGAATCCAGTATGAATGTTGCGAGTACTGCATGACCCTTTCGCGCGCACTGATCCCCGACCTCGGCAAGCTGCAGGCCTTCGAGAGCGCCGCCCGGCACGGCAGCGTGACCCAGGCGGGGCGTGAACTCAGCCTGACCCAGAGCACGGTCAGCCGGCAGATCGGCGAGTTGGAGCGACAGCTCGGCGTGCTGCTGTTCGAGCGCGTGCGCCAGCGCGTCGTGCTGTCCGAGGCCGGCCGAAAATTCCTGCCGGACGCGCGCAAGCTCCTGCAGCAGGGGGAGGCGGCGATGCTGCGCGCCATGGCCGGCTCGAAGGCGTCGCTGCTGCGGCTTGCCACGCTGCCGACCTTCGGGGCGCGCTGGCTGACGCCGCGGCTGCCAGGCTTTCTCGCGGCGCATCCCCAAGTCGTGCTCGACATTGCGTCGCGCTCCGAGCCGTTCGATCTCGAGGAACAGGGTTTCGACGCGGCCATTCACTACGGCCAGCCGGTCTGGGCCAATGCGACCTGCCGCTATGTCTGCCAGGAGGTGATCGTGCCGGTGGCCAGCCCGGTGCTGGCCGGGCATGCGGAGCCGCAAACGGCGGAGACGCTGGCGCAGCTTCCGCTGCTGCATCTCGCGACGCGCCCCAAGGCCTGGTCCGACTGGTTCGCGCTGGCGGGCGTTGAGACGACAGCCTCCTACCAGGGACACCGATTCGACCAGTTCGCGATGGTGATCGAGGCGGCGTCGGCAGGACTCGGGGTCGCGCTGCTGCCGCTCTATCTCATCGAGCAGGAATTGCAGGGGGGGCAGCTCAGGGTCGTCGTCGACCGGCCGCTGCCGACCGAGAACGGCTATCATTTCGTGATGCCGAACGGGAAGCTGGACCAGCCGGCCGCCAACGCGCTCTATCGTTGGATCGTCTCCGAGGTGGGCGGCGTGCCTGTTGATCGCCCGGCAGCCTGACGGCCGACGCGGCGCCCTCGCGGCGTTCCGGTCGGGACGAAATGGCGGATGCATCGCCGCGCCGGGCTTGCTACACATCGCCCTTCACCGAGGGGTGCCCCGCAGGGGGCTGAGATTCGGCCGGGCCCAAAAGGCAGCGCCGTGACCCTTTGAACCTGATCCGGATCATGCCGGCGAAGGGACTGGTCACGGCGAACCGCTCCTTCTCCGGTCTCTGCAGCGAGGCCGCAATGTCCAACCCGAACCCTTCACCGAGCGCCATGGGCGGCGCCGTCGCCAACGTGCTGACGATCGCCGGGACCGATCCGTCCGGCGGCGCCGGTATCCAGGCCGACATCAAGACGTTCTCGGCGCTCGGGGCCTACGCGACGTCGGCCATCACCGCGGTGGTGGCCCAGAACACGCAAGGGGTGCGCTCCTACGTCGCGCTCGAGCCCGAATTCGTCGCAGAGCAGATCGACGCCGTCTTCGACGACGTCAGGATCGACGCGGTCAAGATCGGCATGGTGGCGAACGCCGGAATCGCCGAGGCAATCGCCGGAAGCCTGGGGCGACATCGGGCCGCGAACGTCGTGCTCGACCCCGTGATGGTCGCCAAGAGCGGCCATCACCTGCTCGATCCGGCGGCGGTCGACGCCGTCCGCGGGCTTCTGGTTCCGCTCGCCACAGTGATCACGCCGAACCTGCCGGAAGCGGCGGTGCTGCTCGGCACCGAGCCCGACTGGTCGCTCGGGGAGATGCGCTTGCGGGCGGTCGAACTGCATCGGCTCGGCTCCCGATGGGTGCTGCTGAAAGGCGGGCACATGGAGGATCCGGAAACCAGCATCGACATCCTGCACGGCGAATCGGCGACGATCGAACTGTCCGCGCCGCGCATCAAGACGAAGAACGACCACGGCACCGGCTGCACGCTGTCGGCGGCGATCGCAGCGCTGCTGCCATCCAACACCGTGGAGGAGAGCGTGGGACAGGCGAAAAGCTACTTGCAGGGCGCGCTTGCGGCGAGCGGCACGCTCGAGGTCGGGCATGGCCATGGCCCCCTGCATCATTTCCATCGCCTGTGGCCGGCCGCCTGAGGCCCACTATCCGAGGCCGGCGCTTTCGGCCGCGCGGTTCTCCGTCGCCGGGTCGTCAGTGCGACAGGCGCCAGGCCTCGATCGACCGTGACAGCGACCGGGCGGCGGCCTGCGGATCGGGTTGCCCGCAGATCGCGGAGACCACCGCCATCCCGCCCGCGCCGCTGGCAAGGACCGGGGCGGCATGCGCCTGCTTCAATCCGCCGATGGCAACGGAAGGCAGGGGACAGAGGCGGACGAGCCGGGCCAGCCCGTCGAGACCGATGGGCTGCTTGTGGTCGGGCTTGGTCGGGGTGGCGAAGACCGGACCGACGCCGACATAGTCGACCACGCCGACGTCGATCGCCTCGACGGCGGCTTCCGTCTCGACCGAGAGACCGAGAATCCGGCCGGGGCCAAGCCGCTGGCGCGCGACCTCAGCAGGCACGTCGTCCTGCCCGGCGTGAAAGCCGTCGGCGTCGATGGCGACGGCGGCCTCCAGGTCGTCGTTGACGATCAACGGGACGCCGGTGCCGGCCAGCGCCGCCTTCAGCTCGCGGCCGGTCTCGACAAGGGCGGCGGTGGTTGCCGCCTTGTCGCGAAGCTGGACCATGGTGACGCCGCCGGCGACCGCGAGGCGCGCCGTCTGCGCCATCGAATGGACGACGCAGAGATCCGGATCGAGGACCAGGTAGAGCGACAGGTCGAACCGCCTCATGCCGCAAGGACCCTGCCGCCGGCCTCGAGGTCGGCTGCCGTGAGCCCATGCAGCGCATCGAGGAAGCGCACGGCGAGACTGCCGGGACCGGAGGCGTCGCGAGCGGCGCTTTCGCCGGCGACGGCAAAGGTGACCAGGGCCGCCGTCGCAGCCTCGAACGGCTGGTCGGGCGCGATCGCGGCGTAGGCGCCGACCAGCGCCGTCAGCGAACAGCCCATCGCCGTGATTTTCGGCATCAGGGGCGAGCCGCCCGGAATGCGGACGGCGCGCGCGCCATCCGTCACGAAATCGACCGCTCCGGTCACCGCGACCACGGCGCCCTTTGCGAGCGCCAGCTGGCGCGCCGCATCTTCGGCCTGCTCGATGGGGTCGCCGCTGTCGACGCCCTTGCCGGCGCTCGTGCCGCCGCCGAGCGCGATGACCTCCGAGGCGTTGCCGCGGATGATCGTGGGGCGGAGCGCAAGCAGTTCGGCCGCCGCCTGGCGCCGGAAGGCGGTGGCGAAATGCGCCACGGGGTCGAACACCCATGGCCGGCCGGCGGCGGTTGCCCCGGCGACGGCCGCTTTCATGCCCGCCACCCACGCCGGCGACAGGGTGCCGATGTTGACGGTGAGCGCGCCGGCAATCGCAGCGAACTCACCGGCTTCCTCCTCCGCGTGAACCATGGCCGGCGATGCGCCCGCCGCGAGCAGGACGTTGGCGGCGACGTTCATAGCCACATAGTTGGTGATGCACTGCACGAGCGGTGCGGTCTCGCGCATGCGGGCGAACAGAAGGGAAGGGCTGGTCATCGCTCAGGCCTCCTGCCCGACGGGCATGTAGAGGTCGCCGCCGTCGCGATATCTTGCCGCCATCGCCGCCAGCCCTTCCTTCTGCGCCTCGGCGCGGATGTCGTGGCTGATCTTCATCGAGCAGAATTTCGGGCCGCACATGGAGCAGAAGTGCGCCACCTTGTGCGCCTCCTTGGGCAGCGTCTGGTCGTGAAAGGCGCGCGCCGTCTCCGGGTCGAGCGAGAGGTTGAACTGGTCTTCCCAGCGGAACTCGAAGCGTGCCCGCGACAGCGCGTCGTCCCTGATCTTGGCGGCGGGATGGCCCTTGGCGAGGTCGGCGGCATGGGCGGCGATCTTGTAGGTGATGACGCCCGTCTTGACGTCGTCTCGGTCGGGCAGGCCGAGGTGCTCCTTCGGCGTGACGTAGCAGAGCATGGCGGTGCCGAACCAGCCGATCATCGCCGCGCCGATGCCCGACGTGATGTGGTCGTAGCCCGGAGCGATGTCGGTGGTGAGCGGCCCGAGCGTGTAGAAGGGCGCCTCGCCGCAGACTTCGAGCTGCTTGTCCATGTTCTCCTTGATCTTGTGCATCGGCACGTGGCCGGGCCCCTCGATCATCACCTGGCAATCCCTGGCCTAGGCGATCTTCGTCAGCTCGCCGAGCGTTTCGAGTTCGGCGAACTGCGCCGCGTCGTTGGCGTCGGCGATCGAGCCGGGACGCAGGCCGTCGCCAAGCGAAAATGCCACGTCATAGGTTCGGCAGATGTCGCAGATCTCCTCGAAATGTTCGTAGAGGAAGCTCTCCCTGTGGTGGTGCAGGCACCACTTGGCCATGATCGAGCCGCCCCGGCTGACGATGCCGGTGACGCGGTCGACGGTGAGGTGAATGTAGGCCAGGCGCACGCCGGCATGGATGGTGAAATAGTCGACGCCCTGCTCGGCCTGCTCGATCAGCGTGTCGCGGAACACCTCCCAGGTCAGGTTCTCGGCGATGCCGCCGACCTTTTCGAGCGCCTGGTAGAGCGGCACGGTGCCGATCGGCACCGGCGAATTGCGCACGATCCAGTCGCGGATGTTGTGGATGTTGCGCCCGGTGGAGAGGTCCATCACGGTGTCCGCGCCCCAGCGGGTCGCCCACACCATCTTCTCGACCTCCTCGGCCATCGACGAGGTGACGGCCGAATTGCCGATATTGGCGTTGATCTTGACCAGGAAATTGCGGCCGATGATCATCGGCTCGCTCTCGGGATGGTTGATGTTGGACGGGATGATGGCGCGGCCCCGCGCCACCTCGTCGCGGACGAATTCGGGGGTGACGAAGTCGGGAACGGCGGCGCCGAAGCTTTCGCCGTCGCGCTCCAGCTTCATCCTCATCTGCTCCCGGCCAAGGTTTTCGCGGATCGCGACGAATTCCATCTCCGGCGTGACGATGCCGGCGCGGGCATAGGCGAGCTGGGTGACGGCGCGGCCGTCGGTGGCGCGCAAGGGCGCGTTGCGGACCGGGAATTCGGGCGTCAGCCGGTCGGGCGAGACGAAGCCGTTGTCCTCCGGCTTCACCGCGCGGCCGTCATAGCGTTCGACGTCGCCGCGGGCGAGGATCCATTGTTCGCGCAGGCGCGGCAGGCCGCCCTCGATGTCGATCGTCGCCGATAGGTCGGTGTAGGGGCCGGACGAATCGTAGACCGTGACCGGCGGCTCGCCGGCGCTGGGATGGACCGAAATCTCGCGCATCGGCACCCGGATTGAGGGATGGATGCTTCCGGCCCTGTGGACCTTCCTCGACGCGGGAAGTTTGCCCGTCGTGACGGTCGGGGTTTGGGCATTCATGCGTTGAGCCTCCTCTTCTGCAGGAGACCCAGTCCATGCGATGAGGAGGAACAGAGGTTTGGCAATCGGACTTCGGGCGTGGATGAACCCGAATGCTCCAGCCGGAGACCGGCCTGCTGCGCCTCGCACCGTCCCTACGCCAGTATGAACTGGATCAGGTTCGACGGGTCACTGCGCTGCGCGAAGCCAGCAGTATCTCAGCCCCTTGTCGGGACCCCCCTGGTGAAGTCGTCATCTAGCGAACCGGTCCGACCGATGTCAACTTGGTCCGGCGCGATCGGGCGGAAGCGGGCAGGCGATCGCCATCCGGTCGTGTCGCAGGGGTCGAATTTGCTTTAAGCATGCGTCATTGCCCTGTATTCAGCCTGCGGCCACCAACAAAAACCGACGGACAAGGGCAGACCCATGACTTTGCATCAGAACTTCATAGCCGGGAGCTGGGTTGACGCGGGAGAGGCCGCCGAGAATATCAATCCCTCCGACACGGGCGACGTGGTCGGCCGCTACGCGCGCGCATCGCGCGAGCAGGCCGAACAGGCGATCGCCGCGGCGCGGGCCGCGTTTCCGGCGTGGTCGCGCTCCGGCATCCAGCAGCGCCACGATATCCTGAAAAAGGTTTCCGACGAGATCGTCGCGCGCAAGGACGAGCTTGGAAGGCTGCTCGCCCGCGAGGAAGGAAAGACGCTGCCCGAGGCGACCGGCGAGGTGCTGCGCGCGGCGCAGATCTTCGACTTCTTCTCCGGCGAGACGCTGCGCCTGTCGGGCGAAAAGCTGCCGTCCACCCGTCCCGGCATCGATGTCGAGCTCACCCGCGAGCCGGTCGGCGTCATCGGCATCATCACGCCGTGGAACTTTCCGATCGCCATTCCCGCATGGAAGATCGCGCCGGCGCTCGCCTATGGCAACACGGTCGTCTTCAAGCCGGCCGATCTCGTGCCGGGCTCGGCCTGGGCGCTCGCCGACATCATCGTGCGCGCCGGGGTTCCCGAAGGCGTCTTCAACCTCGTCATGGGCCGCGGCTCGGTGGTCGGCGACACGCTGCTCAACAGCCCCGGCGTCGACGCGATCACCTTCACCGGCTCGGTCGGCACCGGCAAGAAAGTTGCCGCCGCCTGCGTCGAGCACATGCGCAAGTTCCAGCTCGAGATGGGCGGCAAGAACCCGCTCGTGGTGCTCGACGACGCCGACCTCGACGTTGCGGTCGACGTCGCCGTCAACGGCGCCTTCTTCTCGACCGGCCAGCGCTGCACCGCGTCCTCGCGGCTCGTCGTCACCGAGGGCATCCACGACAGGTTCGTCGCGGCGGTCGGCGAGCGCCTGAAGGCGCTTGTCGTGGACGACGCGGTGAAGCCGGGCACCCATGTCGGGCCGGTGGTCGACCAGAGCCAGCTCGACCAGGACATGTCCTACATCGACATCGGCAAGCAGGAAGGCGCCAGGCTGGCGTTCGGCGGCGACCTGCTCAAGCGCGACACGCCCGGCTTCTACCTGCAGCCGGCGCTGTTCACCGAGACGACCGCCGGGATGCGCATCAACCGCGAGGAAATCTTCGGGCCGGTCGCCAGTGTCATGCGGGTGAAGAACTACGACGAGGCGCTGGCCGCCGCCAACGACACCGTCTTCGGCCTGTCGTCGGGCATCTGCACGACCAGCTTGAAGCACGCCTCGCACTTCAAGCGCAACGCCGAGGCCGGCATGGTGATGGTCAACCTGCCGACGGCGGGCGTCGACTACCACGTGCCGTTCGGGGGCCGGAAAGGGTCGTCCTTCGGCCCGCGCGAGCAGGGCCGCTATGCCGCCGAATTCTTCACCACGGTGAAGACGGCCTACACGCTCCCGTAGGCGCGGCCCGCGAATTGCCTCGCCGCCGGGCTTGCGTCCGGCGGCAACTCCCTGCAAATGTCAGACAAATAGGGAGATCGAGATGGGCAAGCGGATCATGTTCACCGGCGGCAGCGGCAAGGCCGGCCGGCACGTCGTGGATTATCTGGTCGGGAAGGGGCACCAGGTGCTCAACATCGACACCAGGCCGCTCGACAATCCGAAAGTCCGCACGCTGATCACCGACATCACCGACAGCGGCCAGGTGTTCAACGCGCTGTCGAGCTACATGGGCCTGCACGAGTTCGACCCGTCGCTGCGGCCCAAGCCGGTCGACGCCGTCGTCCATTTCGCCGCCATCCCGCGCATCATGATCACGCCCGACAACGAGCTGTTCCGCGTCAACACGATGGGCACCTACAACGTCATCGAGGCGGCGGTTAAGCTCGGGATCAAGAAGATCGTGATCGCGTCGAGCGAGACGACCTACGGCGTGGTCTTCGCCAACGAACCCAGGGATCCCGCCTATTTCCCGCTCGACGAGGCGTACGACGTCGATCCGATGGATTCCTACGCGCTATCCAAGGTGGTCAACGAACAATGCGCCCGCGCCTTTGCGCTGCGCAGCGGCTTCGACATCTACGCGCTGAGGATCGGCAACGTCATCGAGCCGCACGAATACGAAGGCTACATCCCGAAATGGATCAAGGATCCGGCCTTCCGCAAGCGCATCGCCTGGAGCTACATCGATGCGCGCGACCTCGGCCAGATCGTCGACCTCTGCATCGCCAAGAGCGGGCTGGGCTACCAGGTCTTCAACGCGGCCAACGACGATCCGTCGGCCGCCCTGACGACGCAGGAACTGCTCGACCGCTTCTATCCTGAGGTTCCGCTGAAGCGGAAGCTCGGCAAGTACGAGTCGCTCTATTCCAACCGCAAGATCAGGAAAGTGCTCGGCTTCAAGCAGCAGCACAACTGGCGCAAATACGCGCCGAAGACATAGGACTCACACCGAAACGGTCATGCCGCCGTCGACGAACAGCGTGTGGCCGTTGACGAAGGACGACGCGTCGGAGGCCAGGAAGACGGCCGCGCCGACGAGTTCCTCGACCGCGCCCCAGCGGCCGGCGGGCGTGCGCTTTTCCAGCCAGGCGTTGAAGTCCGGGTTCTCGAACAGCGCCGTGTTGAGTTCGGTCTTGAAGAAGCCCGGCGCGATGGCGTTGACCTGGATGCCGTGCCGCGCCCAGTCGGCGCACATGCCGCGCGTCAGGTTCTTCACAGCGCCCTTGGTCGTCGTGTAGGGCGCGATCGTCTCGCGCGCGAGTTCGCTCATCACCGAGGCGATGTTGATGATCTTGCCGCGCCGGCGCGGGATCATGCGTTTCGCCACGGCCTTGCCGACATTGAAGACGCCGGTCACGTTCACCTGCAGCAGTTCCTGCCACTTGTCGTCCGGGAACTCGTCGAGCGGCTTGCGGAACTGCACGCCGGCATTGTTGACCACGATGTCGATCGGGCCGAGCTCCCGCTCGATCCGGTCGATCTCGGCGCCGACGGCGGCCGCATCGACGACATCGAACACCGCGGCCTCGACGTCATGCCCTTCGCCGCGCAGCGTGGCGACCGCCTTGCCTATCTTTGCCGCGGTGCGGCCGTTCAGCACGACTTTCGCGCCGTGTGCCGCGAGCCCCTTGGCCAGCGCGTAGCCGATGCCCTGGCCGGAACCGGTGACGAGGGCGATCCGGCCCTTCAGGCTGAACAGGTCTGACATGAATTGTGCTTGCCCTAGTCGCTTTGGCGGAAATTGCGGATGCGGTCGAACAGCACCGCCAGGATGATCGCGCCGCCGATGAAGGTGCCCTGCCAGAAGGCGTTGATGCCGAGCAGGCCGAGGCTGTTGCGGATGATCTCGATGAGCGCAGCGCCGACGAGCGCGCCGAAGGCGGTGCCGACGCCACCGGCGAGGTTGGCGCCGCCGATGACGGCGGCGGCGATCACCTGCAGTTCCAGGCCGGCGCCGAGGTTGGTGGTGATGGCGCCGAGCCAGCCGGTCTGGATGATGCCGGCGATGCCGGCCGACAGCGCCGAGATCATGTAGACGGCAACCTTGATGGGCTTGACCGGAACGCCGGTCAGCGTCGCCGCGTGCTCGTTGCCGCCGATGGCGTAGACATGGCGGCCGAATTTCGTCCAGCGCAGAACGAAGCCGGTGATCAGCGCCAGCACGATCATGTAAAGCACAGGATTGGCGATGCCGAGGAACCAGGCGCCGCCGCCGAGCGCCAGCAGCTTGTCGTGGTCCGGCCCGAACTCGAAGACGACCGTGTTGCCGGAGGCGACCATCGCCAGGCTGCGGGCGATCGACAGCATGCCAAGCGTCACCACGAAGGGCGGGAAGCCGAGATAGGCGATCAGCACGCCGTTGAAGGCGCCGACCACAAGCGCGGTGGCGACGGCGGCGGCGATGCCGACCTCGATGCCCCAGCCGGCGTGCATGGTGACGCCGAGGACCATGCTGCAGAGGCACAGCACGGAGCCGACCGACAGGTCGATGCCGCCGGTGATGATAACCAGCGTCATGCCGAGCGCGATGATGGCTACGAAGGTGACGTTGCGGGTGATGTTGTAGAGGTTCTTGGCCGTCGCGAATGAATCGGTCGCGAAGGACAGATAGAGGCAAGCCAGCAGGACCGCCACCAGCACCCAGAAGGTCTGCGTGCCGACGATCCGGCTGACCAGGCCGTGCTGCTTGTGGGCTATGGTCTGGTCGAGCGTAACAGCCATTCCCGCTTCCCCCTACGCCGCCATCTCGATCGCGCCGGTGATCAGGCCGGTGACCTCCTCGGGCGAACTGCTGCCGATCGCCTTGTCGGCGACCTTGCGGCCGCGCCGCATGACGATCACCCGGTCGGCCACCGAGAACACGTCGGGCATGCGATGGCTGATCAGGACGACGGCGATGCCCTTGTCGCGCAACTGGCGTATGAGGTGCAGCACCTCGGCGACCTGGCGCACGGAGATCGCCGCCGTAGGCTCGTCCATCAGCACGATCTTCGCCTCCGAAAGCATGGTCCGGCCGATCGCCACGGCCTGCCGCTGGCCGCCCGACATCTGCTTGACGAGGTCGCGCGGGCGCGTCTCGGACTTCAGCTCCCTGAAGATTTCAGCAGCGCGGTTGTACATGGAGGCATAGTCCAGCACGCCGAACGGGCCGACGCCGCGACGCAGCTCCCGCCCGAGGAAGACGTTGGCGGCGGCCGTGAGATTGTCGCACAGCGCAAGGTCCTGGTGGACGATCTCGATGCCGTGGCGGCGCGCATCGACCGGCCGGTGCATGACGAGGTCGGTCCCCTCCATCCGGATGGTGCCTTCGCTCGGGCGATAGTTGCCGGCGATCATCTTCACGAGGGTGGACTTTCCGGCGCCGTTGTCGCCCATCAGCCCGACGACCTCGCCGGGGCTCAGCGAAAACGAAACGTCGCTGACCGCCTGGATGGCGCCGAAGTGCTTCGAGACGTTGATCAGTTCGAGAACCGCCACGACTTGCAACCTCCCCGGCCTTGGTCAGGCATCGCGCCCTACCGGCCCGCTGACGGTCGTCGCCTGCTGTCCTCCCGAGGCAACGATCGGGGGCATTTACGCAAACAGGCGCGCGGGCGTCAATCGATAGTCCGGCGACCAATCGTCAATTTTGTAAGACAAATAGGACAATACCCGTTGACGCATGAAACGCGCCGATATTAGCTTGCCGCCTTGTTTGGGAAGCATGCTCGTGCTCGCGACTGGCGCTGCCGGCCCGGACCTCGGCTGCTATGCGATCACGGGAGTTTGTCGGCTCGACGCCATGCGCGGACGCGATCCGCGTGCGGCCCAGGTCCGGGCCGATGCGTGCGGCGCGCACCTCCGTGCTCGCCTGGTTCAATGGGAGGAAGGATATGAGGAAGCTTCTGTTGCTGGCCGCAACCGCGGCGATGGCGCTCGGCGCAAGCCAGGCGCTCTCACAGGAGAAGAAGCAGCTTGTCATCGTGGTGAAGGGCCTCGACAACCCGTTCTTCGAGGCGATCAACCAGGGCTGCCAGAAGTGGAACTCCGAGAACGCAAGCTCGGAATATGAATGCTTCTACACCGGTCCCGCGTCGACGTCCGACGAAGCCGGCGAAGCGCAGATCGTGCAGGACATGCTCGGCAAGCCGTCGACCGTCGCGATCGCGATCTCGCCGTCCAACGCCAAGCTGATCGCGCAGTCGATCAAGACGGCGAACCCGACCATCCCGGTGATGACCCTCGACGCGGACCTCGCCAAGGAAGACTCGGCGCTGCGCAAGACCTATCTGGGCACCGACAACTACCTGATGGGCAAGCGCATCGGCGACTACATGAAGGAAGCGCTGCCGGCCGGCGGCAAGGTCTGCTCGATCCAGGGCAACCCGGGCGCCGACAACATCCTGCGCCGCGCGCAGGGCTGGCGCGATTCGCTGTCCGGCCAGGAGGGGCTGGCCGAACTGAAGGGCGAAGGCGGCTGGACCGAAGTCGCGGGATGCCCGGTGTTCACCAATGACGATGGCGCCAAGGGCGTGCAGGCGATGACCGACATCCTCGCCGCCAACCCCGACCTCGTCGGCTTCGGCATCATGGGCGGCTGGCCGCTGTTCGGCGCGCCGCAGCCCTACCGCGACCTGTTCAAGCCGATGGCCGACAAGATCGCCGCCAACCAGTTCGTGATCGGCGCCGCCGACACGATCGGCGAAGAGGTGGCGATCGCCAAGGAAGGCCTGGTGACCGCTCTCGTCGGCCAGCGGCCGTTCGAGATGGGCTACAAGGCGCCGACGGTCATGATCGACCTGATCGAAGGCAAGGAAGTCGCCGACCCGGTGTTCACCGGTCTCGACGAATGCACCAAGGACACGGCCGACACCTGCATCCAGAAGTAGGCGGACCGAGGACGCGCCCGGGTTCGGGCGCGTCCGCTTCTTGCTCGCCCTGCCGAAAGTGCGATAGCAACCTGCAGGGGGATCGACTCATGCGACGCATCAAGGAAACCGCTTCCGCCACCGGCCCGGCTCCGATCGAACGGAGCAGGGGAAGCGGCGCTTCGCTTGCCGCCGGATCGAGCGTGCACGCCTCCCTCGCCAACGAGATCGGGATGCGCATCGTGCGCGGCGACTATCCGCCCGGCACCATCCTGCCGAACGAGGCGAAGTGGTCGGAGACATTCGACGTCAGCCGGTCGGCGGTGCGCGAGGCGATCAAGATGCTGATGGCCAAGAGCCTCCTGTCATCGCGGCCCAAGGTCGGCAGCTGGGTCGAGCCGCGCGAGCGCTGGAACCTGCTCGATCGCGACGTGCTCGGCTGGTACGCCATGGCGCCCGACCGCGAGGGGTTCCTGCGCACCGTCCAGGAGTTCCGTCACATCATCGAGCCGGACGCGACGGCGCTTGCCGCAGAGCGCCGCTCCGAGGAGGAGATGGCAGAGATCAGCAAGGCATGCCGGGAAATGGGAGACGCGACGTCGCTGGCCGCCCGCACCCACGCCGACACGCGCTTCCACCTGGCCATCCTGCGGGCGTCGGGCAACGAATTGCTGGTTCCGCTTGGCGTGCTGATCGAATCGGCGCTCAACAATCTGTTCGTCGTGGTCACCCGCGAGACGGCTGATGTGCGCCACGCGCAGAAGCTGCACGAGGCGATCGAACGCAACGTCAGGCTGAAGCGTCCGGAAGCGGCCCGCGCGGCCGTCCGGCGGCTGCTCGCCAACACCGACAAGGTCATCGGGCGCGGGTCTCTCTGACCGGGCACGGTCACGGCAGCGCCGGCGCCTTGCCGGCGGCGGCAATGATCGCTTGCGCTCCGATGACCGACCGTCGCATGAAAGGCGTCCCCAAAGACGTCCAAGTTCAAGGAGGACAGCGTGCTCGTCGATACCCACCTGCATCTCATCGACCAGTCCCGGCTCGGTTATCCGTGGCTCGACGGCGCGCCCGCGCTCAACCGCGATTTCCTCTACGCAGAATATGCGCGTGATGCGCAGAAGGCCGGCGTCACCGACGTGCTCCACATGGAAGTCGACGTGGCGCCGGAGCAGATTGCCGGCGAGATCGCGTTCGTGCGCGAGCAGTCGAAGAAGCCGGGCAGCCTGATACGCGGCGCGATCTCCGCCTGTCGACCCGAGGAGGAGGGGTTCGAGGCCCTGCTCGAACGCGCGCTGGCGGATCCCTTCGTCAGGGGTTTCAGGCGCATCCTGCACACCGTGGACGACGACATCTCGCAAGGGGCGCTGTTCCGACAGAACGTCAGGCGGCTCGCCGGCACGCGGCTCACCTTCGACATCTGCATGTTTCCGCGCCAGCAGCCGCTGGCGCTGGCGCTGGCGACGCTCGCCCCCGACGTGACCTTCATCCTCGACCATTGCGGCGTTCCCGACATCAAGGGCGGCGACTTCGACGCCTGGAAGCGCGGCATCTCCGAACTCGCCGCAAGGCCCAACCTGATGGCCAAGGTGTCGGGCATCGTCGCCTATGCCGACGGCGACACATGGACGGCCGCCACGCTGCGCCCCTATGTCGAGCACATCATCGACTGTTTCGGCTGGGAGAGGGTCGTCTGGGGCAGCGACTGGCCGGTCTGCACGCTCGGCGGCGGACTGCTGGCGTGGATAGCGGCGACGCACGCCGTACTTTCCGGCTGCTCCAACGACGAGCGCGAAGCGCTGTTCTGGCGCAACGCCGACCGCATCTGGAACCTCGGACTGTCGGTCGGCCGCTGACGCGCCGGCGCCGATAACGGAACCTTCAACGCCCGCCTGCTTTTCCTTGCCGGCGGCTGCCGTTAACACTGTCGTCAGGAAAGTCCACCAGGGTTACCTCATGACCAAGAGCCGCCTTGCCTTCCTCGATCCGGTGCTGCTTGCCCGGCTGCGGAGGAACTCGCGGCTCAGCACCATCAAGAGCAGGCTGAGGAACCGGCTGCAGGCCATGCAGTCGGTGGACGCCCACGCAAAGCCGCGGCGGGCGGCAAGGCCGCACGGCGACCACGAACTGGTCGTCGCCTCCTACAACGTGCACAAGTGCATGGGCACGGACGGACGCTTCGAGCCGGGCCGCATCGCGTCGGTCATCGCGGAGCTGGATGCCGACGTCGTCGCCATCCAGGAGGCGGACAAGCGGTTCGGCCGCCGCCACGGGCTGCTCGACCTCGAGGCGCTCGAGAAGGAGGCCGGGCTGACGCACATCCCGACCTCGGAGCGGCCGCACGGCCACGGCTGGCACGGCAACGCGCTGTTCCTGAGGCGGGGCGAGGTGCGCGCCATGCGCCGGCTGGCCCTGCCGGGGGCCGAGCCGCGCGGCGCGCTCGTCGTCGACCTCGACCTGCCGGCCGGCCCACTTCGCCTCGTCGCGGCGCATCTCGGCCTGCTGCGGCGCAGCAGGCGCTGGCAGGTGCGCTCCATCCTCGACGCCATCGAGCACGGGCCGCGCCTGCCGATCCTGCTGGTCGGCGACTTCAACGAATGGCGCCCGGGCCGAAAATCGTCGCTGCATGAGTTGAGGCCGGTGTTCGGGCCGCTCAGCCACGCGCATTTCTCGTTTCCGTCCTATTTCCCGGTCGTCGCGCTCGACCGCGTGATCGGATCGCCGGGCCTGGTCACGGCCATGGAAGTGCATGACAGCACGCTGGCGCGGGTCGCGTCCGACCACCTGCCGCTGAAGGCGACGATCGACATACCGGCGGCGTTGCGCGAAATGCACGGAAACGAGCAACTGGTGCTGTCCGAGGCCGGCGAGTAGGCGGCGCGCGGCGCCAAGTCTGCCGTTGCGCTTGCCGGCAAAGACGGGCATGTGTGCCGCAACGGCAGACAGGCATTCCCGGAGAGGATTTTCGAGATGGCAGAGACCTTCGTGATCGCGCAGGGCGGCGGGCCGACGGCGGTGATCAACCAGACGGTGGCCGGCGCGACGCTGGAGATCCGCAAGCGCTACCCGAAGGCGCGCGTGCTCGGCGCCCGCCATGGCGTTCGCGGCGTTCGCGACGGCGATTTCGTGGTGCTCTCCGACCTGCCGGAGGCGCAACTGCGCCTGTTCGGCGGTACGCCGAGCGCCGGCCTCGGCTCGACCCGCGACAAGCCCGACGCGGCCTATTGCGACCTCGTGCTGAAGGGGCTGCAGAAGGCAGACGCGCAGGCCTTCATCTATATCGGCGGCAACGACACCTCCGGCACGCAGCAGATCCTGACCGACGCGTCGGGCGGGTCGATCGCCTTCGTGCATGCGCCGAAGACCATCGACAACGACCTGATGGAAAACGACCACACGCCGGGCTTCATGTCGGCCGCCGAATTCGTCGCCGGCGCCTTCCTCTCGGTCGACCTCGACTTTCGCGCGCTGCCGGGCGTCTATGTCGCCATCGTGATGGGCCGGCACGCCGGCTTCCTGACCGCGGCGTCGGCGGCGTGGCGGCTCGACGAGGAAAGCGGCCCGCACCTGATCTACGTGCCGGAGCGCGCCTTCTCGGTCTCCCGCTTCATCGACGACGTCAAGCGCACGCTGGACAAGCACAAGCGCTGCGTCGTCGCGGTGTCCGAGGGCGTGCAGACCGCCGACGGCACCTCGCTGGTCGAAAGCATCGTCGGTCCCGACAAGGTCGAGCGCGACGCGCATGGCAACGTCAAGCTGTCGGGCAGCGACCTGAACCGCGCCTTCGAGCATGCGCTGGCGGAGGGCCTGCCGGGCAAGCGCGCCCGCGTCGACGCGCTGGGCTACATGCCGCGCGGCTATGTCGGCGCGATCAGCAAGGTGGACAGCCAGGAGGCGTTCGATGCCGGGGTGCACGCCGTCGAGGCGGCGGCGCGCGGCGGCGGCTCGGTGGCGCTGCAGTTCGACGGCCAGAAGACGGTGTTGAACATCGTGCCGCTCTCCAGCGTGGCGGCGAAGACCCGCCATATGCCGGACGACTTCCTCTCCGCCGAGGGCACCGGTCTCACCGAAAAGGGCATGGCCTATCTGAACCGGCTGGTGCCGAAGCGCTTCGAGGTCGCCAAGCCGTTCGTCTGAGGGGCGTCCGCGCAATCGATGGCGTTTCGCCGCCGATGCCGGTGCTATAGGATGCCGGCGATGACCGCCTGCGTGGGCAGGATTTCCCTGTCCGGGAAGATCGCGCGCTGAACTCGCCGGACGATCGCCGTCCCGTGCGGCGTGGCGACCGCCAACGGGTGAGCCGCACCGGCCTGGCCGAAAGGGGACACATGGAAAAGATCATCCTCGATTGCGATCCCGGGCATGACGACGCGATCGCCATCCTGCTGGCGGCCGGCAACCCGAACATCGACCTGCTCGGCATCACCACGGTCTCGGGCAACCACAATGTCGAGAACACGACGCGCAACGCGCTCGCCACCTGCACCGCCTACGGCATCAAGGTGCCGGTCGCCAAGGGCTCGCCCGGCCCGATGATCGCCGACCAGGTCCTGGCCGTCGAGATCCACGGCGAGACCGGGCTTGACGGCCCCGTGCTGCCGCCGGCCTCGTTCGACCTCGACCCGCGGCATGCCGTCGACTTCATCATCGACACCGTCATGGCGCATGAGCCCGGCACCGTGACGCTGGTGCCGGTAGGCCCCTACACCAATATCGGGCTGGCGGTCCGCAAGGAGCCGCGCATCGTCGAGCGGGTCAAGAAGGTCGTCGCGATGGGCGGCGCCTACACGCGCGGCAACATCACGCCGGCTGCGGAGTTCAACGTCTATGCCGACGCCGAGGCGGCCGACGTGGTGTTTCGCGCCGGCTGGGACGTCACCATGGTGGGGCTCGACCTGACCCACCAGGCGCTGGCCACCCCGGACCTGCAGGACAGGGTGCGCGCCGTCGGCGGCGACATCGCGCAGTTCATCCTCGATATCTGGACGTTCATCGATACGACGCATGGCGGACTGCTGCAGATCCCGTATCCGGCGGTCCATGACGCCTGCTGCGTCGCGGCGATGATCGACCCGACCGTATTCACGACCGAAAAGGCCGACATCCGCGTCGAGACCGCCGGACGCTGGACCAAGGGCATGACCGTCTGCAATTTCGAGAAGATGGGCGGCATGCGCCATTTCGGCGGCACGGCGATGGAGCAGACGAACTTCAGGCACACGGTGGCGATGACGCTCGACCAACAGAAGTTCTGCGACCTGATCGTCGATGCGCTGGAGCGGTTGACCCGCCGCAAGGCTCAAGGACCGGCGGGGAACTGAGCGCTCGACCGGGCGGGCTGCCGCCGGGCGCGATTTCGCGTCGAACCTACGCCACCACCACCGGCGTCTTGCCGTTCACGCGGTTGAAAAGGTCGATGACGTCCTGATTGATCATGCGAACGCAGCCGGACGACATGGCCTGCCCGATGGTCCACCATTCGGGCGAGCCGTGGATGCGGTAGCCGGTGTCGCGGCCGTTCTGGAAAATGTAGAGCGCGCGCGCGCCGAGCGGGTTCTTCAGGCCGCCAGGCTGGCCGCCGCGCCACTTTTCCAGTTGCGGCTGACGGGCGATCATTTCCGGCGGCGGCGTCCAGGTCGGCCACTTCTTGCCGTACTGGATGTTGGCGCGGCCGGACCAGGAAAATCCCTCGCGGCCGATGCCGACGCCGTAGCGCAGCGCATCGCCGCCCGGCTGGACGAAATAGAGGAAACGCTCCTGCGACCTGACCACGATGGTGCCCGGCGCCTCGCCGGTCGGGTCGACGACCACCTGGCGACGCCATTTCGGCTCGATCTTCTGGTAGGGGATTTCCGGCAGGGCGAAGCCTTCGTCGGTGAAGGATGCGTACATCAGCGACGGCGACGTGACCTGCCGGTCGACACTGATCTTGGGTCTGATCGAGCCGGTCGACACGTTGTCGACCTGGTAGGCCGGAACCTCGAGCGCGGTCATGTCGATCGAGCGCGTACAGCCCGCGCCGGCGACGATGGCGGCCGATCCGAGGCCGAGCAGCGCTGCGCGCCGCGACATGGTCTCGGGTATTTCCTGCGGGGCGGACGGCTGACGCAATGACTTGGACAAGGGCACGGTTCCACTCGACGACATGCCCCGGCGGCAGCCAGGGCTTGTCGCATTTTCACCATTCATGGTTGACGAAAGGTGAACGCCAGGGCCGGCAAGGCGTTGCGTGCGGGCGAGGCGGAGCGTTGGCGAGAAGGGCGGGCGCGGCGGCACAGAATGACCCCGCCGGGGTCACATTCTCTCCCGAAACGGCAGGCTACCTCGGCCGCCTGCCGAAAGAGGGAATCATGAGCCAGAGACCGAAGACCGATATCGCTTTCGCTGCGGCCTTCGTCGTCGGCGACCGCGTTCCGCGGGCTTGCGCCGCCTCTGCTCGCTGGTGCGTCACGCACTGAAGACGCGCCGCCGGCCGGTCCCCGACTGACGGGACCTTGCCGGGGAGTGCGTTTCCTGTCCCTATCCGGCTGTTCAGCGTTCCCACGGAGGATCGAGCTTGCAGCCGACAGCTTTGCCAGCAGGCCAGTCATGGTTCACCAAATCGCCGATCGACGCGAACCTCGTCGCATTTACAGAACCGTTCCTGAACGACTACTTCAGGGCGAATTTCTATCACCTCAAAGGCCGCGATCTCGACCTCGTGATTGACGCCGGCATGGGGCTGGCGCGGCTCACCCCGTTGCTCGACCTGACGCCAGGCAAACCGGTGCTGGCGATCGCCACCCACGTTCACGCCGACCATGTCGGATCGTTGCACGAGTTCGCGGAGCGGGCCGGTCCGCGGCTGGAGGCCGGTGCATTCGCGACCATGCCGGACCGCTGGACCTTCGCCGACGAGTTCCGCGCGCTTGCCGAACCGGTGAGCCGCCTGCCGGCCGAGGGCTGGAGGACCGAGGACTACCGGATCCGGCCGGCGCCGCTCACCCGAATCCTCGACGAGGGCGACCGGATCGAGACCGGCGACAGGACCTTTACCGTGCTCGCGCTGCCCGGCCATTCCTTCGGCTGCATCGGTCTTTACGACGAACGCGACGGGCTCCTGTTTTCGGGCGATGCCGTCTACGACGACACGCTGATCGACGACATGTGGTGCTCCAGCCGGGACGACTACCGCGCCACCATGCGCAGGCTGCTGGACCTTCCGGTGCGCGTCGTGCATGGCGGCCATGGCGAACGCTTCGGCGAGACGCGGCTGAAGCAGATCGCCCGCGACTATCTTGAGCGGCAGTGAGGCGCCCCACTTTACAAATGCCGCGCCCGGGCGATTTATGATCTCCGCTGACGCGAGGAGATGGCGATGAGCTTCGAAACCTGGGCTGCCTTTGTCGCGGCGTCGACGGTTCTGCTGATGATCCCGGGGCCGACGATCCTGCTCGTCGTGTCCTATGCGCTCGGGCAGGGCTGGCGCACGGCGCTGCCGATGTCGGTAGGGGTGGCGCTTGGCGACTTCACCGCGATGACGTTGTCGATGCTCGGCATCGGCGCGCTGCTTGCAGCGTCGGCGACAGTGTTCACCGCGCTGAAGTGGATCGGCGCGGCCTATCTCGTCTATCTCGGCATCAAGCTGTTCCGCGCCGGCGGCGCTCTCGACGCGGAGCCGCGCACGGATGCCACCTCGCCGGCGAAGATGATGGCGCATGCGTGGCTGGTCACCGCCCTCAATCCCAAGAGCATCACCTTCTTCGTCGCCTTCCTGCCGCAGTTCCTCGATCGCCACGGCGACTTCTGGACGCAGATGTTCATCTTCGAGGCGACCTTCCTGGCGCTCGCCTTCGCCAACGCCTTCGGATACGCGCTGGTCGCCGCGCGGGCCCGTACCATTGTGCGCAACCCCCGGGCGATCCGCATCTTCAACCGCACCGGCGGCACGCTGCTGATCGGCGCCGGGGTTGCGACGGCGGCGATGCGGTCGGGAAACTGAGGCGCGCGCGGACGGACAATCGCGGCCCGGGCCGTTCCCGCGCCGCCCCGCCGGATTCGCCCCTCCAAGACCGGTCGGCGCCTCAATTCACCGCATTTTTTACGAATGTCGAAAAAAATCCGCCGCGGGCGCGCTTCCAGCGGTTGCATCGCCGGCATTTTTGCGTTGTAGGATTTGTCGGAGAAAACGCGGGCGTCGGACAATCCGGCAAGCCCGGGAGCGGCCGGCATCGGAAACGGCCGGGAGGAGCGCATGTATCTCGGCATCGACCTGGGCACATCCAGCGTCAAGACGCTGCTGATCGACGCCGACCAGGCGACGGTCGGCTCTGCCTCGGCTTCCGTCGACCTGTCGCGCCCGCATCCCGGCTGGTCGGAACAGGACCCCGCCGACTGGATCGCGGCGACCGAACAGGCGCTTGACGAACTGAAGGCCAAGCACGCGAGTGCGCTTGCCGCCGTGAAGGGCATCGGCCTTTCCGGCCATATGCATGGAGCGACCTTGCTCGACGCATCCGACCAGGTGCTGCGCCCCTGCATCATGTGGAACGACACCAGGAGCCACGCCGAGGCGGCGAAGCTCGACGCCGACCCGCGGTTCCGCGCGATCACCGGCAACATCGTGTTCCCGGGCTTTACCGCGCCGAAACTCGCATGGGTGAAGAACAACGAGCCCGCGATCTTCGCCAGGGTGGCGAAGGTGCTTCTGCCGAAGGACTATCTGCGGCTCTGGCTGACCGGCGCGCACATGTCCGAAATGTCCGATTCCGCCGGCACCTCCTGGCTGGACGTCGCCGAGCGGCGCTGGTCGGCTGACCTGCTCGCGGCGACGGACCTGTCCGAAAGACAGATGCCGGAACTGGTCGAGGGCACCGAACCAGCCGGCGCGCTGCGCGCCGAACTTGCCGCGAGATGGGGCCTGAAACCGGCAATTCCGGTGGCAGGCGGGGCAGGCGACAATGCGGCGTCGGCCTGCGGCATGGGCACGGTGAAGCCGGGACAGGCCTTCGCCTCGCTCGGCACGTCGGGCGTGCTCTTCGCCGCCAACGGCGCGTATCTGCCGAACCCGGAAAGCGCCGTGCACACCTTCTGCCATGCGCTGCCAAACACCTGGCACCAGATGGGCGTCATCCTGTCGGCGACGGATTCGCTGAACTGGCTCGTCGGCATCACCGGAAAGGGCGCCGGCGACCTGACGGCCGAACTCGGCGACAAACTCAGGGCGCCGACCGGCGTGACCTTCCTGCCGTACCTGTCGGGCGAGCGCACGCCGCACAACGACGCGGTGATCCGCGGTTCCTTCACCGGTCTCGGCCATGAGACCGGAACGGCGGCGCTGACCCAGGCGGTGCTCGAAGGGGTGGCGTTCGCCTTCCGCGACAGCCTGGAGGCGCTCAGCGCGGCCGGCACCGAACTGTCGCGGGTCACCGCGATCGGCGGCGGCTCGCGCTCGCGCTACTGGCTGAAGGCGATGGCGACGGCTCTGGGGCTACCGGTCGACGTTCCCGCCGACGGCGATTTCGGCGCAGCCTTCGGCGCCGCGCGGCTCGGCCTGATCGCCGCCGAGAAGGCCGACCCCTTCGCCATCTGCAGCGCGCCGGCGACCGAGGAGACGGTCGAGCCGGACGCCGCGCTCGCCCAGGCTTATGCGGACGCCTATCGGCGCTACCGCGCGCTCTATCCCGCGATCAGAGGAGTTTCGTGATGTCCACCGGCTTTTTCGGCGACACGAAGAAGATCAAGTATGAGGGGCCGGACAGCGCCAATCCGCTCGCCTACCGCTTCTACGACAAGGACGAGGTCGTTGCCGGCAAGCGGCTGGAAGACCATCTGCGCTTCGCCATCGCCTACTGGCACTCCTTCGCCTGGCCGGGCGGCGATCCGTTCGGCGGCCAGACTTTCGAGCGTCCCTGGTTCGGCGAGACGATGGAACTCGCAAGGCTGAAGGCCGACGTCGCCTTCGAGATGTTCTCGCTGCTCGGCGTTCCCTATTACTGCTTCCACGATGCCGACGTCAGGCCGGAGGGCGACACTTTCGCCGAGAGCGTCGCGCGGCTGGACGAGATCGCCGACTACTTCGCGGGGAAGCAGGAAGAGACGGGCATCAAGCTTCTCTGGGGCACCGCGAACCTGTTTTCGCACCGTCGCTTCATGGCGGGCGCGGCGACCAATCCCGACCCCGGCGTCTTCGCCTATGCGGCGGCGACGGTGAAGTCGTGCATCGACGTGACCAAGCGCCTCGGCGGCGAGAACTACGTGCTGTGGGGCGGCCGCGAAGGCTACGAGACGCTGCTCAACACCGACCTGAAGCGCGAACGCCAGCAGGCCGGCCGCTTCCTGTCGCTGGTCGTCGACTACAAGAAGAAGATCGGCTTCAAGGGCACGATCCTGATCGAGCCAAAGCCGCAGGAGCCGACCAAGCACCAGTACGACTACGACGTCGCCACCGTCTACGGCTTCCTCAAGGAGTTCGGGCTGGAGAACGAGGTGAAGGTCAATATCGAGCAGGGCCACGCGATCCTGGCAGGCCACTCCTTCGAGCACGAACTGGCGCTCGCGGCGTCGCTCGGCATCTTCGGCTCGATCGACATGAACCGAAACGACTACCAGTCGGGCTGGGACACCGACCAGTTCCCCAACAACGTGCCGGAGATGGCGCTGGCCTACTACCAGGTGCTGCAGGCCGGCGGCTTCACGACGGGCGGCACCAATTTCGACGCGAAAATCCGCCGCCAGTCGATCGATCCCCAGGACCTGCTGATCGCCCATGTCGGCGCGATGGATTGCTGCGCGCGCGGGCTGAAGGCGGCGGCCAGGATGATCGAGGACAAGGCGCTGTCAGGCCCGCTCGAGGAGCGCTACGCCGGCTGGACGCAGGCCGGGGCTCAGGCCATGCTTCAGGGCCAGCGCTCGCTGGAACAGATTTCCGACTGGGTGTTGAAGGAAGGCCTCGACCCGCAACCCAGGTCCGGCCGTCAGGAATACCTGGAGAACATCGTCAACCGCTACGTCTGACGGCGGGCCGCGCCCCGGGGCGCGGGAACTCCGTTCTCTCGGGTCTGGATCTGACGACACGGCGTTAACGAAACTGTCGTCGGTTCGACACGCCTGCGCCTTCAGGCCGTCATGAATGACGGCTAGGTTCAGTGCATGGAAACGAACCGCACGAAGACATCCCCCGGCAGCGGCTTCGACGCACAGGTTGGAGCGCTGCTCGACCGAGTCCACGAATCGTCGTCCTTCATCGACAGTTTGATGGCGATGCCGGTCGCCGGCGAGGACGACGCGCCGCGCGCATGGAACGCCGCGGTGACGCGACGGCTGGAACGCCGGCTCGCCAACGCCATGCGCGTGATCATCGAAGGCGAACCCGAAAAGAAGAGCGCCTGAGCAGACCAGGGAGGTCGAAGCGGCTCCGCTTGTCCTTCAGCCCCTGCGCAACCGGGCTGGCGGCTTGCCGAAGGATCGCGCAAACGCCCTGGAAAAGGATGCGGCCGAGGAGAAGCCCGTGCGCGCGGCGATGTCGGCCATCGGGATGCGGGTGTCGACCACAAGCTTGCGCGCGGTGGTCAGCCGCAGCCGCAGGTAGTAGGCTCCCGGCGTCTCGCCGATCGACTTGCGAAAGATGCCTTCGAGCGTGCGGGCGGTGACCCCGGTCCGCCGGGCGATCGCCGCGACGCTCAGGGGCTGGTCGACATGCGCCTCCATCAGGCGGATCGCCTGGGCAAGCCGCGGATCGTAGCCGTCGAGACGGCCGAGCGAGACCAGCGGCTGCGCGTCGGTGGCGGCGCGCGACTGGTCGTAGATGAAGACGCTGGCGACATCGAGCGCGACGGCCATGCCGAGCCGCGAGCGGATGAGGTGCAGCATGAGGTCGAAGGTCGGCGAGGCGCCGCCGCAGGTGAAGACGGGCCCGTCGATCACGTAGCGGTCCGGCCTGACATCCGTGTCCGGAAAGGCGGCCGAAAAGTCCTCCATGTCTTCCCAGTGGGTGGTCGCGGCGCGCCCGGCGAGCAGCCCGGCCCGGGCCACGAGCCAGGTGCCGGCCTCGACGCCCCCGACGGCGCGGGCCGAGCGCGCCGCGCGGCGCAGCCCCTGAAGGAAGCCCGCGGTGGCGTAGCCCTGGGTGCCGAAGCCCGCGACCACCACGATCACGTCGGTCGGCCTGGCCGGGTCGAACTTTCCGCTGACGGCGACCGGCAGGCCGCAGGTGGTGACGGCGGGTTCGCCGCCGACCGACACGAGCCGGAAGTCGAACAGCGTTTCGCCGGCAATCCGGTTGGCGGCGCGCAGCGGGTCGATTGCCGAGGCCACGCACATGATGGACGAACCCGAGAAGACCAGCACGGTGACGTCGAGGCTGGCCCGTTCGGTGCGAAAGACGGACGGCTTTTCGCTTTTTGCCATGAACTATTCGTAAAATGCAAAACAAGGCGCCGCAAGTGGCGTCAAGATCGATGCATCAAGGGAGAGAGACATGCCGCTAGCCATGAACCGCGAGGTCTTCATCACCTGCGCCGTCACCGGATCGGGCGGCACGCAGGACCGCAGCCCGCACGTGCCGCGCTCGCCTAAAGAGATCGCCGATTCCGCCATTGAGGCGGCGAAGGCTGGCGCCGCGATCGTGCACTGCCACGTGCGCGACCCCGAAACCGGCAAGCCGCGCCGCGACGTCGCGCTCTACCGCGAGGTAACAGAGCGCATCCGCGACGCCGATGTCGACGTGGTGCTGAACCTGACCGCCGGCATGGGCGGCGACATGACGTTTGGGCCGGTCGAGAGCCCGCTGCCGCTGCAGGAGCGTGGCACCGACATGGGCGGCGCGTCGAACCGCGTCGAGCATGTGCGCCAGTGCCTGCCGGAGATCTGCACGCTCGACTGCGGCACGATGAACTTCGCCGAGGCCGACTATGTGATGACCAACACGCCCGGCATGCTGCGCGCCATGGGCGGCATGATGACGGCGATGGGCGTGAAGCCCGAGATCGAGGCCTTCGACACGGGACATCTGTGGTTTGCCAAGCAGCTGGTGGCCGAAGGCGTGCTGAAGCCGGATGCGCTGGTGCAGCTCTGCATGGGGGTGCCGTGGGGCGCGCCCGACGACCTCAACACCTTCATGGCGATGGTCAACAACGTGCCTCCCGAATGGACCTTTTCGGCCTTTTCGCTCGGCCGCAACCAGATGGCCTATGCGGCGGCAGCCGTGCTCGCCGGCGGCAACGTGCGCGTCGGGCTGGAGGACAATCTGTGGCTCGACAAGGGCGTGCTCGCCACCAACGCGCAACTCGTCGAGCGCGCGGTGACGGTCGTCGAGAATATGGGCGCGCGGGTGATCGGCCCGGAGGAAGTACGCAAGAAACTTGGGTTGACGAAGCGAGCTCCGGTAGCGGCCTAGAGGATCGCGGACATGGCATTCCTTCGCGCCCCCCTCTGTCCTGCCGGACATCTCCCCCACGAGGGGGGAGATTGGACGTCGCGGACGGTAGCACCAATCTCGGGCTTCGCAATGAATGCGAAAGCATCACAACCGCCGATCTCCCCCCGTGTGGGGGAGATGTCCGGCAGGACAAAGGGGGGCGACGTAGAGCGCCGCCTCCGTAACGTGGAGGCAAGGACATGACCATCAGCAAGGCGGCCTGTATCGGCGGCGGCGTGATCGGAGCCGGCTGGGTCGCCCGGCTGCTGCTCAACGGCATCGACGTGGCGATCTACGATCCGGACCCCGAGGCCAAGCGCAAGGTCGGCGAGGTGATGAAGGGCGCGCGGCGGGCCTATAAGAAGATGCTGCCGAATGGTTTGCCGAAGGAAGGCAGGCTGACCTTCGCCAGGACGATCGCCGACGCGGTTGCCGACGCCGACTTCATCCAGGAAAGCGTGCCCGAACGGCTCGACCTCAAGCACAGGGTTCTGGCCGAGATCGATCTTCACGCGCCGGCCAATTCCATCGTCGGCTCGTCGACGTCGGGTATCAAGCCGACCGACATGCAGGTGGCGATGAAGAAGCACCCCGAGCGGCTGGTTGTCGGCCACCCGTTCAATCCGGTCTACCTGCTGCCGCTGGTCGAGATCGTCGGCGGCGAGCAGACGTTCCCCGAGGCTATCGAGGTCGCCAAGGAAATCTATGCCTCGATCGGCATGAAGCCGGTGGTCATCCGCAAGGAGATCGAGGCCTTCGTGGGCGACCGCCTGCTGGAAGCGGCCTGGCGCGAGGCGCTTTGGCTGGTCAAGGACGGCATCTGCTCGGTCGAGGAACTCGACGACATCATGCGCTATTCCTTCGGCATCCGCTGGGCGCAGATGGGCATGTTCCAGGTCTATCGCGTGGCCGGCGGCGAGGCCGGCATGCGCCACTTCATGGCGCAGTTCGGGCCGTGCCTGAAGTGGCCGTGGACCAAGCTGATGGACGTGCCGGAGTTCAACGATGAGCTGGTCGACTTGATCGCCACGCAGTCGGACGAGCAGTCCGGCAAATGGTCGATCCGCGAGCTGGAAAAAATCCGCGACGACAACCTGGTCGCGATCATGGAAGCGCTGTCGAGGCAGAACAAGGGCAGGGGCTGGGGCGCAGGCGAACTCTACAACGGCTACACGAAGCAGCTATCGGGACTGGCGGCGAAGAAGGCGCCGGCGCTGAAGTCGAAGGCGCAGAAATCGGCGGCGACGGCGAAGGCCGCCAAGCCAGTGAAGGCCGTGAAGGGAAAAAAGCGGTGAACATTTCGCTGACCGACCCCCACTCCGTCACGCTTCGCGTGCCACCTCTCCCCCGTTCGACGGGGGAGAGGAAGTGCGCCGACGCTCGTGTTTCCTCTACCCCGTCGAACGGGGGAGAGGTGGTTTGCGCAGCCAACCGGAGTGGGGGTCGACCACACTTTGGTGAGGAGTTCCGCTAATGGATTTCGGCCTGTCGGAAGAACAAAAACTCATCGTCGAGACGACGCGCGCCTTCGTCGAGAACGAGCTTTACCCGCATGAGCAGGAGGTCGAGCGCAGCGGCGTGCTGCGCCCCGACCTGATCGCGGAGCTGAAGGCAAAGGCGATCGAGGCGGGCCTCTATGCCGCCAACATGCCGGCCGACGTCGGTGGCGCCGGACTCGATACGGTGACGTGGCTGCTCTACGAGAAGGAACTCGGCCGCGCCAACTACGCGCTGCACTGGACCTGCGTGGCGCGCCCGTCGAACATCCTTCTGGCCGGCACGCCGGAACAGCGCGAAAAATATCTGTTCCCCTGTATCCGCGGCGAGAAGTCGGATTGCCTCGCGATGACCGAGCCGGGCGCGGGTTCCGACCTGCGCGGCATGAAGGCGAGCGCGGTGCAGGACGGCGACGACTGGGTGCTCAACGGCACCAAACATTTCATCAGCCACGCCGATATCGCCGATTTCGCCATCGTCTTCATGGCGTCGGGCGAAGAAGATTCGCCGCGTGGAAAACGCAAGAAGATCACGGCGTTCTTCGTCGACAAGGGAACGCCGGGCTTTTCCGTGCGCGACGGTTATCGCAACGTCTCGCATCGCGGCTACACCAATTCGGTGCTGGAGTTCGACAACTGCCGGATACCGGCGAGCCAGGTGCTCGGCGAGGTGCACAAGGGGTTCGAGGTTGCCAATTCCTGGCTCGGCGCGACGCGCCTGCAGGTCGGCGCGACCTGTCTCGGCCGCGCCGAACGCGCGCTTTCCCATGCCATCGACTACGCCGCGCAACGCGAGCAGTTCGGCCAGCAGATTGGCAAGTTCCAGGGCGTGTCGTTCAAGCTCGCCGACATGGCGACCGAGCTGAAGGCGGCCGAGCTGATGATCCTCGAGGCCGGCTGGAAATACGACCAGGGCACGGTGACCGACCAGGACATGGCGATGGCCAAGCTGAAGGCGACCGAGATGCTCGCCTTCGTCGCCGACGAGGCGATCCAGATCCATGGCGGCATGGGCCTGATGGACGACCTGCCGCTGGAGCGCATCTGGCGCGACGCCCGCGTCGAGCGCATCTGGGAAGGGACGAGCGAGATTCAGCGCCACATCATTTCACGGGCGCTTTTGAGGGCTGTCGGCGGATGAGCCTGGATGCTGCCGCCTTGAGAGGAGACGCCGCGTTGCTTCGCGCCCCCCTCTGTCCTGCCGGACATCTCCCCCACACGGGGGGAGATCGGCCTTCACCGCGACCTTCGCCAATCTCCAGCGTCGCAAATGGCGCGGCATGGCTGAAGCTGCCAATCTCCCCCCTCGTGGGGGAGATGGCCGGCAGGCCAGAGGGGGGCGTCGTGGAGCGTGCCCATCTCCACGCGGTGCGCCAATGAGCCGCCTCGACCGCCTGCTGCGGCCGAAATCGGTCGCCGTCGTTGGCGGCGGTTTTTTCGCGCCCAATGTCGTCAAGCAGTGCCTCAAGATGGGGTTCGAGGGGGGCATCTGGCCGGTGCATCCGTCGAAGGACGAGGTTGCCGGGGTGAAGGCGTATCGCTCGCTGGCCGAGCTGCCCGGCGCGCCGGACGCGACCTTCATCGGCGTCAACCGCAACCTGACGATCGATATCGTGCGCGAGCTGCGCGAACTCGGCGCGGGCGGCGCGATCTGCTTTGCGGCGGGATTCCGCGAGACAGGAAGTTACGACGCCGATGGCGAGCGCCTGCAGCGGGCGCTCGTCGAGGCGGCCGGCGACATGCCGGTGATCGGGCCGAATTGCTACGGCCTGATCAACTATGCCGATGGCGCGCTTTTGTGGCCCGACCAGCATGGCGGGCGGCGGCTGAAGCCGGGCGAGACGGGCGCGGCGATCATCACGCAGTCGTCCAACATCGCCTGCAACCTGACCATGCAGACACGCGGCCTGCCGCTCGCCTACATGATGACGGCGGGCAACCAGGCGCAGACCGGACTTTCCGAGATGGCGCTCGGGCTGATCGAGGATTCCAGGGTGTCGTGCCTCGGGCTGCACATCGAGGGTTTCGACTCCGTCGCGGGCTTCGAGCGGCTGGCGGCGCGGGCACGCGAACTGAAGAAGCCGATCGTTGCGATGAAGGTCGGCCGTTCCGAGCAGGCGCGCGCCGCGACCGTGTCGCACACCGCCTCGCTTGCCGGTTCCGACGCGGCGTCCGACGCCTTCCTGAGGCGGCTCGGAATACCGCGCGTCGACACGATCCCGGCCTTCCTTGAAACGCTGAAGCTGTTCCACGCGTCGGGTCCGCTGGAGAGCTACACGCTGTCGTCCATGAGTTGCTCGGGCGGCGAAGCCTCGGTGATGGCCGATACCGCCGAGGGACGCCGGGTCTACTTTCCGGGGCTTGCCGAGGGGCATCGCGGGCGCGTGCAGGAGACCCTGGGACCGCTGGTCGCCGTCGCCAACCCGCTCGACTACAACACCTACATCTGGGCCAACGAACCGGCGATGACGGCGACCTTTTCGGCGATGGCGTCGGGCGGCTTCGGCCTCAACATCCTGGTGCTGGACTTCCCGCGCACCGACCGCTGCTCGGATGCCGACTGGTGGCTGACCGTGAACGCATTCGAGACGGCCTTGAAGCAGAACGACGCCAGGGGGGCTATCGTGGCGTCGATGGCGGAAAACCTGCCCGAGGGTCATGCGGAAGAGTTGATGCGGCGCGGCATCGCGCCGATCCTTGGCATTGCCGAGGCGATGGACGCGGCGGCGGGGGCGGCGTTTGTCGGGGAGGCGTGGAAGCGGCCGACGGCAGGCGCGGTGGGCGCGACACCCCCCTCTGCCCTGCCGGGCATCTCCCCCTCAAGGGGGGAGATCGGCAGCTTTGGCGATGGGCTCCTTTCTGCAACATCGAAAATTGGCGACGGTCGTGATGAAGGCGTAATCTCCCCCCTTGAGGGGGAGATGGCCGGCAGGCCGGAGGCGGGCGTTTCCACCACCCTTGACGAAGCTGCGGCGAAGGCCGCGCTCGCAAAGGCCGGGCTGTCGGTGCCGCGTGGCATCGAGGCAGGATCGTCCGAAGAGGCGGCGGCCGCGGCGCATGACATCGGGTTTCCGGTGGCGCTGAAGGCGCTCGGCGTGGCGCACAAGTCCGAGGCCGGCGCGGTGGTGCTCAATCTCAGCGACGAGGCCGCCGTTCGCGAGGCGGCGCACCGTCTGATCGGGCTGGGCAGCGGCCTCTATGTCGAGCGCATGGTGGAGGGCGGCGTCGCCGAACTGATCGTCGGCATCACCAGAGACCCGCTGTTCGGGCCGGTGATGACGCTCGGCACCGGCGGCGTGATGGTCGAACTGTTGAAGGACAGCGCGACGCTTCTGCTGCCGGCAAGCCGCGACGAGGTCGAGGTCGCGCTGCGCGGGTTGAAGATGTTTCCGCTGCTCGACGGGTTCCGGGGCAGGCCGAAGGCCGATGTCGACGCCGCCATCGATGCAGTGCTGAAGATCGCCGATTTCGCGCTGGCGAACGCCGACACGCTGGCCGAACTCGACGTCAATCCGCTGATCGTCCGCGCCGCGGGCAAGGGCGCCTGGGTGGCCGATGCGCTGCTCGTGAAGGAGGAAACATGACCGACGTGATCACCACGCGCCGCGAGGGCGGCATTCTCGAAGTGACGCTCGACCGGCCGAAGGCGAATGCCATCGACCTCAAGACGTCGCGGCTGATGGGCGAGACGTTCAAGGCGTTCCGCGACGATCCCGACCTGCGCGTCGCCATAGTGAAGACGGCCGGCGACAAGTTCTTCTGCGCGGGATGGGACCTCAAGGCGGCGGCCGCCGGCGACGCGGTCGACGGCGACTATGGCGTCGGCGGCTTCGGCGGCCTGCAGGAACTGCGCGACATGAACAAGCCCGTCATCGCCTGCGTCAACGGCATGGCGGTGGGCGGCGGTTTCGAGCTGGCGCTGTCCTGCGACATGATTTTGGCGTCCGACCATTCGAGCTTCGCGCTGCCGGAAATCCGGGCGGGCACGCTGGCCGACGCGGCGACGGTGAAGCTGCCGAAGCGCATTCCCTATCACGTCGCGATGGACCTGCTGCTGACCGGTCGCTGGATGGATGTGCAGGAAGCGCACCGCTGGGGTCTCGTCAACGAGGTGCTGCCCAAGGAAAAGCTGGAAGACCGCGTGTGGGAGATCGCAAGGCTGTTGGCGTCGGGACCGCCGCTGGTCTTCGCGGCGATCAAGGAGGTGGCGCGCGAGGCCGAAGGCCTGACCTTCCAGGATGCCATGAACCGCATCACCCGCCGACAGTTCCGCACTGTCGACGCGCTCTACGGCTCGGAAGACAATCTCGAGGGCTTCAAGGCCTTCGCCGAGAAGCGCGATCCCGTCTGGAAGGGCCGCTGAACCCAGGGGCGCTCCGTCGACCCGACGCCTCCTGACAGGAGGCTGTCAGGAGAATCTGCTATCTGCTACTCCCCGCTCGGCTGCGGAGTCCGGCCATCGTCACGATTTGCCTGACGTCACTTCGAACGGGCCGATTGTCGGCTGCGGCCGCAATCGTTCGTCCTTGCGCAAAGGGAGCAGGAACATGGCCGACACTCTGGACATTGCCGACAGGGACGTTCCGCGCAAGGCGACGCGCCGCGAGTGGATCGGGCTCGGCGTGATCGCGCTGCCTTGCCTGCTCTATTCAATGGATCTGACGGTGCTGAACCTGGCGGTGCCTGCCATCACGGCTGATCTCAACCCGAGCGCGACCGAGCTTCTCTGGATCGTCGACATATACGGCTTCATGATTGCCGGCATGCTGATCACGATGGGCACGCTCGGTGATCGCATCGGCCGCCGCAAGCTGTTGATGATCGGCGCATTCGCCTTCGGCCTTGCTTCGATCGTTGCCGCGTTCGCCAGCAGTGCCGGGATGCTGATCGTGGCGCGGGCCTTGCTCGGACTGTCGGCCGCGACGCTCGCCCCCTCGACCCTGTCGCTGATCTCAAACATGTTCCCGGATCCGAAGGAGCGCACATTCGCCATCGGCGTCTGGATATCGAGCTTCTCGGCCGGTGGCGCGATCGGGCCGGTGATCGGCGGCGTCCTGCTGACCTGGTTCTGGTGGGGTTCGGTGTTCCTGATCGCCGTTCCGGTGATGATCCTGCTGCTTGCCGTCGCCCCGAGCCTTCTGCCGGAGTATCGCGACGAGAATGCCGGGCGGATCGACCTCGCCAGTGCCGCATTATCGCTCGCCGCGGTGCTCGCCACGATCTACGGCATCAAGCATGCGGCGTCCTACGCGTTCGACGCCGAGGCGGTGGCTGCAATCCTGGCGGGTCTTGCCATCGGCATCGTCTTCGTCCGGCGGCAGCGGAGGCTGGCCGAGCCGCTGATCGATCTGAATGTGTTCCGGTCTCTGACGTTCTCGGCGTCGCTCGGCATCAACGTGCTCGGCTTTTTCGCCGCCTTCGGCATCTTCCTGCTCACGGCGCAATATCTGCAACTCGTCCTTGGCCTTTCGCCGCTGGCGGCGGGGCTGTGGAGCGCGCCGTCATCGATCGGCTTCATTATCGGATCGCTGTTGGCGCCAAAGCTGCTCGGCAGTATGCGGCCCGCCTATGTCATGGCCGGCGGCTATGCGGTCACGGCGGCCAGCTTCCTGCTGATGGCGCAGGCGGCGTCGACGGGCTCGCTCCATCTGCTCGTGGCAAGCTACGTCGTGATGTCGTTCGGACTGGCGCCGATCTTCACGCTCTCGACCGACCTCATCATCGGCACGGTGCCGCCGGAGCGTGCAGGAACGGCGGCCGGGCTTGCCGAGACAAGCTCCGAGTTCGGCGGCGCGCTCGGCATCGCCATCCTCGGCAGCATCGTCACTGCGATCTATGCCAGCGGCATGGCTGCCTTCGACAGCGGCGGATTGAGTTCCGACGTTGTGGCGGCAGTGCGCGAGACGATCGGCGGCGCGGTTGCGGAGGCGGCGAACGTCGGCGGCGCCGCAGGCGACCTGTTGCTTGCCGAGGCGCGGGAGGCCTATGCGGCCGCGTTCCGCTCCGTCGCCCTGGTCTGCGCAGTCGTTTCCCTGCTCGCGGGATTGGTCGCGCTTCTGGTGCTCGGGCGCGTCAAGCCGGATGCCGGCGCCGATTGCGACGAGAAGGAGCGCAGTGCGAAGGCCGCGGCCTAGCTGAGCGGGATGTCGTTGTCGGACTTGCCGGACTGGTAGGTCGAGGACAGCCCGTCATAGGTCGCGGCGATCTTGCCGATCCGCGTTTCCAGCCGCGCCCGCTCCGGTTCGGGCAGGTTCCGGACCAGTTTGCGGATTGCGTGGCTTTTCCAGTAGGCGTTTTCGGCGCGGTAGCCACCGGGCTCGAGGGTGAAGACCTCCTTCAGGATCTTCAGGTCGTGCGGGATGGCGAAGCTGTCGCGTGAATCCTCGTGGCTGAAGAGGTAGTAGAAATTGTCGAATCCGGTCCAGGTGATCGCCGACAGGCAGAGCGAGCAGGGCTCGTGGGTGGCGAGGAAGATCGCCTCCTTCGTATCGACGCGCTCGGCCCGGGGCATCTCGTAGAAGCGCTTCAGGCAATGCACCTCGCCGTGCCAGAGCGGGTTCTCCGTCTCGTTGTTGGTCTCGGCCAGGACCAGCGAACGGTCGGACTTCCTGAGGATCGCCGCGCCGAACAGCTTGTTGCCGGCGGCGACGCCCTCCTCGGTCTTCGGCACGATGTCCTGCTCGATGACGTCGAGCAGCCGGTCGATCAGGGAAACGTCGGTCATGTCAGCCCGGAAGCCTGATTTCGTATGGATCGGCGAAGAAGAATTCCTCGAGGTTGTTGCCGTCGCCGCCGCGGTCGACAATCAGGAAGTCCTGCGGCGCGCCGATCGGCGTCAGCACCCCGTGCCAGGTGTTGCGTGCATAGTTCACACCCTGGCCGGGCTGCGTGAGGAAGGCGTGCGGCAGTCCCGGCCGTCCGTCCTCGTCGGGGCAGACGACGACCAGGAATGGCCGCGGCGACAGCGGCACGAAGGCCTGGCTGCCGAGCGGATGCCGCTCGACCATGGTGAGCGCCAGCGGCACGTCGTAGGGCGTCGCCCGGGCGAGGCTGATCAGCACATGGCCGTCCGGTCCGGTCGCCTCGGGACGGGCGAGCGCGTGGTAGCGCTCGGTCTTGCCGGCGTTGATCGGGTAGTGGTTCTCGCCGCCCGCATCGATGACGTCGCCGAAGGCGGCGAAGCTTTCGCGGGTCAGCGGCCTTGCGGTGACGACCCTGCTCATCGGCCGAACCCGCCCAGCCTGGGGTGACGGTTGACGTCCTTGTAGAGCAGGTAGCGGAAGCGGCCCGGGCCGCCGGCGTAGCAGGCCTGCGGGCAGAAGGCGCGCAGCCACATGAAGTCGCCGGCCTCGACCTCGACCCAGTCCTGGTTCAGGCGGTAGACGGCCTTCCCCTCCAGCACGTAGAGCCCGTGCTCCATCACATGCGTCTCCGGGAAGGGGATCACGCCCCCCGGCTCGAAGGTGACGATGGTCACGTGCATGTCGTGGCGGGTGTCGTCGGGGTCGACGAAGCGGGTGGTGGCCCAGCGCCCGCCCGTGTCCGGCATCGGGATCGGCTCGATGTCGTTTTCGTTGAGGAAGAGGGCATCCGGGGCGTCGATGCCGTCGACCGCCTCGTATGCCTTGCGGATCCAGTGGAAGCGCGCGGCCGACCTGCCTCGGTTGGCGAGGCTCCACGTCGAGCCGGCGGGCAGGTAGGCATAGCCGCCGGGCTTCATCTTGCGCGATGCGCCGCCGAGCTTGACGGTGATTTCGCCCTCGACGACGAAGAGCACGCCTTCGGCGCTCGGGTCCGGCTCGGGCCGGTCGCTGCCGCCGCCGGGCAGGACCTCCATCACATATTGCGAGAAGGTCTCGGCGAAGCCCGACAGCGGACGGGCGATCACCCAGGCGCGCGTGCCTTCCCAGAAGGGCAGGCGGCTCGCCACGATGTCCGAGAACTCGCGCTTCGGGATGACGGCGTAGGCGTCCGTGAAGACGGCCCGGTCGGTGATCAGGTCGGTCTGCGGCGGCAGGCCGCCGCGCGGTGCGTAGTAGCTGCGGGCGGGCACGGCGGAGTTCCTCATAGCGGCAGTGCTTCCTTCAATCTCAGCAGCGCGATGCGCTCGACCTGCCGGCACGCGGTGTCGAACTCGGTGGCGCGGTCGTTGCCGATGCGCGCCTCGAAGGCGGCGAGGATTTCTTCCTTCGTCTTGCCCTTCACCGCGATGATGAAGGGGAAACCGAAGGTCGAGACATAGGCCGAATTGAGCCTGGAGAAGAGCTCGCGCTCGGTGTCCGTCAGAGCGTCGAGGCCGGCGGACGCCTGTTCCCGCGTCGATTCCGGCGTCAGGCGCCGGGCGGCCGCGAGCTTGCCGGCGAGGTCGGGATGGGCGTTCAGAACGCCGAGTCTTTCCTTGTCGCTGGCGGCCCTGAAGATGCGGCAGAGCGCGTTGTGAAGGCCGCCGGCGCTGTCGTGCGCCGGGCCGAGCTCGAGATCGTAGGCGCGCTCGGCTATCCAGGGCGAGTGCTCGAAGATGCCGCCGAACAGCGAGACGAACGCCTCGCGGTCCATCTTCGACGGCCGGATGGCCGGCAGGCGGAAGGGATGCGTTTCCTTCCAGTGCCGCGCGATGTCGATGCGCCGCGCCAGCCAGACCCGGTCGTGGCCCTTCACGTAGTCGATGAAGCGCTGCAGCGCCGCGGCGCGGCCGGGACGCCCGACCAGCCGGCAATGCAGGCCGATGTTCATCATGCGCGGCCGTCCCGCCTTGCCCTCGGCGTAGAGCGTGTCAAAACTGTCCTTCAGATAGGCGAAGAACTGATCGCCGGAGTTGAAGCCCTGCGGGGTGGCGAACCGCATGTCGTTGGCGTCGAGCGTATATGGGATGATGAGCTGGGCGCGGCCGTCATGCTCGAACCAGTAGGGCAATTCGTCGTCATAGGTGTCGGAGACGTAGTCGAAGCCGCCTTCCTCGACCGCCAGCCTGACCGTGTTGACCGAGGTGCGGCCGGTGTACCAGCCCCTCGGGCGCTCGCCGGTCACCTCGCGGTGCAGCCGGATCGCCTCGTCCATGTGGCGACGCTCGTCGTCGGCCGAATAGTCGCGGTAGTCGATCCATTTCAGGCCGTGCGAGGCGATCTCCCAGCCGGCCTCCTGCATGGCGGCGACCTGGTCGGGCGAGCGCGCAAGCGCGGTCGCCACGCCGTAGCAGGTGACCGGGACGTCGGCCTCCGTGAACATGCGGTGCAGCCGCCAGAAGCCGGCGCGGGCGCCGTATTCGTAGATCGATTCCATGTTCCAGTGGCGCATGCCCGGCCACGGCGCGGCGCCGACGATCTCGGAGAGGAATGCCTCGGACGCCGCGTCGCCGTGCAGGACGCAGTTCTCGCCGCCTTCCTCGTAGTTGACGACGAACTGGACGGCGACATGGGCCCCGCCGGGCCACTTCGGGTCGGGCGGGTTGCGACCGTAGCCGCGCATGTCTCGCTGGTAGCGCACTCTTCCTCCAGGCACGGATGGGTCCGCGTCATCTTCATGATAATCACGGGGGATGACGGACATTCCCTCGAAAATTTTTGAAAGTCTTTTTGGGGGCCATTGCTTCACCAACCGGCCGGCTTGTCCTTTAATGGTCGGAATCATAACGCTTCCAAGCGCAGGAAGGAGGGGCCGATGGCGGAAGCCGATGGCGGTCGCCTGACGACCCACGTACTCGACACGGCAACCGGCCGGCCGGCCGCGGGCCTGCCGATCGACCTGTACCGCATCCGCGGAAGCGAACGGACCTTCGTCAAGACGGCGGTGACCAACAGCGACGGGCGCTGCGACGCGCCCCTGCTGCAGGGCGATGCCTTCGTCGTCGGCGAATACGAACTGGTCTTCGGCGCCGGCAACTATCTGCGCCGCCAGGGCGTGGCGCTGAGCGATCCGCCGTTCCTCGACCAGATTCCCATCCGCTTCGGCCTGGCCGAGAACAAGCACTATCACGTGCCGCTGCTTCTCTCGCCTTATGGCTACTCGACCTACAGGGGCAGCTGACCATGGCCAGGGCTAGGGTTCGCGGCGAACTGCGCTTCCTGCTCAACGGCGAGGACGTCGCGCTGGCCGATGTCGGCCCGGACGAGACGCTTCTCGATTATCTCAGGCTGCGCCGCTCGCTGCGCGGCACGAAGGAAGGATGCGCGGAAGGCGACTGCGGCGCCTGCACGGTGCTGGTCGGAAAGCTCACGGCGGGCAAGCTCGTCTACGAGAGCGTCAATGCCTGCATCCGCTTCCTCGGCTCGCTCGATGGCTGCCACGTGGTGACGATCGAGCATCTGCGGGGGGCCGACGGCGGCCTGCACCCGGTGCAGCAGGCGATGATCGACTTCCACGGCTCGCAATGCGGCTTCTGCACCCCCGGTTTCGTGATGTCGCTCTATGCACTCTGGATGCGCTCGGCGTCGCCGTCGACCGCGGCCATCGAGAAGGCGCTCCAGGGCAATCTCTGCCGCTGCACCGGCTACGAGGCGATCGTTCGCGCCGCCCAGGCGGTCTCGCGCTACGGCGAGACCGCGAAGGATCCACTGGCGGCCGAGCGCAGGAAAGTGACTGCCAGGCTCTCGGCGCTGAAGGACGGCCTCAGAGTCGAGATCGGCGAGGGCGCGCGGCGACTCGTCGTGCCCGCCAGCGTCGATGACCTCGCCTCGGTGCTGGACAAGTCGCCGAACGCGACGATCGTCGCCGGCTCGACGGATGTCGGGCTCTGGGTGACCAAGCACATGCGCGACATCTCGCCGGTCGTCTTCATCGGCGGGCTGGACGGGTTGCGCGCCATGTCCATGGAGAAAGGCGTCATCACCATTGGCGCCGGCGTGACCTACAGCGAGGCGTTTGCCCTGCTCGCCAAGCGCATTCCGCCGCTCGGGCCCCTGCTCGACCGGATCGGCGGCGAGCAGGTGCGCAACATGGGAACCATCGGCGGCAACATCGCCAACGGCTCGCCGATCGGCGACACGCCGCCGCCGCTGATCGCGCTCGGCGCATCGCTGACGCTGCGCAAGGGTCGGAAGCGCCGGACCATCCCGCTCGAAAGCTACTTCATCGCCTATGGAAAGCAGGACCGGCAGCCGGGCGAATTCGTCGAGGCCGTGCATGTGCCGGTGCCCGCGAAGGGATCGCATTTCGCCGTCCACAAGGTCACCAAGCGGCGCGACGAGGACATCACCGCGACGCTCGGCGCCTTCCACCTGGCGCTTGCCAAGGACGGGACCGTGGCGTCGATCCGCATCGCCTATGGCGGCATGGCGGCGACGCCGAAACGCGCCCGCGCCGTCGAGGCGGCGCTGACCGGAAAGCCGTGGACGGAAGCGACGGTCGACGCCGCGCTCGCGGCCTATGACATCGACTTCACGCCGCTGACCGACATGCGGGCCAGCGCCGAATACCGGCAGCTCGCGGCGAAGAACCTGCTGCGCCGCTTCCTTGCCGAAACGGCGGGCGGCAAGGCGCCGCTGACGGTCGGCAGGCAGGAGGCAGCCTGATGAACAAGCATGCCGCTCCCGACATCAAGGCCGCGCGCATCAAGGGCGGCGTCGCCACCGGTCAACGCCACGATTCCGCGCACAAGCACGTCACCGGCACGGCGATCTACATCGACGACATGCCCGAGCCGGAGGGCCTGCTGCATGGCTGCCTCGGTCTGTCGACGGTGGCGCACGGCCGCATAACCAGGCTGGACCTCTCGGAGGTGCGCAAGGCGCCCGGCGTCGTCGACGTGCTGACCGCGAAGGACATTCCCGGCGAGAACGACATCTCGCCGACCGGCCGCCATGACGAACCGGTGCTTGCCGACGGCCTGTGCGAATTCCACGGCCAGCCGATCTTCTGCGTCATCGCGACCACGCGCGAGGCGGCCAGGCGCGCGACGCGGCTCGCCAGGGTCGACTACGAGGAACTGCCCTTCATCGTCGACGTCGCCGGGGTGAACCCGAAGAAGGGCAAGCTCGTCACGCCGCCGCTGACGCTGTCGCGCGGCGACGCCAAGGCGGCGATCAGGAACGCGCCGAAGCGGCTCAAGGGACGGATGGCGCTCGGCGGGCAGGACCATTTCTACCTCGAGGGCCAGATCGCGCTCGCCGTGCCCGGCGAGGACCATGACGTGACGGTCTACTCCTCCACCCAGCACCCGAGCGAGGTCCAGCACATGGTGGCGCATGCGCTCGGCGTGCCGAACCATGCGGTCACCGTCGAGATCCGCCGCATGGGCGGCGGCTTCGGCGGCAAGGAGACGCAGGGCAACCAGTTCGCCGCGCTGGCGGCGATCGCCGCCAAGAAGCACGGGCGCGCGGTCAAGATCAGGCCCGACCGCGACGACGACATGATCGCGACCGGCAAGCGGCACGACTTCGTGATCGACTATGAGGTGGGCTTCGACGAGGACGGCTCGATCCATGGCGTCGACTTCATGTTCGCGGCGCGCTGCGGCTTCTCGTCGGACCTGTCCGGGCCGGTCACCGACCGGGCCCTGTTCCACTGCGACAACACCTATTTCTGGCCGGCCGTGCATGCGAAGTCGGCGCCGCTCTACACCAACACCGTGTCCAACACGGCGTTCCGCGGGTTCGGTGGGCCGCAGGGCATGGTCGGCGCCGAACGCGTGATCGAAGAAGTCGCCTTCGCCACCGGCAAGGACCCGCTCGAGATCCGCAAGCTGAATTTCTACGGCGTCGACGACCGCAACGTGACGCCCTACCACCAGACGGTCGAGGACAACATCATCGGTCGCATCGTCGCCGAGCTCGAGGAAAGCGCCGACTATGCGCGACGCCGGCGCACCATTGCGGCGTTCAACGCCAACAGCCGCTTCGTGAAGCGTGGCATCGCGCTGACGCCGGTGAAGTTCGGCATCTCGTTCACCGCCACGCATTTCAACCAGGCCGGTGCGCTGGTGCATGTCTATACCGACGGTTCGGTGCACCTGAACCACGGCGGCACCGAGATGGGGCAGGGGCTCTACCTCAAGGTCGCGCAGGTCGTGGCCGAAGAGTTCCAGATCGACCTCGACCAGGTGAAGATCACGGCGACGACGACGGGCAAGGTGCCGAACACCTCGGCGACCGCGGCGTCGTCGGGCTCGGACCTGAACGGCATGGCGGCGCAGAACGCGGCGCGGCAGATCAAGGACCGACTGACCGACTTCGCCGCGCAGACCTACCAGGTGCCGCGCGACCAGGTGGTGTTCCTGCCGAACCGCGTTCGCGTGGGCAACCAGGAGATCGCTTTCGCCGACATCGTCAAGCAGGCCTACATGGCGCGCATCCAGCTGTCGGCGGCGGGCTTCTACAAGACGCCGAAGATCCACTGGAACCGCGACAAGGGCGCCGGGCGGCCCTTCTACTATTTCGCCTATGGCGCAGCCTGCTCGGAAGTGTCGATCGATACGCTGACCGGCGAATATGTCGTCGAGCGAGCCGACATTTTGCATGACGCCGGGCGCTCGCTGAACCGGGCGATCGACCTCGGCCAGGTCGAAGGCGGCTACATCCAGGGCATGGGCTGGCTGACGACGGAAGAACTGTGGTGGGACGACAAGGGGCGGCTGCGCACCCATGCGCCGTCGACCTACAAGATTCCGCTCGCCTCCGACCGGCCGAAGATCTTCAACGTCAGGCTTGCCGACTGGCCGGAGGCGGCCGAGCCGACCGTCCACCGCTCCAAGGCGGTCGGCGAACCGCCGTTCCCGCTGGCGATCTCGGTGCTGCACGCGCTGTCGGACGCGGTCGCCAGCGTCGCCGGCCACACGATCTGCCCGCGCCTCGACGCGCCGGCGACGCCCGAACGGGTGCTGATGGCGGTCGAGCGGCTGAAGGCCGAGGCAGCCAGGGGCTAGCCCGCGGGAAATTCGGGCCGGGACGTGCTATGCTCCCGGCAGGGAGCAGCATGGCGACAAGCGGACAGAGCGTGGAGACCTTTCTCGGTGCGGCGGAGCGCGGGGCGCTCGTGACCGTCGCGCGCGCGAAAGGCTCGACGCCGCGCGAGGCCGGCGCGCAGATGCTGGTGTCGCCGGCGGCGACGCTCGGCACGATCGGCGGCGGCCAGCTCGAATTCATGGCGATCGACCAGGCGCGGCAGATGCTGGCCGACGACCGGGGGCCGCGCGAACTGATGCTCGACGTCCCGCTCGGGCCGGAAATCGGCCAGTGCTGCGGCGGGCGCGTCGAGGTGCTGATCAGGGTGATCGACGAGAACCTGCGGACGGAACTGGTCCGGGAGGCGGCGGTGGAGGCCGCGCGCCTGCCCCAGGTCTGCCTGTTCGGCGGCGGGCACGTCGGTCATGCGCTGGCGGCGGCGCTGGCGCTGCTGCCGGTCAGGGTGACCGTCGTCGAAACGCGCGCCGAGGCGCTGGAGGGCATGCCTGATGGCATCGAGACCCGGCTGACCCCGGTGCCGGAGGAGATGGTGCAGGCCGCGCCGGCGGGAGCGGCGATGGTGGTGCTGACGCACGACCATGCGCTGGACTTCCTGATCGTCGCCGAGGCTCTGAAGCGCGACGACGTCGCCTATGTCGGGATGATCGGCTCGAAGACCAAGAAGGCCACCTTCCGCAGCTGGTATCTCAAATCGGCCGATGGCGACGAGCGCGACATCGATCGCCTGGTCTCGCCGATCGGCGGCGAGGCCGTGAAGGACAAGCGGCCGGCCGTCATCGCCGCCATGGCGGCGGCGGAGATCATGGCGGCGCTGGCCGCCCATGCGGACGCGACGAACGGCGCAACCGTCGCCGGCTGATCAGTCCTTGGACTGCGTGTGCGCTTCGAGGAACCACAGCGACTTGTCGAGGGCGCGTGAGAACGCAGTGAAGATGTCGGCGGTGCCGGCGTCGCCGGCCTCGTCCGCTTCGTCGATGGCCGCGCGGACGGATTTGGCGACGACCGCGTAGCGGTCGATCAGCGCCGCGAGATGATCCTTGGTGGCGTGGATATCGGTCGGATAGGGTTTCAGCGCGGTCACCTTGGCGACGACCTGGGACGTGCCGTGGGCGGTGCCGCCCAGCTGGACGGCGCGCTCGGCCAGTATGTCGACATGGCCGTCGAGTTCCGTGCGAAAGCCGTCGAGCATCTCGTGGACGGCGATGAAGTGCGGCCCCTTGATGTTCCAGTGCGCCTGCTTGGTAGCCAGCGCGAGATCGATCGCGTCGGCAAGCCGGGCGTTGAGAAGCTCGATCGAGGCGGTTCTGGTGTTCGACTTCAGATCGTTCCTGGTTGGGATGCCGGGCATGGGATTCTCCTGGGTCGAGTTCGTGGTCTCCGCCCGGACTGCGAGCGGACACAGCTCATCTAGGCCGCGATCCGCTGAAGACCAGAAGCGGGGCGTGGTCGACGCCCCCAGGAAGCCGTCATTTCCCGACCAGCAGGTTGTTGATCAGGCGCTGGCAGCGCTCGGCCATGAAGTCGAGCAGCAGCCGCACCTTCGGGTCCTGCAGCTTCTTGTGCGGATAGACCGCGGCCAACTGCACCGGGATCGGCGGCGTGTCCGGCAGGATGACCTTGAGGCGGCGATCGCGGATGAACGGCTCGACCTCGAAGCGCGGCTTGTTGATGATGCCGCGGCCGGACAGCGCCCAGCCGGTGAGCACGTCGCCGTCGTCGGAATCGAAGGGGCCGCGCACCTCGAACTTGGCGGGTCCCGATGGCGTCTTCAGCGTCCAGAAATGTTCGCGCATGCCGGGATAGCGCAGCATCAGGCAGTCGTGGCCGCCGCCGACCAGCTGGTCTGGGCCGGTCGGCTCGCCGCGCGCCTCGAGATAGGCGGGCGCCGCCACCAGCACGCGCTCGCAATTCATGATGCCGCGCATCCTCAGGCTCGAATCCTCGAGGACGCCGAGCCGGAAGGCGACGTCTATGCCTTCCTTCATCATGTCCACGTCGTGGTCGGACAGCCGCAGCCGCACCTCGATATCCGGGTACTTGTCGCGGAATTCGGGGATGCCGGAGGCGATGAGGCGCCGTCCGAGCCCGAGCGGCGCTGTGACGCGGATGGTGCCGCGCGGCTGGCCTGACAGCGCGCTGACCGCCGCCTCCGCCATGGTGATCGCCTCAAGCACCTGCTTGGCGCCGGCATAGAAGACGGTGCCGTGCTCGGTCGGGGTCAACTGGCGCGTCGTGCGGTTGAACAGCCTGACGCCGAGATGTTTCTCGAGTTCCTTGATGCGGTTCGAGACGACGGCCGGGGAGATGCGCATGTCGCGCCCCGCAGCCGACAGGTTGCTCAGTTCCACGACGCGGACGAAGACCGCGATGTTGTCGAGATAGGCCATTCAGGCCGCGCCTCATGCTTCATTGGGCAATGCGGCAGTATTTTACATATTTTTTTGAAAGTCATGGGGCATGTGCCCCCTTTCCGTTTGGAACCGAGTCCGTAAGACTCCCGATGACGAGAGGACCCGATGATCGATCTTGCCATAGCCTGGGACTGGCTGAGTTTCGCGGTGCGCTGGCTGCACGTGATCACGGGCATCGCCTGGATCGGCTCGTCCTTCTATTTCGTGGCGCTGGACCTTGGCCTGCGCAAGCATGCCGGCCTGCCCGCCGGCGCGCATGGCGAGGAATGGCAGGTTCATGGCGGCGGCTTCTACCACATCCAGAAATACCTGGTGGCGCCGGCGGCGATGCCAGAGCAGCTGACCTGGTTCAAGTGGGAATCCTATGCGACCTGGATGTCGGGCTTCGCCATGCTCGCCATCGTCTACTATGCCGGCGCGGATCTCTTCCTGATCGACCGCAACGTGCTCGACATCGCGCCGATGACGGCGATCGGCCTGTCGATCGCCTCGCTGGTGCTGGGATGGCTGCTCTACGACCTGCTCTGCAAGTCGCCGCTCGGCGACCACGACACGCTGCTTATGCTGGTGCTCTACGCGATCCTGGTGGCGCTGGCCTGGGGCTTCACCCAGATATTCAGCGGCCGCGCGGCCTTCCTGCATCTCGGAGCGGTGACCGCGACGATCATGTCGGCCAACGTCTTCATGGTCATCATCCCCAACCAGAAGATCGTCGTCGCCGACCTGATCGCCGGCAGGAAGCCGGACCCGAAATACGGCAAGATCGCCAAGACGCGCTCGACGCACAACAACTACCTGACGCTGCCCGTCCTGTTCCTGATGCTGTCGAACCACTATCCGCTGGCGTTCGCGACCGAGTTCAACTGGATCATCGCCTCGATCGTGTTCATCATCGGCGTGCTGATCCGGCACTTCTTCAACACGATGCACGCCAGGAAGGGCAAACCCTACTGGACCTGGCTCGTCGCCGCGATCCTGTTCATCGTCATCATCTGGCTGTCGACCGCGCCGAAGGTGCTGACGGGGGACAAGGAGGCGTCGTCGACGGTCGCGCAGACCTTCGTGGCGTCGGCGCATTTCCCCGCGGTGCGCGACACGGTGCTCGGGCGCTGCGCGATGTGCCATGCCGCCGAACCGTCCTACGACGGCATCTACCATGCGCCGAAGGGCGTGATGCTGGAAACCGACGCGGAGATCGGCGAGCATGCCCGGGAAATCTACCTGCAGGCCGGCCGCAGCCACGCCATGCCGCCCGGCAACGTCACCCAGATCTCGCCGCAGGAGCGCGCCTTGCTGACGGCCTGGTACGAAGAAGCGCGGCGGCAGTAGGATGAACCAGACGCTGCTGCGCGGCCGCACGCTGACTTTCCTGCGCTGGCCGGACACGACCGAGGACCACGCCGCCTACCGCTACGAGGAGGATGGCGGCCTGCTTCTCGAGGGTGGCAGGATCGCCGCTGCGGGCGCCTATGCGGAGGTCGCGGCGAAGGCCGGGAACGGCGCGCAATGCATCGACCACAGGCCGCATCTCCTGCTGCCGGGCTTCATCGACGCGCATGTGCACTTCCCGCAGATGCAGGTGATCGCGTCCTACGGGACGGAATTGCTGGACTGGCTGAACAAATACACGTTTCCGGAAGAGACGAAGTTCAGCAACGCCCAGCACGGCCGACGCATCGCGCGGCTGTTCCTCGACGAGATGGTCCGCCAGGGCACGACGACGGTTTCGGCGTACTGCTCCGTGCACAAGCAGTCGGCCGAGGCCTTTTTCGCCGAGTCGCACGAACGCAACATGCTCAACATCGCCGGCAAGGTGATGATGGACCGCAACGCGCCGGAGCAGTTGCGCGACACGCCGGAGAGCAGCTTCGACGACAGCAAGGCGCTGATCGAGGAATGGCACGGCAAGGGCCGGCAGCTCTATGCCGTGACGCCGCGCTTCGCGATCACCTCGTCGCCCGAGCAACTGGAGATGGCCGGCGCGTTGATGCGCGCGTTTCCCGACCTGCACATGCAGACGCACCTTTCGGAGAACCACGCCGAGATCGCCTTTACCGGAGAACTCTATCCCTGGGCGCGCGACTACACCGACGTCTACGAGCACTACGGCCTGCTCGGGCCGCGTGCGCTGTTCGGCCACTGCATCCATCTGTCGGACCGCGAGGCGGACGCGCTGTCGCAGAGCGGATCGGTCGCGGTCTTCTGCCCGACGTCGAACCTCTTCCTCGGCTCGGGCCTGTTCGACTATCAGCGCTACCGCAGGCGGTCGAAGCCGCTGAGGATCGCGACGGCGACCGATGTCGGCGGCGGCACCAACTATTCGATGCTGCGCACCATGGACGAGGGCTACAAGGTGATCGCGCTGAACGGCGAGAAGCTCAATCCCTTCGCATCCTTCTGGCAGCTGACGCGCGGCAATGCAGAGGCGCTGTCCATTGCCGACAGGGTCGGCACGCTGGACGTTGGCACCGACGCGGACATCGTCGTCCTCAACCCGTCCGCTACGCCCGCCATGCGGCTGCGCATGGAAACGGCGGGCACGCTCGCCGAGCAACTGTTCCTGCTGCAGACGCTCGGCGACGACCGCGCCGTGGTGGAGACATATGTCGCCGGCAAGCCGGCAAAGAGCGCGCTCCCGGCCGTCGTGACCTGACGCGGGCTTGACCGGGGCCGGCGTTGCCGTAAAGGCAGGAGGCTGGCCAGGAGGAACGCTTTGAACGCCACCGACGAGATCGCGAGGATCGCCGAACAGGAAGAGCGGCTGGCCTTTTCCGCCTTCGACGAGGCGACCGCCTTCGCCATAGGCTCGGCGCTGCGCGAGCGGGCGCTGGCCGAAAAGCTGCCAATCGTCATCCAGATCAGCGTGTGGGACAGGCTCCTGTTCTACGCGGCGCTGCCGGGCTCATCGAGCTCCAATTTCGACTGGGTGCGGCGCAAGGTGAACGTGGTGAAGATGTTCCAGAAAAGCACCTACCGGATGGTGCTGGAGCAGAACAGCCCGGACCGCGCCTTCAAGACCGGCCACGGCCTGCCGGTGACCGACTACGTGTTGGCGGGCGGCGGCTTTCCGGTGACGATAAAGGGCGTCGGTTCGGTTGGCGCGTTCGGCGTCTCGGGCCTGCCGGAGCGCGAGGACCACGGCGTCATCGTCGATGCGCTGTGCGACCACCTCGGCATCGAGCGCAAGACGCTAGCGCTGCCGACTAAGGCAGGCTGATGGCGCTCGACCCCAGGGCTTTCCTTGTTTCGATCTTCGAGGCGGCCGTGGCCGCGGCCGATCCCGAACGCACGATCAGAAGCCACCTGCCGGCGAAGCCGAATGGACGCACCATCGTCATCGGCGCGGGCAAGGGCTCGGCGCAGATGGCCGCCGCCTTCGAGAAGGCGTGGGACGGGCCGATCGAGGGGCTGGTAGTGACGCGCTACGGCTATGCCGCGCCCTGCGAACGCATCGAGATCATCGAGGCGGCGCATCCGGTTCCGGACGAGGCGGGGCTGACGGCGTCGCGGCGACTGCTGGACAAGGTCTCCGGCCTGACGAAGGACGATCTCGTGGTGGCGCTGATCTCCGGTGGGGGTTCGGCGCTGCTGCCATCGCCCGCGCCGGGCCTGACGCTCGCCGACGAGATCGCCGTCAACGAGGCGCTTCTGGCCTCGGGCGCGCCGATCGCTGCGATGAACACGATCCGCAAGCACGTCTCTGATATCAAGGGCGGTCGCCTGGCGGCGGCCGCCTGGCCGGCCAGGGTCGTGTCGCTCGTCGTCTCCGACATTCCCGGCGACGATCCGGCGCTGGTCGCCTCGGGGCCGACCATCCCCGGCGAGGGCAGCCGGGCCGATGCGCTGGGCTTCATCCGTGCCTACGGCATGACGCTGCCCGATGCGGTGATGGCGCATCTCAACTCGCCGGAAGCCGACGCGCCCGGCGTCGGCGACCCGCGGCTTGCCGGCAACGAGGTGCATCTGATCGCCTCGGCCGCCGTGTCGCTCGAAGCCGCCGCGGCGGAAGCCAAGCGGCAGGGGATCGAGGCGGTCATCCTGTCGGATTCGATCGAGGGGGAGGCGCGCGAGGTCGGCTCGGTGCACGCCGCAATTGCCCGCGAGGTGGCGACGCGCGACCGGCCGTTCCAGAAGCCGATGCTGATCCTCTCGGGCGGCGAAACGACGGTGACGATCCGCGCCAAGGGCGGCAAGGGCGGGCGCAACAGCGAATTCCTGCTCGCCTTCGCGATCGGCATCGACGGCTTTGACGGGATCCATGCGCTCGCCGCCGACACCGACGGCATCGACGGCTCGGAGAACAATGCCGGCGCCTTTGCCGACGGGACGAGCGTGGCGCGCATGCGTGCGGAAAAGATCGACGCCAAGGCGAGGCTCGCCGGCAACGACGCCTGGACCGCCTTCGACGCGGTGGGCGATCTGTTCGCGCCGGGACCGACCGGCACGAACGTCAACGACCTCAGGGCGATCCTGGTCCGATAGGACGCGCGGCCGAAGTCAGACTTCGTGCAGGTAGAGGTGGTAGTCGAGTTCACTGACGGTGCGGGCGACGCGCAGATATTCCGCCTGCTTGATGGCGGTGAAGGTGCGGTGCATGTCCTCGCCGAGCGCCTGCTTCAGGAAGTCCGACCCCTTGGCGGCCTCGATGGCCGAGCGCCAGTCCGGCGGCATGGTGGTCGCCGCGTCGGGCGCGGCCTCGTAGCCATTGCCCTTGGTTTCCGCGCCGGGATCGAGCTTCTCGTCCAGCCCCTTGCTTATTCCGGCGAGCACGGTGGCGGCCACCAGATAGGGGTTGGCGTCGACGCCGGACGGACGGTGCTCGATGCGCCGCGCGGCGATGCTTCCGGCCGGCACGCGCAGCGCCACCGAGCGGTTGTTGACGCCCCATGTCGGCGCCACGGGCGCATAGGACTGCGACACGAAGCGCCGCCAGGAATTGGCATGCGGGGCAAACACCAGCATCGATTCCGCCATGGTGGCCGAGAGGCCGCCCAGCGCATGGAGCAGGTTCGGCGACCAGGCGCCCTCGCGCTCCTCGACGAAGACGTTCTTGCCGTCCTTGTCCTGCAGCGAGACGTGCAGATGCATGCCCGAACCGGCGTATTTCTCGATCGGCTTGGCCATGAAGCAGGCGGTGACGCCGTGGCGGCGCGCCTGCGCGCGCACAAGGCGCTTCAGCATCAGCAGGTCATCTGCGGCCTGCAGGATGTCTTTCCTGTAGTTGAGCGTGAGCTCGTACTGGCCCGGTGCATATTCCGAGATGACGGTTTCCGCCGGGATGCCCTGCGCGGCGGCCGCGGCGTAGATGTCGGAGAAGAGCGGCTCCATGCCGTGCAGATGGTCGACCGAATAGACCTCGGTCTTGCCGCTCTTGCGGCCGTCGAGCACCGCGGTGGCGGGCTGGACGCGGCCCTCGGCGTCGCGCTCGTTGGCGAGCAGGAAAAATTCGAGCTCGAAGGCGCCGGCTGGAAAAAGGCCCTTCGCCGCGAAGGCCTCGACCTGGCGGGCGAGCGCATGGCGCGGGTCCGACGTCATCGGCGCGCCGTCGAGTGCGAACATCGACAGCAGCACCTGGCCGCGCGGCGGCTGGGTGCCGTGCAGCGGCTTCAGCGAGCCGGGGATCGGCCAGGCCCGGAGGTCGCCGTCGCCGGAATCCCAGATCAGGCCGGTTTCGTGCACGTCCTCGCCGGTGATGTCGAGCCCGAGGATGGAGATCGGCAGGTGGCGGCCGTGTTCGTAGAGGCTCATCAGCTCGTGGCGCCGGATGATCTTGCCGCGGCCGACGCCATTGGCGTCGGTGAGCACGATGTCGAACGCCTCGATCTCGGGATGGGCCTCGAGAAAAGCCTTGGCTTCCTCGGTGGTCGAGCCGGATGGAGATAGCATGGTGAAACTCTGTTGGCCGGGCGCTTGTCTCACGCGGCGAGGCTTCCGGCAACCTCGCCGAAAGCCCGGACGAGGCAGTCGACCTGGCGGGCGGTGGTCGCCGGAGAGACCAGCATCATGTTGTGGAAGGGCGCGATCAGCACGCCGCGGTTGACCAGCGCTACATGGATCGCCGCTTCGAGGGCCGGTGCATGCGCGGCCTCCGCCTCGCCGCCATTCCGCAGCGGCCCCTCGGCGCAGATGAACTCGACGCGCGCGCCGACCCGGGCGACGTGCCATGGCAGCCGGTGCCTGGCAATGGCGGCGCAAAGCCCTGCTTCGAGGCGCTTGGCCAGTCGCTCCATGTGATCGTAGTTGGCCTCTGTCATCACCTCCTCCAGCGTGGCGCGCATGGCGGCGAACTGAAGCGGATTGGCCGACAGCGTGGTGCCCATGCCGGAATAGCCCGGCTCCTTCGCCTTGTGGTAGGCACGGAAGCGGCGGGCGAGATCGGCGCTCATGCCCCAGACGCTGGCCGGCACGCCGCCGGCGACCGGCTTGCCGAGCACGAAGAGGTCGGGGTCGAGGCCGTAGCGCCTCGTATAGCCGCCGGGGCCGGTGGAGATGGTGTGCGTCTCGTCGATCAGGAGCAGCGTTCCGGCCTTGCGGGTCAGCCGGCGCAGCGCGTCGTGGAAGCCGGCGTCGGGCAGCACCATGCAGGAATTGGTGAGCACCGGTTCGGCGATGACGCAGGCGACGTCCTTTCCGGCGAGCGCCTTCTCGAGCGCGGGGATGTCGTTGAACTCGACGACTTGCGTTGCCCTTGTCAGGTCGCGAAACTCGCCGGCGAGGCCGGGCCGGTTGACGGGCTTGCCGTCGACGAGGCGCACCATCGTCTCGTCGACCGAGCCGTGATAGCAGCCGTTGAACACAAGGATCTTCGGCCGCCCGGTGACGGCGCGCGCGACGCGCAGCGCAAAACGGTTGGCGTCTGTGGCGGTGGTGGCGATCTGCCACTCCGGCAGGCCGAAACGCTCCGACAGAAGGCGCCCGAGCACCAGCGTATCTTCATCGGGCAGCATGTAGGTCAGGCCGCGGTCGGCCTGGCGGCGGATGGCGCGGGCGACCGGCGGCGGCGAATGGCCGAACATGGAGCCGGTGTCGCCGAGGCAGAAGTCGTCCAGCCTGATGCCGTCGATGTCGAGGATGGTCGCGCCGCGGGCGCGCTCGACCATGATCGGGAAGGGCGTCGGCCAGTCGTTCATCCAGTGCATGGGCACGCCGCCGAAGAAGCCGGCTATGCCCTTGCCGAAGGCGGCTTCCGATTTCGGTCGCGCCGCCCGGAAGGCTTTCGCCTCGGCGGTACGCAGCTTCCTGATGCGGGCGAGACCGACCCCGCCCTGCGACTGCTCGTTCGACTGCCTGTTCGCCATAGATGCCCTCCCGACGGCCAAGTGGTAGCTGGCCGCGTGAGCGCAGGCAATCCGGAACGAATGGCGGCTAGCTGCGCAGGCCCGGCGCCTCCTGGCCGGTGCGCGCCACATATTCCGTGTAGCCGCCGCCATAGGTGCGGATGCCGTCGTCGGTCAGTTCGAGCACGCGGTTGGAAAGCGCGGCGAGGAAGTGGCGATCGTGGGAGACGAACAGCATCGTGCCCTCATACTGCTCCAGGGCCGCGATGAGCATTTCCTTCGTCGCCATGTCGAGATGGTTGGTCGGCTCGTCGAGGACGAGGAAGTTCGGCGGGTCAAACAGCATCATCGCCATCACCAGGCGCGCCTTCTCGCCGCCCGACAGCACGCGGCACTTCTTGTCGATCTCGTCGCCGGAAAAGCCAAAGCAGCCGGCAAGTGCCCGCAACGGCGCCTGCCCGGCCTGGGGAAACGCGTCTTCGAGCGTCTGGAACACCGTTCGCTCGCCCTCGAGAACCTCCATCGCGTGCTGCGCAAAATAGGCCATCCTGACGCTCGGCCCGCGCGACACCGAACCCTGGTCGGGTTCCACGGTTCCGGTCGCCAGCTTCAGCAGGGTCGACTTGCCGGCGCCGTTGATGCCCATCACGCACCAGCGCTCGCGGCGGCGAACCTGGAAGTCGAGGTCGTCGTAGATGGTGCGGCTGCCATAGCGCTTGCCGACGTTCTTCAGCGTGACGATGTCCTCGCCAGAGCGCGGCGCGGGCTGGAACTCGAACTTGACGGTCTGGCGGCGCTTCGGCGGTTCGACCTTGTCGATCTTCTCCAGCTTCTTGACCCGGCTCTGCACCTGGGCCGCGTGCGAGGCGCGCGCCTTGAAGCGCTCGATGAAGGCGATTTCCTTGGCCAGCATCGCCTGCTGGCGCTCGAACTGCGCCTGCATCTGCCGGTCGGCGATGGCGCGCTGCTGCTGATAGAACTCGTAATCGCCGGAGTAGGTGGTCAGCGAGCCGCCGTCGATCTCGACGATCTTGCCGACGATGCGGTTCATGAACTCGCGATCGTGCGAAGTCATCAGCACGGCGCCGTCATATCCCTTGAGGAAGGTCTCCAGCCAGATCAGGCTCTCGAGGTCGAGATGGTTGCTCGGCTCGTCGAGCAGCATCACGTCGGGGCGCATCAGCAGGATGCGGGCCAGCGCGACGCGCATCTTCCAGCCGCCGGACAGCGCGTCGACGGGACCGTCCATCATCTCCTGGCTGAAGCCGAGGCCAGCCAGCACCTCGCGCGAGCGCCCGTCGAGGGCATAGCCGTCGAGATCCTCGAACCGCGCCTGCAGTTCACCGTAGCGCTCGATGATGGCGTCCATCTCGTCGGCGCGATCGGGGTCGGCCATCGCCGCTTCCAACTCGCGCATCTCGCCGGCGACGAGGCTGACCGGCCCGGCCCCCTCCATCACCTCGGCGACGGCGCTGCGGCCGGCCATGTCGCCGACGTCCTGGCTGAAATAGCCGATGGTGACGCCACGATCGACCGACACCTGGCCTTCGTCGGGCTGCTCCTGCCCGGTCACCATGCGGAACAGGGTCGTCTTGCCGGCCCCGTTGGGGCCGACGAGGCCGACCTTCTCGCCCTTCTGGAGGGTCGCCGACGCCTCGATGAAGACGATCTGCTTGCCGTTCTGCTTGCTAATGCTTTCGAGACGAATCATGCCTGCGCGGGGTCCGGGGGTGCGTTCTGCACCGCGCCATACGCGATGAGGGGCTCCGGCGAAAGCCTGCCGCAGCGGCAGGCGCCTTGACCGCGCCGTCATTTGCGCGCGTATGCTGCCACGAACGGAGGAGGAGATGCCATGCGTCTTGCCATTCTGACGACGGTCCTGGCGCTGTCGCCGGTCGCGGCCTCCGCCTCCGGCGGCATCAGTTGCTCGGCGGAGGAGGGCGGTGTCACCTTCGAGCTTGGCGGCGGCGTGGCGCGGGGCATGGGCGCCCCGCTGTTCAGCTTCCAGGGGACGCTGGAGATCGCCGGCACTGACGTCGCCGCCGATCTCGGAACGACGGAATTTTCCCGCGAGCATGTCGCGCAGTACTGGCTGGACGGCGAGGATCTCAGGCTGCTCGTCTACCGCGAGCGGGACGGCGACGCGCCGCACGGCTACGTGGAACTGACCATCCGGACGAAGGCGCGGCCGGGCGATGACGGCGAAGGCCTCTACGATGGCGACTACGAGGCCGTCCTCTACGACACAAGCGACGCCGCCAGCGCCGAGGGCAGGACCGCGACGTTCGCCGGCAAGGTATCCTGCTTTGCCGAGTAGTGGCGGCCGGGCCGTCCGCTATTCCGGTGCGCCGCGGGCGAGTGACGGGTCGACGAGGTTGATGGCCTCGCCTGCCGGAAAACCGAACACCTGCTCGAAACGCTCGGCGCCCAGCAACCGCGCCGCTTCGGTCAGCAGATGCTGGTTGCGCGCGTTCAGCGTCTCGGCGTCTGGCGGTTCGACACCCGGGATCTTCTGCGCGAGGTAGCTGTTGACCTCCGCCCTCAGGGCAAGCAGCCGGGAGAGAAGTTCAGGGTCGTCGCGCCCGAGAACCGCGCGGGCGTGTTCCTCGAAATCGTCGATCAGATCGGCCATCTTCAGGACTCCACGGCTGGCGCCGGATGGACCGCCGCCCGGCGCTGCGGCCGCGGTCGTCGCGCAGCCGGCGATCTTGCTGGCCCAGGCGGCGTGCTGCAGGCCATATGTGCCATACAGGAAACTGCTGGCGAAATATCCGCGCGCCCGGTTGACCGTGAGTTTCCGGCCACTGGTGGCATAGAGGACCTGGTTGGCGAGTTGATGGCAGACACCGTCGACGCCATAGACGTAGATCGTGCCCCTTGCCGCCGGGGCCGACCGGGAGTCGGCATTGGATTGCACCAGGCAGCGCGCGAGGGCGAGGTTGCCGGCCTGGCTGCCGAGCGCGCCGGTGGGATTGCCGGGCGTGCCACCGGCTGCGTGATAGCTGCCCCAGCAGAACCAGTAGTCCTTGCCGGCCGCCGCGACTGCCGCCGCATTGGCGTAGCTGTGCTGCCGGTTGTCGTAGGTCGTGACCCAGGTATGGTCGACAGGCGAGCCGCTGATGAACGCCGGCGTCGCCCAAGCAAACAGCGTAATGCCTGCCAAGATCGCCTCCTCATCGCATGTCCGGCGAGGATGCGCCCAAGGCCCGGGCTTGGCAAGGTTTCGTCGCAGTTCAGAACCCTGGCCGGCAGGTCAGGCGGTCGCAGGATTTCGCTTCGAAGACGATGCGGCGCTTCGCGTCGAACTCAGTAGCGCTGCTTCAGCGACGCGACCACGCGGCGCGCGAGATCGACGAACAGCAGCCGCTCCTCTTCGGTGAGGCCGCCGAGCGCCTCGGCGTTCACCCGGCCGGCCGCCGCCGTTGCCGGTTCGCGAAGCGCCACCGCCTTCGGGGTCAGGTGGATCGACTGCGAGCGCCCATCCCCGGGATGGGCGCGGCGCTCGATCAGCCGATCACGCTCCATCCGGGTCAGCGTATTGGCCATGGTCGCCTGCTCGACGTCGAGCCGCTCGACAAGCTCGCGCTGCGTCAGACCGTCCTGCTCCCAAAGAGCGACCAGCGTCATGAACTGCGCAGGCGCGAGGCCCAGCGGCCTGATGTTCTGCTGCAGGCCCTTGGCGAACAGCCTGGCCATGTGGTTCGCGAGGAAGCCGGCGGAGCGGGTCTTGTCGAATGCCATGGCGCAGGAATAGCAGTTGCATAGCACGCTATCCAATGATAGATAGCATGCTATATATATGGAGACAGGACGATGAAGACAAAGGCTCACGCTGTTGCCGGAGCACTGGCGCTGCTGACGATCTGCATCTTCTGGTGCGCGACGGCCGCCACCGAACTTTTCGGCGACGCCGCGGCCATAGCCTCGGTCAAGAAGTGCATCGTGGCCGGCATGCTGGTGCTGATCCCGGCGATGGCCGTCGCCGGCGCGTTGGGCCTTTCCCTCGGCAGGGGATGGCGCAGCCCGGCCGTCGAGCGCAAGAAGCGGCGCATGAAGATCGCCGCCGCGAACGGCATCCTGATCCTCATTCCGTCGGCGGTTTTCCTGGCGGGCAGGGCGGAGGCCGGCGCGTTCGACGCGGCGTTCGCTACCGTCCAGGCGCTCGAATTGATCGCGGGCGCCGTCAACATCACGCTCTTGTCGCTCAACATGCGCGACGGGCTGGCGTTGCGCCGCAAGCCGGCGCGGCCCGCCTCGGGGCCGGAAAGAATGCCTGCCTAGCCGGCTATGTCGATGACGCCGCAGTCGCCGGTTTCGGCGCCGAAGGCGATGCGGCGCTCTTCGTCGTCCCACATCATCGCCGTGATGGCGCCCTTGCCGGGGCGGCGCAGCAGGACTTCCTTGGTATCGGCGAAGCGCACCGCCATCACCATGCCGTCGTCGTAGCCGATCGCCGCGATATCCTGGCTGGGGTGGCAGGCGACGCAGGTCACCATGGCATTGCCGCGCGTGCCGAGCTCCAGCGGCGCCTTGCCCATCGGCCCGTCCTTGGCCTGGAACGGCCAGACGATTGCCGCCTGCGCGCCGGAACTTGCCAGCCACCTGCCCTTGGCGCTCCAGGACAGGCTCTTCACCTTGGCCGGATAACCGGTCATGCGCATGTGCTTGCCGTCGGCGATCTTCCAGCCGTGCAGGGCGTTTTCCTGCATCGCCGTGACGACAAAGTTGCCGTCCGGAGAGAAGGTGACCGCGGTGTGCGCGCCGGCCCATTCGAGTTCCGCCGGCTTGCCGTCGGTCGCCGGGAAATGCAGCGTCACGCCGTTGTAGCGGGCGACGCCGAGCCGCATGCCCTTGGGCGAGAAGGCAAGCCCCTCGACGGTGCGCGGATGCTGGAATTCCCTGGTCCTGCCGTCGGCGAAGCGCACGAAGGCGGAGCGGCCGGCGGCATAGGCGATTGCGCCCTGCGGGCCGCAGGCGACGCTGCCGATCCATTTGCGCCCGGCCTCGGCGAGCACCTCGGTCGCATCGCCTGAACTGGCGCAGATTCTGCCGTCCTCGCCGCCGGTGATCAGCCGCGACCCGGACTGGTCGAGGGTGGCGCAAAGCAGCCCGTCGTGGACCGCGAGCGTCTTGTGGCCATGGTCGAGGCGGTGGATCGTTCCGTCGGCCAGCGCGAAATGCGGCACGCCGCCGAGGAAGACGGCGGCGATGCAATGGCCTTCGAGGTCAAGCGGCGCGACGGTTGGCATTGTTCGGTCTAGTCCATTTCAAGTTTACGCTGCCTCCACCCTTACCCTCTCGCCGCAAGGACGGGGAGAGGGGTGGCGCCAGCGCGGGAAATCATCCCTGTCCGGCTTCCGCGGGCCAGATGAGAGGCAGGAAGTCAGCGGCGGACCGGACGACCGATCAAGCTGCCTGGCAGGCCTCGAAACTCCTGCGCAACCGCTCCTCGTCGAGATCGCGGCCGATGAAGACGAGCCGGCTCTCATGCGCCTCGTCGTCCTTCCAGGGGCGCTGGTGGTCGCCCTCGATGATCATGTGCACGCCCTGCAGCACATAGCGGTCCGGATCGTCCTTCAGCGCGATGATGCCCTTGAGGCGCAGGATGTTGGGACCCTCCATCTGGGTGATCTTCTCGATCCAGGGGAAGAACTTCTTGGGGTCCATCTCGCCGCCGCGCAGCGAAATGGACTTCACGCCGACATCGTGGATGGGCGAGGCGTGGTGGTCGTGGCCGCCATGGTCGTGACGGTCGTCGCCGTCGAGGAAGTGCGGGTCGTTGTCGAGCGTCCGCTTCAGGTCGAAGGCGCCGCGATCGAGCACTTCGGCGAGGTCGACGCGCGAGCGCTCCGTGCGGTGGATCTTCGCGGACGGGTTGATGGCGCGCACCGTCGCCTCGACGGCCGCGAGTTCCTCCGGCGTCACAAGGTCGGCCTTGTTCAGGACAACGACGTCGGCAAACGCGATCTGGTCCTCGGCCTCCCTGGAATCCTTCAGCCTGAGCGGCAGATGCTTGGCGTCGACCAGCGCCACCACCGCGTCGAGCTTCGTCTTCGAACGCACGTCGTCGTCCATAAAGAAGGTCTGGGCGACCGGCGCGGGGTCGGCGAGCCCCGTGGTCTCGACAACGATGGCGTCGAAGCGGCCGGGGCGGCGCATCAGCCCCTCGACGACCCGGATCAGGTCGCCGCGCACGGTGCAGCAGACGCAGCCGTTGTTCATCTCGTAGATTTCCTCGTCGGATTCCACGATCAGGTCGTTGTCGATGCCGATCTCGCCGAACTCGTTGACGATGACCGCGTACCGCTTGCCGTGGCTTTCCGACAGGATCCTGTTGAGGAGGGTCGTCTTGCCGGAACCGAGGTAGCCGGTCAGGACGGTTACCGGAATCTGGGTCTGCGCTTCGCTCATGAATTTCTGCCTCTGCCGATCAGAGGCTCCATATAGGGTGGAAGGCACGGATTTGCACCTCCCCCGGTTGCTCCGGCACGCCGGGACGACGAGGAAGACTGAGGTTTTCAACCGAGTCATTTTTGTTTGTCATCTAACTGTTATGTCGATCTGGCATTAGCTTCGGCGCAACGGCTTCGCTTGCCGGCAAAAGGCTTTGCCAGGCGGGGCCGCGGCGCTTTGCAGGGTGGCCGTTCGGTGGCTGCCGGCACTCCGGCTAAAATTGGGGAAGCACATGGCAAAGACCAACAAGGGCGCTACGATGAGCCGGCTGCATTCGGCCGCGCGGCTGTCGCGGACCGCACTGGCGGCGCGGCTGCTCACGCATGGCTTCTATGCGGGCCAGGACCAGATCATGCTGGCGTTGAGCCAGGACGACGGGCAGACGCCGGGCCAGCTGGCGGCGCGCCTCGGCGTGCGGCCGCCGACCATCACAAAGACGATAAACCGGCTGCAGGCGCAGGGTTTCCTCGACAAACAGGCTTCCAGCCAGGATGCCCGCCAGGCGCACATCTTCCTGACCGAACCGGGCAGGGAAACGATCAAGGCGATCGAAAAATCCGTCCGCAAGACCGAGAAGCTGGCGCTCAAGGGGCTCGACAAGAAGGAACAGAAGGTGCTGTCGAAGCTGCTGGCCCGCATCGAGGCCAACCTCGGCAACGGCGACCTGATCGAGCTCGAGGACGAGGCCGACGCGGACGAGTAGCCCCGCAATCTTGCAACACTGACGGATTGCCGGTTGCGGCGAAGGCGCGATTCAACCAATAGGTGGATGTCGGCACGAAACGGCCCCGCCCTTGAAAAGACCTCTTCCCGCTTCCGAAGCTGCGACGCCGCCGGCGGCGATCATGTACATGATCGTCGTCTACGTTTTCTTCAGCTTCCTCGACACCAGCGCGAAATATGTCGTGCTCGCGGGCGTGGCGCCGCTGTTCGCGGTCTGGATGCGGTTCGCGGTGCATGTCGTCGTGGTGCTCTTCCTGCTGCGCGGCTGGCGCGAACGAGAGCGCTTCCGGGCCGCAAGCCTGCCCGCCCACGTCCTGCGCGGCAGCTTCCTGTTCGGCTCGACCATCTTGAACTTTCTCGCGCTGCAGACGCTGCAGCTGGCGGAATCGACCTCGATCTACTTCTTCGGGCCGATGGTGATCACCGCGCTCGCCGGGCCGCTGCTGGGGGAATGGGCCGGATGGCGCCGCTGGATGGCCGTGCTGACCGGTCTCGTCGGCGTGCTCGTCATCACCCGGCCGGGCGTCGGCGTCTTCGCGATCGGCCATGTCTATGCGCTCGGCGCGATGTTCTGCAACTGCCTCTATGTCATCATGACCCGCAGGATGGCCGCCAGCGAGACGTCGGAAAGCCTGATCCTGTTCGCCGCGCTGACCCCGGTGGTGCTGCTGGCGCCGACGCTGCCCTTCACGGTCTCGCTGCCGCAGGACGCGTGGCACTGGGCGATCCTGCTCTCGCTCGGCGTCTACGGCGCGCTCGGCCATTGGTTCCTGATCCGCGCCTACCGCGTCGCGACCGCCTCGGCGCTGGCGCCCTATCCCTACCTGCAGATGGTCTGGATGATCGCCTTCGGCTGGCTCGTCTTCGACCAGCTGCCGGATATCTGGACGGTCGCCGGGGCCGCGATCATCGTGGCGAGCGGGCTTTACATCGTCCATCGGGAACACCGCCTGCACGTGCAGAACAGCGCCGCGCCCAATGCCGAGGACGAGGAACTGGCAAAAAAGCTTTGACCTTGCGGCGGTCGATGGCGTAAGCGCGTTTTAAACTGTTTAAAACAGGAGCCGGAGGGCGCCCTGGCACAGAAGATCAAGCTATCGACCATCGCGGACGCGCTCGGCGTGTCCACGGCCACGGTTTCGCTGGCGCTGCGTGACAGTCCGCTCGTCGCCGACGCCACGCGCGACCGCATCAAGGACCATGCCCGCGCGATCGGCTACATCTACAACCGCCGGGCAGCCAGCCTGCGCACGTCGCGGTCGGGCATCGTCGGCGTCGTCGTGCACGACATCATGAACCCCTTCTTCGCGGAAATCCTGCGCTCGATCGAGAGTGAGCTCGACCGCAGCCGCCAGACCTTCATCCTGTCCAACCACTACGACCAGCTCGAGAAGCAGCGCACATTCATCGACACGCTGCTGCAACTCGGCGCAGACGGGGTGATCATGTCGCCGGCGATCGGCACGCCGCGCGACGACATCGTGATGGCCGAGGAGAACGGCCTGCCGGCCGTGCTGATCGCGCGGACGGTGGAAGGCGCCCAGGTGCCGGTGTTCCGGGGCGACGACGCCTACGGTACCGGGCTCGCGACCAACCACCTGATCTCGCTCGGCCACAAACGCATCGCCATGATCGGCGGCACCGACCAGACGTCGACCGGGCGGGATCGCTACCAGGGCTATGTGAGCGCCATGGAGGCGGCCGGGCTGGACATCATGCCGCACTGGCGGATTCCGGGGCCGCGCACGAAGCAGGCCGGCTTCGAGGCCGCCAGCCGGTTCCTGGCGCTGAAGGACCGGCCGACGGCGGCCTGCTGCTGGAACGACCTCGTCGCCATCGGCCTGATGAACGGGATTGCGCGCGCCGGCCTCGTCCCGGGGGTGGACATCTCGGTCACCGGATACGACGATCTGGAGGAGGCGGCGATCGCCACGCCGGCGCTGACGACCGTCTGGAACGGCCAGCGCGAGGTCGGCCGGCAGGCGGCCCGGGCGCTGCTCGACAAGCTGTCCGGGCATGCCGTGCGCCCCTCGCAGGAACTCATCAAGCCGGAACTGCATGTCCGGCAGTCAACCGGAAAACCCGTGGAGCGTTGATGACCAATTCACCCGACCTCAGCCGGATCACCATCCTGGTGCCCGGGCCGCTGAACGCGCATGCCGCCAAGCGGATCGACAAGACCTTCGAGATGATCCGCATGGACAGCGCCGACCCGGCCGGGATTACGCCGGAACTGGCCGGCAAGGTGCGCGGCATCGCAGCGTTCGGCGGAATCAACGCCGCCTTCATGCGTGCGCTGCCGAAGCTCGAGATCGTCGCGAGCTTCGGCGTCGGCTACGATTCGGTGGACGCGGCGCATGCCGGAAAATCCGACATCATGGTCACCAACACGCCCGACGTGCTGACCGAGGAAGTGGCCGACACGGCGCTCGGTCTGCTGATCAACACGGTGCGCGAGTTCCCGCGCGCGGAAACCTACCTGCGCGAGGGGCGCTGGGCGAAGGAAGGGCCTTACCGGCTGACGCCCGGGACATTGCGCGGCCGCAAGGCCGGCATCCTCGGCATGGGACGCATCGGCCAGGCGATCGCGCGCCGGCTGGAGGCCTTCGGCCTGTCGGTCGCCTATCACAACCGCCGCCCCGTCGCGGGACTGGCCTATGACTATCATCCGACGCCGGTCGCGCTGGCCAGCGCGGTGGACACGCTGATTTCCGTCCTGCCGGGCGGCGCATCGACGGCGAAGGCGGTCAATGCCGAGGTGCTGGCCGCGCTCGGCCCGACGGGCGTCTTCGTCAATATCGGCCGCGGCAGCACGGTCGACGAGGACGCGCTCGCCGCAGCGCTCCGCGACGGCACGATCTTCGCCGCCGGCCTCGACGTGTTTGCCGACGAACCGAACGTGCCGCAGGCGCTGATCGACGTGCCGAACGCCTCGCTTCTGCCACATGTCGGCTCGGCGTCGGTGCATACGCGAAACGCCATGGCCGACCTCGTCGTCGACAATCTCGAGTCCTGGTTCGGGAGGGGCGAGCCGGTCACGGCGGTGCCGGAAACGGCGCATGTGAAGGCGAAGGGCTGACTACTCCGCCGCGGTGCGCAGCCCGTTGCGCGCCTGCGCATGGACGCGCGCCGCCTCGCCGAAGGCACGGAAGATCTTCGCCGAGTTGCCGTCTGCGTGCACCCAGTATTCGGGATGCCACTGGACGCCGACCGCGAAGGCGCGCGAATCCCGGACCGAGACCGCCTCGATGGTGCCGTCCTCGGCCACGGCCTCGACCTGCAGTCGATCGCCAAGGCCGTCGATCGCCTGGCGGTGGACGGAGTTCACCATGATCTCGCCCGCACCGAAGACGCCGGCGAGGCAGCTGCCTGGCTTGATCGAGACACTCTGGCGGATGCCGAAACGCTCGTCCTGATCGTCGGAGACGGGTGCCCGATGGTCGAGCGAGCCCGGGCGCTCCTGGATCTCCGTCGCCAGCGTACCGCCGAGCGCCACGTTGAGCTCCTGGATGCCGCGGCAGATGGCGAGCAGGGGCACGCCCCGCTCCAGCGCCTTGCGGATCAGCGGCAGGGTGGTCGCGTCGCGCTGCGGATCGTAGGGGCCGTTGGCCTCGGTCGCCTCGGCGCCGTAGAGCGACGGCTGCACGTTCGACTTGGAGCCGGTCAGCATCACGCCGTCGACAGACTCGAGCAGCCTGTCGAGGTCGAGGCGGTCGCCGAAGGACGGCACAAGGACCGGAAACACGCCCGCGCCGGCAATGGCCGCCTCGAGATACTGCTTCGGCGTTGCGTGCCAGTCGTAATTCTCGAAATGCTTAACGTCGGTCGAAACGGCGACGAGGGGCTGTAGCATGCGCGAAATGTCCGAACCGATGTGTCTGTGCCTACAAGATAGGCGATCGGCGGGCGCAAATCCATCGCGCCGGTCAAGATGAAGGCAACTCCCGCGACCGCCGCTTCAGGGCGGCGGAGAGTTCCTCCACGTGACGTTGCGACTTTAGGCGGATTGGCGCCCGAGCGCTGGACTTGATACCCGTCGCGTGTATTGTCGCCTCGATCGCCGCCAAGGAAATCAATGGCTTCCCTTGGGGCAGGCAATCTGATCCAAGATGGGAGGTATCGCATGGATCGTCGTTCATTCATTCGTAAGGCGGGGACCGCCGGGCTCGGCGCGGCGGCTGCAACCGCCACGCTGGCAGCGCCGGCCATCGCGCAGTCAAATCCGAAGGTCACCTGGCGCCTGACGTCTTCGTTCCCGAAGTCGCTCGACACCATTTACGGCGGCGCCGAGGTCTTCTCGAAGATGGTGTCCGAGGCGACCGACGGCAACTTCACGGTGCAGGTCTTCGCAGCGGGTGAGATCGTCCCCGGACTGCAGGCGGCCGACGCGGCCGCGGCCGGTACGGTCGAGGCGTGCCATACGGTGTCATACTATTACTGGGGCAAGGACCCGACATGGGCGCTCGGCGCCGCAGTACCGTTCGCGCTCAATGCGCGCGGCATGAACGCCTGGGCCTACCACGGCGGCGGCATCGAGATGTTCAACGAGTTCCTGGCGGCGCAGGGGCTGGTCGGCTATCCGGGCGGCAACACCGGCGTGCAGATGGGCGGCTGGTTCCGCAAGGAGATCAACACCGTCGCCGACATGCAGGGCCTGAAGATGCGCATCGGCGGCTTCGCCGGCAAGGTCGTCGAGAAGCTCGGCGTCGTGCCGCAGCAGATCGCCGGCGGCGACATCTACCCGGCGCTGGAGAAGGGCACGATCGACGCCGCCGAATGGGTCGGTCCCTATGACGACGAGAAGCTCGGCTTCCAGAAGGTCGCGCCCTACTACTACTATCCCGGCTGGTGGGAAGGCGGCCCGACCGTCCACCTGATGTTCAACAAGGGACAGTTCGACGCCCTGCCGCCCGCGTACCAGTCGCTGGTGCGGACGGCCGCGCAGGCGACGGACGCCAACATGCTGCAGAAGTACGACTACCTCAACCCGACGGCGATCCGGAACCTGGTCGCCAACGGGGCGCAGCTGCGGCCGTTCAGCACGGAGATCCTGTCCGCCTGCTTCGACAAGGCGAACGAGGTCTATGCCGAGATGACCGCGTCCAACGCGAACTTCAAGAAGATCTGGGATTCGATCGTCGCCTTCAGGAAGGACTACTACCTGAACATGCAGATCGCAGAATACAACTACGACACCTTCATGATGGTGCAGCAGCGCGGCGGAAAGCTGTAAGCCGACACCTGACCCCAAAAGCGAAGGCCCCGGATCGGCGACGATCCGGGGCCTTTTTGCATCGTGCGGAATGCCGCGTCAGTTGAACGCCGGCGGCTGCGAGAGGTCGTTGGCCGGCGGCGCGGGCTCGGCCGGCTTCTCGCCGAAGCTCGGCGGCGCCGACAGGTCATTGGCGGGCGGCGCTGAAGTGGCGGGCGCCCCGTCGGCCGGCGGAGCGCCGAGCGGCGGCAGTCCGAGGCCCGGCAGTCCAGGACCGCTGTCGCCGCCGAGAGGCGGCAGGACGATCTCGACATTGGCCGGGTCGACCGTCTCGCCCTTGTAGTGCATCACCATCTGCGGGAATGCGATGGTCAGGCCCACCATGATGATCTGGATGCAGACGAACGGCACCGCGCCCCAGTAGATCTGCCCGGTCGTGACCGGCGCGATCTGCTTGCCGGTGATGCGGTCGAGATAGGGCACACGCGCGGCGACCGAGCGCAGGTAGAACAGCGCGAAGCCGAACGGCGGATGCATGAAGCTTGTCTGCATGTTGATGCCGAGCAGGATGCCGAACCAGATCAGGTCGATGCCGAGACGGTCGGCGGCCGGCGCCAGCAGCGGCACGATGATGAAGGCCAGCTCGAAGAAGTCGAGGAAGAAGGCGAGAAAGAAGACCAGGATGTTGACGGCGATCAGGAAGCCGGTTTCGCCGCCTGGCAGCGACACCAGCAGGTGCTCGACCCAGAGATGGCCGTTCACGCCGTAGAAGGTCAGCGAAAACACCCGGGCGCCGATCAGGATGAACATGACGAAGGCCGAGAGACGCGTAGTCGAGGCCAGCGCCTGCCGGATGACGTCGAGGGTCAGGCGGCCCTTGGCCGCAGCCATGATCAGGGCGCCGACGGCGCCCATGGCGCCGCCCTCGGTCGGCGTCGCGACGCCGAGGAAGATGGTGCCGAGGACGAGGAAGATCAGCGCCAGCGGCGGGATCAGCACGATGATGACCTGCTGGGCCAGCCGCGACATCAGGTTGAGGCCGAGCGTCCGGTCGGCGATGGCCACCGCATAGATGACGGCGACGCCGACGGTGGCGCCGAGAATGTCGGCGTTGGCGCCGTGCGCCGGCGTCAGGTAGACGTGGGCGGCATAGGCGATCGCGGCGGCGACGATCAGTGCGACGATGAGCGACGTCACGCCGTGCCCGAGGGTGCGCGCTTCGGGTGGAAGCGCAGGCATGGAATCGCGCTTCAGGAACGAGAGGACGAGCACGTAGCCCATGTAGAGGCTGGTGAGGATGAGGCCGGGGATGATGGCGCCTGCATACATGTCGCCGACCGAACGGCCGAGCTGATCGGCGAGCACGATCAGGACGAGAGACGGCGGGATGATCTGGGCGAGCGTGCCTGAGGCGGCGATGACGCCGGTGGCGGCGCGCCTGTCATAGCCGTAGCGCAGCATGATCGGCAGCGAGATCAGCCCCATCGCGATGACCGACGCGGCGACGACGCCGGTGGTGGCCGCCAGCAGCGCGCCGACGATGATCACGGCATAGGCGAGGCCGCCGCGCACAGGCCCGAACAGCTGGCCGATGGTGTCGAGAAGATCCTCGGCCATGCCGGAACGCTCCAGCACGATGCCCATGAAGGTGAAAAACGGGATGGCGAGCAGCGTCTCGTTCGACATGACGCCCCAGAAGCGTTCCGGGAGGGCATAGAGCAGCGGCCAGGAGAGGTGAATCGTGTCGTTGGAATAGGGCGCCAGTTCGACGGCGATGAAGAAGAAGAGCAGGCCGTTGGCGGCGAGCGAGAAGGCGACCGGGTATCCGATGAGAAGGAAGATGACGAGCGAGGCGAACATGATCGGCGCCATGTTCTGGGCGATGAACTCGATCACGGGCGGGTCTCCCCGGCGAGCGCCTTGCCTTCAAGTTCGGCCTGTTCGTGGGCGGAGACGAAGGGTGTCGGATCGTCCATGTCGCCGCGTATGATGGCGATCTTCTTGATGATTTCGGACACGCCCTGGAGTCCAAGCTGGAGGAAGCCGATGAGAAGCAGCGCCTTGGCGGGCCACAGGATGAGGCCGCCCGCGCTCGACGACATTTCTCCGGACCTGACGGAAAGGCTCACATAGGGTACGAAATAGAAGATCATCAGCACGACGAAGGGCATCAGGAAGAAGACGTGCCCGAAGAGGTCGATCCAGTGCTGCACGCGGCGCGAAAACGCGCCGTAGACGACGTCGATGCGGATGTGCTCGTTCTGCCGAAGCGTGTAGGCGGCGGCGAGCAGGAAGGCGGCGCCGAACAGATACCACTGCAGTTCCAGCCAGGCGTTGGACGACGTGTTCAGGGCCTTGCGGATCACGGCATTGGCCGCGCTGACGAGAATGGCCAGCAGGATGAGCCAGGAGACGGCGCGGCCGACCACCTCGTTGAAACGATCGATACCCCGCGAAAGCGCGAGCAATCCCGACATCGGATACCTCCCATTTCGCCGAGCCCGTTGTGGGTCGCCGGCTTGGAACGGTATGCCGCCGGTCGCGGCCAGCGTCAACAACGGTGGCTTAATGCGTTGGTCCATGCCCTAGGGGAAGGGTGCTCAACTCCGCGTGACGTCGATGCGCCCCGCTGCGGTTTCGCCGCTTCTCGACAGAAGCAGGAGCGCGACGAGGAAGGCGAACATCCAGGCGTCGCGCCATTCGAGCGGGAAGTACCCGGCCCAGAGGGATTCGGCGATGCCGAAGCAGGCGGCGCCGAGCGCCGCCCTGAGCGGGTCGCGATAACCGCCAACCGCCGTCACGAAGAGGACCTTGAGCCCGTAGACCAGACCGGTCCCGAAGCTGATGTTGCCGTAGTAGAGGGCGGCCATCACGCCGGCGAGCGCGGCGAGGAGCGCGCCGCCGATCACCGCCGCGTGGAAGACAGCGATGACGTCGATGCCGCACATCGCGGCCGCGGCCGGATCGTCGCTGACCGCGCGCCAGTAGCGGCCGAGGCGCGATGTCGACAGGATTGCGGCCGCCAACCCGATCACCGCGACCGCCAGCGCGCAGTTGGCGAGCTGGATCACCGTCAGCGTCACCGCGAATCCGTCCGCCGCCAGGAAGGTGACCGTGCGGGCAAGCATCGGCGGCAGCCAGAAGTCGCGTGTTTCGGCGGCGAGGCGGGCGAGTTCCATCAACACTAGCGCGACGCCGAGGGTGGCGACGACGATGGCGTTGGGCGATCGCGAGGCGAGCGGCAGGAACACGCTTCGCGACAGCACCACGCCGGTCAGCGCCGCATAGGCGAAGGCGGCGACGATGCCGAGGGCGACGGTCGCCGGCAGCGTCAGCCACAGAACGTTCCAGCCATAGACGGCGACGAGGACGAGCACCTGGCCGGCGAAGGCGAAGACCGGGCCGTGCGCGAGGTTGGTGCGCTTCAGGACGCCGTTGGTCAGCACGTAGCCGAAGGCCAGCAGCGCGTAGAGCGCGCCGGCGTGGAGGCCGTTCAGTACCTGCTGCAGGAAATAGAGCATGTGCCTGGTCGTCCGGCGGGTGCCGCAAACCAACACTGGCCAGTCGATTCTAACTTGTCAAATACATAATGCCAGTTAGAATTTGGCTATGGCGGTTCTCTGGAACAGGCACAGGTTCTCCGGCGGCCTTCTCATCCTCGACGCGACGAACACGGTCGTGCTGCGGGGCGACGCGGCGCGGTCCTTCGATCGTTTCGGCGATGCGGGGGAGATCGCCCGCTTCGCCTCGGTCGCAAGCGTCATGCGGTCGACGGAACTGGGCGGCCGGGCGCTGTCGTTCGAGCCGTCCGGCGGCGCGGTCCGTCAGGTGATGGACATGCGCGAAGCGGCCGACCGGCTTTTCCGCTCCGCTGCTTCGTCGGGCGAACTGCGCGTCGCGGATCTGTCGGCCGTGCTGCGGCGGTGCGGCGCCTGTCTCGACGGCGCCGACGAGGCGGTCGGCGGGCAGGGCCGGCCTTTCGGCAATCCGGCGCGGCCGATGCGCCTGGAGGCGGCGCTCGCCGTTTCGGCGCTCGGCCTGCTTGCCGGCGACGTCTGGCGAAAAATCCGCATCTGCGCCAACTGCAACTGGCTGTTCGTCGACAGGAGCCGCAACGGCAGCCGGCTCTGGTGCGACATGGCCGTCTGCGGCAATCGCCGCAAGGCGCGCAGGCACTATGCGCGCAAGGTCGCCGAAAGGGAGCTGGAAGATGGCTAGGCTGCGGATATCACGATCGGCCGGAGCCCTGCTCCTGCTTGGTCTTTTCGCCGTGTCGGCGTGCCGCGACACCGGCGGCGCCGAGGACGCGTTCTTCGAGGTCGGCGGCAAGCTGTTCGTCTTCAACTACCGCGTCGCGACGGCCCGCTATCTGGTCAACCTCAATCCCTTGCGGCCGATCGAGGCCGGCCAGACGGCGGTCGCGCGGTTCGAGGACCCCGCCGGAGGCGACGACATAGAGGTCAGGCAGGCGATCTGGCCGAAGCTGTCGAAGACGACGATCGAAAGCCCGCCCGTTCGCTGCGTCGTGAAGGACCGGCCCTACAAGGTGTCGATCCGGATCGAGGGGCCGGAAGGCAAACTGTTGCAGTCGATCGAGACGACGATAACCTCCTCGGAGAATCAGGACCTGCTGCCGGATCGGCCGCTGGTCGTTGGCCCATTCTACACGAGCAATCCCGATCTGGCCGGCAGGCCCGACGGCAAGCTGCCCGGCGAAGACCAAGCCACCTGTCCGGCGGCGACCTAGCCGCAGCCCAAACGCAGGAATCGTGCGCTACGGCGCGTGAGCCAGCCAGATCGTTGCCGGGCCGCAGGTCGCGCCGACCGCGTCTTGCTCATTGTTTAGGAACGCGGAATTCGTTTGACCTTGCATCCAAGCAGGGAAACACTGCCGCTACGCAACCTACGTTGGCCTTCCTGAGTTTTCAGGCCGACCCGCGCAGAGGACGTGCCGATGACGCTTCACGACGTTGCGCTCGACGACCGTTTCGACCTCGCCAAGGACCGCGTCTTCCTGACCGGCGCGCAGGCGATCGTCCGGATGCTGCTGATGCAGCGCGAGCGCGACCGGCTGGCCGGGCTGAACACCGCAGGTTTCGTCTCCGGCTATCGCGGCTCGCCGCTAGGCGGGCTCGACCAGCAGTTCTGGCGCGCCAGGAAGGCGCTTGCCGATTCCGACATCGTGTTCCAGCCGGGGCTCAACGAGGAACTCGCCGCGACCGCGTGCTGGGGCTCGCAACAGACCGAACTGATGGGCGAAGGCAAGCACGACGGGGTTTTCTCGGTCTGGTACGGCAAGGGTCCGGGCGTCGACCGCTCGGGCGACGTGTTCCGCCACGCCAACCTGGCGGGTTCCTCGAAACATGGCGGCGTTCTCGCCCTGATGGGCGACGACCACACGGCGGAATCCTCGACCAACGCGCATGCGACGGAATTCCTGTTCGTCGACACGATGATCCCGATTCTCAACCCGGCCGGCGTGCAGGAACTCATCGAATACGGCCTCTACGGCTTTGCGCTCTCGCGCTTCGCCGGAACCTGGGCGGCCATCAAGTGCGTCAAGGACAACATCGAATCGACCGCGTCGGTGGAAGCGTCGCTCGACCGCTTCGGCGTGACGATCCCCGACTTCGACATGCCGCCCGGCGGCTTCAACATTCGCCACGAGATCGATTTCCTGGGACAGGAAGCGCGGCTGCACGAATACAAGCGCGCCGCCGCCGCCGCCTTCGTCAGGGCCAACGGCCTGAACCGGACGGTCTATTCGGGCGGCCGTGACGCGAAGCTCGGCATCATCACGGTCGGCAAGAGCTATCTCGACGTGCGCCAGGCGCTCGACGACATCGGCGTCGACGAGGCCAAGGCGAACGCGATCGGCGTGCGGCTCTTCAAGGTGGGTTGCCCATGGCCGCTGGACATCGAACACCTCAGGGATTTCGCCCGCGGGCTCGAGATGATCGTGGTCGTCGAGGAGAAGCGGTCGCTGATCGAAGTACAGGTGCGTGAGGACCTGTACGGGACCGCGATGCAGCCGGTCGTGGTCGGCAAGAAGGATGAGCGCGGCGGATGGCTGTTCCCGGTCAAGGGCGCGCTCGATCCCAACGAGATCGCCATCGCGCTCGGCGAGCGCATCCTGAACGTCATCGGCCCCTCGGAGGAGATCGCGGCGCGCGTCGACAGGCTCCGCCAGTACCAGGCGATGCTCGCCGAGACCAAGGACATCGGCTCGCGAACGCCGTTCTTCTGTTCGGGCTGCCCGCACAATACGTCCACCAAGGTTCCCGACGGCTCGATCGCGGCGGCCGGCATCGGCTGCCATTTCATGGCGCTCTGGATGGACCGGTCGACTGTCGGCTTCACCCAGATGGGCGGCGAGGGCGCGCAGTGGGTGGGCCAGGCGCCGTTCTCGAAGCGCGAGCACATCTTCCAGAACCTGGGCGACGGCACCTACAACCATTCGGGCGTCCTGGCGCTGCGCTTCGCGCTCGCCGCCGGCGTCAACATCACCTACAAGATCCTCTACAACGATGCCGTCGCGATGACGGGCGGCCAGCCGCACGACGGCGGGCTCAGCGTCGACATGGTGGCGAGGCAGGTCGAGGCCGAGGGCGTCCGGCGCATCGCGGTCGTCTCCGACGATCCCGACCGCTACGACCGGACGATGTTCCCGGCGGGCGCGACGTTCAGCCATCGCGACGATCTCGACCGGGTCCAGCGCGAACTTCGCGACATCAAGGGCGTGAGCGTCCTGCTCTACGACCAGACCTGCGCTGCCGAGAAGCGCCGTCGGCGCAAGCGCGGCGACTATCCCGATCCGGACCGGCGGGTGATCATCAACGAACTGGTCTGCGAGGGCTGCGGCGACTGCGGCGTGGCATCGAACTGCGTGTCCGTGCAGCCCGTCGAGACGGAATTCGGGCGCAAGCGCCGGATCGATCAGTCGAGCTGCAACAAGGACTTTTCCTGCCTCGGCGGTTTCTGCCCGTCCTTCGTCACGGTGCACGGCGCGAAGCTCGGCCATGCCGAAGGCGCGGCCGGCGACGGCGACCCGCTCGACGGCGTGCCCGAGCCGGCGCCTCATGCGCTTGGCCCCGACGGGTGGGCTTCCATCGTCGACGGCGTCGGCGGCACCGGCGTCGTCACCATCGGGGCCATCCTTGGCATGGCGGCGCACCTGGAAGGCAAGGGCTGCGGCATGATCGACATGGCAGGCCTGGCCCAGAAGGGCGGATCGGTGTTCAGCCATGTCCGCATCGCCCGCAGCCCGGCCGAGATCCAGGCGATCCGCGTGTCGGCAGGCAAGGCAGACCTCGTGCTCGGCTGCGACCTCGTCGTATCGGGAGCGCGAAAGGTGCTCGCCGCGACGCGCGAGGACCATACGCTGTTCGTCGCCAACACCGCCGAGGTGATGCCGGGCGAGTTCACCCGCAACGCCGACTACTCGCTGCCGACCGAGCGGTTGAAGAAGGCCATTCGCGCCGCCGCAGGCGAGGGGAAGGCGCATTTCGTCGACGCGTCGCGCGCGGCGACCGTCCTGTTCGGCAATTCGCTCGGCGCCAACATGTTCCTGCTCGGCTTCGCCTACCAGTTCGGCGGCGTGCCGCTCGCCGCGCGGGCCATCGAACGAGCGATCGAAATCAACGGGCAGGCGGCGTCCATGAACGTCGCCGCCTTCCGCTGGGGGCGCCGCGCCGCGCATGAGCCCGACTTCGTCGCCGCACGCGTTGGGAAAGCGGCGGCGGGCGATGACAGGGCGCAGGGCCTCGACGATGTCATTGCCCGGCGCAAGGCGTTTCTCGCCGGCTACCAGAATGCCCGCTATGCCCGGCGCTATGCCGACCGGATCGCCGCGCTGCAGGCGGCGGAAACGCATGTCGCGCCGGGCTCGACGCAGATCACCGAGGCGGCGGCGCGAAACCTCTTCAAGCTTATGGCGATCAAGGACGAGTACGAGGTCGCCCGGCTCTACACGGACGGCTCGTTCGCGCGGCAGCTTTCACGCGAGTTCCAGTCCTACGACCGGCTGGAGTTCCATCTCGCCCCGCCGACCCTTGGCCGCACCAAGCCCGACGGAACGCCGAAGAAGTCGAATTTCGGGCCATGGATGATGACGGCCATGCGTGTCCTCGCGGTGTTTCGAGGCTTGCGCGGCACCGTGTTCGACGTGTTCGGCCGTTCCGAGGAGCGGCGTTTCGAACGCGCCCTGCTCGCGCAATACGAGGAGGACCTCGATCTGATCCAGCGTGTGCTGGAGCCCGGAAACGTCGATGTGGCGGCGGCGCTCGCCTCGGTTCCCTCGCTGATCCGCGGCTACGGACACGTCCGTCGCGGCAGCGCCGACGCCGCCTCGGGCGAGCGGGAGCGGCTTGTCGCCAGGCTGGCGGGCGCGCCGGCTTCGCCATCGCTGCAGGCCGCGGAGTGAGGCTGCTGGCATGTGCCGGCGGCCCGTCATGCCTTTGAATTCCGGGCTTTTCACGGGATCGATCCCGGGCAAAGAGGCGGCTTTCTAAGCCTTTCTTAATGCGATTGTGGCACTGCTGGGGTCCCAGGTCGGGAACCGCGCGTGACTGCAAGACGAAAACACGAGCTGCCGGACGACGTCTATATCCCGTTCGTGGAAACCCTTTTCCGCGACGGGTTCACGCTCGCCATTGGCATCTCGGCGCAGACCGCGCTGATCGGCCTGGTGTGGGCCAAGACCGGCAATTCGGCGTTCCTCGCCATCGTGATCTGCCTGCTCGCCGTGGGTTTCGTTCGCGTCCTCAACATGCGCCGGTTCGCGTCGCTGCCGCCGATCACCACGCGCGAGGAGGCGCGCAAGCGCGAGAACCACTACATCGTCTACGGCGCCATGCACGGCGTCACGCTCGGCACGTTCAGCCTGGTCGCCATCTACACGGCGCAGGACAGCTTCTCGGAAATCGCCGCGGTCTGCATCTCGCTGGCCACCGCCACCGGCATTGCCGGCCGCAACTACGGCTCGCCGCGCATGGTGATCATCCTGATCGTCTCGCTGACCTGCCCGATGTCGCTCGGCTTCATCCTGCGCGGCGACTTCTACCACGTCGCGCTCGGCCTGCTTTCGGCGCCGTTCCTGCTCGCCATCCACCGCTACGCGATGACCGTCCGGGACGTGCTGTTCACCGCCATTTCCGCGGAAAAGCGGGCGAACCGCATTGCCGAGCGCTTCAATCGCGCGCTCAACACGATGTCGCACGGGCTGGTCATGCTCGGGCCGCGCGGCCGCGTCGTCGTGGCCAATGCGGAAGCCGCGCACCTGATGTCGTTCAAGTCGCCCGACGCGCTGCTCGGCCGGACCATCCATTCGATGCTGATGCGCGGCGTGGCGGGCGGAATGCTCGCGGCCAAGGACTGCGCCTTCATCGAGGGGCAACTGACGCGCGCCTTGCGCGAAGGGCGGAACCGCAAGGTTCTCGTTTCGCTGTCGAACGGCCAGCATTTCGAGTTCTCGGCGCGGGAGGGCAGCCAGGAACTCGGCGTCATCACCTTCGAAGACGTCACCCAGCGCGTCGATGCGGAGGAGAAGATCCGCTCGATGGCCCGCTATGACAACCTGACCGGCCTGCCGAACCGCGCCTATTTCCACGAGTTGGTCGGCGAGATCATGTCCACCGGCAGCCGCGACCGACTGTGCGGCCTCGCCGTACTCGACCTCGACGACTTCAAGAGCGTCAACGACACCCTCGGGCACCCCGTCGGCGACGGGCTCATCTACGCGGTGGCGGAGCGCCTGGCGGCGTTCGCGAGCGATACCGTCAAGGTCAGCCGGTTCGGCGGCGACGAATTCATGGTCTTCGTCGACCATGTCGACGATGCAAGTCACCTGTCGGACATCATCGACAGGATCTTCGCCGGTCTGCAGGGCGAAATCGACGTCGCCGGACATGCCCTGCGCGTCCAGGCGAGTGGCGGCGCGGTCCTGTCGCGGGTCGGCGATACCGATGTGGACGCCATGATCGTCAAGGCCGACCTGGCTCTCTACAAGGCCAAGGAACTCGGCAAGAACGACTGGCGGCTGTTCGAGGCGTCGATGGACGAGGCGTTCCGCAACCGGCAGCTGATGAAGGCCGACCTGCGCGTGGCGATCGAGTCCGGCGCGCTGCGGGTCGTCTACCAGCCGATCGTGGCAATGGACACGATGCGCATTTCCAGCTGCGAGGCGCTCTGCCGCTGGGAGCACCGCGACCTCGGGCCGATCTCGCCCGCCGTCTTCATTCCGCTCGCAGAAGAGATGGGCATGATCTCCGAGATCAGCCACTTCGTGCTTCAGGCGGCCTGCGGCGAGTGCGTCCGCTGGGCCGACCAGATCAGCGTGTCGGTGAACCTGTCCGCCAAGGATTTCCGCAACCGCGACGTCATCGACAAGGTCCGCAACGCGCTCGCCACGTCAGGACTGGCGCCGCATCGCCTCGAGATCGAGGTGACCGAGACGGCGCTGCTCGACGACAAGTCGCTCACCCGGCAGTATGTCGAGGAACTGAAGGCGCTCGGCGTGCGGATCGCGCTCGACGACTTCGGCACTGGCTATTCCAGCCTGAGCTACCTGCACAAGCTGCCGCTCGACAAGGTGAAGATCGACCGCAGCTTCCTGATGGACATCAGCCAGAACTCGCGCTCGCTGGAGCTGCTGAAGGGAACGGTCAGCCTGTCGCGCTCGCTCGGCCTGACGGTCACCATCGAGGGCGTGGAAACCTTCGAGCAGCTGAAGATACTGGCCTTGCAGGTCAAGCCGGACTTCGTCCAGGGCTTCCTGTTCGGGGCCGCGCTGACGGCGTCGGGCATCGACACGATGTCGAGCACGGTCTGGCCCTTCGCCAAGGATATCCGCGACGCCGGTCGCGCCGTCGCCGTCAGCTGAAGCCGCTTTCGCGCACTCCGATCCGCCCCTGACCGCGAGGAAATGAACGGCATTTTACGCTTGTTCGGCTCAATTTGCGTTTTGTTAAGGTTAACATGACGTAAATGCACCTCGTGGAATTTAAAAGTTTACATATTTCATGAATGTGCCGTACGCTCTTTGGAGCAGCGTGGGGGCCGAGCATGATTGCGCAGTTGGTGACACTTGACACGGATTCCGGAGTGACAAGTGAAAACGCGTCGCCAGAGGCGTCATCTTTCGTCCGTAAAGTAGAGTCGCTGCTCGAGCGGACCGAATACCGTCGTTGCGACAAGGGCGAAGATCTCGAGGACGTCTATCGCCTCAGATACAAGGCCTACCGGTCGAACGACATGGTCCCCTACAGCGACTCCCACATCATCCACGACGAGCTGGACGAAACGCCGAACGTCTATCGCTTCGGCATTTACGTCGACCAGCAACTGGTCAGCACGCTGCGCATCCATCACGTGACGTCCGCCACGCCGCTGTCACCCTCGTCCAAGGCGTTCGGCGACATCGTCTATCCGATGCTCGATGCGGGCGACACCTTCATCTGTCCGAGCCGCTTCGCTTCCGATCCCGAATGGACGCGCGTCTACCCGCAACTCCCCTACGTGGTGCTTCGCCTCGCGCCGATGGCGTGCTTCCACTTCCGCGCACCCTACGGCCTGTCGACCGTGCGCGAAGACCATGCCGGCTTCTACAAGCGCATCTACCATTCCGAGCAGATCAGCGAGCCGAGGTCGTATCCCGGGGTCTACAACAGGGTCATCCTGTTCCGGACGGACGCAAACAAGGACAGGGAAAGCCAGTTGAAGCGCTTTCCGTTCTTCAAGTCGACGCCGATGGAGCAGCGCATGCTGTTCGCCAAGCCGGCGAGGGGCGAGCTTCCGCCGCTGACAATCCTCCCTACGGCGAAATATTATCGCGAAGCGGCCTGAGTCGGCCGGCGTCCGTCGGCCCGTCGACAGGCGGCGCCCGCCTGCCGGCAATTGAACTTTCTGCTGGCGGCACCGTTGTCGGACGTCGCGCCGCACCGGCCGCAGGGGCGGCCGGACGATCGAGAGGAGATGTCCATGGACCTTGGCAACCTTCCGCTGACGCCGCTGATCTCGCTGATCGCGGGCGTCGTCATCCTGATCATGCCGCGCCTGCTCAACTACATCGTGGCGATCTACCTGATCGCCATCGGGCTGCTCGGCCTGTTCCCGCAACTGGGGGGATAGGCATTTCCGGATCATTCTCTAACGGGTGACAATCCTGTAAGGACGGCCCGACGAGGCTGAAGCGACAGGAGATATCCGATGGCCCGCAGGACATTCCGCATCGCTGTCGCGGCGGCGCTGGCGCTCATGTCGGCGTCGGCCGGCGCGCTTGCCGAGGATATCCTCAGCCTGCCGAACCTGTCCTACCGGTCGGGGCCATTTGCTTCCACGGGCGCACCGCTGATGAACGGCCAGCGCGACTACATGGCGATGATCAACGAGCGCGACGGCGGCATCAACGGCGTCAAGCTGGGCTATGAGGAGTGCGAGACCGGCTATTCGCTGCTCAAGGGCGTCGAGTGCTTCGAAAGGACGAAGGCGACGGGGATCGTCACGCAACCCTGGTCGACGGCGATCGCGCTGCAACTCCTGTCGCGGTCCAACGCCGACAGGATTCCGATCCTGACGCCCGGCTACGGTTTCTCCGCGGTGTCCGACGGCCAGATCTTCAAATGGGCGTTCAACCTGCCGGCGTCGTACTGGGACGGGGTCTCGATGATCCTGAGATATGTCTCGGACGGCAACCTGGAGGCCCTGAGAGGCAAGAAGATCGTGCTTCTGCATCTCGATGCTCCCTATGGCGAGGACCCGATTCCGCTCCTGCGGTCGCTCGCCGACAGGCACGGCTTCGCCTTCGTGCCGATCCCGGTCGGCATCAAGGAAATGCAGAACCAGTCGGCGCAGTGGCAGCGTATCGGCGTGGAGAACCCCGACCTCGTGCTTTTGTGGGGCTGGGGTACGATGAACGCGGGGGCGATCACCGAGGCGGTGAAGGTCGGCTTTCCGATGGACAGGTTCATCGGCATCTGGTGGTCGGGCCATGACGGCGACCTGAAAGGCGTCGGCGAGGCCGCCAAGGGCTATCGGTCGCTTTCCTGGAGCGCGCCGGTTTCCGACTCGCGGGCGATGCAGGACATCAAGAAATACGTGCTCGACCCGAAAAGGACGGAGATCGGCGAGGGCGAATTCGACTGGGTGTTCTACCAGCGCGGCGTCCTGATCTCGATGTTCACGGTCGAGGCGATCCGCGTGGCGCAGGAGCATTTCGACAGCCGGATCGTCAGCGCCGAGCAACTGCGCTGGGGTTTCGAGAACCTGAAGCTCGACGAAGCCCGGCTGGCGGAAATCGGCGTCACCGAAATGATCGCGCCGTTCGCGACCTCCTGCGAAGACCATACCGGCCATTCCGGCGCCTGGATGCTCGAATGGGACGGGTCGAAATTCGTCAAGCAGTCGGAGTTGCTGCAGGCCGACCAGGCGGTCATCGTCTCGCTGGTCGAGGCCGAGGCAAAGAAGTATGCCGAGGCCAACCGCCCCTGGGCCGTCAACGACGGCTGCGCGCCATAGCACGCCGAGTCCGCACGGCCGCCGTCCCGGATGCCGCCGGAGCCAAGGCGTCGACACACTTGTCGCAGGGGATGGACCAATCCTGCCATTGCCCTTGGCGCAGCTTTTCGATATGTGCCCCTGACAGCTATTCGGAGGGATCACATGGCCGACCATTCGCCGACCGGCCCCGTTGAGACGGGCGCGCAGATGGATTACCCCGAGCACGAGAAAACCTACAAGACGTTCATCGCGCTCGCCAAATACTGCACGATCGCGTGCGTGGCGTTGCTTGTCGCGATGGCGTTCGGTTTCTTCACCACGGCCGGCTTCTTCTCCGCCACCATCCTGTTCATCGTGGTCATCGGCGTGCTGAGCTTCGCCCTGCGCGACGTGCCGACGCACATCACCTGAACTGACCGAAGCCTGGGTCTTGTCGGGGGCGGCATCGGCCGCCCTTGGGCGCGGGGTTTCAGCCGAAAGGAGTGGCGCGGTGGGCCAAGTCGTATTCATCCCGAAAGAAATCGCGGGCGAGCCGCGTGTCGCCGCTTCGCCGGAAACGGTCAAGCGGCTTGCCGGCCTCGGTCTCGATGTTGTCGTTGAAGCCGGCGCCGGGCTCGGCTCGCGCATCACCGACGAAGAGTTCGTGAAGGCCGGCGGCTCGATAGGCAAGGCGTCGGATGCCGGGCGCGCCGATCTGGTGCTGAAGGTGCGCCGCCCGACCGAGGCGGAGCTCAAGGGCTACAAGCCGGGCGCGGCGGTGATCGCCACCATGGACCCCTACGGCAACGAAGCAGCGGTCGCCGCGATGGCCGGCGCCGGGGTGACGGCCTTCGCGATGGAGTTCATGCCGCGCATCTCCAGGGCGCAGTCGATGGACGTGCTTTCGTCCCAGGCCAATCTCGCCGGGTACCAGGCGGTGATCGACGGCGCCGGCGAATATGACCGGGCGCTGCCGATGATGATGACGGCGGCCGGCACGGTGCCCGCCGCCAAGGTCTTCATCATGGGCGTCGGGGTTGCCGGCCTGCAGGCCATCGCCACGGCGCGCCGCCTCGGCGCGGTCGTGACGGCGACCGATGTGCGCCCGGCAGTGAAGGAACAGGTGCAGTCGCTCGGCGCGAAGTTCCTGGCGGTCGAGGACGAGGAATTCAAGGCGGCCGAGACCGCCGGCGGCTACGCCAAGGAGATGTCCAAGGAGTATCAGGCGAAGCAGGCGGCGCTTACCGCAGAGCACATCGCCAAGCAGGACATCGTCATTACGACCGCGCTGATCCCGGGCCGTCCGGCCCCGAAGCTGGTGTCGGCCGCGATGGTGGCCTCGATGAAGCCGGGTTCGGTGCTGGTCGACCTCGCGGTGGAGCGTGGCGGCAATGTCGAGGGCGCCGAAGCCGGCAAGGTGGTGACCGCCGCCAACGGCGTGAAGATCGTCGGCCATCTCAACGTGCCCGGCCGTGTCGCCGCGTCCGCATCGCTGCTCTACGCCAAGAACCTCTACGCCTTCGTCGAGACCATGGTCGACAAGTCGACCAAGACCTTCGCGGTCAATCGCGAGGACGAACTGGTCAAGGCGACCATGCTGACCGACGGCGGTAAGGTGGTGCATTCGGCCTTCGCCAATGTCGCGGCCGCGCCGGCTGAAAAGCCGAAGGCGATCGTGCCGGGCCAGAACCGCGGCGACGATCCGGCCACGGATGCGGCGGAAGCCGCGCCGAAGAAGGCCGCGCCGAAGAAGGCGGCGGCGAAGAAGGCCGGCAAGCCGGAAACCGGGGGAGAGGGGTGATGGAAAAGACCGCGCTCGAACAGGCGCTCGACCAGCTCGACCAGGCGGTTGCGACGGCGCGCGCCGCGCTCGCCAATGTCGAGGTCGGGGCCGCCGCGGCGGGAGACGCCGCGCACGCGATCTCCGGCGGCGTCATCGACCCGTTTGTCTTCCGCTTCGCGATCTTCGTGCTGGCGATCTTCGTCGGATACTACGTCGTGTGGTCGGTTACGCCGGCGCTGCACACGCCGCTGATGGCGGTGACCAACGCGATCTCGTCGGTGATCGTTGTGGGCGCGCTGCTGGCCGTCGGCATCTCGGCCTCGGGCCTGGCGACCGGCTTCGGCTTCGTCGCGCTGGTGCTCGTGTCGGTCAACATCTTCGGCGGCTTCCTGGTCACCCAGCGCATGCTCGCCATGTACAAGAAGAAGGAGAAGTGACGTGAACGAGAACGTCGCCTCCTTCCTCTATCTCGTCTCCGGCATCCTGTTCATCCTGGCGCTGCGCGGCCTGTCGCACCCGACCACCAGCCGGCGCGGCAACATGTTCGGCATGGTCGGCATGGCCATCGCCATCGCCACCACGCTGGCGCTGGCGACCCCGAGCGTCACCGGCTTCGGCCTGATCGTCGTCGGCCTTGCCATCGGCGGCGGCGTCGGCGCGCTGACTGCGCGGCGCATCGCCATGACGTCGATGCCGCAACTGGTCGCCGCCTTCCACAGCCTGGTCGGCCTGGCCGCCGTCATGGTCGCCGCCGCCGCGATGTACGCGCCGGAAAGCTTCGGCATCGGCGTCGCCGGCGACATCCACAGCCAGGCGCTGGTCGAGATGAGCCTCGGCGTCGCCATCGGCGCGATCACCTTCACCGGTTCGGTCATCGCCTTCCTGAAGCTCGACGGCCGCATGTCCGGCAAGCCGATCATGCTGCCGGCGCGCCATGTCATCAACGCGGCGCTCGGCATCGCGCTTGTCGTGCTGATCGTCATGCTGGTGTCGACCGAGAGCTTCACCACCTTCTGGCTGATCGTCGCGATCTCGCTGCTGCTCGGCGTGCTGCTGATCATCCCGATCGGCGGCGCCGACATGCCGGTCGTCGTGTCGATGCTGAACAGCTATTCCGGCTGGGCGGCGGCGGCGCTCGGCTTCACGCTCGGCAACCTGGCGCTGATCATCACCGGCGCGCTGGTCGGCTCGTCGGGCGCCATCCTGTCCTACATCATGTGCAAGGGCATGAACCGCTCCTTCATCTCGGTCATCCTCGGCGGCTTCGGCGGCGAGACGGCCGCCGGTGGCGACGACGGCATCGAGCGCACCGTGAAGCAGGGTTCGGCGGACGACGCCGCCTACCTGATGATGAACGCGCAGAAGGTCATCATCGTGCCCGGCTACGGCATGGCGGTCGCCCAGGCGCAGCACGCGCTGCGCGAGATGGCCGACAAGCTGAAGGCCGCGGGCGTCGAGGTGAAGTACGCGATCCATCCGGTCGCGGGACGCATGCCCGGCCACATGAACGTCCTGCTCGCCGAGGCCAACGTGCCCTATGACGAGGTGTTCGAGCTGGAGGACATCAATTCCGAGTTCGCCCAGGCCGACGTCGCCTATGTCATCGGCGCCAACGACGTGACGAACCCGTCGGCGCGCGACGACAAGTCGTCGCCGATCTACGGTATGCCGATCCTCGACGTCGACAAGGCGCGTACCTGCCTGTTCGTCAAGCGCTCGCTCGGCTCCGGCTACGCCGGCATCGACAACACGCTGTTCTACAAGGACGGCACCATGATGCTGCTCGGCGACGCCAAGAAGATGACCGAGGAAATCGTCAAGGCGATGGATCACTGATCGGTCTTCGGGTCCCGGAAAACGTACCCGAAGCCTACCGGGCGGCCATCCTCGCCGCCCGTCCTTCCTTCGCCGGCATGCCATTCACAATTGCCGGCAGGGGCTGGCACAGCATCGCCGTCGATGTCGGTGGTCGGTTCATCGCGAAATTTCCCGAGGGTGAAGATGCCGAGGAGGCGCTGAGGCGCGAGGCGTCGCTCTTGGCGGCCGTCCGTCCGCGGCTCACCATGGCGGTGCCCGACATGACCCTCCATCAGGGGCCGCCGCTCTTCTCGCTGCACGGCAAGCTGCCGGGCGCAACGCTCGACGGCCAGGGCTATGCGCGCCTGAACGAGGAAGCGCGCCGTCGGCTGGCGGACGACATCGCGCTTTTCCTGGCCGAAATGCATGCGGTCGATCCAGCCGTCATGCGCGAGGCCGGAGCATTGCCGGTCGGCTGGTGGGATACGGCGGACGCGACGCTCGCACCGGTGTGGCCGTACCTGCCAGAGCATCTGCGGGAGGCCGCGCAGGCCGCCATCGCCGACTATCGCGCACTGCCGCCCGATCCGCTCGGCGAGGTCTACGGCTACTTCGACGCGCATGGCTGGAACATGGCCTTCGATCATCAGCAAGGTCGGCTGAAGGGAATCTTCGACTTCGCCGATTCAGGCTTTGGTCCGCCGCACCGGGAACTCGTGCAGATATCACTTGTCGATGCCGATCTCGCGGCTCGCACGGCTGCCGCCTACCAAGCGCGAACGGGCAGGGTGCTCGACAGACGCCGGATTTTCCTCTTGGCGGCGGCCATGCGCATATCGGAACTTGCCGGAGCGATCGAGACCGACGAGCATGTCGATGCAATACGGGGTTATGTGGTCGGCTGGCTCGAGCAACGCCTGCTGCGCTGAAGTTAGTCGCCGGCCGCGCTTTCGCGCGACCGACAACAAGCCATGCCGGGCAAGGGGCGTCAGCCCGCCGAAGCGCGCAACTGGAAGTCGGTCACGCCGACGGCGATGTTGAGGCCGGTCTGCGCCTGGACGCTGAGCGGCTGAAGCGTGAACGTCTTGTCCGAGCCGCCGACCAGCAGGTTGGCGCCGCCACCGACGGCGACCGACGCCTCGGCGCCCGCGCCGACATAGTTTCCAGCCAGCGCACCCGCGGCGTAGATGTCCTTGCTGGGAGCCAGGACGACCCACGTCATCAGCGTTTCGCCGGTGACGCCGACGTCGAGGCCGATCTTCCTGATCTCACCATGATAGGTCTCCGGCGCCATCGACGCGTCGGCCGGGGTGTAGGTGCAGAGCACGTCCTTGGTCGAGCCGATGACGAAGCCCGCGCCGCCTTCGACCCTGCAGTCGAGCTTGCCGAGTTCGATGCCCTCGTTCTGGGCGCCGGCAGGAGTGGCAAAGCCGAGCAGGGCGGCCGAAGCCGCTGCGATGAGCAGGTGTTTCATGGTCGTTATCTCCTTGAAGCTATCGCCAACAACTGCCGGCGTGCCCTCAAGGTTCCGAGATCGCGCCATTTTCTGCGGCGCGACCCCGGTCGCGCGACTACTTGGTCGCTTCGAAAAGCCTCATCGAGGTCACGGCAAGCGCAAGGTTCAGGCCGGTCTGCGCCTGCACGCTCAGCGGCTGCAGGGTGAACGAGCGCTGGAAGCCGCCGACGAGCAGGTTCGCGCCGCCGCCCGCCACGATGCTGGCCTCGGCGGTCGCGCCGAGATACTCGCCGGCCAGAGCGCCGGCCTTGTGCTTGCTGCTCAACGCAAACACCGCCCACTGCAGCGAACCCTGGTGCGTCACCCCGACATCGACCCCGATCTTGGAGATCATGCCGGTGTAGTGTTCCCGGCGGCCGCTGCGCGACGACTTGAACGTGCAGGACAGCCCCTTGTGCGACGCGATGATGAGCGCCGTGCCGCCTTCGATCTCGCAGGTCAGCAGTCCGAGCTTGATATTGTCGGCGCTGGCAGGTGGGGCAAAAAGGGCGACCATGGCGCTGGCGGCTGCGGCAAGGGTGAACTTCCTGATCATCTTGGCCTCACTTTCTCATCGAAAAACGCTGCCCCGAAGCGGCCGGTCAGCTGCCCTTGACGCGAGCCAGACCGTCCACGGCGGGTTTGTAGTTGGGGTCGAGGCGCACCGCCTGCTGGTAAGACTTCGCGGCCTTGTCCTTTTCGCCGCGCCGCTCGTAGACCAGGGCCTGGTTGGCCCAGCTCTCGGCCACCTTGCCATCGAGCTTGATGGCGGTGTTGAAGTCGGCGAACGCGTTGTCCTCGTCGTTCATGGCGAGGTAGGAGAGGCCACGGCCGTTATACGGTTCCGGGGCGCTGGGCGACATCGAGATGGAGCTCGAGAAATCCTCGATCGCGAATGCGTGCTGGCCCTGGCTCTGATAGATCAGGCCGCGGTTGTGGTAGGCGCGGGCGTCGGTCGTGTCGAGCTGGATCGCCTTCTGGAAATCGTTGAAGGCGAGCGTCACCTGGCCAGCCCGCCGGTAGAGGTTGCCGCGGCCTATATAGGCGGCGTCGTAGCTCGGATTGAGCTGGATCGAGCGGTTGTAGTCGTTGAGCGCGCTCTGCTGGTCGCCGAGGAAGCGGTGGATCAGGGCGCGGTTGGCATAGGCCTGGTAGAAATTCGGCCTGAGCGCGATCGCCTTGTTGAAGTCGTCCAGCGCCTCGCGATACTTGCCGCCGCGGCCATAGGCCGATCCGCGCACATTGTAGGCTTCCGGATCCTGCGGATTGCGGTCGATGACGGCGGTCAGCGACGAAATGTTCTGCTCGGAGCCCTGCGCCGTATCGATGGTGGTGAGTTCGCCGGTCGGTCCGGTGCTCTGGCAGGCGGAGGCCAGCAGGCCCGCCAACAGCGCCGCCATGACCAAACCGCTGCGCATCTTCGGCTCGCGGTCGCCCATGGCTGCAGTCATTGCGTATTTTTCCCTGATGCCGAACCTGGCGAGGCCCGGGGCGTGATCATTGCATCGCGGTGACGCGACGAAAGAAAGGTGGCGGCGATTCGCATCGCCCCACCTGTAATGCCGTACCGCCGGAAAAGGACGAAAAAGGGGCGTCAGCGCGCCGGGCGACCGGGACCCGCATTTGCCGCCGTCTGGCGCGGCGTCATCGGCAGCAGACCTTCACGCTGCGCGCGCTTGCGGGCCAGCTTGCGGGCGCGGCGGACGGCCTCGGCCTTTTCGCGCGCACGCTTCTCGGAAGGCTTCTCGTAATGCCCGCGCATCTTCATCTCGCGGAAGATGCCTTCGCGCTGCATTTTCTTCTTCAGGGCGCGGAGCGCCTGGTCGACGTTGTTGTCGCGGACGAGTACCTGCACGGGCAATCCTGCTTTCGTGTTAAGAAACAATGATTTGGCAAATAGCCAAACGCTGTCGCGGCTGTTACCACCGCGAATTGTGGCGGCTGATAGCAGAATCGGTGCGCTTTGTCGAGTGCGGATTGCCCCGTCGGGTGCCTCGCGGCGCCGGAAGGCCGCCTGGCATCAGAGCTCGCCCCGGCTGCCTCATAACCTTGACTGTCTTTTGGGCGTAGTGCAACTGCCACGCGCAGTCCCCGCATCGCCGGAACCAGACGTGACCGACAGCAGCATCGAGAGCCGGCCATCGAGAGTCGATGGCACCGTCATCGCCGTCATCCTGGCGGTCAGCCTCTGCCATTTCATCAATGACGTGATGCAGTCGCTGCTTTCGGCGATCTACCCGCTGCTGAAGGACAACTACCATCTCGACTTCTGGCAGATCGGGCTGCTCACCCTTGCGTTCCAGGGCACGGCCTCGCTGCTGCAGCCGCTGATCGGCATGTACACGGACCGGCGGCCGCTGCCCTATTCGCTGCCGGTCGGCATGGGCTCGTCGCTGGTCGGGCTGGTCGTGCTGGCGCATGCGCACAGCTATCCCGTGCTGGTGCTGGGCGCGATGCTGATCGGCCTCGGCTCGGCGATCTTCCATCCCGAATCGTCGCGCGTCGCGCGGCTCGCGTCCGGCGGCCGCTTCGGGCTTGCACAGTCGATCTTCCAGCTCGGCGGCAATTTCGGCCAGGCGGTCGGCCCGCTGCTCGCCGCGTTCATCGTGGTTCCGTTCGGCCAGACAAGCGTCTCCTGGTTCACGATCGGCTCGCTCGTCGGCATCGTCGTCCTGTGGAAGGTCGGCGGCTGGTATGCGGCGCACCTGCGCGACCGCAACGGCCGCAGGATGCCCGCGTCGATGTTCCCGCCGCTGCCGCGCGGCAAGGTGATCGCCGCGCTGGTGGTGCTGACCGTCCTGACCTTCTCCAAGAACATCTACATGGCGTCGCTGTCGAGCTACTACACCTTCTACGCGATCGAGAAGTTCGGCGTCACGGTGCAGGGCTCGCAGATCATGCTGTTCGCCTTCCTCGGCGCGTCGGCCGCCGGCCTGGTGCTGGGAGGGCTGTTCGGCGACCGCTTCGGCGCCAAGACCGTGATCTGGTTCTCTATCCTCGGCGTGCTGCCGTTCACGCTGGCGCTGCCCTACGCCGACCTGTTCTGGATCAACGTGCTCGCGGTCCTGATCGGTCTCATCCTGTCGTCGGCCTTCTCGGCGATCGTGGTGTTCGCGCAGGAACTGGTTCCGGGCCGGGTCGGCATGATCGCCGGCATCTTCTTCGGGCTTGCCTTCGGCTTCGGTGGCATCGGCGCGGCCGCGCTCGGTGTGCTCGCCGACTATCGCGGCATCGACTATGTCTTCTGGCTGTGCTCGTTCCTGCCGCTGCTCGGGCTGTTGACGATCTTCCTGCCGAATATGAAAGTCGCGCGGCGCGCGTAGCTGAGGGCGCGCGGCAGCCTGACCGCGCACCCTCCGCGCTCGTCGCTCAGGTGCGGTTGATCGACACGCCGCCGTCGGCGAAGAGCGCCGCGCCCGTCGTGAAGCTCGAAGCATCCGATGCCAGGTAGAGCGCCGACTGCGCGATCTCTTCGGGTTGCGCGACGCGCTTCAGCGCATGTAGTCCTTCAACGAAGCCGCGCTGCTCCGGAGTCTTGAACGTGGCGGACGGCGTGTCCGTGCCGCCGGGAAGCAAGGCGTTTACACGGATGCCTTTCGGTCCGTATTCGGCGGCCAGCACCTGCGTCAGCCCGATCAGCCCCGCCTTGCTCGCTGCGTAGGCCGTCATTCCCGGCATGCCGACCGTGTGGCCTACGAAGGTCGAGGTGAAGATCAACGAACCGCCACCCCGCTCGACCAGGGCGGGAACCTGGTATTTCGCGCCGAGAAACGCGCCAGTCAGGTTCGTTTCAAGCGTATCGCGCCAGTTCTCGACCGACAGGTCGGAGACCGGCCCCATTGCGCCGACGATCGCCGCGTTGTTGAAGGCGATGTCGAGCCCGCCGAAGGCACCCGTGGCGAGTTCGACCAGCGCTTTTGCATAGGCCTCGTCGCGCACGTTGCCGGCAAGCGCGCGCGCCTGGCCACCGTCTTCCGCTATTTCGGCGGCGAGCGATTCAAGTTCGTCATGTCGCCGGGCCGCCAGCACGACGCTGGCGCCTTGTTCGGCGAACAGCCTTGCCGTCGCCCGGCCGATGCCGGAACTGGCGCCGGTGACGATGGCGACCTTGTTGGTGAGCGAGAACATGTCATTTCCTTTCGGGTTGAGCGGCCTGTGACGACCGTTCCCGGGGCATGACAAATTTCCGCTGCGGGCCACCACCCGATACCTGCCGGACAGGAACGGATGCTGTCACCGCTCGCGCATGACGCAAAGCGGCAACCACCGTCGCAGACAGCGCAAGGGTGACACCGGCTTTTCGCTAGTGGTACACCTCGCCTGCGCCGGGAATGTCCCGGCGGATACTCGCGGGGCCAGTCGACGCACCATGCGGAAATATTCGGTATTCGCCATCGCCAGGGAGGCCATGCGCGGCCACAAGGGCTGGGAACAGCAGTGGTCCTCGCCGGAGCCGAGGCCGGAATACGACGTCATCATCGTCGGCGCCGGCGGCCACGGCCTCGCCACAGCCTACTATCTCGCCAAGGAGCACGGCATCACCAATGTCGCCGTCCTGGAGAAGGGCTGGCTCGGCGGCGGCAACACCGGCCGCAATACCACCATCATCCGCTCCAACTATCTCTACGACGAGAGCGCGGGGATCTACGACCACGCTGTCAAGCTTTGGGACGGGCTCTCCCAGGACCTCAACTACAACGTCATGTATTCGGCGCGCGGCGTGATGATGCTGGCGCACAATGTGCATGACATCCAGGTGCTGAAACGCCACATCCACGCCAACCGGCTGAACGGCGTCGACAACGAGTTCCTGACGCCGGAACAGGCGAAGGAGTTCTGTCCGCCGCTGAACATCTCGAAACATGCGCGCTACCCGGTGGTGGGCGCGGCGCTGCAGCGGCGTGGCGGCACCGCCCGGCACGACGCCGTGGCCTGGGGCTATGCGCGCGGCGCGTCGGCACGCGGCGTCCACATCATCCAGAACTGCGAGGTGAAGGGCATCCGGCGCACGCCCGGCGGCGCGGTGAGCGGCGTCGAGACGACGCGCGGCTTCATCGGCGCAAAGAAGCTCGGCGTCGTTGCTGCCGGCCATTCCTCCGTCCTCATGGACATGGCCGGCGTGCGCATGCCGCTCGAGAGCTATCCGCTGCAGGCGCTGGTTTCGGAGCCGGTCAAGCCGGTGTTTCCCTGCGTGGTCATGTCGAACACCGTGCACGCCTACATCTCGCAGTCGGACAAGGGCGAACTGGTGATCGGCGCCGGCACCGACCAGTACGTTTCCTACTCGCAGACTGGTGGGCTCCATATCCTGACCCACACGCTCGACGCGATCTGCGAAATGTTCCCGATGTTCACGCGCATGAAGATGCTGCGCTCCTGGGGCGGCATCGTCGACGTCACGCCCGACCGCTCGCCGATCCTGGCGAAGACGCCGGTGCAGGGCCTCTACGTCAACTGCGGCTGGGGCACGGGCGGCTTCAAGGCGACGCCGGGCTCGGGCCACGTCTTCGCGCACACCATCGCCAGGGACGAGCCGCACAGGATCAATGCGCCGTTCACGCTGGAGCGCTTCCGCACGGGTCGGCTTATCGATGAGGCGGCGGCCGCCGCCGTCGCGCACTGAGGGAGCGGAAACCATGCTTCTCATCCGCTGCCCCTACTGCGAGGAAGAGCGACCCGAACTCGAGTTCCGCAATGCCGGCGAGGCGCATATCGCCCGCTCGGCGTATATCGCCGCGATCAGCGACGAGGACTTCGAAAAGTTCTTCTTCATCCGCACCAACCCGAAAGGCGTGATCTTCGAGCGCTGGCGGCACGTGCATGGCTGCGCGCGCTTCTTCAACGCCGTGCGCGACACCGTGACCGACAGGTTCCTGATCACCTACAAGGCCGGCGAACCGAAACCCGACATCGAGCGTCCGGCGTCGAGCGAACCGGCGGCCTACGCCAACCGGCCGCCGGACCAGCTCAACGTCAAGAAGCCGCGCAAGCGCGCCGCAGCGAAGAAGAAGGACGCGTGATGGCCGAGCCTTTCCGCATCCCCGGCGCGGGCCGGCTGACGCCAGCGAGAACCGCCCGCTTCACCTTCGACGGCAGGCCGATGGGCGGCCTGGAGGGCGATACGCTGGCCTCGGCGCTGCTCGCCAACGGCGTCCACCTGCTCGGGCGCTCGTTCAAGTATCACCGGCCGCGCGGCATCCTGTCGGCCGGCGCGGAGGAGCCCAACGCGCTGGTCACCGTCGCGCGCGACGCGGCGCGCAAGACGCCGAACGTGCGCGCGACCGTGCAGGAGCTCTATGACGGGCTGGAGGCGCATTCGCAGAACCGCTGGCCGGCGCTTTCCTTCGATGTCGGCGCGGTCAACGACCTGTTCTCGCCGTTCTTCTCGGCCGGCTTCTACTACAAGACCTTCATGTGGCCGAAGGCGGCCTGGAAGAGCCTCTACGAGCCGAACATCCGCGCCGCCGCCGGCCTCGGCGTCGCGCCGGACCAACCCGATCCCGACCACTATTCCTCGCGCTTCGCCCATTGCGAGGTGCTGGTGCTCGGCGGCGGCGCGGCGGGCATCGCGGCGGCGCTGGCGGCCGCGCAAAGCGGCCTGCGCGTCATCCTGGCCGACGAGCAGGCGGAATTCGGCGGCGCGCTGCGGTTCGAAAGCGGCGCCAGGATCGACGGACAGGACGGTTGGGGCTGGGCGCAGACCGCGGTCGCGAAGCTGGCGGCGATGGACAATGTGCGCCTGCTGCCGCGCACCACGGCCTTCGGGTACTACGCCCAGAACTTCGTCGGGCTGACCGAGCGCGTCAGCGATCACTTGGCGGCCCCCGGCCACGACCAGCCGCGCGAGCGGCTCTGGCAGGTGCGCGCGAAAAGGGTCGTCATCGCGACCGGCGCGATAGAGCGGCAGATGGTGTTCGCCGACAATGACAGGCCAGGCGTCATGCTCGCCTCGGCCGCGCGCGCCTATCTCAACCACTACGGCGTCGCGGTGGGCAGGAATGTCGGCGTCTATACCGCCAATGACAGCGCCTATGCGGCGGCGATCGACCTCCGGAAGGCCGGCGTGAACATCGCTGCGATCGTCGACCTCAGGGACAACCCCAGCGGACCGCTGATCGACGAGGCGCGCGCGCTGGGCATCGAGATCAACCATGGCCGCGCCGTGGTCAGGACACGCGGCAGGCTGCGCGTGTCGTCGATCGTCGTGCAGCCCAAGAGCGGCGGCGGCGAGCGCAGCATCCCGGTCGACGCGCTCATCATGTCGTCGGGCTGGACGCCATCGGTGCACCTGTTCTCGCAGTCGCGCGGCAAGGTCGCGTTCGACGACGCGACGCGGCGCTTCCTGCCGGGCACCTATGCGCAGGACTGCGTCTCGGTCGGCGCGTGCAACGGGACGGACAGCCTTGAAGCGTCGCTCAACGAGGGCTATGCGGCCGGCGCAAAGGCGGCCAGGGATGCCGGGGGCAAGGCCGCCAGGGGCGCAAAGCCGAAGGCCGAGGCAGGCGAGGGCTGGACGGGCGGCATGCTCGGCGCCGGCCCGGGGGCAGGGGCCGGCACGACGGTGAAAGCCTTCGTCGACTTCCAGAACGACGTCACGGCAAAGGACATCCGCCAGGCGGTGCACGAGGGCATGCGCTCGATCGAGCACGTCAAGCGCTTCACCACCAACGGCATGGCCACCGACCAGGGCAAGACGTCGAACATGCACGGCCTCGCCATTGCCGCCGAGGCGCTGGGCAGCGACATACCGGAGGTCGGGCTCACGACCTTCCGCGCGCCCTACACGCCGGTGACCTTCGGCGCCATCGTGAACCATGCGCGCGGACCGCTGTTCGACCCGACCCGCAGGACCGCGATGCATTCCAGCGCCGAGGCGCTGGGCGCCGTGTTCGAGGATGTCGGCCAGTGGAAGCGCGCCTGGTACTTCCCGCGCGCCGGCGAAGACATGCATGCGGCGGTCAACCGCGAATGCGTCACGGTCCGCCAGGCTGCCGGACTGTTCGATGCGTCGACGCTGGGCAAGATCGAGGTGGTCGGACCCGACGCGGCGAAGTTCATGGAACTGCTCTACACCAATCCCTGGGAGAAGCTCGAGGTCGGCCGCTGCCGCTATGGCATCATGCTGCGCGAGGATGGCTTCATCTATGACGATGGCGTCGTCGGACGGCTGGCGCCCGACCGGTTCCATGTCACCACCACGACCGGCGGCGCCGCGCGTGTCATGAACCACATGGAGGACTACCTCCAGACCGAATTCCCCGAACTCGACGTCTGGCTGACATCGATTTCCGAGCAGTGGGCGGTGATCGCCGTGCAGGGGCCGAGGTCGCGCGAGATCGTCGCGCCGCTGGTCGAGGGCATCGACCTGTCGGACGAGGCGATGCCGCACATGTCGGTGCGCGAAGGGACAATCTGCGGCGTGCCGACCCGACTGTTCCGGATGTCGTTCACCGGCGACCGCGGCTTCGAGGTCAACGTGCCGGCCGACTATGGCCAGGCGGTCTGGGAAGCGCTCTGGGCAGAAGGACAGAAGCATGGCGCCTGCGCCTACGGCACCGAAGCGATGCACGTGCTGCGTGCCGAAAAGGGCTACATCATCGTCGGCCAGGACACTGACGGCACGGTGACGCCGAACGACGCGGGGCTCGACTGGGCGATCGGCAAGAAGAAGACTGATTTCGTCGGCATCCGCGGCCTGAGCCGGCCGGATCTAGTGGCCGCCGGACGCAAGCAACTGGTGGGCCTCAAGACGAAGGATCCCCGCAACGTGCTGGAAGAAGGCGCGCAGATCGTCGCCAACCCCCAGCAGGCGATCCCGATGACCATGATCGGCCATGTCACGTCGAGCTACTGGTCGGAGAATTGCGGGCGATCCATCGCGCTCGGCCTCGTCGTCGACGGGCGCGCGCGCATGGGCGAGACGCTTTTCGTGCCGATGCCGTCCGGAACGCTGGAGGTCGAGATCTGCCAGCCGGTGTTCTTCGACGAGAAGGGAGGCCGTCTCAATGGCTAAGGTCGCCCACACCGCCGACCGCGAGCCGGCCCTTGCCGGCCGCGAATTCTCCGCGCCGAAGGTGAAGCTGGCCGTGCTGCCGCCGGCGCACCGCGTCGCGCTCCGCGCGCGGCCAGACGCTGTCGCGGCGCTTTCCAAGGCGCTCGGTCTGCCATTGCCGCGGGCACCAAAGACATCGGAGACGAAGGGCAGCCGTGTCGCGCTCTGGCTGGGGCCGGACGAGTGGCTGGTCATCGACGAAGGCGCCAAGGATCCGCTTGAGGCCTGCGCCAGGGTGAAGGGACTGCATTCGGCCGCAACCGTGTCGCATCGCAACGTCGCGATCTCGGTGACGGGCCCGGGCGCCGCGGCGGTCGTCAACGCAGGTTGCCCGCAGGACCTGTCGCTGCAGGCTTTCCCGGTCGGGGCCTGCTCCAGGACGATCCTCGGCAAGGTGGAGATCGTGCTGCTGCGGACGGCGCAGGACGCCTTCCGCATCGAATGCTGGCGCTCGTTCAGCGACTACGTTTTCACCTTTCTCTGCGAAGCGGCGCGCGACGAGGCGTCGTGAGAATGCGGAGCGGCATGGCGCCGCCCCGCATGTCGATCCTGATCAGTTCGCGCGGAACTTGAGCTTGGCGCGGGGCTTCACGGCCTTGAACCCCTTGATCTTGCCGGCGCCGACGCTCTTGTGGGCACCGTCGCAGAGGTCCATGCCGGAGCTGATACAGCTCGAATATCCGGCATCGCCGGAGTCCTGGCCGGGCCAGAGATAGCCGCAGGACGAGATGACTTCGTCGTAACAGTCGCTGAGCGGGCTGGCGTCAGCCTTCATGGCGCCGATCGAAGCCGCGAAGGTCGCCGTGGCGACCAGGATAGCAAGGCGTTTCATGTTCACTTCCTCCAGGGTTGGACTGCAACCGGCGTGCTCGCCAGTTGGGAATGGGTGTTCCAACCCCACGGAAAGGTTCATGGGCGGCGACAATTCCGTTCAGGCATGTGGACGGGCGGGTGCGCGGGCTGGCGCGGCGCGCAGGGGCTCCTATGTAATCCGGGAGCAGGAGGTGATGCGACATGAGCAATTCGAAAGCGCGCGACAGCGCGACCCAGTCGCCGGCCGTCAGGTCGCTCGAGCGCGAAAAGCGCCGGCAGAAGCGCACCGCCGACGAACTCGAGGAGGAACTGGAAGAAGGTCTCGAGGATACGTTTCCGGCCAGCGATCCGGTTTCGGCGACGTCATCGTCCATCCCCGGCGGACCAAGGAAGGCGCGCCGCTAGCCCGGCCGCCCGGCGGCCGGCGAGGGCGGCAGGGCTTCAGCCGTCGTTTGAGGCGTTGAGCTGGTCAGGCGCCATGCCGGTCTCCTCGGCGGGACCGTTGACGATGTTCGAAACCACCCGCCTGCGCGACTTGACCAGCGGCGCGGTGGCGTTCCTGAGCACCGCGAGGCGCGGGTTGTCGCCATGCGCCGCGAAGGCCGCCTCGTCGGTGAAGATCTCGTTCAGCATCACCGCATTGGCGATCGGCCGCCCGTTTTCGTCGAGCGGCTTCGTGACGTCGAAGCGAAGGCAGCCGGGCTCCTCGATCAGCGTACGCCGCGCATGATCCATGGCCAGGGCGGTGAACTCCTCCTCGGCGCCTTCATTGGTTTCATATTCGACGACGATGCAGATCTGCGGCACGTAACCAATCTCCCGGTTGATGTCGGTTCAGCGGTCCTTCGGCGGCACGAAGGCCAGGGTCAGCCAGCGCGCGGTGAGCGCTGGCTTGGCGGACCCCTCGATCTCGATCGAGACGTCGTTGGTCACCTGGATCCAGCCGGATGGACGCGCCTTGACGTCGGCGAGGGTGAACCGGGCGCGGATGCGCGAACCGGTCTTGACCGGCGCGACGAAACGCACCTGGTCGAAGCCGTGATTGATGCCGATGTCGGCGCCCTCGAGTTTGGGCGCGGTCTCGAACGCGAAGGTCGAAAGCAGGGACAGCGTCAGAAACCCATGGGCAATCGTGCCGCCGAACGGCGTCTCGGCGGCGGCGCGAACGGGGTCGCAGTGGATGAACTGGTGATCGTCGGTCGCCTCAGCGAACTGGTCGATCATGGTCTGCGTGACCTCGCGCCATGACGAAAGGCCGCTTTCCTGGCCGACCATCGCCTGCAACGCGTCGAGCGTAATGGTTTTCACGAAGTGTGCTCCTGTCGCTCGTGCGGCGCCGCAGGTCCTTCCGGCGACCGTGAGCCGGATTGCGCCTCCTATCGCGGATCGGCTGCGGATTTCAACCTTGAACGGCGCCGGGTCGCATGCGGCTTGTGCGCGGGCCCGGCCGCCCCGCCTGGCGTCGCCGGCTAGTGCAGCACGAGCACGTCGTCGGGCGAGAAGCTTATCTGCGCCTTCTCGCCGACCCTCGGGGGTGGCGACGCCGGCGAATTGAAGGTGTCGAGCGACACCGCATCGCCGCCGATGCCGACGCGGACACGGATGACCGAACCCAGGAAACTGACGTCCGAGATGCTGCCGTCGAGGGTTGCGTCGCGTCCGTCGCGCTTGCCGAGCGAAATGGCTTCCGGCCGCAGGGCGAGCGACAGCGTGTCGCCGGCCTTCGAGCCGTTGAGCTTGCCTTTCAGCATGACCTCGCCGGCGCCGACCTTCACCCTGCCTTCCGCGGCATCGGTAACGACGCCCTCCAGTACATTGAGGGTGCCGACGAAGTTGGCGACGAATTTGGTGGCCGGCCGGTTGTAGATCTCGAAAGGCGTGCCGACCTGCTCGGCCTTGCCGCCATACATGACCACGATGCGGTCGGAGATCGACAGCGCCTCCTCCTGGTCGTGGGTGACGAAGACGGTGGTGATGCCGAGTTCCTTCTGGATGGCTCGGATCTCGTCGCGCAGCGCCACGCGCACCTTGGCGTCGAGCGCCGACAGCGGCTCGTCGAGAAGCAGCAGCTTGGGCTTCGGCGCGATGGCGCGGGCGAGCGCGACACGCTGCTGCTGGCCGCCGGAGAGCTGGTAGGGATAACGGTCGCCGAACTGCGGCAGCTTGATCAACTCCAGCATTTCCGCGACGCGCCTGTCGCAGTCGGCCTTCGGGGCGCCGGCGACCTTCAGGCCGAAGGCGATGTTCTGCGCCACCGTCAGGTTGGGAAACAGCGCATATGCCTGGAAAACCATGCCGATGTTGCGCTGGTTGGGCTTCAGCCGGGTGATGTCCTTGCCGCCGACGACGATCTTGCCGTCGGAGGGCTCCTCGAAGCCGGCGACCATGCGCAGGACGGTGGTCTTGCCGCAGCCCGACGGGCCGAGGAAGGAAATGAACTCGCCGCCGGCGACGTCGAGGTTGAAATCCTGCACGACCGTCGTCGCGCCGAAGGTCTTTCGGACATGCTCGATCTTGAGGAATGGTTCGACCATTGGTGCGTCCCGGTTCAGTGCGACTGCGCGGGCGGCTTGGGGGCAAGCCGTACCACGATCTGGATGAGGCCCATGCAGAGCCAGGTGATGGCAAACGAGATGACCGCAAGCGCCGAAGGCTCGTAGGCCTTGTTGGCGCCGACCAACTGGAGATAGGGGCCGAAGGCGGGGCGGTTGAGCAGTGCGGCCAGCGTGAACTCCCCGATGACGATGGCGAAGGTCAGGAACGCGCCCGAGAGCACGGACACGAAGACGTTGGGCAGGATGACGCGCCCGAAGATCGTCGTCCAGCCCGCGCCGAGCGATTGGGCGGCCTCGGTCAGCGTCGCGATGTCGATGCTGCGCAGGCCGGTGTCCACTGCGCGGTACATGTAGGGCAGCGCCAGCGCCGTATAGCCGAACATCAAGAGGATGTTGGTGCCGGTGTCCGATCCCGTCAACGGCAGCCAGCTCGACGTGTTGTAGAGGCGGATATAGCCGAACACGATGACGATGGCCGGAATGACAAGCGGCATCAGCGTGATGAACTCGACCAACGGCCGAAGGTAGGGCATGCGCAGCCTTACCCAATAGGCGGTCGGCACCACGAGCAGGATGCCGAAGACGATGGTGACGAGCGCCATGACAACGGAATAGGTGAAGGTTTCCCGGAACTGGGGATCGGCGAGCACCGAGGCGTAGGCGTCGAAGGAATATTCGCCGCGCCGCATGGACAGCGAAAACTCGGTCATGCCGACAAGCGGGAGGATGAAGATCAGCGACCCCAGCAGGAACGCGGTCCAGGCAGCGAAGGTCTTCATTTCTGCCACCTCTCCGTGCGCGCCCGCAGCCAAAGATAAAGCGTGTTGGCAATGCCGGTTATGACGATCATGCCGAGCGCCAGCGCGTAGCCCAGGCCCGGGCTCCCCAGGACGTCGCCGCGGATCTGCGAGAACAGCAGGATCGGGGCGATGTTGAGCTGCGGGCCGGCAAGCGCGAAGGCCGTCGCGACGGCGCCGAACGAATTGGCGAACAGGAGCGCGAAGGTGCCGAGCAGCGACGGGACGAGGATCGGGAAGGCGATCATGCGCCAGTATTGCGCGGAGGTCGCGCCGAGGATCTCCGCGGCCTCGCGCCATTCGCGGCGCAGCCCGTCCAGCGCCGGCGTGATGATGAGGATCATCAGCGGCACCTGGAAGAACAGGTAGGTGGCGATGAGGCCGGTGGTGCTGAACAGATTGAAGCCTGTGGCGGCGCGCACGTTTATGCCGAACTCGGTGCGCAGCCAGACGGTGATAAGGCCGGCCGGGCCGAAGGTGGCGATGAAGGCGAAGGCGAGCGGCAAGCCGGCAAAGTTCGAGGCAACGCCGGAAAAGGTCAAGAGCGGCGAGCGGATGAAGCGCGGCAAGCCGCCGAGGACGACGGCCGCGGCCATCGCGAAGCCGATGAGGCAGCCGAGCAGCGCCGACCAGAAGCTGATCCGGATGGAAACCCAGTAGGCATTGCGGATGTTCGGGGAACTGAGACCGGCGACGTTGTCGAAGGTAAAGCCGCCATCCGCGCCGCGAAACGCGCCGACGACGATCGACACGGCGGGCAGCAGGAGAAACAGGAAGGCGAAGAGGAAAAACGGCGCGACGCCCAGCCATTGGGTCGGCAGACGGCGTCCGGAAGACGAAGCGAGCGACATCGGTTGCGCGGTCCCCTCTTCCTGGAAAGAGGTGGACACGAGCCTCACGGCTCGTGTCCACCGATGGTTTTGCTACTGAACGACGTTGGCGCCGACGACGCCATCCCAGCCTGCCTTGACCGCCTCGGAGTTGGCGTTCACGGCGTCGAGGCTCGGGAACACGGCCTTGGCGTAGCCTTCAGCCGGCGGCAGCTTGTCGAGCATCTCCTGCGGCACCGAGCCCTTGGCAACGAGGTCGTTGAAGCGGATCGGGTGGCAGTAGCCCTTCAGCCAGCCGAGCTGGCCTTCGTCGCTGTAGAGGTATTCCATCCACAGCTTGGCGGCGTTGGGCTGCGGCGCGTAGGCGCTGATGGCCTGCACGTAGACGCCGGCAAGCACCGAGTCGGAAGGCACGACGACCTTGACCGGCGGGTTGCCGTTGAGCGAATCGCTCCACGACAGGGCGTTGTAGTCCCAAGCGATGATGATCGGCGTCGTGCCCTGCGCGAGCGTGCCAGCCTTGCCGATGACCGGGACGAAGTTGCCCGCGTCGTTGAGCTTCTTGAAGTATTCAAGGCCTGCCTTGGCAGCGTCCGCGCCGGGCGCCGCACCCTGCGCCATGCCAGCGGCCATGACGCCGAGGATAGCCTGGTTCGAGGCACGCGGATCACCCGCCAGCGCGACCTGGCCGGCATATTCCGGCTTCAGAAGATCGGCGAAGGAGGTCGGCACGTTCTGCACCAGATCGGTGTTCACCATCAGCGACATGACGCCGTAGTAGTCGCCATACCAGTGGCCGTCGGCGTCCTTCGCATCGGCCGGGATCGTGTCCCAGGTCGCGACCTTGTGAGGCTGCAGCAGGCCTTCCGCTTGGGCGGCCGGACCGAAGGAAAGACCGACGTCGAGCACGTCGGGCGCCTGCGGGCCCTTGTTGTCCTTGTTGGCGCGAACCGCCTCGAGCTCGTCGGCGGAGCCGGCGTCAGGATTGAGTTCGTTGACCTTGATGTCCGGATACTTCGCCTTGAAGCCGGCGATGACGTCGCCGTAGCCGCACCAGCTGTGCGGCAGGGCGATCGTGGTGAGCATGCCTTCCGCCTTGGCGGCGGCAACCAGTTCGTCCATCGACTGCGCGGACGCGATGGCCGTCGTCACCATCAGCGACGCAGCCGTAAGGGAAAGCGCTTTTCCCGTGAAATTGAACATATGTTCTCTCCGTTGAACTGACGCCATTCGACGCCTCGGAATGCGGTACCGCTGTCATGTGACAGTCCCGTGAAAGTCGGACTGCCAGATCCCCCAAGGCGCGAAAAGTTAACCCCTTTTTTCAGATCGTATCAATCTGCGCCGAGTTGATTTCTCGGCTAAACACTTTGAGCCCCTTCCGTCAGCTTTCCTCCCTCCGTTTGCGACCGCCCTCGTCCCCTGAGCGACAGGGCCGAAAAGTTCAGAGTTTTCCGGCGATTGCGTTGTCGAGCAGCGTCTGCGCCGCCCGCTTGGTCAGCTTGACCGGGTTGGAGCCCGTGCTCGGATCCTCGACCGCCATTGCGGCGATTTCGGCCTTGCGCCTGACGTCCATCTTCAGCCCCTTGATGAGGTCGGGCAGCGTGTGGGGAACCTTGAGTTCCTTCCTGAGCTTCAGGATCGCCTTGCTGAAGCCGTCGAAGCCGCCCTTGATGCCGATATAGGCGCCGGCACGCGCGATGCGCTCCTCGATCGCCGGCCGGTTGAAGGCGAGCACGTAAGGCATGAACACGGCGTTCGTCATGCCGTGATGGGTGTCGTAGAGCGCCCCGATCGGATGCGACAGCGAGTGGATGGCGCCGAGCCCCTTCTGGAAGGCGGTGGCGCCCATTGCCGCGGCCGCCATCATGTTGGCGCGGGCGGTGATGTCCTTGCCGTTGGCGGCCGCCTTCGGCAGGTTTTCGAAGACGAGGCGCATGCCTTCCAGCGCGATGCCGTCCGCCATCGGATGGAAACCGGTGGCGCAATAGGCTTCGAGGCAATGGGCGAGCGCGTCCATGCCGGTGCCGACCGTGATGAAGGGCGGCATGCCGACCGTGAGTTCGGGGTCGGCGATGACGATCGCGGGCAGGAGCTTGGGGTGGAAGATGATCTTCTTGGTGTGTGTCGCCTCGTTGGTGAGAACGCCGGCACGGCCGACCTCGGAGCCGGTTCCGGCGGTGGTGGGAACGGCGACGATCGGCGCGATCGCATCCGAATCGGCGCGCGTCCACCAGTCGCCGATGTCCTCGAAATCCCAGATCGGCCGGGTCTGGCCGGCCTGGAAGGCGATCAGCTTGCCGAGATCGAGCGCCGAGCCGCCGCCGAAGGCGATGACGCCGTCATGCTTGCCCTTCTTGAACGCCGCTATGCCGGCGGTGAGGTTGGCTTCCACCGGGTTCGGCTTGACGTCGGTGAACACCGAATGGGGGATCCTGGCGTCTTCCAGCACCTTCAGAGCCGAAGCGGTGGAGGGCAGTTTCGCCAGGCCGGGGTCGGTGACGAAGAGCGGCCGCTTGATGCCGGCGAAAGCCAGCGCATCGGGCAGTTCCGCGATGCGGCCGGCGCCGAAGCGGACGGTGGTGGGGTAGTTCCATTTGGAGACGAGCTTGGACATCAACGGTTCTTTCTTGGCCAACATTAGCTGAGTTAGCGGCGGTACATCGTGTCTGGGATTGCGGTCCCGTCATGACCGTATCTTGAATATGATTCATCGCAGGAACTGACAGTATCCGCTTGGAACTTGGCGTTCCAATGTTCCAACAATGGGGTGAATAGTGCTAGTTGCGTCTCACTATTAGGGTCTTCATTGACTTGCAATTCTAGAACATCCCAAACGATATCGATCATGTTGTGTCGCAGATTAAAACTATTGCAATAGGCGCTCGCAGCGAACAACTCAGCCAAATGATCGCGGAGCGTCTCGCTCGAGACTTCGATCAACGACTTAGAGGATGCAGGGGCTGCTACAATGGCGAGGCCCAACGAAAGGCACGCGCTCAGCCGCTTAGAGGCTGTGGTACACTTTGAAATGGCGGACACCTAAACTTTCTCGCGCAGGTGGAAGGATTTCGGACGGGTCAGGTTGTCGTACCCGATGGCCGAGAGTGCGGCGCCCTTTCCGGTGTCCTTGACGCCGGTCCAGACCAGCGCCGGATCGAGATAGTCGCAGCGGTTCATGAAGACGGTGCCGGTCTCGACGCGGTCGCCGATAGAAATCGCGTGGTCGGTGTCGGCAGTCCAGACCGAGGCGGTGAGGCCATAGGGGCTGTCGTTCATCAGCGAGACAGCCTCGTCGTCGTCGCGCACCTTCATGATGCCGACGATCGGGCCGAAGCTCTCTTCGCGCATGACCGACATCTGGTGGTTGACGCCGGTCAGCACCTCGGCCGGCAGGTAGGGCGAACCGGCCTGGTCCCGGTCGTCCCTGGCGTTCATGTGGGCGGTCGCGCCCTTGCGCAGGGCTTCGGCCTTCTGCTCGCGGATGAGGTCGGCGAAACGCGCCTGCGCCATCGGCCCGATGACCGCGTCCTTGTCGAGCGGGTTGCCGAGCGTCCAGTTGCGGCTTTCGGCGATGAAGCCCTCGACGAAGTCGTCATAGACCTTCTCGTGTACGTAGATGCGCTCGATGCCGCAGCAGCACTGGCCCGAATTGAAGAAGGCGCCTTCCGCGAGGTTGGCGATTGCGTGGTCCATCTTGGCGTCGGGAAGAACGTAGGCCGGGTCCTTGCCGCCAAGCTCGAGGCCCATGGTCATGAAAGTACCAGCCGCTGCCTTCTCGATGGCGCGCCCGCCCGCAACCGAGCCGGTGAAGTTGACATGGTCGATCTTGCCGGAGCCGAGCAGCCTTTCCGTCTGGCCGTGGTTGAGCACGACGTTCTGGAAGACGCCCCTGGGCAGGCCGGCCTTCTCGAAGGCCTGGGCGAAGCGTTCGCCGACCAGCAGCGTCTGCGCGGCGTGCTTGAGGATGACGGTGGAGCCCGCCATCAGCGCCGGCACGATCGTGTTGACAGCGGTGAGGTATGGGTAGTTCCACGGCGCGATGACCATCACCACGCCGAGCGGCTCCTTCTTCACATAGCGGCGGAACCCGTCCTTCGGGTTTGACGCGGGCACGGGGGCGAGCGCCTTTTCCGCGATCTCGACCATGTATTGGGTGCGTTCCCTGACGCCGCCGAACTCGCCGCCGTAGCGGACCGGGCGCCCCATCTGCCAGGCGATCTCCGGCACGATCTCGTCGGTCATGCCGACGAGCGCTTCCAGCATGGCGAGCATGTACCTGCCGCGCGTTGCGATCGGCGTCTTCGCCCATTCCGCCTGCGCGCCGCGGGCGCGCTCGACGGCCGCATTCAGTTCGGCGTCGGTAGCGACGGGGCGCTCGGCATAGATCGAGCCGTCGATCGGCGACTTGAGTTTTATCGTTTCAGTCATGTCTGATGTCCTTGTCATCATGCGCCGCAGGCGTGCGCGCCGCGGCAGCTAGTATCGCTCGAACCCGCGGTGCAGCTCCCAGTCGGTGATCCGGCGGTCATATTCAAGCTGCTCCCAGCGGGCGGTGTGAAGGTAGTGCTCGACGACTTCCTCGCCGAACGCGGCCTTCAGCATCTTCGACTTCGCCATCGCATCGGTGGCGTCGCGCAGGGTCTTGGGAATCTCCGGCAGCCTGGCGGCCTGATATGCGTCGCCGACGAACGGCTTCTGCAACTCGAGCTTCTCGTCGATGCCCGCAAGGCCCGCAGCGATGAGCGCCGCGAAGGCCAGATAGGGATTGAGGTCGGCGCCGCCGATGCGGCATTCCATGCGGATGCCCTTGGTGCCTTCGCCGCACAGCCGGAAGCCTGCGGTGCGGTTGTCCTCGCTCCACATGATCTTGGTCGGCGCGAAGGTGCCGGACTGGAAGCGCTTGTAGGAGTTGATGTAGGGCGCCAGGAACCAGGTGAACTCGCGGGCGTATTTCAACTGGCCGGCGGACCATTGCCGGCCAAGCTCGGACAGCGTCCATTCTGCCTTCTTGTCGAAGAAGAGCGGCGTCTTGCCGTCGGCGCTCCACAGCGAGTTGTGGATGTGGCTGGAGTTTCCGGCGAGCCCGTAATTGTACTTCGCCATGAAGCTGATCGCCTTGCCCATCTGGTCGGCGATCTCCTTGGCGCCGTTCTTCAGGATGACGTGCCGGTCGGCCATCTCAAGCACTTCGGCATAACGGACGTTGATCTCTTCCTGGCCGGGACCCCACTCGCCCTTGGAGTTCTCGATCGGGATGCCCGCGGCCTGCATGTCGTTGCGCAGGCGGCGCATCACGTCCTCTTCCTTGGTGGTGATGCCGATCAGGTAGTCGCCGATATAGGGCGATGCGGTCTCGAGATTCTGCCAGTGCTTCTGGCGGGCCGAGTCGTAGCTTTCGCTGAACAGGTAGAACTCGAGCTCGGACGCGAAATAGGCGAGGTAGCCGCGCTCCTGCAGGCGCTGGACCTGCTTCTTCAGGATGCCCCGGGGCGAGTGCGGCAGGTCCTGGTGCGTGTGGTGGTCCTGCAGGTCGCACAGCAGCAGCGCCGTCTTCTCAAGCCATGGCACGCGGCGGATGGTAGTGAGGTCGGGCTTCATCACGAAGTCGCCGTAGCCCTTCGACCAGCTGGCCGCCTTGTAGCCGGGCACCGGCTCCATATCGATGTCGTTGGCGAGCAGGTAGTTGCAGCCATGCGTCTCGTCATAAGCGGACTCGACGAAATAGCTGGCCAGGAAACGCTTGCCGATCAAACGGCCCTGCATGTCGACTGCTGCGCAGAGCACCGTGTCGATCTCGCCGCTGGCGGCAGCCTTTTTCAGTTGATCGAATGTGAGATTGCCGGCCATTTGACTTTGTCCTGGATGGGGTTGGAGCCCGCCCCCGGCATTGCGCCGGGAGCGGTGGTTTCATTTTTGGAATCAGGATTCGCTGTAGGGGAAGCCGGCGTTGTTGATGACGCCGTTGTATTGCTTGAAGATCTCGATCACCTTCGCCTTGGTCTCGCTTTCGGCGGCGATCTCGTCCCAGAACTTGACCGCTGCCAGCTCGACCTGCTTCCATTCCGCGGCAGGCACGGAGCGCAGCGCCAGCTTGTCGCCGGTCGCCCGCAGCTTCGCCTCGCCGCCCCAGTACCACTGGTTGCGGAAGGTGTGGCTGGCTTCCATGCACGACATGTAGATCTGCTTGAGATGATCGGGCAGGTCAGCCCACTTCTTCTCGTTGGCGAACCACGAGCCGATCCAGGCGCCAGAGATGTTGTTGGTCAGGAAGTAGTCGGTGACATTCGCCCAGCCGACCGTGTAGTCCTCGGTGATGCCCGACCAGGCCATGCCGTCGAGCTCGCCGGTCTGGACGGCCACTTCGGCGTCCTCGTAGGGAATGGAAACCGGAACCACGCCGAACTGGGCGAGGAAGCGGCCCGCGGTCGGGAAGGTGTAGAGCTTCAGGCCCGACAGGTCGGCGAGGCTCTTGATCTCCTTCTTGGTGTTGAAGTTGCAGGGGTCCTGGCCCGCCGCGGAAAGCCAGACGACGCCGCCGGCCTTGGCATAGGCGTCGCGCCAGATCTCGGCCAGCCCGTACTGCTGGAAGAGCACCGGCACGTCGACGATCGAGCGCGTGGCGAAGGGGAAGTAGCCACCAAAGATGCCGACTTCCACCGGGGCCGCCATCGAATCGTCGTCCGAATGGACGGCGTCGATCGTGCCGGCCTGCATGGCGCGGAAGAGCTCGCCCGTCGGCACGATCTGGTCGGCGAAGAACAGCTCGATCACCATTTCGCCGTTCGCCGCCTTGTTGAAGGCGTCGACGAAGGGCTGGGTGACGAACTGGCCGAGCGTCGCGCCGGCATAGGTCTGCATGCGCCAGCGGATAGGCTCCTGCGCGATGACCGGAGGCGCCGCCAGCGCGGTTCCGGCGGCAGCACCCGCCACGCCGGCCTTGGTGAGGAATTTGCGTCTGCTAAGCATGCTGTTCTCCTTCTCTGGTGGTGTTGTTGTTCTAGACTTCAACCTTGCAGCTTGCCCTGGAACTGGGCGGGCAGCCACAACGCCAGTTGCGGAAAGACCATCACGATGATGAGGGTGAGGATCATGACCGCGACGAACGGGATCACGGAGAGGTAGATGTCGCGCAGCCGGATATCCGGCGGCGCCATGGCGCGCATCAGGAACAGATTGTAGCCGAACGGCGGCGTCATGTACGCGATCTGGCAGGTGATGGTGTAGAGCACGCCATACCAGACCAGGTCGAATTCAAGCGCCTTGACCAGCGGCACGTAGAGCGGCGCGACGATGACCAGCATCGCCGTGTCGTCGAGGAAGGTGCCCATCAGCAGGAAGCTCAGCTGCATCAGGATGAGGATCTGCCAGCGGTCGAGGCCCAGTCGGTCGAGGAAGAAGCCCTCGATGGCCTTCACGGCACCCAGGCCGTCGAACACCGCGCCAAAGCAGAGCGCGGCCAGGATGATCCACATGAACATGCAGGAGATGCCGAGCGTCTTGCGCACGGTGTTCTCGAAGACCTCGCGCGTCAGCCGGCCCTTGATGATCGCCGCTCCCATGGCGGCGGTCGCCCCGACAGCCGAGCTTTCCACCAGGCTGGTGATGCCCATCAAGAAGAGGCCGTTCATCAGGAAGAAGATCATGAACGGCAGGATGCCGGCGCGCAGCAGCGCGAAGCGCTGGCTCCAGGTGATCTCGGCGCGCTCCTCGCGGGTCAGCGCAGGACCGAGATGCGGCTGGAAGTGGCAGCGGACGGCAATGTAGATGACGAACAGTGCGGCCATGAGCAGGCCGGGCACGGCGCCGGCGAGCCAGAGCTGGCTGACCGGCTGCCTGGCGATCATGCCGTAGAGGACGAGCACGACGGAAGGCGGGATGAGGATGCCGAGGCTGGACCCGCCCTGGATGACGCCGGTTATCATCTGCTTGTCGTAGCCGCGCCGCAGAAGCTCCGGCAGCGCGATCGTCGCTCCGATCGCCATGCCGGCTACCGAAAGGCCGTTCATCGCCGAGATGATGACCATCAGACCGATGGTGCCGATGGCCAGGCCGCCCGGAACGGGGCCGAACCAGACGTGGAACATGCGGTAGAGATCGTCGGCGATCCGGCTTTCCGACAGCATGTAGCCCATGAAGATGAACATCGGCAGCGTCAGCAGCGGATACCACTTCATCAGCTTGATGGACTGGGCGAAGGCGATCTCCACGCCTCCGGTGCCCCACAGCGGCAGCGCGGCCATGACGGCCACCGCGCCGATCACGCCGAAGACGCGCTGCCCGGTCATCAGCAGCATCATCATCGAGGCGAACATGAAGAGTGCGATCAGCTCGTAGGTCACAGGCCCGCCTCATGTGGATGGTCGACGCTGACGCCCTGCAGGAAGAGGATGTCGCGCATGAGTTCCGCCAGCGCCTGCAGCAGCATCAGGAAGATGCCGATCGAGGCGATGAGCTTGACCGGCCACATATACGGCCGCCAGACCGAGTGGGCGCGCTCGCCGAACTCGATCGCGTAGGTCGTGCTCGAAATGCCGCCATAGAGAAGGATGGCGAGATAGAACAGCAGGAAGAGTACCGTCACGGCATCGATGGCCGTCTTTCGCCGCGGCGACCATCCGGCGTAGAGAAGGTCCATCCGCACATGGTCGCCCATCTGGACGGAGTAGGGCCCGCCCAGCAGGTAGTAGGCGACCATGATGAACTGCGCCATTTCGAGCGTCCACAGGGCCGGCGAACCTGCAAACTTGGACAGCGACGACCACAGCAGGACGCCGATCAGCGCAAAAATCAGGTACATGGCGAAACGCCCGACCCGGCGGTTCACGGCGTCGACCCCGCGAACGTAGGCTGTCATCGCCTCACGCATCGCAACTCCGTTCCCATCCGCTGTTTCGGCTCTTCATAGGCTGGCTCCGGCCCGCTTGCCTTCATACCCCATCGTTGCAAAGATTCCCGACAGACGGCCAGCCCAGAGCCGCTGTCCCTCCGGATCGGCGATCTCGTCGTTCCGGATCTCGATCATCGCGCAGGGCAGTCCGCGGGTCCGCGCGTGCCGCTCGAGCGTGAAATAGACGCGGTCGTCGGGCGAATACGGCTGGTTGTCCCCGACCGTGAAGGAGCCTGCGGCCTTGAGCGCCTCGATCAGCGGCGCCGAAACGCGCTCGTCGTCGTCGTGCACGATGCCGATTTCCCAGGGACGGTCGACCCCCTTGTAGACGGGGGTGAAGGAATGGACCGAGACCAGGCAGGTGTCGCGACCCGCCGCAATCCGGTCTTCGACCAGTTCTTCGATGGTCTCGTGGAATGGCTGCCAGGAAAGGGCCACGCGTTCGGCGCGATCGGCCTCGGACAGCCCTGCGTTGCCCGGGATCAGCGTCGTCTCGCTGATCGGAGGAATGAGGTCGGGGGCGTCGAGCGGCCGGTTGCAGTCGATCGCGAGCCGGGAAACGCCAGCTTCCACCAGGGTGGCGTCCAGCTGGTCGGCCAGTGCGAGAGCGACAGGAAGGGCGCCGGGATCCCAGGCGATGTGGCGCAGCAGGTCGGTGTCGGGAAGCCCGAGGCTGCCATAGGCGGGCGGTAGCCAGTTCGAAGCATGGTCGCAGACAAGCACGATGGGCGACGAGCCGGCACGATTCGTCACGCGAACCACGCCTTTCTCCCCTGCGCCTGCCCGGGCGGGCGCCATCTGCCCAGCGTTCTGCATTCAAAGCCCCTCGAAGCGCTGTACCGTATGATACATTTATTATTTCGTTGCGCTCTGATGGATGATTTCATACAGCTTTGGTGACTTTGTCAAACGTTTCCGACAACGTTTCGTCCGGAAGCTGACGCAGGGAGGGCGCAGATGAGGCAAGGCGTCACGGAACTGATCGCGGACCGCATGGACACCATGCCGGCCGGCGAGCGCCGTGCAGCGCAGACGCTGATTGCGAGCTACCCTGTGATCGGACTGAAGACGGTGGCGGAGTTCTCGCAGTCGGCGGGCGTCAGTTCCCCGACGATCCTGCGTTTCGTGTCGCGGCTCGGCTTCCAGAACTACGCGGAGTTCCAGGCGGCGCTGCAGGACGAACTGGCCGCGCAGTTCCAGTCGCCGGCCTCGCGCGCCGGCCTCCAGCAGCCATCGAGACGCGGCAAGGTGCCGGCCACCGTCGAGGCGACGCTGGAGAACATCCACGAGACCTTCCGGCATGTCTCCGAGAAGCAGGTCGCCGACATCGTTGCGCTGCTGGCGCAGGCCAACGCCGACGTCTTCCTGATCGGCGGCCGGTTCACCGATCCGGTGGCCCGCTACATGGCGGCGCACCTGACGATCATCCGGCCCAACGTGCTGCACCTCGCCGGGCAGGAGAGCAACTGGCGCGACAGGCTGATCGACATGGGCAAGCGCGACGTCCTGCTGATCTTCGACATCCGCCGCTACCAGGAAAGCCTGCTGCGCTTCGCCGAGAAGGCGCACCACAGGGGCGTCCATATCGTGCTGTTCACCGACCAGTGGCTGTCGCCGATTGCGCGCTTCGCGCGCCATGTGGTGGCGTGCCGGACCGCGGTGCCGTCGCCCTGGGATTCCTCGGCTTCGCTGTTCGTGATCGCCGAAACACTGATCGGCGAATTGACCCGCCTGCTCGAGACCGAAAGCGCGCGCCGCATCGGCGAGATGGAAGACCTCCGCTGAACAAGCTTTTGTGAACAGCGCCTTGTCGGCGGGTCATCGCATCAACGTTACCTAGATTTAATGATATGACGGGTGCGCCGGCAGCGCGAAATCGTCATAAGGTGGCGAATGCAGTCGTGCGCCCGGATTGTCGGTCAAGGCGCGCAGGCGGGTCCTGCCGGAGGCCCCTGGAACGATGACTGCGACCGACGTCGTATCCAAGCCGGAGTAGCCATGGCTGTCTGGAAGCAGTTCCTCGTTGCGCTGATCGTGCTGGCCGTGGCGGCCGCAGGATGGCTAAAGTTCTATCCGGGTGCTCCGCAGATGCTCGCGGGCTTGGGCCTGGGCGTCGGCGGCAGCCCCGCCGAGGCGCGGCAGCCCGGCGGCGGGGGACGGATGCAGGGCGGCCCGCAGACGGCGGTCGTCACGGCGCCGGTGGGACGCTCGGTCATCAACGACCGCCTGTCGGCGATCGGAACCGGCCGCGCCAACAATTCGGTGACGGTGAAGCCCTACACGTCGGGCAGGGTGACCGGCATCGACGTCGAATCCGGTGCGCATGTCGCTGCCGGCGCCGTCATCGCGCGGCTTGACTCCGAAGTCCAGGAAATCGCGCTCGACCGCGCCACGATCGCGCTCGCCGACGCCGAGGCCAAGCTCGAGCGCATGCGCTCACTGCGCAGCGCCAACACGGCGACGCAGGTGCAGGTCACGGACGCCGAGCTTCTGGTCGGCAATGCGCGGCTGGCGCTGCGCGATGCGCAACTCGACCTCGACCGCCGGTCGGTCACCTCGCCCATCGCCGGCATCGTCGGCATCCTGCCGGTCGAGGCCGGCAACTACGTCACCACGGACACCGTGGTCGCGACCATCGACGATCGTTCGCGCATCAAGATCGATTTCTACGTGCCGGAGCGCTTCGCGGCCAACATGACCGTCGGCGGGCCGCTCACGGCCTCGCCGATCGCGCGGCCCGAGGCGGTGTTCGAGGGAAGCGTCAGCGCCGTCGACAATCGCGTCGACGACAAGAGCCGGACGCTGCTCGTCCAGGCGGAGATCCCGAACGTCGAGGATACGTTGCGCGCCGGCATGTCGTTCCGCGTCGAGGTCAGGTTCCCGGGCGACGCTTTTCCTGCCGTCGATCCGCTGGCGATCCAGTGGGGCACGGACGGCGCCTTCGTGTGGGTGGTGCGCGACGGGAAGGCGAAGCGCACGCCGGTGCGCATCGTCCAGCGCAACACCGAGAACGTCCTGGTGGCCGCCGACGGCATAGCGCCCGGCGACACGGTGGTGACGGAAGGCGTTCATGCCGTGCGCGACGGCGCCCCCGTGCTGATAGCCGGCAACGCCCCGACCGACGCGGCGACGCCGCCGCTGGCCGGCAGCGGCTCGTAGGCGGGCCGCGTCCATGTCGGAAGCAAGCAGCCATCATCCCGAAAGCGGCACGACGGCGCTGTTCGTGCGCCGGCCGATCCTGGCCTTCGTGCTCAACACGCTGATCGTGGTCGCGGGCCTCGCCGCCTTCTTCGGCGTCGAAGTGCGCGAACTGCCGGATGTCGACCGGCCGGTCATCACCATTTCCGCCGACTATGACGGCGCGACCGCCGAGAGCATCGACCGCGAACTGACCGCCGTACTGGAAGGTGCGGTCGCCCGCGTGTCGGGCGTCAAGTCGATCTCCTCGTCCTCGTCCTACGGGCGTTCGCGCGTGACCGTCGAGTTCAACGACGGCGTCGATCTCGACGTCGCCGCTTCGGACATGCGCGACGCGGTCGGCCGTGTGTCCAACCAGCTTCCAGACGACGCCGATGCGCCGCGGATCGTGAAGGCCGATGCCAACTCCGATCCCGTGATGCGCCTCGCCGTGACATCCGACAAGCTGTCCGTGGAGGACATGACGATCCTGATCGAGGACCAGATCCTCGATACGCTGTCGTCGGTGCCCGGCGTGGCCGACATCAGCGTCTATGGCGACCGCGAGAAGATCTTCCGCATCGACATCGACCAGGCCAAGCTCGCCAGCCTGGGCAAGACCGTCGCCGACATCCGCAACGCGCTGGCCTCGATCGCGCTCGACACGCCGGCCGGCGCGCTGACGACGGCCGACCAGAACATCATCGTGCGCGCCACCGCAGACGTGACGTCGCCCGAGGCGTTCGAGAACCTGATGATCGGCGATCAGAACCGCCTCGGCGACGTGGCGACGGTGACGCTCGGGCCGGACATCGGCCAGTCTTCGCTGCGCTCGGACGGCAAGACCGGAATCGGCATGGGGATCATCCGCCAGGCCGAATCAAACACGCTCGACATTTCCGACGGCGTGCGCGCGGCGGTCGCCGACATCCAGAAGAACCTGCCGGAAGGCATGACCATCAAGGTGACCAGCGACGATGCGGTGTTCGTTCGTGGCGCGGTGCACGAGGTGGAGATCGCGCTGATCATCGCTGCGTCGATCGTGCTTCTGGTGATCTACCTGTTTCTCCTCGATGCGCGCGCCACGCTGATACCCGGGCTGGCGCTGCCGGTCGCGCTGGTAGGCACGGTGGCGGCGATCTACCTCGCCGGCTTCTCCGTCAATATCCTGACCCTGCTTGCCCTGGTCCTGGCGACCGGCCTTGTCGTCGACGACGCGATTGTCGTGCTGGAGAACATCGTGCGCCGGCGCAACGAAGGAATGGGCCCGCGCGCGGCCGCGGTGCTCGGCACGCAGGAGGTATTCTTCGCTGTCGTGGCGACGACGGCGACGCTCATCGCCGTGTTCGTGCCCCTATCCTTCCTGCCTGGCCAGACCGGCGGCCTGTTCCGCGAGTTCGGCTTCGTGCTGGCGATCGCCGTCTTCCTGTCCAGCGTGGTCGCGCTCTCGCTCTGCCCGATGCTCGCCTCGCGCATGCTGGCGGCGCACACGGGCGAACACCACGACGGCGCGATGAGCAAGGTGGGCGGGATGCTCGCCGGCGTCTATCGCCGCTGCCTGCACGCCTGCCTCGATGCGCCGCTGATCGTCGTCCTCGTCTCGGTGTTGTTCGCGGCCGCGGCCTACGGGGCGTTCGGGCTGATCCGCCAGGAACTGACGCCGAGCGAGGACCGTTCGATCGCGCTGATGCGAATCAGCGCGCCGCAGGGCGTGAGCCTGGACTACACCACCCAGCAGCTGAAGCGGATCGAGGAGCTCATCCAGCCGCTGCGCGACGCGGGCGAAATCCAGGCGACCTTCGCCAATGCGGGGCAGGGCGGGTCGGTCAACAGCGCCTTCATGGTGATGGCGCTTGCGCCATGGGACGAGCGGCAGCGCTCGCAGCAGGAAATCATGGCCGACATCACCAGGCTGGTCGCCCAGGTGCCCGGCGTGCGCGCCTTCCCGTTCACGCCCAACAGCCTGCGCATCCGAGGCGCGGGCAGCGGCCTGCAGTTCGCGCTGATCGGCTCGAACAGCTATGCCGAACTGGGCGAGGCCGCGGCCAAGGTGATCGCCGAGATGGAGAAGGACCCGCGGTTCGTATCGCCGAGGCTGTCGACCGACGCGACGCAGCCGCAACTTTCCGTGTCGATCGATCGCGACCGCGCGTCCGACCTCGGCATCGACATCACCGGCATGTCGGCCGCGATCCAGGCCATGCTCGACGGCAACAAGATCGACGAAGTCTTCATCAACGACCGCAGCTACGCGGTGAAGCTCGTCTCGACCTCCAATCCGATCAACGATCCGACGGACATGGAGAACATCTTCCTGCGCACCACGGACGGGCGCTTCGTGCCGCTCGCGTCGATCGCGACGTTGACCGAAAAGGCGGTTCCGCCGTCGCTGACGCGCGAGCAGCAGCTGCGGGCGGTCGCCGTAACCTCCAACCTGCGCGACGATTTCGCGCTCGGCTCCGCGCTCGAGCGGGCCCGGGAAATCGCCACTCCGCTGCTTCCGCCGGGGAGCCGCATCCTGCCGCTCGCCGAAGCGGCGACGCTTGGCGAGACGAACAGCGGCGTGCTGACGATCTTCGGTTTCGCGCTGGTGATCGTGCTCCTGGTGCTGGCCGCGCAGTTCGAGAGCTTCGTCAGCGCCATCATCATCATGGCGACCGTGCCGCTGGGGCTGGCCTGCGCCGTCTTCGCGCTGCTTCTCACCGGCACCAGCCTCAACGCCTACAGCCAGATCGGGCTGGTGCTGATGGTCGGCATCATGGCCAAGAACGGAATCCTGATCGTCGAATTCGCCAACCAGCTTCGCGACCGCGGCATGGACGTGCGCCAGGCGATCGAACAGGCCGCCAACATCCGGCTGCGCCCGGTCATGATGACGATGATCTGCACGGTGCTGGGCGGGCTGCCGCTGGTTCTGGCGTCGGGCGCCGGCGCGGAGGCGCGGATAGCGCTCGGTTGGGTGATCGTCGGCGGCCTCGGCCTGGCGACGGCATCGACGCTGTTCCTGACGCCGGTCGCCTATCTGCTGCTCGGCCGTTTCGTCACGCCGAAGGCGCACGAGGAATCGCGGTTGAAGCGCGAACTGGAGGAAGCCGCCTACGCCGGCGTCGAGCCGGCCGAGTAGGACCGGTCGTCAGGGAACCTTCGCGGCGGCGGGTTGTTTGGGAATCGACGCGCCTCGGGCGCGGTCGCCAGGAGATGCGCCAACGGAGGATCAGCCATGAACACCGCCAACCTGCAGCTTCAGGGCCTGCTGCTCGCAGTCGCCTCGGTCAACAGCGCGCTTGTCCGCAAGGGCCTGCTCGACGCCGACGAAATCGACCGCGCCTTGCGCAAGGCCGAAGCGAGCCTGACGGGGGAGGACAGGCTGGTCGACCACCTGTCTCCTGCCAGCCGGGATGCGATCTGCTTTCCGATCCGGTTGCTGCAGGCTGCAAACAGCCGGCAGGGCGAAGACGGCGTGCCGGGCTTTTCCGACCTGGCGCGCATGGTCGGCCAGACCAAGGACTACTACAACGACCAGATGTAGCTGGTTCGGCAATCCGGGATCGTGGCGGACGGGTCATGTCCGCCAATCGGAATTTGGCCGGTTGGGCGCGGGCCTATCAGTGCGCGACGCGCGGCGCTTCCTTCGCAGCAGCACCTGGCGCGGAACGCCTGCTGTCGCGCATCAGGATGCCGGTGATGCGGGCAAAGCCCGACAGGGACTTCCTGGCTTCCTCGACGGTGAGGTAGCCGTCGCGCGCGGCCGAACAGGCATTGTAGGCGGCGAGATAGACGGGGCCGCGCCGATCCGACGGCCATTCGCGCAGGAACCGCAGCGCCTCGTCCAGATCTTCGATGTCGCGACCGCCCGGCTTGCTGCGTGACGACACGCAGACCGGCGTGAAAAATTGCATCCTAGACATGGTTTCCTCACAGGCCCCGCGTCGGTACGGAACCGATATCAACGTTCATTTAAATCATATGTTCCCTTGGGGAACGCACTTCAAGATGCCGGCGAAAATACCGCAGGGACTGCGCTCGCCATGTCCGAGCGAATATCCCGACCGCGCCCGGCGTGCCTTGCGGTTGCGGGATTGCGCCCTAGCTATAAGATCGGATTTCTGAACCGGCAGAGGCGCAGCCGCATGAGCCCCTGGCCGGTCATACCAGGAAGAGCCCATGACCATTGAACCGAACCGGCGGTCGATCGTGACCGTGCGCACCACCATTCCCGACGACGCCTTTACCGCCGGCACGCTCGGCAACCGGCGTGAAGGGAGCGGCGTCGTGATCCGCGACAACGGGCTGGTGCTGACGATCGGCTACCTGATCACCGAGGCCGAGGAAGTCTGGCTGACCGGCCATGACGGCCGCGTCGTCGCGGGCCATGCGCTCGCCTACGATCAGGAAACGGGATTCGGGCTTGTGCAGGCGCTGGAGCGCCTCGACCTTCCGGCAATGGAACTGGGCGATGCCTCTGCCGCGGAAGTCGGCGAGACGGCCCTGCTTGTCGACGGCGCCGGCGAGGCGGTCGAATCGACCATCGTGGCGCGGCAGGAGTTCGCCGGCTACTGGGAGTATCTGATCGACGACGCGATCTTCACCGCGCCGGCGCACCCGTCCTGGGGCGGCGCGGCGCTGGTCGGCGCCGACGGCCGGCTGCTCGGCATCGGTTCGCTGCGCCTGCAGATGAGCCGCGGCGAAGAGATCGCCGACATCAACATGGTGGTGCCGATCGACCTTCTGCGGCCGATCCTCGACGACCTCATCAGCCGCGGCCGGGTCGACAAGCCGGCGCGCCCCTGGCTCGGGGCGTTCTCCGCTGAAAGCGACGGCGAGGTCGTCGTGATGAGCGTCTCGGAAGGCGGGCCGGCGGCGCGCGCGGGACTGCGCGAAGGCGACATCATCTCGGACGTGCGCGACGGCGAAGTCGACGGCCTGAGCGACTTCTACCGAAAGCTCTGGGCCAGCGGTCCCGCCGGCTCCGAGGTGCCGATGCGCATCGTGCGCGACGGGCGCGAGGCCTGGCTGAGGGTCCGGACGGCGGATCGCAACAGCTTCCTGAAGAAGCCGCAGTTGCAGTAGGCCCGGTGCGGTCCGATTGACAGGCGCAGCATCATCGGTCAGCCTGACGCAGCGTCATCGTGCGCGCCAGACTGTCGGAGGGGTGATGAAGAAGGTTTATTGCAAACCCGAGTTGCGCAAGTCCGCGGTGCTTTCGAACGTCACCGCCAACGGCGCCGGCAGCCTAAAGGGCGTTCCCAGCGATATCCGCCTCAAGACTGATATCAAGCCTGCCGGGACCGCCTCGAACGGCCTGCCGCTCTACGATTTCCGGTATCTCTGGAGCGATGAGGTCTATCGGGGCGTGATGGCGCAGGACGTGCTCGAGGTCTTCCCCGACGCCGTCACGACCATGCCGAACGGCTACCTTGCCGTCCGCTACGACATGCTGGGCCTGGAGATGACCAGGGTTCATTGAGCCGGATCGGTCCGGATGGCCGCGTGCAACTTCGCCGAATCAGCGGCGGAGAACGATGTGAGGGCGATAACCGTCGCCTTTCGTTAGGGTCATAGCTGGGAGAGGTCGATGAAGAAGGCATATGTGAAGCCAGAGGCGATCAAGTCCGCCTTGCTGTCGCAGGTGGTGGCTGCCGCCAGCGTGGTTCAGTCGAAGACAAGCGACATCCGGCTGAAGCGGGACGTCGAGTGCGTCGGGGCCGCGCCGAACGGGTTGCCGCTCTACACCTTCCGCTATCTCTGGAGCGACGCGGTCTATCAGGGCGTCATGGCGCAGGACGTGCTGAAGGTCTTCCCCGAAGCCGTATCGACGATGCCGGGCGGCTACCTCGGCGTGCGCTACGACATGCTCGGCTTGGAGATGACCAGGGTCCACTGAGACGGATCGGTTGGGAGGTCTCCACCGAATCGCCGATTGTGATACGGCTTCGTCAAAAGTGCCGTGAGCGAACCATGTCTGGAGCGGTCAGATGAAGAAGACCTATGTGAAGCCGGAACTGGTGAAGAGCGCGATGTTGACCCGGGTGGCAGCCTCGGCGGTAGCCGCGGCGAGTGCGGCCGAAGTGAAGGAAAGCGATGTCCGCCTGAAAAGGGACATCGAACGGGTAGGCTCAGCGCCGAACGGGTTGCCGCTCTACACCTTCCGCTATCTCTGGAGCGACGCGGTGTATCGGGGCGTCATGGCCCAGGATGTGCTGGAGGTCTTCCCCGAAGCCGTATCGACAATGCCGGGCGGATTCCTCGGCGTCCGCTACGACATGCTCGGACTGGAGATGACCAGGGTCCACTGATGAGGATCGGTTGGTGAGGCGGGGCGCCCTTCGGCGCCGCCGCCAGCCTGGGCCATTTCGGTCTTGATGGGTTCTATGAACCCTCGGGTCCGGTCCAGCCGGCCTTCCTCAGCCCTTCGACGAGCGCTTGCACCGTGCTCTCGATGGTGCCGTGCAACCTGTAGAACGCCGCCGGGTCCCGCGCGGTCCTCGGCGCGACCTCGGCCATCCGCTCGAGCGCCGCCTTGGCGGCGCGCTTGTCGCCGAGCGCGCCATAGGCAATCGCGATGAACGACCAGCTGGCGCCGGATTCGCCGATCGCTCCGGTCTTGGCGGCATCCAGCATCTCAACATACCGCCCGTGCAGGTAGTGGTCGATGGCCACGAAGTGATAGTACCAGGCGGGAGGGTTCACCGTCCGCTCGATCGCCTGCTTCAGGTAGGGGATGCCTTCGTCGAAGCGTCCCCGCGCGGCGAGCCGCCAGCCGAGCTGCGCGAGGACATCGGGATCGTTCGGATTGAGTTCGAGCGCCTTGCGCTGGAACTGCTCCGACTCCGCGTAGTTGCCCATGTAGTGGTGGATCGATGCCAGGACGGTGAGGGCAAGGACATTGCGGCCGTCGAGCAGAATGGCGTGCGAGGCGGCATCCAGGCCCTGGTCGTAGGCGCGCGCCGCATCGGCCGTCAGGTTGAAGCGGCCGGCATCCAGATAGAGCCAGCCCAGCATCGCCCAGGCGTCCGCGTATTGCGGGTCGCGCTCAACCGCCGCCTTCAGGCACGCAAAGACCGGGCCGTGGCTTTTTGCCGAGAAGCTGCGGCGATAGGAGAATGCGCGAAGGACGCATTCGTAGCTCGGCATGCTCGGGCGAAAATCGTCGGGCAGCCCGTTGGTGATCTGCGTCTTGATGATCCCGTAGGGTTGACCCAGGGCCGATGAGATCGCACCCGCCACTTCGTTCTGCAGCATCAGGAGCGACTCAACGGCCGCTGCCCTGTCGAAATCCTGGACCCAGATGACCCGCCCCGTCGCAACGTCGCTCAGCCTTGACGTGATCTTGATCGTCGCGCCATCGGATTCGACGCGACCGGTAAGTACGAAAGACACGCCCAACGGCTTGGCGATCGCCAGCGGATCTTCTTCGGGGTCCCGCCCGTGGCCGGCCGGAGGCAGGTAGAGGCGGAAATCGGAAAAGCGCGAGAGTTCCGTGACGATCTGGCTCGCCAGCCCCTCCGCAAGCGCGGCGTCCTTTTCGGTCTCGCCCGCAGCGACCAGGGGAAAGACCATGACGCTCGGGCCGCGGGCGTCGGCCAGGACCCGCTCGTCGGCGACCGGTCCGGGCTGAACCGCGATCCATCCGACCAACAGCGCGAGAAGGACTACCGCGGCCGCACCTGCAGCAAGCCAGACATTTCTACCGACCGACGCGCTTCTTTGCCGGGCTGCACTCAGCGCGACGGGATTGCTTTCGTGACCGGAGGGCTCACTCGCCTCGCCTACCGGCGCTGCCTGCCCCGGCTGATGCGCGGGAGGCGTGGCGCGCTGGAACTCCGGCGCGTAGTGGCCTTTCGGAATGGAAATGCGGAGCGGATTGTCGCGACCCTCAAGGACGTAGTAGCTGGCAAGATCGCGACGCAGGCGGCGCGCCTCCAGCCGCACGACGGGGTCCGACTGGGCGTCAAAGTCCTCGCCCCGGCGAAAGACGGAGACGCCGATCGCGTAGCCCTTCAGGGCATGCGCCCGCCCGGACAAGGTCTCTTCCACCAGATACTGCAGCATCTCGCGGCGTCTGGTGGAGGCACGGAATTCGGAGCTTGCAAGGATCCGCTGCAACTCGTCGCGAACCTCCGCAGGAGGGATTCGCTGTGCGGGTTCGGGACTCGCATCGACGCCTTCCGCATTCGAGTTCGACCGCATACGACCCCATCCGGCTACCGTCAGGCAAACGCAGCATAGGCACAGTTTCCGACGGCGCGATGACCTGGATCAATTGGCGCAACGTTGAATACCGGCGCCAAACAGCCAACCGCCGCCAGGGAAAGGCTTGCCGCGGAACTTCCGGGCGACTCTATTCGGTCCCTTCCCTTACGGGAAGGTCAATCTCCTTTGACCCGTATTGCTGTCACCGAAACAACGGGCCCGCAAGGGCCATGCGGCACCGGTACGAACAGGTTCGTACCTACTGCGCGCGCGTGTTCATCGACAAGATGCCGGCCGTGTTGGTCGAGCCGAGGCTCAACTGATGTCTGACACGAGCGTTGCCGCTGTGGCCCGTCAGTTCGCGAAGCACGAGTTTCGGATTCGGAGGCTTTTTGCCTCGAATTCCGAATTCCGGGCGGTGTGCGAGGACTACGAAGCGGCGACTGAAGCGCTCGCCTTGTGGGAGGCAGATGTTCCGAGAGCGGACGACTATCGCAGGCTGATCGGGGAACTGGAGATCGAAATACTCGAATTCCTGGACGAACCGAAAGGGCGGCCGGCGGCTGCCGGCAGCTAGGCCAGAGACCCGAATGCTCGGGCTCGACCCATCCTGAATGACTTCGAGAGCAGGAGAACGACTATGAGCTTGAAACGAACGTCCGGATGGCTGCTGGCCGCCGGCCTGGCGTTGACCGCCAGTCTACCCGCGTTGGCGCAGGAGCAGTCAAAGCCGAACATTCTGTTCATCGTCTCGGACGACACCGGCTACGGCGACACCGGGCCCTATCTCGGCGGCGAAACGCGCGGCATGCCGACGCCCAACATCGACAAGCTGGCCGACGCGGGCATGATGTTCACCTCGTTCTACGCCCAGCCGAGCTGCACGCCCGGGCGCGCCGCCATGCAGACCGGCCGCATCCCGAACCGCTCCGGCATGACAACCGTGGCCTTCCAGGGCCAGGGCGGCGGCCTGCCGGCTGCCGAATGGACGCTTGCGTCCGTGCTGAAGACCGGTGGCTACGACACTTACTTCACCGGCAAGTGGCATCTGGGCGAAGACGACTACGCCTTGCCCAACGCCCAGGGCTACGACGTGATGAAATATGTCGGCCTCTACCACCTCAACGCCTACACCTATGCCGACCCGACCTGGTTCCCCGACATGCCGGCCGACCTTCGCCAGATGTTCGAAAAGGTCACCAAGGGTTCGCTTTCCGGCAAGGCCGGCGAGAAGGCGACAGAGGACTTCAAGATCAATGGCCAGTATGTCGACACGCCGGACAAGGGTGTCGTCGGCATCCCCTATTTTGACGGCTATGTCGAAAAGGCCGGCATCGAATTCCTCGAGGAAGCCGCGAAGAAGCCGGGCACGCCCTTCTTCATCAACGTCAACTTCATGAAGGTGCACCAGCCGAACATGCCGGCGCCCGACTATGAAGGCAAGTCGATCTCAAAGACCAAATACGCCGACTCGGTGGTCGAACTCGACAGCCGCATCGGCCATCTGGTCGACAAGCTCGACGAACTCGGCCTCTCGGACAACACCATCGTCTTCTGGACGACGGACAACGGGGCCTGGCAGGACGTCTATCCGGATGCCGGCTACACGCCGTTCCGCGGCACCAAGGGTACGGTGCGCGAGGGCGGCAACCGGGTGCCGGCGATCGTCCGCTGGCCGGGCCACGTCAAGGCCGATACCAAGAGCGCGGCGGTTGTCGGAGGTCTCGACCTGATGGCGACCTTCGCCTCTGTCGCCGGCATCAAGCTGCCGACCGAGGACCGGGAAGGCAAGCCGATCATCTTCGACAGCTACGACATGACGCCGGTGTGGGAAGGCAAGGGCGACAGCGAGCGCAAGGCCTGGTTCTACTTCACCGAGAACGAACTGACCCCGGGCGCGGCCCGCGTCGGCAACTACAAGGCGGTGTTCAACCTGCGCGGCGACGACGGCGCCTCCACGGGTGGCCTGGCAGTCGATTCGAACCTCGGCTGGAAGGGTCCGGAAAGCTACGTGGCGACCGTGCCGCAGGTCTTCAACATCCTGGACGACCCGCAGGAGCGCTACGACATGTTCATGAACAACTACACGGAGCGCACCTGGTACCTGCCGGTGATCAACGACCAGGTCAAGGAACTGATGATGACCTATCTCAAGTATCCGCCGCGCAAGCTGCAGAGCGAGGTCTATACCGGGCCGATCACGATCACCAACTACCAGAGGTTCAAATACGTCCAGGAACAACTTTCGAAGGACGGATTTAGCCTCGGATTGCCGAGCGGCAACTGATCCGACTACAAAGGATGTCGCCCCGCTCGATATGGGCGGGGCGGCTTTTTTGTCGGGACTTGATCGGAAGGATGCGCCCATGCGGTCCGGAACATGGTTGCGGGCGGCACTGGCAGGGATCTTCTGCCTTGTGGCGCAGATGGGCGAAGCGCAGGTCGCTCCGCCTGTCGACGGCCCGGCCCATGTCGGCTCCCAGGCCTGCGCAACGTGTCACCGAACGCAATTCGAGGCTTGGAAAGACTCGCACCACGGCTGGGCATTGCTGGAGCCCGATCCGACGAGCGTGCGCGGCGATTTCGGCGACGTCCGCTTCGAGCACAAGGGGGTAACGAGCCGGTTCTACGGTGAAGGTGCGGAGTATTTCGTCGACACCGACGGTGCTGACGGCAAGATCGCCCGGTTCAAGATCCGCTACGTGGTGGGCAAGGAGCCGCTGCAACAATATCTCGTCGAACTCGACGGTGGCCGCCTCCAGGTGCTCGACATCGCGTGGGACACTGAACGCAAGCGCTGGTTCCACCTCTATCCGGACCAGGATGTCTCGGCCGGAAACGGGCTGCACTGGACGGGCAACTACAAGAACTGGCAGGCGCGGTGCGCGGTTTGCCACCAGACGGACTTCCGGAAGAACTATCGGCCCGAGACCCGTACCTACCAGAGCGCCTGGGCAGAACTGACGGTGGGGTGCGAGGCGTGCCACGGGCCGGGACAAGCGCATGTCGCATGGGCGCAGAAAGGCGGCTGGGCCGATCTCGGGGCGTGGCCGGACCTCACGGCAAGCGGCTTTCCGCGAGCGCAGTCGACTTCCAAGCAGGCTATCGAGCAGGACATGTGCGGACCGTGCCATGCCCGTCGCGACCATCTCACGCCCGACAGCACGCCGCCGGGGGCGCATTTTACGGACTTCTACTCGATCTCGGGACTGGGCGGCGGGCTCTATTTCCCTGACGGCCAGCAGGACCAGGAGGTCTACATCCTCGGATCGTTCCTGCAGTCGAAGATGCACCAGAGGGGCGTCACCTGCAGCAACTGCCACGAGCCCCATTCGGCGCGGCTCGTGGCCGAAGGCAACGCGGTCTGCACGCAATGCCACAACGAGACGGGACGAGAGGGTTTTCCGTCGCTGGTGCTGAAGGACTACGACAGTCCCGACCACCACCACCATCAACCGGGAGCGGCCGGCTCCCAATGCGTCGACTGCCACATGCCCGAGCGCACCTACATGACCGTCGATGCCCGCAGGGACCATTTCTTCCGCGTTCCCGATCCGGAATTGTCGCGACAGGTTGGCTCGCCCGACGCCTGCCTGTCGTGCCACGCAGGCCAGACGGACGCCTGGGCGGCTTCAGCCGTCGCCTCATGGGCGCCGGAGAGGAAACCTGCCGATCGCAGTGTCGCGATCCTGTTCAGCGAAATCGCCGGCAGCGGATTGAGCGCCGAACGCATGAGCGCATTGGTCGCCATCGCACGCGACCCGGTCAAGCCGGCGATTGTCCGGATGAGCGCAATCCAGGCGATGGGCGACCAGGCCGACCCCACCACCGTGGTGTCGCTTGCAGGCCTCCTTTCGGACACAAGCGCCGAGGTGAGGGCCGCCTCTGTCCGGTTGTGGCGAACGAGCCCGCCGGGCGAGCGCGCCGGCCGGCTGCGCCCGCTGCTCGATGACCCTGCGCGGATGGTGCGGGTGGCCGCGGCGCTCGAACTTGCTGCGATACCGCCCGATCAGTTGCCCGGCGAGATGCGCGGATCCCTGTCGTCGGCCTTGGACGAACTGCGCGTCTCGATGGGGGCGAAGTCGGACGTTCCCGACGGCCAGATCGCGATCGGCGGGCTGGCGATGTCGAGCAGGAACTGGCCCGCCGCCCAGGCGGCGTTCGCCGAAGCGGTGCTCATGGATCCCCAACTGGTCCAGATCTGGCTGACGCGTGCGCAAATCGCGGCTGCGCTCGGTGACGCATCGGAGGCGGCGGCGATCCTGACTGCCGCAAGGGCGTCCAATCCGAACGACGGCTCGATTGCGGTCGAGCTTGCGCGCCTGCTGCTGGGACAGGGCCGGCTGGCGGACGCCGTTCCCTTGCTGAAGGATGTCGTCTCGGCGCATCCGAGCGACCAGGATGCTCGCATCAATCTCGCCTTCGCGCAGCTGCAAACGGGCGACCCGACATCGGCCAGGGTTCATATCGACGCATTGAGCAAAGCCGCACCGCAGCGGCTCGAGGTCATGATCCTCGAGGGGCTCTATCAACTGGCCGAGGGGCGACCCGGCGAGGGCGCTGCGGTGGTCAGGGAGATCAGGCGGCTTCATCCGGGCGCCCGCCTGCCGCCGATACTCGACCGGCTCGGCAGGGAACCCTAGACGGATTCGCCGTCGGCCGGCACGTTCGCCCGGCCGCCCTAGGCGTGGCTCGCCTGGAAGGTCCGGGTGTTGTGCAGCAGCATCTCCATTCTCTGCTGCGCCAGACCCGCGTCTCGGTTCCTGATCGCCTCGAAGATCTCGACGTGCGTTGCGAGCATCTCGGCATAGGGTTCGCTCGAGATGCGGTAGCTGGTGAGCAGGCCGATGCCGATAAGGTTGCCCATCTGCAGCAGCAGCGGGTTGTGCGCCGCCGACAGGATCGCGCGGTGAAAGGCGAGGTCCGCCTCGATCGCCCCATTGCTGTCGGCTTCTGCGTCGCCCATCGCACCGAGCGCGGCCTCGATGGCCGCCACTTCCTTCTTCGTCGCGCGTTCCGCGGCGAGGGCCGCAGCCCGCGGCTCGATCATCGAGCGGATTTCGAAGAGCTCGTCGAAGAACAGCTCATGCGGCATCGAGCCGTACCGCCAGGACAGGACCGATACGTCGAGCAGGTTCCAGCGGTGCGGCGGCAGCACGCGGATGCCCGACCGCGTCCTCGATTCCAGCAATCCCTTGGCGGCCAATGACTTGACCGCCTCGCGGATGACGGACCGGCTGGCCTGGAAACGCTGACCGAGTTCCGCTTCGTTGGGGAATGGGTCCTCCGGCTTGATCTCGCCGGAAACTATGCTGGTTCCCAGTTCCTCTACGACGTGAGCGAACAGGCTGAACTTCTTGTTCGCGCCGAGGAGCAGGGAGGACGGGGTGAGCTTCGCCATCTTTTCTAGACATACCGTTTGAGTGAGCTTGACAACGCGAATCTAATTATCAGATAATAAGATAATAAGAACCGAAATCGTACGCCTATCCCCGGCGATCTGGCGTCAACCCTTTGAATTCGCTTTAGGTGCGTGTGCATTCCATGACATTTCCACGAGAAATCGATACGCCGTCGGTGACGATCCTGCTCGAGCGAGTGCAGGCCAATATCGACCGGGTCCAGGCGATCGTGGCCGGCGCGGGTATCCGCAACCGCCCGCATATCAAGACGCACAAGATCCCGGCGATCGCCAGGATGCAGATCCAGGCGGGCGCCGTCGGACTGACCTGCCAGAAGCTCAGCGAAGCCGAGGCCTTCATCGACGCCGGCGTCACCGATGACATCCTGATCACCTACAACATCGTTGGTCGCAGGAAGCTCGAGCGGCTGATGGACCTCTCCGCGCGGGTGAAGCGCCTTGCCGTCGTGGCCGACAGCGAAGCCGTCCTGCGCGGCATCAGCGAGGTTGCGCTCGAACGCGGCCGCGTGGTGCCCTTCCTGGTCGAATGCGATACCGGCTTCGGTCGCAACGGCGTGCAGACGCCGGCCGCCGCGGTGGCGCTCGCACAGTACGCCGCCACCCTGCCCGGAGTTCGCTTCGAGGGCATCCTGACTTTTCCGGTCGGAACCGACGCGGCGAAGGTATTCCTCACCGAAGCGCTGGCGCTTTTCAAGCAGGCGGGCATCGAGGTTCCGATCGTGTCGGGAGGTGGGTCGCCGGCCCTGCTCAAGATCGAGGACTTCCCGATGCTGACGGAGTACCGGGCTGGAACCTACGTCTACAACGACGTGATGATGATGGCGTCGGGCCTCGCCAGGCTTGAGGATTGCGCCCTGCAGGTGCGCGCCACGGTCGTCAGCAGGCCATCACCGGACCGCGCCGTCGTCGACGCCGGTTCGAAGATACTGACCCGCGAGCAGTACTACGTGAAGGATTTCGGCCGGATCGTCGAGTATCCGGACGCCGTCGTCTCGAACGTCACCGAAGAGCATGGCGTCATCGATCTGTCGCGATGCGAACGCAAGCCGGAAATCGGCGAGGTCGTGAACATCATTCCAAACCACTGCTGCGCGGTCTCCAACATGGTCGACAACGTCTACGTCCTCAGCCAGGGCGAGGTGGTCGACGTTCTTCCCGTCGCCGCGCGCGGCGCGGTCTGGTGATGGAGGGGATGATGGGCATCGAGCGTTTCGGCGTGGCGACAAAGGGTCCCGGCGACCGGGCGATGCCGTTCTCGCGCGCCGTCAGGGCCGGGGACTACGTGTTCGCCGCCGGGCAGATCCCGATCGGACCGGACACCGAGGTCGTGCCGGGCGGAATCGTCGAGCAGAGCGAGCAGACCATTCTAAACCTGATCGCCGCGCTGGAGGAAGCCGGCGCGCGGATCGACCAGGTGGTGAAATGCACTGTCTGGCTCGAGGATGCGCGCGACTTCGCCAGCTTCAATCGGATTTTCCTGAAGTATTTCGGCGCACACATGCCGGCCCGCGCCTGCGTGGAGTCGAGGCTGATGATCTCGGGGAAGGTGGAGATCGACGCGATCGCCTATGTCGGGCCCTGAGGGGCGAAGGCAGGGCATCGAGAGCCGAACCGCGCCGCTGGCGAAGGCCGAAGTGGTGGGCTGGCCGCGGCGACGGAACTGAAATTCGACGGCCGGGCCGGGATCCGGCCGGGAACTGGCGCGGCCGATGCCGCAGCCACGGGGGAGGGGCAAGTTGATCGATCTATCCGCTTTCAGCCTTGAAGGCAGAACGGTGATGGTCACCGGTGCGAACACCGGCATCGGGCAGGGGATCGCGCTGGCGATAGCCCGCGCCGGCGGCCGCGTCATCGGCGTCAGCCGCTCGGCCATGGACGAGACGGAGCGGCTGGTCGATGTGATCGGCGGCGCCTTCGTGCCCGTCCGAGCGGATCTGGCCGATGCAACGGTCGCCCAGTCGACTTTCGACACTTGCTGGAACTCCTCGGGTCCGATCGACGGCCTGGTCAACAACGCCGGCATCATCCGGCGCGCCGACGCGGTCGACGTGGCCCGGGCGGACTGGGACGACGTCATGAACGTCAACCTGAAATCCATGTTCTTCCTGTGCCAGTCGCTGGCGCGCAGGGCGCTGGCCGAGCAGCGCGGGGCGAAGATCGTCAACATCGCGTCGGTCCTGAGTTTCCAAGGCGGCGTGCGGGTCGCGGCCTACACCGCGTCCAAGAGCGCCGTGCTCGGGATCACGCGTCTCATGACCAACGAATGGGCGGCCCGCGGCATCAACGTGAACGCCATCGTGCCCGGCTATATCGACACCAACAACACCGCTGCACTGCGCGCGGACCCGGACAGGTCGGAGGCCATCCTCGGCCGCATACCGGCTGGACGGTGGGGGCAGCCCTCCGACATCGGCGACACCGCCGTGTTCATGCTCTCGCGTGCATCCGACTACATGCATGGCGCCTCCGTCGCGGTCGACGGCGGCTGGTTGGCGCGATGACAGCCGTCCGGGAAACCCCGGCGCGCGCTCTGCGCGCTCTCGGCTTGCTCGACCGCGTCAACGTGGCGGCCGGCTACGCCGTCGGCGCGCTTCTGGGCCTGGCGACGATCTCGGTGACCTACCAGATCCTGATCCGGTTCGTTCTCGACCATTTCGGCGTCAACATCGCCGCGCCATGGACCGAGGAGGTCGCACGCTACGCCCTGATCTGGGTGGTGTTCGTCGGCGCGGGCGTGGTCTGCCGATATTCGGGGCTGATCGCGGTCGACATCGTGCCCCATGCGTTGCCTTCCCCCTACGGACGCTACGTCAAGATTGCCGCGATACTGGTCACGATCGCCTTTTTCGGCGTGCTTGCCTGGATGGGAGTCGAGTTCGCGGCGACGGGATCGATCGAAACTTCGCCGGTCATGCGCATACCGATGACCGTCGTCTACCTGGCGGTGCCGGTGGGCAGCGCACTCGCCGTCGTCAATCTCTCGGCATTGCTGCTGGAAGGCCTGTTCGGCGGCCGCGACATCGTCGAGACCGGGTCCGAGGCGAGCGAGTAGGGGCGACCGATGGTCAAGATTCTGGGCGGCTTCTTCCTCCTCCTGACGATCGCGGTGCCGATCGCGGTCACCCTCGCGATCCTCACCTTCTGGGGGTTGCTGGAGGCGGACATATCGCCTCTTGCCGCCCTGCAATCCTCCATGGAAAGCCTCGACAGCTTCTCGCTGATGGCGATCCCGTTCTACATCCTGGCCGGCAACATCATGCAGGCCGGCGGCATTTCCGAACGCCTCGTCGGGCTGGCAAATGCCATCATCGGCTGGGTGCGCGGCGGCCTAGGCGCGGCAGCCGTCCTGACCAGCATGTTCTTCGCCACGATCTCCGGGTCCTCATCCGCGACGACCGCGGCGGTCGGCACGATCACCATCCCCGCCATGGTGCGCAAGGGATATCCCAAGCCGTTCGCGGCGGCGGCCGTGGCTTCGGCGGGCGAACTCGGGGTGATCATTCCGCCATCCCTGCCGATGATCGTCTACGCGCTCGTCATGAACATGTCGGCGGCGGATCTCTTCCTCGCGGGCGTGCTGCCCGGCCTGATGATTGGCTTCTCGCTGATCGCAACGATCATCGTCGTGTCGAACCTGATGGGGTTCGACACCGTCGCGAAAGTCAGCCCCCGCCAATGGCTGCGCGGCGTATTCACCGCGATCAAGGGCGCGGGGCCCGCATTGCTGATGCCGGTCCTCATCCTGGGGGGCATCTATTCCGGCACGTTCACGCCGACCGAGGCCGCGGTGGTGGCGTCGGTCTACGGCTTCCTCGTCAGCGTGTTCGTCTACAAGCAGATGCGCTTCGCCGACATGGCACAGGTCCTCATGCGCAGCGCGCTCACGTCGGCCGGCTTGCTGCTGATCGTCGCCTTCGCCTCGGCGTTCGGCTTCCTGCTGACGATCAACCAGGTGCCGCACCAGGTCGGCCTCTGGATTTCCGCCGTCGCCAGTTCGGCCGTCACCTTCCTTCTCCTCGTCAACCTGCTGCTGTTCGTCGTCGGCATGTTCATGGAGACGCTCGCCGCCATCATCATCCTGGCTCCGATACTCGGCCCGGTCGCCGCCCAGTACGGCATCGACCCGGTTCACTTCGGGATGATCATGATCGTCAACCTCGCCACCGGCATGGTCACCCCGCCGCTCGGCGTCAACCTCTTCGTCGTCTGCGAAGTCGCGAAACTGCGCATCGATCAACTCACGAAGCCGCTCCTGATCTTTCTGGGCGTCCTGATCGTGAACATCATGATCGTCACGCAGGTTCCAAGCATATCCCTAATGTTGCTCAAATGAAGTCAGGAGGAAAAGCAGTGAAATTGAAGACAAGATACATTGCCGCGGCGTCGGCCCTGTTGCTGGTAGTGGGCGGAGCCGCCCAGGCCCAGCAGATGGAACTGAAGATCGGCCACACGCTCAACCCGAGCAGCCACTATCACAAGGCGGCCGAGAAGTTCAAAGAGGTCGTCGAGGCGCGCACCAACGGTGACATCACGGTCAGCCTGTTCCCGCAGAGCCAGCTCGGCGGCGAGGTGAAGATGCTGCAGTCGGCGCGGCTGGGCGCCGTCGATCTCGTGGTGACGTCGAGCGCGCCGCTCGAAAACACCGTGCCGGAGATGGCGATCCTCTCGCTGCCCTACCTGTTCGACAATCTCGACGAGGCCGACAAGGTCCTCCAGGGTGACGCCGGCCGTCACTTCCTCGACTACATGGAGCCGCGCGGACTGGTCGGCCTGACCTTCCTCTCGGCCATCGAGCGAAGCGTCTACACCTCGAAGAAGCCGATCAAGACCGTCGCCGACATCGGCAACCTGAAGCTTCGCGTGATGCAGAGCCCGAGCTATGTGGCGGCCTACGAGGCATTCGGGGCACAGCCGACGCCGATGGCCTACTCCGAGGTCTACCTGGCGCTGCAGAACGGCGTCGTCGACGGGGCCGAGAACTCCCCGGACACCTTCGTGATGGACCGCATGACCGAGGTCACCAAATACCTCAACATGACCAAGGCCCACTACATGCCTTCGCTGATGGTCATGTCGAAGGTGCGCTTCGACGCCCTGAGCGACGAGCAGAAGGCGATTGTCGCGGACGCCGCCAAGGAGGCCGCCCAAGCCTCGATCTCGACGTTCCGCAGCACCTACACCGAGAGCCTCGACAAGGTGAAGGAGGCGAATGTCGAGATCGTCGAGACCGACCGCGCCGAGTTCGCCAAGGCGGCGCAGGCCGTGTGGCCGTCGATCGTCGCCAACACGCCGGACGGCGAGAAGAACCTCAAGGTCATCGAGGACGCCAAGGCGAAGTGATGCCCTGGCGGGCTGGCGGTCCTGTCCGGGCCGCCAGCCCGAAGTCTGCTGCGCCTAGATCTTGGCGGCGCCGCCACCGCCGGACTCGACCCGGGCAACGGTGCGCGGTCGCAGCGGCGCCAGGGACGCATGCGCGGCGAAAGTCTCGTCGCTAAGGCGCTCGACCCTGTTGGCCGGCGCGACCGACAGCAGCGCCTGCACGCGGGCGAAGGACTCGTGCATCGTCCGCTCGCTTATCGATCCATCCTTCAGGCCCTCGCCGATATGGTCGATCATCCGCAGGATGATGCCGGTGTCCGCCCAGTAGGCGCACATGCACATCAGGTCGCAGCCGGCGTTCACGATGCTCCTGGTCGTTTCCGGCTGGTCGAGCCGGCTGGAAATCGCGGCCATGCCCAGGTCGTCGGAGACCACCACTCCGCCGAAGCCGAGTTCGGCGCGCAGGATATCCTGCAGGATGATGCGCGACATGGTCGCCGGCACGCCGGGGTCGACCTGCGAGAGCACGATGTGCGCCGTCATGATCATGCGGGTGCGCGGATCGTTGAAATGGCGGAATGCCGCTAGTTCGCGCTTGCGGAGCGTGTCGGGATCGACGTCGATCACCGGAAGCGAATAGTGGGAATCCACCGCCGCGTCGCCATGCCCCGGGAAATGCTTGGGACATCCCAGCACGCCCTCGGCCTGCATGGCGTCGAGAAATTGCCGCGCCGCCGCGGCAACCTCGTCGGGCGTCGTGCCGAATGAGCGCGGGCCGATCACCGGGTTTGCAGGATTGGAGTTGACGTCGACCACCGGCGCGAAGTTGACGTTGAAGCCGAGCGAACGCAGTTCCACGCCCATGGCGCGGCCGACGTCGGCGGCCTGCGCAGGCCATTCCCGGGCGTAGGCGAAGGGCGTGACCGGCGCGGGGGGGCGCAGCACGCCGCCGCCTTCGTGATCGATGCAGACCAGCACCTCGTCGCGGCCGATCGTTTCGCGCACGTCGGCGAGCAGCCGTTCGTGGCTCGCCAGCCACTCGTCGTAGGGCGCGCCGGCCAGGAAGTTTGCCCGAAACAGCACGACGCCCGCGGGCCGGAGCAGTGACAGCAGCCGCTTGTCGTGGTCGCCCAGGACAGGGCTCTGCTGAAGGCCGATCAGGAAGCGATGGCCAAGCGCCTCTGCGCCGCGGCCGAGATCGAACGTAAGCTCCATAGTCTCCCCATCCAGGACTGCGGTCCGGAATGCCGCCCGGCCTGTCCGCTTGTCTGCCGATTGCAGGCTTCCCTCAGGCGAGGGACCCCTCTCCTCGCTGCCGCAGTTTGGTTAACCGCCGGTAAATCTGGCGTCAACGCTGCAACATTTGCGGCATTGAGCGCACCTGGAAGGCTGCTCGCGCGCCCGCCCTGCTCCGGGGGTGGCGACGGTTTCCGCTGCGTCATCAATCTGCTATCAAGGTGGCGCAGGGTGCCTGGGATCGCGAAGCTTGATGCACGCTTCGCCCGCGAGAGGAGGAATTCATGAATCTGAAAAATCTGATTGGCGGCCTGGCGCCGGCGGCGGTCGCCGTCGGCTTGGCCGCGTTTACGATGATGCCTGGGCCTGCCCATGCCCAGGATGCTTCGAAGCCGAACGTGCTTGTGATCTGGGGTGACGATATCGGCACCTGGAACATCAGCCACCGCAATCTCGGGATGATGGGCTACCGGACGCCCAACATCGACCGCATCGCGGCCGAAGGGCTCGCCTTCACCGACTACTACGCGCAGCA
>NZ_JBFOCI010000019.1:0-1428 GCF_040813675.1 Mesorhizobium marinum | reverse complement strand
ACCGTGAAGCAGCGGCGGACCCACCGTGTGACCCTACAGGCAGCAGCCGTGGCGCTCCTGAGGAGGATGCGCGAGGAGGCTGGCGAGAAGTCCAAGAGCGTGTTCGTGTTCCCGTCAGATGGACGCCACCGGCACAGCGAGGCCGGGCACCTGACGACCATCAAGAAGTTCGCCGCGAAGGTGTTCAAAGCGGCTGGGCTGAGGGATGTTCGACCCTATGACCTGAGGAAGGCTTTCGCGTCCCGTCTCGTGGCGTCTGGGGCGGACCTCAGGACGGTAATGTCCCTGACCGGCCATACACAGGTGGCNACCTGACGACCATCAAGAAGTTCGCCGCGAAGGTGTTCAAAGCGGCTGGGCTGAGGGATGTTCGACCCTATGACCTGAGGAAGGCTTTCGCGTCCCGTCTCGTGGCGTCTGGGGCGGACCTCAGGACGGTAATGTCCCTGACCGGCCATACACAGGTGGCGGTGCTTTTGAAGCACTACGCCCATGTGATGGACGGAAAGCAGAAGGAAGTGCTGGAAAAAGTATTTGGGCGATAGATGCTCTTATCCTTCACAGGGCGTAGCTGAGGGGACATAGCTACTTGAGGGGCAATCAGATCTTACCAGAGGATGTTGCCATCAGCATCGACCCGCTCAGTCTTGAAGCCCAAGAGGTTTAGGACGAGAGAGCGAGGTGTGGCAAAACCACCGGCATTTGCACATTCCGCGTCAGGGCTGAATTGATACTCCTCGACCTCACCGATTGTGCTTTCAGTCACCGAGGCTGGTATCTTAGCCGGCTCGCCGCCCTCGACGAAGCCTTTCAAGTTCTCGATGTAGCTGACAGTTGTGTTGCCATTGAGGATGCAGGGCACAGTGGCAAATTCCTGCTGCACATGATCGGCCATGACGATCGCGTGTTTTGGCAGCGTTTCGACGACCTCGAACCCAAGCGACGCGTAGGCTACGACACCGCCGATCAAAACCACCCCGAGCAACGTCTCTTTGTTCATCAGCCCCGCCCCCGCAGCTCGGAGGATGGTCAGACGGCTCCTAGGACGTCAAGGGGGAGACCAGCAATCCAGCGCCCTCATTTCTGGACGGGCGAGTGGGGCTCTGTCTCCTTGTCATCCACCACCCCACGCCCCGTAATTTCCAAGGCAGCCTCCCTCTCGGCAATGCGAGCCACCATCCTCTCATTCCACTCGGCTTGCGCCTTGATGTTTTCCAGACGCTCTCGCTCGACATCTGCGAGTGCAGACCGCAACGTGTCCTCAGTGTCATCGACAACGTCAAATGCAGAGAGCGCGTAAGAGCGTCTCAGTTCGTTTGTGATCTCCAACACGCTCAGGCCGAGCTTGGCATGTTCTTCTCTGCGCGCTTGAAAGAAGCTCGTGTAGTCAGGGGGATGGTCATATTCCGCCGCATCACCAATGATCCG
>NZ_JBFOCI010000018.1:0-1449 GCF_040813675.1 Mesorhizobium marinum | reverse complement strand
CTACATTATATCGACAAGCGAACTGGTCCAGACGTTTGGGACAACTCTCCGACGGAAGCAGCTTTTGCGCAATCTGTTGGCCTACAGAGGACTTATGTATGCCAACGGCTACGTGTCCGGGATTCAGTTTCTGGACGGGAGCTTTGTGGAGGATGTAGAGCGTCATAGTGGACGTGAGCCGGGCGACATAGACGTATATTCCCTGCTCGATACTCCAAAGCGGTATGTGCAAGACCCCGCTTTGTGGCACCCGGATGGATTCAAATTCTGGGCTGAGGAGATACAGAACCAGCCGCTTAACAAGAGCCGTTTCGAACTCGACACCTACGCGCTCCTTGTTCAGGAACTGCCGCTCGTCCACCTCCTTAAGGACGTAATGTACTGGTATAGTCTATTCTCGCATCAGAAAGTTACCTTCGCGTGGAAGGGCTTTGTGGCAATCCTTTTGGACCAGCAGCAGGATGTTGACGCTCTCGCATTGTTGGGAGGTTCGTGATGCCAAACCTCTTAGCGATTGAGGCCTTGGAAGCAGATAAGGCGTTTGCCGAGCGACAACTTGAAACTTTGCCTGACAACCCCTGGGGAACCGCGAGGCTCATGTGGGAGCAGCGCCTGAGCGAGATTACCCAGAAGATTGAAAAACTGCGCGGAAGTACACCGCTCAGCGCGAGCGTCGCGCTTGTATTTGATGGTCTTCCCGTCATCGGCCAAGACGATATTCGCCTTGATTTTTCATCTGACGCCCTCGGGACGTTCCAGAAGATCGTAACCGCGTCACTGGCCACCTTAAATGACAAGGCAGTTGCGTCGAGAGGCAAAGTTAAGGGTGCAAAACACTCCAAGCTGTACATCCGCGACATCATTCGCGGATCTATGGGTTTCCTATTAGAGGAGCTTACCCCATCTCAAACCGATCTGTTCCAGACGCCTTTGAAGACTGCTGTCGATCAAGCCACGGAGTTTATTGCTGCCCTCAATGCAGCTGATGAAGCTGATTTTGTGTCAGCAATAGATGATGCTTCCCCGAGATTAGTCGGAGCAGTCCAGAGATTCGCCAAGGTACTAAAAGATGCGGGTGCAACTGCAAAAATTGTCCGGGATGAGCATCGCCTAGACCTGAGCGTTGAAGACGTTAATCGCCTGAATGAACGTTTTTCGGCGGTAACGCTCCGTGAGGAAAGCGTTACTCTAGATGCAGTGCTCCTAGGAGTGCTGCCCGACTCCCACACATTCGAGCTTGAGATCGATGGCCAAAATGCAGTGCTGAAGGGTTTTGCAACTGACGATTTGGTTGAAAAATACGTCGCCGATCAATCCTTCAAAGACCAGTTGCTCCTGAAGCCGGTCAAAGCTTACTTGTTGTTCAGTCGCATCTACCGCAATGGAAACTTGCTCCGAGAACAAGTCACACTTGAAAATCTGGAGCCCCGCATCATGAATGAGAACTTC
>NZ_JBFOCI010000017.1:0-1500 GCF_040813675.1 Mesorhizobium marinum | reverse complement strand
TTCTTCGTACTACGGCCAAAAGCGGAAAGTCCGCTGTTGATGCGGTGGACGGCTCTCCGCCCTCTCTGCGGTATGATCGCGGGATTAGAGCTGGAGGAGCGCGATGATGAGCAACGTTACGACGATCGGTCTGGATATCGCGAAGTCCGTGTTTCAAGTGCACGGCGTGGATGCGGCCGGTGAGGTTGTCATCCGAAGGAAGCTGACTCGTGGGCGCGTTCTGGGATTCTTCGAGAAACTGCCCCGTTGCCTGGTCGGGATCGAGGCTTGCAGTTCGTCGCATTATTGGGCTCGCGAGCTCATCGCACGTGGCCATGATGTACGGCTGCTGCCGGCACAGTATGTGAAGCCATATCTGAAGCGGCAGAAGAACGACGCTGCAGACGCAGAGGCGATCTGCGAGGCCGTGACACGGCCGACGATGCGCTTCGTTCCGCTGAAGTCGCCCGAGCAACAGAGTGTGATGATGCTGCACCGGGTTCGGTTGATGCTCAACCGCCAGCGCACTCAGATATCGAACGCGTTGCGGGCACATCTGTCGGAGTTCGGGGTCGTGGCGCCGATCGGGCGGAACGGCATCGAACAACTGCTTGTCGTCGTCAACGACGAGAAGGACACCAGAGTGCCAGCCGATGCACGGCTATGCCTGCGCATGCTGGAGGCGCAGCTCAAGGTCGTGAAGGAACAGATTCTTGAGAACGATCGCCGGGTCCGGGCGAGTGCACGTGAGACTGAGCTTGGTCGTCGCTTGATGGAGATNGCTATGCCTGCGCATGCTGGAGGCGCAGCTCAAGGTCGTGAAGGAACAGATTCTTGAGAACGATCGCCGGGTCCGGGCGAGTGCACGTGAGACTGAGCTTGGTCGTCGCTTGATGGAGATCCCGGGCGTGGGTCCGCTGCTGGCGAGCGCGTTCGTCGCCACCATCGCCGATCCCCATGCATTCAAGTCGGGCCGATGCCTCTCCGCCTGGATCGGGCTCGTGCCAAAGCAGAACTCGAGCGGGGGCAAGGAGAAGCTCGGCAGCATCTCCAAAGCCGGTAATCGCTATCTACGCCAGTTGCTCGTTGTCGGCGCAATGGCGGTCATCCGCTATGCTGAGCGAAACGGGACCAGGAGGCCATGGCTCGTGCAGCTGATGGCACGACGAACGACCAAGGTCGCGGCGGTTGCGTTGGCTAACAAGACAGCCCGTATGGTCTGGGCATTAATGACCGGCGGCGAGCGCTACAGGGAGCCGATCATCGCATAGAACGAATAAGGCGCACGATCGTCGACGAGGTTGGAAAGGGCGAACAGGAGCTAATGCAGCAAGCCGGTTGATACCGCCGGATCAGGAGAACCCACTGGGGCCGTGCACTTCGAGTGCGAGCTTTCGATCGGGACCTGAGCCGCGCGAATGGCATTATGGCCAGCGGCACATGGAAAAGCCGCACCTACAGGTCGGATACATGGCCGCACCAACCAGCTACTGCAAAAGCTCAAACAAACCCCTTGCCAAC
>NZ_JBFOCI010000016.1:0-1601 GCF_040813675.1 Mesorhizobium marinum | reverse complement strand
GGCCAGCCGCAGTCCCCTGGTCGAGGCCGAAGATCTGAGCGAGCCCCCAGATGGTGACGAAGATCAGTGTGCCGGAGACGAACGCAAGATGGACAAGGTTGAGCGTGCTGCGACCCAGGCTGGCAAAGAAGCTGGGTCCGCTGACATAGCCCAGCGAATAGATGAACAGCGCAAAGGCGATTGTCTTGATGTTGTCGTCGACTTCAACGCCCACCTGACCCACGAGTATGGCGGCAAACAGCGTGCCCGGTATGCCGCCAATAGGTATCCCACCGACCCTGATGCGTCCTATTGCAAAGCCGAGCGCCACGCAGACGAACAGGGCGCTGATCGCGGAATGTTCGAAGAACGACCTGATCAGTTCCATGTAGGCACCTCCTAAGAACCGCTTTGGTCCTCGTCAGCATATCCGCTTCAGCGCGACCTTCTGTACCCCGGCCTTGGTTGCTTGCCTCCTGCGTCCCAGATTGTCCGGTAGCGCATCACTTGGCGGCTGACTTAGATGCGTCGTAGACATCTCGGTAGCCGCGCGCGATGGTTCGCACTCCCCGGCCGATGGCTTCGTAGGCCTCGTCCGGCAGGTTCGCGAGGGAGACGCGCATCGACCATTGCGGTGCTTCGAACCCGCCGCCGTTCAGGAGAACGATGCCGTGGTCCTCGGCAAGGCGGAAGGCAAGATCGAGGGGATGTACATTCTTCTTCAGGTAATCGACGGCCTCGTCGCCGATGTTCTTGCGCGCCCAGAACTCGAAGTCGATCAGGCCGTAATACGCGTCGAAGGCCGGGTTCGGATCGAGGTCCAGGTCCAGGCCTTCAACCAGAGCCCAGAACCGCTTGTTGACGATCTCCATGCAGGCCTTCTGGTAGGCCTTCTGCTNCGATCAGGCCGTAATACGCGTCGAAGGCCGGGTTCGGATCGAGGTCCAGGTCCAGGCCTTCAACCAGAGCCCAGAACCGCTTGTTGACGATCTCCATGCAGGCCTTCTGGTAGGCCTTCTGCTCGTCCATCAGTTCGTAGAGCGAGAACATCGTCATCATAACCTGCTGCGGCAGTGAGAGGCCCGCCGTATGGTTAAGGCCGATGTCGCGGCTGTCGGCGACGATGCGATCGATGAACTTCAGCTTGCGGGGCTCAAGCGTGATCGGTCCGTAGCGCTTGTTCAGCGCATCGACATGATCGGCTGGCAGCTTTGCAATCATCTCGTCGAACAGGTTGTCCTCGTGAATTGCGATCACGCCAAGTCGCCAGCCTGTGCAGCCGAAATACTTCGAATATGAGTAGACGCCGATGGTGTTTCGGGGGAGCTCACCCAGCAGCGAGCGGAAATCGTTGACGAAGGTTCCGTAGACGTCGTCGGTCAGCAACATCAGGTCAGGACGCTTGGTCTTCACGAGAGTCACAATCTTGCCGATCGTTTCCCGGTCCATCCCCATGCCGGTGGGATTGCCGGGGTTGACGACGAAGAAGGCCTTGATGGTGGGATCCTCGAGTTTCTTGATTTCGTCGTCCGAGTACTGGAACCGGTTCTCCTGCGGCGCACCGATCTTGACGACCTTGAGGTCGTAGTCTTCGAGGTGGGTCATCTCGAGGTATGGGGTGA
>NZ_JBFOCI010000015.1:0-2408 GCF_040813675.1 Mesorhizobium marinum | reverse complement strand
TCCTAATTATATACATGACAAAAGCGAACGATTCGGTTAAAGCACACGGCGACAGGCCGGCACTAGAGACTGAGGTTACTCCTGACGCTCTTCAGGCGTTTGAGGACTTGTGGATTCAGTGGTCGTTGGAGGGTCGGAATCTTGATCTGATGGAGGCAGGAGGTCTGCCAGCCCTCCGAGACTTAGCTCGCCGATCATTGAATTGGGCGCGGGCTGCTTCCCGGCATGCAGGAGCGCCCTAACGAGGTCGGATTTTGTGAAGAACGGCTGCAAGAGCTTCAGCGTTTCCGCTGCCTTCAATAGAGCGCTGTGTTTGTCGTCTACCTGCTCAATCGACCAAACAATGTCCGGGAATCCCAATTTGCCTTTGGCCTTGGTCACAAAGAAGCTGATACCGTCGCCGGTCTCGTCTGGGCCAAACCAATCGTGCGCAACTATGTTGCGCTCGTCGCCCATACCGCTGATTGCCAAGGCGAACTTGTCGTAGCGCTTCTGTTCGTCGGGATCGCTGATGGCATGATTTATCAGTGTTCGGAGAACATTCACCTTGCTACGGAACTGCATGTTTCGTGTTACGATGACGCCCTGTGCGAAATCCAGTTTGAGCGCCTTTCGGATGCATTCGTTCAGGGCATGTTCCATCATCCCGAAACCGTTCAGATAGTAGCCGACAAGCGCATAAGCTCTGACATTCGGCTCAAGAGATGCGAAGGGTTCCATGGCGAAATCTCTCAAAGATGAGGACCAGGATAAGGGCGACGAGGTGCTTCGCCGCCTGTTGAAGACCCCTCCCGATCACAAGACCGGGAAAGGTAGTGCCAAAGCGCCTAGCGATTCGCCTGCCAAGCATTCAGGAGGGCTTGATCGTCCAAAAGAACGTTCGTCCAAGCTGCCTCGCTCATCTCGGCAACGAACAAAAGATCATCCCCCGAAAACAACGGCTTCAGGTGATCAAGAAGCTGGCCGGTCGTGCCCGCCCAACCAACGTACCAGACGGTCTCAAGGATACGTCCTCGCTCCGCGCCAACCGTATCAAGCAGGTCGTCTACCTGTTTATGAGACGGATTTGGCCCGTTGAGGTCGTAGGTGACAATAAAATTCGCCATACCAAAAAGTCCTTGTGTGATGCCACAGGACAGCTTGACGGGTTCACCGCAGTGAGTAGGTTGGTGATCGTTCTATGTCGCCGAGCCGCCCTGTAGGCTTGGTTGCATTCAGCGGCGGTGACTGCGAATCACCGCCGCTTTTTCAATTGGAACGGAAGCGGAACCGAGTCCGCAAGCAGTAAATGCTGACGTGCTCGGTTTTCACAGGCCGCGTTTCTTACGCCAACGCTTGAATGCAGCCGCCTTCTGCTTAGGCGTGATGGGCTTCACCAATCCGCCGATAGGTCAAACGCTTGTCGCGGGCATTGCGCAGAAGGTCATCGGCGCGCTCGGCGTCGGAAACCTTGAGCGCGGCGCGGCGATTGTAGCGGAAATCGAACTCGGCAAGGTAGCGATGCAGGTGAGCCTCGCCGCAATGCTGGTAAACACCAACCATGCCGCGCTTGAACACCGAGAACACGCCTTCGATGGTGTTGGAGTGCACAACCACATCGCCCTCGCGGCGGGCGTATTCGCCAGCGGCATGATTGGTGGTCTTATGGGTGGCGTATTCCTCGCCAGTACGGGTGTAGAGGCGCGACGAGTCGGTGTAGAGCGTCGAGTTGCGGTCAACGTTGCGCACCAGCACATCGCGCACGGTTGAGGCGGTAGCGTTGTTCAAATGGACCATGCGGGCTTTGCCGCCACGCTCGACCAGCCCGACAACGATACGCTTCTGAGCGCCGCCACCCTTGCCCTTCTTGGTGTAGGGACGGCCCTTGCGCTGGGGAGACATTTCGCGGGGCGTCTCGCGCTTGCCAATGTAGGTTTCGTCGGCTTCAACGGTTTTGCCTTCGCCACCAAGCGGGCCGGATGACGTAACGTCCTCTTTCATGGCCTCACGAATGCGGTGAGCCATGAACCAAGCGGTCTTGTAGGTCACGCCGAGCATGCGGTGCAGTTGGTGAGCCGAAACGCCCTTCTTGGACGCGGCCATCAGGTGCGAGGCCAGCACCCACTTGTTCAGCGGGATTTTGGAGCGTTCAAAAACGGTGCCAACGGTCACGGTGAACGTGCCCTTGCATTCGTTGCAATAGTAGAGGCCCGCACGGTGAGAGCGCTTCTTGCCCTCAACCTTGGCGATCTTGGCCGGATCGATGTTGCCGCAATGCGGGCAGTTCGGACCATGCGGCCAATGAATGGCCTCAAGGTGCTCGCGGGCTGCCTCGGCGTCGGTGTAGATCGGTGCGGTGATGTCCATAACGGTAACTCCTTGGTTCCGTTATGAGTCCACCCCCTACTTTTGTCAAGTATATAATTAGG
>NZ_JBFOCI010000014.1:0-3802 GCF_040813675.1 Mesorhizobium marinum | reverse complement strand
GCTGACGGCCTCCTGACGTGCCCCCTTTGAATCGGACCGTTCTTGGCTGGAATTTTCCACTTATGACCCCTGGATGGGGAGAAGGAGAGTTCCATGAAGGCATCGAAGTTTTCGGAGGCGCAGATCGCCTTTGTCCTGAAGCAGGCTGAGGACGGAACGGCGGTCGGCGAGGTCTGTCGTAAGGCGGGGGTATCGGAGGCGACGTTCTACAACTGGCGCAAGCGCTATGCCGGCCTGATGCCGTCGGAGGTGAAGCGGCTGCGTCAGCTCGAGGAGGAGAACGCCAAGCTGAAGCGGATCGTTGCTGACCTGTCGCTGGACAAGGCCATGCTGCAGGATGTCCTGCAAAAAAAGCTCTGAGGCCTGCCCGCCGTCGCCAGCTTGTCGATCAGGTGCGGGAGGCCTGGAAGGTGTCGGTGCGCAAGGCGTGCGAGGCCCTGCGGATCGACCGTTCCCTCTACACCTACAAGTCCAGGCGCGGCGAGCAGGCCGGATTGAAGCAGCGGATCAAGGAGATCTGCGAGACGCGGGTGCGCTACGGCTACCGGCGCGTGCATGTTCTCCTGGTTCGCGAAGGCTGGCCCATCAACATGAAGCGAACACGCAGGCTTTACAACGAGTTAGGGCTTCAACTGCGCAACAAGACACCGAAGCGGCGGGTGAAGGCGAAGCTCAGGGACGATCGAACCGAGGCGACGAGATGCAACCAGACCTGGGCGATGGACTTCGTGCACGATCAACTGGCGACCGGCAGGAAGCTGCGGGTTCTCACCATCATCGACACGTGGTCGCGCTTCTCGCCGGCCGTCGATCCCCGCTTCAGCTATCGCGGCGAGGATGTCGTCGCCACGCTCGAACGGGTGTGCCGCGAGCACGGCTATCCGCAATCGATCCGCGTCGACCAGGGTTCAGAGTTCATCTCCCGCGACCTCGACCTGTGGGCCTACCAGAGGGACGTCGTGCTCGACTTCTCGCGGCCAGGCAAGCCGACCGACACGGATGTAATTGAAAACCCCCTTTATGCAGGTTGTGCTCTTCCTTTTGGCCGGTCACGCCAGCGGGACGTGAAGCGGGCATAGTCCCGCTCGGCCCTTTCGGAGCGCTCACGTTCGGCGGCCCGCTTCTCTGGGATATTGTAGTCGTAGGCATTGCCGCGTTTGGCGTGCTCGGCTGGCCGACCCGCCTTCAACTCGATGGTCCTGAACTTGCGAGCGAGCAAGGCCGGGCGCACCCAGATGTAATCCGTCTGCTTTGTGAGCATGTGCCAGAGGATCATTACCAGCTTCCGGGCAGTCGCGACTGCGGCGATGTGCTTGCCTCGGCGCGCCGCGATCCGTTGATAGAAGGCTCTCAATGGTCCTGGGGAGCGCGCCGCCGCCCATGCCGCCTCGACGAGCATGCCGCGTGCTTGGCCGCGGCCCTGCTTCGTGATCCGACCATGATAGGCGGGGCCTTCGCCCGATTGACGAACACTGGGATTCAAGCCGAGATAACCCACCAGCTTTTGCGGATCAGGGAAGCGGCGCACGTCACCGATTGCGGCTGCAACCCCGGTCGCCACTGTCATGTCCACGCCGGGTAAGGTCATGATCCGCCGAATGACAGGGTCCGACAGCGCCTCTTCGGCGATCTCAGCCTCGACCAGCTTGAGCGAACCCTCTATCAGATCGATCTGCCGGAGGTGCCGCTCTATGGCGTTCCGCTCGTCCGGGGGAACGAGTTGCTTCGCAATCCACTTGCGACCGCTGACGCCGACCAGATTGCCGTGCGGGCACGGTGGCGCGAGATGAGCGTGAAGGATGGACTGGATCATGTTCTTCAGACGAACGCGCTGGCGAACCAACTGAGTGCGGCGCGTCACTTGCCGCCGCATGGCCAGGGTCCTCGGATCCGGCACCCATACCTCAGGCAGGAATCCGGTCGCGTAGAGCTTGGCCAGGACAGCCGCGTCAATGGCATCGGTCTTGACCTTGGCGTGCGCGATCAAGCGTACCTGTTTTGGGTTGGCGATCACGACGCGGTCTACGAACGGTTCAAGGAGTTCGGCGACAGCTGCCGCATTCCCCGTCGCTTCGATGATCACGTGATCATCGTGGGTCAGTTCTTTTTGAGCGAAAGCGGTGAGCCGATCGCGAAGCATAGGAACCCTTCCAAGCTTCTTCAGTTCGCCCTCACAGAGCGCGACGACTTCGGCCGCCACGCGATGGATGTCCATGCCAATGATCCGCATGGCCTACTCCTCTCCTGGTCAAGGTTGAGGGAGCCAGCGGGCAACACGACAATTACGGATCCGCGCTCGCAGCGCATCCGGGCTGGTCGCAGGGGCGGCCAGATAACGACCTCGAGCTCGCAGCTCATGTCAGTTCGACGGCCTGCCCGCACTTGCGTGCTCCCGGTGCCCCAAGGCCCGGATCTGAACAGCATAGTCACCAGAGCCGACCTCAGGAATGCACCGCCGACAGCATGCCGGATAACTCGTTCATCGAGTCGTTCAACGGCAAGTTCCGGGCGGAATGCCTGAACGCCCACTGGTTCCTGACGCTTGACGACGCCCGCCGGAAGATGGAGCATTGGCGTCGAGACTACAACGAGGTCCGTCCTCACAGCGCGATCGGCAACAAGCCGCCGNATCGAGTCGTTCAACGGCAAGTTCCGGGCGGAATGCCTGAACGCCCACTGGTTCCTGACGCTTGACGACGCCCGCCGGAAGATGGAGCATTGGCGTCGAGACTACAACGAGGTCCGTCCTCACAGCGCGATCGGCAACAAGCCGCCGATATCGCTCATGAATGGCTCCGGCGAATCCCATCCGCCATGAGCCACAGCCCGGAAAATCCTCCAGCCGGGCGGTCCAAAATCGGGTCTCACGTCAAACGAAACACAGGACTCTCCCTCAAACCGGAGGAGATTGGGGTCTCAGGTCATATCGAAAACGGTCCATGTGCCGTTGTTTTCGATCCGCAGGGCATAACGGATCCCTGGAGGTCTATATGCGTTCATTGCAACACCTTGGTGGGTCAACCGATCGCTAGGACGTGCGATCCTGACGGAGAGCCTTCTGGACGCTGTTTTGCTCCTCACCATCATCTGGGCGATTTAACGTAACGGTACACCGGATGAGGAGATTCCAATCCGGTCCGTGCTCTATGATGAGATGCAGGTCGGACATTTCCTCGAAATAGTGTTCAAGACTCTTTGTGCCGTCCTCAACCCGGTAGTCGATCACCGCCTTCCAGCGCTTGTTAGAAAATAAGGTGACGACTTCGCTCATTCCATTCTCCATGCAACAAACTTGCGGAAGCGAGGTATGGCTAAATCAACTGAGTTCCTGTCTTTAGTCGTTGTGGCTCTCAGCGGTGCACCGTTGGTGTCGTTGTCAAATCGCGTCTGAGCCTCGGTGCGTGGGCCCCTTGGTCGCTCTACCTTCGTTCTCCCAAAGCTGAAGCACGTTCCGCATACGTTGGACGACCCAGTGCAGGGGTTGTAGCCGACGTCGAAGCTCGATTTCGCAGCCTCGTTGGATATCCTCCGAATCGTCGTCCGAAATGTCCAATTCAGAAAACACCGTACGGATTGCGCCTAGAGCTTACGTCCCTGCAAACGGCTTCGCTTCGTTCTGACACTGGTTCAAGAACGCAGCGATAGCTGCGTGAACATCCGCAGTCACAGCTTGCTTGCTTGCATCGGCCGACTACCAAGTCATTGCATTGCCGACGAGCTATAAAAGGTATCCGACCACCGCTATGGCTCCAAACAGCAGCAGCCAGGACAGTGGCTGCTCGTTCAGGCGCCGAATGAATTT
>NZ_JBFOCI010000013.1:0-6863 GCF_040813675.1 Mesorhizobium marinum | reverse complement strand
GCTATCTTCCGGACCTCACCGCCGACGAGGTCGCCGCCAGCGCATGGCGCGGCTTCCGGCGCGGCAAGCGGATGGTCGTGCCCGGCCTCGCCTCGAAGGCCGCCGCGCTGCTGACCTGGTTGGTGCCCACCGGCCTCATCCTGCCCAAGGTCGCCAGTGTGCAGAAGCGCAAGAGTGACTGCCCATGTGGCTCCGGCAAGGTCTTCACCCGCTGCTGTGGCATGAAAAGGCGGTATCTTAGCAAGTATGGCGGCGGGACCGGATCGACCTGAGTCGATCGCCGCGCTGTGCCGGCGCTAGGGGATCGCCGAAAGCCTGTACTACAACTGGTCGAAGGAGTTTTTTTGGAGGCCGGCAAGAAGCGGCTTGCCGGGTATACGGCACGTGCCGCTTCCAGCGACGAGGTGAAGGGACTGCGCAAGGAGGCGTAAGAGCTCAAGGAGGTTGTTGCCGAGCAGGCGCTGGAATTGAAGATTCTCAGAAAAAGTATGATCGCGCCCTATAGTTGAATGCAGAGCATTCAGCTGTCGGGTAGCAGATGGGTGGACGGCGACAAATGGGGTATCCCGCATCCGAGAAGCTGGAGATCATCCGCCTGGTCGAGCAGTCGCAACTGTCGGCACGTCGCACGCTGGTATTGCCGCTTTCTTGCCGGCTCGAAAGAGAGCCTGTTCTTCGGCCTCGACCATGCGCGCAACGCCATCGCCGAATGGAGGCAGGACTTCAACACCGCGATGCCGCATTCCTGCTCAGCTACCGAACCCCGGCGGCCTTCGCCAGAACCCTCGCCGCAACCGGCTCAGATGCTTCGCACGACAAGGGCTTCGCGTCTGCGCCGGTTGCCAAACCCGCGCCCTACGGCGTAACAGAAACGGTCGAGGCTCAACATCGGCCGACGGATGAAATTTCGGCGGCAGGTCAGCGGGATAGATGTTCTCACATGAAACCATGTTACATAATAATAACAGCAAGCCACAATAGACCAAATCTATTAGTTCGCAACATACAATATATGTTAAATCAAAGCTACGAAAATTGGCTCCAGATTATCGTTGATGATTCTTCTAGTGAGGATATGACAGAAGTATTTAATTTTATTGATAACGATAGGAGAATTCACTTAATTCAATTTGAATTTAACAAGGGATGTAATGCGGCGCGTAATAGGGCATTGGACTTCATCGAGGAGCAGGGCTTAGACGGATTTATTTGTATTGTTGATGACGATGATTATATCGTTCCGGATGCGCTCCAAAAGATGAACAATCTTATTATTTCAAATCCAGGATATCGCTGGTATACCGCGGATAGTTGCTTTCCTGACGGTAAAAAAGCATGTCAAATGAAAAAGTACGGAAGACTGTCTTATCTACAGAATCGAGTATTTAGCAACGATATCAAAGGAGACCTGACTCATTTTATTGATGCAGGTATTTGCAAGGGAGTCCGCTTTACTGACAAATTCAGAAATGCGCACGAGTGGTCCTTCTTCTCGAAACTATCTTTCGAGCACGAGTTATTTGCTTTCGAAGAGAATATTACGATAAAAGAATATTTAGAGGGCGGCCTGACTAAATTACGAGTGTCTCATCAAAATCCGCTAAAGGTGAGGCAATTTAGAGTTGATACGTTAAGTAAACTCGTAAGTAAAAGGCAATTGTCGTCGGAGCAATTATTATTGTCCAAAGAACTTATAAAAAATGGCCAAACTAAATTGGCTCTGTCAATATTGAAGTCAATTGCTCCTTATCAGATGTTTACATTGAAATTTTATAGGTATCTGATCAGAGCATCGTTATTGTCGAAGCGTTACACGAGACGATGAGCGGATCACGATCGAAGGATTTGGCTTTTGCGATGCGATTTCACTTTGGTTATCGATATTCCTATGACGCATCGCGACCGTCAATGGCTTGGCGTAGGCTCAGTCGTGTCAACGCGGGCCACTCTTCTTCCGGTAGGTAAAAGCTGCGCCTACAGGTAGATTGCCTGCGATCCGACAGGCGTCAAGTCGTTCTCACTTGTAGAGGCTGGAGCGAAAACCCAAAAGTGCCTGTATGCGACCGACGGACCAACCCATGGACCGAACGGCCATAACCGGTGAAGCAAGGCCGTAAACAGGAATTACCAGCAAAACAAGCCCTAGGAGGAAACGAAGTGCGAAGTATAGAATGTTTAAAGGCAAAGATGGAACAAATAGTTTTGGGTTCTTCAAAATAAAATGAGTATTCGATTGAGCTGCACCGCGAATGAACTGGTAAGATAGAGATAACCGGTCCAGAGACAATTTTTCCCAGACAACCGCATTGGGACACCAAGCCGGCGTAGCGCCGGCAGCGCGTGCAGAGCGAAAAAATGCAGTATCGGAGCCACCCGATATCTGCATTGTTTCGTCGAAGCGTATTCCAGTGCGCCGCAGCCAGCGGACATCGCATAGCCAGTTGTTTGTGACGACTGTGTAGCGACCGCCTGTTGACGCTCTGTGCGCAGTAGTACGATTCTTTCGCCGCATCCGGGCGGCAAGGCTGGCATTGATGGCGCGATGCCAGGCATTCGCATTATCTGGCGGACTTGCCACATTGACCGGGCCGCCGATCAGATGGGCGCCTGTGCTTTTCCAGCAAGAGATAAGTTCTTTGAGCCAATTTCTGGCAGGGTATTCATCGTCATCTATGAAGCACACCGCATCGGCTCCTAGTGCCAATGCTTCGTCGAGCGCGCGGTTGCGTGCAACTGGGATGCCTCGACGGCTCTCGACCACGTATTGAACCTCACCCAGGGACGATCGTTGGGCCTCCACGATCGGCTGCGCAGACGCAGCCGAATCATTGTCGACGACGATCAGAACCGAACGGATGCCGCTAGGGATCTCCATTTCTGCATAGGAAGCTAAAAGGTTCTGAAGCAGGTCGTTGCGCTTGTACGTCAACACTGCGACAACGATTGAGAACTCGGTAGGGCTTTGGGGAGCGGCGGCCGATTTTGAGCCGTTTTGCAATGTAGCCTTGAACAATCCGATGCCCCTGAATTGGTATATCTTGACCTGCCACTGAACTTGCATCCGGCGGCGATTAGAGCCTCGACCGTTTCTGTTATGCCGTAGGGCGCAGGTTTGGCAACCGGCGTTTTGGTCCTGACCCCGGAACCGGTCCAGACGGGGCGCAATTCTTCGGGCACATTTTCCGATTGAAGGAGATGTGTCATGCCGAGGAAGCGATTTGGCGAGGAGCAGATCAGTTTTGCCCTGCGGCAGGCTGGAAGCGGGACCCTGGTGCCAGACATTTGCCGTAAGCTCGGAATCTCAGAGCCAACCTTTTTGCCGTTGGAAGAGGCAGTTGGCGGGGATGGGTTTGCCGGAGATCCGGCGGCTCAAGCAACTCGAGGACGAAAACCGAAAGCTGAAGCAACTGGTCGCAGACGTCACCCTGGACAAGACCGTGCTGCAGGAGGTGATCCGCCGAAAATGGTGAAGCCCTCCCGCCGCCGGGCGGTCGTGGATGATCTGCAGAAGGTCTATGCAGTGAGTGAACGATGTGCGTTGAGGGCAACGGGTTTCAAGCGTTCTTTGCAACGCTACAGGCCGAAGCGGGATCCACAGACCGAACTCCGGATGCGGCTCAAGGAGCTTGCTTGGGCGCGTGTGCGCTGCGGCTGTCGCAGGCTCCATGTGTTGCTGAGGCGGGAGGGCTGGCCCGTTAACCACAAGCGGATCTACCGGCTCTACTGCGAGGAAGGGCTATCCATACGTGCCAAGACGCCGAAACGCAGAAGCGCCTGGCGTAATCGGTCGGGGCGCCCGGAGATCGTTGACATCAATGACTGCTGGGCGATGGATGTTGTATCCGATGCTCTGTTCGACGGCCGACAGTGCCGAGTCCTGACCTTGGTCGACTGCCACGGCCGAGAGTCGCTGGCGATTGTCGTGAGAACGAACTTTCGTGCCTATCAGATCGTCGAGGAACTCGATCGCCTGAGCCAGAAACGGGGTAAGCCAAGGAGTATCCGCTGCGAAAACGGTCCTGAGTTCGCCGGCCGGATGCTCGACCAATGGCCTATCTCAATGGTGTGGCGATCGACTTCTCAAGACCCGGAAAACCCGCGGACAACGACTTCATCGAAGCCTTCAACGCACGGCTCCGTGCGGAATGTTTGAATCCGTCCTGGTTCATGTCAATGAGCGATGCCCGCGATCGCAAAGAGCAATGGAGGTGCCACTACAACGAAAACCGACCCCACAGTGCCCTCGGCAACTTGTCCCCGAAGGCATTCGTCGAACAAGCAAACCTTGTCCGGAAAGTTGCCTAGAGCGCGTCCTGTTTAATCCGGGTCATATCCTGCGGCTTTGAAGTAGTTTTCGCTTTCGGACTGAGTGAAGAGATCGATAAGGGAGCCGACAGTGTCCCAAAGAGCGGCAATTGTTCGCTCGGCCTTTGCGCACAGCAGCGCCTTGAGCTTGGCGAAGGCGTTATCGATGGGGTTGAAGTCGGGACTGTAGGGCGGCAGGTATAGAAGCCCCGCGCCGGCCGCTTCGATCGCGCCTCGGATGCCGGCGGCCTTGTGGGCTGGCAAGTCCACCACGACGATGTCACTTGGCGCAAGGGTATGAGCCAGCACCTGCGCGAGGAACACATGGCCGTTCATGGCGCTGTCAAGGGCGAGGGCGCGGTCACGCGTGTCAGACTCAGCGCGCCGGTGAAGGTCATGGTTTTCCAATGGCCATGCGGCACGCCGGCCCGACAGCGTTCGCCTCGCGGCGCTCGTCCACGCAACCCTGCCATCTTGGTCGACAAGCCGGTCTCATCGATGAAGACCAGCTTCGCCGGATCAAGATCGAGCTGGCCGTCGAACCAGTCCCGGCGGCGCTTCAGGATGTCAGGGCGGTCCTGCTCCAGTGCGTGTGCGGACCGTCTTTTTGAGCGTCCAGCCGTGCCGGCCAAGCCAGGGCTGAAGGCACTGCGGCTGATCTGCACCGACCCGCCCGGCGAATAGCCGCTCCACCATCTCGTTCAGCGTAATGTCCTTGCGCTCGTCGATCATGCCGAAGACGAACTCCGCATCCTGGTCGAGGCCGCGAACCGCCCTTTCGTCCCTGCGGGCGTGGCGACAACTCGCCGATCTTCGCACGTGCGATCCAGCGGATCTCACTCGATACCCCGACACCGAAACGTGCCGCCGCCGAGCGGGCTGATGCCCCTTCGGCCGACGCCTTCAAAACACGCCACCGCAAATCATCGCCAAGCGCTCTCACCATCCTTCACCTCCATCGAGGCGAATCTTGAATCAGCATCGAGCCGGCGCGTCACTTCACAATCGATTCATTGATCCCCGGACGCGCTCTAGCTCGTGGACCACATTTGCCGGCAGGACCAACAGCCTACTTCAGGGAGCACCACTTCTTTAGGGGCAGACCAATATGGAGCCGTCGTTGTATTTACTCCCTGGGCGGACCCCGGAATATTGCCGGCTCGGCTTTGGCGGATGACCGTGGATGAAGGATGCGCATGCGTTGATGTCATTTAAAATAATTCAAATTCCTGCGCTCTCGCTTGTAGATCTGATTCTCCAATTCCTGATTATCGAAATCATACTCGAACAATTCGATATCACGTGAATAAATGTCAGCAACCTTATCTCTCATTTTGCGACTATAATAGCTACGATAATCTTGACGTCGACTTTGATTTTTCTTTGCCAAACTATTTTCTCTCCCAAGTTTGTTCGCTACAAACGAAAAATCATTATCTATATTTTCAATAAATCCAATGTAATCTAGTTTTAAGGTTGGAAACCTAGTTATCACATAGTGATGCTGTGGCACTAAATGACGTTTAGACCAAGCTCGCTCAACAGTTAGCCAATTTACGACGAAATCCTCAAAATCGACAATGTTTCCTAAATTGTCAGCTGCCCATTTTCTATCTTTTTCATCCATACCACCCTCTTTGAGGTAATGAAAAGCAGAAACCAATCGGTCCCATGGATTTCTAACAAAAGTATATTTGAAATAGCGAGAATACTCACATGGCCTGAATATTTTTGTATAGGTATCCAAACTATAATGTCCGCCAGCCAAACAAGAGTACAAATGTTGACTAATCGAAACCCCGGCGCATTTAGGAATATGAACGAAAATAGTTTCGGTCTCAATAAACGGAGATAGTGAATAAGAAAAATTTCCTGAAATCATTTTTCGTTTCAATTTTTGCGATTTTTCATATTGCCCCTTATTCAAAAGTCTAAACTTTAAATGGATGAGGTTCAAATATAGCAAGTTGTTTGGTGAGATATTACCTATTAGTCGTTCTAACATGGAGTTTAACCGTTGGTTCATTATGAAAAGTCAGTTAGATGTTACAAAGCATTGTCCATACGATTCGGTGTATTGTATAATTTTCCGCTATTTCGAATAGTCTGTCAGAGGTCTATGTCTAGAGGATGCGTGACGCCGTCGGGATTGACCAACGAGATCGGGGGCTTGTGACCGATCGCGCCATGCGGGCGCTCCTCATCGTAGTATCTGCGCCAACCCTCCATCTTTTCGGCTGCATCCGCAAGCGTCAGGAACCAGTGAGCGTTCAAGCCATTCCGCGCGGAAGCGTCCGTTGAAGGCTTCGATGTAGGAGTTTTCGGTGGGCACTAACGGCCGTGAGAAGTCGAGCGCAACGCCGTTGGCGTAGGCCCACAGGTCGAGGTTGCGGGAGATGAACTCGGAGCCTTGGTCGATGCGGATCGCCGACCGGCAGGCGCGGACCTATGTCTATGACGGCAAGACGGTGACGCAATACGCGCCCGGCCTCGACCTCTATTCCGTGTTCGAGGCGCCCGCGACGATCGCCGACATGCTCGACGAAGCCGACGAGAAA
>NZ_JBFOCI010000012.1:0-20248 GCF_040813675.1 Mesorhizobium marinum | reverse complement strand
CTGCCGGAAGGCACGGAGATGGTGATGCCGGGCGACAACGTGACGGTCGACGTGCAGCTGATCGTGCCGATCGCCATGGAGGAGAAGCTGCGCTTCGCAATCCGTGAAGGCGGCCGCACGGTCGGCGCAGGGATTGTTGCGTCGATCGTCGAATAAGACGGCCTGTTCATGAGTTCGAAAGGGCGGCTTCGGCCGCCCTTTCATCAGGTCGCGCAAAGGCCTTGAAACGGTCGAGGCTTTGTGAAATGAACGCGTCGCGTTAGGGGTATAGCTCAGTTGGTAGAGCGGCGGTCTCCAAAACCGCAGGTCGCAGGTTCGAGCCCTGCTGCCCCTGCCACCCGCCCCGGCAGCCACCCGACACAGCACCCAGCTTTCGTCGCGACGCGCTGACGATAGGCACTTGTTAAATTCCGCGACTGGTTATATATCGACCCGACAAACCTACGGCGCGCTGAGGGGGAAACCGTCTTTGCGCGCCTTAATTGCTTGCCTGGACGCTGCTGCATGATTCGCGGCGATTCGGTACGGCAGGGCGGTTCCGGCGACGGAATTCGAGAAACTCTTCGGGTTGAACCGAGGGCGGCAGGAAAGCGGCATGGCGTCAAAGACTACGAACCCCTTTACCTTCTTGCAGCAGGTGAGGGCGGAGACCGCGAAGGTGACCTGGCCGTCGCGGCGCGAAACCATGATCTCGACGGCGATGGTTCTGGCGTTCGCCGCGCTGGCGATGCTCTTCTTCTTCGCTGCCGATCAGGTCATGGCCTTTGGCGTGGAACTCATCCTCGGCATCGGGCGCTGATCGCCGGGTGCACCAGACGTATTTGGAGAATTTTTTGGGATGACTGCGCGCTGGTACATTGTCCACGCCTATTCGAACTTCGAGAAGAAGGTCGCCGAGGACATCGAGAACAAGGCCAAGCAGAAGGGCCTGCGTGAGCGCATCGAGCAGATCGTCGTCCCGACCGAGAAGGTCGTCGAAGTTCGTCGCGGCAAGAAGGTGGACGCAGAGCGCAAGTTCTTTCCCGGCTACGTGCTGATGAAGGCCGACCTCAACGACGCGGTGATCAGCCTGGTCAAGAACACGCCGCGCGTCACCGGGTTCCTCGGCGAGGACAAGCATTCGGCCAAGCCGATGCACATCACCGAGAAGGAAGCGGAGCGCATCCTGCACCAGGTGCAGGAAGGCGTGGAGCGGCCCAAGCCGTCCGTCACCTTCGAGATCGGCGAGCAGGTGCGCGTCTCCGACGGGCCCTTCGCTTCCTTCAACGGCACCGTCCAGGATGTCGACGAGGAGCGCGCGCGCCTCAAGGTGGAAGTTTCGATCTTCGGGCGTGCGGTGCCCGTCGATCTTGAATTCGGTCAGGTCGAGAAGGGCTGACCGGACATTTCCGCCGCCGGGTGACCGGCGGGCGGATGGCTGCGAACGTATCGCGGCTTAGCGGGTGGGAGGCGAAGGCGGCAGATAGCCGGCCGCCGGAACCGAACCACCGGACTGCAACCGCCGGGCGCCAGGCCCGGCACGAACAGAGGCAGAGAGAATGGCTAAGAAAATTGCAGGCCAGCTCAAGCTCCAGGTTCCGGCTGGATCGGCGACCCCGTCGCCCCCGATCGGCCCGGCGCTTGGTCAGCGCGGCATCAACATCATGGAATTCTGCAAGGCGTTCAATGCGCAGACGCAGGAGATGGAGAAGGGTTCGCCCATCCCCGTCGTGATCACCTACTACCAGGACAAGTCGTTCACCTTCGTCATGAAGACGCCGCCGGTGACCTACTTCCTGAAGAAGGCCGCCAACCTGAAGTCCGGCTCCAAGGAGCCCGGCAAGGTGAAGGCCGGCACGATCGCGCGCGACAAGGTGCGCGAGATCGCGACCGCGAAGATGAAGGACCTGAACGCGAACGACGTCGAGGCCGCCATGCGCATGGTGGAGGGCTCCGCCCGCTCGATGGGCCTGGAAGTGGTGGGCTGAGACGATGGCAAAGATTGCAAAACGCGTAGCCAAGTCCCGCGAGGGCATCGATCGCGACAAGGCCTATCCGCTCGGCGAGGCACTGGCGCTGCTCAAGGAGCGTGCGTCGGCCAAGTTCGACGAGACGGTCGAGATCGCCATGAACCTCGGCGTTGATCCGCGCCATGCCGACCAGATGGTCCGCGGCGTCGTCAACCTGCCGAACGGTACCGGTCGTGACGTCCGCGTCGCCGTGTTCGCACGCGGCGCCAAGGCCGACGAGGCCAAGGCCGCCGGAGCCGACATCGTCGGCGCCGAAGACCTGGTCGATATCGTCCAGAAGGGCCAGATCGACTTCGATCGCTGCATCGCCACGCCTGACCTGATGCCCCTGGTGGGTCGTCTGGGCAAGGTGCTCGGCCCGCGCGGCATGATGCCGAACCCGAAGGTCGGCACCGTGACTGTCGACGTCGCTGCGGCCGTCAAGGCTTCCAAGGGCGGCGCCGTCGAGTTCCGCGTCGAGAAGGCCGGCATCGTGCATGGCGGCGTCGGCAAGGCGTCGTTCGACCTCAAGGCGCTCGAAGAGAACGTGCGCGCCTTCGCCGACGCGGTCACCAAGGCCAAGCCGGCGGGCGCCAAGGGCAACTACATCAAGAAGGTGTCGGTCACCTCGACGATGGGCCCGGGCCTGAAGCTCGACATCGCGAGCCTCACGGCGTCTTGATTCGCCAATTCAGGATCAGCCTCTATTGAGCTGATCCTGCAACAAGAATTCCGGGCCTCGAAAGCGGCCCGGAAGCCGGAGACAGAGATGTTTCCGGTCATCCTGTCCGAGATTGCAGGCGGTCCGAGCCCGAACGGGCGACGGCCTTAATCGAATGGCCTGCATGAGACGGGTACGGACCCGACAAAGGAGCCGACGGCTCCAATGAAAGGTTTGAACCGTGTTTGCCTTTTGTCAGCGCAGCGTGGGGCCAGTCCCGGCGTTGCGGCGAAAAGGGGGCAGGATCCTCTGAACCGCCGTTCGGGTGATCCAGGAATGGAAGGCCCGGCCGGCAAAAGGCAACCGACTCCCGTCCTCGCAGTGAGGTCGGGGTCAACTGGAGATAGGCAGTGGACAGAGCGGAAAAGCGCGAACTCGTCACGGGCCTGAACGACGCCTTCAAGGGCGCCGGTTCGGTGGTCGTGGCCCACTATGCCGGTATCACCGTTGCGCAGATGAACGATCTTCGTACGAAGATGCGGACTGCCGGCGGCACCGTCAAAGTCGCGAAGAACCGTCTCGCCAAAATCGCTCTTCAGGGTACGGGATCCGAATCCATCATCGATCTGTTCAAGGGACAGACGCTGGTCGCCTATTCGGAAGATCCGGTTGCGGCGCCGAAGGTCGCGTCCGATTTCGCCAAGGGGAATGAGAAACTCATCATTCTCGGCGGCGCGATGGGATCGACTGCTCTCGACGCGGACGGTGTGAAGGCCTTGGCCTCGCTGCCGTCGCTCGACGAGCTGCGCGCCAAGCTGGTTGGCATGATCGCCACGCCGGCAACCCGGATCGCCCAGGTCGTCAATGCGCCCGCGGCTTCTGTCGCGCGCGTCATCGGCGCCTATGCCCGGAAGGACGAGGCGGCATGAGGCCGTTCCTCGCTGCTGCAGGAAACACGTTCAAACCTAGTGTGAAGGAATATAGAAATGGCTGATCTCGCAAAGATCGTTGACGACCTCTCCTCCCTGACCGTCCTCGAGGCGGCCGAGCTCTCGAAGATGCTCGAAGAGAAGTGGGGCGTTTCGGCTGCCGCTCCGGTCGCGGTTGCCGCCGCTGCCGGTGGCGCTGCTCCGGCCGCCGCCGCTGAGGAGAAGACCGAGTTCGACGTCGTCCTGACGGACGCCGGCGCTCAGAAGATCAACGTCATCAAGGAAGTCCGCGCCATCACCGGCCTCGGCCTCAAGGAAGCCAAGGACCTGGTCGAAGGCGCTCCGAAGCCGGTCAAGGAAGGCGTTTCCAAGGCCGACGCGGAGAAGTTCAAGGCCCAGCTGGAAGCAGCCGGCGCCAAGATCGACCTGAAGTAAGCGTTGCGTTTTGGCGGGCGGCTCCGGCCGTCCGCCAGTCCCGGCGGGCAGGCCGTTCGGGCGCCCGCGTACCGGGGCAGGGTGTGGGGAACCTCTTTCCTGAGGGCCGCGGGGCGGCCTTCCGGAAACGGGTTTTTCACCGTTTTGGCGGGCCGCTGCAGCGGCCGCGGAGAATTTGCAGGGCGTGAGCAGGCCGATGCCGCGCCCGAGAAGAGCAAGGAGCGACGATGGCCCAGACCCTCTCATTCAATGGCCGCAGACGCGTAAGAAAATTCTTCGGAAACATCCCCGAAGTCGCGGAGATGCCGAACCTCATCGAGGTCCAGAAGGCGTCCTATGACCAGTTCCTGATGGTCGACGAGCCGGAAGGCGGCCGTCCCGACGAGGGGCTGCAGGCCGTCTTCAAGTCGGTCTTCCCGATCTCCGATTTCTCGGGCTCCTCGATGCTCGAATTCGTCAAGTACGAGTTCGAGGCGCCGAAGTTCGACGTCGACGAGTGCCGCCAGCGCGACCTGACCTACGCCGCGCCGCTCAAGGTGACGCTGCGCCTGATCGTGTTCGATGTCGACGAGGACACCGGCGCGAAGTCCATCAAGGACATCAAGGAGCAGGACGTCTACATGGGCGACATGCCGCTCATGACGCTCAACGGCACCTTCATCATCAACGGCACCGAGCGCGTCATCGTCTCGCAGATGCACCGTTCGCCGGGCGTCTTCTTCGACCACGACAAGGGCAAGTCGCACTCGTCGGGCAAGCTGCTGTTCGCCGCCCGCGTCATCCCCTACCGCGGCTCCTGGCTCGACATCGAGTTCGATTCGAAGGACGTGGTGCACGCCCGTATCGACCGCCGCCGCAAGATCCCTGCGACCAGCCTCCTGATGGCGCTGGGCATGGACGGCGAGGAGATTCTGTCGACCTTCTACAACAAGATCACCTACAAGCGCTCGAAGGACCACTGGCGCATCCCGTATTCCGTGGACCGCTTCAAGGGCCTGAAGGCCGTCAACGACCTGATTGACGCCGACACCGGCGAGGTCGTCGTCGAGCAGGGCAAGAAGATCACCGCGCGCCAGGCCAAGCAGCTGGCCGACAAGGGCCTGAAGGCCATCAAGGCGTCCGACGAGGACCTGATCGGCAGCTACCTCGCCGAGGACATCGTCGACCACGAGACCGGCGAGATCTTCTTCGAGGCCGGCGACGAGCTCGACCTGACCGTCGATGCCAAGAGCGGCGAGAACAAGGGCAGCCTTGCTGAGCTGCTCAGGCTCGGTCTCAAGGAAATCGCCATCCTCGACATCGACCACATCAACATCGGCGGCTACATCCGCAACACGCTGGCGATCGACAAGAACGAGAGCCGGCAGGATGCGCTGTTCGACATCTACCGCGTCATGCGTCCGGGCGAGCCGCCGACGCTGGAGACGGCGGAGGCGATGTTCAACTCGCTGTTCTTCGACGCCGACCGCTACGACCTCTCGGCCGTCGGCCGCGTCAAGATGAACATGCGCCTCGAGCTCGATGCCGAGGACACCGTGCGCGTGCTGCGCAAGGAGGACATCCTGGCCGTCGTCAGGACGCTGGTCGAGCTGCGTGACGGCAAGGGCGAGATCGACGACATCGACAATCTCGGCAACCGCCGCGTGCGCTCGGTGGGCGAGCTCATGGAGAACCAGTACCGGCTCGGCCTGCTGCGCATGGAGCGCGCCATCAAGGAGCGCATGTCGTCGATCGAGATCGACACGGTCATGCCGCAAGACCTGATCAACGCGAAGCCGGCGGCCGCCGCCGTGCGCGAGTTCTTCGGTTCCTCGCAGCTCTCGCAGTTCATGGACCAGACCAATCCGCTCTCCGAGATCACCCACAAGCGCCGCCTGTCGGCGCTTGGACCGGGCGGCCTGACCCGCGAGCGCGCCGGCTTCGAGGTGCGCGACGTGCACCCGACGCACTACGGTCGAATCTGCCCGATCGAGACGCCTGAAGGCCCGAACATCGGCCTGATCAACTCGCTCGCCACCTTCGCGCGCGTCAACAAGTACGGCTTCATCGAGACGCCTTACCGCAAGATCGTGAACGGCAAGGTGACCCAGGACGTCGTCTATTTGTCGGCGATGGAAGAGGCCAAGCACTACGTTGCGCAGGCCAACGCCGAGCTCGACAAGAAGGGCGGCTTCGTCGACGAGTTCGTGATCTGCCGTCACGCCGGCGAAGTCATGATGGCGCCGCGCGAAAACGTCGACCTCATGGACGTGTCGCCGAAGCAGCTCGTCTCGGTGGCCGCGGCGCTCATTCCGTTCCTCGAGAACGATGACGCCAACCGCGCTCTGATGGGCTCGAACATGCAGCGTCAGGCCGTTCCGCTGGTGCGCGCCGAGGCTCCGTTCGTCGGCACCGGCATGGAGCCGATCGTCGCCCGCGACTCCGGCGCCGCCATCGGCGCCCGCCGCGGCGGCATCGTCGACCAGGTCGATGCGACGCGTATCGTCATCCGCGCGACGGAAGACCTCGATCCCGGCAAGTCGGGCGTCGACATCTACCGTCTGATGAAGTTCCAGCGTTCCAACCAGAACACCTGCATCAACCAGCGTCCGCTGGTGCGCATGGGCGACCACGTCAACAAGGGCGACATCATCGCCGACGGTCCTTCGACCGATCTCGGCGATCTGGCGCTCGGCCGCAACGTGCTCGTCGCGTTCATGCCGTGGAACGGCTACAACTACGAGGACTCCATCCTGCTCTCGGAGAAGATCGTCTCGGACGACGTCTTCACCTCGATCCACATCGAGGAGTTCGAGGTCATGGCCCGCGACACCAAGCTCGGGCCTGAGGAGATCACGCGCGACATCCCGAACGTCTCCGAAGAGGCTCTGAAGAACCTCGACGAGGCCGGCATCGTCTACATCGGCGCCGAGGTGCAGCCGGGCGACATCCTGGTCGGCAAGATCACGCCGAAGGGCGAAAGCCCGATGACGCCGGAGGAAAAGCTCCTGCGCGCCATCTTCGGCGAAAAGGCCTCCGACGTTCGCGACACGTCCATGCGCATGCCTCCGGGCACCTTCGGCACGGTTGTCGAGGTCCGCGTGTTCAACCGTCACGGCGTCGAGAAGGACGAGCGCGCCATGGCGATCGAGCGCGAGGAGATCGAACGCCTCGCCAAGGACCGCGACGACGAGCAGGCGATCCTCGACCGCAACGTCTACAGCCGTCTTTCGGACATGCTGAAGAACAAGGAGGCGATCGCCGGCCCGAAGGGCTTCAAGAAGGGCACCAAGCTCGGCAAGGAGGTCCTCGAGGACTATCCGCGCTCGCAGTGGTGGCAGTTCGCGGTCGACGACCAGAAGCTGCAGGGCGAACTGGAAGCGCTGCGCGGCCAGTACGACGAATCCAAGAAGGCGCTCGAGCAGCGCTTCATGGACAAGGTCGAGAAGGTGCAGCGCGGCGACGAAATGCCTCCGGGCGTGATGAAGATGGTCAAGGTCTTCGTCGCGGTGAAGCGCAAGATGCAGCCGGGCGACAAGATGGCCGGCCGTCACGGCAACAAGGGCGTCGTCTCCAAGATCGTTCCGGTCGAGGACATGCCGTTCCTCGAGGACGGCACCCATGCCGACATCGTGCTCAATCCGCTGGGCGTGCCGTCGCGCATGAACGTGGGCCAGATCCTCGAGACGCATCTTGGCTGGGCCTGCGCCGGCATGGGCAAGAAGATCGGCGAGCTGATCGATGCCTACAAGGCCGCGGGCGACATCAAGCCGCTCAGGAAGACGCTTGAGCACCTGATCCCCGCCAACGACCGCAACGAGCACGTCAAGCAGTACGACGACGAGTCGATCGTGCGTCTGGGCGAGCAGATGCGCCGCGGCGTGTCGATCGCGACGCCGGTGTTCGACGGTGCGCACGAGGTCAACATCGACGAGATGCTGTCCGAGGCGGGCCTGCACACCAGCGGCCAGTCGACGCTCTACGACGGGCGCACCGGCGAGCCGTTCGACCGCCAGGTGACGATGGGCTACATCTACATGCTCAAGCTTCACCACCTCGTGGACGACAAGATCCACGCGCGTTCGATCGGGCCGTACTCGCTCGTCACCCAGCAGCCGCTGGGCGGCAAGGCGCAGTTCGGCGGCCAGCGCTTCGGCGAAATGGAGGTCTGGGCGCTCGAAGCCTACGGCGCCGCCTACACGCTGCAGGAAATGCTGACGGTGAAGTCGGACGACGTGGCGGGCCGTACCAAGGTCTACGAAGCGATCGTGCGCGGCGACGACACCTTCGAAGCCGGCATTCCCGAGAGCTTCAACGTTCTCGTCAAGGAAATGCGCTCGCTCGGCCTCAACGTCGAACTCGAAAACACCAAGGTCGACGAGGCGCCTTCGCGGTTGCCCGACGCGGCCGAATAGGACCGATGCGCCGCGAACGCAGTTTCGCGGCGCATCCACCGAATGTCCGGCCGCTGCGGCCGGTTCGAGACTGAAGTGATCCGGGAACATGGAGCGCGGCGCTCCGCAGGGATCACTCGATTGTTCTGGAAATGGGGTTCCCCGACCCCGAAAAGGAGAACGGCATGAACCAAGAGGTCATGAATCTCTTCAACCCCCAGGCGCCCGCCCAGGTGTTCGATTCCATCCGGATATCGCTGGCCAGCCCGGAAAAGATTCTGTCCTGGTCCTTCGGCGAGATCAAGAAGCCGGAGACCATCAACTACCGCACGTTCAAGCCTGAGCGCGACGGCCTGTTCTGCGCGCGCATCTTCGGTCCGATCAAGGACTACGAGTGCCTGTGCGGCAAGTACAAGCGCATGAAGTACAAGGGCGTCATCTGCGAGAAGTGCGGCGTCGAAGTCACGCTGTCGCGCGTCCGTCGCGAGCGCATGGGCCACATCGAGCTGGCCGCGCCGGTCGCCCACATCTGGTTCCTGAAGTCGCTTCCGTCGCGCATCGGCACGCTGCTCGACATGACGCTGAAGGACATCGAGCGCGTTCTCTACTTCGAGAACTACATCGTCACCGAGCCCGGCCTGACCGCGCTGAAGGAGCACCAGCTCCTCAGCGAGGAGGAGTACATGCTGGCCGTCGACGAGTACGGCGAGGACAGCTTCACCGCCATGATCGGCGCCGAGGCGATCCATGACCTGCTGGCCGCGATGGACCTCGAGAAGATCGCCGGCGACCTGCGTTCCGAACTCGCCTCGACGACGTCGGAGCTGAAGCAGAAGAAGCTGCTGAAGCGCCTCAAGGTGGTCGAGAACTTCATGGAATCGGGCAATCGCCCCGAGTGGATGATCATGAAGGTCGTGCCGGTGATCCCGCCGGACCTGCGTCCGCTCGTCCCGCTCGACGGCGGCCGCTTCGCGACGTCCGACCTGAACGACCTCTACCGCCGCGTCATCAACCGCAACAACCGCCTGAAGCGGCTGATCGAGCTGCGCGCGCCGGGCATCATCATCCGCAACGAGAAGCGCATGCTTCAGGAGGCGGTCGACGCCCTGTTCGACAACGGCCGCCGCGGCCGCGTCATCACCGGCGCCAACAAGCGCCCGCTGAAGTCGCTGTCCGACATGCTGAAGGGCAAGCAGGGCCGCTTCCGCCAGAACCTGCTCGGCAAGCGCGTCGACTACTCCGGCCGCTCGGTCATCGTCACCGGTCCCGAGCTCAAGCTGCACCAGTGCGGCCTGCCGAAGAAGATGGCGCTCGAGCTGTTCAAGCCGTTCATCTACGCCCGTCTCGACGCCAAGGGTTACTCCTCGACCGTCAAGCAGGCGAAAAAGCTGGTCGAGAAGGAAAAGCCGGAAGTCTGGGATATCCTCGACGAGGTCATCCGCGAGCATCCGGTCCTGCTCAACCGCGCCCCGACGCTCCACCGCCTCGGCATCCAGGCCTTCGAGCCGATGCTGATCGAGGGCAAGGCGATCCAGCTGCACCCGCTCGTCTGCACGGCCTTCAACGCCGACTTCGACGGCGACCAGATGGCCGTTCACGTCCCGCTGTCGCTCGAGGCGCAGCTCGAGGCGCGCGTGCTGATGATGTCGACCAACAACATCCTGCACCCGGCGTCCGGCGCGCCGATCATCGTGCCGTCGCAGGACATGGTCCTCGGCCTCTACTACCTGTCGATCGTCAACCAGAACGAGCCGGGCGAGGGCATGGTCTTCGCCGACATGGGCGAGCTGCAGCACGCCCTGGAGACCAAGGCCGTCACCCTGCACGCCAAGATCAAGGGTCGCTTCAAGTCGGTCGACGAGAAGGGCAAGGAAGTGTCGAAGATCTACGACACCACGCCGGGCCGCATGATCATCGGCGAACTCCTGCCGAAGAACGTCAACGTGCCGTTCGACACCGCCAACCAGGAGATGACCAAGAAGAACATCTCCAAGATGATCGACACCGTCTACCGCCACTGCGGTCAGAAGGAGACGGTCATCTTCTGCGACCGCATCATGGCGCTCGGCTTCAGCCATGCCTGCCGCGCCGGCATCTCGTTCGGCAAGGACGACATGCTGATCCCGGCCGCCAAGGAGAAGCTGGTTGCAGACACCGAGGCGCTGACCAAGGAATACGAGCAGCAGTACAATGACGGCCTGATCACCCAGGGCGAGAAGTACAACAAGGTCGTCGACGCCTGGGCCAAGTGCTCGGAAAAGGTCGCCGACGAGATGATGAGCCGCATCAAGGCGGTCGAGTTCGACGACGGCGGCCGCCAGAAGCCGATGAACTCGATCTACATGATGAGCCACTCCGGCGCGCGCGGGTCGCCGACCCAGATGCGCCAGCTGGCCGGCATGCGCGGCCTGATGGCCAAGCCGTCGGGCGAGATCATCGAAACGCCGATCATCTCGAACTTCAAGGAAGGCCTGACCGTTCTGGAGTACTTCAACTCCACGCACGGTGCGCGTAAGGGTCTCGCCGACACCGCTCTGAAGACGGCCAACTCCGGCTATCTGACGCGCCGTCTCGTCGACGTTGCCCAGGACTGCATCGTCACGGTCCCCGATTGCGGAACCGACCGTGGCCTGACCATGCAGCCGATCGTCGACGCCGGCCAGGTCGTTGCGTCGCTCGGCCAGCGCATCCTCGGCCGCACCGCGCTCGACGACATCAACCATCCGGTCTCGGGTGATCTGCTCGTCAAGAGCGGCAAGCTGATGGACGAGCGCGACATCGAGGTCATCGAGAAGGCCGGCGTGCAGTCGGTCCGCATCCGCTCGGCGCTGACCTGCGACGTCAGGACCGGCGTCTGCGCGATCTGCTACGGCCGCGACCTGGCTCGCGGCACGCCCGTCAACATCGGCGAGGCTGTCGGCGTCATCGCCGCGCAGTCGATCGGCGAGCCGGGCACGCAGCTCACGATGCGTACCTTCCACATGGGCGGCACGGCGCAGGTCGTCGACTCGTCCTTCCTGGAAGCGTCCTATGAAGGCACGGTGCAGATCCGCAACCGCAACGTCGTGCGCAACTCCGACGGTCACCTCGTGGTGATGGGCCGCAACATGGCGATCCTGATCCTCGACGAGGCCGGCAAGGAACGCGCGACGCACCGCGTCACCTACGGTTCGCGCATCTACGTGGATGACGGCGACAAGGTGAAGCGCGGCCAGCGTATCGCCGAGTGGGATCCCTACACCCGCCCGGTCCTCACCGAAGTTGCCGGCAAGGTCGTGTTCGAGGATCTGGTCGATGGCCTCTCCGTCCAGGAGACGACCGACGAATCGACCGGCATCACCAAGCGCGAGGTCATCGACTGGCGTTCGACGCCGCGTGGCTCGGACCTCAAGCCCGCCATCGTCATCCATGACGCCAAGGGCAAGGTCGGCAAGCTGGCCAAGGGTGGCGACGCCCGCTTCCAGCTGTCGGTCGAGGCGATCCTCTCGGTCGAGCCGGGCGGCACCGTGAAGCCGGGCGACGTGATCGCGCGTATTCCGCTGGAAAGCGCCAAGACCAAGGACATCACGGGCGGTCTGCCGCGCGTGGCGGAACTGTTCGAGGCGCGTCGTCCGAAGGACCACGCCATCATCGCCGAGATCGACGGCACGATCCGCTTCGGGCGCGACTACAAGAACAAGCGCCGCATCATCATCGAGCCGCACGACTCGACGCTGGAGCCGGTGGAGTACCTGATCCCGAAGGGCAAGCCGTTCCACTTGCAGGACGGCGACGCCATCGAGAAGGGCGACTACATCCTCGACGGCAACCCGGCGCCGCACGACATCCTGGCGATCAAGGGCGTGGAGGCTCTGGCTTCCTACCTCGTCAACGAGATCCAGGAGGTCTACCGTCTGCAGGGCGTGTTGATCAACGACAAGCACATCGAGGTGATCGTTCGCCAGATGCTGCAGAAGGTCGAGATCACGGTCCAGGGCGACTCGACCTACATCCCGGGCGATCATGTCGACGTGATCGAACTCGAGGAGATCAACGACCGCCTGATCGAGGAGGGCAAGAAGCCCGCCGAAGGCCAGCCGGTTCTCCTCGGCATCACCAAGGCCTCGCTGCAGACGCCGTCCTTCATCTCGGCCGCCTCCTTCCAGGAGACGACCCGCGTGCTGACGGAAGCGGCGGTCGCCGGCAAGACCGACATGCTGCAGGGTCTGAAGGAAAACGTCATCGTCGGCCGCCTCATCCCGGCGGGCACCGGCGGCCAGATGACCCAGATCCGGCGCATCGCGACGTCGCGCGACGAGCTCATCCTCGACGAGCGTCGCAAGGCGTCCGGCGTGGAGATGGCCGATCCGATGCTGGCCGACATGACCAACGCCGCCGAGTAGGCGCGCCAGGTCGCAACATCAAGAAGGCCGCCGGAGCGATCCGGCGGCCTTTTTCTTTGTTTCCTAGTGTTGCGCGGCGCTTGCCCGGCGTGCCGCGAGTTCCGCAGCAAGCCTGAGGGCGGCGATCAGGCTGCCCTGGTCGGCGCTCCCCTTGCCGGCAATGTCGAGCGCGGTGCCATGATCCGGCGACGTGCGCACGACAGGCAGGCCGAGCGTGACGTTGACGCCGCCGTCCATGTCGATGGTCTTCAGCGGGATCAGCGCCTGGTCGTGGTACATGCAGATCGCCGCGTCGTAGCCGGCGCGCGCGCGCGGCGTGAACATTGTGTCGGGCGGGTAGGGGCCGCTCGCCGCCACGCCCGCTTCGCGCAAGGTGCGGATCGCCGGCGCGACGATCATGTCATCCTCGACGCCCATGGCGCCGCCTTCGCCGGCATGCGGGTTGAGGCCGGCCACCGCCAGGCGGGGATTGGCGATGCCGAAGTCGGTGCAGAGCGCCCGGTGCGCGATCAGGCTGCGCTCGACGATCAGATCGGACGTCAGCGTCTCGATCGCCGTCCGCAGCGACACATGGATGGACACCGGCACCACCCGCAGCATCGGCGAAGCCAGCATCATCACCGGTTCGGCCGTGCTGCCGACCAGCGCGCCCAGGAATTCGGTATGGCCGGGATGCGGGAACCCCGCCTCGTAAAGCGTCGCCTTCTGGATCGGGTTGGTGACGACGGCGGACGCCTGGCCGGCCTGCGTCAGCTGCACCGCCATGGTGATCGAGCGGATCACGGCCGCCGCGTTGGCGGGGTCCGGCCGGCCGGGCTGAACCGGCACGGCAAGCGGCACCGGCAGAACCGGCAGCGCGGAACCAAAGAGCGCCGTGGCCTCGGCGGGCGCTGCGATCTCCGCAATGCGGATGCCAGGTCCGGCCAGGGCCGCAATCCGCGCGGGATCGTCGAGCAGGAAGAAGGCGGGGCCGGACGCCGCCAGCGCCTGCCAGGCCTTCACCGCGACCTCGCCGCCGATGCCGGCGGGCTCGCCCATCGTCAGGGCAAGCGGCGGCGCGGCGGCGCTGGTGTCAGTCATGAAACGCCTCGACCACGCTGCGCCTGCCCAGCATGAAGGCGTCCGCGACATGCTGCAGCGGCGCGATGTCGGCGTCGGACGCGCCGGCGCGCACGATCTCGGCAAAGCGCCGGTAGAGCATGGGATATTCCATGTCGGGTCCTTCCTGCAGCACGCGACCGTCGACCTCGAGCCTGGCGCCTCCCAACGAAAGCAGCATCTGGCCGGCCTCGGTGTCGGCGGTGATGTTCCAGGTCTGCGGCCCCGTCTGGCGCCAGTCGAAATCGGCGCTGACCGGTTGTCCCGACGAGGCCCGGAAGTCGATCTGCGCGGCGATTGGCGCGTCGCGGTTGTCGGGGAAATGCAGGGTCGCCGAGGTCGCGTACATCGGCGGCAGGATATGCGTGGCGATCGACAGCGCGTTGATGCCGGGATCGAAGACGCCGAAGCCGCCGGCCCGCCAGATCCAGTCCTGGTTCGGGTGCCACCGGCGCACGTCCTCCTTCCACTCGATCGCCGCGGAACGCAGCGTCGTCGCGGCGAGGAAGGAGCGGGCGGCCTCGACGGCGGGCGCGTAGCGCGAATGCCAGCTGGCAAACAGCGACACGCCGTTCTGGGCCGCGGCCGCCTTCAGGTCTTCGACCTCGCTGACGGAAGCGCCCGGCGGCTTTTCGAGGAACACGTGCTTGCCCGCCTCGATGGCCGCGCGGGCTGCCTGGTAGCGCACCTGCGGCGGCTGGCAAAGCGAGACGGCGTCGATCGCCACGTCCGACGCCAGCATGTCGTCGATCGTCGTGAAATTGGCGACGCCCTCGACGGTGGCGTTGCGGCTGGCGGCCGCGACCAGGAGATAGTCCGCGTCCTTTTCGAGTGCCGGGAGATGCTGGTCGCGGACGATCTTGCCGACCCCGACGATGCCGAGCCTGATGGGCGTTCTGCTGGACATGGTGCCTCCTTGCGCGCTTGAGGCGTGATTACCAGAACCGTGTTTGCGCGCAAGCAAGCCGCAGGCGCCTGCCGCAGCCTCGTCCCGAGGCGGCCCCGCAACTGGTGGACCGGCAAAAAGCCCGGTAGAACGGCGAGGGGACCCGGTCGACTGGCCGCGTCTGCCGTCTGCAGGCAGGGATCACGCGCATGCGACGACCGGATTGCCGCCGCTTGATCGGGAACGCCGCAAGGCGACCGCACCGGCGTCTATGACGGTTGCGGGCGCCCCCGACTCCGAAGGGCAGGCGGCCTCCGGCTGTGCCTGCGCGCGGCGCTACGATCTCGATTGGCTCAGGGTTTTCGCGTTCGGCCTGCTGATCGCCTACCACGTCGGCCTGTTCTACGTGACCTGGGACTGGCTGCTGAAGAGCCGCTACAGTTCGCCGTTCCTCGAGCCGGCGCTTGGAATGATCGATCCATGGCGCCTGGCGCTGCTCTTCTTCATCTCCGGCGCCGCGATCCGCTTTGCGCTCGACAGGTCGTCGCCGTGGCGATTCCTCGGCCTGCGCCTTGCGCGGCTGTTCCCGGCCTTCGCGTTCGGCATCGCGGTGGTCTGCGTGCCGCAGTCCTACGCCAGCCTGCGCTATTGGGGAGAAATACCGCCCGGCTTCCTTGACTTCTGCCGCGACTATTTCGGCTTCGGCCGTTACGCGTTCGCGCTGCCGGATTGGCACCACCTCTGGTATCTCGCCTATCTGATGACCTACACGGCGGCGACGGTCCTCTGCCTTCCGATCCTCAGATACGCGACCGTCAACGCCGGCGCGCCGCTGTTTCGCTGGCTCGCGGCCGGGAGGGCCTGGCGGCTGCTCCTCGTCCCGGTGCTTCCGTTCTGCGTCTACACGCTGTGGCTCTCGCCCTACTTTCCCAAGACCAACCATCTCTGGGGCGACTGGACCACCATCGCGCGCACGTTCACCGTCTTCGTCATCGGCTTCATGGCCGCCGGGAACGGGGACTTCTGGGCTGCCGTCGACAGGGCGTTGCAGTCGGCCGTCGCAGCGTCGATCGCGCTGGGCGCCCTGCTGCTGGCGGCCTGGCTGAACAGCTTCGAGGTCGGCGCGGACCTGGGGCTGCTCTATTCGGTGCTTGTGCTCAAGGACTTCTATGCCTGGTCGGTGATCGTGATGCTGCTCGGACTGGCCCGCCGATTTGTCAACCGCCCGAGTCGCGCGCTGACCTACCTGACCGCCGCGGTGCTCCCGTACTACATCCTGCACCAGACAATCATCGTGGTGGTCGGCTACTGGTTCACCCTTCACGAGGCGCCGCTCGTCGTCGAAGCCGCGTCGATTGCCGCGGCGACCGTCATCGGATGCGTGGTCGGATACGAGGTGGTGCGCAGGGCAGGGCCGGTACGGCTGCTCTTCGGGCTGCCTCTGCGCGAACGCCGGGCTGGACAGGCGCCGGCGCTGCGGCCGGCGCCGATTCCATCGGCCGAGTAGCTCGGCTCAGCCTTCCTTGACCATCACGATCGAGACTTCGCCTTCGAGCGCGCCCTGCCAGGCCGACAGATGCGGCTCCTCGTCGGGCTCGCCCTGCATTTCGCCGATCTGGTCGAGTTCGGCCTCGACATAGCCTTCGCGGGTCAGCGCGGTGAGGGCGGTGCGCACGGCGGTATCGTCGTCCGGCGCAGCCAGCAGGATGTGCACGCCCTCCCAAGGCCCGGTCTTGGCCCGGCGGACCCTGCCGATGATGATCGTCACCGGCCGCTCGTCATTGTCGTTCATGGCGGTGATTCCTTCGTGCGCGTCGAGTCGCAGCCCGTTTCGTGGAGAGATTCGCATGATGATGACGATTCTCGCACGAACCGGATGGCATCGACAGGTCAAACCGGTCACTTTCCATGCCCAGATGGCCGGGAATGCGCAAGATAATGTCGCGCCCTTGAAGCATGGCAGGCATGCGCCTATTTGCGGCGAGAAATCGCGGCTCCGGTCTTGACGCTTTTGTGTGATGCGAGTAGAAGCCGCGCAATCTGAGCCGATGTGAGGTTTTGCTTTCCAGGGCGGCACGCCCAGGAGTTTGCCTCAAACAGGGTTCGTCTTACGAGCGACTGAACATTTCCGGCACGCATGAAGCGGCTTCCGCTTCCTCTGCATTTTGTTCGGGCAGGACCGCGAGATGCGGTGTTTTGCCCGAATTCGCGTATGGAAATGCGGCGGGCCGCACGGAAGCAGGACGGGTCCGGTCGGGCTCAAGATACGGAATTGAGAGACAAGAGGGTTTAATGCCTACCGTCAACCAGCTGATCCGCAAGCCGCGCCAGGCGCCGGCGACGCGCAACAAGGTCCCGGCCATGCAGCAGAACCCGCAGAAGCGGGGCGTCTGCACGCGCGTCTACACGACGACGCCGAAGAAGCCGAACTCCGCTCTGCGCAAGGTTGCGAAGATCCGCCTGACCAACGGCTTCGAGGTGATCGGCTACATCCCCGGTGAGGGCCATAACCTTCAGGAGCACTCCGTGGTGATGATCCGCGGCGGTCGCGTGAAGGATCTCCCCGGCGTGCGCTATCACATCATTCGCGGCGTGCTCGACACGCAGGGTGTGAAGAACCGCAAGCAGCGCCGCTCGAAGTACGGCGCGAAGCGTCCGAAGTAAGGTCCCCCAGCTTCGGCGCTTTTTTGTTGCGCCGGGCTTGAGACAAGAGAGACAAGAACATGTCCCGTCGTCACAGTGCAGAGAAGCGTGAGATCAACCCGGACCCGAAGTTCGGCGATCTCGTCGTCACCAAGTTCATGAACGCCGTCATGTATGACGGCAAGAAGTCGGTTGCCGAGACCATCGTCTACGGCGCGCTCGACCAGGTCCAGGCGAAGACCAAGCAGGAGCCGGTCGCGGTCTTCCATCAGGCGCTCGACAACGTCGCGCCGCATGTCGAGGTCCGTTCGCGCCGCGTTGGTGGTGCGACCTACCAGGTTCCGGTCGACGTCCGTCCGGAGCGCCGTCAGGCGCTCGCCATCCGCTGGCTGATCACGGCTGCGCGCAACCGCAACGAAACCACCATGGTCGACCGTCTCTCCGGCGAACTGATGGATGCCGCCAACAATCGCGGCACCGCCGTGAAGAAGCGCGAAGACACCCACAAGATGGCCGAGGCCAACCGCGCCTTCGCCCATTACCGCTGGTAATCGGCGAGCGAGAACGAGAGGCAGACGACAATGGCCCGCGAATACAAGATCGAAGACTACCGTAACTTCGGTATCATGGCGCACATCGACGCCGGCAAGACGACGACGACCGAGCGTATCCTGTACTACACCGGCAAGTCGCATAAGATCGGCGAAGTCCATGATGGCGCCGCCACCATGGACTGGATGGAGCAGGAGCAGGAGCGCGGCATCACGATCACGTCCGCCGCGACGACCACCTTCTGGCAGGGACGCGACGGCAAGAAGCGTCGCTTCAACATCATCGACACCCCCGGCCACGTCGACTTCACCATCGAGGTCGAGCGCTCGCTGCGCGTTCTCGACGGCGCGATCGCGCTGCTCGATGCGAACGCCGGCGTCGAGCCGCAGACCGAGACCGTCTGGCGCCAGGCAGACAAGTATCATGTTCCGCGCATGATCTTCTGCAACAAGATGGACAAGATCGGTGCGGACTTCTACCGCTCCTACGAGATGATCAAGACCCGCCTCGGCGCGACGGCTGTGGCCGTTCAGCTGCCGATCGGTGCGGAGTCGGAGTTCAAGGGCGTCGTCGATCTGATCGAGATGAAGGCGCTGGTCTGGCGCGACGAGTCGCTCGGCGCTGCCTGGGACGTCGTCGAGATTCCGGCTGATCTTCAGGAGAGGGCCGAAGAGTTCCGCGAGAAGATGATCGAGGCCGCCGTCGAGATGGACGAGAAGGCGCTCGAGAACTACCTCGAGGGCAACCTGCCATCGAACGACGAACTGCGCGCGCTGATCCGCAAGGGCACGATCGAAGTCAAGTTCTTCCCGATGTTCTGTGGCTCGGCCTTCAAGAACAAGGGCGTCCAGCCGCTGCTCGACGGTGTCGTCGACTTCCTGCCGTCGCCGGTCGACGTGCCGGCCATCAAGGGCATCGACCCCAAGAACGAGGCCGAGATCGAGCGTCATCCGTCGGACGGCGAGCCGCTGTCGATGCTGGCCTTCAAGATCATGAACGACCCGTTCGTCGGTTCGCTGACCTTCGCACGCATCTATTCGGGCGTGCTGAAGAAGGGCGTGTCCCTCGACAACACCGTCAAGGGCAAGAAAGAGCGCGTCGGCCGCATGCTGCAGATGCACTCGAATTCCCGCGAGGACATCGAGGAGGCCTATGCCGGCGACATCGTCGCGCTGGCCGGCCTGAAGGACACGACCACCGGCGACACGCTGTGCGATCCGCTCAACCAGGTCATCCTGGAGCGCATGGAGTTCCCGGATCCGGTCATCCAGATCGCCATCGAGCCGAAGACCAAGAACGACCAGGAAAAGATGGGCCTCGCGCTCAACCGCCTGGCGGCCGAGGATCCGTCCTTCCGCGTCAAGACCGACGAGGAAAGCGGCCAGACCATCATCGCCGGCATGGGCGAGCTTCACCTCGACATCCTCGTCGACCGCATGCGTCGCGAGTTCAAGGTCGAGGCGAATGTCGGCGCTCCGCAGGTGGCCTATCGCGAGACGATCAGCCGCACGCATGAGCAGGACTACACGCACAAGAAGCAGACGGGCGGTACCGGCCAGTTCGCACGCGTCAAACTCGTCTTCGAGCCGAACGCGGAGAGCGAGGAGTTCGTGTTCGACTCCAAGATCGTCGGCGGTTCGGTTCCGAAGGAATACGTGCCGGGCGTCGAGAAGGGCCTGCTGAGCGTCATGGGTTCCGGCCCGTTCGCCGGCTTCCCGATGATCGGCGTGAAGGCGACGCTCATCGACGGCGCGTTCCACGATGTCGACTCGTCGGTCCTGGCCTTCGAAATCGCCTCGCGCGCCTGCTTCAAGGAAGCTGCGCCGAAGCTCGGCGTCCAGCTGCTCGAGCCGATCATGAAGGTCGAGGTGGTGACGCCGGAAGACTATGTCGGCAACGTCATTGGCGACCTGAACAGCCGTCGCGGCCAGATCCAGGGGCAGGAGACGCGCGGCGTGGCCGTCGTCGTCAACGCCATGGTGCCGCTGGCGAACATGTTCAAGTACGTCGACAACCTGCGTTCGATGTCCCAGGGCCGCGCCCAGTACACGATGCAGTTCGACCACTACGAGCCTGTGCCGACCGCGGTCGCCCAGGAAGTCCAGAAGAAATACGCGTAATTCCATAGGCTTGACGCGGTAACTTAATTTAGCCCTCAGCGGGCGGCAGGAACGGAGACCTCAAATGGCAAAAGGAAAATTTGAGCGCACCAAGCCTCATGTGAACGTCGGCACGATTGGTCACGTTGACCATGGCAAGACGTCGCTGACCGCGGCGATCACGAAGTTCTTCGGCGAGTTC
>NZ_JBFOCI010000011.1:0-20563 GCF_040813675.1 Mesorhizobium marinum | reverse complement strand
GAACTCGCCGAAGAACTTCGTGATCGCCGCGGTCAGCGACGTCTTGCCATGGTCAACGTGACCAATCGTGCCGACGTTCACATGAGGCTTGGTGCGCTCAAATTTTCCTTTTGCCATTTCTTCTTTCCTACAGTCAGCAAGACGGGACCGGATTTCGAATGGGGGGCGATTAACGAGAAAGGCTTCAAAAGACAAGGGGGTTTTGCCCGGTCCGGCCCCGTTCGGCAGCAACCCGTGTCATCCGTGCCCGCCTCGCCGCCACCGCGGACGGTCGACCGCGGCCGTCGGACTTGGACCGCGTCACCAAACCTTAAGCCGGCCGGTGCGATATTGCCCAGGCAGAAGCGGGACCGCGCAGGATGCAGTCAGAAACGAAGGAGCCGGGCGCCGGGCTTGGCCGGTATCGCCGAACCATCCATCTCGTGCTGTTCGGCCTCGTCGTCGCCTATGCCGCCCTGCTCGCCACGACCTATGCCATGGGCGTCTGGCTCGTCGGCAAGGACGGGCAACCGGTGGCCGCCGACTTCGTCGCCTTCTGGGCCGCCGGAAAGCTGGTCCTGCGGGGCGCGCCGGCTGCGGCCTACGACTGGACCGCCCACAAGGACGTGGCCACGGCAGGCGGCATCGCGATCAAGGGCTATTTCAGCTTCCAGTATCCGCCGACTTTCCTGCTGCTGACTCCGCTGCTGGCGCTGGCGTCCTATCCGGTCGCGATGGTCCTCTGGAGCGCGGTCGGGCTGCCGCTCTATCTCTGCGCGGTACGCTTGGCGGTCGGCGGCTGGAACGCGACGCTCGCCGCCCTCGCCTGGCCGGCCGTACTGTGGAACACCGTCGTCGGGCAGACCGGGTTCCTGACCGCCGCCCTGCTTGGCGCCGGCATCGCGCTGATCGACCGGCGCCCGGCGCTGGCCGGCGTGCTGTTCGGGCTGCTCACCTACAAGCCGCAGTTCGGCCTGCTGATCCCGGTCGCGCTGATGGCCGGCGGGCGCTGGCGGGTCGTCGCATGGGCCGCGCTTTCGACGGCTGCGCTCGCCGCAACCGCCACGCTGGCGTTCGGCATTCCGGTTTGGAGCGCCTTCTTCGATTCCATCGCCCGAATCAACGACGCCATCCTGACGAGCGGGCGAACCGACTTCGGCAAGCTGCAGAGCCTTTACGGGTTCCTGCGCGCCCAGGACGTTCCCGCCCGCGCGGCATGGATGGCGCACGGGACGCTCGTCGTCGCACTGGCGATCGGCGTCGCGCGGCTGTGGCGCTCCGACGCGGCGTTCGACCTCAAGGCCGCCGCGCTGGCGATCGCGACGATCCTCGCCTCGCCCTATGCCTTCATCTACGATCTCGTCGTGCTTGCCATCCCGCTGGCTTTCCTCGGCCGCACCGGTTTCTCGCCCAGGGAGGCGGCGGTGGTGGTCGCAGCGGCGCTGCTCGTGGGATGGGGACCGGCCGACCACATCGCCACCGGCCTCGCCGCAGGGCTGCTGATCCTGGCGCTGGTGATCGCCCGCGCCGCGCGGAGCGAGACGCTGCGCAGCCGGACTTGGCAGCCTGCGCCGGAGCGCTAGTCTCAGCGCATGCTCGTCGCGACCTTCAACATCAACGACGTCAACCGCCGGCTCGACAACCTGCTCGAATGGCTGGCGTCGCGAAAACCCGATGTCGCCTGCCTGCAGGAACTGAAGTGCGAGCACAAGCGCTTTCCGGCCGACGCGCTGTCGCGCGCCGGCTACGGCGCCGTATGGCAGGGACAGCGAACGTGGAACGGCGTCGCCATCCTCGCGCGCGGCGCCGAGCCGGTGCTGACGCGCACCGCCCTGCCCGGCGATCCCGCGGACCGGCAGGCCCGCTACATCGAGGCCGCCGTCAACGGCGTGCTGATCGCGTCGATCTACGCGCCGAACGGCAACCCGCAACCCGGCCCGAAGTTCGACTACAAGCTTGCCTGGCTGAAGCGGCTGCAGGCCCACGCCACCGCCTTGCGCAAGACCGGCGCGCCGGTCGTGCTGGCCGGCGACTACAACGTCGTGCCGGGCGACCTCGACATCTACCCGACGCGATCCTACGACGACAACGCGCTGGTGCAGCCGGAGAGCCGCGCGGCGTTCAGGCGGCTGGTTGGCCGCAGCTGGACCGACGCGCTGCGCGCAAGGCACCCGGGCGCCCGCATCTATACGTTCTGGGACTACAAGCGGCAGCGCTGGCAGCGCGACGCCGGGCTGCGGCTCGACCACCTGCTGCTGTCGCCGTCTGTCGCCGGGCGGCTGCGCGACGCCGGCATCGACCGCGCCGTGCGCGGCTGCGACGGCGCCAGCGACCATGCGCCGGCCTGGATCAGGCTGGCATAGGGCGTCAAAGCCCCTTGTCGAGCAGCGCCTTGATCTCGGCCTTCGACGTACCGGCGACGATGCGCCCGAGTTCCCTGTCGCCGCGCAGGACAAGCAGCGTGGAGCGGCGCGGGATGTTGCGGTCGCGCGCCACCGGCTGGTTGCCGTAGTCGTCCCAATCGACGCGGACAAAGGTCATCGACTGCGCATAGGCGGGATTTTCCTTCATCAGTTGCGCCAGCACGCGCGACTGCGCCTTGCAGGTGGTGCACCAGGTCGCGGCGTAATCGACGAACACGGTCTTTCCCGCCGCAAGCGCCTTCTCGATGACGCCCGGCCGGTAGTCGACGAAGCCGCCGGCCGCCAGCGCGGGCATGGCCGGGATTACCGCCGAGGCAGCCAGGCCGAGGATGAAGGTGCGTCTGATCATGGTCTTTCTCCGCTTCAAAGTCTGACTGAAAGGTCCTGCAGCCATATCGGCATGGCGTCGAGCACGGCCTGCTCGATGACGTGATTGAGCCCGAAGAACAGGGCAAGGCCGACAGCGACGAAGACCGCGCCCATCAGGGGCTTCGACCAGGCGGCCACCGCGCGCAGCCCGGCCATGTTGGTGCGCAGCGCGCCGCGCGCGCCATAGGCAATCGCCAGGAACACTGTCGCGACGCCGAGCGAGAAGGCCAGCATGATCGCCGCCGCCCATGCCAGGCTGGCGCCCTGCGAGGCGAGCGAGATGGCGCCGCCGAGCGTCGGCCCGATGCAGGGCGACCAGACCGCGCCGAGCAGCATGCCGCCGAGAACCTGGCCGCCGAGCCAGCCTTCGTCGACGGCGCCGAGCCTGGCGCTGGCGGTGCTGGCAATGCCGGCCGCGGCGGTCGCGAAGGCGTCGCCGGCCCTCGGCACGAGCAGCACGAACCCGAACAGCACCATCATCGCAGCGCTGACCCTGGAGACGACGTCAGGGGTCAGCCCAATCGCCGGCCCGACCGACGCGGTTGCCACGCCGAACAGGGTGAAGGTCAGCGCCATGCCCGCGGCAAGCGCGACCGGCCCCCAGCGGCTGGACGAGGAGGCGGATGCAACCGCGATCGGCAGCACCGGCAGGATGCAGGGATTGATGAGCGTCAGGAGCCCGGCAAGATAGCCGAAGACAAGTTGCATGATGTCTCGCGCGCAGTGGTCGTTGATCGTTTTTACGACCAGCGGCGGCAGAACATTACATGCGCCGCGATAACATCCGCGTTATCGGCCGGCGACGTCAATGTCCTGAAAGCACCAGCATCTTGACCGGCATCAGCAGCGCCTGGATCCGCAGGATGATCGCATGCACCACGCCGACCGCGTCGACGGCGTGCAGGAAAAGCCATTGCCCGGCGCCGAGGTTCGGGTCGCCATACCGGTCGTGGTTGTCGGTATAGGCGTTGGCGATGCAGCTGCTGCCGGGCGGCACGTCGTCGAAACCGCCTGCGAACAGCGGCTCCATGTAGACGGTTATCGTCCCGGGGCTGAGCACCTGCCTGGGGTCGACCAGCCTGTCGGACAATTGCACCTGGCCGGCCGCGATCAGGTCCTGGACGCTGGTGACGACGGCCGGGATGATGGTCATCGGCTTCGAGATGCAGACGATCTCGCCGATCATGCCGGGCTTCATCACCTGGGCCTCGAGCTGGTTGAAGCCGGCGACGAGACCGACGCGGCCGGCTTCGGTGGGAATGAGGACGCCCGCCGAGCGCATCAGCGGATTGACGATGTCGCCCTTGCGCAGCGTGAACTGTTCCAGAGTGCCGTCGACGCCGGCATGCACCACCGTCTTGTCGAGGTCTACCTGCGCCTGCGCGAGCGCTGCTTCGGCGCTTGCCTTCTGCGCGGGCAGCAATGTCGAAACCTGGGTCTCGACCGACTGCTTGCCGGCGATCGCCGCCGCGACGGCGGCCTGCCGTCCATCGACGATGTTCTTCAGCTTCTGCAGTTCGCGCTGCGAAACGGTACCGGCGTCGCGCCGCTGCAGTTCGGTCTTGGTATCCAGTTCCTCCACGGCCTGCTGATAGGCGCTTTCGGCCTCGGCGATCTTCGCGTCCATGCCGACCAGTTCGGTCCGGGCCAGTTCGGTCGCCGCATCGACCTCGGCGACGCGGCGCTCCGCTGTCAGGCGGGCGGCTTCCTGGGTGGAGCTGTCGAGACGGAAGATCGGCTGGCCCGCCGTCACCTTGTCCTGAAAGCGGACATAGACCTCCTCGACCCGACCGGAACCCTCCGGCAGGATCGGCACCGTGCGGTAGAAGGTGATGGCGCTCTTGGTGGATGGGTGGAAGTAGAGGATCAGCGTCAGCAGCAGGATGGTCAGGCCGAGGCAGGCGGTGATGCCGTAGCGAAGCTCGTACCAGACCGTGTAGAGCGTGAGTTCGCGGCCGATCCGCTTGTCCTGCACGAACCGCCGGTAGAGGAAGTCCGGCAGGATGGTGACGAGCGAGCAGAGCAGGACCTCGATCATGGCCGCGCCTCGTCGTCGGTCCGTTCGTCGGAAGCGGCGGGTGGCTCGAGCGGCAGCACCGGCTGTTCGGGCGCTTCCGGCGACGGAGCGCGGCGGCCCGCCATCCTGGCCAGCGACTCGGCCATCGACGCCACCGGCGTCCAGAAATCGGGGATCGGCACCAGCGAGAGGAACAGCGCCAGCACCCAGAACAGGTTGTTGTGGGTGAACAGCGCCAGGAGCGCCAAAACGCCGACAAGCTGGAACTGGATGCGCCCCGTGCCGTGGGCCATCCGCTCGGGAATCGAATGGAGCCAGAAGTAGAGGCTCCCCAGCCCCATGACCAACAGGATCAGGAAGATCACGGATCCGACCATGAGGGGGTCGGTCTCGCCGGGCGCAGTGATGAACCCGGGCAGATGACCCGGCGCCGCCGCATGCATCACCACGTCAGTCATAATCGCCCGTCCCTCAAAGAGCGCTGGGCTCATCGAATCACCGGACGACCTATTTGTCCAGTCGCGAGGGCAGACCGGCTGAGCTAGGACGAGCAGGCCCCGCCGGGCTCCAGAACAGGATCAGCCCGCGCCAACGGGACCTCGTCGCCTCCTAAAGGCCGGGCATGCGACCCGCGAGCACGGCCACCGCGGCGAAGGCGCAGGCGCCGAGCGCGGCGGCCAGCATCAGGACCGCGACTGCGCCGGGCACGGAAATAGCGGCCATCATCAGCGCGAAGACAAACGGCGCGAAAGCCGAGGAGAACTGCCGGGCGGCGCTCATCCACCCGACATGCAGCCCATAGGTCCGCCGGCCGAACACCTCGAGCGGCAGCGTGCCGCCGATGATCGAGGCCAGTCCAGAGCCAAGGCCGAAGAGGACGACGAACAGCGTCGTGCCCGCGGTCATGGGCGTGGTCGCCAGAAGCAGTCCAAGCCCGGCCGCCAGCAGCGCCGCCGAGACGATCGCTAGCACCGTCTGCCGGAGGCGTCCGCCAAACACCATGTTGACCAGACGGCTCGCCACCTGGGCCGGGCCGAACAGGGTGGCGGCCGCGACGCCGGCCGTGCCGAGCCCGAGCGTCGTCAGAAGCGGCACCATGTGCAGCAGGATTGCCGACATCACGAAGCCTTCGAGAGCGAAGCCAGCCATCATCATCAGCAGCAGCGCCCGGGCGCGGGCCGGCTGCGACGGCGCAGAATCCGGGTGCTCGGGGCCTGTCCCCGAGCCGGCGGACGCCAGCCTGCGCCGGTTGGCAAGCCGGGCGATCCAGGCATGGATCGGGACACAGAGAAGGACATGCAGCGCGGCGAAGGCGACATAGACCTCGCGCCAGCTCAGATGCTGGTGCAGGACCGTCGTCAGCGGCCAGAACAGGGTCGAAGCGAAGCCCGCGATGAGGGTCAGGTGCGTGATCGAGCGTTGCGCGCCGACCGACCCCATCTGCACGATCGCCACGAAGGCGGCGGCATAGAGCACGAAGCCCGACGCGATTTCCATGGCGATCAGGGCCGCCACGAAGCTGTAGCGCGCCGGCGCGGCGGCGCACGCGGCAAGCGACAGCGCGGCCGCGAACGACCCGAAGGTCATGACCCGCCCGGCGCCGTGGCGGTCGGCAAGCCGGCCGGCCGTCGGCGCAAGCAGACTGCCGAGGAAGAGCGCCGCCGACAGGGCGCCGTAGACCCATTGGCTCGGCAGCGCGAACTCCGCTGCCATGGCGGGCGCGAGGATCGCGAAGCTGTAGTAGAGCGTGCCGTAGCCGACGATCTGCGTCAGCCCGAGCGCCCAGATCGCGGCAGCCGGCGCTTTTGCTTCAGGCGAATGCATCGGCCCTTCGCACCCCGGCCGCGGCGGTCTCCGACGCCGCCGAACCGCAACCGCAGCCCGACCTGCCCTCTGCCTTGGCGAAGGCGTCCTGCAGGCAGCAGGAATCCGCCTCCGTCGGGGCGGGGCCGCCGCAACAGCCGTCGACCTTCGCATCGCCGTCGCCGCAGCAGGCATTGGTTTGCGGCGGCGATGGCGTGTTGCAGACGCCGGTCTCCGGCAACACGAGGTGAACTGCCCGCGCCGCCGCGTGATCCCCGGCTAACCCGGCGACCACGGAGCGGACCTGCTCGTAGCCCGTCGCCATCAGGAAGGTGGGCGCCCTGCCGTACGATTTTGCGCCGACGATGGTGAAACCGGGCTCGGGATGGCGCAGTTCCTCGATGCCGTGCGGCGGCACCGTCCCGCAGGAGTGGAGGTTCGGGTCGATCAGCGGCGCCAGCGCCGGCGGCGCTTCGACAACCGGGTCGAGCGCCACGCGCAGTTCGGACAGGAAGGACAGGTCGGGCCGGAACCCGGTCGCGACGACGATACGGTCGAATTCAAGGCGGGCGGGCGCGCCGGCAAGCGTCGCATGAACCACGACGCCGCCTGCGGCGGGCTCGATCCGTTCGGCGGCAAAGGACGTCAGCATCGCAAGGCGGCCGTCCTGCATCGCCTGGCGCGCGGCAAGCCCGAGCGCGCCGCGCTCCGGCAACTGATCGTTGAGACCGCCGCCGAGCAACCTTTCGACGCCGCTGCGGCGCAGCGCCCAGTGGATCTCGGTGCCGGGCGTGTCGGCCTGCAGTTCCATCAGCGCCAGCGCCACGTTGATCGCGGAGTGACCGCCGCCGATGACGAGCACCCGCTTGCCGGCATAGCTGTCCCGCTCCGCCCCGGCGACGTCGGGAATGCCGTAGGCGATCAGGCCCGCCGCCTCCCGCTCCCCCTCGACCGGCAGGCCGTCGATGCCGATGGGGTTCGGGCGCGACCAAGTCCCCGACGCGTCGATGACGGCCCGGGCCAGCACCCGATGCACCCTACCCTGCCGCTCGTAGCGAATGACGAAGGGCGCTCCGTCGCGGCCTTCGCTCGAGGCCTTGTCGTGTCCCTGTCGCGTGATCGCCATGACGGTCGCGCCGAGCTTCAGGTGCGGCGCGATCTCGGGGCGCGTCGCGAGCGGCGCCAGGTAATCGCGCACGATCTCGCCGCCCGTCGGCAGGCGATCCGGATCGGGCGCGGTCCATTCCGAGCGCTCGAGCAGGGCGCGCGCCGCGGCGTCGATGTTGTAGCGCCAGGGCGAAAACACCCGCACATGCCCCCATTCGAGAAGCGCGGCCCCGACGCTCGCCCCTTGTTCGAGGATGAGCGGGGCGATGCCGCGCTGGACCAGATGCGCGGCAGCGGCGAGTCCGACCGGGCCGGCGCCGACGATCGCGACGGGTAGCTCGGTGGGTGTCATCGCGTCCATATGTTCGATCCTTCCGGTATCTTCGAATTTATGTCCGAAAAAAATGCCCTCAGGCGGCGACGCCCTTTGCGGCGGGTGCGCATTTGCCGTCCGCGCAGCATTCGTCGGCGAGATAGCCGATCAGCGCGTTCATGCCGGGATAGTTGGCGCGGCAGATCAGCGTGGTCGCCTGCCGCTCCTGGGTGACCAGCCCGGTGTCGACGAGGCGCTTGAGGTGATGCGAGAGCGTCGAGGCCGCGATGCCGAGCGTCTCCTGCACGCGGCCGACCGGCAGCCCTTCGTCGCCGGCGCGGACCAGGGTGCGATAGAGCTGAAGGCGCGTCGGATTGCCGAGCGCTTCAAGCTGCGCCGCCGCTTTTTCGAGTTTCATGGAAATATGAGTAGCGAAAGCGCGTGTCGACGTCAAACGAATTTCGACATTTATCGAAATACAAGGCGGGCAGACCGCCAGACGACGAACGCGTCCGGACGCAGTTCCGAGGCGAATCCGGCAACGATGGCGTGAAGGCGCGTTATGGGACTTTCAGGGGCAGACTGGAGCGGGTACCGGGAATCGAACCCGGGTATTCAGCTTGGAAGGCTGCTGCTCTACCATTGAGCTACACCCGCACCGCGCTGACGGCGCTCGCCTCTTGTGCCACAGCCGCCCATGAAAAGCGACCAGCTTCAGGGCGATGCGCTGGCTTCCGGTGCGACAGTGGTGGAGGGGGCTGGATTCGAACCAGCGTAGGCTGAGCCAACGGATTTACAGTCCGTCTCCTTTAACCACTCGGACACCCCTCCGTACTGACGCCGGAGCCATGCAACGAGGCATTTCCTCCGCTTTCCAGGCCGGGCTTGGAACCTGCCCCGGAAATCGGCGAAGCGCCTTATGGCCGCGCCTGCCGGGACTGTCAACCGCGACAACCGGGCGCGGACGGATAATTTCCGCTTCCGCTGCGTCCGGCATGCCGGCCCGCCGGATTCGTCGGCCCGGGCACCGCCGCTTGCGCCTGCCGCAAGCCGTGCTACGACGGTCTTCGTCACGGAGAGCGGCTAAATGAAGGACGTGCTGAAAGAACTCGAGCGCCGCCGTGAAATCGCCCGGATGGGCGGCGGCAAGGCGCGCATCGACGCCCAGCATGCGCGCGGCAAGCTCACCGCCCGCGAGCGCATCGATATCTTCCTCGACCAGGGCTCGTTCGAGGAGTTCGACATGTTCGTCGAGCACCGTTCCACGGACTTCGGCATGGAGAAGCAGAAGGTCGCCGGCGACGGCGTCGTCACCGGCTGGGGCACGGTCAACGGCCGCACCGTCTTCCTGTTCGCCAAGGACTTCACCGTATTCGGTGGCTCGCTGTCGGAAGCGCATGCGGAAAAGATCCAGAAGATCCAGGACATGGCGCTGAGGAACCGGGCGCCGATCATCGGCATCTACGACGCCGGCGGCGCGCGCATCCAGGAGGGCGTCGCCGCGCTCGGCGGCTATGCCGAGGTGTTCCAGCGCAACGTGCTGGCGTCGGGCGTCATTCCGCAGATCTCGGTGATCATGGGCCCCTGCGCGGGCGGCGACGTCTATTCGCCCGCCATGACCGACTTCATATTCATGGTGCGCGACACGTCCTACATGTTCGTCACCGGGCCGGACGTGGTGAAGACGGTCACCAACGAGACGGTCACGGCCGAGCAGCTCGGCGGCGCAAGCGTGCACACGACGAAGTCGTCGATCGCCGACGGCGCCTACGACAACGACGTCGAGGCGCTGCTGCAGATGCGCCGGCTGGTGGACTTCCTGCCGGCCTCCAATACGGCCGACATTCCGGAGATCGCCTGCGCGCAGACCGTCGACGACCACGACCCGTCGCTCGACCGCCTCGTTCCCGACAACGCCAACAAGCCCTACGACATCAGGGAACTCATCCTGAAGACCGCCGACGAGGGCGACTTCTTCGAGATCCAGCAGAGTTTCGCCAGGAACATCGTCACCGGCTTCGGCCGCGTCGAGGGACGGACCACCGGTTTCGTGGCCAACCAGCCGATGGTGCTGGCCGGCGTGCTCGACAGCGACGCATCGCGCAAGGCGGCACGTTTCGTGCGCTTCTGCGACTGCTTCAACATCCCGCTCGTCACCTTCGTCGACGTGCCGGGCTTCCTGCCCGGCACCAGCCAGGAATATGGCGGGCTCATCAAGCACGGCGCAAAACTGCTCTTCGCCTATGCCGAGGCGACCGTGCCCAAGGTGACCGTCATCACCCGCAAGGCGTTCGGCGGGGCCTACGACGTGATGGCGTCAAAGCACCTGCGCGGCGACGTCAACTACGCCTGGCCGACAGCGCAGATCGCCGTGATGGGCGCCAAGGGAGCCGTCGAGATCATCTACCGGAAAGATATCGGCGACGCCGACAAGATCGCCGCCCACACCAAGGCCTACGAGGACCGCTTCCTGTCGCCGTTCGTGGCGGCCGAGCGCGGCTATGTCGACGAGGTGATCATGCCGCATTCGACGCGCCGCCGGGTCGCCCGCGCGCTCCGCATGCTGCGCAACAAAGACCTCCAGAACCCCTGGAAGAAGCACGACAACATTCCGCTTTGAGGGACGCCAGGCTACGCCTGGGCGTCGAACTCCATGGCGGCGTTGAGCAACTGCGCATGCGCCATCACATGGGCGACGATATCTTCCAGGGCGATATTTGCCACCGCGTTCCTGGTGCGGATTTCCTCGGCGATGGCCGATACGTTGACGATGCCGCGCAAGCTGGCCGACCGGACCGATTCTATCAGGTCATCCATAACGCTCTGGGAAAGCATGATTTTCATGGGGCACCTCGAACCGCTGCCCATGCGGCAAGCGGCCTTTCACGGGCACACTACGCCGAGGCGCAGTCTCGCGCAACAAGAATCGCCATTTTGTCAAATATTTTCAATTAGTTAGCACTTTACATCTTGACCGTGATCAACAGCCAGTCCGACTAGCGAGACAAAGGCAGCATCGTCGGCTTCGAATGCCTGTGCGTACCTGGTGCCTGATGACAACAAGGCGTGGAACCAGTCGCCTACTCATTAGTTGATAGACTTCGATCAACCCAAGGGGCCCCATCATGTCCGACCTGGAGCGCGCCGAGCGCCTGCAGATCATGCTGAGCGCCGAAGAGCTGGTGGCGGTCGAGAACTTCCGGTTCGAGAAGCGCATGCCGAGCCGGGCCGCCGCGGTGCGAGAACTGTTGCGGCGCGGGCTCGCGGCCGAGGGCTTCACCCTGGCCGATCCCAGCGCGAAATCGCAGGACTACGGCGTGGTGCGATCGGGCGCCAGGCCGGGCCAAGGCAGGAACAGCCGCAAGGACGAGCCGACCTAGCCGCCCGGGGGCGCCGTGCCCTCGCCTATTCCGCAGCCACCGGCATGTCCCTGGGCGGCAGCACGTTGGCGTTGGCCGGGTGGTGGACGGCCCCGTCCGGCTCGTCGGCCGCGTTCGGCCGCGCCAGCCAGCGCCAGAGCCTGGCGGCGCCGATCGCCGCGTCGTCCATGATCGTGTAGAACGACGGCACGAAGATCAGCGACAGAAGCGTCGACACCAGCAGCCCGCCAACGACGGCGATCGCCATCGGCGCGCGGAACTCGCCGCCGTCGCCGAGCGCCAGCGACGCCGGGATCATGCCCGCCGACATCGCGATGGTGGTCATCACGATCGGACGGGCGCGCTTGCGTCCGGCATCGAGGATCGCGTCCTTGCGCGACACGCCGTGCTTGACCTCCTCGATCGCGAAGTCGACCAGCATGATCGCGTTCTTGGTGACGATGCCCATCAGCATCAGGATGCCGATCACCACGGGCATCGAGACCGCCGAGTTGGTCAGGAACAGCGCGGCCGCCACGCCGCCGATGGCCAGCGGCAGCGAGCCCAGGATGGTGAAGGAGTGGAAGACCGAGCCGAACAGCAGGATCAGCACGACCAGGACCAGCATGATGCCGGTCGACATGGCGGTGGCGAAGCCGGCGAAGACCTCGCCCATCACCTCGGCGTCGCCGGTTTCCTGGATGCGCGTGCCGGCCGGCATGTTTTTGACCGCCGGCAGCTGCCAGACGGCGCCGAGGCCCTCCGAAAGCTCGGCCCCCGGCGCCATGTCGGCGCCGATCACGACGCGCCGCTCGCGGTTGAAGCGGGCGATCGACGACGGCCCCTGCCCGAAGCTGATGGTCGCCACCGACGACAGCGGCACGACGACGCCAGCCGGCGTCGTCACCGGCAGCTGGCTGACGACGTCGATGTCGTCGCGCGCGGCCTCCGCCAGCTGGACGCGGATCGGAATCTGCCGGTCGCCGACCGTGAACTTGGCGAGGTTCTGGTCGATGTCGCCCATGGTGGCGATGCGCAGCGTTTCGGCGATGGTCGCGGTCGAGATGCCGAGCTCGGCAAGCCGCTCCAGGTCCGGCTGCACGATGACCTCGGGACGGTCGAGCGCGGCGTTGGAGGTGATCGCCCGGAACTTGCCGGTGGCCGCCATCTCGCTCTGGATCTTGCGCGCCTGCTGATCGAGCGCCGCGCCATCGGTGCCCATGACGCCGAACGCCAGCTGCCGTTCGCCGCGATCGTTGACGAAATAGGCGCGCAGGTCGGGGATTGTCTCCATGCGATCGAGCAGGATGCCCTCGATCTCGTGCTGCGGCAGGTCGCGTTCCGACTTGTGCTTGAGGTCGGCCACGACGGTGGCGCGGCGGGTTTCCAGGAGCCCCGTCGGGCTGGCGCCGCCGATCACGTAGACGTTCTCGACTTCCGGCGTCTGCAGGATCATGCCAGTCACGGCGTCGGTCGTGCTGCGGGTGTCATCGAGGCGGCTGCCGGGGGGCAGTTCCAGCGAAAAGACGATGCGGCCGGCGTCCTCGCGCGGGATGAAGCCCGAAGGCAGGAAGCCCATCGCGTAGATCGAACCGGTGAAGAAAGCCATGCCGCCTGCCAGCGTCAGCCAGCGGAAGCGCAGCGTCCCCTTCAGCAGGCGCTCGTAGCCGCGCATCACCATGCCGGGCCTGGGTTCGTCATGGCCGTGGCCACGCAGGAAATAGGCCGCCATCATCGGCGTGATGAGGCGCGCGACGAGCAGCGAGAAGAACACGGCGACCGCGACGGTCAGGCCGAACTGCTTGAAATACTGGCCGGCGATGCCGCCCATGAAGGAGACCGGCGCGAACACCGCCATGATGGTCGCAGAGATGGCGATCACCGCGAGCCCGATCTCGTCGGCCGCCTCGAGCGACGCGCGATAGGGCGACTTGCCCATCTTCACGTGCCGGACGATGTTCTCGATCTCGACGATCGCGTCGTCCACCAGGATGCCGACGACGAGGGTGATGCCGAGCAGGCTCACCAGGTTGAGCGAAAAGCCCATCATCGACAGCGCCCAGAACGTCGGGATGATCGACAGCGGCAGCGCGGTCGCCGACACCAGCGTGGCGCGCCAGTCGCGCAGGAAGAGGAAGACCACGATGACCGAGAGCGCGGCGCCCTCCATCAGCGTCTCCATCGCCGAATCGTAGTTGCCGACCGTGTAGCCGACGGAATCGTCCACCTTGGTGATGGTGACGTCGGGATGGGCCTTGCCGAGTTCGGCGACCGCGGCGACCACGCGCTCGTTCACCTCGACGTCGCTCTCGCCCTTGCCCCTGAAAATGGCGAAGGACACGACGGTGCCGCCGTTGACCCGCGCGAAGGTCGTCGGCTCCGCCCAGGAATCGGTGACCGTCGCGATGTCGGACACCCTGACCTTGCGGCCGCCGGAGAGCGGGATCTCCAAAGTTTCCAGGTCGGCCACCTCCTCGGCGCCGCCGAGCGTGCGGATCGACTGCTCGAGGCTGCCGAACTTGGCGTTGCCGCCGGTCATGTCGGCGTTGACGAGCTTGAGGGCGCGGTTCAGGTCGCCGGCGGAAACGCCGAGCGCGTTCAGCCTGTCAGGGTCGATCTCGACCTTGATCTCGCGCGTCACGCCGCCGTAGCGGTCGACCCGGGCGACGCCCTTGAGGCCCTGCATCCTGCGGATGACCGTGTCGTCGACGAACCAGGAGAGCTCCTCGATCGTCATCGCCGGCGCGACGACGGCGTAGGTCAGGATCGCCTGCCCCTCGACGTCGATGCGCGCCACGACCGGATCGTCCGCCGTGGCCGGCAAGTCGGCCTTGATCAGTTCGATGGCATCCTTGACGTCGTTGACGGCCGTCTGCGTGTCGACCTCAAGCCGGAACTCGACGGTCGTCCGAGACACGCCCTCGGTGAGGTCCGAGATGACGTTCTTGACGCCGGAGAGGTTGGCGACCGCGTCCTCGACACGCTTGGTGATCTGCGTCTCAAGTTCGCTCGGCGCGACGCCGCGGTCGACGACCGTCACCGAGACCAGCGGGATGTCGATGTTCGGGAAGCGCGTGACCGGCAGCTTCGCAAAGCTCATCAGGCCAAGCGCGACCAGCACGATAAAGAGCAGGATCGCCGGAACAGGATTGCGGATCGACCAGGCCGAGATGTTCCAGTTCATTGGCCGACCGCCTCCGCCGGACCGGACCGCACCGGCGTGACCTCGTCGCCGTCAGCAACGAAGGTGCCGGCGCGCGCGACCACCTCCTCGCCTTCGGCGAGGCCCGACAGGATCTCGACCATGCCCTCGGAACGGGCGCCGAGCGTCACCGAACGCGATTTCACCGTGCCGTCCTCGACGCACTGGAGAAAGGCGTCGGAGCCGGCATACATCACTGCGGAGACCGGCACGGCGACGCCCTCGCGCCTGACCAGTTCCACCGCGCCGCGCGCAAAGTTCCCGGCCCGCGCCGGCGAATCCGGCTCGAGCGCGATGCGGATCGAGCCGAGGCGCGAGGCCTTGTCGATCTCGGGCGAGATCCTGCGCACAGAACCGTCGATGGGGTGATCGACGCCGGGCATGGAGACATGCGCGGCCATGCCGACCGCGAGGCGCGGCAGGACGGTCTCGGCCACCGCCGCCTCCAGCTCGAGCTCGCCGCCGATGGCGATGCGGAAGAGCGGGGCGCCGCCGGGCGTCACCACGCTGCCAAGCGTCGCGTCGCGCGCGAGGACCAGGCCGCCAGCCGGCGCGCGAAGCTCCGTCTTGCCGATCTGCACGAGAATGTTCTGGCGCTGCGCCTCGACGACGCCGAGCTGGGCCTCGGAAGCGGCCAGCGCCTTTTCGGCGGAATCGAGCTTCGCCCGGGCACTGTCCAGCGCATGCGCGGCGTTGTCACGCTGCGCCTCCGTCGCGACGCCCTTCTTCTGCAGCGCGTCGGCGCGCTCCAGCGCCTCGCTGGCCTGCCTGACGCCGACCTCGGCATCGCCGATCTGCGCCCGCATCTGCGCGATGGTGGCTTCGGCCTGGGCGCGGCTCGCCTCGACCTGGGCGAGCTGGGTGTCGAGCATCGAGCGGTCGAGAACGGCGAGGATGTCGCCCGTCTTCACGACGTCGCCCTCGTCGGCGTTAAGCGAGACTACGGCAAGGCCGCTCAGGTCGGAACCGACGGCGGCCTCCTCGCGGGCGACGATCGTGCCGTTGACCGCCAGCGTCTCGACCAGGCCGCGCCGCTCCGCCGCGACGACGCTGATGGAGGGCGGCGCCTGCCTTGCGGCCGGCGCGGCCTCGCCAGCCGCCAGCGACGCCGAGGGCGCACCGAGCAAGGCGGCGCCAAGAACGGCTGCAAGGACGGATGCTGCGGGACTGGACTTCACGGACATGTCGGTCACCGGGATTGAATTGTGCGGGGTTGTTGTCGGGGTCAGGCGCTTTCGCCCGCCCCCTCCTTCGTCGGCCTCAGCATGCCCGCCAGCATGGCGCGAAGCGCCGTCTCGATCTGTTCGAGCGGGATGCCCCGGGCCGGCAGGTCGTTGATCGCGATGCCCTCGCCGACCGACATGAGGACCGCCAGCAGCGTCTGGATCTCGATCGGCGGATCGATCTCGCCACGGTCGATCGCACGCTGCACCAGCGGGGCGATCAGTTGCGCGATCTCCTGTTTGTGCCCGTCGACCGTGTTGCGGATGGTGTCGTTGCGGTTCGATTCCGAACGCATCTCGGCGAAAAGGGCCGCGCTGCCCTTCTTGTGGGTGTGCGTGATGTGGGCCATCGCGCCCGCGACCAGACCGTCGACGGCGGAGGTGGCGTCGCGGAATACGCCGAAGCAAGTCAGGTCGTCCTGGCGGTCGGCCTCGCAGATGGCCGCGACGATCGCCTCCTTCGAGGGGAAGTAGCGGTAGAGCGCGCCGGGGCTCATGCCGCATTCGGTGCAGATCTGCTGCATCGACGCGCCCTGGAAACCAGACCTGATGAAACACGCCTGCGCGGCCTCGAGGATACGCTGGACCTGCTGGTCGCGGCGCTCGGCGCGCGTCTGCCCGTTGACCTCGAGCGGCTCTGCTTGCGTCGCCTCGAAAAAGACACCTTGTTCCATGATCGAATTCCCTGACGAGCGAATGTTCGCTCTCATTTCATGCGAATGATTATTCTCTCTTTATGCGAACGATCATTCGCGGTCAATATACTGCAATGCAATAGGCGCGGCCTGCCCCGTGGCGCATGAAGCGTCTTGTGCGCAGGACAAGGGTTTCCGGTGCGTACAGACGGTCAACTGACCGACGCATGGGTTTGCGGCCCGCGCACCTTGAGGCGCGCAGGCAAGAGACCGTCCCAGGTCTTTGAAAAAGCTAGCCGAACTTGCCGGTGCGCGGAAATCCCTTGGGCGCGATACGGCCGGCAGAAGCGCGGGCGCCGAACCATTCGGCCAGTTCCTCGCGGTTGCGCGTAAAGGTCCGCTCCGCCGAATCCTGCCACGACAGACCTTCGGCGATGGCGAACGTCCTGAGATCGCTGACGCCGCCATCCTTGTATTTCTGCAGGCGCACGCCCTTGCCGCGCGTCATTTCCGGGATCTCGGAAAGCGGGAAGACCAGCATCTTGCGGTTCTCGCCGACGATGGCGAGATGGTCGCCCGACAGCGTGGCGCAGTGCGACGCCTCGTCGGGCGACTTGACGTTCATCACCTGCTTGCCCTTGCGGGTGTTGGCGACGACCTCGCCTTCCGGCACGATGAAGCCGTTGCCGGCATGGCTGGCCAGCAGCAGCTTGCGCTTGGGGTCGTGCACGAAGGCCGTGACGATGTCCTGGTCGTTCTCCATGTCGACGATGATGCGGATCGGCTCGCCATGGCCGCGTCCGCCCGGCAGCCGATCGGCGCCGATGGTGTAGAACTTGCCGCCGGTGGTGAAGACCAGGATCTTGTCGGTCGTCTGCGCCGGGAAGGCGAGCTTGAGGCTGTCGCCTTCCTTGAAGGTCAGCGCCGAGAAGTCGGCAAGGTGCCCCTTCATGGCGCGCAGCCAGCCCTTTTCGGAGACGACGACGGTGATCGGCTCCTTCTCGATCATGGCGTGGTGGATGTCGGCGACGTCATGGTCGGGCGCATCGGCGAAATCGGTGCGGCGGCGGCCGAGATCGGTGGTCGGGCCGTATTTCTTCAGCGTCTCGCCAACCTCCCAGCGGATGGTCTTCCACTGCCTGGCCACCGAACCCAGCAGCGCCTCGATCTGCTTCTTCTCCGCCGACAGCGCGTCGTGCTCCTTGCGGATCTCGATTTCCTCAAGCTTGCGCAGGGCGCGCAGCCGCATGTTGAGGATCGCCTCTACCTGGGTGTCGGTAAGCGACCAGCGGGCCATCATGACCTGCTTGGGATCGTCCTCCTCGCGGATGATGCGGATCACCTCGTCGATGTTGAGGTAGGCGACCAGCAAGCCGCCGAGGATCTCCAGCCGCCGCTCGATCTCGCCGAGCCGGTGCCGGGAGCGGCGGACGAGCACGTCCTTGCGGTGCTCCAGCCATTCCGACAGCACGCTCTTCAGCGAGAGCACGTTGGGCACCTTGCCGCGCGACAGGACGTTCATGTTGAGCGGGAAGCGCGTCTCGAGCTCGGTGAGCTTGAAGATCGATTCCATCATCAGGCCGGGATCGACCGTGCGGCTCTTGGGAACCAGAACCAGGCGGATGTCCTCGGCGCTCTCGTCGCGCACGTCCTCGAGCAGCGGCAGCTTGCGCGCCAGCAGGAGTTCGGCGACCTTCTCGATCAGCTTCGACTTCTGGACCTGATAGGGAATTTCGGTGACGACGATGTGCCAGGTGCCCCTGCCCTGGTCCTCCTGGCGCCACTTGGCGCGCAGGCGGAAGCCGCCGCGGCCGGTCGAATAGGCTTCGACCAGCGACGACCAGCCGTCGACGATGGTGCCGCCGGTCGGGAAGTCCGGGCCGCGCACCCTGCATTCCAGCAAGGCCTTGGGATCGCTCTTGGCGCGCTCCTCGATCTCTGCCCACTGGTCCGGCGACGTCATGAGCTCGTCGATGGACGCATCGGGATTGTCGATCAGGTGAAGCGCCGCGGCGCAGAGTTCGGCGGCGTTGTGCGGCGGAATGGAGGTCGCCATGCCCACCGCGATGCCCGACGAGCCGTTGGCGAGGATGTTGGGAAAGGCGCCCGGCAGGACGACCGGTTCCTCGTCCTCTTCGTTGTAGGTCGGGCGGAAGTCGACGGCGTCCTCGGTGATGCCCTCCAGAAGCGCGGTGGCGACCTCGGTCATGCGCGCCTCGGTGTAGCGCATGGCGGCGGCGTTATCGCCGTCGATGTTGCCGAAATTGCCCTGCCCGTCGACGAGCGGGTAGCGCACCGCGAAATCCTGCGCGAGCCGAACCAGTGCGTCGTAGATCGACTGGTCGCCATGCGGGTGGAACTTGCCCATCACCTCGCCGACGATGCGCGCGCATTTGGCGAACCCCTGGTCGGGGTTCAGGCGCAGAAGGCGCATGGCGTGCATGATGCGGCGATGGACCGGCTTGAGCCCGTCGCGCACGTCGGGCAGCGCCCGGTGCATGATCGTCGACAGCGCATAGGCGAGGTAGCGCTCTTCCAGCGCCGCCTTGAGGTCGACCGGCTCGATGTGGTCACCGCCCCCGGAAGGCGGCGGAACGAGGCTTTTTCCCATGGCGCCGGGTTAGCCGACAGCCTGATTCGCGGCAAGTGCCGCGCGGGAAGCATTGGTTTACCAGCAGCCGACGCTGGGGCGGCGGATCGATTGCCTTTTGCCCTCAATTTCTGTCAATGCTGTTTCTCACGCCACATTGCGGTCGCGTTGCCGGCTGCAAATGGGCGCGCTTCGTTGAAACCGGATGGGAACGACCATGGCAATCCACTCGCGAACACTGGGCAGGCTGGCTCTCGGCACGTTCCTGCTGGGCTTTCCGTTCCATCAGGCTTCGGCGCAGGACGCACAGGCGGTGGCGGAGCAGATCAAGGCCGTCGCGGCGGCGCAGGGAACGGCGATCTCATGGGCCGGGGTCAGCGGCGACGCATCGTCCATGGTGCTGCAGGGCGTGAGCGTAAAGGCGACCAGCGACGACGACGCGGTGATGCTCGGCGACGTCACGCTCTCGAATGTCGTCGAGGAGAATGGCGGCTACACGGTCGGCACGACCACGACGTCTCCGCTTTCCGTGACGAGCGAGGGTTTCACCTTCGATATGAGCCCGATCGTCATCAAGGGCTGGAAGATTCCCTCCGAGGATGCGACCGATCCGCTGGCGACCCTTTCGCTCTATGAACGCGCAGACGTCGCCAGTATCGCGTTCAAGATGGCCGACAAGACCGTGTTCTCGATGGCCGGCCTGAGCAGCAGCATGTCCGACCCGCAGAGCGGCCCGATGGATTTCGTGGCCGGGATCGAGAGCTTCACCGGCGACCTATCGGGGGTGAGCGACCCGCAGACCAAGGCGGCGATCGATGCATTCGGCTACCAGACCATCAGCGGTTCGGCGGAAATGTCCGGCACCTGGAATCCGGCCGACGGCGTCATGAAGGTGACCCGCAACGACGTGACGGTCGCCGATGCCGGCACGCTCGGCGTGACCTTCGGTCTCGGCGGCTACACGCTCGACTTCGTCAAGTCGATCCAGGACGTGCAGAAGAAGATCGCGGCACAGCCGGAAGGCGACACGACCTCGGCTGCCGAAATGGAACTCCTCGGCCTGATGCAGCAGTTGAGCTTCAGCGGCGCCAGCATCCGCTTCGACGACGATTCGCTGACCGACAAGATCATCGACTTCGTCGCCAAGCAGCAGGGTCAGAAGCGCGAGGATATCGTGAACCTCGCCAAGGCAACGCTTCCGTTCATGCTCGCCCAGATGGAGATGCCCGACCTGGTGGCGGCGCTGGTGCCGGCCATCAACACCTATCTGGACAAGCCCGAGAGCATCGAGATCACCGCTGCGCCGCCGGCCCCGGTGCCCTTTACCATGCTCGGCGGCGCGGCGATGGCCGGCGGCGGCAACCCCGCCGCCAGCGCCAAGGCGCTGTGGACCATGCTCGGCGTGACCGTGACGGCCAACCAGCCCTAGGGCGTGGACTCAACTGAACGCATCCAGAGTCTAGCCGAAGCGAGTGCGACAGCGGCGAGGAAGTTCGTGGCGTGCTTTTCGAAGCGAGTGGCGATGCGCCGGAACTGCTTGATC
>NZ_JBFOCI010000010.1:29317-124336 GCF_040813675.1 Mesorhizobium marinum | reverse complement strand
CTCAAGGTGCTCGCGGGCTGCCTCGGCGTCGGTGTAGATCGGTGCGGTGATGTCCATAACGGTAACTCCTTGGTTCCGTTATGAGTCCACCCCCTACTTTTGTCAAGTATATAATTAGGCATTTGTTCCTAGTCTGTGCCTATGCAGACATGGACGGATGCGGCCGAACTCGCCAACGCCATCGAGGAGCGCGTGCTGTGCGGCGCGCGGCGGATCGCACTCTCGCCGGCCACCGCGCTGATGCTCGTCGAGACGGTTCGAAGCGCCATTGCGCATCCGCAACAAGCGCCGCCGGCAACGTCCAAGTTCAACGTTGACCTCTACGGCACAGGATCCTGCATCATGGAGGTCGACCAGAACGCGGACATACGCAAGGTCGTCGCCTGGGCCGAAAACACGCTCGCCGCCCGTGCTGCCTTCGACGAGCTTTGCCGGCGTAATCCGACCACTTCCTATCACCAGCGGCGGCGCAGCTGGGTCGAGGCCGACAGGATGGTGAAGCGCTAGGGGAGTCCGTTCTGAGACACTTGTGTGTGGGCTACTTGCCCCGTCGGCGTGCCGATTTGGCCTTGGCGGCCGGCTTCCGGCCAAGGCCTAATTTCTTGGCCAGTTGTGAGCGTGCTGCAGCGTAGCTTGGTGCAGTCATCGGATAGTCGTGCGGCAGGTTCCACTTCGCACGGTATTCTTGTGGCGATAGCCCGTAATGGCTTGAGAGGTGACGCCTGAGTGACTTGAACCGCTTTCCGTCCTCGAGGCAGATAATGTAATCGTCGTGAACCGACCGCTTCGGATTGACAGCCGGCTTTGGCGGTTCAATCTCCTCGGCCACTGGCGTGGACAACCCCGAGACCGCGGAATGCACAGTCGCGATCAACTCAGCCAAATTGGATGAGGGAACGGAATTGTTCGCGACATAGGCAGATACGATCTCTGCCGTCAACTCGGCGAGCAGGCCGTCGGTATTCGATGTTTCAGACATCTCAATTCTCCAGTATCGGGCGCACTCAATAGCTGAGCCGTGAAGTTCTAGCAGCCTTTGTTTTTCTGCATCGCCTCGATCGCTACAATCTCGCCCTTGTGCTGGGCAACCTTGCCCTCCTGATCCCCGCCGAAGGTGCTGCTCATAGGAACGCCGATAAGGAACACGCCGACTGCGTCTCCGGTTGCTGCGTTGTTCTGAGCCTGAGACACAGTGGTAAGCGCGGCGCTCGACTTCTGATGCTCTGACGCAAGCTGCGCGCAGCTTAGGCCAGAGTAGGCATTGGCCGGCATCGACATCGGCGTGATGGCGTCTGGTCTCTTCGCGCAGCCTGCAAGCAGCACGACGGCTACCGCCGCGACAAGAGGTCTGATCATTCTATCCCCCCGAAAACACCAACCGTAACGCGGCCTACCAGCCTCATCAACCAGGAGGTGCGAATTAGGCAGAGCGTCCGAGCGCTCTTACCGGATCCCGAGATCGATGCCGGGTTTTGCGGTCACCCGGCCAACCCGGTTCTTGAGCCAGCATTCATTTTTCCGACGAACGAAGGCGAAAGCTAAACATACACGATCCATCTCGCATTCAATGTAGCAGCCCAAAAAGTTGCTTTTGCGAATGCGCCTATAATCTCCGCCAGCCATATCCCGCCCGGAAGCGACGACAAAGGTGGATACCAGAACATCATTTGACAGTTCGTCATCCACGAAAGCGGACGCATCGGAGTTGGCGACCAGCAGCTTTGCGTCGTCCTTTAGGAAGCAAAACCGTGCCTTCTTGTTGTAGGTCGTTGCCCTGCAAGAAGGATCAGCCTTACACGCATCACGGCATTGTAGCTCGGACACCGCCGACAAGGTTCGATAGTCGAAGCCGATCACATCGTAGTTCGCAACACGCTGGAAGGACCGCTCGATCGAGGCTGGCTGCGGGATGCTCGCAGGTCCAGTGGGTCCGCCAGCCGTTGTTGCTTCTGGCCTGCCGAAGCAGAGCAACGTGACCACCGCCGGAGCAATTCGCTCTGCCAAGTCGGCCGTCGAAAGTTCAACGCCACCGGAAGGCTGTGTCGCGTATGATACCGACCTGCTCTGAAGGAAAAGCTCAACGATAGCCGATCTGATTGCGAAGTTCACATTCTGAGGAAGGATTCCGGTGTTTCCGACAAATGTGGAGCCGAGGACTGCAGTTGCTACGCCCACCACGCGGCCTGTCCGATCAACAACTGGGCCGCCGGAATTGCCAGGTTGGAGAGGTGTCGATATCTGCAGGTAGCGGGCGTCATTGTCGATCCCGACCAACGAATTGATATTGCCAGTCGTTACCTTGATTGAGTCGGAGAGCAGGCCGCCAAGCGGGTATCCGAACGCGGTGATGTCTTCTCCCAACCTGGGAGAGCCACCAAGCAATCGTAGAAACGGCTTTCCAGTTCCGCCGGTGACTTTGACCACGGCAAGGTCGTTTTGTTTGTCGACGATCCAGTTCGTTGCTGCCCCAAGCGAAGGGACGGAGGCGCTGGTGCAGCCTTCAATCACATGGGCGTTGGTGATGGCCCAACCGTCTGAATTTATGAAAAAAGCGGTCCCCGAGCCGGAAGGGGATTGACCTGCCGCGGCACCAGCGCACAACACCGCAGCCAAGCAGGTCGACCAAAACCATCCACGCAACGTCGTACTCCTACTTTCCAAATCCCACAACTTCCCGATGTGCCCTACGCATTCCCCTTCGTCTCGGTCTCCTCGTCGATCGGATCGAACGGTAAGCGACCGTGGGCGATCAGCCAATCCCGTAGCGCTTCGTTGACAGTGAAGGGCTCCTGGCCCGCCTCGTTCAGTTCACGGATCAGCGACAGGTATTCGACGTCCAACTCGCATTCTTCGGCGGCACGACGCAGCAGCGCTCGAACGCTCGCGGGTAGGCTTTCATCGTCTGCGGCCGCGAGGAGTTCTTCGATGAGGGTCATGCACCGCTTGGGGCGAACTTCATCAAAACAGCCCTCCCTGATTGCCTTCGCCACGAAGCTTCAAAACTTCGCAAAACTCACGCACCATATCAGCGGTGACGTCTTCCGGAAAACACGGCGGGGAATATCCCCCAGGCCGGTTCCAGGCGCTTCGCTTACCGCAGTTGCGACCTCGAGCATCTTTGTTGTAGGGGCACGGACAGTTGCCTGGATAGCGCGCGATGCTCTCGGCTATCAGCCGATCCTTCAATGTGGGAACCGGGATCTGGCAGTTGAAAGTCTGAGCCGTCGCAGGTGTACCAGACAGGAGCGCCAAAAGGCAGCAGGCTGTCGGTAAAGTCCGGCTCAAGGCGTTCCAAGGCCGCCAGGTTCTGCATACGTCTGGAAGTGCAATCGCAAGGATTGCGAGAAATCGCATCGACCATCCCCCTCGAAAATACTGGAGGGCACTCAACCTATAGTCAACCATCGCGTTGAACTTGGCTGGACTCGTCTCGCGGCCGCATGCATCGTCTAGTCGATTGGAGGAAAATGGGCGGTCGGTCCTCACATGGTCGCGGAGGAAACGCGGTGCGCTTCAGGCGCCGACGGCGACCTGTGAGCGTACGTTCGATACTGGTTGCCACGATCATTGCCGGTGCAATCGGGTTCTCTTTGGCGGGGAGAGACTTCAGCAACGATACGAGTGCCGAAGTTCCATCGTCCGCCGCCGGTTCGGCCAAGGTAGTCAAGGTCGCCAAGGCCAAGACGGCGTCAGATGGCAGTACCATCTCAGGTAGGGCATCTGTGATCGACGGTGACACGATCGAGATCACTGGCACCCGCGTGCGTTTCAACGGCATCGATGCCCCGGAGACGAAGCAGCTTTGCAAAGACGCCAAGGGCAAGAGCTACCGCTGCGGGCAGGTTGCCAGTAAGGCGCTCTCTACCTGGTTGGCGAAGTCTCGGCCAGTCACCTGCACTTTCGTCGAGTGGGACAGGTATGGCCGCTTCGTCGGCGACTGCTATCGGGCCGATGGAGCGTCTGTCGCAAAGTGGCTGGTGCTTGAAGGCCACGCGCTGGATTGGCCGCGGCATTCGGGTGGCCTATACGCCAGCGATCAGGACGAAGCGCGAGCCTCGGGCAAGGGTATCTGGCAAGGCGAGTTTGAACCACCATGGGAGTGGCGTGCGGCGCAACAGGCGCCGCAGCAGGAAGTGTCCAGCCCGCCTGCCAGACTTCTCTCTGGGTCCTGTGCGATCAAAGGCAACATCAGCAAGAAGGGCGAGCGCATCTACCACGTCCCGGGTCAGCGCTTCTATGACGAGACGGTCATCACCAAATCCAAGGGCGAGCGCATGTTCTGTTCGGAGGGTGAGGCTCGCGCGGCGGGATGGCGCCGGGCACGGCAATAAGTAACAATGTCAGCTGGGTCGCAATCCCAACTCCCAAGGAGGAGAAAGGGACTTAGAAAGGCCAAGAGACATGACTAGGAAACTCGCTATTAGTCAAAAGCAAGTCACTGCCATATGCAAAGGTGCGGCTAGGGCTGGCTTTGTGCCGGAGTTCCGGATCGGCGAGGTAACTGTTCGATTGTTACCGCAGCACCTCGCTTTGGACAAACGCCTCCTCGAGGAAGAGGACGAAGAGGAAATCAGTCTCTAGGTCGTCTTCATGGAAATCACGCCTATCACAACGCCTGCGGAATTTGCGAAGCACGTTGGCTGCTCCGAGCGCAGGTTGCGCGAGATCGCCAGGCGAATCGGAGCTTGCCGCGTTATCGGAAACCGCATGTTCTTCACGGAGGCTGATGTGGATGCAATACTGGAGGCCACTCGCCCCAAACGAGCGCCTCCGATGCTTCCTTCCGGCCCCGACGCACTGGCCGTGCTGCGGGCAGAGATTGATAAGAGGAAGCCGAAAAAAGGCAGCAGGCGATCCGCGTAGAATTCTACCGGCCTCCGCGTCTCCCAATTCCTCTTAGTGCTGCGGTGGCAGCGCTCAATTCCGCCATCGAGGTCGCCAAGTTTCTTTCCTCCGATGATGTCGTTTCGATCTTGCGGTCGGAGATAGTGTAGGGGCTTGGCTTGACGCGGCAATTCGCCCTCATCTCCCGGATGGCGGCAGGGGTGGTGAAAAGGTTCTTGCCAATTTTCTCGGCTGCCAAGTTGCCGCGCTTGATTTCAGATCGCAAAGCACTGACGGTTACAATCCCTCGCAATACAACGCGGCTCGCTTCTGTGAGCGTAATCGGGTCTGTATCACGAAGCTCCGCAAGGATCTGTTCGCGAGACTTCTTCATCGTTTGGCTAGTCGGACCCCCGGTCCGCCTCCGTTTTCTGCGATGAACTGAATCCCAGCGCTTTCCAGAGCGGATTGAATTGCGCGCAAGGTCGATGCCTTTGGGTCGGCACTCCCTTTTTCTATGTTGTTCAAGCCGGTGGTCGATAGACCCGCCAGCTTAGCGAGTTCTGCTTGCGTTAAGCCCAACATGGCGCGGGCGCCGCGGATTTGCTCGGGGGTCAGCATTGGTCGTCATTACACTCCACTAGAAAAATTATCAACTGCAATTGACGCGACTTGCGGTTAAGGTTAAAGCAATTCTGCTTGATAAATATTCAGCTGGAGTTAATTCCGATGCCGAACACCGCTGTTCGGGCAGCCGCCGAAGGCGTGCCCAAGGTCATCTTCAGGACGGTCGCTGAATTCCCCGAACTCTACATCATGGAATTCAGCGGCAACGATTTCGCGCCGCGCATCAACGACGGCGACTCGCTGGTGTTCTCGAAGAGTGAGACGCCGAAGCGCGACGACATCGTCATCGCCTGGAAGCGGCCCGACAAGATGCAGCCGGGGGACATGCAGGCCAGCATATTCACCCTGTTCCTCGGCCAATCCGGGATCACGTTACCGGTCGACGACCATCCCCAATCGGAGGTCAAGCTGGTCTTCGTTCTGATGCAGAGCGACGGACGACGGGCGCTCGTCGAGGCAAGCAAGCTGCTGGCCGTCCATAAGTGCGTCAACATCGTCAAGCGGGAGGACTGCTCCAATGAAGATGACGCTTAAGAGCGCCGCAGGCGAGATTGCCACGGCACAGGACAAGCTCAGCCGCGCCCGGCAACTCGTCGAATTGATGTTCATGGCTGGCGAAAGCCTGCCGACGAGACAGGGCAGTGCCATCACCAACGCATGCGACCTAGTCGACGGCATCTTTGATGATGTCAGGGCCGACCTCGACAAGCTGCGCGCCCGAATGAGCAAGGCGGAGGACCAGCAATGAACCGCATCATCCCACAGGCCGACATGCCGGCTGCCCAACTCATGCAGTGCAGCAGCGACGTAGCTGCGCTGCTCAACCTGTGCCACCTCGCGGCGTGGGAAATCCAGAACTCCAACGACGAGGAAGAAATCGCCGCACTGGCCGACAACATCGTGCAGGTCACGCGGCTTGCCACCGAACTGCTGGAGCCCGTCACCGAGGCGCTTGCCACGCACGAAGGGCTGAGAAGTGGGACATGATAAGGGGAGGCGCCGGCCTCCGCGGTGAGTATTTGGTGAGTGGACTTTGGTGACCGCTCAGTGTCTGCAGCCTAAGCCCTTGAAATATTTGGTGCCGCTTGCGTGACTCGAACACGCGACCCCATCATTACGAATGATGTGCTCTACCAACTGAGCTAAAGCGGCCAGCGCTCGGGCGCGGGCCCGGCGGAGTGGCCGCGTGATACCCGTATTGCGGGCCGAATTCAAGACGGCCGCGGCCAGCCTGTGAATTTTCATGGCCAGAGACGGATTCTGACGGAATCCATGCTTAACAACGAGGGGCGGGCATACTATGGATGGCTTCCAAAGCGCTTTGGAGGATAGGATGGCGATCAGGACGGTGGTTTGGGGCGAAAACGTCCACGAGCAGACCAGCGAAGTCGTGCGGGCGATCTATCCCGACGGCATGCATGAGACGATCGCCTCGGCGCTGCGCCAGGACAAGGCGTTCGACGTCTCCACCGCGACGCTGCAGCAGCCGGAGCATGGGCTGACGGCTGCGCGTCTCGCCGAAACCGACGTGCTGCTCTGGTGGGGCCATGCCGCGCATGGCGAGGTCGAGGACACGGTGGTGGAGGCGGTCGCGCGCCGGGTCTGGGAAGGCATGGGGTTGATCGTGCTCCACTCCGGTCACTATTCGAAGATCTTCAAGCGTCTGATGGGCACGCCCTGCTCGCTGAAATGGCGCGAGGCCGGCGAGCGCGAGCGCGCCTGGGCGATCAACCGCGGCCATCCGATCGCGCAGGGGGTCGGCGAGTGCATCGAGATCGCCGAGACGGAGATGTACGGCGAGCCGTTCGCCGTGCCGGAGCCGATGGAGACGGTGTTCGTGTCCTGGTACGAGGGCGGCGAGGTGTTCCGCTCGGGCATGACCTGGCAGCGCGGCGCCGGCAGGATCTTCTATTTTTCGCCCGGCCACGAAACCTATCCGATCTATCACAACGAGGGCGTTCGGCAGGTGCTGAGGAATGCCGTGCACTGGGCGCACAACCCGGCGCCAGCCTGGAGCACCGTCACCGAGGCGCCCAACGTGCCGGTTGCCGCAGCCAGGGAGAAGATCGTGCAGAAGGGCGGCCGCCTCCACGCGGACGGCGACAAGGGTTTGAGCTGAGCGCCGCGAGTTCGGCGCGGACGCCGATGCGCTCGCGCCGACAGGGACGTTGCGGCCAGCCGAAATGCCATCCGAGGAGAATTTGATGCACCGTCTGTTGTTGCTCGGCACCGGCGCCATAGCCGGACACCACGTCGAGGAGTTCGCCGCCGTCCCGGGATGCGAGATCGTCGCCTGCGTCGACCGCTTGCCGGGCAAGGCTGCCGAGTTTGCGGCGAAGAACGGGATCGAAAGGCATTTCCAGAGCCTCGAGGAAGCGATCTCCTGGGGCGGTTTCGACGCCGCCATCAATGCGACGCCCGACGGCGCGCACAAAGGGACGACGCTTGCGCTGATAGAGGCCGGCAAGCACGTCTTCTGCGAAAAGCCGCTGGCGCCGACCTTCGCCGATGCGCTTGCCATGACCGAAGCGGCGGAGGATGCGGGGCTGGTCAACATGGTCAACCTCACCTACCGCAACGCGCCCGCCCTGCAGAAGGCGCGAAAAATGATCGAGGCCGGCGACATCGGTGCGCTGCGCCATGTCGAGGCGGCGTACAGGCAGAGCTGGCTGGTGTCGAAGGCCTGGGGCGACGCGATGACGGAGCCCCAGTGGCTGTGGCGTCAATCGACCGCGCATGGCTCGACCGGCGTGCTCGGCGACGTCGGCGTCCATATCCTGGATTTCGCAAGCTACGGAGCGGCGGACGAGTTCGCCAGCCTGCAGGCCGATCTGACGACCTTTCCGAAGGCCGAGGGCAACCGCGTCGGGGACTATCTGCTGGACGCCAACGACAGCGTTGCGATGACCGCGCGGATGCGATCGGGCGCGCTGGCGACCGTCGTGGCGACGCGTTTCGCCACCGGCTACATCAACGAGCTGTCGCTTTCGCTGCACGGCACGAAAGGCGCGCTTCGGGTCGTGTCGGACGGACGCGAATCGACGCTCCAGGCTTGCCTGGGCAAGGATGTCGACCCTGCCGCCTGGCGCGAACTCGAGGCGGAGCCGGTCGCGCGCAATGCCCGGCGTTTTGCCGACGCGCTGGCGACGGGGAAGAACGGCGATCCGTCCTTCCGTCGCGCTGCCGACGTCCAGAAGGTGATCGACGCGGCGTTCGAGAGCGCTCGCGTCGGGCGCCGCATCGTCCTCTGAGCGCCCGCGCGTCTCGCCCCTGGCGGGCAATTTCCCGGGCATTGGCGGCCGCCGGACATTGCCTGATGGTCCGGCTAAGGCTAACCATCGTCAACGCCAAGTTCCGCACCGGGGAAAAACCGTAATTGGATCCTGTTGAAAAAGCGATCCGCAACGCGCTTGAGAAGGGTGATGCCGAGGACCGCGCCTTCCGCGAGAAGGTGTATCGTTCGGCGTTCGCCGCGCTGGAGCGCGCCACCCAGGCAAATCCCCAACTGACCGTCGAGATGGCGATCAAGCGCCGGCAGAGCCTGCAGGCGAAGGTCACAAGCATCGAATCGGAATATCTGCCGGCGGCTCCTGCCTTGCCGGTGCAGCCGGACGATGTGCCGGAGATAGCGCTCCACGAGGACCGCGGCGAAGCCGCTGCGCCGGCCGTCGAGGCTCCGCAGGCGCCCGCGGGCGACGCCTTTGGCGATGCGCCGTCGGTTGCGCTCGATGGCGGGCCGGCGTCCGACGGGGGCGCGCCTCCCGTCGATCTCGGACCGCAGGAGGCAGCGCCGGCGGCGGTTGCGCCACCCGCCGAGGCTGTGTTGCCGGATCACGACGGGCGACGGTCGGACAGGGGCAGGCGTCCCTTCGCCGCGATGTTCGTCATTGTCACGCTGGTGTGCGCGGCCGCGCTCGGGGGCTGGTTGGCCCATGAAACCGGCATCTTGCGGATCCCGACTGCTCAGGCTCCAGCGCCGTCGCCTCTCGGCGACAGCGAGGATTTCGATCCGGCGCAGGAGATGCCGCTGCAGCCCGGCGAGCCGGCCGGAACGCAGCAATTGCGCAACTGGATCACCGTGTTCACGCCCGACGACCCCTCCGGCGTCAACGCCCCCTCGGGCGCGACCGCCGAGGTGAGCGAGGACGAGTCCGGCGAGTTCATTCGCATCCGTTCGGGCGCCGAAGGCGCGGCCGTCGTGTTCGACGTCGGGCAGGGGATACTCGAACGGATCGCCGGCAGGAAGGCGGTGTTCGACATTTCGGCGCGCGCCGAGGACGGAACGCAGACGCAGATTTCGATCAGCTGCGATTTCGGCGAGATGGGCGATTGCGGGCGCCAGCGCTACGCCGTTGGCTACGAGCGCGGCGAATACCTGTTCGACGTCGAGTTGCCGTCGAACCGGCCCGGCGCGGGCGGTTCGATCGCCGTCAACTCCGACTTCGCCAATGAAGGCAAGGCGGTCGACATTTACGAGATCAAGGTCTCGGTCCTCGAATAGGTCAGTCGAGCAGCGCCTTCAGCGTCTCGATGCGGTCTGCCTCGGCGGTCGGCTTGTCCCAGCGCAGCCTCGAGATTCGGGGGAAGCGCATGGCGACGCCCGACTTGTGGCGGGTCGAGCGGGCCAGTCCCTCGAAGGCGACCTCGAGCACCAGCCCCTTTTCGCGATCGGCCCGCACCGAACGCACCGGCCCGAAGCGCTCGACCGTGTTGTCGCGCACATATTTGTCGATCTGCCTGAGTTCCTCGTCGGTGAAGCCGAAATAGGCCTTTCCGACGGGCACCAGTTCTTCGTCGCCCGGCGAACCCTGCCAGACGCCGAACGTGTAGTCGGAATAGAAGCTGGAGCGCTTGCCGTGGCCGCGCTGGGCATACATCAGCACGGCGTCCACCGTGTGCGGGTCTCGCTTCCACTTGAACCATGGCCCTTTCGGCCGCCCGGCGACGTAAGGCGAATCCAGCCGCTTCAGCATGACGCCCTCGATGACCGGATGCGGCGGGTTGCTGCGCATGTGGTTCAGCGCGTCCCAGCCGGCGAACGCCGCCAGCGGCGAGAGGTCGAAACGCGCCGGGTCCAGCGTCGCCACCAGGGCCTCCAGGCGTTTGCGGCGCTCGCCGAAGGGCAGGGGCCTGAGGTCCTCGCCGTCGAGCAGCAGCACGTCGTAGCAGCGCATGAAGGCGGGGAACTTTTCGCGGATCTTGGCCGAAACGGTCTTGCGGTTCAGCCGCTGCTGCAGGTCGGAGAACGTGCCGGTCCCGCCCCTCGGATCGCCGACCAGGAGTTCGCCGTCGAGCGCGGCGGAAAAGTCGATCGCGTCGACCAGGTCCGGAAAGGCCCCCGACACGTCGTCGCCGGTGCGCGAGTAGAGCCGGCGCGCGCCGCCTTCCGACACCGCCTGCACGCGAATTCCGTCCCACTTCCATTCGGCGGCGTAGTCGGCGGGGTCGAGCTTTTCGAGGTCGCGGTCCTCGACCGGATTGGAGAGCATCACCGGCCGGAACAGCGCCATGGCTGCCTTCTCGGGTCTTGGCGCCTTGCCTTCCAGCCAGGCGAAGAGCTCGGTGTAGGGCGGCTTCAGCCCATGCCAGAGTTCCTCGATCTCCGCGACGTCGACCTTGCCGAAATCGGCGAGCGCCTGTTTCGCCAGCCGCGCCGAGACGCCGATGCGCAGACCGCCCGTGACCAGCTTGATGATGGCGAAGCGCGCCTCGATGCTGGCGCTGTCCAATAGCCTTGCGAGCACCGTCGGCCCGTCCGAGCGGCTGGCCGCCTGCAGCGCGCCGACCACGTCGCCAAGCGTCGGCTCGCGGTTGGGCTTCTGGTTCTGTGGCGGCTCGGGCCAGACCAGGGACACCGTCTCGGCGAGGTCGCCGACATAGTCGTAGGAATAGCCGAACAGCACCGGATCCATGCGATCGGCAATCAGCGCCCGCAACATGGCCGGCTTGACGGCGGCGATCGAGAGGTCGCCCGTGATCGCCGCCAGCGCAAAGCCGCGGTCCGGGTCCTCGACCGCGCGGAAATAGTCGGTGAGCAGCGTCAGCTTGCCGTTGCGGGCCGGCGTCAGCACCAGGCGGTCGAGCAGTTCGGCGAAGCGGTTCATCAATCCCCCTCGTCCTCGTAGCCGACGAGGTGCAGCGCCTTGGCCGAGATGCCCTGCAGTTCGCACCATCGCACCAGCGCTTCCTCGCGGCCGTGCGTCACCCAGATCTCGCTTGCCTCCGTCTCGACGATGGTCTCCAGCAGTTCGTCCCAGTCGCAATGGTCCGAGATGATGAGCGGCAGCTCGACGCCGCCCTGCTTGGCGCGCTGGCGGATGCGCATCCAACCCGAAGCGAAACAGGAGATCGGGTCGGGAAACCGTCGCGCCCAGCGATCGGCGAAGGCGGACGAGGGGCCGACGACGATGGCGCCGGCGAAATCGCCTTTGGCGCCGCCCTCGACCGTGGCGGGCCTGAGGTCGCCGAGATCGATACCCTCCGACTGGTAGTAGTCGCACAAGGTCGCCATCGCGCCGTGGATGTAGATCGGCTTGCCATAGCCGGAATCGCGGAGCAGTCGGATGACGCGCTGCGCCTTGCCGAGCGCATAGGCGCCGACGAGGTGGGCCCGCTCCGGGAACTGTTCGGCCGATCGGATAAGCTTGCCGATCTCCTTGTCGGCTGGCGGGTGGCGGAAAACAGGCAGGCCGAAGGTCGCTTCGGTGATGAAGACGTCGCAACGGACAGGCTCGAAGGGCAGGCAGGTGGCGTCGGGCCGGCGCTTGTAGTCTCCCGAGACGACGATGCGCGTGCCGCCGTGTTCCACCGAAATCTGCGCCGAGCCGAGAACGTGGCCTGCCGGGTGGAAGGTGACGGCGACGCCGTTGACGTCGATGGTCTCGCCGAGGATCGCCTCCTGGGTCGAGCCGGCGAAGTCCTCGCCGTAGCGCAATCCCATGATGTCGAGCGTCTGGCGCGTCGCCAGCACCGCTCCGTGGCCGGAGCGGGCATGATCGGAATGGCCGTGAGTGATCAGGGCGCGCGAGACTGGCCGCACCGGATCGACATGGAAATCGCCGGGCGGGCAGTAGAGGCCCGCGGGTTTGGGGCAAAGCAGATCGCGTGGTCGCATCGCCTCAAAGATAGGCGATACCGGCCGTGCGGGAAGTCGCATTTGTCAGCAGTCGTCGGTTCAAAAAATGCCGCTTGCTCTTTTTCGCGCGCGGCAGCATAGACGCGCGTCCTTCCTGAGCGACCCCCATGAGCGTGAAATTCAGCCTGTCTTCCGGCGATCCGGCGGCCGACCGCCGGGTGGACTTCGCTCTGATGCTGTTTGCCGAGTCGGACTTTTCCGGCGCCACGGAAATGCTGCTGGCCGCCCTCGACATGGTTCCGGGCTGGGCGCTCGGCTGGTACCAGCTCGGCGAATTCCATGAGGCCGCCGGCGACATGGCGGCCGCTGTCGTCGCGTGGCGCACCGCGCTTGCGCTGGACCCGGCGGACCACAGCGGAGCCAGTTTGAAGCTCGCGCTGGCCGAGGCCGGGGAAAGCGCTCCCGTACCGCCGAGCGCCTTCGTTGAGATGCTGTTCGACCAGTACGCGCCGAAATTCGACCAGGCGCTGGTCGACACGCTCGGCTATCGCGTACCGGAATTCCTGGCCGAGGCGATCAGCGGCGCGCGTCCCGGCCGGTTTGCGGTGGCGCTCGATCTCGGCTGCGGCACCGGGCTGATGGGCGAGCGGCTGCGCCCCTTCTGCGACCGGCTCGAAGGTTTCGATATCTCGGCCCAGATGCTGCGAAAGGCGCGGGAGAAGGGCGTCTACGACCGTATGGAGAAGGCTGACCTGCAGGCCTTCGCCTACGATGGGCCGAAGGCCGATCTGGTAACCGCGGCGGACGTCTTCATGTATGTCGGCGCGCTCGAAGGCGTGGTGAAGACCGTGGCCGGACTGCTGGTCGAAGGGGGGCTGTTCGCATTCTCGGTCGAGAGCCTGGATGCGCCAGACGGCTTCTGGCTGCGGCCTTCGCGGCGCTATGCGCATTCCGAGGCCTATGTCAGGCGCGTTCTCCGGGATGCCGGGCTTGCCGTCGTGTCGCTGGAAGAGCGCGCCATCAGGCAGGACCGCACAGAACCGGTGACGGGGCTGATCGTCGTAGCGGAACTGCTCCCTTCTCGTTGAACGGTCGAACGAAGGTCCGGCCGCGCTTGAGTGCTGGAGCGTCCGGTACCCGCTCAAAAGGTCGGCGCGAATACAGGCTGCAATCCGATCCCTGTTTGTTCCATTTTTCGCTTGGCGGCGGATAGCGCCCGCGCTACCTCTGGCGCGTGACGCGACAGCTCAAACCAAAGGCCGATCCCGAAACCACGGTCGCGATCCTGCCGGACCAGTTCATCAAATGGTTCGCGGAACGCGGCTGGTCGCCGCGCGCCCACCAGATCGAGCTTCTGGCCACGGCGCAGGCCGGCAAGTCGGTTCTGCTGATCGCGCCGACTGGCGCCGGCAAGACGCTCGCCGGCTTCATGCCGACGCTAACCGAACTCGCGGAGCGTCCCAGGCGCCGGCCGGGCGAGGCCAGGCGCGGCGTCCACACGCTCTACATCTCGCCGCTGAAGGCGCTGGCGGTCGATATCCAGCGCAATCTCGGCAAGCCGGTCGATGAAATGGGCCTGGCCGTCACGATCGAGACCCGCACGGGCGATACGCCGGCGCACAAGCGCCAGCGCCAGAAGCTCGCGCCGCCCGACATTCTGCTCACCACGCCCGAGCAGCTCGCGCTGCTGATCGCGACATCGGACGCGAAGCGCTTCTTCGAGGATTTGCGCTACGTCGTCTTCGACGAGTTGCATTCGCTGGTGACGTCCAAGCGCGGCCATCTTCTGGCGCTCGGGCTTGCTAGGCTCCGCGCCATCGTTCCCGGCCTGCAGGCGATCGGCCTGTCGGCGACGGTGGCTGAGCCGGACGAGTTGAGAAGATGGCTGGTGGCTCAGGACGTCACGGCGGCAAGCCCCCCCTCTGGCCTGCCGGCCATCTCCCCCTCAAGGGGGGAGATTACCCATTCCGCCCCCGCTGCATCCGCTTCGACGTCGGCGATTGGCGAAGGAAGAAAAAGACAGCCGATCTCCCCCCTTGAGGGGGAGATGTCCGGCAGGACAGAGGGGGGTGACGTTGCCCGCGCCCCACCCATGGCCGAGCTGATCACCGTCGCCGGTGGCGCGAAGCCCGACGTTTCGGTGCTGGATTCGCGCGAGCGCGTGCCTTGGCAGGGGCATTCCTCGCGCTACGCGATCCCCGAAATCTACGAGCAGGTGAAGGCGCACAAGACGACGCTGCTCTTCGTCAACACCAGGAGCCAGGCAGAACTGCTGTTCCAGGAACTCTGGCGCATCAACGAGGACTCGCTGCCGATCGCGCTCCATCACGGCTCGCTCGACGTCGGCCAGCGCCGACGCGTCGAAAAGGCGATGGAGACCAATTCGCTGCGCGCCATCGTCGCGACGTCGACGCTCGACCTCGGCATCGACTGGGGCGACGTCGACCTCGTCATCCATGTCGGCGCGCCGAAGGGGGCAAGCCGGCTGGCGCAGCGCATCGGCCGCTCCAACCACCGCATGGACGAGCCGTCGCGGGCGATCCTGGTCCCGGCGAACCGTTTCGAGGTGCTGGAATGTCGTGCGGCTCTCGAGGCGTCGACGGTGGGCGCTCAGGACACGCCGCCGCTGCTGGAGGGCGCGCTCGACGTGCTGGCGCAGCATGTGCTGGGCGTTGCCTGCGGCGCGCCCTTCGATGCCGACGACCTCTACCGCGAGGTGCTCTCCGCCGCGCCCTATGCCGGGCTCGCGCGCGAGACGTTCGACCGCGTCGTCGATTTCGTCGCCACCGGCGGTTACGCGCTGAAAAGCTACGAACGCTACGCCCGCATCCGCAAGACGAAGGAAGGGTTTTGGCGCGTCACCCATCCCCGCATCGCCCAGCAGTACCGGCTGAACGTCGGCACCATCATCGAGGTGCCGGCGCTGAACGTGCGCTACGTCCGCCAGGGCAAGGGGCCGGTGGCGCGCGGCGGCCCGGTGCTCGGCAAGATCGAGGAGGCGTTCCTGGAGACGCTGGTCTATGGTGACACCTTCCTTTTCGCCGGCAAGGTGCTGCGCTTCGAAGGCATCCGCGAGAACGAGTGTTTTGTATCCAACGCGCCGGGCAAGGACGCCAAGGTGCCCTATTATGGCGGCGGCAAGTTTCCGCTTTCGACCTACCTTGCCGACCAGGTGCGCGGCATGCTGGCGGACCCGCGGCGCTGGAAGGCGCTGCCCGAGCAGGTCGCTGACTGGCTGCGGCTGCAGGCGGAGTACTCGATCCTGCCGAAACGCGGCGAACTGCTGGTCGAGACCTTTCCTTATGGCGACCGTTTCTACATGGTCGCCTATCCCTTCGAGGGACGGCTGGCGCACCAGACGCTCGGCATGCTGCTGACGCGTCGTCTCGAGCGGATGAGGGCAAAGCCGCTCGGCTTCGTCGCCACCGACTACGTGCTCGGCGTCTGGGCTGTCGGCGACCTTGGCGCGCTATTCAGATCGGGCAGGATCAGGCTCGGCCAGCTTTTCGACGAAGACATGCTTGGCGACGACCTCGACGCCTGGCTGGCGGACAGCTGGATGCTGAAGCGCACCTTCCGCGCCTGCGCGCAGATTTCCGGCCTGATCGAGAAACGCTTTCCCGGCCAGGAGAAGAGCGGCCGCCAGGTGACGGTGTCGGCCGACCTCATCTACGACGTCCTGCGCACGCATGAGCCCGACCACATCCTGCTGCAGGCGACGCGTGCCGACGCCGCGGCCGGACTGCTCGATGTCAGGAGACTTGCCGACATGCTGTCGCGTATAAAAGGCCGAATCGTGCACAAGGATCTCGACCGGATTTCGCCACTCGCCGTGCCGATCATGCTGGAGGTCGGACGCGAGCGGGTCGACGGCGAGGCCGGCGACGCACTCCTGTCGGAAGCGGAAGAGCTGATCGCGCAGGCGACGGGAAGACCGAACGGAACAAGGGACAGACAGTGAGGGGCGCAGAACCGATTTTCCTGCCGGATGCTGGTGACGCTGCCGAGATCACGGTGGCGGGCGAGGCTGCGCTCTGCGATCGGCGCGGCGCCCTCTATTTTCCCCGTCACGACCTGCTCTGCGTCTCCGACCTGCACCTGGAGAAGGGGTCGTCCTTTGCCCGCCGCGGCATGCTGGTGCCGCCCTACGACACCGCCGCGACGCTTCTCAGGCTGCAGGCCGTCATCGATCACTACCGACCGAAATCCGTGGTCAGTCTGGGCGACAGTTTCCATGACGACGAGGGTTCTTCGCGACTGCCCGAACGATTGCGGCTGGACCTGTCGGCGCTGGCTGCCGGCCGCGACTGGTTCTGGGTCTCCGGAAACCACGACCCCAGTCCGCCGGCCGGCCTGCCGGGCGACACCGTCGAGGCGCTGGCGGTCGGTCCGCTCAGTTTCCGCCACGAGCCGTCGAAAAAGTCGCCGCCCGGCGAGATTGCCGGCCATCTTCATCCGTGCGCGCGTATCGTGCAGCGCGGCCGGTCGGTGCGCCGCCGCTGCTTCGCTGCCGATGGGACACGCATCGTCATGCCTGCATTCGGCGCCTACACCGGCTCGCTCAACGTGCTCGACCGCGCTTATGCCGGCCTGTTCCGCGAAGACGGGCTGGTCGCCTACATGATCGGCGCGAGCAAGGTGTTTGCGATCGCTGGCGCGATGCTCAGGCCGGGCTAGTCCTTCCGGAAGACAACCCGCCCCAGCCAGCCGGTCAGCACCGCCAGCAGCGTGGCAAGGATGCCGTAGGCGAAGCCATGATTGCTCGCGAAGCGGTAGATCGTCTGTTCGAAACCCGACTTCACGATGGACAGCTGCGCCGAGCTTTCCTTGATGAACACGCCGTTCTTGAACAGGAAGGCGCGGGCCTTGTGGGTACCGACCGGTACGCTGGGCGACAGAGGCAGCGAGGCGCGGAAGAGGCTCTGCGAAAGGAATTCCACGCCGCCGACGCGCATGCTGAACAGTCCAGCCGCAGCCTTGCGTTCGCGCAGCGCCGCGCGGAACTCGTCGATGGTGGCCGGGTTGCCGTCGCGGTCCATGGGTTCGATGTGCAGGTTGTCGGCGCCGAGCGACAGCCGCCGGTAGCTGTTTGTATCGGTGATGTCCTGCGGCATGCGCGTCGTCGCGACCGAATAGGAGACCGGGACGTTCACGAAGGTTTCGGACTCCACGTTGATCCACATGCCCAGCACGCGATCCTTGCGCCGGACGACGATCTCCTGCGCCGGGCCTTCGAGCACCACGATGACGTCGTAGCGCCCGTGCCTGGACGTCAGCGGATCGGAGTTGTCGAGCGACCCGAAGATCGTCAGGTCGGCGCCCGAGAAGTCGGCGGTGATGGCGACGCGGTTGGTCGAAAGGCCGATCTGGATCGATTCCGGGTTCGGCGCCGGCGCCGTTTCCTGCGTCTCGGCTTCCGGGCGCTGCGCAGCGGCGGCGCCGGCGAAAAGCATTGCCGCCGTCAGGATGGGCAGGATTGCGAGCCGACCCATCTCAGAATCCCGGCGTCGCAAGCGAATAGATCGACTGCGGGCGAACGAACAGGTCGAAGCCGAGCCGCAGCGCCACCGCCAGCACGAGCAGCGCCAGCAATGCGCGCAACTGCTCGCCGCGTAGCCGCTGCCCCGCCTTGGCCCCGTATTGTGCTCCGGCCACGCCGCCGATCATCAGCGCGAAGGCCAGCACGACATCGACGGTCTGGTTGGTCGAGGCGTGCACGATGGTCGTGTAGGCGGCCACGAAGATGATCTGGAAAAGCGACGTGCCGACGACGACGTTGGTCGGCACCTTGAGCAGGTAGATCAGCGCCGGAACCATGATGAAGCCGCCGCCGACGCCCATGATGGAGGACAGGAAGCCGATGCCGGCGCCCAGTCCGAGCACGGGGATGACGCTGACGAACAGCTTCGAGGCGCGGAAGCGCATCTTGAGGGGCAGACGATGGATCCAGTTGTGCTGGCCGGGCTTCTTCAACGTCGGCGCGGCGCCGTCGCGCGCGCGGCGGATCGCCCTGACGCTCTCCACCAGCATCAACCCGCCGACGGTGCCGAGCAGGGCGACGTAGAGCAGCGAGATGATCAGGTCGAGCTGGCCGAACTGGCGCAGGAGCGTGAACACATAGATGCCGACGGTCGCGCCGACAACGCCGCCCGCCAGCAGCACCGTGCCGAGCTTGAAGTCGAGCGTCCCCTTCTTCAGGTGCGACAGCGCGCCGGAGAACGACGAGGCGACGACCTGGTTTGCGCCGGTGGCCACGGCGATCGCCGGGGGGATGTTGTAGAAGATCAGGAGCGGGGTGATCAGGAAGCCGCCGCCGACCCCGAACATGCCCGACAGGAATCCCACCGCCGCGCCCATTGCAAGAAGCACGAACAGGTTTACCGACAGTTCGGCGATCGGCAGATATATGCCCACCCGCGACTCGTCCCGACAGCTTGGTTCCTCGGCCGTCCATGCGTTGAGGATAGCCCAGGCGAGTTAGCCAGCACTTGCGCCCACAATGCGGCGAAGTCAATTTCGCCGGCATTGTAGAAGCAAAAAAATCCCAATCGGTTAAAGCGCGTTTCCTAAACGGTCGCGGGCTTGTCCGCGACCTTTGCGCCTCTATTTGCGGGCGAGCAGCACGCGCACGAGCTTTTCGTCGATCTCGCCGGTGGCCTGCATGCCGTTGTCCATCTGGAACTGCGCGATCGCCGTCCTGGTCTTGTCGCCCATGACGCCATCGGCGTTGCCGGCCTGGTAGCCGCTCTTGTTGAGGATCTGCTGGACCGTCATGATCGCCTTCGGCATGTCGATGCTGGCGGTCTTCTCGTTGCTCTCCTGCCACTCGGCAGGGACATCGGTCGTGTTGGCCTCGGGGTCGAGCGGCCTGGGCTTCCAGAGTTCCGCGGTCGCGCGGGCGCGTTCGAGTTGCTCGGGGCGCAGCGCGTTGGCGATCTCGTCGCGCTTGTTGGCGGCGTCCTTGTCGCCGGTCTTGGCGACCAGCGCGAACCACTTGTAGGATTCCTCGAGGCTCTGCTTCATGCCGACGCCTTTTGCGCTGAGGATGCCGAGGTTGAACTGGCTGTCCTTCACGCCGAGTTCGGCCGCATTGACGAACCACCGGGCCGCCGCGTCGTTGTCGGACTGGCCTTCGGCGCCCATCGCGTAGAGGACGGCCAGGTTGTGCATGGCGCTGGCGTTGCCGCTTTCGGCCGCCTTGAGATACCAGCCTCGGGCCTTGCCGAGGTCGCGCTCGACGCCAGTACCCTTCTCGTACATGTTGCCGATGCGGTACTGCGCGGGAGCAAAGCCGAGTTCGGCCGACTTCTCGTACCATTCTGCGGCTGCCGCCATGTCCGGCTTGGCGCCGCGCCCCTCGGCATACCGTGTGGCGATCTCGAAGAGCGCCCTGGCGTCGCCCGCGGCGGCCGCCTCGCGAAGCGGCAGCGGGCCGGCGTCGGCAGGAACGTCGATCGAAACGCTCGGAAGCGGTTCGAGCGCGGCGGCGTCCGCGATCGGCTGGACGGGCGCGATCGCCGCCACCTTGATGTCGTGCATCGCGGTAGCCGGCATGTCGGCGGCCTGCGGCGCGTCGATCGCATCGAAGTCTTCGATATCCGTTCCCGCGTCGTCGTCCTGCCCGGCCAGGGACATGTCGTCCAAGGCGCCGGCCATGCGCGCGGCGACCGGGTCGTCGGTCGGGCTCGCTGCTGCCTGTGTGGCGGCAACCGGAACGGGATCGAACTGCGCGGCGACGACGGGAACGCTCTCGCCGTTGTCGTTCATAAGGGTCTTGCCGAGTTGCAGGCCGGCCAGTGCGGTCAGCAACGCGGTCGAGACCATCAGAACCTGCTTGCGCCGCGACTTCAGGATGTCGCCGAGGCGCAGCGCTTTGACAGGGCTGCCGACGTCGGACTTGCGCTTCTTCACGTCGGCTTCGGCCGCGGCGGCCTGGGCGGCGCGCCGCGCGGCGGCGATGAAGTCGGACTTGCCGGCGTCGCCTTCGCCGGCGCGGGCGGTCGGGCTGCGTTCGTCGCGCACGCGCTTCATGATGGCGCTGAGGTCCGGCGCTCCGGAGCCCGGCTCCAGCGGCCTGTTGGCGAATTTGGGGTCGAGCGGCGTATCCAGGTCCACCGTGGGTGCGACGGCGGCGGGCGCCTCGTTCACCGAGGATCCGGCAAGCTGGGGCTCCTTCGCCGCCTTCCTGCTGCGGAAGAGGCCGCCGAGCAGGGACCGCTTGTTCCCCGGGGCCTGTCCGGGATCGTCCGATTTGTTGTCGTCGCTGACCGCCGCCATTGCGGCCGCCGCAGCGGCTTGGGCCGGGGTGCGTTCGACGGTTGCGCGTTGTGCCGGGGCGGGCCCGGCATCGGAGTCCAGGTCGGCGTCGGCAAAAATGTCGTCCGCGTCGATCGACGGCGTGTCCTTGACTTCCAGCTTGCCGACGGGCCCGGCCGCGTCGCGCTCCAGCGAACCCATCCGGTCGACGATCTTGAGCAGCGTGTCGTGTATGGCCTCGAAGGTCTTCGAGTTGCGCTCGTCCGAACGGCGGGTGAGTTCCTCGAGAGCCTTCAGTTCTTCGGTCAGGCCGCTCACAGCGCCTGCTTCCGGCTGGGCGCCGGCAAGCGAGCGCGCCGCGGTTTCGGCCGCGGTCCGCGCTGCCTCCAGCACGGAGTCGCGGCTCTCCGCGATCGACTTTTCAATCTCCCTCAGCCGTGGCGAGAAGTCGACGAATTCCGGCAGCGGCGCCGTCGGCCTTGCGAGGTGCTCCGAAAGCCCGGAGACCTGTGCCTCGAGGCTGCGCACGAGGTCCGGATCGATGCCCGCGAACTGGCTGGCCGACTGGTCGATCTGCCTGGAAAGGCTCTCCAGCCTCGATTCGAGGCCGCGGATGACGTCGTCGCCGACGCCGTCGCTGCGGCCGGCGCCGAGCGTGGCCGCAAGCTCGCTGAAGCGCTGGTCGATCGCCTTCATGATCAAGCCGCTGTCGAGAGCGGGTTGCGCCTGGCGCTGGTCGATCCGCTCGGCCACCTCGTTGAGGCGGCGCTCCAGTTCGCGAAACAGCATGTTGCCCTGTTCGAGCGCGTCGTCCTGGCGCCGTTCGAACAGGCTTGAGAGGACGTCGAAACGCTGCTCGATGCCGGCGAAGATCTCGCCCACTTCGGGCATTGCCGGCGTGTGGTCGACTTTGTCGGCGATGATGGAGATCTGGTAGGCGAGACGCTCCACCGCTTCGTCGGGCAGGGAACTGCGCGCCGCGAGCTCGTCCACCCGCCGCGACAGGGCCTGCAGGTGCTGCATCATCTCGCTGCCGGCCCGGTCCTCGGCGACCTCGTCGATCTGCTTGGCGAGCGCGGAGATTCGCCCCTCGATGCGCTCGAAGGGTTCCGGATCGATATGCTGATGCTGGGAAGCCACCGTGGCCGCCACGATCGCCCGTGAAATCTCGTCGAGACGCTCCTCGATCTGGCCGAAGGTCTGGCTGGCGCGCCCGTCCTGCCGCTCGATGAAGTGATCGAGCGCGGCGGCGAGCGTGCGGACCTTGTCCTCGAGTGCGCGCAGCGGAAGCGAGTCGGGCAGTTCGCCGACGGCCCGGCCGATCTTCTCGATGCGGTCGGTCAGGGCTGCGATCTCCGCCGAGGGCGCCGGTTGTCCGCCGCCGCCGGCCAGGCGGTTCTCGAAATCGTCGAGACGCCGGCCGATGTCGTCCCAGCGGCGATCGACCGAAAGCACGGTTTCCTCGCGCGCCACCGTGTGCAGCGCGGCCTTGACCTGTTCGATCTCGGTCCTGAGCATATTGATGCTGCGGTCGTCGCCGCGCTCGCCCAGCGCCTGCACGGCGCTGGAAATGCGCTCGATATCCTGGGCGAGCTTGCCGGCGGCGTTGCCGCCGTGCGCGTTGACGTGCTGGAAATCCTTGCGCAGGTCGTCGAACTCGCGGCGCATGCTTGACGCCATCTGGTGCCTGAGTTCCTCGCGCAACCCCTTGAGTTCGCCGGCGATCTTGCCGAAGGCGGCGACGCCGACCTCTTCGCGGCGCATGCGTTCGATGTCGCTGGCGATGGACTGGTAGGGCTGCCGATCGGTTTGGTCCGGCCAGCCACGGTAGTCCTGCGGGCGTGCGCGCGAGGGCGCGCCCTGCGGGGCCTCGTAGGCGGCGCGGCGATGGCTCTCGAAACCGTGGCCTGAGGTTTCTTCGCGATTGCGCTCGAGGCGCTGCTCGAGGGTTTCGAGCGACCGGTTGAGTTGTTCCAGCGATGCGTAGGACCGGCGCTGCCTGCCTGCGTTGACTGCGTCGAGGTAGGATCGCTTGCTGCTCATCGAAACGTCCGTTCGCTCCGCTGGCCCGCCGCCAGCTGTGATTCTGCATGCCGGACCGGGCAGGCTGCGTTCCATCCGGTGGAAAACTGCGAGCCTTCGCCCGGGAGTTCCGTGAAAAAGTCGTTACAGATTAGCCACGGCGCACCGACATGCGCACCTTTCCCCTAACGTGGTAAACAAGGTGTTAACCGCGTTAGGGATTTGGCAAACTTCGTAAAAATCCGCGTTGGCGACCTGCCGCGGCTGCACAAAACTGGTTCAAACTGCCGCACATGCATGCAACCATCGCGCGCTTGCATCCTGTGATCGCCGGCTTTATAGGGCTGCGCTAATGCGGGCGGGGCGCTAAGGTGCCCGCTTGCGATGCATTTGTCGAAACCACGGCCGGATTGCTTACCCCTCCGCTTCCGGTCAGGCGTCTTCCAGACGCCGCATTGGGGAAAGTCAATGACCATGACCTTCAATCAGGCCGGCGCCGCCGCGCCGGCGAATGACGCTGTTGTTCCTGAGGCCGACGAAGAGTACGCCCGCATCGGCGAGATGGCGAAGATGTTCGATGTAACGCTTCGCACCCTGCGCTTCTACGAGGACAAGGGGCTGCTCAGCCCCAAGCGCGACGGCTCGACCCGTCTCTACACGCGCCGCGACCGCGCCCGCCTCAAGCTGATCCTGCTCGGCCGCAAGATCGGCTTTTCGCTGCGCGACGTGAAGCAGATCATGGATCTCTACGATCCGAGCGGCGCGAACACCAAGCAGCTTCGCCTGACCATGGACAAGTCCGAGAAGCAGCTTGCGCGCCTGCAGAAGCAGCGCGCCGCGATCGACGACGCGATCGCCGAACTCTCCGACATGATGACCGCGGTCCGCCGGATGCTCGCCGAGCGCAGCGCGCCGACGGCCGTCGCCAGCTGACGTCCTGACGGATCGGGCGGCTGCTTCTGGCTTCGCCCGATCGACGTTTCCCCAAGATCGACCATGATCGGACGGTGGCGCAAGCCGCCGCTTCTTCTGCTGCCTTGAGCCAGCGTTTCGCGGTATCGGAAGGCCTCCGGCGAACGCCTGATCGCCAGAAACCAGTTCCGAAAAGTTTCGCCGCCGCATTGGCCGCCAAGCCGATGCAGGATGAACCCGGGGCTCAAGCCAGTTCCTCCTCCCCACAAAACGATAGCCTGGCCGCCGGTTTCGCTGCCGCACCCATCGAGAAAGTGCGTGGCCCAATATTGACGTTTGCGTAAACGTCAATATTCTGGGGTGACGTTTCAGAGGCGACAGGATAGCCTGACCGGGCTGATCGGCCTCGCCGCCAAGACCGTCCGGAGGAAAGCATGCCGACCTACACGGCGCCCGTGCGTGATACCCTGTTCGTGCTCAATGAGGTTCTCGGCTACGAGCGCTATTCCAATCTCGCCGGCTTCGCCGATTCCTCCGCAGATGTCCTCGAGGCGATCCTGACCGAAGGCGCGAGGCTGACCGAAAATGTCATCCAGCCGACCAACCGCGCCGGCGACATCGAAGGTTGCGTCCGCCACGACGACGGTTCGGTAACGACGCCGAAGGTGTTCCGGGCGGCTTTCGACGAATATCTGCAGGGCGGCTGGATGGGCCTCGCAGCGCCCGAGGAATTCGGCGGGCAGGGCTTGCCCTACACGGTCCACACGGCCGTTTCCGAATACATGATCTCCGGCAACATGGCCCTGTTGATGTATGCCGGCCTGACCCAGGGCGCGATCGCCGCGCTGATCGCGCACGGCACCGAAGAGCAGAAGGCGACCTGGCTTCCGAAGCTGGTCGAGGGCGGCTGGACCGGCACCATGAACCTGACCGAGCCGCATTGCGGCACCGACCTCGGCCTGTTGCGCACGAGGGCAGTGCCGGCGGGCGACGGGAGCTACCGGATTTCCGGCCAGAAGATCTTCATTTCGGCCGGCGAACACGACATGGCCGACAACATCGTGCACCTTGTCCTTGCCCGCATCGAGGGCGCGCCGAAGGGCACCAAGGGCATTTCGCTGTTCATCGTGCCGAAATTCCTGCCCGACGCGTCAGGGAGCCCCGGACAGCGTAACGGCGTCTCCTGCGGCTCGATCGAGGAGAAGATGGGCATCCACGGCAACGCCACCTGCGTCATGAACTACGACGCGGCGACCGGCTGGCTGCTCGGCGAGGCCAATGGCGGCCTGAAGGCGATGTTCACGATGATGAACGAGGCGCGCCTCGGCGTCGGCCTGCAGGGACTGGCGGTCGGCGAGGCCGCCTATCAGGCCGCCGCCGTCTATGCCCGGGAGCGGCTGCAGGGCCGCGCGCTGACCGGCCCGAAGGAGCCTGACCGGCCGGCCGATCCGATCATCGTTCACCCCGACGTCCGCCGTATCCTGATGACGATGAGATCCGTCAACGAGTCGGGCCGCGCGCTGGCGCTGTGGACGGCGCTGAAGTCGGACATCGCCCATCGCTCCGCCGACGAAAAGGAGCGCCAGGATGCCGACGATGCGCTCGGCCTGATGACGCCCATCGTCAAGGGCGTTCTCACCGACAAGGGGTTCGAGCATGCGGTGATGGCGCAGCAGGTGTTCGGCGGCCATGGCTACATCGAAGAACATGGTATGAGCCAGTTCGTGCGCGATGCCCGCATCGCCATGATCTACGAGGGCGCCAACGGCATCCAGGCGCTCGACCTCGTTGGCCGCAAGCTGCCCATGCACGGCGGCCGCGCCATCCAGGCGTTCTTCAAGGAAGTCGGCGATTTCTGCGAGGAGAACCGCGCGGATGCCGACATGGCGCCGTTCACCAAGGCCCTCAAGAAGGGTCTGAACGACCTCCAGGCGGCGACCATGTGGCTGATGCAGAATGCCATGCAGAAGCCCGACAATGCGGGCGCGGCGTCGACCGATTACATGCATCTCTTCGGGCTCGTCGCGCTGGGCTACATGTGGGGCCTGATGGTCAAGGCCTCGCAGGCAAGACTCGCTGTCGGCGCGGGCGACGCGGCCTCGTTTTACGAAAACAAGATCGTCACCGGCCGCTATTTCATGGAGCGAGTGATGCCCGAGACGGCGGCGCATCTCGCCCGCCTCTCGGCGGGCGCCGACGCCATGATGGCGCTGCCGGCGGAGGCGTTCTGAAGCCATGACCGCTCCCGCTGACATCCTGGGCCTGCCGGCGCCCGCTTGGAGGAGCGAGGATGTCGCCATGCTCTACGACATGGCGCACCGCTTCATGACCGAGGAGATCGCGCCCCGCTACGACGAGTTCGAGAAGCAGGAGATGGTCGATCGCGCGAGCTGGGAGAAGGCGGGCGCAGCCGGCCTGCTCTGCGCCTCGATGCCGGAAGAGTATGGCGGCGCCGGCGGAAGCTTCGCCCATGAGAGTGCGATCATCGAGGCCATCGCCCATGTCGGCGTCGATGGTTTCGGCATCGGCCTCCACAACGCGATCGTCGCGCCCTACATCCTCCACTACGGCTCGGAGGAGCAGAAGAGGCAGTGGCTGCCGAAGCTCGCGACAGGCGAACTGATCGGCGCGATCGCGATGACGGAGCCCGGCGCCGGATCGGACCTGCAGGGCATCAGGACGCGCGCCGAGAAATCCGGAAACGGCTACCGCATCAACGGACAGAAGACCTTCATCACCAACGGCCAACTGGCCAACCTCGTCATCGTGGTCGCCAGGACCGATCCCGACAAGGGCGCCAAGGGCATTTCGCTGATGGTGGTCGAGACCGACGTCGTCGACGGCTTTGAGCGCGGCCGCAACCTCGACAAGATCGGCCTGAAGGCGAACGACACCTCGGAACTGTTCTTCAACGATGTCGACGTTCCGGCCTCCGCGCTGCTCGGCGCCGAGGAAGGCCAGGGCTTCGTCCAGCTGATGCAGCAATTGCCGCAGGAACGGCTGATGATCGGCACGACGGCGATCGCCATGGCCGAGCGGGCGCTGGCGCTCACCATCGAATACGTCAAGGAGCGCAAGGCGTTTGGCCAGCGCGTCATCGACTTCCAGAACACCCAGTTCAGGCTCGCCGAGCTGAAGACCGAGGCGACGATCGGCCGGGTGTTCTACAACGACTGTGCCGCCCGCCATATCGGTGGGGGGCTCGATCCGGCGACCGCCTCGATGGCGAAATACTGGCTGTCGGAACTGCAGGGAAAAGTCGTCGACGAGTGTCTTCAACTCTTCGGCGGCTATGGCTACATGAATGAGTATCCGATCGCGCGCATGTTCCGCGACGCGCGCGTGCAGCGCATCTACGGCGGCACCAACGAGATCATGAAGCTGCTGATCGCGCGCGGCCTCTGACGCGCAGCGACAGAATTCAAGGAGCAGGAAGATGGCCGAAGCCTATGTCTATGACGCCGTGCGCACGCCGCGCGGGCGCGGCAAGAAGGACGGGTCGCTGCACGAGGTGCCGGCCGTCCGCCTCGGTGCGAAGGTTCTGGAAGCGTTGCGAGACCGAAACGGACTCGACACCTCCACCGTCGACGACATCATCTTCGGCTGCGTCGATCCGGTCGGCGAGGCGGGCGCCGTGATCCCGCGCTCGGCCGCCTTCGAGGCGGGCTACGATACCAAGGCGCCGGGCATGCAGATATCGCGTTTCTGCGCGTCGGGCCTCGACGCCATCAACTTCGGCGCGGCCAAGATCGTGCAGGGCGCCGACGACATCGTGATCGCCGGCGGCGTGGAATCGATGAGCCGGGTCGGCATGGGCATGTCGGGCGGCGCCTGGTACATGGACCCCTCCGTCGGCCTGCCCGGCTGGTTCGTGCCGCAGGGCATTTCGGCCGATCTGATCGCCACCAAATACGGCTTTTCCCGCGATGACGTCGACGCCTATGCGGTCGAGAGCCAGAAGCGCGCCGGCAAGGCCTGGGACGAGGGCCGCTTCAGGAATTCCGTCATTCCGATCAAGGACCAGAACGGGCTGACCATCCTCGACCGCGACGAGCATATGCGCCCCTCCACCGACATGCAGGCGCTCGCCTCGCTCAACCCGTCCTTCGTCATGCCCGGCGAGATGGGCGGCTTCGACGCCGTCGCCGTGCAGAAGCATCCGGAAGTCGAGGAGGTGAACCACGTCCACCACGCCGGCAATTCCTCGGGCATCGTCGACGGCGCGGCCGGCGTCCTGCTCGGCTCCAGGAAGGCTGGAAAGACGCTCGGTCTGAAGCCGCGTGCGAGAATCCGCGCCTTCGCCAACATCGGCTCCGAGCCGGTCCTGATGCTGACCGGCCCGGTCGACGTGACCGAGAAGCTGCTGAAGCGCGCCAAGATGAAGCTGTCGGACATCGACCTGTTCGAGCTCAACGAGGCTTTCGCCTCGGTCGTGCTGCGCTACATGCAGGCCTTCGACATTCCGCACGACAGGATCAACGTGAACGGCGGCGCCATCGCCATGGGTCATCCGCTCGGCGCAACCGGCGCGATGATCTTCGGCACCGTGCTCGACGAACTGGAGCGTCGCGACCTCAACACGGCGCTGGTGACGCTCTGCATCGGCGCCGGCATGGGCACCGCGACCATCATCGAGCGGGTGTAGGGGAAGGTTATGTACATCCCCCAGCAGTTCCGCGAGGCGCGCCGCGACGTGCTGGTTTCGGCGATGCGTGACATCCAGCTTGCGGCGATCGTCACGCCGGGACCGGACGGGCTGCGCGCCACGCATGCTCCGGTCGTCGTGCGCGAGGAACGCGACCGGCTGGTGCTCGAATTCCATGTCGCCCGCGGCAATCCGCACTGGCAGCTTGCCGGAGCGCAGTCGATAGTGATTTTCCAGGGGCCGCAGGCCTACATTCACCCGGGCTGGTACGCCAGCAAGGCCGAGCATGGTCGCGTCGTTCCGACCTGGACCTATGTGATGGTGCACGCGCACGGCCGCCTGGAAACGATCGAGGCGCCGGAGGAACTGCTGGCTCATCTGGTGGCGTTGACCGACCGGAACGAGGCTGGACGCACCGTGCCCTGGGCGGTCTCGGACGCCCCGGAGAAGTATATCGATGGCATGACAAGGGCGATCGTCGGCCTGCGCGTGACGGTCGAGCGGCTGGAAGGCAGCTGGAAGCTGAACCAGCACAAGTCGGAAGGGGACCGCCGGGGCGTGCAATCCGGGCTTGCCGACCAGGCCGACGAGAACTCGCAGTCGATCTCGACGCTGATGCGCGACCTTGAACAGGTACGAGCCGCAGCAGCCGACAAGCAGAAGGTGAACCCGACATGACCTACAAGAACTTCACCGTCGAGACCGACGCGGACGGCATCGCGCTCGTCACCTGGGACATGCCGGACAAGTCCATGAACGTCTTCACCGAGGAGGTGATGGACGAGTTCGAGACGATCATCGACCGGGTGGCCGCGGACGCCTCCATCAAGGGGGCGGTGTTCACCTCGGGCAAGGACAGCTTTTCCGGCGGCGCCGACCTCGGCATGCTGCAGAAGATGCTGGGCGTCTTCCACGCCGAGAAGGCGAAGGACCCGGAACGGGCCATGGCGCTGCTGTTCGAGGGCGCCGGCCGCATGGGCTGGCTCTGGCGCAAGCTCGAAACCTCCGGCAAGCCCTGGGTGTCGGCAATCAACGGCACCTGCATGGGCGGCGCCTTCGAGCTGTCGCTTGCCTGCCATGGACGCGTCGCGGCCGATATCGACAAGGTGAAGATGGCGCTGCCCGAGGTGAAGGTGGGCATTTTCCCGGGCGCCGGCGGCACCCAGCGCGTGCCGCGGCTGACCGACCAGCAGCAGGCGCTGCAGATGCTGACTTCGGGCCAGACGCTGTCGCCGCAGAAGGCGAAGGCGATGGGCCTGATTCATGCGGTGGCCGAGCCGGCCAAGCTGATCGACGCGGCCAAGGCGATGATCCTCGGCGGCCTCAAGCCGGTGCAGCCGTGGGACGAGAAGGGCTTCAAGCTGCCGGGCGGCCCGATCTATTCCGCCGCCGGCGCGAACCTCTGGCCGGCAGCGATCGCCATCCTGCGGCGCGAGACCTACGGCAACTATCCCGCCGCCGCGGCGATCCTGAAATGCGTCTATGAAGGGCTGCTCGTGCCTTTCGACACGGCGCTGAGGATCGAGCAGCGCTACTTCACCGAAATCCTGCAGACGAAGGAGGCGGCGGCGATGATCCGCTCGCTCTTCGTGTCGCTGCAGGAGCTCAACAAGGGCGCGCGCCGCCCCGCCGGCGTTGCCGAGACGAAGTTCACCAAGATCGGGGTCGTCGGCGCGGGCTTCATGGGCGCCGGCATCGCCTACGTGACGGCCAGGGCTGGCATTCCCGTCGTTCTCATAGACCGTGACATGGAAGCGGCCGAGAAGGGCAAGGCGCATTCGGAAGGACTGATTTCCGATGCCGTGAAGAAGGGGCGCGCCAAGCCCGAGGAGAAGGAGAAGCTTCTCTCGCTGATCACGCCGTCTGCCGACTATGCCGACCTCGACGGCGCCGACCTCGTCATTGAGGCGGTGTTCGAGGATTCGGAGGTAAAGAAAGCGACGACCGGAAAGGCCGAGGCCGTCCTCAAGCCGGGCGCCGTATTCGCGTCGAACACCTCGACGATCCCGATCACGTCGCTGGCGAAGAATTCGGCGCGGCCGAAGGACTTCATAGGCATCCATTTCTTCTCGCCGGTCGATCGCATGATGCTTGTCGAGATCATTCTCGGCAAGAAGACCGGCGACAAGGCGCTCGCGGTCGCCATCGACTACGTCCGCGCCATCAGGAAGACGCCCGTCGTGGTCAACGACACGCGCGGATTCTACGTGAACCGCTGCGTGCTGCGCTACATGTCGCAGGCCTACAAGATGCTGATCGAGGGCGTGCCGGCTGCGATGATCGAAAACGGCGCGCGCGCCGCAGGCATGCCGGTCGGCCCGCTGGCGCTGACCGACGAGACCGCCGTCGACCTTGCCCAGAAGATCATGCGGCAGACCGCGCGGGACCTCGGAGAAAAAGCCGTCGACCCCGCGCAGATGGCGCTCATCGACACGCTGGTCGACAAGTTCGATCGGCGCGGCCGCAAGAACGGCAAGGGCTTCTACGACTATCCGGCCAAGCCGGCGAAGAAGAAGCTGTGGCCAGGCCTGAAGGATCTCTACCCGCAGAAGCGGGCGGAGGATGTCGACTATGAGGAGCTGAAGCGGCGCTTCCTGGTGGTCATAGCGCTCGAGGCGGCGCGCGTCATGGAGGAGGGCATCGTCACCGACCCGCGCGAGGCGGATGTCGGTTCGATCCTCGCCTTCGGCTTCGCGCCCTTCACCGGCGGAGTGCTCTCCTACATCGACGGCATCGGCGCCGCCGCGTTCGTCTCGATTGCGAAGGGGTTGCAGAAGAAGTACGGACCCGATTTCAAGCCGCCAAAGCTGCTGCTCGACATGGCGGCCAAGGGCGAGACCTTCTACCAGCGCTTCGACCCCTACACGAAGGACGGCGAGCGCAAGGCGGCCTAGTTTCCCTCCTTTCATGGGAGGGCAACCCGGAGAACTTCAAATGTATGTCTGGTTGCGGTTTGCCCGGATGGCGGCGACGACGGGCGCGCGCGGCCCCTACCGGCCGGGCGGCGAGAGCGTGCTTTCGTTCCGCTGCCTGCCCACCGACATCGACTTCAATCTCCACCTGAACAATGCCCGCTACCTGATGCTGGCCGACCTCGGCCGCATCGACATCTTTTTCCGCTCCGGCCTGTTCGCGCTGATGCGCCGCCGCAACTGGGCGCCGATGCTCGGCGGCGTGCAGACCGCGTTCGTGCGCGAGGTCAGGCTGTGGCAGCGCTTTTCCGTCGCGTCGTCGATCGAAACCTGGGACGGCACGCAGGTGATCGGTCGGCACAGGTTCATGCACGAAGACGGCGCGGTGGCGGCGACCGTCCTGACCACGGCCGGCGTCTACGACCGGAAGGCGAAACGCTTCGTGCCGATGGACGAGGTTGTCGCGGAGCTCGGCCATGGAGGCCGCGTGCCCCGTCCGCCGAACGATGCGGAACAGGCCTTCCTGGCGTCGCATTCCGGGTTGCGTGCCCTGTCGAAGCGCGGCTGAAGCGGCCGGGCGCAGGGCGTAGGCGCCGTTCGTTTGGTCTGGACAGGCATCGGCCGCAGGCCTACAAGGAAAAGGCATTTTTTCCTGTCTGAAGGAGACGAGCCATGCTGTCGCATGAGCGCGTCTGGGCCGCCATAGACGCTCTGGCCGCACGCTATTCACTGTCGGCTTCCGGCCTGGCCAAGCGCGCCGGCCTCGATTCGACCGCCTTCAACAAGTCGAAGCGCCGGTCGGCCGACGGACGCCCGCGCTGGCCGTCGACCGAGTCGCTGGCCAAGATCATCGAGGCGACAAATTCTTCCCTGGAGGAGTTCTTCGCACTGGTCGAAGACCGGCCACGGGCAGCCGGCCGCCCCTTGCCGGTACAGGCGCCCACCGTGCCGCTGATCGGCTTTGCCCAGGCCGGCGCCGGCGGGTTCTTCGATGACGCCGGCTTTCCGGCCGGGCAGGGATGGGACCTGATCGAACTGCCGGCGCCGGCGGGCGAGGGGTCTTATGCGCTGCAGGTGCAGGGCGATTCCATGCTGCCGCTCTACCGGCACGGCGACATGCTCGTCGTGCAGCCGAGCGCGGCCGTCCGCAGGGGCGACCGCGTCGTCGTGAAGACCACCTCCGGCGAGGTCATGGCGAAGGTGCTGGAAAAGCGCACGGCGGCCGTGATCGAACTCGTATCGCTCAATCCGGAGCATCCGCACCGCAAGCTTGCCGCCGGCGAGGTGGAGTGGCTGGCGCGCATCGTCTGGGCAAGCCAGTAGGCGCAGAACCGGTGCGCGCCATCATCCCTCCGGCAGTCGCGCTGGGACTTGCCGCGGCCCTCGTTCTTGCCGGTGGCCGCATGGTGGCGGGTCCGCCGGACGTGGATCCGGTCGTCCTGGACCAGCCGACTGTCGAAGATCTCGTCGCACTTGGCGAACCGGTCGGGGTCACCCCGACCGAACCCGGGCGTGTCGCCGACATTGCGGCCGCCGACCGAGGCGTACCTCCCGACGACCTGCCTGAGCCGCCATCGGCCGGCAAGGAAAGCGTGGCTTCCCAGGCTCCGTCGAACCCTGCCGTGCCGCCCGGCGACGACGCACCCGCCGCCGAACCAGCCAAGCCGACGGCGGCGTCGCGCCTTGTCGCGCCCGCCATCGTCGCGCCGCCCGATCTCTCGGCGGACGACCTGCAGCGCGACGCGCCCCGCGAGCCGCTGAGCCAGCTCAGCCTCGCTCTGCCGCCGAAGCCCGAAATCAGGAACGAGTGGGCCGGCACGTCCTTCTTCCGGCCGCTCGCCATCGAGTCCGCCGTCTTCGAATCCGGGGGACGGACCATCGCCATTTCGGGCGTGAAGAGCGTGCCGGTCGACGAGAGGTGCAACCATGACGGCGCGTCCTGGCCTTGCGGCATGAGGGCGCGCACCGCCTTCCGCCTCTGGCTGCGCGGACGTGCGCTGGTCTGCCAGTTGCCCGACGAGGAGCATGAGGTGACGCGCGCCCGTTGCCGGCTCGCAAAGCAGGATGCAGGCGCGTGGCTCGTGTCGAACGGCTGGGCCTTCGCCGCGCCCGGCGGTCCCTATGTGCAGGCCGAGGAAAAGGCGCGCGCCGCCGAGATGGGCATTTTCGGCGCGCCGCCCGATGCGTCCTCGATCTCCAGCGTGCCCGATGCTCCGGTCAGCGCCCCGCTGGACGACCTGCAGATCATGACCGAAGGCGGCGCGGAACCCCAGCCATCGGATCCGCGCCTGGCGTTTCCGCCGCCTCCGCCTGCTCCGTAGGCTGCGACCAGACCGTCAGGCAGCCAGTTTCCCGGCCAGCGCCTTGTCGATCAGCGCGCGGGTCTCGGCGATGCCGTAGAGGTGGGCGAAGGAGCCGAAGCGCGGGCCGCGCTCCTGGCCGAGCAGCACCTGGTAGATCATCTGGAAGAACGCGACGGAGACGCCGGGCCCACCCTCCGGGCTCTTCTTGGCGTGGTCCTGGTAGCGCTCGATCCGACGCGCGACGTTGAGCGCGGCATTCTGGATCGCCTCGCCGTCGGCCTCCGCAGGCAACGCGCCAAGCGCTGCTTCGAGCGCGGCGAGCGCCTCGCGCTCGACGGCGTCGGGCGCGCGATAGACCTTGGCCGGCTTCACGAAGTCGTCGAAATAGCGGATCGCATAGTCGGCCAGCCGGTCGAGCTCGGGATGCGTCTCTGGCGTCACGCCCGGCGCATGGCGCGAGATGAAGCCCCACAGCACACCCCTGTCATGCGCGTTGGACGCGCTGACGAGGTTCAGCAGCAGCGCGAAGCTGACCGGCAGGTCGATTGCCGGCGGATTGCCGTCGTGCATGTGCCAGACCGGATTTCCGAGCCGTTCCTTCCACTCCTGCCGCGGATAGGCGGACAGGAAGGAATAGTATTCGTCCACCGCCTTCGGAATGACATCGAAATAGAGCTTCTTCGCCTGCCGCGGGCGCTGGTACATGTAGAGGCCGAGGCTCTCGGTCGGCGCATAGGTCAGCCACTCGTCGATGGTCAGCCCGTTGCCCTTCGACTTCGAGATCTTCTGGCCGACCTCGTCGAGGAAAAGCTCGTAGACGAAATGCTCCGGCGGCCTGCCGCCGAGGATGCCACAGATCTTGTCGTAGATCGCGGCGTTGGTCTGGTGGTCCTTGCCGAACATCTCGAAGTCGACGTTGAGCGCAGCCCAGCGCATGCCGAAATCGGGCTTCCACTGGAGCTTGACGTTGCCCCCGGTGACGGCGAGCGTGGTCTCCGTGCCGTCCTCGTCGTCGAAGGTGATCGTNATCTCGAAGTCGACGTTGAGCGCAGCCCAGCGCATGCCGAAATCGGGCTTCCACTGGAGCTTGACGTTGCCCCCGGTGACGGCGAGCGTGGTCTCCGTGCCGTCCTCGTCGTCGAAGGTGATCGTGCCGGCCCCGGCGTCGACCTTCTTCATCGGCACGTAGAGCACGCGGCCGCTCTTCGGCGAAATCGGCAGGAACGGACTGTAGGTCGCCTGACGCTCCGGCCCGAGTGTGGGCAGCATCATTTTCATGATCGCGTCGTACTTCTCGGCGGTCTTGATCAGCATCGCATCGAAGCGGCCGGACTTGTAGTAGTCGGTCGCGCTGGCGAATTCGTAGTCGAAGCCGAACGTGTCGAGGAAGCGCCGGAGCATCGCGTTGTTGTGGTGGCCGAAGCTCTCGTAGTCGCCGCCGAACGGGTTGGGCACGACGGTGAGCGGCATGTGCAGGTAGGGCTTCAGCGCTTCCGGGTCCGGCACGTTGTCCGGGATCTTGCGCATGCCGTCCATGTCGTCGGAGAAGCAGAGCAGCTTGGTCTTGACCTTGTCTCCGGTCAGCACCCGGAAGGCGTGGCGCACCATGGTCGTGCGCGCCACCTCGCCGAAGGTGCCGATATGCGGCAGGCCCGACGGGCCGTAGCCGGTTTCGAACAGCACGGTCTCCGGAAAATCGCGGCCCTTGTAGCGCTCGATGATCTTCTTCGCTTCCTCGAACGGCCACGCCTTGCTCTCGGCCGCTGCCGCGAGCATTTCCGGATTGAGGTCGATGCTGGCAGGAGACGCCATGATGTTGACTTCCGATACTGTCCTGATTGTCGCCGGCTGCCCGGGCTTTCGTCGGCAATGCTCTATGGAACCCGCGCGGCGGCGTCAACGATTCCGGGCTTTTTCGTTGCCAAGCGCGCGGATGCTTCCTAGCTAGGGGGCATGGCAAGGGAGAACCGCATGAAGAAGCCCAGCGCGCACGAGGCGTTGATTTACCTGATGGTCGTCACGTCGGCGTCTGACCGGGACATGACCGACATCGAACTGGCGCGCATCGGCGACGTCGTGCGCACATGGCCGATCTTCGAGGGCTTTGACCCGGCCAAGCTGGTCAAGGTCGCGCAGGATTGCCAGAAGCTCCTGCACGAGGACGGCGGCATGCAGGCGGTGATCGGGATCGCCCGCCAGGTCGTGCCGCTGCATCTCCACGAGACGGCCTACGCGGCCGCCTTCGAGGTCGCCGCGGTCGACCTCGAAATGCGCATGGAAGAACTACGCGTGCTCCAGCTGCTCCGGCAGGAGCTGGCGGTCGATCCGCTCACCGTCGCGGCCATCGAGCGCGCCAACAAGGCGCGCCATCGCAGCCTGACCTGAGCCGACCTAGTAGAAGCTGACCGGGAAATAGCGCAGGTAGAGCTCGGCGAAGCGCCCCTTCAGCGCGATCTGCTGCAGCGCGTAGTCGAAGGCGGCGGCAAGCGTCGGGTCGCCGGCATTCGTGGCGATGGCAAGCCCGAGCCCCAGATATTCCGGCGCCAGGTAAGGCCCGCCGGCGAAGCGGCAGCACCCGCTCGCATCCGAGCCGGCGAGCCAGAAGGCGAAACGCATGCCATCGCCGAACGCGCCGGCGATCTTTCCGGCCTTCAGGTCGCCATACATCCACTCCTGGCGCGAATAGGTCACGACCTTCACGCCCGGGAAGTAGTCGCGCAGCATGGTCTCGTGGCCGGATCCTGCGATCACGCCGATCCGCTCGCCTTCGATCTTGCGGAAGATCGGCTCCGAGGTTGCGCGTGTCTTCTGCATCATGAAGCGGGCGGGAAACTGCAGGTAGGGGCGCGAGAACGCGAACTGGGCGCGCGACTCGGCGGTGATGGCGACACCGGCGATGATCGCCTCGCCACGGCCGCGCGCCAGCGCGTCCTCGATCTGCTCCCACGGCATCGCCTGGATCTGGCACTTGTCGGCGATCCCGAGTTCGGCGCAGATCGCCCGCACCAGGTCGACATGGAAGCCCGAGAGGCGACCGTCGCGATCAAGGTAGTTGAAAGGCGGAAAGTCGGTCGTGGTGAGGAACCTGACCCTCGTCACGCCGCTGAGGTCCGGTTTGGGAAGACGCTCCTTGACGTCCCAGAACACCGGCGCGACGGGCTCGGCGGCTGTCGGGATGGCGGCGCTCGCGAACAGGGCGGCGCAGATTGCGATGGCGAGACGGTTCATGCTGTTCCGGCCGTGCCGGCGACGCGCCGGCGGTTGACGGGTGATCGAAGTCGCCGTTGGGATTTACTCCGGCGCGCCGACCTGGAAAAGGCCTTATTGTCGAGCAAACATTCGCTCGAGCAAAGCCGGCAATCGGTCGTGCGCCCAATCCGAGCCGATTTTCTACCGGTAAACTGTCGAATGTGCTATTTTGCAATCCAAGGTTAATGGTAGGGTGCGGTTCGGGCGGCTACGTTAGGCGCATTCTTGCGGCAACATGGGTGGATGTTGCGATGGGACATTTTGATCGCACGCTTGCATATATAGGCGAGTTGCAGCAGGCGCAGACGGCCGGTGCCGTGTGCGAGAAGCTCCTCGACGTCACGTCGGCCTTCGGCCTGACCGCGCTGATGGCGGGAACGGTCCCGAAACCGGGAACGCCTACCGGCCGGCAGAAGGACCATGTGCTGCTCTGCGACTGGCCGGTCGAATGGCTCGAGCGCTACGTCGCGCGCAACTACATCGACCACGATCCGGTCGTCACCCGCATGAAGCAGTTGCAGGCGCCGTTCCAGTGGCGCGACGCGACCGAAGAAATCAGGATTGACCGCAGCAGCGAAGCCGTCATGGGCGACGCCGGCGAGTTCAAGCTCAAGGACGGCCTCGCCTTCCCGCTGGTGACGCTCGACGGCCAGATCGTCATGGTGTCGCTGGGCGGCGAGCAGATCGAGATGTCGGGCGTCGAGTTCGGGATGGTTTCGCTGGTCGCCACCTACGCGATCGGTCGCGCCATGCAGTTGCAGAGCGTGCAGGAGCCGACCGTCGAACATGTCGAACTGACGCCGCGCGAGCGCGAATGCCTGCAGTGGGCCGCAGTCGGCAAGTCGGAATGGGAGATCTCCCAGATTCTCGGAATATCCGAGCACACATCTGAAAAGCACCTGCTCAACGCCAAGTTCAAGCTTGGCGCGGTCAACCGTGTGCAGGCCGTCGCTGAGGCAATCCGTCGCGGTTATATTTAGATGCGGCCGAATCGTATCAGATCATTACATTCCTAAAGGTTGATGTAAGCATCCATAAGGGTAGCGGTCCCTAGTCTGCCTTGAGAAATCAAGGAGACTTTCGTGCTTTACGCGCTTACCACCGAAGAACTGATGCAGCGGCCGGACCTCTGGGAGGCGGTTCACCGGCTGCGCCACCGTATCTTCGTCGAGGAGATGGGGTGGGGAGACCTTCATCGCGACGATGGCCTCGAGATCGACCAGTTCGATCACGAGGAGGCGGTCCACCACGTCGTCATCCGCGATGGCGAGGTCGCCGGCTATCAGCGCATGCTGCCGACAACGCGTCCGCACCTGCTGACCGAAGTGCTGAGCGACCTCTATGAGGGCGAACCGCCCAGCGGCCACAACGTGTGGGAACTCACCCGCTACGCCGTGGCGCCGGCGTATCGCGACGGACGCCGCAACGTTTCCACCGTCGGAACCGAGCTGATCGCGGGCTTCGTCGAATGGGGCCTGCCGCGCGACGTAAATCAGGTGATCATCGAGTTCGAGCCGATGTGGGTTCTGCGCGCGCTGCAGTTGCACTTCCTCGCGCGGCCGCTGGGCTACCAGCGGACCTATGGCCGCCAGCAGGTCGTGGCGACGCTGCTGACCTTCAACGAGCACACGCTGGAGGTGGTGCGCAGCCGCCGCGCCCACCACGCCCCCGTGCTGGCGCGCGGCTATCCCGACATGCTCGACCAGCGACAGGCATCGTGACGATGACGACCGACCTTCCCGTCGATGGCGCCGCGGCGGGCATGCGTCCGCAGGCGGAGCTCAAGGGTCATATCCTGACGATCACCGTCGCCGCCGACGACGGGCGGCCGCTGCTCGACCGGAAGGCATACGAGCGGCTCGCCGCGACGCTTCGCGAGGCCGCCGGCGACGACGAGGTTCGCGTCGTCGTCCTGCGCGGGCTTGCCGGCTGCTTCTGCCTCGGCGGCGACCTCTCGGAGTTCCTCGACGCGACCAAGCACGCCGGACTGATCGAGGCGGTCACAGGCATGTTCCGCACGCTCGCGACCTATCCGAAGCCGATCCTCGCCTGCGTCGACGGCGACGCGGTCGGTGTTGGCTGCACCATGCTTTTCCATTGCGACATGGTGGTTGCGTCCGGCCAGAGCACCTTCCGCGTGCCGTTCGTGGATCTTGGCCTGGTTCCGGATGCCGCCACCAGCATCCTGGCGCCGGAACGGATGGGTTATGCCGCCGCGTTCCGCTTCTTCTGCCTCGGCGACACCCTCGGCGCCGAAGAGGCGATGACCCTTGGGGTGGTCGCCGAAATCGCCGTGGGCGACGTTGAGGAGCGGACCTTCGCGCGTGCGCGGCAATTGGCCAAGAAGCCGATCGAGGCCCTGCGGCAAACCCGCCATCTCCTGCGCGGCGACGGCGACGACCTGTGTGATCGCATCGACGAGGAGATCACGCTCTTCCACAGGGCTTTGCAGGACGAAACGACGCTTCGCAGGCTTGCGAGGATCGCCCGTCTCGCCGCCTGAGCGGAATACCTTTCAGCAAGAATATAGATGTCGCCGGCGCAAACATATCTTCTCGTTTGACTTGCCTTTGTTTTAGGTTAGGCTGAAATGCCGCAACAAATAGGCGGTAGGGGACGTGCGATAAGCTGATCGGGGATCGGCATGAAGCGCAATGTTGTTCGGTGATCTGCCACATCTGAACGATGCGGCAGTCCCTCGGGATATGTCGTTCGAAGGGGCCGCCCTTGCGGAGCATGGTCGCGGAGACGGCTACGAATTCGCCGTCCACCTGTTTCCGCAGCTACTGGAGTGGATGCCGGTCATTCGCCGCCTCCGCCTGCCGGCCGGAGATGCCGCCTGTGTGGCTGCGCTCGCGTCTCGCAACGGCACGGATTTCCAGACCGAGTTGCTTGTGTCCGGTCTCGTCACGGAAGCCGACTTCGTCCGCGCGCTCGCAGAGGAACTGCAGGTCGGACATTTGCTCGCGGTCGATCCGGACCGGCTCATCGTCTCCGATGAACTCGCCACCGCCTGCCTGCGGCGACGATCGTGGCACGTGCCCTTCAAGCTCGCCGGAAAGGATGGCGCTGCCAGCTATCTGATCGTGCCTGACGGCGTCGGCCTTTCAAGGCTCGGTCGGCTGATCGCGGACCGCCCTCGACTGCGCGACAGGCTGAAGCTCGTCGCGCCGGGGGCCATGCGCGCGGCGCTTCTCCTGCGCGTCCGGGAAGCACTGACCCGGCACGCGATCTCCAGCCTTTTCGACCGCTATCCGGAACAGTCGGCCCGCATCGTCGCGAACGCTTGGCAGGGCCTGGTCGTCGGCGCGTTCCTGGCGACGTTGCCCGTCGCCTTCTGGCTGGCGCCGGGCGACACGTGGTTTGCCCTGCATCTCGTCTTTTCGGTGATCTTCCTGACGTGTGTCGCGCTGCGCTTCGCGGCGCTCACCGCCGTTCGCGGCAAGCATCGGCAGCTTGTGCCGGAAGCGCGAGGCAGGATGCCCGTCTACTCGGTCCTGGTCGCACTCCACCGCGAAGCCGACGTGGTGTCGGAACTCGTCGCCGCCCTTCAGCGGATCGACTGGCCGAAAAGCAGGCTGGAGATCAAGCTTGTCTGCGAGATGGATGACCGGGCGACCCTGGGCGCTCTTCGCGCCATTTCGCTTCCGCCGAACATGGAAGTGGTCGAGGTGCCTGTCGCCGGACCGCGCACCAAGCCGAAGGCGCTCGCCTACGCGTTGCCGCTCACCAGGGGCGAGTTCGTCGCGCTCTACGACGCCGAGGATCATCCGGATCCTCGTCAACTGCTTCATGTCTGGGCAAAGTTCAATGAATCGCCGCCGGAAGTCGCCTGCCTCCAGGCCCCGCTTGAGATCGCCAATCGCGGCGCGGGCATTCTCGCCAGGATGTTCGCCTTCGAATACGCTGGTTTGTTTCGCGCGATGTTGCCGTGGCTCTCGGCCAGGCGGCTCGTGCTTCCATTGGGCGGCACGTCGAACCATTTCAGGCGATCGGCGCTGGACGAGGTCGGCGGCTGGGATCCGTTCAACGTCACGGAGGACGCCGATCTCGGCATGCGGCTCGCCCGTTTCGGCTATCGCACGGAAACGATCGACTGTCCGACCTGGGAGCAGGCGCCCGAGACGATCGCCACCTGGCTGCCGCAGCGAACCCGTTGGTTGAAGGGCTGGATGCAGACCTGGCTGGTCCACATGCGTCAACCCGTGCGTCTCCTGCGCCAGTTGGGCCCCGGTTCCTTCCTTGTCGGACAGATACTCTTTGGCGGCATGGTGCTGTCGGCGCTCGCCCACCCGTTCCTGCTGGGCACCGGCTTGATCCTGGCGATCGAGATCGCGCTTGACCGGCCGACAAGCCGCTGGAAATCGACGCTGCTCACCATCGACATCGTCAACGTCGCTTGCGGATACCTGTCCTTCCTGCTGCTCGGATGGCAGGTGCTGAAGGTTCGCGAAAAGCTCGGCTTCTGGAAGGTGGTACTGTTCACCCCGGTCTATTGGATGATGATGTCCATCGCTGCCTGGCGGGCGGTCTGGCAGCTGTGTCGTGAACCGTATCTCTGGGAAAAGACGCCGCACCGGCCGATGCGGCGGGCGCGCCCGCCTAGTCCTGCAGGCGCTTTGGTCCTTGCCCGATGATCTTGTTGTCCGCCTTGCCTATCACCCCGAGGTCGCGGCCGGTGTAGTCGAGCGACCGCAACACGTGCCCGATCACCTCGATGCGCGCCCGCCGCTTGTCGTTCGAACGCACGATCGTCCATGGCGCGTAGTCTGTGTGGGTTTCCTTGATCATCAGGTTGCGCGCCTTCGTGTAGTCGTCCCAGCGCGTGATGCCGGCGATGTCCATCGGCGAGAACTTCCAGTTCGTCAGCGGGCTGTGGCGCCGGTCGTGGAACCGCTTCAACTGCATTTCCTGGCCGAGGTTGAGCCAGAACTTGAAGAAATGGATGCCGTCCCCTTCGATCATCTTCTCGAAGCGCGGAACCTCCTTCAGGAACTCCTTGTGCTGCTCGGGCGTGCAAAATCCCATCACCGGTTCGACGCCGGCGCGGTTGTACCAGGAGCGGTCGAAGGTCACGAATTCGCCGGTAGTCGGGAAATGCGCCACGTAGCGCTGGAAATACCATTGCCCGCGCTCGGTTTCCGTCGGCTTGGGCAGCGCCACGTTGCGCGCGGTGCGCGGGTTCATGTAGTAGCGCATCGCGCCGATCGTCCCGCCCTTGCCCGCGGCGTCGCGTCCCTCGAACAGGATCAGCACGCGGCGGCCGGTGGCCTGCTGCCACGCCTGCAGCTTGACCAGTTCGATCTGCAGCGCCTCCAGCGACTTCTCGTAGTCCTCCCTCTTCAGTTTCTTGTCGTAGGGGTAGCCGTCGGACGTCAGCGCGAATTTTTCGACCCAGTCGGGCAGCACCGGGTCATTGATGTCGAACACCCGCTCGACGCCCGCCACCTTGATCTTCAGCGGTTCCGCCTTTGGTGGCGTGTTCTGGTTCGTCGCGTCCATCGCCGACACCCTTTCTTGTCATGAAAGGCATGCTATTGGGTGGCTTCGCGGTGGTCCATAGCGAAGTTCCGCCGCCGCCGAATGGAAGCCGATGGACGAGACCAGACGCAAAGAACAGACACGCCGCGCGGTGAGCCTGGTCGTCGGAAGACTGGCCGCGAACCGCTGGATGCTGGCTGCGGGCGTCGCCGCGCTTTGCGTGGTCGGCGCCGTTGCCGGGGCCCGGCCGGCGATCGTTGCCGGTGCCGTCCTGTTCCTCGCCGCCGCTGCGGCGCTGGCTCCGAAGCGCACCCGCGGGCAACTCCGGGCGGCCCGCGCGGCGGCCGATGGCGGCAGCCTGGATGCTCTGTCCGCGCAGAACCTTGCCGCCGCCGTCAGCGACCCGCTGATCGTGTTCGACGCCGCCGGAACCGCGGTCCATGTCAACGACGCGGCGCGCGGGGCCTTCGGCGCCATCGCCCCGGGTCTGTCGCTCCTGATGAAGTTCCGGGCGCCCGAGATCCAGTCGGCGATCGAGCGCGTGCGCAAGGGCGCCAGCGAGGCGGAGGTCGTCGACTATGTCGAGCGCGTGCCGATCGAGCGCGTCTACAGGGCGACGCTGACGGCGATCGGCCGGGGCACGGGTCTCTATGTGGTCATCTTCAAGGACCAGAGCGAAACGCGGCGCATCGACCGCATGCGGGCCGACTTCATCGCCAATGCCAGCCACGAACTGAGAACGCCGCTCGCCTCCATATCCGGATTTGTCGAGACGCTGCGCGGTCCGGCAAGGAACGACGCGGCCGCGCGTGATCACTTCCTGCAGATCATGCAGAACCAGACGGCCCGCATGGCGCGGCTGATCGACGACCTATTGTCGCTGTCGCGTCTTGAAATGAAGCCCTACCTGCCGCCGGGCGCCTTGGTCGACGTGCGCCAGATCGTGGTCAGCGTGATCGACTCGCTGTCCCCCCTCGCGCGGGATTCCGGCGTCGTCATAGAGCAGGATCTTGGTGAAGGGCCGGCGGAGGCGAGGGGCGATCGCGACGAGCTTTTCCAGGTCTTCGAGAACCTGCTCGAGAACGCCTGCAAATACGGGCAGTCCGGCGGTCGCGTCGTCGTCTCGATCGAGAGGAAAGGCGGACCGGAACCGGAAGTCGCGGTCACCATCCGGGACTTTGGCCCGGGCATTCCGGAGGAGCATATCCCCCGCGTCACCGAGCGCTTCTACCGCGTCGATGTCGATACAAGCCGCAAGGGGACGGGGCTCGGCCTTGCGATCGTGAAGCACATCCTGACGCGCCATAACGCGCGCCTGACCATCAAGTCCACCATCGGCGAAGGAGCCGCCTTCACCGTCCACCTCCCGGTGGCCTGACGCCTGCGATCAGTAGGTGGTGCGCCCGCCCGAGAGGTCGAACACGGAAGCCGTGGTGAAGCTGTTATCCCGGCTGACCAGCCAAGCGATCATCGAGGCCGCCTCGTCCACTTCCAGGAAGCGGCCGCGCGGAATGCGCACCAGCATGTAGTCGATGAACTCCTTGGTCAGAGTATCGAGGATCCGCGTGTTGGCGGTTGCCGGCGTCACGGCGTTGACCGCGATATCGTACTTGGCGAGTTCCTTGCCGAGCGACTTGGTAAGGCCGATCACGCCGGCCTTGGCGGCGGAATAGGCGGAAAGGTTCGGGTTGCCTTCCTTGCCGGCGACGGACGAGATGTTGACGATGCGGCCATAATTCCTCGCCTTCATCGACGGAATGACGACCTTGTTCACGTAGAAGGTGCCGTTGAGGTTGATCTCGACGACGCGACGCCATTCGTCCGGGTCGTAGTCCTCCAGCGTCGCGTTGTTGCCGGCGACGCCTGCCGAATTGACCAGGATTGACACCGGCCCCGCTTCCGCCTCGGTTTCGGCATGCACGCGGCGCAAACCCTCGAGGTCGGTAATGTCGACCTGCTTCGCCGAGGCGCCTTCGCCGAGCGCCGCGGTCGCCTTCGCCAGCGCGTCGGGATCGCGATCCCACAGGCTGACCCTTGCGCCCGATGCCAGCAGGCGCCGCGCGATCGCGAAGCCGATGCCCTGCGCTCCGCCCGTGACGACTGCCGTTTGCCCCTTGAGGTCGATGCTGTTCATGGTTCTTCCCCAGACGTTTGGTCAGTTTCGACTGACAACAAGTGGCTGGCTTCGTCAAGGGTTGCGATTGCGGGGAGGGAGGATGGTGTTCAGGCTCGACTCGAACGATGCTTTGCGCTGCTTGAAGAGGGCGGCCGCGAAAACATGCGATGCCTTGTCTGTCGCCTGTTTCTTTTTTCTGTCACGCGGTTAGCCTATCAGGACGATCAACGATCCCACATGCATGAGTCGCGCAGACTGCCATGAACACGCACATCGTCCGCTCCTATGACGAGGAGCTGAAATATCTCGGCAACCGCCTCGCCGCCATGGGCGGGCATGCGGAACGCATGGTCGACCAGTCGGTGCTGGCCCTGGTCAACGCCGATGCCGGTCTGGCACGCAAGGTGATCGCGGACGATGCCTTCCTCGATGACGCCCAGCGCGAGGTCGACGACAAGGCGATCGTGCTGATCGCCAAGCGCCAGCCCATGGCCGACGACCTGCGCGAGGTGATCGGCGCCATCCGCATCGCCGCCGATCTCGAGCGCGTCGGCGATCTCGGCAAGAACATCGCAAAGCGTGTCGTCGCCGTGACCGAGGGGCGCCAGCCACTCAGCCTTTTCCGCGGCCTGCAGGCGCTTGCCGAACTGGCGCTGACGCAGCTGAAGGACGTGCTCGACGTCTATGCCTCGCGCTCCGTAGCGAAGCTGGCGCTGATGCGCGACCGCGACGACCAGATCGACGCCATGTACACCTCGCTTTTCCGCGAGCTGTTGACCTACATGATGGAAGACACGCGCAACATCACGCCCTGCACGCATTTGCTGTTCTGCGCCAAGAACATCGAGCGTATCGGCGACCACGCCACCAACATCGCGGAGACGGTCTACTACGTGGTGACCGGCGAGCAGATGCCGATCGACCGGCCGAAGCAGGACAAGAGCCACAACGTGGTGTTCAAGGACGACGCCGGCTAGCCGCTCACGTCCGCTTTTTCTCAGACACGGCCAATTTCACGCCGGCTATCCGGCATTGCGGATGCAGCGTCCTGCCTTCAGCGCCGGCGGCGTTCGGCGGCCGGCTGGAAGGCGATGCGGGAGTGATAGGTGCAGTAGGGCCCGGTTTCGGCGCAATCGTTGCCGCAGAAGGAAAACTCCTCGGTCAGCGGGTCGCCGTTCGGCCATTTGCAGGTGCGTTCGGATAGCTGCACCAGCTGTAGCCGGCGCGAGATCGGCACGACGACGTCCTCCACCGGCCGCTGGTGATAGCGCGCGACCGGCTCTGCGTCGAACTGGGCCTGCAGCGCCGTGGCGCCGATGGTCGTCACCGAGCGGGTGACGGTCGCCGTCCGGGTGACGCTGCGCGTGGCGGTCGATCCCGAGACGGTCTTCTTCTGGCGGGCGGGCGACGCCGTGGCGCGGCCGCGGCTCGACAGCTTCAGGCGATGAACCTTGCCGATGACGGCGTTGCGGGTGACCGAGCCGAGCTGGGCTGCGATCTGGCTGGCGCTCAGCCCCTCCGACCACAGTTTACGAAGAAGTTCGACCCGTTCGTCCGTCCAGTTCATGGCTGTGCGCTCCAGGTGCTGTGCGGAATCCGGAATCCGACGTCGTCCCGAGGCTGTCGGGGTCGACACCACATATACGCTTCGGATTAGGGTAGCCGCACGAGATATAGGCTTTTATTGGCTGCAAATTACTCCATCGGCTGACTCGGTGACAAGAGTCCCCGGTGCAACACGATTCGGAATCTTCGGTTTTCCCCAACTTGCCGGAAGCATGTCCGAAGTCGTCCGCTGGACCTGCCGGCAATGGAGTGTGACACAGTTCAAATGCGACCTTTTCGTTGACTTCACGCCCGAAAACCACAATATGGCCCCGGTTGGCCGCCGCTTGGGCGGCTTTTTGATTTTTTGGCCGCTGCACGGGCCGAGCGGTCGCTTAGGCGGCGGCGCCCGGATGCGGATCCGGAGACGCATATAATGAGCGGTTCGGCGCTTTTCGATACCTATGCCCGGGCGCCCCTCGCCTTCGAGAGGGGCGAAGGCTGCTGGATGACTACCGACAGCGGCGAGCGATACCTCGACTTCGGCGCCGGCATCGCCGTCAACGCGCTTGGCCACGCCCACCCGCACCTTGTCGCCGCGCTGACCGAGCAGGCTGGCAAGCTCTGGCACGTGTCCAACCTCTACGAGGTGCCCGGACAGCGCCGTCTCGGCGAGCGTCTGGTGGCGTCGACCTTCGCCGACCGGGTGTTCTTCACCAACTCCGGCGCCGAGGCCATCGAAGGCGCGATCAAGACGGCCCGCCGCTATCACTTTGTGAACGGCCATCCCGAGCGTTTCGGCGTCATCACCTTCGAAGGCGCCTTCCATGGCCGGACCCTGGCGACCATCGCCGCGGGCGGCCAGCAGAAGTACCTCGAGGGCTTCGGCCCGAAGGCGGCCGGCTTCGACCAGGTCCCCTTCGACGACATCGACGCCGTCGAGAAGCTGATCGGTCCGGAGACCGCGGCCATCATGCTGGAACCGGTGCAGGGCGAGGGCGGCATCCGCGCCTTCCCGACGCAGTCGCTCAAGCGGTTGCGCGAACTGTGCGACAAGCATGGCCTTCTGCTCATCTTCGACGAGGTCCAGTGCGGCGTCGGCCGCACCGGCAAGCTGTTCGCCTATGAGTGGTCGGGCGTGACGCCCGACATCATGGCGGTCGCCAAGGGCATCGGCGGCGGTTTCCCGATGGCGGCCGTGCTGGCCACCGAAGAGGCCGCCAGCGCCATGACGCCGGGGGTCCACGGCACCACCTTCGGCGGCAATCCGCTTGCCATGGCCGTCGGCAATGCCGTCCTCGACGTTCTGCTCGCCGACGGTTTCCTCGACGACGTCGCGCGCAAGGCCCTGCTGATGAAGCAGGGGCTGGCCGCCATCGCCGACGAGTTCCCGGACGTCATCCAGGAAATCCGCGGAGCCGGCCTGATGCTCGGCGTCAAGTGCAAGGTGTCCAACGCGGCCTTCAACGCGGCTCTGCGGGAGCACAAGTTGCTGGCCGTTCCGGCCGGCGACAACGTGGTGCGCCTGCTGCCGGCGCTCACCATCACCGACGCCGACATCCGCGAAGGGCTCGACCGGATCCGCGCCGCCGCCGCGTCGATGTCGACGCAACACGCCGCTGCAAGCTGAGCCGGAGCCACGCATGTCCGGGATTCGTCATTTCACCGATCTGTCAGCGATCCCGGCGGCCGATCTGCGCGGCATGCTCGACGATGCGGCTGCCCGCAAGGCCAGGCTGAAGGCCGGCGAGCGTTCGAAACCGCTCGACGGCAAGGTGCTGGCGATGATCTTCGACAAGCCGTCGACCCGCACCCGCGTCTCCTTCGACGTCGGAATGCGCCAACTGGGCGGCGAGACGATCATGCTGACCGGCACGGAAATGCAGCTCGGCCGCTCGGAGACCATTGCCGACACCGCCAAGGTGCTGTCGCGCTATGTCGACGCGATCATGATCCGCACCACCGACCATGCGCGGCTCCTTGAGCTCACCGAGCATGCGACGGTTCCCGTCATCAACGGCCTGACCGACGACACGCATCCCTGCCAGATCATGGCCGACATCCTGACCTTCGAGGAGCATCGCGGTCCGGTCGCCGGCAGGACGATTGCCTGGACGGGCGACGGCAACAACGTGCTGCATTCCTGGCTGGAAGCGTCCGCCCGCTTCTCCTTCCGGATCAACGTCGCGACGCCGCAGGGTAGCGAACCCGGGGAAACCTATGTCCAGTGGGCGCGGGCCAACGGCGGCGCCGTCAGCCTGACGAACTCGGCCGAGGATGCCGTGCGCGACGCCGACTGCGTCGTCACCGATTGCTGGGTGTCGATGAACCAGGAGCATCGCGCCCGCGGCCACAACGTCTTCGGCCCCTACCAGGTGAATGGCGCGCTGATGGCGAGGGCCAAGCCTGACGCGCTGTTCATGCACTGCCTGCCGGCGCATCGCGGAGAAGAAGTCACCGACGAGGTGATCGACGGCCCGAACTCTGTCGTGTTCGACGAGGCGGAAAACCGCTTGCATGCCCAGAAGGCGGTGCTCGCCTGGTGTCTCGGCGCTTGAGCCCCGGCTTGAAGATGGACGCGGCGATGCCTATCTGGCGGACATCCCAGAAAACCAGGGCGTAGCGCGCATGCTTCCGCGACGGCGGCATCGCCGGACGCTGGAGACGTGCCATGTTGGAAACCGTGAACGTGCCTGACGCAACCAAGAAGCTCGGCGATTTCGGCTTTGCCGGCGAAGACCATGTGATCCCCTTCGAGGTCGGGGCGCTTGACGCGCGTGGGCGCGTCATCCAGCTCGGTCCGCTGCTCGACGGCATTCTCGGCCGCCACGACTATCCGGAGCCCGTCGCGAGGCTGCTGGCGGAGGCTTGCCTCGTCGCCGTGCTGCTTGGCTCGTCGCTGAAGTTCGAGGGCAAGTTCATCCTGCAGACGCGCACCGACGGTCCGGTCGACATGCTGGTGGCCGATTTCACCACGCCCGGTTCGCTGCGCGCCTATGCGCGCTTCGATGCCGACCGGCTGGAAGCGCTGGCTGCCGCCGGCGAGGCGTCGCCCGAGACGCTGCTCGGTCACGGCGTACTGGCGCTGACGATCGACCAGGGCGCCTACACGCAGCGTTACCAGGGCATCGTGCAACTCGAAGGCACGACCCTGCAGGAGGCGGCGCACATCTACTTCCGCCAGTCCGAGCAGATCCCGACCGAGATCAGGCTCCAGGTGGCGAAGCTCGTGCGTCCGGGCGAGGGCGAGTTCTGGCGCGCCGGCGGCCTGATCGCCCAGTTCCTGCCGGAATCGCCCGAGAGGCTGCGCATGGGCGACCTGCACGGCGGCGACGGCGCGCCGGACGTCGAGGTTGAGATCGACAACGCCTGGCGTGAGGTGCAGGCGCTCGTCGGCACCATCGAGACCGGCGAACTGATCGATCCGACCATCGAGCCCGAGCGGCTGCTCTACAGGCTGTTCCACGAGCACGGCGTGCGGGTCTTTCCAGCGACGCCGGTGGCGGACGTCTGCTCGTGCTCGCGCGAACGCATCCGCGGCATCCTCGACGGGTTCTCAGCCGAGGAGATCGTCGAAAGCACGGAGGACGGCAGGATCTCGGTCAATTGCGAGTTCTGCTCGAAGTCCTACGAGTTCGATCCGGCCGAGTTCGTCGCCGCCAACTGACGCTCGATCCCCGCTCCGTCACGCCTCGCGTGACACCTCTCCCCCGCTCGCCGGGGGAGAGCAAGCGTCTGCGCTGGCGGCAGGCGGGGTCCGTAAATCAGGCGAGCTCCCACTCCGCATACTGCTTGATCAGCCCTTCATAGGCTTCCATCGGCGGCAGTTTCTCGAAGCTGTGCACCGCCGCGGTCTTCGCCCAGGGGAAACCCTCGCTGGTCCACGTCTCGATGAAGGGCGGCGACCAGCTGGCGTCGTCGAGCATGGTCGGACGGATGTTGACGAACCAGTCGATGCCCTCCGGCCGCGTGAACATCCACGTCATGCAGTATCCGCAGAAATAGTGTCTGGATGCACCGTGCAGCCCGCCGATGACCGGCTCGCCCTCGGTCACCTCGAAGCCGTCGGCCGGGATCGCCGCGCTCAGCGAATAGGCGCTCGAACTCATGCGCTGGCAGCCCGTGCAGTGGCACGCCATGGTGATCAGGGGCCGCTTGGTGACCTTCAGCCGCACACGGCCGCAGCGGCAGCCGCCTTCCCTGGCAACGGTCTCGGCGCTCATATCGTCCCTTTCAGTTCACCACGCGCGGCTTGCCCGGCAGATCGAGCGAGAAGGCGGGAATATCGATCTCGAACAGCTCGCCCCTGTCGTTCTGCATCGTGTAGCGGCCGACCATGATGCCCGACGGCGTCGGCAGCGGGCAACCCGAGGTGTACTGGTAGCTGTCGCCGGGGTCGAGCTCCGGCTGCTCGCCGACCACGCCTTCGCCGATCACTTCCTCGACGCGGCCCGCCCCGTCGGTGATCTGCCAGTATCGGGCGACCAGCTTCACCCATTCGTCCGACTGGTTGTCGATGGTTATGCGATAGGCCCAGACGTACCGGCCTTCGGACGGATCGGAACGATCGTCGAGGTAGAAAGGCTCGACGCTGACCGCGATGTTGTTGGTGGTTGCGCTGTACATGGTCGCTGCTCCCGCTACAGCCTCCTTAGCCACAGTGATCAGCGACATTGTGGCGGCGCTACCCGGCGCGATCCAGCGCTTCTCCGATGTCGGCGATCAGATCGTCGGTGTCCTCCAGCCCGACCGAGAGCCTCAAAGTGCCGCCGCCGATGCCGAGTTCGGCGCGCGCATCGTCGGTGAGGTTCTTGTGCGTGGTCGTCGCCGGATGCGTGATCAGGCTCTTGGCGTCGCCGAGATTGTTGGAGATCTTCACAACCTCGAGCGCGTTCTGGAACGCGAATGCCGTCTTCTTGCCGCCCTTGAGTTCGAGGCAGATCAGCGTCGACCCGCCCGCCATCTGCTTGGCGACGACCGCTGCCTGCGGATGGTCGGCGCGGCCGGGATAGATGACGCGCGCGATTTCCGGCCGGGTGGCCAGGAAGCCGGCGATCTCAGCGGCGCTCTCCGTCTGCTGCCGTACCCGGACCGGCAGCGTCTCCAGGCCCTTCAACAGCGTCCAGGCGTTGAAGGGCGAGAGGCTCGGCCCGGTGTGGCGGAAATAGTCGTGCAGGTTCTTGTCGATCCACTCCTTGTCGGAAAGCACGATGCCGCCCAGGCAGCGCCCCTGGCCGTCGATATGCTTTGTCGCCGAATAGACGACGACATGCGCGCCGAGTTGGAGCGGCTTCTGCTGCAGGGGCGTGGCGAAGACATTGTCGACGACCAGCCTTGCGCCCCGCGATGTCGCGAGTTCCGCCACCGCCGCGATGTCGATCACTTCAAGCGTCGGGTTGGTGGGGCTCTCGAGGAAGAACAGCTTGGTGTTGGGGCGGCAGGCTTGCTCCCAGTTCCCGATGTCGGTTCCGTCGACGAGCGTGGATTCGATGCCGTAGCGCGGCGCCAGCGTCTCGATTACCCAGCGGCACGAGCCGAAAAGGGCGCGCGCGGCGACGATGTGATCGCCGGCCTGGAGACCGCAGAGGATCGCCGCGGTGACGGCGGCCATGCCCGACGAGGTCGCCCGCGCGTCCTCCGCTCCTTCGAGCGCGCACATGCGCTTTTCGAACATGTCGACGGTCGGGTTTGCGTAGCGCGAATAGATGAAACCGGGCTCCTCGCCCTTGAAGCGGGCTTCCGCCGCTTCGGCCGTGTCGTAGACGTAGCCCTGCGTCAGGTAGATCGCTTCCGACGTCTCGCCGTGCGGCGAGCGCAGCGTTCCCGAATGGACCAGCTGCGTTGCGGGCTTCCAGTTGCGCTTCCTGCTTGTCATCGACCTGCCCCAAACAACAAAAAACCGGCCGCGGAAGTCGCAACCGGTCCATATGGGCTTCGAGCCCCGACGGTCCTTTAGCGACTTGTTTAACGTGGCTGCAAGCCGACCGGCCAAATCACCACGGGATAAAGAGCCTTTAGACCTGTCATCGGCTTGCGTCAATCGCGCCGTTCGCTAAACCACTTGGCCAGCATGGTCCGACGGCGATGGTATGGCTTGCCGGGGCCGCACGGAGACCGGCGATTGCGTCAGACTGGCATCCTGCCCGACACCGAGATAGCCGCGCTTTTCGAAAGTGGCGCGCTTGCGGTTTCGCGCGCCCTCGATCACGACCAGATCCAGCCGGCGAGCCTCGACCTCAGGCTGGGCGACAGGGCCTGGCGGGTGCGCGCCAGCTTCCTGCCCGGGCCGAACAGCCTGGTCGCCGACAAGCTCGACCGGCTGAAGCTGCACGAGATCGACCTCGCCAACGGCGCGGTGCTGGAGACCGGTTGCGTCTACATCGTGCCGCTCCTGGAAAGCCTGAACCTGCCGGCCGGCATTTCGGCCTCCGCCAATCCGAAGAGTTCGACCGGTCGCCTCGACATCTTCACCCGCGTCATGACGGACCGCGGGCAGGAGTTCGACAAGATCGCGCCGGGCTACGGCGGGCCGCTTTATCTGGAGGTCAGCCCGCGCACGTTCCCGATCGTCGTGCGCACCGGCTCGCGGCTGTCGCAGATCCGGTTCAGGACCGGAAACGCGCTCCTCACCGAGGACGAACTCGCCGTCCTCCACCGGGCCGAGACGCTGGTCGCCACCGATCCGCCGAACATTTCGGGCGGCGGGATCGCCCTCTCGATCGATCTCAGCGGCGAGGCGGGCTCGCTCATCGGCTACAGGGGAAAGCACCACACCGGCTTGGTCGACGTCGACCGGCGCGCCGCGCACGAGGTGCTCGACTACTGGGAGCCGCTCTATGCGCACGGCGCGCCCGAACTCGTGCTCGACCCCGACGAGTTCTACATCCTGGTCAGCCAGGAGGCGGTGCACGTGCCGCCTCTCTACGCCGCCGAGATGACGCCGTTCGACCCGCTGGTCGGCGAGTTCCGCGTTCACTATGCGGGCTTCTTCGATCCGGGCTTCGGCCATTCCAGCGCCGGCGGCACCGGCAGCCGCGCCGTGCTCGAGGTGCGAAGCCACGAGGTGCCGTTCATCCTGGAGCACGGCCAGATCGTCGGCCGCCTGGTCTACGAGCACATGCTGAAGCGCCCCAAGGCGCTCTACGGCGTCGATCTCGGCTCCAACTACCAGGCACAGGGCCTGAAGCTGTCGAAGCATTTCCGCCCGACCTGACCGTCAACGCCGCGCTGCGCTGTCGTCCACCTCCGGCGGCAGCGTCCCGTCGCGCATCTGCAGTGCGATCAGGCCGGCGCAATGTTCCGCAAATCGTCGGGTCGAGGCCAGGGTTGCGGCGGTAATCGCCTCGTTCGCTGGAACAAGCGGCAGCCGTGCGGTCGGGGTCGCGGCGAGCAGGCTGTCGGCGGCGATCCTCCGGTCCAACGCGCGCAGACCCTCCACGCCCTGGTCAAGCCGCTCCAGCCTGTCGAACGCAAGGCCGATCTCGGGATACACGTCCCGGCCGCCCGTCCAGCGATAGGCCGCCAGATCGGCTGCCGGCACATCTTGCAGTTCATAGGTGACGCGTCCGGCCCTCAGCGCGTAGATCGGCTTGTTGGTGCCGATCTCGTAGAGTCTCGCCCACTCTCCCGGTCCGGTTTGGCTCGCTTCCAGCCATGCGGCCGCGGCCCTGGCGGCGGCCAGATACCGCCCGTCGCCGGTGGCCAGGTGGAGGTCGATCAGGGCATTGATCGCATAGGCAGTCTCCAGCGACGAATAGGCAGCGGGTTCGAACTTGCGCGCCGGGGCGACGTTGAGGGCTGAGTCGTACTGCTGGCCGAAGGCGCGCTGCGCGCCAGCGCCCTGGGCGCGCAGCAGGAAGTCGCCGCCGCGCCGTGCGGCGTCGAGATAGGCGGTATTGCCGTTTCGCCTGTAGGCCGCGATCAGGACCCGGATCATGCCCGTCGTGACATCGTCGTTGAGGGTGCCGAGCCGGGCGTAGCCCTTGCCGTCGTCGACGATCTGCGGCCAGCTTCCGTCTTCTCGCTGCGACCGGATCGAAAAATGCTGCGCCCGCCTGGCGCTCGCGGTCAGCCATAGTGGCGGCTCGATCGAAAGTTCCGAAAGCCGGTCTTCGAGGTCGAACAGGAAGTACAGGATCGACGGGATCGTGCCGTCGTCGAGGGTCTCTTTTGCTTTCGTCGTCTCGGCGCCGTGCGACCCGCAAACCGGCCCCGGCGACGCGGTCTCGCTCCAGCCTCCGTTGGCGTTCTGCACGCAGGCCAGGGCTTGTGCCACGCCGAGGGCCTCCAGAAGCAGGCGTCTGCTGTCCGACGCGCGCGACGCAGCGACCAGGCACGCGCCCAGTTCCTGGGCCGAGCCGGGAGGGCGCGCGACCACGGCGTGTTCAGGCAAAGGTGACGGGGGGGTCCGGGCGCGCCAGCCGCTCGCCCGGCTGCTGCCCGTCGAGGCCTCCAAGGCTGCCCGCGACGACCATGGGCAAATGGGCAAGCAAGCGGCTTTCGAGGGGTGTTTCTGGAGCCGTTGCCGCAAACAGGGGAATTGACGGCTTTGAATAGCCTTCGGTGGCGGTTGAAAGTCTGGGGGTCAGCGCCCCGATCCGGTTCAGCAGGTCGGGACTGTAGCCGCGCCGGCGGAGCATCACCGGGCTGTCGGGGTGCGTTCGCACCTCGTGCAGGATTTCATCCTCTGTGATGCCGCCGACCGCGATCCGCTTTTCCGACCAGACCGCCAGGTTGGGCGGCACGGACTTTCGCTGCCGGAACGCGTCCATCGGCTTGTCGGTAACCACGACTTGGGACGCGCTGCCAAGAACGGCTAGGCTTGTGCTCGCCATCTCCTGGGCGATCGTCGGGCGTGCATTCAGGAGCTGCTGGACATGTCTCATGTCCTTAAGCGCGAGGGCCGCCATCGCAGCCAGGAACGAGAGGACGAGCGCGCCGCCGCCCAGGCGGACCATTCGATGCGGGTGCTTGGCGATCCGGTCGACGATCCCGAGCCGCTCGCCCTTGACGAACAGGCTCTTCAGGCCGACGCCGCCCAGCCAGCAAAGCGGCGGTACGAGAAGGAGGACCTGATGGTCCCAGAACGGCCTGTGCGTTCCGAGCAGGGTTATTGCAGCGACAAGCCAGAGGATCGGAACGAGCAAGTGGGACGCCGGCCGCTTCCAGAACGCGGCGAGGCCGAAGGCGGTGGCGGTGCAGAGCGCGACCGCAGCCCCTCTCCAGAGTGTCTCGAACAAGACCACGAAGCCGCCGATGGTCTCGAAATCCTCCGTTTGGCGGGCTATCGCGTGGGTTCCGACCAGCTGCTCGAGCGAGAAGCCCCGGACAAGGACGAACACGACGGGAACCGTGATCGCCGCGGCGCCCAGGAACCACAGGCAGGCCAGAACGCCGGCTCGCCTGCTTCTGTCGCCCCTGGCCGCCATCCACGTGCCTGCGAGCGCGGCCGGCAGGATCAGCACGACGAACAGCTTGGTCAGGGCGGCGAGCGCGAAGACGCCGCCGGCCGCGGCCGCGTTTCGGTGGTCGCGCGCGCTGCCTGGCCTGGTCGCGACGTCGATCGCCAGCATGGCCAGCGCCACCGCCGGCAGGCCGACCATCACGGACACGCTCAGTTTCAGGAAAAGACTGCTGCAGGCCAGAAGGACGACCGCGTTCCAGCCGGCCATCGTCCCGTCGAAGCGGGCCGTCACGCGAAACAGGCAGCCAGCCAGCAGCGCGCCGAACAAGAGGACTGTCGCGCGCGCGGCCGGAACCGAAAACGGAAAGACCAGGTGGGTCGCCGCGAGCAGATATGTCAGGATCGGCGGCTGGTCGCTCCAGATATCGGCATGCAGGCGATAGCCTTCGGCGACGAGGACGGCCTTCTGCAGGTTGAGCCCCTCGTCGGGATTGAACTCATAGACCGACCACCAGGGGCCGAGCAGGCTGGTCAGGCCGATGATCGCCAGCGCGGCAACGGTCGGGCGGACAAAACTCATCGACGGTCATGTCCTGAAAAATCCCGGACCGCCCTGCCGCTCGGGGGCGGGCGAAACCTTCGCTGGAAGGGAGCGCCTTGTCGACGGCGCCGGTGCGCAGTGGAGCGGGTAGCGGGAATCGAACCCGCGCGTTCAGCTTGGGAAGCTGACAGGCTACCATTACATCATACCCGCAACGGAAGCCTGCCTATCATGCCCGTCGCGGGGTGCGCAATCGGGAAGCTTGCCTCGCCGGTCGTCAGGTGATCGAGAATTGCCTCGTTCCGCGGGAACGTGGCCAGATAAGCTTCATGAGCCTACGATCTGCCGTCTGAATTGCGCCTCGCGTTGGCAGCTACCACGTCATCGGCTCGCTTTCGGGCGCCTCCGGCAATGCCTTGACGTAGACCGCTGCCAACCCGGCATGTCCTTCACGAAGGAAGTGTGATCCCTGAGGTCCCAGTTCCCGCCGCATTCCTGGCTATCTCGGGGTTCGACCAGGTACCGTAGCCGGCCGCCGAGTAGATGGTCAGCTCTCTCTGGCAAGTTGCCGAGAAATACTTGCAAGTATCGGCAGGTCTTGCCTCGAGCAAAACTTTGCAGGAAGCTTTGCTTGCAGGCTGGCGGGTGACGCGGAGGACGACCATGAAGTCTCTGTTCAAGATTGCTGCTGCGTGTGCGTTCGTCGGCCTTGGAGTGGCCCAGTCCCAGGCGCAGGACCAGTCGGCTGCTTCCGACCCGGACCGCACCGTGCTTCCCATGCCCTTTCCTCCCTTCGGAGGGGTCATCGGCGAGACCTACAAGGAATCCACGGCGGAGTGGCCGAGGCTGCCGACCCCGCCGGAAGGTGCGCCGAACATCGTGGTGATCTTGCTGGACGATGTCGGCTACGGGCAGACCAGCACGTTCGGCGGGCCGATCCCGACGCCCGAACTGGACAAGCTCGCGGCCGATGGCCTGCGCTTCACGCAGTTCCACACCACGGCGATCTGCGGCCCCTCGCGCGCCGCCCTGATCACCGGGCGAAACCATCACAACGCGGGTTCCGGCTTCCTCGCCGAATGGGCGACGGGCTTTCCGAGCTACGACAATCTCATCCCGCGCACCACCGCGACGATGGGCTCCATCCTGAAATACAACGGCTACTCCACGTCGTGGTTCGGCAAGAACCACAACACGCCCGACTGGGAAAGCAGCGTGTCCGGGCCTTTCGACCGTTGGCCGACGGGCATGGGCTTCGACTATTTCTACGGCTTCATCGGCGGGGAGACCCACCAGTACTATCCGGTGCTGTTTGAGAACACGAAGCCGGTCGAGCCCGACAAGACGCCCGAGGAAGGCTATCACTTCATGGCGGACATGACCGACAAGGCGATCGACTGGATGCGCTATTCCAAGTCGGTCGCCCCGCAGAAGCCGCTGTTGATTTATTTCGCGCCGGGAGCGGCACATGCGCCGCACCATGCGCCGAAGGAATGGCGCGACAAATTCAAGGGCAAGTTCGACGCCGGATGGGATGCGATCCGCGAGCAGACCTACAGGCGCCAGATCGAGATCGGCGTCATCCCAAAGACGGCGCAACTTACCGCGCGGCCCGATTGGGCGAGAACCTGGGACAGCCTGAGCGACGAGCAGCGCACGGTCTATGCGGCGCTGATGGACAATTTTTGCCGCCTACCTGGCCTATACCGATCATGAGATCGGCCGTCTCATCGACGCCATCCACCAGATGCCCGACGCCGACAACACGCTGATCTTCTATATCGTTGGCGACAACGGCGCGAGTTCGGAGGGAGGCTTCGACGGCACGATCAACGAAGTCATGAACCTGAACGGGTTCCCGACCGACCTGCACACCGTGGTGGAGCGCCTCGACAAGGTCGGCGGCCCCGATACCGAGCCGCACTATCCGCTGGAGTGGGCATGGGCCGGCAATTCGCCGTTCCAGTGGGTCAAGCAGGTGGCGTCGCATCTCGGCGGGACGCGAAACCCGATGGTCGTCTCCTGGCCCGGGCACATCAAGGACCCCGGCGGGATCCGTGGGCAGTTCACCCACCTGATCGACGTGCTGCCGACGATGCTTGAAGCCGCTCACCTGCCGGCTCCGAAGGTTGTCGACGGCATCGAGCAGAAGCCGATGGATGGGGCGTCGTTCCTTTCCGTCGTCAACGACGCCGGTGCCGGCGAGGTGCGCACCCGGCAGTACTTCGAGGTGTTCAGCAACCGGTCGATGTACGACAATGGCTGGAAGGCCAACGCCCAGCACACGCTGCCCTGGCGCCAGGACGTTGCCCCGGGCAACTGGGACAGCGACAAGTGGGAACTCTACAACCTCAAGGAAGACTACAGCGAGGCGAAGGACCTCGCCGCTGAGATGCCCGACAAGCTTGCGGAGCTGAAAGCGCTCTTCAAGGAGGAGGCGGAGAAATACCACGTCTATCCGCTGGATGATCGCGGCGCGCAGCGCCTGGCCATCCCGAAGCCGACGCCGTCCGATCCGAACCGGACGCACTTCGTCTTCTATCCAGGAGCGGTGCGGCTCGCGGAAACGGCTGCCCCCAACACCAAGAACAAGTCCCATACGATCACCGCCGACATCGTCGTGCCGGATGGGGGTAGCGAAGGTGTGATCGTCGCCGAGGGCGGCAGTTCGGCCGGCTTCGCCCTCTTCATGCGCGAAGGGAAGCTCGTCTATCACTACAACTGGTTCGACGAGGAGCGAACCGAGGTCGTTTCCGAAAAGGCACTGCCGGCGGGCGAGGTGAAGGTGAAGATGGAGTTCGCCTACGACGGCCAGAAGGACGAACTCGGCAAGGGCGGAACGGCGACGCTGTTCGTGAACGACGAGAAGGTCGGCAGCGCCATGATCGAGAAGACGGTGCCCGGCCGGTTCGGCATCGACACGTTCGGCGTTGGCGAAGACACGGGCTCGCCCGTCGTCAACACCTACTCCCCGCCCTACCGCTTCACCGGCGAGATCAAGGCGGTGGAGATCGACCTGCAGTAGGCGCGCGGTGGCAAGCGCTTTGCCACCGAGGCTTTGACGGGTGGGCGCTCGGGGCGGTCGGTTCCGCCCCGTCGCGCACAGGACCGGAGGCCACGGCGATGGTACGGAGCCGGTCGGTCAGAGCGTCCTGTGCGGGGGAGCGATCTCGGGTTCCTGGTGGTCTCCGAACACCTGCCGAAGCCCCTCGAGCGTGGTCTTGTAGTGTTCGGTCAGCAGGTCGCAGGCAAGCGCGGTGTCGTGTTCGAGAACCGCGTCGAGGATCGCCTGGTGCTCGGCCGCCGCACCTTCGCGCCGGGCCTTGCTGGGGTTGGTGTTCATCGACAGGCTGCGGTAGCGCACGGCCTGGTCCATCAGTGTCGAGCAGAAGCCGAGCAGCCAGCCGGAGCCGCAGCGGTCGAGCAGCAGCATGTGGAAATCCTTGTGGCGGATCTCCCATTCGTCGGACACCTCGCTTCCGACCTCGGACGGCAGCCGTCGCTGGATCCGCGCCAGCCTGTGGTAGCTGACGACGAGTTCGTCCTCCCACGCCTCGTCGCCGTTCGACATCGACTCGGCAAGCGCCCTGGTTTCCAGCCAGATACGCGTCTTCACCAGTTCCTCGAGGCTGGCGATGGAGATCGTCTGGACGAAGAAGCCGCGATTGCTCTTGCGGTAGACCAGGCCCTCGGACGAGAGCCTGTTCAGCGCCTCGCGGACCGGCACCGCGCCGATGCCGTAGCGTTCCGAGATCGCTTCGATCTGCAGCTTCTCGTCGGGAAACAGCGCGCCGTGCAGGATGTCGTGCCGGATCCTGTCGTAGGCCTGCTCCGACAGGTTCCGTCCGTCGGACGCGCTGCTCTCGACGATGCTCATGTCAGCCGATCGCCCCGGGTTGATCCGACTTGTTCCAGAATACGAACCGCCGCTGGACCCACACCACCGTGAAGTAGAGCGCCAGCCCGAGGATGCTCAGGTAGAGGATGAGCGCGAACACGCGCGGCGTGTTCATCTGGCTCGCCGACTGCCGGATCAGCGCGCCGAAGCCCTTGCCGCCGCCGAGGAATTCGCCGGTGATCACGCCGGCCATGACGCCCACTGCCGCGATCTTCAGGCCGGTGAAGATGTAGGGCAGGCCGGTCGGCAGCTTCAGCCGCAGCAGGATCTGCATCCGCGACGCACCGATCGACTTGAACAGCATGCGCTCGTTTTCGCTGGCGGCGTAAAGCCCGGCCGCGGTCGACACGACGATCGGGAATGTCGCGATGAAGGCCGCGAGCGCGACCTTGGACGAGATGCCGAAACCCAGCCACGCGATGAAGAGCGGCGCGAAGGCCACCTTGGGCATCGTGTCGATGGCGACGAGATAGGGCATCACCGCGCGTTCGCCGAACTTCGTCTCGCCGACCAGGACGCCGAGCGAAAAGCCGATCCCGGCGGCGATCAGGAAGCTGTAGAACACCGTCAGCGTCGTGGTCCAGAGCGCGTCCAGCATGTAGTCGCCGGACAGGAGGTTGCCGCCGACGAACATAAGGTCCGCCAGCGTCTCGCCGGGCGTCGGCAGGATGATCGGCGACACCCAGCCCATGCGCGTCACGAGATCCCAGATCGCGACAACGGCGACGAACAGGAACACCATGGCGACGCTGCGCGGGATGCGGTCGATCAGCGCGTCCTTTTCCACCCAGACCGTATCGCCGTTCGCCGTTGTGGAAACGTCGCTCATCCGAAAGTCTCCTTGCCCAGCAGGTCCCGGATATGGGCCACGATCTCGCCGAAGCGCGGCGTGTTGATCATCTCCAGCGTGCGCGGACGCGGAAGCTCGACCGGAACCTCCTCGACCACGCGCCCGGGCCGGGGTTTCATCACCAGGATACGGTCGCTCAGGATCACCGCTTCCGCAAGCGAGTGCGTCACCAGGAAGGCGGTGGCCTGCCGCTCCATGCAGATGCGCTGCAGTTCCATGTTCATGAAGTCCCGCGTCAGTTCGTCGAGCGCGGAAAACGGCTCGTCGAGCAGCAGGACCGCGGGGTCCGCGACGAGCATGCGGCAGATCGCGGCGCGCTGCGCCATGCCGCCCGACAGTTCGCCGGGATAGACATTGCCGAAATCGCCGAGGCCCACGAGTTGCAGCAGTTCGCGGGCTCGCCCGGTCGCCGCCTTCGCCGCCGCCTTGCCGTTGCGGATCTCGATCGGCAGGACGATGTTCTCGACCGTCGTCTTCCAGGGCAGCAGCGTGGCCTGCTGGAACATCATGCCGATGTCGGGCCGCGGCCCCATCACGGGCTTGCCCTCCAGCATGACCCGGCCAGTGGTGGGCGGCAGCAGGCCGGCCATGATCTTGAGCAGCGTCGATTTTCCGCACCCGGAAGAACCGACGACCGACACGAACTCGCCCTTGTAGAGCGACAGGTCGACGCCCTGCAGGGCAACGAGTTCGTTTCGGGCGTAGGTCTTGGAGAGCCGCGAAATCTCGTAGACCGGTCGCGTCGGGGACGCGACCGGTTCTGCTTGCCCGGTGTTTCGGGACACCGCCATTGTCATCAGGCGTTCCAGCCTGCCACGAAATCGTTCGTGTAGACCGCCGACAGGTCCGCGATGGGCGCCTCGAGCGCGCCGGACGCCACCGCCGAGTCGTGGATCGCCTGCCAGTGCTCCGGCGGCTGGTAGCCGTAGCCCTTGGCGAAGAACGCCTCGGTCGGCGTCATGCGATGGATCACGCCCTCGAGCAGCGACGCGGCAAAGCCCTTGTCCTCGCCCTCCTGCGGGTTGCCGGCCGCGCAATGCGCCAGCGCCTTGTCCTTGTTGGCCGGATCGATGGCGAAGCGCATGCCGCGCACCAGCGCCTTGCCGAACTTCGGCGCAAGGTCGGGCGTCGCGGCCATCTGCGATTCCAGCATGGCGATGCCGTTGCCGAAGAAGCCGAGATAGGCCTCCGGCGTGATCTCGCGAAGCTTCAGGCCGCGCGCGCCGAGGATCGCCGCGTCAGACACGGCGCCCGCATAGCAGGAAACCTCGTCGCGCAGGAACGCAACCGCCGCGGTGCCGCCGTCGCCGACCGGCAGGAAGGTGTAGTCGGTGCCTTCGCTCAGGCCCACATCCGTCAGGATGGCGCGGCTGAACGAGACTTCGGCGCCGTCGGCGGTGCCAACCCCGATCACCTTGCCCTTCAGGTCCTCGGGCTTCTGGAAGGGGCTGTCGTCCTTCACCAGCAGGCCGAAGACCGACTTCGGGTAGAGGTTGTAGAGGAACTTGATATCGACGCCGCGCGACCGCGCGCCGAGCGTCGGGCCCGGCCCGGGGGCGCCGATCTGGGCCTGTCCGGCCGACATCGCCTGCATACACGCCGAGGAGCCGTCGACCGCCTCGAGGGTGGGCGCAAGCCCTTCGTCTCCGAAATAGCCCTCGCCGACGGCGACCCAGTAGGGCAACCAGGTCAGCGCGGAGGGGTTCGGCACCACGAAGGTGATTGCCGTCTGCGCGCGCACGATCGCCGGCATGCCGACCACCGTCGCCGCGAGGCCGCCGGCGGCCAGTTTGCCAAAGCTACGTCGCGATATGTTGAAGCCCTGCTTCATCGATCATTCCTCCCATTGTTCTCCTCGGCGGGGCGGCGGCCGGTAGCCGGTCGCCCTCATCGAGCAATCTATACGAACTGTCCTGGTTTGCAAAAAGAATATATGAAATGACGAAATTTTGAGTTTCGTATCTTGATTTGGACTCCCAAACGCGAAATCCTAATGGGCGATCGTGGGTCCCTCCAGCCCGCGGGCCAGGCATCTGACATTGGAGGGGAGGAGTTTCATGGTTTCCTACGCCATTGCGGCGCCCGCTCAGGCGCATCTCGACATCGTCGGTTCCGACGAGAAATTCCCGGTGCGGCGCATCTACTGCATCGGCAAGAACTACGTCGCGCACATCCGCGAGATGAACCAGGACGAGCGCGATCCGCCCGTGATCTTCATGAAGCCGGCGGACGCGATCGTGAAGAACGGCGGGGAGATCCCCTATCCCGTCTTCACCAGCAACTTCCACTACGAGTGCGAACTGATCGTCGCGCTGAAGTCGGGCGGCTACAACATTGCCGAAGAAGACGCCTCCAGCCACATCTTCGGCTATGCGGTCGGCCTCGACATGACCCGTCGCGACCACCAGGCGGCCGCGCTTGCGAAGGGGCTCCCCTGGGAGGTCACCAAGTCGTTCGACCTGTCCGCGCCGGTCGGCCCCATCACCCGCGTCGAGGACAGCGGCGTCCTCGAGAACGGCCATGTGCGCCTCAAGGTGAACGGCGACGTGCGCCAGGATGCGGACATCTCGCTCATGATCTGGAAGATCGACGAGATCATCGCCAAGCTGTCCGAGCAGCACAGGCTGATGCCCGGCGACATCATCATGACAGGCACGCCGGCCGGCGTCGGCGCCGTGGTCACCGGCGACGTGATGGATTGTTCGGTCGACGGCCTGGCCCCGATGCAGGTGCGCGTCGGAGGCGTCGCGGCGTGAGCCTCGCCGCCCGCCTCGCCGCGCTTGGCACCGCCACGATAGGCGAGGTCGCGTCGGAGGCGCGGGCGATCGACCTGCCGCTGCGCGCCCTTGCGCCGGCGGCCATGGCGGGTCCGGCGATCACGGTGCGTTGCCGGCCCGGCGACAACCTGGCGCTGCACAGGGCGATTGCCGCAGCCACGGCTGGCGACGTCCTCGTGGTCGACTACGGCGGCAGCGTCGCCAGCGGGCCCTTCGGCGAGATCATGGCGCTGGCCTGCCAGTTGCGCGGCATCGCCGGCATGGTCATCGACGGCTCGGTGCGTGACAGCACCAGGATCGCCGCGTTGGGATTTCCCGTATTCTGCCGCGGGCTGAACATCCGCGGCACCACGAAACAGGATCGCGGCGATGTCGGCGCGCCGGTCACTCTCGGCGGGATGCTTGTCCGGCAGGGAGATTTCGTCATCGCCGACGCCGACGCGATCATTGTTCTCCCGGCAGGGCAGGCCGAGGCCGCGGCCACCGCCGGCGAGGCGCGGGTCGCGCGCGAGGACGCCATGATGGACCGCTTGCGCGCCGGTGAGACGACGCTGCAGATTCTCGGCCTGAACGAGGGAGACGAGCGATGACGACAGTCGGGATAGCCGGCGCGGGCAGAATGGGAACCGCCTTTGCGCGCCGCCTTGTCGAAACCGGCCACAGGGTTGTCGTGTGGAACCGCACACTGGCGCGGGCCGAAGCCGCCGCAGGCGACGGCGCCGAAGCGGTCGCCGACCTCTCTGCCCTGGCCGCTGCCGCCGACGTCATCCTGATTTCGCTGACCGATGCAGCTGCCGTCGAAGCTGTCGTGGACGGCCTGGTGGCTGCCGGGATCAAGGGCCGTCTCGTGGTCGACATGTCGACCGTCCTTCCGGACGAAAGCCGCGCGATCGCCGCGAAGGTTGGCAGAGCCGAGGCGGAGTTCGTCGATTGTCCGGTCGGCGGAACGGTGGCGCCGGCGCTCCGGGGACAGCTTCTCGGTCTGGCGGGCGGCACGGCGGAAGCGCTTGCTCGGGCAAGGCCCGTGCTCGAACAGCTCTGCCGGCGGGTCGAGCACCTCGGTCCTGCGGGAAGCGGGGCGCAGATGAAGCTCGCGATCAACCTGCCGCTTGCCGTGTACTGGCAGACCCTGGCCGAGGCGCTGGCCCTGATCGAAGGCGCCGGGATTTCGCCTGCGACGGCCGTCGACCTGATTGCCGACAGCTCGGCCGGGCCGACCGTGCTGAAGAACCGCGCGCAGGTCGTCGTCGATACGCTGTCCGGCGCCGACCAGTCCGGCACCTTCGACATCGCGGGGCTGAGCAAGGATCTCGACCTGGCGCTGCGCTGGGCGCGCTCCGGCGGGAAAACGCTTCCCTTGTCGGAGGTCGTCAAGGCCAGCTATGAAAAGGCGCGGGCCTCGGGCCTCGGGCGTTTCGATGGCGCCAGCCTGACCCGGATGCTGCTGGACGGATCCTGATCTTTGGAAGCGCTGTCGGACCCTGAAACACTTGTTACGCTCGCCTTCTCCCTTGTTGCCGCTGGCGCGGCCATCGGGTTCCTGGCGGGTCTGTTCGGCATCGGCGGGGGCGCGATCTCGGTGCCGGTCTTCTTCGAGATTTTCAGCGTTCTTGGATACGCATCGGACGTCGCCATGCCGCTCGCCGTCGGCACTTCGCTCGCCGTCATCATCCCGACCTCGATCAACTCCGCACGGGGCCACTACAAGAGAGGCACGGTGGACGTGTCGCTGCTTCGCGTCTGGGCAGTGCCGATCCTGCTCGGCGTTCTCGCGGGGTCGGCGATCGCGCGCTTCGCCACGCCCGAGGTCTTCCAGGTGGTCTTCATCGCCGTCGGATTGGTCAACGCCACCAAGCTGCTGTCCGGCGGCAAGGGGTGGCGGTTGCGCGACGGGCTGCCGTCCCGGGCAATCCTCAGGGTCTACGGGGCCGTGATCGGCCTGCTCTCGGCGCTGATGGGCATCGGCGGGGGCGCCATATCCAACCTTGTCATGACCCTGCACGGCGTGCCGATCCACCGTGCGATTTCGACGTCTGCGGGCGTCGGCGTCCTGATCGCCATCCCGGGCACGATCGGCTACATGGTCGCGGGCTATGGCCGCCCCGACCTGCCGCCCGATGCCATCGGCTTCGTGTCGCTGGCGACCTTCGCGCTCACCATCCCGACATCGCTGATGACGACGCGCCTCGGCGTGTCGCTTGCCCACGCGCTGTCGCGGCGGGCGCTGGAAACGGGCTTCGGGCTTTTCCTCGTGCTGGTCTGCGCACGGTTCATCTGGGACATGCTCGCCTAGCGCGGCGAACGCATCTCCGCCGCCCGGACAGGTGTCCGGGCGGCGGGCTGGCTTTGGCTTGTTAGGGTGGGGGAACCCAGCGCTCAGGCGGCGCTGAGTTTCGCCAGCGTCGCGTCGTCCACTTCGAAGTTCGCGTAGACGTTCTGCACGTCGTCGTCGTCTTCCAGCGTGGCGACCAGCTTCATCAGCGATTGTGCGCGCTCTTCGTCGACCGGCACGTTGTTCTGCGGTTTCCAGATCGTCTTCACCGATTCGGCTTCGCCGAGCGATGCTTCGAGCGCCTTGGAGACGTCGCCGATGCTCTCGAAGGCACACAGGATCGTGTGGCCTTCCTCGTCGGACTGCACGTCGTCGGCGCCGGCTTCGATGGCCGCGTCCATCACCTTTTCGGCGTCGCCGGCCGATGCCGGGTAGTAGATCTCGCCGGCGCGGTCCCACATGAACGAAACCGAGCCCGTCTCGCCGAGCGAGCCGCCGGCCTTGGTGAAGGCGGCGCGGACGTTGGATGCCGAGCGGTTGCGGTTGTCGGTCAGCACCTCGACGATCAGCGCGACGCCGCCCGGGCCGTAGCCCTCGTAGCGCACTTCCTCGTAGTTCTCGGCGTCTCCGCCCGAGGCCTTGTTGATCGCCCGCTGGATGTTGTCCTTCGGCATCGACTCGGCCTTGGCGTTCTGGATCGCCAGCCTGAGGCGCGGATTCATGGCCGGGTCGGGCATGCCGGTCTTGGCCGCGACCGTTATTTCGCGCGCGAGCTTGGAGAACATTTTCGACCGCATGGCGTCCTGGCGACCCTTGCGGTGCATGATGTTTTTGAACTGTGAATGGCCGGCCATCGAGCCCCCGTCGTCATTTGGCACATGTTTTGGGATGGCGCGCCTTATAGATAAGTCGGCGCACCTCGTCCAGACGAGCCGGCCTTTTCGGCTCGCGCAAACGTGACCGCGCCGCCGCCTTGTCGTCTGGCGATCGGCGGCGGGGGCGCTATCGTTGCGTCATCAGTGCCCAGGGAGATCGCCATGCTCCGCCGCCTCGCCTTGATGCTTGTCGTCTTCCTGTCCTGGCCGACGATCGCCCCGGCGGCATCGGAGGCCCCGCCGTCACGATGCGTGGCGATCGCGCAGGCGCTGCCGTCGGTCACCCTTGTCCGTTTCGATCCCGCTGGCGCCGGGCCGCTGCTGCCTGTGCAGGCGGCCGCCGGCGACGCGGTGACGATCAGCTATGCCGGCCATTCGACCTATGTCATCGAAACCCCGGGTGGCGTCCGGATCGCTACGGACTTCTCCGGATTTTACGGCGGCGATCCCCTGCCGCGCGTCGTCACCATGAACAAGGCGCACCGCACCCATTTCACCGAAGCGCCCGATCCGCGCATCGAACATGTGCTGCGCGGCTGGAGCCCTGACGGAGGCTCGGCGAGGCATGCGCTCGTCGTCGACGACGTCTACATCCGCAACGTGACGACCGATATCCGCGGCTGGGGAGGAGAGCTTGAACGGGACGGCAACTCGATCTTTATCTTCGAGGTGGCGGGCCTGTGCATCGGCCATCTCGGCCATCTGCATACCGGCTTGAGCGACGCGCAATACGGCCAGATCGGTCGCCTCGACATCGTGATGGTGCCGATCGATGGCGGCATGACGCAGTCGATCGGCTCGATCAGCGAAATCACCACGCGGCTCTACTCGTCGATGATCCTGCCGATGCACCGGCATTCGACACCGATCGGCGCGTTCACTGCCATGATGGGCAAGGAGTTCGAGGTCGAGTTCCGACCGTCCCGTTCGCTGTCGGTGTCGCTGCGGACCTTGCCGAGCCGGCCGACCGTCGTCGTGCTCGACGGAGTCTGAACGGCCCTGCAGGAGCCGGGCCGGCAATCGGCTGGAATCCCGGGCGCGCGGGAGCGCCCGGTCAAATACTCACCGCTTCTTGCGCCGCGCCAGCATGTTCAGCCCCTCGACCAGCGCCGAGAAGCCCATCGCGGCGTAGATGTAGCCCTTGGGCACATGGAAGCCCATGCCGTCGGCGATCAGCGTGGTGCCGATCATCAGCAGGAAGCCCAGCGCGAGCATGACGATCGTCGGGTTCTTGGCGATGAAGTTTGCCAGCGGCGCGGCGGCGATCAGCATCACGGTCACCGCTGCGATGACGGCGATGTACATGATGGCGATCTCGTCGGTCATGCCGACGGCGGTGATGATGGAATCGATCGAGAAGACCAGGTCGAGCAGCAGGATCTGGAAGATCGCGCCGCCGAGCGACAGCTGCAGCGTGCCGACCATGGTGTCCTTGTGGTCGGTCGGGTCGACGGTGTGGTGGATTTCCTTCGTCGCCTTCCAGACCAGGAAGAGGCCGCCGGCGATCAGGATGATGTCACGCCAGGAGAAGGGATGGTCGAAGAGCGTGAAGAGCGGGTTGGTCAACTGCACGATGAAGGAGATCGTCGCCAGCAGGGCCAGCCGCATCAGCAGCGCCGCACCGATGCCGAGGCGGCGCGCGCGCGCCCTCTGATGCTCAGGCAGCTTGTTGGTGAGGATGGAGATGAAGATCAGGTTGTCGATGCCCAGCACGATCTCCAGCACGACCAGCGTCAGAAGCGCCACCCAGGCGGTCGGGCTGTCGATCCACGCGAAGTGTGGTGCAAGAAAGTCGATGATAGGCATTCAGGTCGTTCCCCCCAAGCCCGTCAGCAGGTTCGGCTTTGCCGCCAAGTAGGGCCGGGGTGCGCCAACGTCAATGCCCGGACCAGAAGGACGGGACGGCTTCTTCCAGGCGCGGTCCGCGGCGGAACGGCGCGACCTTCTCGGCAAGTCCGGTCCGGTCCGAAATCTCGACCGCCACGCCGCACAGCGTGGCCGGTCCGGTCGCCGCCTCGAAACGCCCCTTCGGAACCTTCGAGAGGAAGCGGTTGAGCGGCTCTTCCTTGTCCATGCCGAGCGAGGAATCGTAGTCGCCGCACATGCCGGCGTCGGAAATGTAGGCGGTGCCGCCGTTCAGGATCTGGTGGTCGGCAGTCGGCTGGTGCGTATGCGTGCCCACGACGAGGCTGGCGCGCCCGTCGACGAAATGCCCGAAGCACATCTTTTCGGAGGTCGCCTCGGCGTGGAAGTCGATGACGGCCGCGTCCACCTGGTCGCCGAGCGGGCAGGCGGCCAGTTCGCGCTCGCCGGCGATGAACGGATCGTCCAACTCGGGGTGCATGAAGATGCGGCCCATGATGTTGGCGACGAGCACGCGCGCGCCGTTGCGCGCCACGTAGACGCCGGAACCGCGGCCCGGCGTGCCCCTGGGGTAGTTGGCGGGGCGCAGGAAGCGGTCCTCGCGGGCGGCGAATGTCAGCGCCTCGCGCTGGTCCCAGACGTGGTTTCCGGTGGTGACGACGTCGGCGCCGGCCGAAAGCGTCGTCTGGAATATCTCTTCGGTAATGCCGAAGCCGCCGGCCGCGTTCTCGCCGTTGACCACCACGAAATCGAGCCTGAAATCGGAGATCAGCCCCGGGAGTTGCTCCCAGACCGCTGTGCGCCCGGACTTGCCGACCATGTCGCCGAGAAAGAGAAGTCTCATGCTTCCTCTATAGGGGCGCGGCGAAGCGGCGCAACCCGCCTTCGGTGAGGATTTCGTCGAGGACGACGTCGTGCGGTTCGTCCGGCACCCTTTGCACCTCCTGGCAATCGAAGGCTATGCCGACGAGGCGAGGGGGGCGGCCGGCCTCCGTCAGCCTGGCAATGGCGCGGTCGTAGTAGCCTGCCCCGTAGCCGATGCGGTGGCCGCGGGCGTCGAAGGCGGCGAGCGGCACCAGCATGATCTGGGGATCGAGCGTTTCGGCGCTTTCGCCGGGGCCGAGCGTCCCAAAACCCATGTCGACCAGATTCGCGCCGCGCACGAGGTCGCGGAACACGATGGTCGTCTTGTCGAGGATGGCGGGCAGGCAGAGCCGCGCGCCGTCCTCGCGCAGCGCGAACATCAGCGGCCTGACGTCGACCTCGGAACGCATCGGCCAGAAGCCGGAGACGACGGCGCCCGGCCCGGCGGCGATCCGCCCCCTGCCGGTTGCGGCCATGTCCAGCGACGCCTCGATGCGCCAGGCCGGATCGAGCGCATCCCTGCGCGCAAGCGCCTCGCGGCGCAGTTCCCGTTTCAGCTCTTTCGGAGAAGTCATGAACCAGATGATTTCAGGGGAAACCGTGGCGATCCACGCAACCGGTGGAGAAGTCGATCCCGGGAACCTACAAAGTAGGTGGGCGCCATATGTCCGGACCCACGAGCCCGGCCAGGGACAGCTCCCTAGGGATCAATAAGGCCCCGGGGAAATGTCTCTCCTGCCGGGAAGCGCAGACCGCCACCGCCTATATAGGCGCGCCGCCCGCCCCGCGCCATCGGAATTCGAACGCTTCGCGTCGCCCGTCCACCGGCATCGAGGACGGCCGGCTCAACGCGGTCCTGGCGTCTCCTCGAGGGCAATCATGGTTAAGCGACAGGGTTAAGTCGCATTTAACCTTTGCATTTCATTATCCCTAACGAAATCAGCATAACTCGGGCTCTGGCCCGGGGCAGACCGAAGGTAAGAAGCATGCATGCATTTGGGAGGAATACGCTGGTTGCGGTGTGCCTGGCCGCCGCGACCGGACCGGGATTTGCAGCAGACCTCTATGAGCCTGTTCCCGTCGTGCCCGCCGTGGGCGGTTGGTACATCCGCGGCCATCTCGGCATGAGCAATCAGTTCTTCGACCAACTCGAGTCGGACCTGTTCGACACCGCCGACTCGTTCGGCTGGTACGACGAAGGAGGATTCGCCGCCGCGCCGATCGCCGGCGCCGGCTTCGGCTACGCGTTCAACGACAACCTGCGCGGCGACCTGACCGTCGAATGGCGCGGCAAGTCCGACTTCTACGCCCTCGACTGGGTCGACAATGGCGGGGGCGTCACCACCAACGAATACACGGCGACGAAGTCCGAACTGGTGTTCATGGCCAACGGCTACTACGACATCGGCAACTACTACGGGTTCACGCCCTATGTCGGCGCCGGCATCGGCGCCTCCTACAACACGATCTCGCATTTCCGCGACGTGAACATCATCAACGGCGGCGGCGCCTACGCCGACGACAATTCCGAATGGAACCTCGCCTGGGCTCTGCACGCCGGCCTCGGCTTCAAGGCGACCGAGCGCATGACGATCGACTTCGGCTACAGCTTCATCTCGCTGGGCGATGCCTCCACCGGGGAACTCAAGAACGACGATCCGTCGGAACCGTTCCCGCCGGCTGGCAACAACGGCATCCAGTTCAACGACATCTACTCGCACGATTTCAAGCTGGGCGTGCGCTACGCGCTGAACTAGGCGCGGACGAGTTCCGGTCAGAAGGCCCCGGCGACGGGGCCTTCTTTTTTGCTGCTGCATCGCAACTCGGATTCAATAACCATATGAAAACAAAGGGATTGCGTCGCAATCGTGGTTAACCCGCATTTAACCTCCATGGTTAACAATGCGCTCTCGAGACGGGCGGATCGTTCCCATGCCCGGCGCCACTTCGGGGAGTTCGCGCCATGAACCTGACCTTGCGTATCGCGCTGTCGCTTGCGGCGCTTGCACCATTCGCGGCGCACGCCGCCGACTACGAGCCGCCGATCTATGTCGAGGAAGCCGCGGAATACGTCCCGGTCGAAGTCGGCTCCGGCTGGTATCTGCGCGGCGACGTCGGCTACATCTTCAACAGCAGCATCGGCGGAGTCGACTACACGACATACGACGGCGTCGACTACGCGTCCGCCTCGTTCAGCTCGAGTTCCATCGACCCGGATTTCACCTGGGGCGGCGGCTTCGGCTATCGCTTCACCGACTACTTCCGCGCGGACGCGACCGTCGAGGGCTTCCGTGGCGGCTTCAGCGGCAGCACGGCCAGCGATGAGCCCTGCCTTGCCGATCCGGCGGTCGACACCGGCTGCCGTTCCAGCAACAGTTCCGACTTCTCGGCGATCGGCGTGATGGCCAACGGCTATGTCGATCTCGGTACCTATGTCGGACTGACGCCCTATGTCGGCGCCGGCATCGGCTACTCTNCGAGTTCCATCGACCCGGATTTCACCTGGGGCGGCGGCTTCGGCTATCGCTTCACCGACTACTTCCGCGCCGACGCGACCGTCGAGGGCTTCCGTGGCGGCTTCAGCGGCAGCACGGCCAGCGATGAGCCCTGCCTTGCCGATCCGGCGGTCGACACCGGCTGCCGTTCCAGCAACAGTTCCGAGTTCTCGGCGATCGGCGTGATGGCCAACGGCTATGTCGATCTCGGTACCTATGTCGGACTGACGCCCTATGTCGGCGCCGGCATCGGCTACTCTCTGGTGAGGTGGAACAGGCTGAGCGACACCACCTACTGCGTTGATGGCGTCGCCCTCTGCTCCGGAACCGATCCGGTCGGCAGCACCAGCCATGGCGGCGAGGACGGCTGGCGCTTCACCTATGCGCTCATGGCGGGGTTCGCCTACGACATCACCAGGAACTTCAAGCTCGACGTCGGCTACAAGTATCGCAGCATCGACGGCGGCGACATGTTCGGGTGGGATTCCGGAGAGACCTTCGGCAACGGCTCGCACGACAACATCGATACGCACGAGGTCAAGGTCGGTCTGCGCTACGAACTCTGGTAGCGCACGCGCATTTGCTTCGCGGCGGCGGGCCTCGGCCCGCCGTTTTCGTTTTCGGCACACTTGCGGGTCGGCGAAACGAATTCTCTTGACGCGGTCGTGGCGAAGGCATATCGCCGCCAGTGGGACACCTCTCCCCAACGAGAGGCTTTCTATCTGGAAGGATAGCCACGATGACGACGACCCAGAAGCCCGGACTCCGTCCGGCAAACCCCCATTTTTCATCAGGCCCTTGCGCGAAACGTCCCGGCTGGTCGCCGGCGGCGCTCGAAAATGCCGCGCTCGGCCGCTCCCATCGCGCCAAGATCGGAAAGGCCAAGCTCGAGCAGGCGATCGACCTGACGCGTGAGGTCCTAGAGGTTCCGGCCGACTATCGCATCGGCATCGTTCCCGCCTCCGACACCGGCGCGATCGAGATGGCGCTGTGGTCGCTGCTCGGCGAACGCGGCGTCGACATGGTTGCCTGGGAGAGTTTCGGCGAGGGCTGGGTCACCGACGTGGTCAAGCAGCTCAGGCTCGCCGACGTGCGCGTCATTCGGGCGCCCTACGGCGAACTTCCCGATCTCGGGGGCATCGATTTCGACCGCGACGTGGTGTTCACCTGGAACGGCACGACCTCCGGCGTACGCGTCCCGAACGGCGGTTTCATTCCCGCCGATCGCAAGGGCCTCACCATATGCGATGCGACGTCGGCGGCCTTCGCCCAAAAGCTGGATTTCGCAAAACTCGATGTCGTGACCTTCTCCTGGCAGAAGGCGCTCGGCGGCGAGGGCGCGCACGGCATGCTGATCCTCAGCCCCCGCGCAGTGGCGCGCCTGGAGAGCTACAAGCCGGCATGGCCGCTGCCGAAGATCTTCCGCCTGACCTCGAACGGCAAGCTGATCGAGGGCATCTTCAAGGGCGAGACGATCAACACGCCCTCCATGCTCTGCGTCGAGGACTACATCGATGCGCTGGAATGGGCGCAGTCGATCGGCGGGCTGGATGGGCTCGTCGCGCGCGCGGACGCCAACACCCGGGCGATTTCCGACTGGGTGGCGAAGACGCCCGCTGTCGAGTTCCTGGCGTCGGTCGAGGAGACGCGCTCGAACACCTCGGTCTGCCTGCGCTTCGCCGACCCGGCGGTTGCAGGTCTCGACGACGCCGGCCAGCAGGCCTTCGTGAAGGGTTTTGTCGCGCTGCTCGAGGCGGAAAAGGTCGCCTACGACATAGCCGGTTACCGTGACGCCCCGCCCGGCCTGCGCATCTGGTGCGGCGCGACCGTCGAGACCGCCGACGTCGCGGCGCTGCTGCCTTGGCTCGCCTGGGCCTTCGCCACGCAGAAGGCGACGCTCAAGGCCGCGGCCTGACTTTTTACCCTCCCCCGCGGGGGGGAGGGCCCGGACCACATCCTTCAGACAATCCACGCCCGCCCGGTCGTTCGGCGACCGATCTCCCAGGGGGGAGGCGGGCAACCGCAGAGGACAACACCCATGCCCCGCGTACTTGTTTCCGACAAGCTGTCGCCGACCGCCGTGCAGATCTTCAAGGACCGCGGCGTCGACGTCGACTACATGCCTGAAGTCGGGCCCGACAAGGAGAAGCTGCTCTCGATCATCGACCAGTATGACGGCCTCGCGATCCGCTCCGCCACCAAGGTCACCGAAAAACTGATCGCCGCCGCGACCAACCTGAAGGTGATCGGCCGCGCAGGCATCGGCGTCGACAACGTCGACATCCCTGCTGCCTCGCGCAAGGGCATCATCGTTATGAACACGCCCTTCGGCAACTCGATCACGACAGCCGAACACGCCGTCGCGATGATGTTCGCGCTGGCCCGCCAGCTGCCCGAGGCGAACGCGTCGACCAAGGCCGGCAAGTGGGAGAAGAACCGCTTCATGGGCGTCGAGATCACTGGCAAGACGCTCGGCGTCATCGGCTGCGGCAACATCGGATCGATCGTCGCCACGCGCGGCGTCGGCCTCAAGATGCACGTCGTCGCCTTCGATCCGTTCCTGTCGGAATCGCGCGCTTCCGAACTCGGCGTTGAGAAGGTCGAGTTCGACGAACTCCTGGCCCGCGCCGACTTCATCACGCTTCACACGCCGATGACCGAGAAGACGAAGAACATCATCAACGCCGACTCGATCGCGAAGATGAAGACGGGCGTCTACATCATCAACTGCGCGCGCGGCGGCCTGATCGTCGAAGCAGATCTGGTGGCGGCCCTGAAGAGCGGCAAGGTCGCCGGCGCGGCGATCGACGTGTTCGAGGTCGAACCCGCGAAGGAGAGCCCATACTTCGACCTGGAGAATGTCGTCGCGACGCCGCATCTCGGCGCCGCGACGACCGAGGCGCAGGAAAACGTCGCCCTGCAGATCGCCGAACAGATGTCCGACTACCTGATGAAGGGCGCCGTCTCCAACGCCATCAACATGCCCTCCATCACCGCGGAGGAAGCGCCGCGGCTGAAGCCCTTCGTCAAGCTCGCCGAAGTGCTCGGCTCCTTCGTCGGCCAGGTGACGGAGGAACCGATCAAGGAAGTCGAGATCGTCTTCGACGGCGCGACGGCCCAGATGAACACGCGGGCCCTGATCAGCGCGGCGCTCGCCGGCCTGATCCGGCCGCAGGTCGCCGACGTCAACATGGTGTCGGCGCCGATCATGGCCAAGGAGCGCGGCATCATGCTGTCGGAGGTCAAGCGCGACAAGTCGGGCGTCTTCGACGGCTACATCATGCTGAAGGTTACGACGCCGAGCATGACGCGCACGATCGCCGGCACCTGTTTCTCGGACGGCAAGCCCCGCTTCATCCAGATCAAGGGCATCAACCTCGACGCGGAAGTCGGCCAGCACATGCTGTACACGACCAATGCCGACGCTCCCGGCATCATCGGCCTGCTCGGCACGGTCTGCGGCCAGAACGGCGTCAACATCGCGAACTTCCAGCTCGGCCGCAACAGGCCGGGCGGCGACGCGATTGCGCTGCTTTATCTGGATGCGCCGTTCCCCGAAGACGTGCTCGCGCAGGTGCGCGCGCACCAGGCGATCGATTCGGCCAAGCGGCTGCAGTTCGACGTCGGGCTGACGTAGACGCGGCCGTCGCCACGCGACATGCTTGACCCGGACGTTCAAAGCCTGCTTTCAGGGTGGATCTGAAAAGAGCCGGGATGGAGCGCACGATGGCCATGGGTGAAATTCGACTGCCGGCCGACGGCGTTTTCCTGGGCCGCGCCATGGCTGACGGCTGGGCGCATCCGGCCGTCGTCACCGTGCGTGACGGCACGGTCTTCGACATCACGTCGCGGGCCGCGCCGACCTCGCGCGACGTCTGCGAGCAAGCCGATCCGGCCAGCTACGTCGCCGGCGCACCGGGCAAGCCGATCGGCACGCTTGCCGACATCGCCGCGAACAGCAACGTTGCCGTCAGGGACCCGAAAAGGCCCCACCTCTTGTCGCCGGTCGATCTGCAGGCGGTGAAGGCGGCGGGCGTCACCTTCGTCGTTTCCCTCCTCGAGAGGGTGATCGAGGAGCAGGCCCGGGGCTCGGCCGAGAAGGCCGATGCGATCCGTGCGGATATCGCATCGCTCATCGGCCACGATCTTTCGAAGCTCAAGCCGGGGTCCGATGAGGCGGCGGCGGTCAAGGCCAAGCTGATCGCGCGCGGGGTGTGGTCGCAATATCTGGAAGTCGGCATCGGGCCGGACGCCGAAGTCTTCACCAAATGCCAGCCGATGGCGTCGGTCGGCTTCGGAGCCGACGTCGGCCTGCATCCCGTGTCGACCTGGAACAATCCGGAACCGGAAGTCGTCGTGGTCGCATCGAGCGCCGGCAGGATCGTCGGTGCGACGCTCGGCAACGACGTCAATCTGCGCGACGTCGAGGGGCGTTCCGCGCTCCTGCTCGGCAAGGCCAAGGACAACAACGCCTCGGCGTCTCTCGGCCCGTTCATCCGGCTTTTCGACACGGGTTTCTCGCTCGACGACGTGAAGACGGCGGTTGTCGGCCTGAGGGTCGAGGGAACGGACGGCTTCGTGCTCGACGGCGAAAGTTCGATGGCCGAGATCAGCCGGTCGCCGGAGGAACTCGTTGCCGCGGCGATCGGCCGGCACCACCAGTACCCGGACGGGTTCGTGCTCTATCTCGGCACCATGTTCGCCCCGGTCAAGGATCGCGGCGAGGCGGGCAAGGGGTTCACGCATGCCGTGGGCGACGTCGTCACCATCTCGACCGGGAAGCTCGGCGCGTTGGTGAACCGGGTCGGCCTGTCGCCGGACTGTCCCCCCTGGACCTATGGCGCGAGCCACCTGATGCGCGACCTGGCGAAGGCCGGGCTCATCTGACGCCTGCCCTCAGGCCGCGGCCTTCCGGCGGCTGCTGCGCTCGGCGAGCCAGATGCCGCCCAGCACCAGGGCGAGCGCTACGCCGTGGTAGAGGTGCAGGTCTTCGCCGAGCAGAAACACCGACATCAGCGTGCCGAACACCGGCACGAGGTTGACGAACAGTCCCGCTCGGTTGCCGCCGATGAACTCGATGCCGCGGATGTAGAACATCTGCGCCAGCATCGAAGGGAAGATCGCGGCATAGGCGATGACGGCCAGGCCGCGCGAGTCGGGCATGATCGCGTTCTGCGACGCGATCTCGACCGCGGTGAACGGAAGCGATGCGAGGAAGCCTCCGGCGGCGAGCGCGATCATCAGGCTCTGCCAGTGGATCTGCGGCCTGAACCGCAGCGCGACCGTGTAGCCGGCATAGGCGGTAATCGCGCCGAGCATGAGAAGGTCGCCGAAGTTGAGGTCGAGCGCGAGCAGCCTTCGGGGATCGCCATGGCTCGCGGTGATCGCCACGCCGACGAAGGACACCAGGAACCCGACGATCTGCGCCATGCTGGCGCGCTGTCCGAAAAGCAGGAAATTCGCGATGATGATGAGCATCGGGATGCCCGCCTGCTCGATGCTGGCGTTGATCGCCGACGTGTAGAGAACCGCCGAATAGAGCGCGACGTTGAAGAGGCTGAAGCCGGCCGCCCCGAGAAGCAGGAGATAAAGCGCCCGGCGCCGCACCTCGGGCCAGTCCACGGCAAATCTGCGCCACCCCAAGGCGCTGAGGATGACGAGCGCGATCCCCCAGCGCGACGTGTTGAGCACCATCGGAGAGACGTGGCCGACGGCAAACTTTGCGGCGACGGCGTTGCCGGCCCAGAAGATCGTCGTTAGCAGGAGCAGGAGGTAGGCGGTGCGGTACATGTCCGGGCCCGGTTGGACGGCCAGTCGAACATCGCACCTAGCGGCGGGCGCGCTGCAAGTAAATGGTGCCGTGCCGGCATCTTGTTGTGCCTGTGCCGGAAGCGGAAAGAAATGTCGCGCTGCGCAAGGCTTGCCGCTATAGAGGCCTGTCGTCGCGTCGCGGCGACGCTGCAGCATGGTGATCGAAGGAAGGTATCATGGCCAACGTGGTGGTCGTCGGCTCCCAGTGGGGCGACGAGGGCAAGGGCAAGATCGTCGACTGGCTGTCGGAACGCGCCGACGTGGTCGTGCGCTTCCAGGGCGGCCACAATGCCGGCCACACGCTTGTCATCGACGGCAAGGTCTACAAGCTGTCCCTTCTGCCATCCGGCGTGGTCCGCCCCGGCAAGCTGTCGATCATCGGCAACGGCGTCGTCTTCGATCCGCATGCGTTTGTCTCCGAACTCGCGAAGCTGCGGGCCGAAGGCGTCGACGTGAAGCCCGATCGCCTGAAAATCGCCGAAAACACGGCGCTTATCCTGTCCCTGCACGGGGAACTGGACCGGATGCGCGAGGCGAAGGCCGCCAAGGGCACGAAGATCGGAACGACTGGACGCGGCATCGGCCCGGCCTATGAGGATCGGGTGGGCCGTCGCGCGATCCGCATCATGGACCTCGCCGACCCCGCCACGCTGCCGGCCAAGGTCGACCGTCTGCTCGCCCATCACAATCCGCTGAGGCGCGGCCTCGGCGAGGCCGAATGCGATCCGCAGACGATCCTCGACGAACTCACTTCGGTTGCCGACAAGGTCCTGCCCTACATGGACCGGGTGTGGAAGGTGCTCGACGATCACCGCCGCGCCGGCAAGCGAATTCTCTTCGAGGGCGCCCAGGGGACCCTGCTCGACATCGATCATGGCACCTATCCCTTCGTCACCTCGTCGAACACGGTCGCCGGGCAGGCCGCCGCTGGTTCGGGCGTCGGACCGAGCGCGATCGACTACGTGCTCGGCATCACCAAGGCCTATACGACGCGCGTGGGCGAGGGGCCGTTCCCGACCGAGCAGCAGAACGAGGTCGGCGAGTTCCTGGGTACGCGCGGGCACGAATTCGGCGTCGTCACGGGACGCAAGCGCCGCTGCGGCTGGTTCGACGCCGTGCTCGTCCGCCAGGCCGTCGCAGTCAACGGAATCAAGGGCATAGCGCTGACAAAGCTGGATGTCCTCGACGGTCTCGAAGAGATCAAGGTGTGCGTCGGCTACCTGCTGGACGGCGAGGTCATCGACTATCTGCCGGCCAGCCAGGGCGCGCAGGCGAGGGTCGAGCCGGTGTACGAGACGCTCGAAGGCTGGTCGGGAACGACGGCCGGCGCGCGCAGCTGGAACGACCTTCCGGCGCAGGCGGTGAAGTACGTTCGCTACATCGAGGAACTGATCGGGGCTCCGGTGGCGCTTCTGTCCACAAGCCCGGAGCGGGACGACACGATACTTGTGACGGACCCGTTTCAAGATTAGTTAATGAGCTCCCCGGCATAATTCGGTCAATGACTTAACGCATCGCGGGTACCGGCACACAGGTCGAATGGAATGGCAGATTTCGTAGCGGTTCTGAAAAAGACCCTCGACGGCATGGGTGAAACCACGCCGGCGACCCGTCAGCGTGTCTACGACAAGGCGCGCCAGACGGTCGCCGCCAAGCTGGCCGCCATCAACCCGCCGCCGCCGCCCAGCGTCGCAGATCGCCAGCGCCGCGCGCTGGAAGACGCCATCGCGTCGATCGAGCGCGGCTACGCCGCCAGTTCCGATCCCCTGGCGGAACTGGAAGACGTCTTCGCGTCGCTCAAGAACCCGCAACCCAAGGAACTGGAACGCCCGGTGGTCAAGACCGGCGCGCGGCCGTCGCCGCCGCCCTCGATGCCGGCTCGCCCTGCGGCCCCGGCCGCCCGGCAGCCCGCCACGCCGCCGCCGGCTCCGCCGATGCGCCAGCCGGCTCCGCCTCCGCCGCGCCAGCCGCAGCCCGACCCGTCGAGCATCGAGGCGGATGACGAGCATATGGAATACGCCCGCGCCCGGCAGGAGCCGGCGCGGCGGCGTAGCCTGGCGCCCCTTCTGGTCGCCGCCGTGCTGCTCGCCGTCATCGCTGGCGGCGGCTACGGCATATGGCTCAACCGCGACGCATTCGGTGACCTGTTCGGGATGGGCGGTTCGCAGACCGCGGAAACCACTCCGCCGGCGCCGGCCCAGGATGCGGCCGCCAACGCGCCGCCGATCCAGACCAGCGAGACGCCGAAGTTCACGCAGCGCCTGACGCCGGAGGGCACCGAGAGCGATCCCGGTCCCGCAAACGGTGGCGCGACCGTCGGCGAAGGCACGTCGGTGTCCGCGCTGACGCAGCCGCCGGGCGTCAACCCGCCGATGACGGTCGATCCCGCTGCCGCCCCCGACGGAGGGGACGCGGCGCCGGCCGCCACGGACCAGGCGGCTGCCCCCGACGCTGCCGCTTCGGACGCCACGCTCGCCGTCGCGCAGAAGGCGATCTTCTACGAGGAGCGCACGAGCGCTGCCGAAGGCTCGGCCGAGCCGGGCACCACGGTGTGGTCGCTCGTGCAGGAATCGCCCGGGGGCAACCTGCCGCCCGAGCCGGCGATCCGCGCCGAGGCGACGATCACCGGCAAGGACGTCAAGCTTCGCATGACGATCAAGCGCAATGCCGACCAGTCGCTGCCGGCCAGCCACATCATCGAGATGATCTTCCTGACGCCTGAAGGCTTCCCGGGCGGCGGCATCGACAACATCCTGCGCGTCGCCATGAAGGGTTCCGAGCAGGAGGCCGGCAATCCGCTGATCGGCATCCCGGCGAAGATCGCCGATGGCTTCTTCCTGGTCGCGCTGAACGACGGCAAGGCCGAGACCAACGCCAACCTGACGCTGCTTCGCCGCCAGAGCTGGATCGATATCCCGGTCGTCTACAAGTCGGGGCGTCGCGCGCTCTTCACAATGGAAAAGGGCGTGCCGGGCGACAAGGTGTTCGACGAGGCGCTCAAGGCTTGGGCGGCGGCGTCGGCCAGTTCGTCGGCCGCTCCCGCCGATTCGCCCGGCTAGCCTTCCAGCTCTTCCCGCAGCATCTCCAGTTCCAGCCACTCTTCTTCCATGGCTGACAGCGTCTGCCGCTCCTTTTCCAAGGCCGCGATGGTCTTGGCGAAGGAAGCCGGGTTCTTCTCGTAGAAGGACGGGTCGGCGAGCTGGTTCTCGAGCGTCGAGATGGAGGTCGTCACGGCTTCCATCCTGCCTGGCAGTGTCTCGAGCGAGAACTTCTGCTTGTAGGAGAGCTTCTTCGCGGCGGCCTTGGGCTGGCGTTCGACGGCCTTCTCCGGCGCGGGCGCGCGGGCCTGTGCCTTGCGGTCTTCCAGCTTGGCCCCGCCGCGCTGCGCCAGCATGTCCGAATAGCCGCCGGCATATTCGATCCAGCGTCCGGCGCCGTCCGGCGCGATCACGCTCGTCACGGTTCGATCCAGGAAGTCGCGGTCATGGCTGACCAGCAGGACGGTGCCGGGGAAGCCGGTGATGAGTTCCTGCAGGAGCTCCAGCGTTTCCATGTCGAGGTCGTTGGTGGGCTCGTCCAGCACCAGGAGATTGGCCGGGCGGGCCAGGACGCGCGCCAGGATCAGCCGCGCCCGCTCGCCGCCCGACAGCTCGCGGATCGGGGTCCGCGCCGCCTCGGGCTTGAACAGGAAGTCCTTCATGTAGGCGACGACATGGCGTTCCTCGCCATTGACAAGCAGCGTCTCGCCGCGCCCGTCGGTCAGGAAATGTGCAAGCGTCTCGTTCGGGTCGACCGCCCGCTTCTGGTCGAGCGTCGCGATATCGAGATTGACCCCGAGCCGCACGCTGCCGGAATCGGGTTCCAGTTCCCCTGTCAGCATTTTCAGAAGCGTCGTCTTGCCGGCTCCGTTGGGGCCGACCAGACCGACCCGGTCGCCGCGCTGGATGCGGATCGAGAAATCGTCGACGACCTTGAGGTCGCCAAAACTCTTGGCGATCGACTTGGCCTCGATGACGAGTTTACCGGATTCCGCCGCGTCGCTTGCCGCCATCGTGGCGACGCCCTCGGCGCCGCGGTGCGCGCGGAACGCCTGGCGCATGGTCTGGAGTTCGCCCAGCCGGCGCATGTTGCGCTTGCGCCGCGCCGTCACGCCGTAGCGCAGCCAGTGTTCCTCGCGAACGATCTGGCGCCCGAGCTTGTGCTGCTCGCGCTCCTCCTCCTCGAGGATCGTATCGCGCCATTCCTCGAAATGTGAAAATCCCTTGTCGAGCCGGCGGGTTCGCCCGCGGTCCAGCCAGACGGTGGCGCGGCTGACGCGTTCGAGGAACCGGCGGTCGTGGGAGATCAGCATCAGCGCCGACGACGAGCGGACGAGTTCCTCCTCCAGCCACTCGATGGTGGCCAGGTCGAGATGGTTGGTTGGTTCGTCGAGAAGCAGGATGTCGGGTTCCGGCGCCATCACGCGGGCAAGTGCCGCGCGCCGGGCCTCGCCGCCGGACAGCGTGTCCGGCCTGGCCTCGCCGTCGAGGCCGAGATGGTCGAGCAGGTAGGCCGCGCGGTGCGGGTCGTCGGCCGGTCCGAGTCCCGCCTCCACATAGGCGCGCACGGTCTCGAAACCATCCATGTCAGGCATCTGCGGCAGGTAGCGCACCGTTGCCGAGGGGTGCCGGAACACCTTGCCGTCCTGGGGTTCCACGAGGCCGGCGGCGACCTTCAGCAGGGTGGACTTGCCCGAACCGTTGCGGCCGACCAGAGCGATGCGGTCGCCGGCCGAGACCGACAGTTCGGCGCCGTCGAGCAGCGGCGCGCCGCCAAATGTCAGCAGGATGCCGTCCAGCGTCAGGAGGGGAGGTGGCATCGGAAGGCTAGAGGTCGCCCGGGTAGGGATGGGCAAGCAGCAGCGCGCGTCCGACCCCGATCGAGATGCGCAGGTCGCCGCGCACTTCGTTGGAAAGGGTGAGCGACGAGCCGAACGGAATCTCGACGCCATCGAGCGGCCAGCGCGCGCCCATCACGGTGACGCCGGACAGGTGCGAGAAGCCGAGGATGCTGAACTGGGTGCCATCGTCGAAGTCGAAGTCGCGCGCGCCCGGCAGCAGCGGATGCGCCTCCTGGTTGCCGCTGGTGATCACCACCGGCAGGCCTTCCTTGGCGCGGCGGATGGCAAGCGCGACATGCAGGAACGCATGGTCGACGCGGCCGCCGAAGGCGCCGGCGAGCACGAGCGACGTCGCGCCCCGCTTCAGCGCCTCGGTAACCGCAAGCTCGCCGTCCGTGTTGTCCTTTTCCTCGGGGTAGCGGCTCTGCGGGATGTGGGCGTATTCCGCCGCCAGTTCGGCGGTCGATGAATCGAAATCGCCGACCCACAGTTCCGGCGTGATGCCGAGCGTCTTGGCATGCGTCATCCCGGCGTCCGCGGCGATCACGCGGGCGCCCGCCAACTGGGCGTCGAGGCGCGGTGTGCGCACCAGCCTGCCGCCGAGGAGGATGACAAATCTGCTCATGGCGACGCCCTTACCATGCGCCGTGCCGAAATTGGAAGGCGCAAAGCCGCCCGAATCCAAAAGAAACGCTTGCCTGCCTAAGGCTTGGGCACTATTTGTCGGGCCGCTCTAACGGGGTGCCGGACGTGACCGGCTGAGAGGCAAAAGCCAACCCGCTGAACCTGATCCGGCTTGTACCGGCGGAGGGATTAGACGCTTCGGAAACCCGGCGCCTTTCTTCCCTTCAACCCAATAACGAAGGAGGCGCTGATGCGCACAAGTCTCTGTTCCGTTTTCGCTTTCGCCATCGGCCTCTCGGTCCTGCCCGCCGTGGCCCAGGACAAGCTGACGATCTATACCTATGACAGCTTCACCTCCGAATGGGGGCCGGGTCCGCAGGTGGAGAAGGCGTTCGAGGCCGATTGCGGCTGCGATGTCGAGTTCGTCGCGGTTGCCGATGGCGTCGCCCTGCTCAACCGGCTGAAGCTGGAAGGCAGCGCCACCAAGGCCGACATCGTGCTCGGCCTCGACACCAACCTGACGGCCGAGGCCGCCGCGACCGGCCTGTTTTCGCCCTCCGGCGTCGATCTCGCATCGATCGACGTCCCTGGCGGCTGGAGCGACGACGTCTTCGTGCCCTACGACTACGCCCATTTCGCAGTCGTCTACGACTCCGAGAAGCTGGCGAACCCGCCGGCGAGCCTGGCCGAACTGGTGGATGGCGACCCGAGCCAGAAGATCGTGCTGCAGGACCCCCGCACGTCGACGCCCGGCCTCGGGCTGGTCCTCTGGGTCAAGGCGGTCTATGGCGACAAGGCTGGGGAAGCATGGGCCAAGCTGAAGGATCGCGTCCTGACGGTGACCCCGGGCTGGAGCGAAGCCTATGGCCTGTTCACCAAGGGCGAGGCTCCGATGGTGTTGTCCTACACAACCTCGCCGGCCTACCACATGGTCGCCGAAGGCACCGAGCGCTACAAGGCGCTCGCCTTCGCCGAAGGCAATTACCTGCAGATCGAGGTGGCCGGCATCACCACCAAGGGCGCGAAGAATCCGCTCGCGGCCCGCTTCATCGCGTTCATGACCGGCCCCGGCTTCCAGGACGTCATTCCCGAGACCAACTGGATGCTTCCCGCCGGGCGCACCGACAAGCCGCTCGACCCGGCCTTCGGCAAGCTGCCGCAGCCGGTCAAGACCCTGCTCTTCACGCCAGATGAAGTCGCCGCGAACCGCAAGGACTGGGTTGACGAATGGCTGGCAGCGATGAGCCGGTGACGCGACCGCCGCGCCCTTCACCTCCCCTCGTGCAGGGGAGGGACGGCCGGATCGTCGCCGGCGCGCTCGCGCTGGGAGGCATTGGCCTGCTCATCGGCGGGGCCTTTGCCGGGCTGATCGCGGAGGGCGCGCGCGACTTTGGCGGCGCCGTCGCGGCGCTCGATCCCTACCTCGCGCGGGTCGTCTGGTTCACGCTCTGGCAGGCGACCCTTTCGACCGTCCTGTCGGTGGCGCCGGCCATCCTGGTCGCCCGGGCCTTGTCGCGCCACCCCGCGTTCCCGGGGCGCGCGCTCATCCTCAGGCTGTTTGCCCTGCCGCTGGCGATCCCCGCCATCGTCGCGGCGCTCGGCATGCTGGCGCTGCTCGGCCGCGCAGGGCTCCTCGCGACGCCGCTTTCGGCGCTCGCCGGCGGGGCCGCCTGGCCTGGGATCTACGGCCTCTCCGGCATTCTCGTTGCGCATGTCTTCTTCAACCTGCCGTTGGCGACCCGGCTTTTCCTGGAGGCGCTAGACACGCTGCCGGCCGACCAGTGGCGGCTGGCGAGCCAGTTGGGCATGGGCGCGGGGTCCACGTTCCGGCTTGTCGAATGGCCGGCCATACGAACGGCGATCCCCGGCGTCGCGGGGTTGGTCTTCATGCTCTGCATCACCTCCTTCACGATCGTGCTGACGCTCGGAGGGGGACCTGCGGCGACCACTCTCGAGGTGGCGATCTACCAGGCGCTGCGCTTCGACTTCGATCCGGCGCGCGCGGTCACCTTCACCGCGCTGCAGATCGCCTTGACCGGCGTCGTCGTGCTTGCCCTGACGCGGCTCGGCGCCAGCACGGCGATCGACGTCAACCTTCCGGTAGCGCCGAGGAAGTTCGTCGTCGTCGGCGCGGCGGAGGCCGCGGCCAATGCCGCGATCATCGTCGCCGCGCTCGTCTTCGTCGCCGCACCGATGGCGGCGACGCTGATCGCCGGGCTGGGCGCCGACCTGGGCAGGCTGGCCGGCGAAGCCGCGGTGCGGCAGGCGGCGGCGACGAGCATCGCGCTCGCCGTGCTGTCGGCGCTCCTGTCGGTTGCGCTGGCGTTGTCGCTGGCCGCCGCGCGGCGCGCGGCGTCCGGCGCGCGTTCCCCGGCCGGAAGGTTCTTCGAAAGCGCTGCAGGCACCGGCGCGGGCTTCGTGCTCGTCGTGCCGCCGATCGTCATCGGCGCCGGCTGGTTCGTGCTGCTTCGGCACACCGACCTGTTGTTCGCGGTCGCGCCCGTCATGGTCGTCACGGTCAATGCCGTCATGGCCATGCCGTTCGTGATCCGGGCGATACGCCCGGCCTACGACGCCGCCGGCGAGCGCAATGACCGGCTCTGCGCGCAACTCGGCATTGCCGGGTGGAACCGCGCCAGGTTGATCGACTGGCCGGCGCTGCGAAGACCCGTTGCGACCGGACTGGCCTTCGCCATGGCGCTTTCGCTCGGCGATCTCGGCGTCATCGCGCTTTTCGGCAGCGACTCGGTGCAGACGCTGCCCTATCTTCTGCTTGCAAGAATGGGATCCTACAGGACCGAGGACGCTGCGGGCCTGGCGCTGCTTCTCGGCCTCCTTTGCCTGGCTCTCGTTTTCGCGGCGGATCGGTTCGGGGGAACGAGGGCGGCATGAACGTCAGCAAGGCGAACAGCGTCGCGGTGCGCCTCGACAAGGTGCGCTTCACCTACGGCGATGCGGCGATGCGTTTCGATGTCGAATGCCGGGCGGGCGCCGTCACGGCGGTGATGGGCCCGAGCGGTTCGGGCAAGTCGACCCTGCTCAACCTTGTCGCCGGGTTCGAGACCCCGGCGGCAGGCCGCGTTCTCATCGGCGGCGAAGACGTCACCGGCCTGCCGCCGGCGGCGCGACCGGTGTCGATGGTGTTCCAGGAGAATAACCTCTTCGCCCACCTCGACGTCAGGAAGAACGTCGGCCTCGGCCGTTCGCCCTCGCTCCGTCTCGACGAGGCCGACGACATGGCAATCGCCGAGGCGCTGTGGCGCACCGGCCTTTCGGGCAAGGAGCACCGGCTCCCCCGCGAGTTGTCGGGCGGCGAGCGCCAGCGGGTCGCGCTGGCCCGCGTGCTGGTCCGCAACCGCCCGGTCCTGCTGCTCGACGAGCCGTTCGGCTCGCTCGGGCCGGCCCTGCGCTCCGACATGCTCGAACTCCTGCTCGGCCTGCAGGCCGAGCGCCGCATGACCACGCTTTTCGTGACGCACCAGCCGGAGGACGCGCGGCGCGTCGCCGACGAGGTCGTCTTCCTGGAGCAGGGCGTCGTCGTTGCGGCGGGTGCGACCGACAGCTTCTTCGCCGATGGTGCGCCTGAGGCGTTCCGGCGCTATATCGGGTCCGACTTCACGAAGTTTGCCCGCAAGCCGACATAATTTACGGCCACATCGCATTTCGGGGGCCATTTCGTGCTATTGGTGACCCCGAAACAGTTTGTGACCGCGCCTCTCTCCCAAATTGGTGCGTCGACCGAAAGGAGCTGCCGGTTCCTATGATCAGCCGAGGAGGGACCAGTTCGCGGTCGTCCCGCCCGCTGAACCACGTTGCGCGCCTCGCCGCCGCGGCGGGGCTTTCGGCGTTGTTCGCCGGCTGCCAGGCGCTGTCCGGCCTGTCGACGTCCGGCGGCATCAAGGAATCGGCGTTCAGGCCGTCGGAAACCCCGGTCACGGTCGATTCGGTCTCTCGCAACGATCGGTTGGCCGAACTCGCCCGCGCCCAGCATCCGCGCATCCTGGCCACCTATGGCGGCGAATATTCGGATCCGAAGCTCGAGCGGATGGTCGCCAAGGTCGTCGGCAGCCTGACCACGGTCTCGGGCAATCCGGGGCAGACCTACCGCATCACCATCCTGAACTCGCCCAACGTCAACGCCTTCGCGCTTCCGGGCGGCTATCTCTACATCACCCGTGGGCTGCTGGCGCTGGCCAACGACTCGGCCGAACTGGCGGCGGTCGTGGCGCACGAAATGGGCCATGTCACCGCCAATCACGGGCTGCAGCGCCAGCAGAAGGAAGCCGAGGAGGTGATCGCCACCAGGGTGGTCACCGACGTTCTCGGCAACAACCAGAACGCCAACGTCGCGCTGCTGCGCGGCAAGCTGCGCATGGCCCAGTTCTCGCGCAACCAGGAACTGGAGGCCGACGCAATCGGCATCAGGACCAGCGGCCAGGCAGGTTTCGACCCCTATGCGGCGGGACGGTTCCTGCAGTCGATGTCGGCATACACCGATTTCCGTTCGGTCAGCGGCGCGACGGACGCCAGCCTGGACTTCCTGGCGAGCCACCCCAACGCGCCGCAGCGCATAGATCTTGCCCAACGGCATGCGCGCCAGATCGGCGCGGCGGGGCAGGGCAGCCGTGATCGCGATTCCTTCCTCGCCGGCATTGACGGGCTGCTCTATGGCGACACGCCGGAAGAGGGGTTCGTTCGGGGCAACACGTTCCTCCACCCGCGCCTCGGCGTCTCGTTCTCCGTGCCGCCCGGCTTCGTCATCGACAACAGCGCCGCAGCGGTGACGGCGACCGGGCCCGGCGACCTCGCGGTTCGCTTCGACGGCGTCGCGCTCGCCTCGCGCACCAAGCTGCCCGACTACATCCGTTCGGGCTGGGTGGCCGGGCTCGACCCGTCCAGCGTGCGCGCGGTGACGATCAACGGCAATGAAGCCGCGACCGCTCGCGCCGCGGCCGACGGCTGGAAGTTCGACATCACCGTGGTGAGGGCTGGCGGGCAGGTATACCGGCTGCTGACGGCCGCACCCCTGGGCAGCGATCGGCTCGACGCGGTGGCGCAGACCGTCGGCGGAAGCTTCAAGATCCTGTCGGCGCGGGAAAAGGCGTCTCTCAAGCCGCTCAGGGTCAGGGTCGTCACGGTCAAGCCCGGCCAGACGGTCGGCTCGATCGCCGCCACGATGGTCGGCGTCGACCGGAAGCTCGAGTTGTTCCGCGTCCTCAACGCGCTTGCGCCGGGCGCGTCGGTTTCGGCCGGAGACAAGGTCAAGATCATTACCGACAGCTGACGCCGGTCAGGCCGCGAGGAAACCGCCCCCCTGGCTGGTCAGCGCGGCCTTCAGCTTTTCCAGCGCCCGGTTCTCGATCTGTCGCACCCGCTCTTTCGAGATGCCGAGCGCGTCGCCGAGCGCTTCCAGCGTGGCGCCGTCTTCGGTCAGCCTTCGCTGCTCGATGATCGTCATCTCGCGCGTGTTGAGCACCCCCAGCGCCTGCCTGAGCCAGACGCTGCGGCGTTCGACGTCGATAGTCTCCTCGACGATCGCGTCGGGCAGGGGGTCGTCGGACACCAGGAAGTCCGAACGCTCGGCCGACGAGCCTGCTTCTTCCGAGAGCGGCGCGTTGAGCGACGTGTCGGACCCCGACAGGCGCGCATCCATCAGCGCGACGTCGGCCTCTGACACCCGCAGCGCGATGGCGATCTCGCGGTGGATGGCGTCGTTGGTCAGCGCCTGCGATCCCTGCGCGAGCCGCGCCCTGAGCCGGCGCAGGTTGAAGAACAGGGACTTCTGCTGGGAACTCGTGCCGCCGCGAACGATCGACCAGTTGCGCAGGATGTAGTCCTGGATGGAGGCCCGGATCCACCAACTCGCATATGTCGAGAAGCGCACCTCTCGCTCGGGCTCGAAGCGGGCGGCTGCCTCGAGCAGGCCGACATGCCCTTCCTGGATGAGGTCGCCCAGCGGCAGCCCGAAATTACGGAACTTGGAAGCCATCGCGATGACCAGGCGCATGTGGGAGAGGGTGATCCGGTTGAGCGCCTGCTGGTCGCTCTTTTCCTTCCAGCGAATGGCGAGTTCGTATTCCTCGCTGCGTTCCAGGTAGGGCGCCTGCATCGCGGCCCTCGCCAGTCGTCGGTCGATGGTTTCCCGGGTCACGCGGCGCTCCCGTCTTGGATCGGCGCGATTGAGATACCGTGCCGCACAAATTTCGCGCCTGACGGCGCACGCAAAAACGGCAAACGCGGCGAGCCCGAAAAGGTTCCTAAGGTATCTGTTCCTGGCAAACAGGCGGGGATCCCAACTCGCCGCGACCCGTGGCGCACTTGCCAGGAACGTCGCTTCCGTCCGATAAGCGTGCCTCGGCGGCGCCGCCTTCGCGTCGGCGCAGCGGGAAAAAACGACTGGGGGAGACTTATCGTGAAGCTTGGACTGCTGACTGCGCCGTTTCCGGAGATGCCGCTTGGTGAGGTCGCCGACTGGGCGAGTTCGGAAGGCTTCGAATCGCTTGAGATCGCCTGCTGGCCGGTCTCGGCCGGACCGGCGCGCCGCTACGCGGGAACCTCGCACATCGATGTCGCTGCGATTTCGGTCGGCCAGGGCAGGGAAATCGTCGGCCAGCTCGCCGCCAAGGGCCTGACGGTCTCCGCGCTCGGCTATTATCCGAACCCGCTGCACCCGGACGCCGGTCACCGCGAGACCGTGCTCGACCACCTCCGCAAGGTCATCGCCGCTGCCGGCGCGATGGGCGTCGGTCTTGTCAACACCTTCTGCGGCGGCGACGCCGCGCAGGACGTCGACGCGAACTGGAAGCAGGCGGAGAAGGTCTGGCCGGACGTCATCGCCTATGCGCGCGACCACGGCGTCAGGCTCGCCTTCGAGAATTGCCCGATGATCTTCAGCCGGGACGAGTGGCCGGGCGGACACAACATCGCCTATTCGCCGGAGGTCTGGCGCCGCATTCTCGATGTCTGGAAGGGCGAGGTCGGCATGAACTTCGATCCGTCGCACCTGGTCTGGCAGATGATCGACCAGGGCCGCTTCATCCGCGAGTTCGGCGCGCACATGTTCCATGTCCACGCCAAGGACCTGATGATCGACCGCGACGGCCTCTACGAGCGCGGCATCATGTCGGCTGGCATGGGCTGGCAGATTCCGCGCATGCCCGGGCTCGGCGAGGTCGACTGGAGCGGCTTCTTCTCGGGCCTGTACCGTGCCGGCTATGACGGCCCGGTCATCATCGAACATGAGGATCGCCGTTTCGAGGGAACCGACGAGGCGGTCAAGCGCGGCTTCCTGCTTGCGCGCGACGTGCTGCGGCCCTTCGTGAAGTAGTCTCGGGGGCGTCTTGCGCGGCAGCGGCTTGAACGCGGTCGTGCAAATGCGTATTTCGGGGCGGCTGGACTGCACTGGAGACTGATCTTGTCGGCATTTGACCGCTTCCTGGGCGATTCGCCGCTTCGCGTGCTGATCAAGCTGATCGTCATCTCCTTCCTGGTGGGGGTGGTCATGCATGCCTTCGGCTGGTCGCCCTTCGACGTGCTCTACGGCATCCGCGACTTCTTCCTCGACATCTGGAACATGGGCTTCCGGGCAATCGAGCGCTTCGTCGGCTACTTTCTGCTCGGCGCGGCGATCGTCGTGCCGGCCTTCATCATCCTCAGGCTGTTCAGCTACCGGCGCTGACGCGCCGTCACCTTTCGGTTGGCCCAGCGCGCGCCGGCGATTGCGCATGGCCGCAAGCTGAGGCAGGAGGTCGCCCGAAAGGGATCTCGTTTGGACCAGCCTGCCTCTTCCGTGGCGACCCGGCCGTTTTCGGTGACGCACCGCTCGGTGCTGGCGATTGCCGTGCCGATGACGCTCGCCTACCTCACCACGCCGCTCCTCGGCCTTGTCGATACGGCGGTCGTCGGCCAGTTCGGTGACGCCGCCCTGATCGGCGGCCTCGCCACCGGCGCCCTCGTCTTCGACGTGGTCTTCACCACCTTCAACTTCGTCCGCTCCGGCACGACCGGCCTGGTCGCCCAGGCTTTCGGCCGCGGCGATGCGCCGGAGGAGCAGGCCGTCTTCTGGCGCGCCTTTGCGATTGCCGTGGTCGCCGGCGCGGCGCTCGCCCTGCTTGCTCCGGTTTTCGTGCTTGTCGGCCAGTGGTTCATCGCGGCCGAACCGGCCGTCGGCTCGGCGATGGAGGCCTATGTCCGCATCCGGCTCCTGGCGGCGCCGCTGACGCTCGTCAACTATGCCGTGCTTGGCTACGTCCTGGGGCGTGGCGAGGGTTTTCTCGCGCTGCTGCTGCAAATCACCCTCAACGGCGTCAACATCCTGCTCTCGGTCATCCTCGGACTGAAGCTGGGCTGGGGGCTGGAGGGCGTCGCCTGGGGCACGGTCGGCGGGGAACTGGCCGCTTCGATCCTCGGGCTGGCCATCGTCGTTCGACGGTTTTCCGGTGCGCCGGGGATCGGCCTCGCCCGCATCCTCGACCGCCAGGCGTTCGGCCGCATGATCTCGCTCAACCGCGACATCATGATCCGCTCCTTCACCCTGCTGGCAGCATTCGCCCTCTTCACCCGCCAGGGCGCGCAGTTCGGCACGGTGACGCTGGCCGCCAACGCGGTGTTGATGAACTTCTTCATGGTGGCGAGTTTCTTCCTCGACGGGTTCGCGACGGCCGCCGAACAGCTCGCAGGGCGGGCGGTCGGCGCGCGCTACCGCGACGGCCTGCGAGAAGCGGTCAGGCTGACGTCGATCTGGGGTTTCGCGCTGGCCGGCCTGGCCAGCGTCGTCACGCTCGCCTTCGGCCTCGAACTCGTTGCGCTCATCACGACCGCCGAAGACGTCAGGGCTGTCGCGGCCGCCTACCTTCCGTGGGCCGCGATGACGGCGGTCAGCGGCGTGCTCGCCTTCCAGATGGACGGTGTCTTCATCGGAGCCACGTGGTCGCGCGACATGCGCAACGTGATGCTCGCCTCGTTCCTGGTATTCGCGCTCGCCCTGCTCTCGCTCGGCACGGCATTCGGCAATGCCGGGCTGTGGGCGGCGCTGCACATCTTCCTGCTCGCGCGCGGGCTGGGCCTGCTGGCGCTGCTGCGCGTGCGCATGCGCGCCGGGCTATAGCTGCAGCGGCCTGTCGGCCCAGTGGTCCAGCCGGCTGTCGCGGATGTCGGCAAGCGAGCGAAGGCCTTCCCGGTCCAGGAATTTCGAGAAGCCCTTGACGATCTGGCCGGGAAGCGCCGGTCCGGCATAGACCATGCCGGTATAGAACTGCACCAGATCGGCGCCGGCGCGGATCTTCTCGAGCGCTGTTTCGGTCGAGTCCACCCCGCCGACCCCGACGACCGCGTGCTTCGGTCCCAGCAGACGTCGCATCTTGGCAAGCGCGATGGTCGAGCGTTCGAACAGCGGCCGGCCCGACAGCCCGCCGGTCTCGGCGCGGTCAGGCGATCGCAGGTCGGGGCGCGATGTCGTCGTGTTCGAGACGATGACCCCCTCGATGGACCGCTCCATCACTTCCGTGGCGATGTCCTCGAAGTCGGCGTCGTGCAGGTCCGGTGCGATCTTGAGGAATATCGGCGTCTTGCGCCCGGCCGCCGGCACTGCCGCGTCCCGGGCGGCTGCCACCGCCCGCAGCAGTTCGGCAAGGGCCGCGCGCGCCTGCATGTCGCGCAGGCCCGGCGTGTTCGGCGAGGAGATGTTGACCGTCAGGTAGGATGCCAGCGGCGCGAACCGCTCGACGCCGAGCACGTAGTCGCGGATGCGGTCCGTGCTGTCCTTGTTGGCGCCGATGTTGACGCCCACGACGCCCGCCCTCCAGGCGCGCTCCGAAAGGCGCCTTTCGGCGGCGTCGTGGCCCTCGTTGTTGAAGCCGAGCCGATTGATGACCGCCCCGTCGGCGGTGAGGCGGAAGATGCGCGGCCTAGGGTTGCCGGCCTGTGGCAGCGGCGTCAGCGTCCCGACCTCGGCGAAGCCGAACCCCAGCCGCAACAGCGCGTCCGGCACTTCGGCGTTCTTGTCGTAGCCGGCTGCCATGCCGAGCGGATTGTCGAACGTGATACCGGCGACCGTCGTCTTCAGCCGCGCGTCGAGGCGCGGCGCAAGCGCCACCGGCACGCCGGCCTTCAGTGCCTTGATCGACAGGCCGTGCGCGGTTTCGGGGTCGAGGCAGAACAGCGCCCGCCGGCCGAGCTTTTCGATGGCGCCGAGCATCATGGTAGGTCGGCCGGAAACTGGTGGTTGCCGGAGGCGTCGAGCGGCAGAGGCTTGATCCAAAGGACCGCCGAAAGGGCGAGTTGCGCATAGAGATGCGGGAAGAGCGCGCCGCCGCGCGAGACCTCCCACTTCAGGGCCGGCCCGAGCGGCGTCGGGTCCACCGCGACCAGCAGCAGGCCCTGCTGCCCGGCAAAATGCCTGGCGGCGGTTTCGCGGACCTGCTCTGCTGTCGAGAAGTGGATGAAACCGTCGGACGTGTCGACCGGCGCGCCGTCGAAGCGGCCGGCTTTCTCGGCCTCGCGCCACAGTGTTTCGGGGCAGATCTTGTAGATGATGGTCGCCATGGGCGGCCTATAGGCCGAATGCGCCGCGCGCGGAAGGCTTTGTGGACGGCGCGTCCCCAATTTCGGCGCAAAGCGGGCCGAGAATCGGCTAGGTTTCCACCACGGTGGATCCGGGCTTCGGCCCGATCAAGCGAATGGAGGTCGCAATGCGTCCGGTCGCGCTCTTTTCCCTAGCCTTTCTTCTGGCAGTCCCGCTCGCCGCATCGGCCGAGACCGATCGCTACAGGCTTGAGAAAACGCCGGAAGGATATGTCCGGCTCGATACCAGCACCGGCGCGATGTCGATCTGCACGCAGCGCCAGGACGAACTGGTGTGCCGGATGGCCGCGGACGAACGCACCGCCATGCAGGACGAGATCGAGCGCCTGCAGGCTGGCGTCAAGTCGCTGGAGGACCGGGTGGCCAGGCTGGAGCGCGCGCCTGCGGCGCAGGCGCAGTCCTCGCTGCCGACGGAAGAGGACTTCAACCGGACCATGGGCTACATGGAGCGTTTCTTCCGCAGCTTCATGGGCATCGTGCGGGATTTCGAGGCGGAGCAAGGCCGGACGCCTGCTCCAGGCGCGAACAAGACCTGACGCGCCTGGCCGGGGGGCTCCGCCTGCATCGCCGATGGCGGAGGAAATCGCCATTGGCGCTTGATATTGCTCGCCGCCGTCGCATAATCCGGCAGCGCACACCTGCAAGGCATAAGGCGAGGGGCGCGGGGAGGGGATGTTGCCGTCAGGCTACAAAGTGTTGATCGCGGACGACCATCCGCTTTTTCGTGGTGCGCTGAAACAGGCCCTTGCCGGCATCGGCGATGTGGCGACGATTCTGGAGGCCGGAGATTTCGACAGCGCCAAGGCGTCGGTCGCGGGCGCCGAGGACATGGACCTAGTGCTGCTCGACCTCGCCATGCCGGGCGCCGCCGGCCTTTCAGGACTGATTTCGCTGCGCGGCATCAATGCTACGGTCCCGCTTGTCGTGGTCTCCGCCCATGATGATCCTGCCACCATACGCCGTTCGCTCGAGCTCGGCGCGTCAGGCTTCATCTCGAAGTCGGCCAGCATGGAAGACATCCGCCGCGCGGTCGAGACCGTGCTCGACGGCGGCGTGTCCGCGCCGGCCGGCATCGATCTCGGCGTCGAGCGCGATCCCGACATCTCGGATCTGATCAATCGCCTGCAGTCGCTGACGCCGCAGCAGACGCGGGTGCTCGGCATGCTGGCCGAAGGCCTGCTCAACAAGCAGATCGCCTACGAGCTCGGCGTGTCCGAGGCGACGATCAAGGCCCACGTCTCGGCTGTCCTGCACAAGCTCGGCGTCGACAGCCGCACGCAGGCGGTGATCCTGCTGTCGCGGATCGGCGCCGATCCGCT